>CAMVMX010000008.1 GCA_947168665.1 uncultured Bacteroidales bacterium
AACAAGAGCGTCAAGCTCAGTTATTTATGTCTTATGTCTTGTGTCGTTTACATGTTGTTGTGTGTGTTGTTTTACGAATGCAAAGATACTCTTTTTTTTTGATATGGCTGTTTTTTTGTTCCGGGGATTCTGATGTTTACTATTTCCGCTACTTGGCCGCACGGCTCTCCTTCGCCGTGGGTGGAGCGGGCGTTGCCTGGAGGAGAGAGTAGGGGGGAAGGCCGCTGCGGCAGAAATATGGGCGCGGGACACAATATTTTGCGCCGAGCCGCGTTATGGGGTAAAACATTTAAACAAAACACTATGGCTTACAAAATTATTGACATTGAAGGAATCGGCGACGCGTATGCCGCCAAGTTGAACGCTGCCGGGGTGAAGACCACGGACGACCTGTTGGACAGTTGCGCCACGCGCGCCGGCCGCCGCAAGATGGCCGAGGCCACAGGCATCAGCGAGAAGCTGATTCTGCGTTGGACTAACCACGCCGACCTGTTCCGCATCAACGGTGTGGCAGGTCAGTTTGCCGAGCTGTTAGAGGCAGCAGGTGTGGACACCATCAAGGAGTTCCGCCACCGTGTGCCGGCCAACCTCTTCGCCAAGATGGAGGAGGTGAACGCCGAGAAGAACCTGTGCAACCGCATCCCCTCGGTGAAGGAGATTGAGAAGATGGTGGCCCAGGCCAAAGAAATGGAGCCTCGCGTGGAGTATTGAACGCTGACGGCAAGAGAGCGAAAGGCGGAAAGCGGGACGGGCAAGGCCGTCCATCGCTTTCCGCCTTGTGTTTTGGCGGGGTTCCACTTAGTTTTCGCGTTCCTGGCCGCCGCGTATGTGGTCGACGATGAGAGCGATGGCGCCGTCGCCGGTGACGTTGCCGGCGGTGCCGAAGCTGTCCATGGCGATGTAGATGGCAATCATGAGGCCTTGCATGTTGGCGTCGAAACCGAGCATGCTGCCCAGCAGGCCGAGGGCGGCCATGATGGCACCGCCCGGCACGCCGGGAGCGGCCACCATGGTGATGCCGAGCATGAGGATGAAGCCGATGTAGGTGCCGAAGTCGGCGGGGAGGCCCATGCTGAGGCTGATGGCGTAGGCCACGGCGGTGATTTTAAGGATGGAGCAGGGCATGTGGATGGTGGCGCAGAGGGGTACGGTGAAGCTGGCCGTCTCGGGCCGGACGCCGTTTTTGATGGCTTGCTGCAGGGTGACGGGGATGGTGGCGGCGCTGCTGGCGGTGCCGAGGGCGGTGGCGTAGGCGGGGAGCATGGTGACGAGGGCGCGGAAGGGGTTGCGGCGCGTCACGCCTCCGGCCACGAGGAAGAGGAAGACCAGCTCGGTGACATGCAACAGGAAGATGAAGCCCACGATTTTGAGGAATGCGCCGAGGACGGCCCCCACGTGGCCTTCGGCCCCCATCTGGAGGAAGATGCCGAAGATGTAGAGGGGCAGGAGGGGGATGATGACGCGGGCGATGACGCGGGTGATGATGTCGCGGAAGTCGGTGAGGAAGCCCCGCATGGTGGTGCCGGGGATGTGGGCGGTGGTGAGGCCGAGGAGGAATGCCAGCACCAGTGCCGTGGTGACGGAGATGAAGGCGGGCATGTCGATGGTGAAGTAGGGGGTGAGGGCGTTGGACATGTCCATGGCGCCGAGCGAGGAGAGTCCGTCGCCGAGGATGTGGGGATAGGCCAGGGCGCACGAGGTGTAGGCAAAGGCCCCGGAGAGGACGGTGGAGCCATAGGCCAGCACCACGGTGATGAGCAGCAGGCGGCCAGCCCCTTTGCCGAGGTCGGCGATGCCGGGGGCCACAAGCCCGATGATGAGCAGGGGAATGAACATGCCCAGGAAGTTGCTGAAGATGGAGTTGAAGGTGAGGAACACCCGCACGGCCCATCCGGGCATGAAGAAGGAGCAGCCGATGCCGAGGGCGATGGCGAGGAGGATTTTGGGCAGGATGCCGAATCGTTTGATGTTCATGATGAGTGTGTTAATGTGTTAATGCGTTAATGTGTTAATGCTTGAATGTTTGAGTTTGTCTGCCGTTTAGAGGCGCGGGAGGGCGGCGAGGAGGTGTTGGGTGTAGGGGTGCTGGGGGTGGGCGAAGAGCTGGTCGGACGGACCCTGCTCGACGATGCGGCCTTGCTGCATGACCAGGATGCGGTCGGAGATGAATTTGACCACCGAGAGGTCGTGGGTGATGAAGAGGTAGGTGTAGCCGTATTGTTCTTTGAGGTCGTTGAGGAGGTTGAGTACTTGGGCCTGGACGGAGACGTCGAGGGCGGATACGCTCTCGTCGCAAACGACGAGTTCGGGCTGCAACACTAAGGCGCGGGCTATGCAGACGCGCTGCCGCTGTCCGCCGCTGAATTCGTGGGGGTAGCGGTCGAACCACTCTTCGCTGAGTCCCACTTGCTGCATGAGGCTGAGGACGCGTCCGCGGCGTTCGCGGTCGTCGGCGCAAAGGCCGTGGCACCGCAGGGGTTCCAGGATGGCTTGTCCGATGGTGATGCGGGGATTGAGGGAAGAGTAGGGGTCCTGAAAGACTATCTGCATTTTGCGGCGCAGGGCTTGCCGCTCAGAGCGGGAAAGCCTGTCGAGCGGGCGGCCTTCAAATTCCACAGTCCCGGCACTGCGCCCGATGAGTTGGAGGATGGCGCGGCCGAGGGTGCTCTTGCCACAGCCCGACTCGCCTACGAGGCCGACAGTCTCGCCCCGGTAGATGTCGAATGAGATTCCGTCGACGGCTTTCAGGGTTTTCTTCACTTTGCCCAGCAGGCTGGTTTCCAAAGCGTAGGTGACATCGAGATTGCGGACTCGCAGCAGCGGGGTGCCATCCTTGTCGCCGTCCGGCGGGAGGGCGGGAGCAGCGTTCTTTTCGGGTTCTGCCAGGCTTTCGGCTACGGTGTTTTCTAAGTAGTCCTTAACGGTGGGCAGCCGCTTGGGACGGCTGTCGAGTGGCGGACGGCAGGCCAGGAGGCCTTTGGTGTAGGGGTGCTGGGGGTGGTAGAGAACCTGTCCGGCCGGGCCGCGTTCCACAATCTGCCCTTTGTACATGACTGCCACGTTGTCGGCAATCTGGGCAATGACACCGAGGTCGTGGGTGATGAAGATAATGCCGATATTGTATTTTTTCTGCAGTGTGCGCAGCAACTGGAGGATGGCTTTCTGGACGGTGACGTCGAGGGCGGTGGTGGGTTCGTCGGCTATGACGAGGGCGGGGTGGCAAATCAAGGCCATTGCTATCATGACGCGCTGTTTCTGTCCGCCGCTGATTTCGTGGGGATAGCTGGAAAAGATTTTCTCCGGACGGGGAAGCATCACTTCCTCGAACAGTTCGATTACGCGGCGGCGAGCCTCCGCGTGCGGCACTTTCTCGTGGGCCAAAAGCATTTCCATCACCTGCGGGCCGCACCGCTGGACGGGATTGAGGCTGGTCATGGGCTCTTGGAAAATCATGGAAACATGGGCGCCGGGTTCGATGGTGGACACCGCACCGCCTCCGGGTTCGGGACGGAGGGTTATGGACCCCTGGACGCGGCACCGGGGCTGGGGCGGGAGCAGCCCCATGACGGCCAGACAACTGACGGACTTGCCACTGCCCGACTCGCCCACGATGCCCAGTGTGCGGCCCCGGCAGACATCGAAGCTGACATCCTTCACAGCCGTGTGGGGTTCGCCGTCGTGCACGAACTCCACCTGGAGGTGTTTTACTTCGAGGACTTTGTCGGTTATTTCGTCTCTGCTCTCATCCATAATTGAAACACTTTCGTTCATATAAATGAAGTCCTGACGGCCATCCGGGCCGAACACAAAGGACTTAAATTTACGACAAAACGCAAAAATATTTGTTTTATTTGAAATAAAAGATGTAAATTTGCAAAAAATTTTTCAGGCCACTCGCCTCGCGGCCCGTGCCGACACAAGAAACAGACAAAACAAAACAACAACAAATAAAAATACAACATTATGACGAAATCTGAAGAATTCATGGAAATGGAAGCCCGTTACGGTGCTCACAACTATCACCCCCTGCCCGTTGTCCTTGCCAAAGGCGAAGGCCCCTTTGTGTGGGACTGCGAAGGGAAACGCTATTTTGACTTCCTCTCGGCCTACTCCGCCGTGAACCAGGGCCATTGCCATCCCAAAATCATCAAGGCTCTCTGCGACCAGGCTCATCAGCTGACCCTGAGCAGCCGCGCTTTCTACAACAACTGCCTCGGCGAGTGGGAGAAGTATGTCACTGAATATTTCGGTTACGAGAAAGTGCTGCCCATGAACAGCGGCGCCGAAGCCGACGAGACAGCCTTGAAACTGGCTCGCCGCTGGGGTGTGGTGAAGAAAGGCATTCCCAACGACGAGGTGATGATCGTCTGCTGCGAAGGCAACTTCCACGGCCGCACAATCACCATCATCACCATGAGCAACGACCCCGAAAGCTATGCCAACTATGGCCCCATGACTCCCGGTTTCATCCGTATACCCTACAACGACCCCGCCGCACTGGAAAAAGTGCTGGAGGAGCATGGCAAGAAGATTGCCGGTTTCCTGCTTGAACCCATCCAGGGCGAGGCTGGTGTTTACGTCCCCGATGAGGGCTATCTGAAAAAATGCTACGACATCTGCAAGAAGCACAACGTCCTCTTCATGGCCGACGAGGTGCAGTGCGGCATTGCCCGCACCGGCAAGATGCTGGCCTGCGACCACGAAGGCGTCCGTCCCGACATCCTGATTTTGGGCAAAGCCCTCGGTGGCGGCGTGGTGCCTGTCAGCTGCGTGCTGGCCGACGACGACATCATGCTCAACATCAAACCCGGTGAGCACGGTTCCACCTTCGGCGGCAACCCCATCGCGGCCAAAGTGTCCATCGCCGCCCTTCAGGTCATCAAGGATGAGCACCTGATGGAGAATGCCGACCGTCTGGGCAAGATTTTCCGCGAGGAGATGTCCAAGTTCAAGAGCCCCATGATTGAGAAAGTGCGCGGCAAGGGACTGCTCAACGCCGTCATCATCAAGCCCCACAACGGCAAGGAAGCATGGGATGTCTGCCTGAAGATGCGCGACATGGGCGTTTTGGCCAAGCCCACCCACCAGCACATCATCCGTTTTGCCCCGCCGCTGGTCATCAACGAGGAGCAGCTGCGTGAAGCCATCGAGATTATCAAGAAGGCTATAGCCTCTTTTGAATAAGAAAGTGCGTCCTGCTTTCGCACACAGAAAAGCCTCCAGCCCAGCTGGAGGCTTTTGCTTTTTTGCCCAACTCGCACTTGAAATAAAAAAGCGGCTGATTGAAAAAAAAGTTGTATTTTTGCAAGGCGAAACAACACATGAACAACAGATGAAAAGAATCCTATTGGCGGTCGTGCTGACAGTGAGCTGTAGTCTATTGCTGCAGGCTCAAACCTTTCCTTTCCAAGACACAGCACTCGGTGTGGACGAGCGCGTGGAAGACCTGCTGTCGCGACTCACGCTGGACGAGAAGCTGTCCATGATGGAGCACCGCAACCCCGCCATCCCGTCGCTGGGGCTGCCGGCCTACAGCTGGTGGAACGAGGCCCTGCACGGGGTGGGACGCAACGGGCTGGCCACGGTTTGGCCCATGCCCATCGGCCTGGCCGCCACGTTCGACGATTGGATGGTGCAGGAGGTGTTTGCCGAGGTGGCCAGAGAGGCGCGCCTCAAACGGAAGCAGGCTCATGACTCCGTGTATGCAGTAGCCACCGACTATACTGGGCTGACCTTTTTCACACCTAACATCAACATATTCCGCGATCCCCGCTGGGGTCGGGGGATGGAGACCTACGGCGAAGACCCCTTCCTCACCGCCCGGATGGGGCTGGCCTGTGTGAACGGGCTGCAGCACGCCTACCCTCGCGAGGCCTCATTGTCGCCTGACGGCCGTCACCTTTCGGCAGCGGCTTGCTTGAAACATCTTGCCGTGCACAGCGGTCCGGAAGGGGTGCGGCATGAGTTTGATGCACAGGTCAGTCCGCGAGACCTTTGGACCACATATCTTCCCGCCTTCGAATACATCATCAAAAACAGCGATGTGCAGCAGGTGATGTGTGGCTACAACCGGCTGAACGGCCAACCCTGTTGCACCAACCGCGAACTGCTGGTGGACATACTGCGCAACAAGTGGCACTACGACGGGCTGCTGGTGACCGACTGCTGGGCGCTGAACGACTGCTGGGAGCGCGACACCGTCATTCCCCGCCACAAGACCCATGCCTCCGCCGCACTGACGGCGGCCGATGCCTTCGGGAGCGAGGTGGACCTGGAGTGCGGCAGTGGGCTGAACGCCCTGCGCATGGCTATGGACTCGGGCTATATCAGCGAAGAGGTAATCAACCGGCATGTGCGCCGCATTCTGCGCACAAGGCTGCGCGTAATGGATCACAAGATCAACGGTGGCCCCATCCACGGCCTTTGCACCGTCAGGGATGCGGCCGTGGCATCACTTGTGCTGCTCAAAAACGACAAAGACCTTCTTCCACTGAAGCATGGCACCAGGATATATCTTGCCGGCCCCAATGCCGAAGACACGCTCATGCCCTTGGGCAATTACAACGGCACACCGCTCCACACCGTCAGCATCCGCGAGGGGTTGGGGAACCTCTTTACGCTTGTCGACTCGCCCAAAAAGGCAGACATGATTGTCTATGCCGGAGGTTTGAACCCGCAACTGGAGGGTGAGGAGCTGCCCGTGGACATGCCGGGATTCTACAAAGGCGACCGCACCCTTATCGAGTTGCCCGACAACCAGTGCAAAGAGATACGTTCGCTGCAACGCAAACACAAGCCGGTAATGTTGCTGCTGTGCAGCGGCAGTGCCATAGCCTTGGACAAACAAACCCTCAAGTGCAACGCCATTATGCAATGCTGGTATGGGGGAGAGGAGATGGGCAATGCCATCGCATCAGCCCTGGCCGGGCAGTATGACAACTTTGGGCGGCTGCCTGTCACGTTCTATAGGAACACACAACAACTGCCCCCCTTCGACAGCTACGACATGCGTGGACGCACATACCGTTATCTTGCCGAGGAACCTCTTTTCCCCTTCGGCTACGGACTGAGCTATACTCGTTACAAACTGGAGGACATACGCTACGACGATGGCAAGATTAAAGGCACTGTGACCGTCACCAAGCCCTCACGCATCATGCCCGAAGGGAGGAGCACCGTAGTGCAGGTATACCTCAAAGGGGTGGACAGCCAAGAGCCCGTCAAACAACTGATAGGCTTCAAGCGTGTCGCAGTCGACCGCAGCGGGAAGCAGACCTTTGCCATCGACATCGACCCCTACTGGCTCCGCCAATTCGACGAGGAGGAGCAGGAGATAGTCCCCCTGCCCGCCGGAAAGGAGATAACGCTGCTGGTAGGCTTCAGCAGCGCCGACCAAGACCTCATCGAACTCACAACCAAGAAGTGAATACATCAACACAGCATTAATATCAACGTATCAACAAATCTAACACAATGAAAAAACAAGACTGGCTCGTCATCCTTATCGTGGTCATCGTTCTGGCCCCGTTCTTTATTCCCGCCACGGGATTCTTTGCATGGTTCGAATCGTCGACCGCCGCACATCCCTTCATCATGGCATTCTTTAAGTTTGCCATCCTTGCCACCTTTGGCGAGATGCTGGCCCTGCGCATCCGCGAGGGCATGTACAACAAGAAGGGCTTTGGCATCGTGCCCCGCATGATGGTGTGGGGATTTCTGGGCATGTGCATCGCCATGGCCATGATCATCTTCAAGAGCGGCGTGCCTGCCTTCCTTGGAGTCGTAGGCGGCTGCAGCTGTCCGGCAGAGGCCTTTGCCGCACCCCAACTCACTTGGGGCAAAGTGGGCGTGGCCTTCGCCGTCAGTGTGCTGATGAATACCATTTTCGCCCCGGTGATGATGACCTTTCACAAATGCACCGACATCCACATACTGGAGAACGGCGGCACCGTGCGCGGCCTGTTGCGCCCCATGCACATGCGTGACATCTTCGCCAACAAAATCAACTGGGACGTGCAGTGGAACGTGGTCTTCAAAAAGACCATTCCTCTTTTCTGGTTCCCTGCCCACACCATCACCTTTATCCTGCCCCCGACATTCCAGGTGCTCTTCGCCGCCCTGCTTGGCGTTGCTCTCGGCCTCATCTTAGCTCTCGCAGGAGGAAGCAAGAAATGAAGAAAATCATAGTTTTTATGGGATTACTCGGAGTGTTCGGCGCACTCCGGGCACAGGAAAGTTTTACCTTCAAGTGGCATGGTTTTGTCAATCCGCACTACTATGCCGACAGCCGCGCCGTGGTCGGCGGACGTGAAGACATGATGCTGTTCTACCCCAAGCCTATCGTGCGCGACAGCCTGGGGCGCGACATTAACGACGGCTGGCAGGCCGACATGCTGGCCATCACTGCCCGCCTCAACCTCACCGTCAACGGTCCTGAGATTTGGGGCGCGCAAAGCCGTGCCTTCATCGAGGGCGACTTCACCGGTGCCACCAACGCCACCATCAACAACCTCCGTCTGCGCCACGCCTATCTTGCTCTGGAGTGGGACAACCACAGCCTGCTCATGGGGCAATATTGGTACGCCATGGTGATCCACGAAATCATGCCTATGACCAATCCCCTCAACATGGGTGCCCCTTTCCACCCCTACGCACGGCAGCCACAGGTGCGCTACAGTTTCTTCCCCACGCCCAACTGGGAACTGCTGGCCGTTGCCCAATGGCAGCTTGACAACACCAGCCAGGGCCTCCTCAACGGCACCCCGCAGAGCAGCACCCTCTTCGCCCGCCACAGTCTCATACCCGAAATGAATGCCCAACTGCGCTTTCGCCATCGCAACCTCCTTCTCGGCGCCGCCGCCAACCTCAAAACGATACAACCTATCGTCAACACTGTGGGCGCAGCCTCGCCCGCTGTGCAGCACCAGTCCTTCAGCTACTCCCTCTTCGGCATGTACCAGTTCGACCACTTCGCCGTCAAGGCCCAGACTCTGCTGGGCAATAGCCTCTACGAAGGCTGCTCCTTAGGCGGCTACCTTATGTACACCACCCCCACAGACTCCTTTGTCGAATTTAGCGACTGGCACTTTAACACCGTCTGGCTCGACATTGAACGCACCTGTGGACACTGGCGTCCAGGTCTCTTCCTCGGCTATGCCAAGCATATAGATGAAGGCTCCCTCCCGTCCGTCGATGGTGAACCCATTGTCTTTGGTCGGGGCTACGATCTTGCCTACCTTTGGCGTGTCCAGCCCCGCCTCACCTACACTACCCTTAAAGGTCTCTCTTTCACCGGCGAAGTCGAATACACCTATGCCGGCTACGACCAACCTGTTGGCAATCTCCGTCTTTCATTAAGTGCAGTATATGCTTTCTAACTATCATACCCACACCACTTATTGCGATGGCAAAGCCACGCCCCGCCAAATGGTCGACTTTGCCCTTGCCCACGGCTTCACTCATCTCGGCTTTTCCGGCCATTCCCCCTTGCCCTTCGCCAACACATTCTCCATCCACCAGGATAAATACCTCGAATACTGCGACACTATTCGTGCCCTTCAGCGCGAATATGCCGACCGTATTGACATCCGCCTCGGCTTGGAGATAGACTTTGTTCCCGGCCTTTGTGAAGACTTCGCCCCTCTCGTCCAGCAGGGCGGGCTGCAATACACCATTGGCAGCATCCATCTCATCCCTCCACCCGACCATGTCGAACACCTGCGTCAATACCCATCCGAGGCAGCAGACCACCTGTGGATGATTGACGGCCCCCGCTACCAGACCTACGACGAAGGCCTCATTCGCCTCTTTTCCGGCGACATCCGCCGTGCGGTCCGCTGTTTTTTTGACCAGACCAACCGCATGATTGAAACCCAGCGTCCCACCATAGTCGGCCACTTCGACAAAATCGTCATGCACAACCGCGACCGCTATTTCCACTACGACGAACCCTGGTTCCGCTCCCTCGTTTTCGAAACCGTCCAGCTCATCCACGAAACCGGCTGCATTTGCGAAGTCAACACCCGTGGCCTCTACAAAGGCCGCCACACCGACTACTATCCTGCCCGCGACACCATCCGCCACATGAACACCCTCGACATCCCCGTCATCGTCAGCACCGATGCCCATGCACCCGAAGACCTTCTCCGCACCGAAGGCGCCGACGACTTCCTCGCTTCCATCCACTACCGCAACATCGTCACCACACTATAATACCGCCGGCCCACATACTCCACAGGTATTCAGGGAAACGCCCATATTTTGACATCCACAATCTAATATTCAGCTTTTGCAGCTCACTCTTGGCCGCTGAAAAGCTGTAGACCAATGTTCTGTACACTCCCTTGGCGCGGGACACTATTTCCGAAAGCGGCGTTATAAACCATTCCGCTGTGATTTATTTTGATTCAAACTTTTTCGGAAAGCTTGAATGGGAGAATGTATTAGTAAAAAACCAGTCCCAGGAATTGACATATTAACGAATTAACATATTCGGGAAATTTCATAACCCCAATTGCTTAGGCGTATTTTTGGTTGTGAATTACCTTAATATTTCTGTGAAAAAGTTGTCCTTTCGCAAAAAAAGAGTATCTTTGCATCCAATTGGTCCAATTCATGATGACGAATAAAAGCGAACCGCTTAATATATTGCTATAACGTTATGAAAAAGATTCTTTCTGCCTTCGTAGCCCTGATGTTTTCGACCGTGGGCTGTCTCTGCTCCCAGACGCCGGAGGCGTCCTTTTTCAAGGCCCCGGCTGCCACGGGGCAGTATCTCCACTTCCGGGTTGTCGGTCCGGACAGGGTTGCCGTGGTGGCATTTGAGGAGATGAATTATTTCACGGCCCGGTGCTTAGTGGGCAGCCTTTCGATACCGGATCATGTCACGTATAGGGACAACATTTATGAGGTGACGGCTATTGCCGACTCGGCTTTTATATACTGCCACCAGCTGGACACGGTGATAATCCCCTCCACGGTCACAAGTATAGGCAACTGGGCCTTCGCCGACTGTTCGGGACTCCACGCGGTGAGTATCCCGGCCACCTTGGAGTCGATTGGTATCGGGGTGTTTCTGCGGTGCAGTAACTTAGTGTCGGTTAATCTGCCCGATGGACTTACGGAAATTCCGTCCCGCCTGTTCGACGGCTGCATTAATCTGAGGGATGTGACCATACCCCAGTCGGTTACGGCTATTGGGATTTCCGCCTTCAACAGTGCGGCTCTCACCCCTTCGTTCAGCATTCCGCCCTCGGTGGCAACAATTGGGTCGTGGGCGTTTCTCGGATCCGGGGTGCGCGAGGTGACGCTCCCGCCATCGGTGCAGCAATTGGGGTGGCAGTCGTTTGCATCCTGCCCCGGGTTGGTGCTGACGGTGCAAAACCCCTCCATGCAGGCTTCGCCCGACGCTTTCCAGGGAGCCCTGCTGGTGCAGTGGGCTGGAGGGACCGAGGCCTGTGGCGCACGTTTCCTGAACAGCTATGTCGAGGACAGCTTACTCTTTACCGACCCAACCAAGACCACCCTCTGCGGTGCCTTGCCAGCCATCACGTCGGCCTCCATCCCTGCCTCGGTGGTCACTATCGCCGACGGGGCATTTGCCAACTGCAGCAACCTCACGTCCCTCGCCATCCCCCCGACGGTGAAGTTCATCGGGCGCGGCATACTGGTTTCGTCGGCTGTGGACACTATGACCCTCCGCTCGACCGTGGTCACCATTGACGACCACGCTTTCGATGGGCTGCACTCGGTTTATTGCGACAACTCGCTTGCCGGGGCTCCGTGGGGCGCCCGTTACCGCAACGGGGAGGTCGAAGACAGCCTGTATTTCAGCCGGAACCACGACACGGTGTGGGGCGCCCACCGCGACATTGTGGTGGCGGATTTCCCAGAGTCGGTCTACGCGATTGCGCATGACGCTTTCCGCAACCACCGCCGCCTGAAGCGTATAATGCCTCCGTTCCACATCCCCATAATTGGTGCTCATGCTTTTGCGGGATGCACAAGCCTTAGGGGCATATCTCTGCCCACCTATATCATGGAATTGGGCGAAGGCGCTTTTGAAGGGTGTACGAGCCTCGACTCTGTAGTCATCCCGATGGCCCTGACCACTAACAAAATCGAGCCACGGACTTTTGCGGGCTGTACCAGTATCCGGCAAGTCAAAATTGAAGATTATCCCAATGAAATAGGTCGCGAGGCATTCGCGAACTGCAGCTCGCTGCGGATTCTTGAGGTTCCGTTCTCGGTAAGGACTGTCGGCGACAACGCCTTCGCCTACTGCACATCGCTCGACTCGGTCCGTTTTCCGCCACTGGCCACCACGATAGGGGATGGCATCTTCAAAGGATGCACGGCTCTGCGCTCAGTCGTTATTTTCTTCCCTACGGAACTCACGTCGCTCGGATTCAATACTTTCGACAGTTGCATAAACCTTTCCACCATCAAAGCTCCCAGGGAGATGCCTCTCGAAAGAATTGAAGAGGGGACTTTCCGCAACTGCCGCAGTCTTAAGAAACTCACATTAACCTCCGGCATAAATTATATAGGCCGGCAGGCGATGATGCTCACCCCAACCATGCCGCTCGAAGTGCCGGAGACGTGCGACACCATCATGCCCGGCGCATTCCTCTTCTCCCCATACGTATCCTATAGCGGAACAGCCCCAGGGGCGCCCTGGGGGGCCTTGTCTGTGGGCGGCTATGTGGAAGACAGCCTGGTCTACACCTCCAAAGCCAAGGATACCCTCGTGGCCGCCCATCCCGACCTGACCCATGCCGTCATCCCTGGCACAGTGACAGCCATCGGCCACCTCGCATTCTACTACTGCGACAGCCTGCGGCACATCACCACCCTCAACCCCGTCCCGCCCGTGGTCGATGCCACAACGTTCCGCTGCGACATGTATGACATTGAGATCGACGCGCCATGCGGCATCGGCTACCACACCGCGCCACAATGGTGCTATTTCCAAAACCTGAATGAAACAATGGATTTCCCCTATCAAGTCCAAGCCTTGGCCGACAGTACGCTGGGACGTGTCGACAAACTAAGGACCCCCGACTGCACCGACAATACGACCATCCTGCATGTCGTCCCCAACCACATGTTTATCGACTTTGTGGGGTGGAGTGACGGCAGTATGGACAACCCCCGCCGAATTGCCGTCGTGTGCGACACGGTGGTCACGGCCCTGTTCGAACTGCAAAAGGACGAGCAGGTGGCTTTGCAGCCAAATGGACAGGTGATTGTCTACAAAGCCGAAGGCAAGTCAATCCGCATTGTCGACCTCCTGGGGCGCACCGTCGCCGAGGTTTCCGAAGCCCCGCTGCTGTGCCGTCTGCAGGTGCCGGGTGCCGGAGTCTACCTCGTCCAGGTGGGCGATGCCGCGCCGCGCCGCATCCTGATCCACTAAATATGGCAACGTGTTATAGCCTTTGACCGCGTCAGCCACTCCCGCATTCCCCCACATCCGCACATTCAAGTAACGCCCTACCTCCCATCGTTGGACAACGGTGGAAGGGCGTTGTTTCATCATTTCGACCACCCGCAGAGGTCGAAATGACGGGACAACGGGATTAGAAATGCCGTCGGAGGAGTGGACTTAGAGCGGCGTGGGATGGGAACGGCGTCAAGGATGGTAGGTGAAGGTGCGGATGTCGAGCTGGGTGGGGGATGAAGGGCTGGCGGTGGTGCGGCGGGTCCAGTTGCCGTGGTCGTCATACTCGTAAAAGGCTCGCACGGGGTTGCCGTCGGGGCCGCCAGTGTGGCCCACCACCTGTTCCAGCACGCGGCCCAGACTGTCGACCCGTGAGGGCGGCGGCAAGGCCATATACCAGTTCGCGACCCCATTGCGGTCGGTGTAGGAGGTCATGTCCCCGGCACTGTTGTATTGGAAACTCTCGAATGAGGCGTCGGGCCAGGTGCGGCGCACAAGCCGCCCGGCCGTGTCGTAGCGGTAGCTGAAGCGTGAGCCGTCGGGGTAGATGTAGCGGGTCAGGTGGCCCGCGCGGTCGTAGCGGAGGCGGAAGGTGTGGCTGCGGTGGTCGGGGCCTGTGATGCGTGCCTGGCAGCGGCGGCCGGAGCGGGAGTAGCTGTAGGCGGTAAGGGTGTGGCAGGGGCGCAGGCTGTCCAGCACGGCGGTGGAGGTGTCTTGCCAGCACTGCTCAAGAATGCGGCGCCCGAGGCTGTCGTAGCTGAAATGCCGCCAGGTGTTTACGCTGCGGTCGCGGTAGTAGTGGTCAATGCACCGCCCGGCGGTGTCGAAGCAGGCCACAGTCTGCGAGGTGTAGCCGTCGGAGTATTCGTTGAGGGTGCGGTGGGTGAAGATGGCCACGGGACCAGCGAATTGGTCGGCATAGGTGGTGTGGAGGTTGTAGTCGTCGGGGCGGTTGGGGGTATAGGGGAAAGGAAGCCCGTCCCGGCCGCAGGAGGCAAGGAGGAGAGATATGCAAAACAGTGCCGCAAGGCGATGTGCCGGCGGCCGGTTTGCAAGGGGGTGAGGGGTCATTCGGCTACGGCTTTGGCCACGGTGGCGGGAAGGCTGCCGTCCTTCTGCTGTTTGAGCAGGCGGTCGCAGAGTTTGCTCTTGCCTACGGTCTTGCCGAAGGATTGGTAGTAGCTGAGCATTTCGCCTACGGCAACGTTGGCGCAGACAATGGGTTCGGCGTCTTTGTATTGGAGTGCATGGCGGGTCCAGGCGGCAAGGTAGACGACGAGGAGTTGCTCCTGCTTGATGGGGGTGATTTCGGGGGTGACGACTACGCGCACTTGCGGAGCCCCGGCCAGCCAGCGGAGGAGGAAAGAGGTGCACTCCTGATGCTTGGGTTTGTTGAAGGAGGGGTCGGCGGTGAGGATGTAGTTGCAGCATTTGAGGACGTCGGTCTCGTACTTGGCATAGTCGGAGGGCCACATTTTTTCGGGCAAGATGGGAAGGGAGAATTGTTGTGCCATGGCGAGTCCGGAGAGGGCTACGAAGGCGGCGAGGGTGAGGATTTTTCTCATGTTTTTCGGTGTTTTATGATGTCTTATTTTGTTTGTTTCCGATTGTGGGGAGTTCTGCCCAAGCCCTGCGGAAAGAGGGGTGGGGGAGAGGTCAGTCGACGGCAAGGCCTCCGAGGGAGGTTTCTTTGTAGAGGCTGGGGAGGTCGTGGCCGGTGCGGCGCATGGTCCGCACCACTTTGTCGAATGAGATGATGTGTTTGCCGTCGCTCATCATGGCGTAGATGTTGATGTCGAGTGCGCGGAGGGCGGCCATGGCGTTGCGCTCGATGCAGGGTATCTGGACGAGACCGCAGAGGGGGTCGCAGGTGAGGCCGAGGTTGTGCTCCATGGCCATCTCGGCGGCATATTCAATCTGCTGGGGGCTGCCGCCGAAGAGTTGGTTGGCGGCCACGGCGGCCATGACGCAGGCACTGCCCACTTCGCCTTGGCATCCCACTTCGGCCCCGGAGAGGGAGGCCCCGTGCTTGATGACGTTGGCAAAAAGGGCGGCGGTGGCCATGGCACGGAGGATTTCGGTGTCGGTGAAGCCGTGCGACTGTTTGAGGTGGTAGAGCACGGCGGGCAGCACGCCGGATGAGCCGCAGGTGGGGGCTGTGACAATGTAGCCGCCCACGGCGTTGCGCTCGGAGGTGGCCAAGGCATAGGCGATGACGAGGGCACGGCTCTGGAGCGAGGGTTTGTATGAGGAGGCGCGGACGTAGTATTGCCGTGCTTTGCTGCGCAGGTGGAGCCCGCCGGGGATGACCCCTTCGGCTTGGAGGCCTTGGCGGATGGTTTGCTGCATGGTGTCCCACATGTCCTGCAGGTAGGGCCAGATGGTGGGGCCTTCGCACTGCTCGACGTATTCCCAGTAGGTGAGGCCTTCGCGCTCGATGTAGGGGAGTATTTCGGCAAGGGTGGACATGGGGTAGACTTCTGTGGTGGTCTCGCGGGTGGTTTCGTTGGCGAGGGCTCCGCCTCCGATGCTGTAGATGGTCCAGTCGGCGGTGGTGTGGCCGTCGGGGTCGAGGGCTTCGAAGTGCATCCCGTTGGTGTGGAAGGGCAGCACGGTGTCGGGCCGCCAGAGTATTTCGACGGGGATGGGGGCTGCACCGTCCTGCAGGGCTTTGTCGGTGCGGTGGCCGCGCCCGGTGGCGGCCAGGCTGCCGTAGAGGGTGACGCGGATGGCATGGGCATCGGGATGCTCGGCCTTGAACTGGAGGGCGGCGGCGTGGGGAGCCATGGTGTGGCTGCTGGAGGGGCCGTAGCCTTTGCGGTAGATTTTTTTGATGGTCTCCATGTTCGTTGTGCGATAATTTGAGCGTGCAAAAATACAATTATTTTTCGACATTGGAAAATAATTTGTACTTTTGTGATAGTATTGCATTATGTAGGAAATAGATATATCAATGAATATCACAATTATAGCCAACGGTGAGTTTCCCTCCGGCGAATGGGTGGAGGGGTTGCTGCGCGGCGCGGACAGGATAGTGTGCTGCGACGGCGCGGCGCAGAAATATTTGTGCTGGCACCACTGCTATGCCCCCGGCGAGACCGGACGTGCGGTAATGGTGGGCGACGCGGACTCGCAGCCAGAGGATTTGGTGGCCACGGCCCGAGAGGAGGGCGTGGCGCTGGAGCGGGTGGTGGTGGCAGAGCAGGATTACAACGACTTGACGAAGGCCACTCGCTATGCCCTGCAGCATTGGGGTGGCGGCGACACAGAGGTGACCTATATCGGAGCCACGGGATTGAGGGAGGACCACACGCTGGGCAACATCAGTTTGCTGGCATGGTATATGGAGCAGTGGCCCGGAGTGCGGTTCAGAATGTTGTCGGACTACGGGGAGTTCCGGCCAATGGAGGGACGCGCTGTCTTTGGCTCGAAGGCGGGACAGCAGGTGTCGCTCTTTTCGCTGACTCCCGAAGTGCCGGTGAGTGTGAGGGGGCTGCGATGGCCTATTGAGGAGCGGAGGCTGCGGTGGTGGTGGGAGGGCTCGCTGAATGAGGCTCTCGGCGAGGAGTTCGAGGTGCAGGGCGGGGTGATAGTGGTTTACTTGCTCACGGCAAGCAAGGCTTGACGGATGGCCCGGCTGAGCTGGTCGGGGCAGGAGGTGTCTTTCCATCCGCAGCGGATGCCTTCGAGCCGGTCGGCCACTTGGGAGGCATCCATCCCTTCAACTAAGCGTCCGACACCTTGTAGGTTGCCGTCGCATCCGCCAAAGAAGGATACGTTGTGGATTTTGCCGTCGATGATGTCAAAGTCGATCTGCTGGCTGCATGTTTGTGAGGTTTGATAGGTGTAGTGCATTGTGAATGTGTGAATTTGTGAATGGGGGTGGTGGGATTAGGTGTTACATTTATGATGTACATTGGGTCAGGCAAAGAGGTTGCGGAAGGCTTCTTCGATGACGCTGACTCCGATAATCTGGATTTTGTATTTGTTCTGCTCAAGGTTGCGGAGGTCGTATTTGGAGATGAAGACACGCTCGAAACCGAGGCGTGCGGCTTCGCTGACCCGGCTGTCGATGCGGCTGACGGGACGTACCTCGCCGCTGAGGCCCACCTCGGCAGCAAAGCAGTAGCGTGGCGAAACGGGCATGTCGACATTGCTGGAGAGGATGCTGCAGGCCACGGCGAGGTCGAGGGCGGGGTCGCTGACGCGCATGCCCCCGGCAATGTTGAGGAAAACGTCTTTGGCCCCGAGTTTGAATCCGCACCGTTTCTCGAGCACGGCCAGGAGCATGTTCATCCGCCTCATGTCGAACCCGTTGGCATTGCGCTGGGGTGTGCCGTAGACGGCACTGCTGACGAGCGACTGTACTTCGACAAACATGGGGCGTACCCCTTCGAGGGTGGCTGCCACGGCGGCTCCGCTCAGTTCCTCGTCGCGGTGGGAGAGGAGGAGGGCCGAGGGGTTGGATACTTCGGCAAGGCCGCTGCCACGCATCTCGAAGATGCCAATCTCGGAGGTGGAGCCAAAGCGGTTTTTGAGTGCGCGGAGGATGCGGAAGCCATAGTTGCGGTCGCCTTCGAATTGGAGGACGGCGTCGACGATGTGTTCCATCACTTTGGGGCCGGCAAGGGTGCCGTCCTTGGTGATGTGGCCGATGAGGAGAACGGGGACGCCCGTGGTTTTGGCATAGTGCTGGAACTCGGTGGTGCATTGGCGTATCTGACTGACGCTGCCGGCCGGGGACTCGATGTCTTCGGTGGTGACAGTCTGGATGGAGTCGACGATGAGGAGGTCGGGCTGGACGGCTTCGACATGCTCGAAGATGCGCTGGGTGACGGTCTCGCTGACTACGTAGCAGCTGTCGGTGTTGATTCCGATGCGGTCGGCACGCATCTTGATTTGCTGTTCGCTTTCCTCGCCGCTGACGTAGAGAAGACGGCGGTCGTGGATGGCCAGTGCGGTCTGCAGCAGAAGTGTGCTTTTGCCGATGCCGGGTTCGCCACCGAGCAGCAGAAGACTGCCGGGTACGATGCCGCCGCCCAGCACGCGGTCGAACTCGGCGCAGTGGGTGGGTATGCGCTCGGTTTCGCTGTAGGTGACTTCTTGTATTCGCTTGGGTGTGGCTTGGGAGGCTGCGGAAACTCCTTTGCGCTGGGGTGCTGAGGGTTTGACCACCTCCTCCTGGAAGGTGTTCCACTTGCCACACTGGGGGCAGCGTCCCAGCCAGCTGGACGACTGGTAGCCGCACTCCTGGCAGAAATAGTATGATTTAGCTTTTGCCATGCCGTTTATTGATTTTCAACAACTGATTGACTACGCCCGCCGCAAGGATGATGCCTCCGGCGATGGCTATGGTGACTTTGAGAGCCACAAACCCTGTAGAGGCGGCAAGGTGCAGCTGGTTGGTGACGAGGTAGTAGGCCGTCCAGAAGATGCCTCCTCCAGGCACCAGCGGTATGATGCCGCAGATGAGGAATATGGTGACGGGGCTGTGCAAGAATCGGGAGAGGAGGTGGCTTGTGGCAGCGATGGAGAGGGCAGAGAAGAAGGCCGCGCCCACCACGGAGAGCCCCGTAAGGGCCCAGAGGTAGACAGCCCAGCCCACTGTGCCGACCAGCCCAGAGGCCACATAGTGGCGGCGGGGAGCCCCGAAAAGGACGGAGAAGCCTACCGTGCCGATGAAGGCGGCGGCAAGCTGGATGGCCCAGTGCGAGGCCAAGGGGTCTTTGACTGGCGAACCGAGGGCTACGATGCCTCCCATCACCATGCCGTCGATGATGAACGCAAGGGCTACGCCCAAGGCGATGCAGAGGAAGACGAGGAAGGCATCGGTGAGGCGGGTGGTACCGGCGATGTAGTCCTCGTTGGCCAGGTCGCGCATTCCGTTGGTGAAGGGTACACCGGGTACCAGGGATATGATGGTGCCGATAATCATGTTTGGAAGGTGGAGCGGATGTGTGACCCCAATCTGGAGCACCACCCGATAGACCAGCAGGCAGGAAAGTCCCCCCACAAGTCCGCCCGCCACGCTGCCTGCCAGACGCGAGAGGTGGGGACTGAGGAAGGTGATGTAAAGCCCCAGCAGCACACCAGCCACGAGGGTGGCCATTGCGTCGGACAGGCTGCCGCCAAACAGCAGACTGAAAGCCGCCATCCCGAAGACGATGCCTATGAACAGCTCCCACCACAGTTTGCCCGGCATGTTGCGGATGGCTTGTATCCGCTGCCGGAGGGTGTCCACGGGCATTCTGCCGCCAGTCACGTCACGGCTCAGCTGGTTCACTTCGGCCACCTTTGCCAGCTGGGTGCCTTTGATAGGGATGAAATCAGCGCGGGCATAGTGCTGTCCAGTGGCGATAATGCCATTGCTGAGCACGAAGAAGCTTTCGTCCTCAACGCCGTATGCGGCGGCTATGTGGGTCATTGTTTCTTCCACGCGGCTGATTTCGGCTCCGTTTTCGAGGAGTATGTGTCCGGCCTCGGTGGCAAGATGCAATGCTTGTTCCTGTTCAGATGTCATAGTAGTTGGTTGTTGTTTCTTATTGTGGGAATGCAGTATTTCGTTCAACAAGTCGTGTAAGGGCGGCGGTTTCAAATTCAGTGTCTCATCGAGTAACTGCAATTTGTAGTTCCCGTAATCAATACTCGTCTACCACCTTGTCTACGCGGTACAGTTTGTCGCCCCGGTGTAGTGGCTCGGTGGTCTTCACACTGAACACGTCGCCCTGTCCCACCTCGGGCACCGGCTGTGCCGTGTCGCCCAGGCGCAGCTCCTCCACAGTGGCACGGTAGACACCTGTGGTCTGCCCTATAACCATCAACTCCTCGCCCACGCGCAAGCGCTCGGCGGTTTCGATTTTCATTTCCGCAACCTGCGGGCGGTTATAGTAGTTGGTTACTTTGCCCAGATATACCTTGTTCTCTGTGGCTTGCGAGCCGTATCGCTCGCTCCACTCTCCCATCTTACGGCCTAGGTAGTATCCGTCCCAGAACCCGCGGTTGAACACCGTGCGCAGCCGTTCCGTCCACTCGGCAATGCGTTCTTGTGTGTATGTGCCGTTGGCCACAGCCTGCACCGCCTCCTTGTAGCACTCCACCACTGTTTTCACATAGTCCGCGCTTCGGCCACGCCCCTCGATTTTCAGCACTCTCACCCCGGCGTGGAGTATCTTGTCGATAAACCCGATGGTGCAGAGGTCTTTGGGCGACATGATATATTTGCCGCTCACCACCAGCTCCGTATCGCTTTCCAAGTCCTTGACCAGATACTCGCGGCGGCACAGCTGTAGGCAGGCACCCCGGTTGGCGCTGTAGTTATACTCGTCGAGCGACAGGTAGCACTTGCCGCTCACGCTCATGCACAGTGCCCCGTGGGCAAAGACCTCGACCTGCACCAGCTCCCCTTTCGGGCCTCGGATGTTGTTGTCGCGGATGTATTGAGTGATTTCCGCCACTTGCCGCAAGGGCAGTTCGCGGGCGGTTACCACCACGTCGGCCCACTGGGCAAAGAAGCGTACTGCCTCTATATTGGAGATGTTGCACTGTGTGGAGATATGAACCTCCACTCCGATGCTGTGGGCATAGGTGATGACGGCCATGTCGCTGGCAATGATGGCTGTGATGCCCGCCGTTTTGGCGGCCTGCACCAGCTGGTGCATCTCCTCAATCTCGTGGTTATATATGATGGTGTTTACCGTCAGATAGGTGCGCACAGCGTGCTGCTGCGCCGTCTGCACTATGCGCTCCAGGTCCTCGACCGTGAAGTTGGCGGCCGAGCGTGACCGCATGTTCAGATTTCCCACGCCGAAATATACCGCATCTGCACCCGCCTGAATGGCGGCACTCAGGCTCTCATAACTCCCCACCGGGGCCATGATTTCCACAGGCTGGCGGCCCACAGCGGGGTCCATTTGATTAGTAGTGTCCATAGTTATTTGCTTTTCCATAATTGTCGGGGAATACCCGTTGTCTGTCAGTCTTCAACTTTTCAAGATGTAACCTTTGGGCGTTTTCTCCACAAGACCCGCAGCCGTCATCTCGGCCAGAACCCTGCTGAGCGACGGCCGGGCCACGCCCAGCATCCGTGCGGCAGCAGCCACCGACCCGATAGAACTTTGCGTCCTCAGGTACTCCCGCACCCGTTCCTGCAGTCTTTGGGTGGCGAAACTGCGCATCCGGCTGCTGAGAAACCGTCCGCGGTCCGACACCACCTCCAGAAACTGCCTGAGTACGTCGGGATGAGTCTGCATAAACGTGAAAAATCCCTCACGGTTGATAAACAATATCTCGGCATCCATAGTAGCCCGCACTTCGACGGGAATAGCGTTGTCCGAAGCAAAGAGGAATGCGGGTGCCAGCAATTGGGGGGCGGCAAACTGCTCCACCACCACTTCGCGGCCCTCATCACCCATAAGGCTCGACTCCACCCGTCCCTCAAGCAGTACCATGAGCGACAGGCAAGCTTCGCCTTGGCGCATTACCACTATGTCCTGGCGGTATGTTTTGAGCTTGTGGGGCGAACATAGAAGGGCCGCCACATCGTCCACACTGCACGAGGAGAAAAGCGGAACCGACAGCAATTTACTTTCAACCATCATACATTAAACAGATTGCATCGGATTCGGTTGCCTCAAATCCGATGCAAAGATAATGAAAAAAAATGGATTGACACAAATGCCTTCAGCGTGGGCCTTACATCAGGCCAAAGTTCCTCATGTCGTCCTCCACTGTGCCGATGCCGCCGATGCCAAAGTTGTCCACTAACACTTTGGCCACTCCAGGCGACAGGAAAGCGGGCAGTGTGGGGCCCAGATGGATGTTTTTCACGCCCAAACTGAGCAAGGCAAGCAGCACGATGACTGCCTTTTGCTCATACCAGGCTATATTGTACACGATTGGCAGCTGGTTCACATCTTCCAGCCCGAAAACCTCTTTCAGTTTCAGGGCTATCAGCGCTAACGAATAGCTGTCATTACATTGTCCTGCATCCAGCACGCGGGGAATTCCCCCGATGTCGCCCAGCTTTAGTTTGTTGTATTTATATTTGGCGCATCCGGCTGTGAGTATTACACAATCCGCTGGCAGCGCTTTGGCAAAATCCGTGTAGTATTCGCGGCTCTTCATCCTGCCGTCGCATCCGGCCATCACCACAAACTTGCGTATGGCTCCGCTCTTCACAGCCTCCACCACCTTGTCGGCAAGGGCAAATACCTGCTCGTGGGCGAATCCACCCACGATAGTTCCATTGTCAATGGCCTGAGGAGCGGCGCAAGTCTTGGCCAGAGCGATAATTTCCGAAAAATCCTTCTTCCCCTCGGCATCGGCCGGAATGTGTTTCCAGCCGGGGAATCCCGTACTGTTCGTGGTGAAGGCACGATGGCTGTAGCCCGCACCCGATAAGGGTGGCACAATGCAATTGGTGGTGAATAGTATCGGCCCGTTGAACTTTTCAAACTCCTCCCGCTGGCGCCACCAGGCGTTGCCGTAGTTGCCTTTAAGGTGACCGTACCGTTTCAGTTTTGGGTAGTAATGAGCGGGCAGCATCTCGCAGTGGGTGTATATGTCAACCCCTGCATCCTTGCTTTGCTCCAGCAGCTGTTCGAGGTCGTGCAGGTCATGGCCGCTC
Organism: uncultured Bacteroidales bacterium; assembly: GCA_947168665.1. Classification (GTDB taxonomy): domain Bacteria; phylum Bacteroidota; class Bacteroidia; order Bacteroidales; family P3; genus Colimorpha. The sequence continues at coordinate 23,064 of CAMVMX010000008.1, forward strand.
ACTAATATGCCTGGGCGGGAGCCAACTCCGATATTCACCTCCGTTATTTCCGGGTTGCCATAAGCGGTAGTGTTCGCCTTGTCGAGCAGAGCCATGGCCTTCACACCCCATTCCCCGGTAGTCAGGGCAAGGGAGGTGAGCTGTTCTGCGTCGGAACACAGCACCAATTTACCCAGTGTCTGGAGAATAAACTCGTTGCAATCGTGGTCTGCATACCCCAGACGGGAGGCATGTTCCAGATAAGCGGCCATGCCTTTCAATCCATACAGCGTCAGCTCTTTGAGTGATCGGATGTCTGGATTTTGCTCTGTTAATACACCGGCCTTTTGTGCTTGGGCACAATATTTGTCGCGTCCGCTCACCCCGCGCCACCAGACAAGCACATCCGTTTCTGGCAGCAGCACTCCTTTGGATGCCGCCCGGTCTGTCCACCATTGCAACAGGTCAATACCTTTGTCAATACGGGCATAGATGCTTTCCGCATCGAAGTTGGCATTGGTGATAGTCGAGAAGAGGGCATCGTTCACATACGCATGGATTCTCTGCCTATTCTGGCAGTAGTGTCCCTCATCGGCACAAGGCAGGTGGCAGGCCACCACACCCAGCCCTTTCAGTACATAAATCAACAAGTCCTGGGCACGTGCCACCTCGGGACTCTTGCCGCACACACCGGCCAAACGGCATCCCTCCCCGTTGGCGGTTTCCTGGCATTGAAAGCAGAACATTCTATTTTCCATAGTTTTAACTGTATTTGTCATCAATCATGTTTGGCTGCAAAATTACACTCTCTTCTCGGCTCTGAGCGTAACAAATGTTACCCGCCACCAAAAAGTACGCTAAAACAACTGGTGTGCAATCAGCCCCCCCAACCCTCTTTGCAGGCCACGACCCCTTTCCCCTTTTGCCGACTGCACCGCTATACCCAGATTCCCCTTGCCGTATTCTCGCGGCTTTAAGAATGACAATCATATCCGGGACACAATAATTAACCCAAATCAGCGTTATCAAAGAACCATGATTAATGAAAAATACATCCGATTCGATTGGGCGGCCAAACGCATGCTCCGCGACAAGGCAAACTTCGATGTCCTCGAAGGGTTAATGACTGTGCTTATTGGTGAGAAAGTCACTATCGATGAAATCCTCGAAAGTGAAGGCAACCAGGAGTCCGAGACCGATAAATACAACCGCGTGGACGTAATGGCCCGCAACAGCAAAGGCGAGTACATCATAGTCGAAGTCCAGCTCTCGCGCGAGCGCTATTATCTTGAGCGCATCCTCTATGGAGTATCCAAAGTCATCACCGACAACATGCACTTGGGCGACCGTTACGAGAAAGTGCGCAAAGTCTATTCCATCAACATCATCTACTTCCCCATGGGCAAAGGCAAGGACTATCTCTACCACGGGGTCACCACTTTCACAGGCGTACACACCAACGACACACTCGAGATAACCGACTACGAAGCCGACACCCTTCGAATGCGCACGCCCCAGCAAGTCTTCCCCGAATACTTTATTATCCGCGTCAACGAGTTCAACCAAGTGGCCACCACCCCGTTGGAGGAATGGATAGACTATCTTAAAAACGGCAAGATTAAGTCCGACACCAGTACACCCGGTCTGCAGGAGGCACGAAAAAAATTGCTCTACATGAACATGAGCGACAAAGAGAAACGCATCTACGAGCACCACATCGAAAACCAGATGGTGGAAAACGATGTCCTCGACACCGCCCGCATCGAAGGTCGAGCAGAAGGTCGAGCGGAAGGCCGGGCGGAAGGTCGGGCAGAAGGTCGGGCAGAAGGTCGGGCGGAAGGAGTGCTGCAAGTGGCAAAAAGCATGAAGCAATTAGGACTCCCGGTTGAGACTATCGCCCAAGCCACAGGCCTATCGTTTGAAGATATAGAAAAACTATGAGCCAGCGTCCCTGTCTCCACAGGCGGGCAAAAAAACAGGCAGGGCGTTGCCCTGCCTGTTAGATAAGGATTATGTCCTATTGCTTCATCTTTTTTTCTTCTCCTGCATCTTGGCCTCGATGGTCATCGTGGCGTGCGGCACAATCATGAGGCGTTCTTTTGGGATGAGCTTGCCGGTCACGCGGCAGATGCCGTAAGTCTTGTTCTCGATGCGGATGAGGGCTGCGTCGAGGTCTTTGATGAATTTCTGTTGGCGGGCGGCCAGGCGTGAGTTCTCCTCCTTCGACAGCACATTGCTCCCCTCTTCGAGGGTCTTGAAGGTCGGGGCGGTGTCCGACGCGTCGTTCTGGCTTCCGGCCACGGCCTCGTTCAGCAGTTCAAGGCTTTTGACGGCCTCTTCGCGTTTCTTCAGTATCAACTCTTTAAAGAATTGAAGCTCTTCGGCCGAATAGCATGTCTTCTCGGGTGTGTTTTCTTTGTTCTCCATAAAGCAACTAAATATTTCCTTTGGGTTTCACACTATAATTCACGCTGCAAAAGTACGTATACTTTTGCACATACGGCAAAAAAGATATTAACAGGGTTGTTACTAACTCCCCAAATACAGGTCTATCAAACCTTTGGGGGCTTCGATAGTGATGGTTTGCGCCTCGCGGTCCACTTTCTTTATCACCGGGTCAATGACGGGAACCAGTATCTCCGTGTCCCCTTTCATAATCTGGAAAAGGGGCTGTGCAGGATACTCGATGATGCTTTGGATGGTGCCTATATCGCCCTTCTCAACGTCAATTACCCTGAAGCCGGTCACCTCGTGGAAATAGAACTGGTTGCCCTCCAGCTTGGGCAGCAGGTCCAGCGGCAGATATAAGTCGTGCCCGGCCAGCGACTGCGCCTCCTGGGGCGTCAGCTCTTCGAAGGTGACCACAGCCTTGTTGCCGTTGATGTTGTCGACCTTGAAGAAGTAAGGGACCAGGTTCCCCTTGACCTCGACAAAGGCCGAGTCGAGGTCGGCATAGTCTTCGGGGCAGTCCACATCAAGGTAAAACACCATCTGGCCTTTAAAGCCGAATGGTTTGGTGATGTTGCCCAGGCGGTAGCATTCTTCTTTTGTCATGGGTGTCGGTTTTGGTGCGACGGCTTCCGGCAGCCTTGTTTCGCGCTCCGATTGCCGTGTGGCTGACGCGGGCTGGCGGCGGCGGGATGCAGGGTCAGCGCGGTATCCGTCCTTTTAAGTAAAAAAGCGTGTCCGGGAGCCGAACACGCTTTTCTGTCGCAAAATATTGTGTATCTTTGGATGTTCAAATCCTTACACAAGGGATTCCTTACTCGGCGGCGGGGGCTTCGGCCTCGGCAGCGGGAGCTTCCTCGGCGGCGGCAGCGGCTTCGGCTTCAGCCTTGGCGGCGGCAGCGGCCTCGGCGGCGGCTTTGCGCTTGGCGTCGACGGCGGCGGCCACAGCCTCGTTGTGCTTCTTCTCAGCCTCGAGGCGGTCTTTCTTCACGTCGCGCAGCTTGCTGTCGTTCTCGCTCTTGGCGTTGGCAATCTTGGCCTCTTTGGCCTGCAGCCACTCGTTGAACTTCACATCGGCCTGCTCTTGGCTGATGGCGCCTTTCTGCACACCCACCTGCAGGTGGTGTTTCAGCAGCACACCCTTGTAGGAAAGGATGCGGCGGGCAGTCTCGCTGGGCTGGGCACCGGTGCCAATCCAGTAGGTGGCGCGCTCCACATTGAGGTCGATGGTGGCGGGGTTAGTCAGCGGATTGTACGTGCCTAATTTCTCGATAAATTTACCGTCCCGAGGTACACGACCGTCCGCAACAACGATATGATAGAAAGGTTGGTTCTTTTTACCATGACGCTGTAATCTGATTCTTGTAGGCATAAATGTTTGATGTTTAAATTGTTATTAATGTTTTGAGTTAAATATTTCGGACTGCAAAGATACGAACTTTTTCCGAACCGGGCAAATTTTTTTTCGCTGCCCCGGCTTTTTTCAGTTTCGGACCCGCCGGGGCAGCCGGTGGCCCTCGCTCTGCCTTCGCTCGTCCTTCGTCATTTGTATCATCGTTATACTCCATTTCGACCTCTGCCGAGGGACATTTGTTTCAGCCTCGGCGGGGCTTTGGCCGTCGGTCGAGTGGACTTGGGGCGTGGCCGGGGCCAGCCGTGTGGGGCGGGGCAGGGCGGAAGCTTGCGGAGGAGGGGGAGAGGTGTGTGGCGGCGGGTGCGGCGGACGTTGCCGAGGCCGGCGGGCAGCCGGGCTGGAGTGGCGCGGAAGGGGCCTCGCGCGGGCGGGGAAGTTTTTTTTGAGCGCGGTTGTTACTTTTTTCGTAATTTTGCAGCGTTATTTATTATTAGATGAATATATATAAATTAGAAGATATTAAGCAGTTAGCACCTTGCGGGACGGCTGTGACGGTGGGAATGTTCGACGGTGTGCACATCGGCCACCGCCATATATTGTCGCTTTTGCGCAGTGTGGCGGACGAAAAAGGGCTGATGCCGGTGGTGGTCACTTTCGACCGCCACCCGCGCCAGGTGCTGACGGAGGGAGTGGCCACCCATTTCCGCATCACCACCAACGAGGAGCGCTCCGGCCTCCTTGCGGGGTGCGGGGTGGAGGCCGTGGTCGAGGTCGGGTTCACGCCCGCGCTGGCCGGCATGTCGGCCTGTGAGTTTTTCGAGCAGGTGCTGGTAGGCCGTCTTGGGGCGCGCGCGCTGGTGCTGGGATTCGACAATATGTTTGGCAGCCGGGGTCGCAACGATTTCGACCGTCTGCCGGAGCTGGCCGGGCGCATGGGCGTGACGCTGCATGTGGACGACGCCGTCTATTACTGCGGCCGCGAGGTGAGTTCGACGCGCATCCGCAAGGCTTTGCAGAATGGGCAGACCGACCGCGCCAGCGCTATGCTGGGCCGGGGCTACCGCATGCGGGGCATTGTGGAGAAGGGGCGGCAGCTGGGCCGCCGGTTGGGATTCCCGACGGCCAATGTGTCGCTGGCCGACACGTCGAAGGTGTGGCCCGCCGACGGGGTGTATGCCGTGTGGGTGACACTGGCCGACGGCACTTCGGGGCTGAAGGGCATGGCCAATTTTGGGGCGCAGCCCACTTTCGGGCTGGAGAAGCCTGTTTTTGAAGTGAATATTTTTGATTTCGACGCCGATTTATACGACTCTATGCTTACCGTCGAGTTTGGCCCGCGGCTGCGCGACATTTGCCGTTTCGAGGATGTGTCCACGCTGGTCGACCAGTTGGTTGCCGACCGGGCGGCGGCCCGCAGGCTGTTGGGCGGGGTGTCGGGCAATATTGCGGAGGACTGATGCGCCATGCGTAGGTTGCTGCTGATAGTGCTGATGGCTTTCCCGGCCCTGCTCGTGGCCCAGCCGGAGCGGGTCTACAAGTCGCTTGACGAGGTGAAAGACCCCGCGCAGGTCTACATCCTGCGCCTCCGCCACAAACGGTTGAAAACTTTGCCGCCACAGGTCTATGCCATGCCCAACTTGCGCGAGCTTGACCTGAGGGGCAACCGCATAGCGGCCCTGCCGGACAGTGTGGCCCTGCTGGCCAGTCTGCAGCGGCTGGAGCTGAGCCGCAATCCGATTGACACGCTGCCGCCCGCTATGGCCTCGATGGCTGGGTTGCGTGAGCTGGTGCTGTGGGATACAAAAGTCACAACCCTGCCCAAGGAGTTTGCCGCGCTGGACGCTACCCTGGAGTTGCTCGACCTGCGGAGCTGCCACTTGTTGCTCGACGAGCAGGAGGCCATCGAGAGGCTGCTGCCTTCGGTAAAGAAATTGTGGGACTATGCGTGCAACTGTCCCGATTAGTCTGAATGAGTAGATGGAAAAAGAACATTTGACGATTGCCTGTTTCCAACAGGATATAGCCTGGGAGCAGCCTGCCGCCAACCGCCGCATGGTTGAGGAGGCTTTTGCCCCTGTCGGCACCGGGGCCGACATACTGGTGGTGCCGGAGACGTTCACCACGGGTTTTTCGGACAATATGGCCACCATGGCTGAGCCTCCGGAGGGGGATACCTACCGTTTTGCCCACCGCATGGCCCAACGGCACGACGCGCTTTTTGTGGGCACATGGACTGTGGCCCTCGGCCCGGAGGGCAGCCGTGTGGTGAACCGCCTGCACTGGGTGAAGCCCGACGGGAGCTATGGCTATTACGACAAGGCGCACACGTTCCGCATGAGCAGCGAGGCTGCGCAGCTGGAACGGGGCACGCGGCGCGAGGTGTTCGAGTGGCGGGGGTGGCGCGTCAAGCCTGCCGTGTGCTACGACCTGCGTTTCCCCAAATGGCTGCGCACGGCCAATCCGCCCGACTACGACCTGCTGCTGTTGTGTGCCAATTGGCCCGCCTCGCGCCACGGGGCGTGGAGCACGCTGCTGCGCGCCCGCGCCATTGAGAATTTGTGTTATGTGGCCGGGGTGAACAGGGTGGGCACCGACGGGGTGGGCATACCTTATGCGGGCTACAGCGCTGTGGTGGACTACAAGGGGCAGGACATATCCACCCTTGCCCCCGATGAAGCGGGAGTGGTGCTGGCCACCCTCGACAGGGGTGCCTTGGCGGCTTTCCGCCGTCACTGGCCATTCTTTCTTGACTTTGATTAAGGACTACGATTATGACATTAGAAGATAAACTGGGTTTTACGAAGATTAGGGAGCTGCTTGCCGCAGAGTGTACGAACACACTGGCCGAGAGGATGGTGGGCGAGATGGCTTTTTCCAGCAACTATGACCGTGTGGTGCGCGAGCTGCAGCAGACCGAGGAGTTCCGCCAGATACTGGTGCTGGAGAACTCGTTCCCGTCGCAGGATTTTATTGACTTGACCGATGAGTTGGTGCGGCTGAGGGTTGGCAACACGGTGATTGAGCAGGAGGCGCTGTTTGACCTGCGCTGCTCGCTGCACACCATAGGCGAGTGTCTGCGCTTTCTGTTGCGCGACGACCCGGTGCGCTACCCCCTGCTTTACGATTTGGCGCGGCGGGTGGAGCTCGACCCCTCTATCACCAAGGCTATCAGCAAGATTATTGATGACAAGGGCGAAATATATGACAACGCTTCGCCCACACTGCTCGACATACGCCGCCAGATGGCCCGCAAGCGCAACGAGGTGGATGTGCAGATCAACCGCCAGCTGGCCCGAGCCAAACGTGAGGGCTGGGCCCCCGACGGGGCAGAGGTGACCATCCGCAACGGGCGGATGGTGATTCCGATGCTTGACACCCATCGCCGCAAAATCAAGGGTTTGATTCACGACGAGTCGGCCACCCGCCAGACGGCTTATTTGGAACCCTCGGAGGTGGTGGAGCTGAACAACGACTTGCGTGAGCTGGAGTTTGCGGAGCAGCATGAGATACGCCGTATTCTGGCCCAGTTTACCGATATGATTCGCCCCCGGCTCGACGCGCTGGTAAATGCCTACTGGTTTCTGGCCCGGATTGACTTTATCCGCGCCAAAGCCCGGCTGGCCCTGACGCTGCGTTGCGGCCGCCCGATTGTGGACAGTATCACCAAGGTCAACTGGCTGGAGGCTCGCCATCCGCTGCTGTACCTGAACCGTAAGGATGAGGTGGTCCCGTTCAATATCAAGCTGGACGATGATGCGCACATACTCATCGTATCCGGGCCCAATGCCGGTGGCAAATCGGTGTGCCTCAAAGCTGTGGGGCTGATACAATATATGCTGCAGTGTGGCATGCTGGTGCCCTGCCGCGAGACATCGGAGTTTGGTATTTTCGACACGGTGTTTATCGACATCGGCGACCAGCAGTCGATAGACAACGACCTGAGTACCTATACGTCGCATCTACAGAGCATGAAACAGCTGCTGGAAACGGCGGACGGCAACACGCTGTTCTTGCTCGACGAGTTGGGCGGCGGCACCGAGCCACGGTCGGGCTGTGCCATAGCCGAGGCCTTGCTGGAAGAGCTGTACCGCCGCCACGCTTTCGGGGTGGTGACGACGCACTTTGCCGACCTCAAACTGTTGGCCGACAAGTGTCCCGGCATCGTGAACGGGGCTATGCTGTTCGACACTGAGCAGATGAAACCCCTCTACCGCCTGTCGATAGGACATCCGGGAAGTTCGTTTGCATTCGAGATAGCCCAGAATATCGGCTTTCCGCCCGAGGTGTTGCAAGCGGCGGCGGGCAAGGTGGGCGGCGAGATGCTGAATTTTGAACATCAGCTGCAGCAGATAGAGCTGGACAAACAGGAGGTGCAGCGCAAGCAGACCGAGCTGGAGGTGGCCGACCAGTTCCTCTCGGAGGTGACGGAGAAGTATCAGCGCCTCACGCAGCAGTTGCAAGACAAAAAGTACGACATATTGAGTGCTGCCCGCAAGGAGGCGCAGCAGATACTGGCCGAGGCCAACCGCACAGTGGAGCAGACCATCAGCAGCATCAAGGAAGCCAAGGCCGAGCGCGAGCCTACCTTGAAAGCACGGCAGCGCATGAAGGCCGAGGCCGAGCGCATAGCCCTGGACCAGGAGCGCCACGACGAGGAACACGCCAGGGCGCAGAAAGAACTGTCCGCCGCCGTTCCGGCAGCGGAGCCGTCGGGCAAGGCCGAGGAGGAAGGTCCGGAGGCTCCAATAACGGTGGGGAGCATAGTGCGCATCGACGGGCAGGATACGTTTGCACAGGTGGTGGAGCTGAAAGGGAAGAAGGCTGTGGTGGAGAGCAACAGCATCCGTATGACAATAGCCTTGAGCCGGCTGAAAGGCACCCGTAAGAAGGTGCTGCCGGTGGACAAACTGAGCCGCCAGAACAGCCGTTTCCAGTCCATCTATGATGACATCAACGAGAAGCGGAAGACGTTCAACCCCACCCTCGACTTGCGAGGACAGCGCGCCGACGAGGCCCTGGACAACTTGCAGCATTTTCTGGATGATGCCCAGCTGTTGAGCGAGAAGGAGCTCCGCATACTGCACGGCAAGGGGTATGGGATTCTGAAACAGATAATACGCGACTATCTGCAGGCCAACCGCGATGTGCAGTCGTTCCATTCAGAACGCATTGAGCTGGGCGGCGACGGCATAACGGTGGTGAGACTGAAGTAGGCCGCGAGGGAAAAATATGTGCGGGATGGGGAATTTTATAAGAAAAAACTTCGTATCTTTGCAATTGTAAAAGAAAATAATTGAATATTAATTTAATACATCAAGACAATGAAACTGAAAAGAATGTTCCTGCCGATGATGGCGATGTTATTGTTGCTGTCGGGCTGTAGAAAAGAGTATGTATCCTACACCTATGGGTCGCAGATTGAGACCTTCAGGTTTAATGTCACTCCGTCGCAGTGGAAGGTGGTGCAGGGAAACAATGAGCCAGGTTCGGACAATTATCTGTTCTGCACACTGGATGTGCCGGCCATCACGGACCGCGTGTTCGACGAAGGCACGGTGCAGGCTTATGTGTGGAATGTGTATGATGTGAACCAGAATCTTGGTGCATGGAACACACTGCCGTTTGTCTATCCGTTGGAGTTGTATGTGACCAACGACCAGGGACAGCAGGAGATGATCATTGTGCCGGAGAACCTGCGCTTTGAGTGGGAGAAAGGCACGGTAACGCTGATTATCCAGGACCTCGACGGCTATGACCCCACACAGTTGAGCGAAACGCTCAGTTTTAAAATCTGCGTGTCGAGCAATATGTAAGCTCACTTAGAGGCACAGACTTGTTCGCCCCGGCCAAAAGAGCAGTTGCTCAGTGGCCGGGGCGAACTTTTTTTTGTGGGGATTGGTTTGATAAACCAGGTGTTGAAAGGTAAGAAAGGATGAAGTGGATGGGGCGGGGACAGAAAAAGGGGAAACGGCTGGTGCTGTTTCCCCCTTTTGTGGTGCGCAGGCCGGGATTATTCGGCGGGAGTGGCTTCGGGTTTGAGGAAGACCACCATGTAGTGCTTGAGGTCGATGAACTTCTTGGCGGCAGCCTGGATGTCTTTGGCGGTGACGGATTTGACGAGTTCGTCGTAGCCGTTCACCACGTAGTCGCGGCTCTCGTTGAAGCGGTAGCTGCCCATAATCTGGCCCATCCAGAAGCCATTGTTCTGCTTGCTGTTCTGGCGGTTGATGATTTGCTGCTCCTGAACTTTGGCGAGGGTCTCGGCGTCAGGACCTTTGGTGATGTACTGCTTGAGGATTTCCATGGCAGCGTTCTCGATGAGGGCGGTGCTGTCGGGGTTGCAGTTGATGTAGAAGGTCCAGTCAACTTCCTGCTCGGGCAGACGGCTGTAATCGACACTGACGCTGGGGCTGTAGGTGCCGCCCATCTTCTCGCGGATGATTTCGAGTGCGGTGATTTCCATGCAGGCACTGAGCTGGTTGATGATTTCGGCGTTCTTGGGGCTGTGTTTGTATCCCTTGGTGGTGCCGGTCATAAGCATGATGCCCTGGTTGTCGGTGCCCTTGTAGGCAGTGGCGCGGGGAGTACCCTTGAAGGTGTAGTCCTTGAGTTTTTTGTACTTTTCGGGTTTGGCTTTGGTAGTGGGCAGGTTGCCAAGGTATTTAGCGATGAGGTTGATGTCGGCATCCTCGATGTTACCAACGAAGAAGAATGTTTGGTGGGCTGCATTGCTGAAGCGCTCGCGGAAAATCTCGTACATGCGGTCGAGGTTGAGGCTGGCGATGTGCTGCTCGGTGGGAATGGCAATGGCGCGCGGGTCGCCGGGACGGGACACTTCGATATACTTCTTGATGAAGGCCACTTGGGGGTTCTCGCCGATGAATTTCAGCTGGTTGCGGAGTTGGTCGATGTTCTTGTCAAACGATTCTTTGTCCTTGCGGGGGGCCTCATAGTAGAGAGTGAGGAGCTGGAGCATGGTTTCGAGGTCCTTGGGTACGCAGCTGCCGCTGAATCCCTGGGTCTGGTCACTGATGTTGGGGCTGATGGAGACATTGACGCCTTTCAGTTTCTTGCTGAGCTGGGTGCTGCTGAACTGGGCGATACCGGCATCGTCGATGAAGCCGGCAGCGTTGGAGGCCATGTAGTATTCAGCATCGCTATAGAGCGAGGTGCCGCCCCAAGCATAGGAGTTCATCTGGATTTCATCATCTTTCAGGTCGGTTTTCTTGACAACGAATTTCACGCCGTTGGGGCAGGTGTACTCTTTATAGTCGAGGACGGTGTTGGTCTTGGTGACTTTGGGGGTGACATCGGCCAGTTGCTTGTCGAAGAGGGGTTCGTCTTTGTAGTTGTCGACCCAAGCGGCATATCTGTTGGTGCGGGCGCGATTGTAAATCTTGATGACTTCCTGCTCGGTGGGCACTTTGTAGCCATCCTGCTGGGGAGCGGTGAGATAGTATACAAAGTTCTCGTCGGTCACCCAGGTCTTGATGAGGGCGTTGCACTCCTCGAGGGTGATTTCGGGAATGAACTCTTTGGCATAGCGATTCTCGGCCATGATGCCGGGGATTACTTCACCTTCGAGGAAGTTGTTAGTGTACTCTTGAGCAAAGTTGTTGCTGTTGGTCTTGTTGGCCTCCTTGGCCATTTTGCGGTAGTGCTCCAGCATTTCCTCTTTCTGGCGGTCGAGTTCGGTCTGGGTGAAACCGTTCTGCACGGCGCGGAAGATTTCGGCCAGGACAGCCTCGGTGGCCTCTTCGATGCGGTTCTCCTTCGGAGCACAGCTGCCGATGAAGGCGTCGCAGCTGCGGCCCAGGAATCCGCCATAGCCGCCGCCGGCATAGAGGAAGGGAGCGGTGGCTTTCTCGGCCAGCTCGTTATAACGGTCGTCGAGCATGCCGCTGACCAGGTTGCGCACCAGGCTAGCGCGGTAGTCGCCGATAGTGCCTTGGGGGGCTTTGGCGTGTTTCCAGAAGAGCATCATGCTGGCGTTGGTGGCCTCTTTGTCGGTGGCGATGGCCACGAGGGGTTCCTTGTTGCCGGGGATGTCAAATTCGGGACGGGGGCGGGGATTCTCAACGGCTTTGCGGCTGTCGAAATACTCGTGGATTTTGGCCTCCATGGCGTTCACATCGATGTCGCCCACGATGATGACGGCCTGCAGGTCGGGACGGTACCAGTCGTTATAGAAGCGGGTGATGACGGGGCGCTTGAAGTTGCGGATGACCTCTTCCAGACCGATGGGCAGACGGTCGGCGTAGCGCGAGCCTTTCAGCATGATGGGCCAGGTGGCCTTGCGCAGACGCTCCTGGGCGCCCAGGCCGCCACGCCACTCTTCGAGGATGACGCCGCGCTCGTGCTCGATCTCCTCTTGGTCAAAAAGGAGTTTGGAAGCCCAGCCGTCGAGGATTTTGAAACCCATTTCGACAAGCTCTTTGTTGTCAGCGGGGAGTTCGACATAGTAGACGGTCTCGTCGAAAGCGGTCCAGGCGTTGATGCCGCGGCCGAATTCGATGCCGTTTTTCTGGAGGGTGCTGATCATCTCATTGCCCTTGTAGTACTGGGTGCCGTTGAAAGCCATGTGCTCGCAGAAGTGGGCCAGACCCTGCTGGTCGTCGTCTTCGAGGATGGAACCGGCGTTGGTCACCAGACGGAACTGGACGCGGTTTTCGGGTTTCTTGTTGGCGCGGATGTAGTAGGTCATGCCGTTGGCCAGCTTTCCGATTTTCACTTTCTTGTCGACGGGCACCTTGGCGGTGAGGTCGCTCTTTTTGCCCGAAGCACCCTGTGCCTGGACAAAAGACATGCTGCCCACAAAAGCGAGGAGCATGAGAATGGTTAGAAGCTTTTTCATTTGATTGGTGTTTTGATGTTTGTTATTATAATTGAATTGTTTCGAATTGTCAATTATCCATTTTGCTGGAGTTCGTCGGGGCGGTATTCCAGCAGGTCGGAGGGTTGGCAGTCCAGCTCGCGGCAGATGCGTTCCAGGGTGCTGAACCGCACGGCGCGGGCTTTCCCGGTCTTGAAGATGGAGAGGTTGGCAGGGGTCAGCCCCACCCGCTCGGCCAGCTCGGTGAGCGAGATTTTGCGTTTGGCCATCATCACGTCTAAGTTTACTACTATCATGAGCTCTTCCTTTCGCAGTGTGTTATGTCAAATGGTGAGTTCGTGGTCTTCCTGCAACTCGCGGCCAATGCGGAATATTTGAGAAAGGAAGATGAGGGTGAGACCGAAGAAAATGCGGGTGAAATGGATGGTGTAGTGTGCTTCGGGCTGCCAAAGGGTGTCGTGCAGCAGGTCGAATGCCAGGGTGCGCTCCAGATAGGTGCCCGTGTCGGCACAGAGGGATGAGACAACCAGCAGTATGCCTATCACAAGCAGCAGTGAAATCTTCCGTTCTGGAAACACATGCCCTTTCTTGGCGCTGAGGTAGAACGAATACAGCGTGATGACCACAAGCACAAAGATGGCGATAAAGCAGACAATCTGTATGACCTGGAGCGCCACAATCCAGCCTATGCGGGCATCGTTGCGGATTGACTCGTCGCGGGTGTAGAAGTCCATGTCGAAATGGCTTATGTGGGCGTGTGCCTTTACGCCGGCGGGAGTGTTTTCGATGGGGTGTTCCTCGCTGTTCAGCCGACCCGAGGCAACGAGGTTGGTGATGGTGAAGGCATAGTCGGAATTATGGGCTGCTATGCCCCCCACTTGTGGTGTGTCCTCGCTGGTGATGATGTTGCCAAAAAACAGGCCACAGCATATCAGCAGAATCCCCGCAAAGAGACTGTAGACTATCCGTATGCGCTTTATGTAGTTGGTTTTCATTTTTATACAAACTATTTTAGAGCCTTTTGTGTCATCTAAAAGCACTGCAAAGATACATCTTTTTTTGGAAATGGGGAGAATTTATTGTTTTTCGATAAATAATTTATGTTTTCCCGAATGCAAGCAAGCCGCCTGAATGCGGTTTCCGGCATTCGGGCAGAGCTTTTGTTTGAGGGATTGGCTGCAGGGGAGAGGTGGCGGTCACTTGTCAGAGGGTGAGCCTTGCGGGTCGTCGGTATTGCCGTCAATCAGTTTCTCCAGTGCGTGGCGGAGTTGCACGGGCGATACCCCGTGGTGGATTTCGCCCCCGACGGCATACGAGATGGCCCCAGTCTCTTCGGATACGATGACGCTTATGACATCCAATTGCTCGGTGACCCCGATGGCGCTGCGGTGGCGCAGCCCCAGGTTGGGGTCGATGTCGGTGCGCGAGGTGACGGGCAGTATGCAGCGGGCGGCCAGTACTTGGTTGCCGCTCACAATCACCGCCCCGTCGTGCAGGGGTGAATTCTTGAAAAACAGGGTCTCCAACAGCGCCGACGACGCCACGGCATTGATCACCTCGCCCGTCCGCACCAGCTCCTCCACCTCGTTGCTGCGCTTAAAAATAATCAGCGCTCCCGTCTTGCTCTGCGACATGTGCATACAGGCCTGGATATAAGGCTCGTAATTCATGCTGTTGTGTTTGCTGACATCGCTGCGCCAGAATTTCAGCCGCTTGATCATCGAGTCGCCGGTGAGTTGGGTCTTGGTTCCGATGAAGAGGAGGAATTTGCGTATTTCGGGTTGGAACACAATCACCAGCGCTATCAACCCTATGCTCATCACGCCGCCAAGAATCTGGCTGCAAAAGCGCATGTTGAGGGCATCGAACACTCGCCACGCAATGTACATCACCACCAAAGCCCAGAAAATGCGTATAATGTTGGTGCCTTTCAGCATGCGGTACAGTTCGTAAATGAGGAAGGCCACCAGAAAAATGTCGAGGATGTCGACAAAACGGATGTGCGGAAAAGGAAACATAGTGTCAATATTTTTTTCCCGTATAACGCCGTGCCGTGGGGAATATTGCCATGCGGATTAAAAAAAGCCCCACTGCAGATTCAATCAGCCGCATCGGCGGGGGGTCCAAAAAAGGCGTTTTGTTTGTATATCAAAAAAAAATGTTATTTTTGCAGTTCGAAATTTTGCACAAAAAGTAATTACATTAATATTTTATTATCGCGTAAATAACTGATTTAACATGAGTATTTCTCTGCAGCCGATATTCGGAGCCCGAAGACATGGGTCTTGCCATGAGGAAATGTCTTCTGGTTTGTCTCTTTATACACACTTGAAATATTCCTGTTAGTTTCTCATGTGGAAATAAAATAGAAACAAAATAGAAACAAAGTAGAAATTTTATAAAGAAGATACAGCGAGAGCGGTTGGCGCTCCCGAGGATGAGTTAAAAGAATTTTTCAATACATAAAATTATAAGGCAAAATGAAAAAGACATTAGTTACAGCAGCAGCGCTGCTTACCGTGGTAAGCATGATGAGTCTTACCTCGTGCCAGAAAGAGACGGCAGACGGTGCGAAACAGTTCCGTGCCTCGATGGAGGGGATTGCCTCCGACGACGGCAAAACAACCCTCGAAGGCACCGCCCTCAATTGGATGAGTGGCGACCAGGTGGCCATCTATGGCACCGCGGGCCGCGGCATCTTCAGTGCCTCGCCCCTCACCCCAGCCACCACCGCTGAGCTCGTTTGCGAAGAGGGTTTTGTGGGCAGCGCCACCTACCGCGCCTTCTATCCAACCACCATCACTACCGATGGTGTCAACGTCACCCTGCCCGAAGTGCAGAACACCGTCGACGGCAGCCTGACAGAATTCCCCATGTATGCCCAGAGCAACGATGAGAACCTCATGTTCAAGAACCTCTGCGGTGCATTGGTGATTCACCTGCAGAAGAGCGATGTGGAAGTGTCCAGCATCACCGTGACGGCCAACACCAACATCAATGGCCAGTTCAGCATCACCTACGCCGGAGTACCCACCCTCCACTACATGAACGGCGGCAGCACCTCCACCACCCTGCAGTGCAGCCAGCCCCAGTCGATTGCCAACGGCAAGGACTTCTATATTTATATGCCTCACGGCAGCTACACCAGCCTGAGCATTGAGATTGAGGATGCCGATGGCAACATCTGCACCAAGACCACCAAGGCCGGTGTGACCATTTATATCACCCGCAGCCAGACCACCCGCATCAATCTCGGCTCGAACAGCCTCACTTTTGCCCAGCGCTTCCCGCAGGGTGCTCTTCCCGGACTGTTCTCGGTGAGCGCCAGCCAGCAGGTCCGCTTCTCGCAGGGCATTCTTCAGTATCACCCCGCC
Organism: uncultured Bacteroidales bacterium; assembly: GCA_947168665.1. GTDB lineage: Bacteria > Bacteroidota > Bacteroidia > Bacteroidales > P3 > Colimorpha. The sequence continues at coordinate 39,052 of CAMVMX010000008.1, forward strand.
ACTCAGGTTTTCCGCTTTGCCAAGGACCAGTGCGACTATACGCTTAAAGGGGCTAGAGCCACGTCGATGTTTTCGTTTGACACGATGTGGAGAGAATACTTTGGCTGGGGTACCGGCAACAATCCCAATGCTTCGAAAGCTGAATTGGATAATTTGACAGGGGCTACTTTCGTCGACTGGGGCATCAATGCCATCAGCAATGGAGGCAACCAATCCAACATTTGGCACACAATGAGCAAAGAGGAGTGGGATTATATTGTTAACGAGCGTCCCAATGCGGCCAGCAAGATTGCGGTTGCCGTCGTGGGTAGCGAAAAAGGTCTGGTCCTTCTGCCCGACAATTGGACACTGCCCACTGGTTGCAGCTTCACCCCTGGCTTTACGTCAAACGGCCAAGATTACTCGGTCAACACCTATTCGCTGTCTGAATGGAAACGTATGGAGGCGGCAGGCGCTGTGTTTGTGGCCAGCGTCGGCTATGGGGTGTTCATTTCGGCCATCCCGCTGTTGGGCAGACCTGAAGGTTTTATGTACACCGGTACGGTAGGTGGCATCCATTATTGGACCAGTTCAGAGGTGGATTCTGATTTGCCCTTATTCCCTGGGCAAGTTCCAGATGAGCTTGGCGGTTCGGTCAGCATTACTGGAGTTCGCATCGATGTGAACGATTTTTCTGGACGCGGTGCTTGTTTTCCCGTCCGACTGGTGAAGTACGAATAAGGCTTTATCCAGTAAGGAAAAGCTCAGCTTTACAGTTGTTGAAAAGGCCCCCCACATTATGTGGAGGGCCTTTTGTTTGATTTGTGGTTCGGCTGCTTCCGTCTGCGGAGGAGGTCATGTTTCCTGAGGGAAAAGGAGCTGGATGGCAAGGCGGGTGGGGCGTGGGGTGTGGACGCGCAGCAGGGAGGCCCCGCCACAGAGGGCTACGGTGTTGAGAACGAGGGTGCCCAGCTCGGAGTCGGGCAGGGTAGGGGTGGCGGGCCCGAAGTGGTCGGCAAAGGTGGCAAGGCGGCGGGTGATCATCGATTTGTTGGAGAGGGCCACAAGCATGGGGTATTGCGGGAAGCGGGCTATGAGTTCGGGCAGACGGTGCAGGAGCTCGTGGTTCTGCTCCACGGTCTTGGCAAAGCCGAGGCCGGGGTCGAGGATGATGCGGTCGGGGCCAAGGGGCTGGAGGATGGCGAGCCGCTGTTCGAAGTAGCGGGAGAGGTCGTCGATGAGGTCGCCGTAGCGGGTGTTTTCGGGCAGCTGCATGGTGGCGGGGGTGCCGCGCATGTGCATCAGTACGTATGGCACGCCGAGCGAGACGACGGTGGGAAGCATGTCGGGGTCGAGCTGGCCGCCGGAGATGTCGTTGATGATGTCGGCGCCGGCTTCGACGGCGCGGGCGGCGGGGAGGGCGTGGCAGGTGTCGACGGATATGAGTGCGTCGGGCAGCCGGGAGCGGAGCAGGGCCACGAGGGGGGTGAGCTTGTCGGCCTCCTGGGCGGGGGAGAGCAGTGCCGCGCCGGGCCGCGAGGACATGACGCCGAGGTCGAGGATGTCGGCCCCGGAGGCCAGCAGGTGGCGGGCCTGGGCCAGGAGCGCGTCGGGGTTGTTGTATCGGCCGCCGTCGTAGAAAGAGTCGTCGGTGGCGTTGAGGATGCCCATTACGGCTGGGCGCGTGAAGGTGGCTGTGCCACGGGGGCATCGGAGCCTGAAGGGCGAAAAATGCGGCTGTGGGTTCATGAATGGAAAAAAATGTGTATCTTTGTATTTTGTTGAGGAAAACGTTTTTTTTGCTTTTTAATTGTGTCACAACAATAAAATGGATGAAAAGACGTTTTAGGAAATTGGATAATAAGTATACGGGCAGTTGCTTGGCAGCAGCCTTTATGGTAGTAAATGACTAATTATGAGTTGCATTATACAGAGAGATAATATACATGATACCGAGCAGGAGTTTGAGGCCGAGATGTCGCGGTGCAGAGAATTGTATGAGAAGAAAACGCGCGATTACGGAACGTCGTGGCGTGTGCTGAGGCTGCCGTCCTTGACCGATCAGATTTTTATCAAGGCCAGCAGGATACGCAGCATTGAAGACAGCGGGGTGAACAGGGTGGGGGAAGATGTGGAGCAGGAGTTTGTGGCGATGGTGAATTATGCCGTGATGGCTCTCATTCAGCAGGAGCTGGGGACGGACAACGCTCAGGATTTGACATACGACGAGGCAATGGAGTTGTATGACAAGCATCTGAAACGCGCCGCCCGCCTGATGCTGGATAAGAACCATGACTATGGCGAGGCCTGGCGGCTGATGCGGGTGGAGTCGATGGTTGACTTGATTTTGATGAAGCTGCGCCGCATCAAGCAGATTGAGGACAACCAGGGCAAGACACTCGTGTCCGAGGGGGTGGAGGGCAGCTATATGGATATTATCAACTATGCCATTTTCTGCCTGATTCGCCTGGATGAGAACGAGGTATAATATTGAAATATATAACATTATGAAGATTAAAGATACGAATTTGAATTGGACCCTCAATGTTGTAGCACGGGTTGTGGTGGGACTGGTGTTTATTTTTTCCAGTTTTGTGAAGGGTGTTGACCCGATGGGCACATCGTTTAAGATTACGGAATACCTCACGGCGTGGTCATTTTTCGGCATGAGTTTCGACTGGCTGGTTCCGCTGGCCACATTCATGTCGATGGCCTTGATTGTGGTAGAGTTCACCACGGGTGTGATGCTCCTTTTTGGGGCATTCAGGAGGCTGAGTGCATGGGTGTTGGTGTTGATGATGCTTTTCTTTACGTTCACGACGCTGTTTGATGCCATTACCAACAAGGTGACCGACTGCGGCTGCTTTGGCGACGCCATCAAACTGACAAACTGGCAGACTTTCTGGAAGAACATAGCGCTGGACGTGCCGACGGTATGGATATTCCTGACGCGTAACCTGCGCCGCAAGCAGCGTTTTGAGCGCGATGTGCTGATTACGCTCTTTGCCATGGTGGCCATGGTTCTGTTTGGACTTTTCAATATCAACAATGAGCCTTGCATTGACTTCCGCAGCTGGAAGGTGGGCAATCAGATGATGGAAATGGACGAGAACGCTCAGGTGAAGAGTTATGTGACCTACGTTAATAAAGAGACAGGCGAGAAGGATGAATTCCTGTCCGAGGAACTCGTGAAACGGATGGAAGACCCCGCATGGGAGGAGAAATGGGAGTGGGAAAGCAGCCGCGTTGAGGATCCGCACGAAATCAAAGCCGACGGCTTCTCTATGTTGGACATGGATATGAACGACCATGCCAAAGAACTGATAGGCATGGACGACTATCTGCTGATAGCCACGGTTCACCATCTCGACAAGGTGAACGAACAGGGACAGCAGGCTTTGAAGAGTGTGGCGGCTTGGGCTGAGGAAAACGGGGTGCTGATGGTGTTGCTGTCGTCGGCACTGTCCGAAGAGGTGCAATCGTTTCTATATGAAAATGGACTTGACAATCTCGACTTTTATTTTGCCGATGCCACTGCTATAGAGACTATGGCCCGCTCCAATCCCGGCTTTGTCCTTATGAAAGGTGGCAAGGTGATGGGCAAATGGCACTATCGTCATGCCGACGAGATTGAGGAATTTAATCTTTGAGAAAAACTAATCATTATTCAAAACCGATATACAAAGAAATGATACAGAGAAAACAAACGCTCTTTTTGTTCTTGGCCGTGTGTGCGTTGGCCTTGTGTTTCGTGTTTCCGATTGCCTCCTTTGAAGGGAAGGCTCCTCTCGGGGTGCAGGTTTCGGGACAGTTCAGAATGATTCCGAAAGATGTGCCGGAAACGATGTCGCAGATTCTCAATGGCGAGCCGGTTGAGATAGGGCAGCGTGGTTATGTGAAGACTTGGCCGCTGGTGGTGTTGACCATCGCGTCGGCCTTGATTGCCTTGGTGAGTATTTTCCTGTTCAAGAACCGTGTGCGGCAAATGCGTGTTGTCGCTGTAGCCTTTCTGCTGGGAGTGGTAGACCTGTTTCTGATTTTCATTTGGGCAGTCGACTCCTTTGTCGACCAAGCCACACAGGCCATGGCCTGCACCGATGTGCATATCACCTACGGGGTGGCAACATGGGCCATCATTGCGGCCGTGGTGCTTATGTTCCTGGCGCAACGCTTCATTAAGAAGGACGAAGAAAAGGTCCGTGCCGCAGACAGACTAAGATGACTATTGCAGTGGAGCGGGTTTTTGACACTTTGGACGGACTGAAGCGTGTGGCACAGGAATTGCTTCAGCAATTCCCAGACGAGCGGTTCTTTGCCTTTTTCGGCAAGATGGGCGTCGGCAAGACAACTATGATTAAAGAGTTGTGCGACAACTTGGGAGTGAAGGAGACGGTGTGCAGTCCCACATTCGCCATCATCAATGAGTACACCACCGCCCAGGGAGAGCCTGTCTACCATTTCGACTTCTACAGGTTGAAACGGGCAGAGGAAGCGTATGACATTGGGTATGAGGAGTACTTCTATAGCGGAGCGTGGTGTTTCACGGAGTGGACGGAGAAGATTGAGCAGCTCTTGCCCGAACATTATGTGAGAGTTGAGATTGAAGAGAACGATGGAGTAAGAAAACTTATTGCAACTATAATAAATGACTGAATCAGAAGTATTAGCCAAACTGGCCGCCCAGGCCTTGGACGAAAAGAAAGGAATTGATGTGCAGATACTCGACTTGCGGGGTCTGCAGAGTGCCCCGGCAGCGTTCTTCGTGGTGGCTTCGGGTACTGTGCCGGCACATGTCAGCGCCCTGTGCGACCATGTGCATGAGGTCGTCAAGAAGGCCACAGGCCTCAACCCTTCGAAAGTGGAGGGCTACATGAATGCAGAATGGATACTGATGGACTACTTCGACGTGGTGGTCCATATTTTCCAGACCGAGCGGAGGGCATTCTACAAGCTCGAAGAGTTGTGGGGCGATGCCGAGCGCACTCCGGTAGGCGAAGGCAAAACGCAGGAATAAGCATCAAGAGCTATTAATTGCACGAAGTCAGATGGCAGAAGATAATAGAAACGGAATGAAACCAGGCCGTGGCCCGCAGGGTACTAACGGCCAGAAGCCCAAGAAGACCAATTGGGTGATGTTTGTTATTTATGGCGTTATCCTGATTACGCTGGGCAGTATGTTGCTGCGCAGCGACGGGACGAATGCTTCACATACAATCAAGTGGGCAAAGCTTGAATACATCTTGGAGCATCACGACTATTCAAAGATAGTAATCGTCAATCAGAAGTATGCCGAAGTCTATATCAAAAGTGCTGCTCTCAAAAACGACTCCACATATAAGGACCTCTTTGGTCGTAACATGATGGGGCAGGAGTTGCCGGAGAGCAATTATTACAAATATGATTTTGTCACTTTTGAAAGCTTCGAGAAAGACTTGGAGAGAGTCGAAGAACGCACAGGCGAGCGTATTGACTTGACGCCCGAAGAGCGTACCAGCCCTTGGCGCGACATATTCATTGTGTTTGGCCCGTTCTTGATACTGATACTTTTCTTTGTGATTATGAGCCGGGTGTCGCAACGCCAGATGGGTGGCGGTGGCGGCATCTTCGGCGTGGGTAAAAGCAAGGCCAAGGTTTATGACGGCAAGACTCCCACCAACGTCACCTTCAAGGATGTTGCCGGTTTGGCTGGAGCCAAAGAGGAGGTGATGGAAGTTGTGGACTTCCTCAAGAACCCCAAGAAATACACCGACCTCGGCGGCAAGATACCCAAGGGTGTGCTGCTCGTAGGACCTCCGGGTACAGGTAAGACCCTTTTGGCCAAGGCTGTGGCAGGCGAAGCCAATGTCCCCTTCTTCTCCATGTCGGGTTCCGACTTTGTCGAGATGTTTGTCGGTGTAGGCGCATCCCGTGTGCGCGACCTGTTTGAGGAAGCCAAGAAAAAAGCACCTTGTATCATCTTTATTGATGAGATTGACGCAGTGGGGCGGGCTCGTGGCCACGCAGGTCTGAGCAATGCCAACGACGAGCGCGAAAATACGCTCAACCAGCTGCTCACCGAGATGGATGGTTTCAGCAGTGGCACCAACGTCATCGTGCTGGCCGCCACCAACCGTGCCGACGTGCTGGACAAGGCTCTGCTGCGTGCCGGACGTTTCGACCGTCAGATTTATGTCGAACTCCCCGACTTGGAGGAGCGCAAAGCCATCTTCGATGTCCACATGCGTAATTTGAAACTGAATGAGGATGGCCAGAACGAAGATTGTGTAGACCGTGATTTCTTGGCCAAGCAAACTCCGGGTTTTTCTGGTGCCGATATTGCCAATGTCTGCAACGAGGCTGCCCTTTGTGCCGCCCGCAAAGGCAAAAGCAGCATAGGCCGCCAGGATTTCCTTGATGCCATCGACCGCATTGTCGGCGGTTTGGAGAAACGCACCAAAGTGCTGACCGAACACGAAAAGAGGGTGGTTTCCTATCACGAGAGCGGCCATGCTTCTGTCAGTTGGCTGTTGCGCTGGGCCAATCCGCTCATCAAAGTGACCATCGTCCCTCGCGGCAATTCGCTGGGTGCGGCCTGGTATCTGCCCGACGAGCGGCATCTTACCACCTATGCCCAAATGTTTGACGAGATGACCAGCCTTATGGCCGGACGTGCTGCCGAGGAGGTGGTGTTCGGCGAAGTGGGCACCGGGGCATTGAACGACATGGAGCGTGCCACTAAGATGGCGCAGTCGATGGTGGTCTACTACGGCATGAGTCCGCGCATAGGCAACATCAGTTTCTACGACTCCTCCGGACAGAGCGACTATGGCTTCACCAAGCCCTTCAGCGACAAGACTGCCGAAGTGATAGACTCGGAGGTGAACCGCATAGTGGAAGAGGCCTACGCCCGGGCCAAAGAAATCATCACCTCTCACCGTGCCCAGTTAGACGAGTTGGCGGGCCAGCTCTATGAGAAAGAAGTGCTTTTCCGCGACGATTTAGAGCGCATCTATGGCCCCCGCGAGGCCGACCGCATAGCAGCCCAGCTCAAAGAGAAAGAGGAGCAGGCACCCCAGCTTGCCCAAAACAATGCCGAGGAAACAGCGGTGCCGGATGACGTAACACCTACCGATAATAATACGGATCACCCCACAGAGGAGGCTAAACCCTGACCCCGTGTCCACGACAAGCTCCAAAGCGGGAATGCCAAAACAATATATGACGACATGAAAACATTTTGGATTCGAACAGCCAGTGCCACAGTCTACGCACTCCTATTCCTTGGTTCCATTTATAGTGGGCGGCTTGTGGGCCAAATGTGGGGACATATCATCCTCTCGGCTTTCGCCCTTTTTGTGGCCTTGGGTTGCACTTTCGAGTACTTCCGCATCGCCGAAAAGCAAGGCTTCAACCCGATCAAACCTTTGGGCTATGTCTTGTCTACATTGATGGTGGTCATGGGTGCCATGCCGGACGTTGTAGAGGGTGGCGTCATAGTGTTGGTGCTGCTCAGCACTGTGGTCACTTTGGGGGTTCAGCTTTGGCGTAAGACCGAGCAGCCCTTTGCCGATGTTCTCCATACGCTGCTGCCCATGTATTACTGCGCCCTCCCGTTGTCCCTCATGCCCTATCTGCATAACGTAATGAATGTGCTTGTCATGTGCATCATCATGGTATGGGTGAACGATTCATTTGCCTATATGGGTGGCTCGCTGGTTGGCCGTCACAAAATGTGGCCCCGCCACTCCCCCGGCAAGACGTGGGAAGGCACAGCCTGCGGTGTTGCCGCTGCAGTGGCAACGGGTCTTTTGATTGGTCCCCTGTTCCAGACCTCCCTTCAATGGTACGACTGGTTAGTCCTGTCCTTGGTGTGCAGCATAGTGGGTACACTCGGCGACCTCACCGAGTCCATGCTCAAACGCTCAGTCGGACTCAAAGACTCCGGCAACATCATGCCTGGTCATGGAGGTTTCCTCGACCGCTTCGACAGCCTCCTCTTCATCCTCCCCGTGGTCTATGCCTATTGTTCCTATGCCATCAACATGTAACCCCTGTAACAATTAGAATATGTATTTACACAGAGAAGGACGCAAGATGATTTTATGGATGCTGGCCGTTGTGCTGGTCATCTATGCCGCCATGATTTTCTTCGTCCAGCATTGGACCGTGTTCCACTACCTGTTCATCACCATTCTGCTGGTCTTCTGGGTGCTGGTGGCACTTTTTTTCCGCATCCCCCGGCGCATTTTCACCAACAACAGCCAGTGCCTCATCTCTCCTGCCGATGGTACTGTTGTGGCCATTGAGGAAACAATCGAGAAAGAGTATATCAAAGGCGAATGTCTGCAAATCAGTATCTTCATGAACGGGACCGATGTGCATGTCAACCGCTATCCTGTCGATGGGGTTGTGGAATACACCAAGTTCAAGCGGGGCAACTATTTTGTGGCCTCCTATCCCAAATCCAGCGACCTCAATGAGCATCACTCCACGGGTCTGCGTCTCGACGACGGGCAGCGGATACTCATTCGCCAAGTGGCCGGCACCATGGCCCGGCGCATCGTCTGCTATGCCCACGAGGGCGAGCGAGTTCGCCAAAACCAGGAAATGGGCTTCATCAAGTTCGGCTCCCGCGTCGACCTCTTTGTCCCCAAGCACTTTGTCATCGATGTCAATGTGCAGGACACTGTACGCAATGCCATCTCGCCCATCTGCACAATCATTCCGCCGCCAGTCCCCGACGGGCAGCCGGCCGATGCCACAATCAGTCAGTCTTGACAACCCCGTTCCCGATGACCATCGCAGAGCAAATATTATACGAAGACAACCACCTGATAGCCCTCAACAAGCTGCCGGGCCAGATTGTTCAAGCCGACAAGACCGGTGACCCCTGTCTTGCCGACCTCCTCAAATCCTTTATCAAGCAGCGCGACAACAAACCCGGCAACGTCTTCTGCGGCGTCATCCATCGCATCGACCGTCCCGTCAGCGGCGTGGTCCTTTTTGCCAAAACCAGCAAAGCCCTCAGCCGCATGAACCAGCTCATCAAAGAGCGCGATTTCCGCAAGGTCTACCGTGCTGTGGTGACACAACTCCCGCCGCAGCCTGCCGCACACCTCGAAGACTACCTTGTCCGAAATCCCAAGCTGAACAAAAGTTTCGTCACCGCCGACAGGACAAACCCTGAGGCCAAGCTTGCCTCGCTCGATTACACACTTCTATCCACTTCCAAAGGCGGCTACCATCTGCTTGAAATTGAACTTCACACTGGCCGACACCACCAAATCCGTTGCCAGCTGGCCCATTTAGGCTGCCCCATTAAAGGCGACCTCAAATACGGTGCTCCGCGTTCCAATCCCGACGGCAGCATCTCGCTCCATGCCTACCAGGTGGTTTTCGACCACCCTGTGCGGCACGAAACCATCACCGTCACCGCCCCCATGCCCTGGGGGGATATGTTCAACCTCCCGACATAAACACGCATAATACGCATAATAATAGATATCATTAACACATAACAAAATGAAGTATCATGTAAATTTAATTCTGTTGGGCCTGTTCATGCTCATACAGATGCCTGTCAAGAGTCAAACGCTTGTCCTGGAGCATACGGATTATTCGTCGGCCACGGGACTGTTTTCTTTTCAGGACTTTAATATCGATGTTCGTGAAGTTGGCGGCGCGCCCTACACCGTTGTCACCTTCAAAGGTTCTGCCCCATCGCAGCGCTTGGGGGCTCCCGACCTGCCTGTCTTCTCGCAGATTGTCGAGGTGCCGCTTTGCTCTGATGTGTCAGTCGAGGTGTCCAAAGTCCAGACCCAACTGTTGGACAGCCGGCCATGTAAATACCCCATGATGCCCGTGCAGCCCTCCCCATCCAAATCTGACCGCGAAACTCCCCCGTTTGTCATCGACAGTGCGTTGTATGCTGCCGACTCCTTCTATGCTAATCCCATGGCATGGATCGAACCCATCGGTGTGGCTCGCGACCGCAATCTGGTTAATCTCCGCATCTCGCCGCTTGCCTACAATCCCGTCACCGGCCAGCTTATGCAGATCACCTCGATGGAGGTAACGCTCAAATACAAGAATGCCGACATCGCGGCCACCCAGCGTCTTCACACTCTCTATCATTCCCCCGACTTCTCCATTGGCCACGAAGCACTCTATGCGCTCCCTATGGCCAAAGAGGTGCGCCGGGATGCCCCAGTCCACTACCTTATCGTTGCCCACAGCAGCTTTAGGGGCCAGCTGGACTCGCTGATTAACTGGAAAAAGCGGACTGGCTATATCGTCACCGTCGGCTATACCGACGACCCGTTGGTGGGAACCTCCAACACGCAGATTGCAAGTTATATCAAAAGCTTCTACACCAATGCTACCGAGCAGCTCCCTGCCCCCACCTATCTCCTCTTGGTGGGCGACCATCAGCAGATTCCTGCTTTCTCCGCCCGTTGCGGAAGCCCCGCTACAGACCATATCACCGACCTCTATTTCACCACCTGGACAGAGGGCGACCACATCCCCGACTGCTATTATGGGCGGTTCTCGGCTCGCAATGTTGCCGAGCTGACTCCGCAGATAGAGAAAACCATCTTTTACGAGAGTTATGGATTTCCCGACGACAGCTACCTTGGTAAAGGAGTTCTCATTGCAGGTGTCGACCAGCGCAGCACAGCCGACAACGCTTACCGCTATGCCGACCCTTCTATGGACTATGTGGCCAGCACCTACCTCCACGCCGGCAACCGCTACACCAATGTCTACTACTATAAAAACAATATATCCTTCGCCCCGACGGGTGTCACCGTCACGGGCAGCAGCCAGACCAACAATACCGCCGGAACCCTCCTTTCGCTCTACAACGCCGGATGCGGATGGGTAAACTATACTGCCCATGGCTACGACGACAGCTGGTCCATACCCAGTTTCTCCACCTCCGACGTGTCGTCCATGACCAACAGCAACCGCCCCTCCATCATGATTGGCAACTGCTGCCTTTCGGGCCGTTTCAATACCGACCGCTATGACCAATGCCTGGGCGAGGCACTGCTCCGCAAGGCAGGCAATGCAGGTGCTGCCGCCTACATCGGTGGCACCAACTCCACCTACTGGCCTGAAGACTTCTGTTGGGCAGTCGGTGTGCGTACCAATATCTCCAACCAGATGAACACCGCCTATGATGCCGCAAACCTCGGTGTCTACGACCGCCTTTTCCATACCCACAACGAGAGTTACGACAACTGGTACACCTCCATGGGTTCCGTTGTCACCGCCGGCAACATGGCTGTCCAGGCCCTCGGCTCCTCCCGTGCCTATTATTATTGGGAAATCTACGAACTCTTCGGCGACCCCTCGCTCAAACCTTGGCTGGGACGTGCGCGGACGATGAGCGTCTCGGCCCCGTCGACCATAGCCGTCACCTCCCGCACCTACAATGCCACCGTACCCTCCCACGCCTACGTGGCATTAGTCAACCCCCAAGACCTCAGCCTTCTCTGCGCTGCCTATGCCAATGCCGATGGCGATGTCGTGCTCAATCTTCCCGCAGACTTGACAGTCGGAACCTACCAGCTTGCTGTCACCGCCCAGAACTACAAACCCTACTTCCAGAATGTCGAAACCATAGTTGTTGACGGCCCATACATCGTCATATCCGACTTCCAGCCCACTGGAGGCAAGTTAATCCCCGGCCAGCCCACCACCTTCGACATCACCCTGAAGAACATCGGCAACCAACACCTCTCGCAAGGCACCGTCAACCTCTTCAGTAGCGACCGGGGCGTAGCCATCTCACGTGCAGAAGAGCGGTTTGGCTCCATCGCTCCCGGCGACTCCGTCCGCCTCACAGGCCTGTGGCTCACCTATATCCCCGAACAATATGCCGACAACAGTCTGCTCCAGTTCAACACCGAGGTCGTCTTTGGCGAAGGGTCTTCCAGCCGGCGTTTCCGTTTCTTCACCACCGCTCCCCAGCTTGACCTGGTCCGGGCAGAATCGCAAACCATTCTTTACCCCGACTCGTCCAACGTTATCACCTGCAACCTCGTCAACAACGGCCACGACACCACACCTGCCCTGACCCTCCTCCTCCCCAACCTTTTCGGGTTCATGGACGGCCAGCCTGCAGCCCAGCCCCTCGGCCCTCTGGCTCCCGGCCAGTCGGCCTTGGTTTCTTTCCCTGTCCGCATGGCTTCGGGCTTGCCCAACACCTCCTTGCGCTTCCTTCTTCAGGCTGTTGACGGAGCCGACACCTCCACCGTGGGAACATTCACAATCCCCTGTGGCTACAGCGCGGCCGAGGATTTCGAAACCGGCGACTTCACCCGCTTCAGCTGGGGCCACGGCACCTATCCGTGGGTGATTACCAGTGAGAATCCTTTCCGAGGCTCCTTCTCCGCCCGCAGCGCCCTCAACCTCGGCAATCGGAGAGAGTCTCGCCTCAACCTGCAATGGGTTTCCACTGCCGACGACAGCATCAGTTTCCAAGTCAAAGTATCGAGCGAGGAAAACTATGACCTCTTCCACTTCTTCATTGACGGACAGCTGTTCTACACCGCTTCGGGCGAGCAGGACTGGACACGGGTCTCATTCCCCGTGGCGGCAGGTTCACACATCTTCTCCTTCTCCTACCAAAAGGACTACAGTACAGTCGGAGGCGACGACTGTGCGAAAGTGGACGACATTTGCCTGCCTTTCAGCGGGTCGCTGGTCAACTATGTTGTCGACACCGTCTGCCAAGGCGACGAATACCAGTTTGCTGGCGAGCAGATTCCCACCGATGAGGTCGGACACCTGTCCCGAACCGACACGATTAACAGCACATACCTTTCCCTGCAAGTCGTTCAGCGTCCCGAAGTGCAAATCGAGGTGATTGGCAACCTGGCACTCGGCAACTGCGTCCTGCTCAAAGCCACCGGCGCCACCCATTACAACTGGAGTACTGGCGACACCCTCCAGTGCATCGGCGTATGCCCCGACCAGGGCAGCAGCTATGAAGTTACGGGCTGCCAAGCCGGTTGCTGCAATACGGCCCGCATCACCGTCCTCGGCATCGACCAGGCTTCCGCCCAGACCGGGGCAACCCTCTATCCCAACCCAGCAACAGGCCGTGTCACCGTCGAGGCCGACCAGCTGAAGACCGTCCGCCTTGTCAACATGGTCGGACAAACTTTGTTCACCCTCCGTGCGACGGGTTCGGCTGTCACGATTCCGCTCAATAATGTCCCGTCGGGCGTCTATTTTGTCACTGTCGAGACTGCCCAAGCGCTTACTACGCATAAATTGTTGGTAAAGTAACTCGCTGTACCAAGGTCTATTAATCAGCCAGGCGCGCCGCCTGGCTGATTTTTTTGTTTCAGTATGTTTGTTTTTCAATAATAAATTGTACCTTTGCAGTCTCATTACATGGGTGTGTCGCGGGGTTGTCCGGCGCACATGGATTCAATGTTAAATGCTAAATAACTTCACTCGGATGAAAAACAAATACTACGATTTGGTCGACCAGACCTTCGATTTTCCGCAGGATGAATTCCGCACGGAAGACGGCGAACTCTACTTTCACGACATTCCTCTTATGGAAGTAATCAAGCAGTACGGCACACCGCTGAAGATAACCTATCTGCCCAAAATCACCTCCCAAATCCAGCGGGCCAAGCGCATGTTCAACGTGGCCATAGCCAAGACCGACTACAGAGGCACCTACAACTATTGCTACTGTACCAAATCCAGCCACTTCAGTTTTGTGCTCGAGGAAGCCCTCAAAAACGACATCAACCTCGAAACCTCCTCGGCCTTCGACATCAATCTCATCCAAGAACTATACTCCCAGCAGCTGATAGACAAGGATATCTTTGTCATCTGCAACGGCTACAAACGCCAGCAGTATATCGAAAACATCATAGGCCTTTACGCCGACGGGTTCCACAACATCGTCCCCATCCTCGACAATAAGAATGAATACTACGCCCTTGACAAGCTCCTTTCCGAGGTGTCCGACAGCGCCGCACACAATTTGGCCCCCATGAAACTCGGCATCCGCATCGCGTCGGAGGAGGAACCCAAGTTCGACTTCTATACCTCGCGCCTCGGCATGCGCTACAGCGACATAGTCAGTTTCTACGAAGAGCAGGTGAAGGCCAACAAGCGTTTCTCGCTCAAAATGCTCCACTTCTTTATCAACACCGGCATCCGCGACACGGCCTACTATTGGAACGAACTGTCCAAATGCGTCAACGTCTATTGCGACCTCAAGCGCGTCTGTCCCGAACTCGATTCGCTCAACATCGGAGGCGGCTTCCCCTGCAAAACATCGCTCGCCGCCACCTACGACTACGAATACATGGCCGAGGAGGTCCTGGCCCAAATCAAAAATATCTGTACCCTCCGGGGGGTCGACGAGCCTAATATCTTCACCGAATTTGGCAGTTTCACCGTCGGCGAAAGCGGCGCAACCCTCTACAGCATCCTCGACCAGAAGCAGCAGAACGACCGCGAGTTGTGGTATATGATTGACAGCTCGTTCATCACCACCCTCCCAGACACCTGGGGCATCAACCAGCGCTTCATCATGCTTCCCATCAACCACTGGGACTGCGAGTACCGCCGCGTGTTCCTCGGCGGCCTCACCTGCGACAGCGAGGATTACTACAACGCCGACTCCCACGCCAACGCCATCTTCCTGCCCAAACTGCAGAAGGACGACCCGCTCTACATCGGTTTCTTCCACACCGGAGCCTATCAGGAGAGCCTTGGCGGCTATGGCGGCATACAGCACTGCCTCATCCCCGCGCCCAAGCACATTATTATCGACAAGGACGAGAACGGCGAATATGTCACCAAACTCTTCGCCAAAGAGCAGAGCCATAAATCGATGCTCAAGATTCTCGGCTACTGATTCCCGTCGCCGTCCCTCGACCCATGCTGTGAGCCTCTGCCCGCCATCGCGCGGCAGAGGCTCACGGCTTTTTTGTTCCGGCCCGCGCCCCCACCGTCCGTGTCCGGCCCGCCGCAACTCCGCTACCTGCAGTCCTTATCAGCAATCGGCGGGGGTCCATTTGCCCCACGGCGGAGGTCGAGATGGTGTCGGAGTGTGAGTGGAATGGCGTAGGGCGGGCGAAGGTAGAGCGTGGAGAGGGGCTTGGTCCGGGACTCCGCCAGCGTGCTTTGAGGGGGCTTAGGAGCGGAGTATGGAGTTTCCGGCTCGGGCTTCGGTCTGCGCCCGTTCCGGTGTCTGCTGCGTAAAAAAGGTTTGCGGCATAGCCGCCGTGTGGGCGAGGGCTATGCCGCAAGTGGTTGTTGTGACAGGAGGGGATCAGTCGTTGAAGATGTTGTGCAGCTCGATTTCGTACACTACGGGTGTGTAGGGGGGTATGCCGTTGGCGCCGACCACTTTCTGGTAGGGGAAGTAGAATCTGTATTTGCTGCCTTCGTTCATCAGTTGCATGCCTTCAATCAGGCCTTCGAACATGGGTTTGCCCAGCACGTGGACGATGGCGTCGCGTTTGCCGTAGGTTTGTTCGATGAGTTCGCCGGAGTAGAGGTTGGTGCCTTTGAAGTCGAATTTGACGCGTTTGCCGAGGGTGGCTTTGGGGCCTTTGCCTTCGCGCAGCACTTCGTAGTAGAAGCCTTCGGGGGCTTGTTTGACGGCGGGGTTTTCGGCCGTCAGTTGGGCGAAGAGTTTTTCTTGGCGCTCGGTGCTTTGTGCCGACTGCTGTTGTGCCGACTGGCGGCCGGCGAGGGTGGCCAGCTGGCTGATTTGTTGGCAGGCGAGGTTGTACTGGTCGGTGTTGAGGGGTTGGTCTTCTTTGTTCAGATAGCTTTCGAAGGCCCTGAGCACGATTTCTTTGTCGAAGTCGTAGAAGTTGCTTTGTGCGGTCTGGGCAAGGCTCATGCCCATGGCCCAGCTGAGTGAGTCGCGCTCGTCGTTGAGGGGGAATGATTCGGCTTTGCCTTTGCAGGATTGGAGGGTGGCGGCAAGGGCTAATGCCGTGAGGGTAATGAGATAGATTTTTTTCATTTTTGTGCAGTCTTTGTTGTTGTTTGTGGGTGATTATTTATGTTGTGTTTGTTTCGGCCCGGGCAGGGCGCGGGGTTTATTTTCCGCGGCCTTGGATGATGATGAAGACGGTGTAGATGAGTATTTTGATGTCGGTGGTGATGGACATGTTTTCCATGTAGAGGAGGTCGTATTTGAGACGCTCGCACATTTCGTCGACGGTGCTGGCATAGCCGTATTTGACTTGGCCCCAGGAGGTGATGCCGGGTTTGATGCGCTGGAGGAGGAGGTATTCGGGGCAGCGTTTGACGATTTGGTCGATGTAGAACTGGCGTTCGGGCCGGTAGCCGACGATGGACATGGTGCCTTTGAGGACGTTGTAGAATTGTGGGATTTCGTCGAGGCGCACTTTGCGCATGAATCGCCCGAAGGGTGTGATGCGGGGGTCGTCGTCGCGCGAGAGGGCGGGGCCGCAGGCTTCGGCATCGGTGTACATGCTGCGGAATTTGTGCATTTTGAAGGGTTTGCCTTTGTAGCCGATGCGTTCTTGGGCGTAGAAGACGGGGCCGGGACTGGTGGTTTTGATGATGATGGCGGTGAGGAGGAAGACGGGGCTGAGCACTACGAGGGCGAGGATGGAGAGCACGATGTCGCACAGCCGCTTGACGCTGTATTGCCATTCTTCCATGAGGCGTGTGTTGATGGTGATGAGTGGTGAGTGGAAGATGCTGTCGACGCGCACCATGCCGAGGATGATGTCGCGTGCGTCGGGGGTGATTTTGATGATTACTTCGCCGCAGCCGTCGAGCATGCGCAGTATTTGCTGGATTTGGGTGTGCTCGGTGTCTTCGACGGCGATGATTACTTCTTCGATGTGGTGTTTGGCTATCAGGCCGGGTACATCGGCGGTGGTGCCGAGGCGGGGCATGACGGCGGCCAGCCGGCTTTCGCATAGTTGGGCGGGTCCCGGGTTTTCCACTTCGACAAAGCCGACGAAGATGTTGCCTGAGTAGCGTTCCTGGTTTTCGAGGTCGAGGTAGGTTTGGTAGGCTTTGCTGTGGCTGCCGATGAGGAGGGTGGGGAAGCCCAGCTGGCGGTTGTGGACGCGGCGCACGGTGGCGGAGGTCTGGATGAGGCGGCAGGCGTAGGTGAGGGCGAAGTGGACGGCCATGAGGAAGAGGAGGGATATGTAGTAGTTGCTGCGGGTGCCCACTTCGTCGTCGAGCAGGAGGGCGAAGAAGAGCACTACGACGCCGATGAGGGTGGCTGTGGCGGTTTGTTGCAGCTCTTTGAGGCGCGATTTGCGGAGTACGTTTTTGTAGGTGCCTTGGAGTGCGTAGAGGGCTACCCACCCGATGGGGACGGCCACGATGCCGCGCCACAGGTTGGCATCGGCAAAGATGGAGCTGAGTTGTCCCGGGTCGAGGTGTTCAAAGCCTACTTTGCGGAATGTGAAGAGCAGGGCCCAGGCGGTCATCGCGCTCAGCACATCAAATATGATATATCGGATTGTGACCCATCGTGCATTCATTATTGTGAGGAGTTTTTTGTTGTTGGTTGTTAGGCAAATGTCGGTATGGATGGTTCTTGCCAGTGCCGGTGGGTGGCTGGCAGGGGGTTGATTATTGATGATGGTCTATTGTGCTATCACTTTTACGTTGTCGATACGGACGGTTCCTCCGGTGCCGGAGAGGTTGACGGCTTGGAAGAAGAGTGTGATGGGGGTGTTGTAGTTGAGGTTGCTCCATGCGCGCCCGAGGTTGATGTAGATTTTTTGCCACCGTGTGTTGGGTATGAGCCGCATGACGGGGATTGTCGTGGCGCTGCCTTCGGAGTTGACCCGGAAGCCCAGGATGTTGACGTCGAGGTCGAGGTCGGTCTGATAGTCCATTTCCAGATAGAGGTATTGGCCCACGCGGGGGTTCAGGCTGGTGAGGACGGTGAAGTTGGACACCTGGACTGTGTCGGGCACGACCAGCATGCCGAAGCCTTTGCCGGTGCAGGCGGCGGAGGCACTGTCGTGTACCCAGGTGAGGTTGGTGTCGAAATTGGTGGAGAAGCTGGTGGGTTCGAAATAGTCTTCTATCAGTACGTTCATGTTTGAGAGGGGGAAGTAGTGGGCTGTGAGCACCCATTGTGAGTCGGCTTCGATGTATTTGCCGAGGTTGGTGACGCTGTCGGGGGCGGTGGTGATGTTGTCGAGCTGGATGGTCTGGTAGTAGGGGTAGGCTATGCGGGTGGAGGACATGCCGTTTTGCTTGACGACGGGGACAATCTTGACGTATTGGATTGGCCCGTGGTGGAGGATCGGAGCGGTGAAGGGCAGTTGGTAGACTCCGAGGTTGGTCTCGGCGGCATCGCCTTGGAAATAGCATATCACTTGGGCGGCGTCGATGGTGGAGGTGTAGAAGCCGGGTTCGGGCGAGGGGGCCATTTGGGTTTGCGGCCCGACCACAATGCGGTCAAGGTGGAGGTAGGCGGGTACCCGCACATCACCCTGGAATTTTTCGCAAGCACTGAATAACAGTATGGTTACCAGGCAGGCGAGTATCGTTTGTGCTGTCTTTTTCAAAAAAATCATACGCTTACGTAACGCCTTAATGTTTTTTTTAGTATCTTTGCATTGAAAAAATAACAGATATTATGAAGGAATTATCGATGCATGTGTATGATTTGATGGAGAATTCGACTGCAGCCAATTCGACAGAGGTGAAGTTGACTATCCGCGACAGTATAAAAGACAACGACTTCCATTTTGTGATAGAGGACAATGGGAAGGGAATGTCGCCTGAGTTTCTGGCCCGGGTGACGGATCCGTACACTACGTCGCGCACTACGCGCAAGGTGGGGCTGGGGCTTCCGCTTATCAAGATGAATACGGAGAATTGTGGCGGCGGTATGAAGTTGACGAGCGAGCTGGGCAAGGGCACACGCTTAGAGTTCTGGTTTCAGCACAATCACTGGGACCGCCCCCCGATGGGGGATTTGGCGGGGTCGCTTGTGATGTTGGTGTCGCAACATGAGGATATTCATTTTGTCATCACCTATACGACCGACGACGGCGAGTTTGTGTTTGACACCGATGAGGTGAAGGAGGCTTTGGGCGGCATGAGCATGAACGACCTTTCGATTCTCAGGTATCTGAAGGATATGGTGCGCGAGAATTTGACTGAAATACATGCCAACGAATGAGACGGATAGGGGTGTTGAGCGATACGCACGGGACGGTGCCGAGGCAGGTGTATTCGTTTTTTGAGAATTGCGATGAGTTGTGGCACGCCGGCGACATCGGGCGCGGGGTGCTGGAGGCACTGTGCGAGCGGTGGATGGTAAGGGCTGTGTATGGCAATATGGATGATTATACGATGCGCTATGAGGTGCCGAGGACGCAGCTGTTCAGTTGTGAGGGTTTGAAGGTGGTGATGACGCATATTGGAGGGTGGCCCGGGCACTATCCGGCCGAGATGAAAAAGGTATTGCAGGACGAGCATCCTGATATTTTTGTGTGCGGGCACAGCCATATCCTGAAGGTGATGTTCGACAAGGAGATGAATTTCCTGCATATCAATCCGGGCGCGGCTGGGCGAGTGGGATTCCACAGAGTGAGTACGCTGGTGCGGTTTGTGATTGACGGTGTGCCGAAGGATATGGAGGTGCTGGATTTCCCCAAGACGGTTTAGCCGCACAGAGGGAGGCTGCGTTTTATTGTATGAGAGAATGTGTGTGCTGGCCGGAGTCGGGATTTGGGGCTTCGGCGGGGTGAGTTGACTTGTTCACGATTCAGGCTTTGGCGCGAGGCGGGATTTGGGAGATAATCACGCCGGTCACAACTATTACCATGCCCAGAGGTTTGGACCATGTGAGTTGCTCCTGCCCGATGAGGATGGCCGCCAAGAGCGAGAAGGCGGGGATGACGTTGGTGAAGATGCAGGCGGCGGTGGCTCCCAGTTTGGCAACCCCGATGTTGTAGAAGACGTAGGCCAGGGTGCTGCAGAAGATGCCCAGAATGAGCAGCAGCACTATGAACAGGGGCGTGTAGTTGAGCTGGGGGAGGTGGGAGCCGTCGATGAGGAGCATGAGCGGGATGAAGTAGAGGCAACCGAAGAGGTTTTGATAGGCGGTGATGGTGAAGGGTTTGTAGCGCCCCACCAGTTTGACGAGGAGGATGGTGAAGATGACCGCGATGAATACGGCCCCGGCCAGCCATGCCAGTCCGGCGGGGTTGGCGTCGAGGTTGGCCCCGTCGGAACTGCCACCGAAGAGGAGCATGACCGCAAGGCCGATGAGTGTGATGGTGATGCCGACAAGTGTGACGGGTTGTATCTTCTCTTTGTAGGCGGCTGCCATGCCGAAGGGGACGAAAAGGGGTATGGTGGCCACGACAATGGAGGCCATGCTGCCGCTGACGAGCTGCACACCGCTGGTTTCGCAGATGCTGTATATGAATGGTTCGCAGAAGGCCAGCAGGAGGAACCATTTGGGGTCGCCCCGCCGGATGGGTTCCAGTTTCCGCATGAGGAGCAGTGCGGGAATGGTGACCGCCGACGCAAGGAGGAGCCGGAAGGTGAGGATGATGAGGACGGTTATGTGAGGCTGGGTGACGAAGAGCTGCTTGGTGATGATGAAGCTTACGCCCCAAATGATTGCAGCTAAAGCCAAGAGAAAATAGACAAGTGTTTTTTTCATTGTCAGGGAATGGGTGTGGGACTATAATTTGTAACTGTAAATGCCTTCTTGTTGTTGTCCTTGGTAGTAGGTGAGTGTGCGCAGGGTGGAGCCGCGGGGCAGGGCTATGGGGGCAGTGTAGACGGTGGATTCGGTGGTGGGTTCGCTGCCGTCGGTGGTGTAGTAGATGCAGCAATCGGCCACTTCGGTTTCGATGGTTACCAGCAGGTGGTCGCCTTGGTGGGTGCGGGTGACGAGGGGCTTGAATGAACCGGGACAGTAGTTGTAGCCTTCGGATGCGAGACGTGTTTTGTGTTGTGCTATCTTGTGGCGGAAGTGTTGCCAGTCTCTGTTTTCAGGCTTGGACCACAGGCTTTCGGCAAAGCTGCACAGGCGGGGGAGCAGCTGATATTCGGCTTGAGAATAGGTGTCGATATGGTCTGTCCACAGGAGGCAAAGCCCGCCCCAGATGTGTTCTTGTTGGGCAGATGGGGCTTTGTGGGGGATGGGGTCGAAGAGGTAGGAGTCGTGGAGGGTGAGGGTTTGTGGCGAGGCAAGGGGCTGGTAAAGGGTGTCGGCTTGGTAGTAGTCGAAGCTGCAGTATTGCGGATTGGCCACGATGACACCGGGCGCGAGCAGGGAGGCGATGGTGGCCACGCTGTCGCCCCGCGAGGCGATGACAACGGCGTCGGGAGGCAGGGAGCCACAGTCCAGCATGTCGTCCCAGCCCATGATGCGGATGCCTTTGCGAGAAAGGTGGTCGGCCACTTGGTTGATTAGCCAGCCCTGCAGTTCGGTCTCGCTTTTGAGGTGGTGCCGGTGTTTGAGGGCTTGGCAGCGGGGGCATTGCTCCCAAGGCTCGGTCGAGCAGGGGCTGCATCCGATATGGATGTATTCGCTGGGGAATAGTGATGTGATGTGGTCCAGCACATTGAAGAGGAAGGTGAGAGTGGAGTCGTTGCCGATGCAGAGGGTTGCGTCGTGGGGCCAGCAGGGGCCGCAAGCCACCTGCCGGGGTTTGGCGTCGCAAGCCAGCGAAGGGTAGGCGGCGAGGATGGCGCTGCAGTGACCGGGGATATCGATGGAGGGGATGACTTCGATGTTGCGCTGTGCGGCATATTCCACCACGTCGGCTATGTCGGAGGGGGTGTAGAACCCGCCGTATGTGGCCTCTTCGCCTGGTTTTGGGGGTGGGGCACTGCCCCAGCGGTAGCCATGCCTGTCCACTCTCCATGCACCGATGTCCGTAAGGGCAGGGTAGGAGTTGACTTCGATGCGCCAGCCTTGGTCGTCGGCCAGGTGCCAGACGAATTTGTTGAGTTTGTAGGCTGCCATGAGGTCCAGATGGCGCTTGATTTGCTTCACGGTGAAAAAATGGCGGCACACATCGAGCTGGCTTCCGCGCCAGGGGAAACGCGGACGGTCGAGTATGGTGCATTCTGGCAGGGTGATGTGGGTATAGGTTGTGGATAGGATGTCGGACGGCAGCATCTGTACGAATGTCTGGAAGGCGTAGAGCAGCCCCCGCTCGGTGTTGGCACTGATGAAAATTCCTTCGGGCAGTACCTGCAGCAGGTAGCCTTCGTCGCCTAATTCGGGGTTGATGGTGTCGTTGAGCGTAAAGAGTATGCAGTCCTTTTCGGGGTTGCCTATGAAGGCGGGACGCACGTGCATGCGCCGCAGGGTTGTGGCGATATACTTGGCGGTGGGAGTGTTGCGGCCCAAGTTGGCAAAACAGAGGCGTGTGGAGGAGGAAAGTGTGTAGGACCGCCCTTTCATAACAATGTATTCGGGCTCAGGAATGATAGAGTATTCAGCTATTTGTACCTTTTCGCCACAGGATGCAAGGATAGCCAGCAGCACCAAGGAGCAGAGCAGAAGCCGAGTATTGCAGACAGTTTTCATCCTTTTAATTTGAAATGCAAAGGTACAAAAAATATCCGTATCACAAACTGTAGGCCATGCCTCTTAAGAATAATTAACTGCATGGTGAGAAAAGGTCTGTGGCTATTGGTCGGCATATTTCAACAGGTTTATCTTTTTTTTTACAATAATACCTTTAATCTTGCGTTATAATCGGTAAAAAAGAAAATCCCATGCCTCAAAACTCTCTCAAACGGCTTGTTTCCGACACGATGATATATGGTGTCAGCAGTATTGTTGGCCGTTTTCTCAACTATCTGCTTGTGCCGCTCTACACCTACAAGATTGCCGCCTCGACAGGGGGCTACGGAGTGGTGACAGAACTCTATGCTTACACGGCTCTGATGTTGGTCATTCTCACTTTCGGGATGGAGACCACGTTCTTTTACTTTGCCAATGACAACAAGAGTCGGGCCAGCCAGGTTTTCTCTACTTCGGCCCTGGCAGTGGGCGGGGTGAGTGCGCTGTTTGTGATGCTGCTGGCGCTTTTCCTTAAACCGGTTACGCAGGCTATGGGTTATGCCGCCCATCCCGAGTTTGTGATGATGATGGGTTGTGTGGTGGCGCTTGACGCCTTTCAGGCCATCTTTTTTGCTTGGCTCCGTTTTGAGGGTCGTGCGTGGAAGTTTGCGGCTCTTAAGCTGCTTTTTATTGTCTGCAATATTTTGCTGAATCTGTTCGTGTTCCTTCTTGCTCCGCAGTTGGCCCAATCGCATCCGGGGCTGATGGGATGGTACCGTCCCGATTGGCAGGTGGGATATGTTTTTGCCGTCAATTTGGTTTGCACGGCAGGGGTTACGCTGGGTTTCGTTCCCGAAATGCGCCATCTTCGCCACGGTATCGATTGGACGCTTATCCGGCCGATGTTGCGTTACACGTGGCCACTGCTGCTGCTGGGCATTGCGGGTATTCTGAATCAGGTGGCCGACAAGATTTGCTACCGCCATCTTGTGCCCGGCCCCGATGGCGAAGTGCAGCTGGGTATTTACGGTGCCTGTGTCAAGATAGCGATGATTATGGCCATGATTACCCAAGCATTCCGCTATGCTTACGAGCCTTTCGTTTTTGGTGGAGGGCGGAGCCGCGAGGCGAAAGAGAGCCAGGCAGCCGTGATGAAGTACTTTGTAATCTTTGCACTCCTGGCGTTCCTGGTAGTGATGGCTTATTTGGACATCTTCAAGTATATTATTGACTCCGGCTATTGGGAAGGACTCAGGGTGGTACCTATTGTGATGATGGCCGAGATATTGATGAGCATCTATTTCAATCTCTCTTTCTGGTACAAACTTTCGGGCCAGACGTGGTGGGGAGCCGTCTTTTCGGCTATTGGCTGCGTAGTGTTGCTTGCCGTCAACATTGTAGGGGTGCCCCGTTGGGGCTACATGGCGTGTGCATGGGGCGGGGTGGCTGGCTATGGGGTCTGTGTGCTGCTTTCCTATCTCGTCGGCCGCCGCCGCAATCCTGTGCCGTACAATGTGCCATGCATCGCGGTCTATTTTCTGTTAGCGCTGGGTCTGTATGGAGTGAGTGTATGGCTCAGGCCGTCAGTATTGGCGTGGCGGCTGGTATTGAACACCCTGCTGGTTGCTGTATATGTGGCAGTGGTGTGCTGGCAGGAGAAACAGTTGTGGCAGCCAGCCTTTAAAAGAATAATTCGTAAACTAAGATAAAAGGTATCAAATTCTTATGAGAAAACTACTGCCCATAATACTAATCGTTCTGCCGTGGGTCTGCATGGCGCAGATTGACAACCCCTATGACCATTGCGGTGAGCAGTTCGCAACCCAAGGCACGGACTTCTGGGTCTGTTTCCCCCGCACGGCCGATGGGATGAGCTCCAATGTTTCGAAGCTCTATGTGGTGAGTGAGCGCGACTGCGATGTCACGGTTACTGCACCGCTGCTCGACTGGAGCCAGACCGTCCACATTATGGGCCGTCGAATGTGTGGTCCGGATACGAACTATATCAATGTACCCCAAGCCTATTCCCGTTTTTGTGACACCGTATCCTTTCATTTCCCCCTCGTCCCCCATTATGACTATTCATCCTCTCTCATCAACCGGCCCCAGCCGCGTGCTTTCCATGTGACCAGCACTGACACAATTAGTCTCTTTTTATGGATTTCTACTGTTGGTACAAACGATGCAGTTAATGTCTTGCCCACTGAGCTTCTTCGCGATGAATATGTTGCGCAAGTATTTCCCAACAGATGTCTGGATGATGTGATCGTACCAATATATCCTCTACTGCCGCCGAAGGATCCTTTCGATTTTGTATGTGCCCAAAGGGAGCAAACTATCGATATTGTAGCAGTTGAGGATAGTACGGTGGTGGATATTGTGTTGGGTGATTGGGACTTGGTCGGCAGGCAAAAGGGGGACTCTTTCTCTGTTGTTCTCAATGCTGGCGAGTTGTTCCATTTAGCCGGTACGGACGTGAGGGAGAAATACTACCCGATTTTTGCGCCCTACTATGATGATTATTATAATTATTTATCCTCATCGTTGGCTTCGCTAGATTCGTTCCAAGTCTATTATGATCGCCGTTTCAGCGGTCAGGCTATTAAGGTGGACACCTTCGTTATAGACTTGTCTGGTACCCATATCAAAGCCCGCGACTGCAAAAGGATTGCTGTTTTTGAGGGGGGAAGCCGTGTCTATATCCCGCAAATTATCCGTGACGACCCCAATACATCCGACATGGTGTTGGAGCAATCTGTGCCAGTCCGTTATGCAGGGACAAAATTCTTAATCCCCAAACTGTTCGATTCCAAGCATCTCTACATCCGTATCACCGGTCTGCACGACAGCACCCAGGTGACCATAGTCGATGCCCAGCGAGGCACGTCCGACCCGCGCCACCTCACAGTGGACCGGAGAAATACTGTCTGGTTTCAGATGGATATAGATTCTTGTAACGACGGGCCTTTCTATATCGAAACCACGCATCCCGCAATAGTGAGGAACTATTCAGAAGAAGGCTTTTGGAGAAAAGGCGATGAATCGGGCTGCACCGTCATCCCCGAGGAATGGTGGCACCACGGCCAGGTCAACTATGGCACCATCACCGATGTTGATGAAAACAACAACCGGCGGCCGCGCGACAATTCGCTCTATCTCTTTGCCCACACGGCCGATGTTCAGACCCTCCGCATTGATGACTATCCAGTGGCTTCCTATTTTCACCCAATCTCAGGTACTACTTATAGCTACGCCCACTTCCCGGCCAACCATTCCTTCAACACCGAGGGTACCCACGTCATCAAAAGCATTGCGGGCAAACGCTTCATGGCGACCATGCACTCCGTGGCCATGTTAGAGGCATCGTTCTACAATCTGCCCCATGTCCAGCCAGGAGGTGTTACCCTGCTGGTCAACAATACCCCATCGCAGAACCTGCCTTCCGACACTCTCTGGTGTCATTTTGACCATGTCAACTTCCAGGCCATTAACAACCGTCCCGCCGACAGCCTCTTTTATGATTTCGGCGATGGTACGCGCCTCTCGTTCTCCCACCATGACCCGGGCTACAGCCGTCCTGTTCCCCACACTTTCCCCGATGCCGAGAGTTATACCATCCGGGCTATTTTCACATACGAGGACGAAGGGTGCTTCACCCGCAAGCCCGACACGGTCAGCGTCACGCTCAATTTTGGTGGGCATGTCGACACCACTCTCACTGTGACTGTTTGCGAGGGGTCCTTCTGGTTCCGGGGACATGAGTTCAGCACCACGGATACGCACACCTTCACCACTTATTGGACCACCACCGGCTGTGATACCCTTTGGATTATCGATCTCGTCACTTGCCCCCACTGCCACTGGATCACTGAGACCATATCCACTGATGATCTTCCGCACACCTTCAACGGAATCACTTTCAGCCATGAAGTCAACAACTATCCTGTCCACATCAGCATTAACGATTCGTGCGACAGCATCATCTACTATACCCTCTTGGCCATTCCCAATTGGGGCGAGCCGCCCATTGACAGCACATGGGTTTCCGTCCCCAACGTCTTCACTCCGACGCAGGGCATCAACAATGTTTTTTCCATCGTCTGTAGTCCCCACATCCTCCAGGCTGAGGTGGTTGTCTTTGACCGGCGAGGTGACCTTGTGACTCGGTTCAACGGCCTGACCGAGCACTGGGACGGGACTCACAATGGCCGCCCTTGCCCGCAAGCCTCCTACGTCTACTATATCCGCTATATCGACACGCGCGACAAATCCTGGAAAACCCTCTACGGCACCGTATCCCTTATCAGGTAATGTATCTGTGGGGTTTGTGTGATTACTGTACTGTATGAAGTCATGTCCCAGTGTGTAGGGACTCAATAAAGTGTATGGTACAATGATTCTCCAGTCAGGGGTTATTGGGTCAAAGGCAATTCAAGTCTTTGACGAAACTATGGGGTGGGATAGTCTGCTTTCTTTCAGAACCTGAATGGCTTCAGTCAGTATTCCCACTCGCACAGGCTGTAATACTTTGTGGCCAGTCCGTCGATGTACACCATCTCTGAACAGCTCTTGCCATGCTGGTCCAGCTCTGTGGTCGAGTAGTAGTCGACGGTCATATTGTTCTTTACACAGCGGCAGCGTTTTTTGCACGACACTGTGCCCAGGCATACAATCGCCAACAGCACCACGGCTGTCCAGCTTTTCCAGCGCCAGCCAAGATTATTATTTTTCATCATCGTTTAAAAATAAAGTTATCTGGTGCTCATCGATGTTGCGGTAGTGGCAAGTGGCCTTCACTGCACCGTCCTCAATCAAAAACACCATAGGCCGTTGCCCATAGGTAATCAGTGCATACGTCATGTTAGTCAGTCGGTAGCAGGGGTGCGTGAAAGCAGTCGAATCTACGCTCATGGGTATCATAGTGCTGTCTTTCATGGGGATAAAACAGACGAATGCCTCCTTATTCAGACGGTTTCTCATTTCAATGTGGGTCAGTTTCTCGTCCGCCATGTGGCAATAAGGGCATCCCGGCGAGAGGAATGCCACCACATGCTTTCCATTGGCCAGTCCGGCGGGGGCCAGTTCTCCTTCGGGGGCGATGGCCTTGTCCAGCTCTTCGCGGTTGTAAATCTCTTCCTGTGGGCCGAAAAGCCAATAGTCGGGAGCCGATACCACAAACACAGTCACGGTTGGAATCAGTATGGCGGGCAGCCATAAGTACCAGCGAGGCTTCCACCGCCAAGGGCGGGCTCCCGCTGCCACCAGCAGCAGCACCAGCAGAACAGCGTTTTTCACAATTGATTGGGTCGGGTTCATCTCAATGATCGACCCCATGCAGTGGCAGTTGTCTGTCCGTCCAGCCAGTGCACTCAGGCACAAAAACACCGTGAACACCACCACCATCAATAGCGCGCAGACGTTCACAAACCTGTTCCACACATTTGCCAGCAGGCCGATGCCCACCAAGGCCTCTGCCACTATCACCAGCCGTGCCGCAAGCATCGAAAGACGCAGCGAAAGTACATCGTATGAGAATAGATAAATTTCAAACTCATCGATGCTCAGCAACTTGGCTACGGCCGACACCACGAACAGCACGCCAAGTGCCATCCTCACAGCCACGGCTGCCACCTGTGCCGCTTTGCTCCTAAAGCTCGTCATCTGTCCAGCTCTCGCACTTTACCACATACAAATCTCTTACCAACTGGCCTTCCAGCCATTGTTCAAAGCCCAGTTTGGTCACCTTTTTGCATGTCGAGCTCGATTTTACATCAAGATATGTCACCAGTGGGCGACCCTGGGCATCGACGGCATCCACTGCTTGGCAGCGGCATCGTGCGTTTTTCGAGCAGCCGCTCGCGGCGGCCACCATGGCTACAACAGCCAGTGCAATAGCTATTTTCTTCATTTTTCTCTTCCTCCCGTTTTATTTGTTATACACGATAGCCGTGTCGGCTTCGAAGGGATAGTCGGTACACACTACGGTGTCTACGTGCATCACGTCAAGCACATCGCGATATCTCACATAATTAAAGTCGTGGCAGTTGCCCTTGGTGAGTGTAATGATGCGCACCGCTTGGCTGTGAGTCACGGCGCAACGGCAGTGCTTCTCTTTCGTGCACGATACCCCAAGCAGCAACAGTGCCGAGGCTATAAACAAGATTCTTTTTTTCATGACATGTCGTTATTTTCAAGTTGCAAAAATACAAAAAAAATCCCATATACAATGTTTTTTCTTCACACTGTGTGGTCGGTACAATGAAATGGGTGGCTGGATTTGTGATTCCTGCCACCCATTTCGTTAGTCTACAGCCTTTGGCAGCCTATCTGTTCGTCAGCTTTTCTGCGTTATTCTTGTAAAGCTTTTTCATCAGGTTCTGCTGTTCTTCGGGGGTGTCGTAGAAGAAGAGCCATAGCGTCATCTCCTTGGCGTCGGTGCCAATAACGTAGCCACTGTTCTTATGGTTGTCGGTCATATTTATCAGCGACTCATGCTGGTTCAGCATCGCTGTGTCCACCTCTCCCAAGGGGGTACCCATGACCATTGTCCCGCTGTCCAAAGCCCCTTCGGCCAGATAGCCCAGCTTCTGCACCTCTTCCATCGACATCAGCGGCATTCCGCTCATCATCATGTCCTCGTCCACATTCTCGGTCCCCAGCGTGTTTTTCATAATCTCTTTGGTCACGCTGTCGATGTATTCCATCATTTCCTCCTGGCTGGCAAACTGCATGTTGCTATCGATTTTCACCGAAGTCACTATCATATTCTGTCCCGTGCAGGGCATCGTCATAATGTCGCTCTTCAGGCCGAACTCTCTTTGCAGCCAGTCCCATTCGTTGATGTCCTGGGCTTGGAACATTACGGCGTTATACATATTTCCTTCAGCCTCGAAGTTGCCAATATATGCCACCGTTAGTTGCTCCGACCTGTCGGCATATCTCTTATACATCTCCAAGGCGGCAGACATGGCCTCGCTGTGTGGTCGGCTGCATGCTCCGAGGCACAAAACCGTCGCTATTGCTATTAAGGTCAATCTTTTCATCGTAGTGGTGTTATATGGATTTCAGATAGTCGTCGAATGAGGAAATCACTGCATTGGCATTGCAATTGTTGTTGCAAACCATCATCACTTTCTGGCTGTTGAAGTCAACTTTAGCCAGCCTCACTCCCTCGACGGTGTTGCTCATGTTGTTGCTGATGGGTATGGCCACCAGTGCTGCGCAGGCTGCTGCTGCGGTCCATCCGATGAGGCGGGGCGTCATTCGGTGTCTTCTTTCGGTCAGGTCCACCTGCTCAGGCTGTGCGGAGTTCATGGCTTTTGCAGCCATTGCGGTCAGCCGCTCGTCGCTGAGTGGACATTTGCCCATAGGGCGCATCCTCCGCTCGTTCCATATTGTATCGAAATCTTTTTTCATATTAGTTCCTCCAGTTCTTTTATAATAAGTCGCTATATTGTTTTCTTAATTTCTTCTTTGCCCTCGAAATCCTCATGGCTACTGCACTTCCACTCATGTTATACATATCGGCAATTTCGTGGTAGTCGAATCCGTCAAGATAGGCGTGGACTATCTTGTTGTCGGGTTCTCTGAGGTTGTCAACCAGCTGCATCAGCAGGTTATAATTCTCCCAGTCGGGTGCGGGTTCATCCATCGGTTGAGGCGCGTCGGGTTGTGGCTTGTTGCTTATTTTGCGTTTCAACATTAGTAGGGTGGTCATCGTCACGCGGTACACCCACGTCTTCTCCGACGAGCGTCCTTCAAATTGTTCAAAGTCGCGCCACAGCACTATCAGCACCTCTTGGAATGCATCCTCCACCTCCCAGGCGGCGCTCAGCCGGAAGTCTTGGCATAACTGCCATATCATGTCCCGCTGACGAGCCAATAGCTGGTTGAAGGCCATCTCTTTGTTGCTGTCCATCTTATGTGTTTGTCTTTGTCTGCTTTGGTGCAGGGAAAATGTCTTTATTAACACAGGATTCTTTTTTTTTCTCTTTTTTTCCTAAATATTCCTATCCATGCCAAATGGTCGAGCACCATAATTCCACTCAATCCAAGTATCCCAATGGCTTGTCATAATCCTTATTGGGTTGAGGACTGGACGTATCTTTCTCAATAAACGAAATGATGCTGGTAATCTACCTGGCCGCCGACAAGTCTTTACTGCCCAAGGGCCACAAAGCCGTCTGTATCGCCGCTGTTGAGGGGCTTCACGCAGTCAGCATGTCCATTTGTAAAGTCTTGATTGCTGTAAACTCGCCAGTCGACATGTGTTGCGCTGGGGTTCAAAGCATCTGAGGGCTGTCTTGCTTCCGAACTCGGCAAAGCATCAACCCATCGCGCAAAGGTAGGAGAATGTTGTCAACACGGGAGTCGGCAGTGATGCGGCAGTTGAGTTCGTGCAGGGTGCGGGTCTCGCGCTCGCAGCGCAGATGCCCTTGGTTGGCTTCAGGTTTCTGTTCGTTATCCACCACCCGTCCATACCACAGCATGTTGTCGAACACCATCAATCCGCCTGGTAGCATTTTGGGCAGCAGAAGGTCGTAGTAAAGGTTGTATTCCTCTTTGTCGGCATCAACAAAAGCCAGGCCTATACCATCGGGGAGGGTGGGGATGATGTCTGCTGCCAGTCCGATGTGGAGCCGGACGATGCTTTCGGCACCGGCCATTCGGACATGCTCCCAAATAAGAGGTTCCATCTCCTCGTTGCTCTCAACCAGATGGAGTGTGCCGCAGTTCCCCATGCCGTGGGCTATGCATGCCCCTCCGTAGCCTGCAAACGAACCTATCTCGACTGCCACACGGGGCTGAATCAGGGTGGCGAGGAGCTGGAGGAAAGCACCCTGATAAGGGGTGGAAGCCATGTAGGGATTGGCCGTATGGAGCATCACGGAGCGGTAAACGGCTTCGAGGGCGCAATCGGGGACCGAGGTGTGACGGGCGCAATAGTCGTTGACAGCGTCTGGGGTTGGCATGGGCAATGGGTGCTATAGGCTGCGAAGAATCTCTTCCAGTTGGGCCTCGTCGTGTACCAACACCTCGCGGGCTTTCGACCCGTTATAGGGGCCTACGATACCAGCGGCCTCCAGTTGGTCGATGATGCGGCCAGCGCGGTTGTACCCAAGCTGTAGTTTGCGTTGTAGCAGTGAGGTAGAGCCAAATTGGCTGGCCACCACCAGGCGAGCGGCATCGTTGAAGAACTCGTCCTTCTGTTTGGGGTCGAACTCTTTGTTGGGCTCTTCGTTCTCGTCGAGATATTCGGGCAGGAGGAACCCGTCGGGATACCCCCGTTGGCTGCCTATGAAGTCGGCCAACTGCTCTATCTCGTCGGTCTCGATAAGGGCGCACTGGATACGTACCAGGTCGGATCCCGAAAGGGATATAAGCATGTCGCCCCTACCAATCAGGCGCTGGGCGCCGCTGCAGTCGAGAATAGTGCGGGAGTCAATGCCACTGGTCACCTTGAAAGCCACGCGCGCGGGGAAATTGGCCTTGATGGTACCCGTGATGATGTTCGTGGTGGGGCGCTGCGTGGCGATGATGAGGTGTATTCCTACGGCGCGTGCCAGCTGGGCGAGACGGCAGATGGGCATCTCCACCTCTTTGCCCGCCGTCATGATTAGGTCGGCAAACTCGTCAATTACCAGGACAATATAGGGTAAATAGCGGTGGTCATTCTCCGGGTTGAGCTGGCGGTGGATAAACTTGTCGTTGTATTCAGTTATTTTGCGTACTCCGGCCTTGCGCAGCAGGTCGTAGCGCTGGTCCATTTCAATGCAGAGGGAGTTGAGCGTCCGCACCACTTTCTTGACATCGGTGATGATGGCCTCTTCCGAGTCGGGCAGCTTGGCCAGATAGTGGCGCTCAATTTTGTTGTAGAGCGACAACTCCACTTTCTTGGGGTCGACCATGACGAATTTCAGCTCGGAGGGGTGCTTCTTGAACAAAAGGGACGCGATGACAGCATTGAGGCCTACCGATTTTCCCGTGCCGGTGGCTCCAGCCATGAGCAGGTGCGGCATCTTGGCCAAGTCGGTGATGAAGGGCTCGTTGCTGATAGTTTTGCCAAAAGCGATAGGCAGCTCCATCTTTCCGCTGTTGCGGAAGGCGTCGCAGTCCAGCATACTTTTCATCGAAACAATCTGCGGCTTGGCATTGGGCACTTCGATTCCCACAGTGCCTTTGCCAGGAATAGGGGCTATGATGCGGATGCCGAGGGCCGAGAGACTGAGGGCTATGTCATCCTCCAGACTCTTGATTTTCGAAATGCGGATGCCGGGAGCCGGCTTGATTTCGTATAGGGTGACGGTCGGTCCGGGCGAGGCTGTGATTTCCACTATCTCGATATTGTAGTTGCGCAGGGTCTCGACAATATGGTCCTTGTTGGCCACCAGCTCCTCCTTGGTCACTTTCACGTTCCGGGTTTCCCAGTCGGTGAGGAGGTCGGTCGTGGGCATGATGTATTGTTTCAAGTCGAGGTGAGGGTCGTAGAGCTCGTCGATGGTGTAGTGGTGCGAGGTGTGTACATTCTCAAATTCCGAATAGCGGTTCGGCTCCTCCTCTTCTTTGGCGGTGGCCTCGTCGACGGTGTCTGTGATGGTGAAAGCAGGCTCGCTGGTCGGAATTGTGGGCTTGGCTTCGGCCTCGTCGTTGGCAGCATCCTGTTTGCGGGCGCGCTGGTTGATGCGGCTGAACTCGTCGTCAATCGAGAATGTCACTTGGTCCGGATTACTGTCCGCTTGCTTTTCGGCCTCTTTGGCTGTGCTCAGCGGGACCGTCTCGGCCTTGGAGGACTCGTCCTCTTCTGTTGCGGGGGTGTCTTTAGGCTTGGGGGCTGGGATGATGTGCTTGATTTCGGCAAGGTTGATGTTCACTTTTGGCGGACGGATACGCACTTTGTGTACTACCACAAGATATACAATGGCCAGGAATGCAAACAGCACCAGCGTACCCCACCTGATGAGGTGATAGCAGCTGTGGGCTATAAAGTCGCCGGTGACACCGACATAGTTGCCCATCGCGATGTCGTCCTTGCCCCAAAGCCCGAAGCAGTATCCCAACACCGACGAAAGCCACACCATCCAGAAAAGTGTGCTCCACAGCGTTTTGTTCCACGGCAATAGATTTTTCCCCCACAGCCGGGTGCCGTAGAGGAACAGCAAGAAGGCAATTCCGTAAGACGCAATGCCGAAGGTGTTCTGCACTGTCAACTTGGAGATATGGAACCCAAGTGCGCCGAGCCAGTTGTTGTGCGATGGCCAGGAGATAAAAAATGAGGTCATCGCCACAACAAGGAAGCACGCGAATAGTATGTAGCAGGCCCCGCGCAGTTTGCGGCACTGCTGGGTGCGCCAGTACTCGACAAAGCGGCTGGTGGGGCGGACGGTTTTGTGGTTTTTCTTTTTGGCCATTGTAGTATGGTATGTGGATGGGTTCTGTTTCTATGTCGCATCGCGCCGGATGCTCTTAGTGCTTTGGCCCGTTGGCCTTTTGTGGTGCGGGCATTACTCTGTTTGTGTCGGTTTGCTACACAGCGGTCTTGTTGAAAATTGAGAGTTGAAAAAAACTACTTTTTCAACTCTCAATCTATTGCGGTCAGTCTGTCCGATGGCTTATTCCTCGAGCAGCTCGATGGCATCCTTCAGCTCGTTGCGGAAGGTCTCAAACTCTTCGCCCGAAGCGTCTTTGTAGCCCGCAGGCAGCAGCATGTCGACATCCTTCACCTTGCCTTTCACCACCTCGACAGCAGTATAGGTGATGGCGCGGCCTTCGCCCAGTTCCTGGGTGTAGACAAAGGGGAATCCCTTCACGCTGCCCAGTACCATGCAGTATTCGGGGCCAATCTCAGTGCTGTACCAGCAGGTGACGGGGTTGTCCTCGCCTTGCTCGTCGTAGCGGTGCATAATCATTTTGTGGACGGTGTATCCTAGCATTTCTTTGGTCTCGTCGACATTCTCGTAATAGAAGTGGCCGGCCTCTTGGTCTACGAGGTAGAGGCTGTCCATCTCCTCTTTGGTCTGCTCGCCGCGGACGATGAATTTGCCGTCGCCGGTGTAGGTCTCCAGCTCAATGCCGTTGGCGGCAAGATAGCTGATGGCCTGGCTGAAGTCGATGGCTTGGGCCAATTTCAGTCCATTCTGGATAGACTGCCCCAGAAGCAGCTGGTTGTCGTACACTTTAATCTCGATGCTGGCCTGTTCCGGGGGGATGGGCACATCCACCTTTCCCGTGCTCTCGATTTTGTATTTTACGATACCGCGGAAATTGTTCTGGGCCATGACTCCCCCAAGGGTCAACAGCATGACGGCTGTTGCAAGAATGATTTTTTTCATTGTTGGTGTTTGCTTTTTGCTTAGACTTGTCCGGTCAGCCGGACGCTCGTTGTTAATATATCGCTTCCTGTAACGGACTTTGCTCTGTTTTATTATGTGGGCGTGTAAAAAAGATGCGCCGTCTCACCATCCCTGCGGCAGCACCACGTTGGGCAGCATGTGCGCGTCGGCAAAGAGGGGGGCTATTTCCCCCTCGCTGAATCCGGCTATGCCGCACCCGATGCGCGTAACATAAAAAGTCAGCTCAGGGTGGCTCTGGGCGAAGGTGACAAAATCGTCTACATAAGGCTTTATAGTGTCCACACCCCCCTGCATGGTGGGTATGGCATAGCTCTGCCCTTGCAGCCCCACCCCTTGTCCAAAAACGGCTCCGAACCGCTCGTATGCCATCCGTGCGGCCCCGCCATGATGCAGGCCGGCCAGATTGCTGCCGAACACAAATACCTCATTCGGCTTCAGGTGGGTGATAAACTCAGGGGTATGCATATCGCGTTGGTTGAATAGGGGCGGACGGTTAGTTATTGATGAATGTGCGGGTACCCCAGTTCTCGCCCAGCTTGCCGCCGATAATCATGCTCGGTTCCTGCAGCTTGCCTTGTAGCGACGATTCATACGCCTGGTTCTTGGTGACATTGTTGAAGAGGTCCTGGAAGGTAATCTCGCCGCGCGAGTATTTCAGCTCTTTCAGAATATAGTAGGTGAAGAACCCGTGATGCTGGTCGATGAATGAGTAGGCGGTCTTGTCGCCGTCGGCTGCCATAAAGATGACAATATCGCTCCGCACGCGCGGAGTGCGGTAGCGCTTAGTCTCTTTCTTGATGGTGAAGAAAGGCTTGCCGCTGCGCTGTATGCCGTCGAAACTGGCGTCGATGATGAATGTGTAGCTCAGGGCTTCCACGCGGTTGAACCATCCCGTCAGGGTGTCGAATGAGATGCACTGCTCCAGCAGCTTCTCGGCGTCGCCGCCCTTGAGTACGATGTCCTCAGGCAGGGCGCCCGTCTTGCTGCGGAAAGCGCGTATGCGGCTCACGTCGACCCCGCTGGGCATGAGGTGGGGAGCCCACTTCTGGTTCGACACTCCGTGTCCGGCATAGTAGATGATGATGTGTACATCGCCATTCTGGGCTTTGATGATGTCCTTCAGCCAGTGGATGCCTTCGTCGTAAATCTCCTGCCGGCCGGCATTGTGCAGCACCTTCACATGGCGTGTGGGGATGCCCAGTGTGTGGACAAAGTATTCGTGCAGCACATCGCCGTCGTTGGTGGCAAAGTCGCAGTTGGGCAGCGGTGCGGTGTATTCCTCTTCGGCAATGATGAGTGCGTAGGTCTTGCTGTTGCTGTTCTCCTCGCGGTGGGGGATGTTGAAGTCTACATACTCGTCGTTCAGCAGGGCGGCCTCAAGGCTTTTGGCTTGGTTGTCGAAAGCCCCGTGCACCACAATTTCAAGGCTCGAGCGGCGGTAGTGAGGGCCCGTCATGTCGAAACAGCGGGTGGTGTGGCGGTACTCGTTGGTGGTCTTTTTCAGTCCGGCGACGTTCTCCTCCAGATAGCTCTGCACGCTGCGGGCGCGGACATAGGCCAGCTGCGCGTTGGTGGTGATGCCGTCTTTCTGGTCGACTGAAATGCGGACGTTCTCGTCGTTGAAGGTGGCGGGCATGTAGCGGAAGTCGCCATATTCGCCTTTATATTCGATATGGGTGATTTCGGCGGCGTCGGTGGTGGAGTTGATGGTGATGGTGGTCTTGCGTCCGGGGGCGAAGATGTCGCTCATCTCTTCGTCAATCATGGTGCGGGTCAGGTTGCAGATGGCGCGGCACGAGTTGGAGCTGCTCCACAGGTAGGCTGCCGACGGGTAGTCGTCCTCCGTCCCCTCGAAGTGGTGGCAGTTGTAGGATATGTTGTAGACGAAGTTGATCTCCGGCTGTCCCTCCTCGGTGGTGTCCTCCCGCACCTCGGTGGTGATGCGGACGAAGGTCTCGTCGTACAGTTTCTCGGCGTTGGGCAGGTTGATGAGCATCTGGTGGATTTGCTTGTTCATCTGTTTCTCGCGTTGCTTGACGTTCTGGCGCAGGCGCTTGAGGATGAAGGAGTGGATGTCGTCGTTGTATTGGTGCTCGGTCTGGGGCGACGACGAAGGTTCCTGGGCCTGTGTGCTTTCAGGGGTGGCAACAAGCATGGCCAACAGTGCGAACAGCACGATGCCATGGCGATACTGACGTGTGGTTTTCATTGCGCAATAGATATTATTTTTCAAATTGCAAAATTATACCTTTTTATTGGAACGGAAAGCCTCTGCGCCGAAAAATAATCAACGCCTTAATGTTGAAAAGCCCTGACCCGTTGGCGTTCCCGCCGTGGTGCGGGGGATGGGGCGGATTGTGCGTTGTGTGGCGGGCGTGGCAGCGAATGGATGCCAGATGGCCGCTGTCAGCGGCGGCGCGGAGGGGTTGTTGCCGCCGGGGCTGGTGTCGCCGCGCGGCTGGATGATTGTCCGTGGCGGATGGCGGCGCGGCGGAACCGCGAAACTCCTGTCGGCCCGGGCGGCATGGGTCGCCCCGGCTCCGCTCGTTGGCCGCCATTCATTTCTCATTCCGTCATTATTTCATCGGACGGCGTGGGGCAATTGGGTGCCTGCGGAGTGGCGTTTTGGGGCGGAGGAAGCGGAGTGAGGGGTTAGTCGGCTTTTTCGAGACGGAAGGTGAATCTTTGCTGCAGGCGGTTGCGCGAGAGGTAGAGTACGAGGGTGTAGAGGCCGATGACGGCGAGGGATGCGAGGGCTACCCACAGTTCGGGGAGGCGGAGGGTGTAGAGGGTGGCGAAGGTGGCCAGGATGAGGACGGCGGGAAGGATGTAGGCGATGAGGACTGCCAGCAGGCCGCGGCCTGAGTTGATGATTACGGTTACGGGGTCGCCGGGGTTGTAGTTCTGCCACTGGGGGGTGGTGATGTCGACGGTCTTGTCTTTCTTTTCGGCGAAGGTGCAGCGGGCGTGTGCCTCGCACGAGGCGCAGGCGCTGACTACTTGCATCTTTACTTGGACGGTTCCTTGCTGCGAGCTGATTACGATGCCGGGGTGTGTGACTTGTTGCATGGGGGTTGGGTTTGTGGGTGGACGGACGGCTGGAAGGCGGGGGTCAGCGCCAGGATTTGGGTGCGTTTTTGCAGTTTTTGACGCAGCGCCCTTCGGTGTTCATTTTGTGGATTTCGCCTTTGTAGGATACTTCGGCGCGGCCGTATTTGAAGGGTGAGGCGATGTCGAAGACGGGCGGGATGTAGAAATCGCCTTTGGTGTCAATGTAGCCCCAGGCGCCCACGTAGACGGGGGCGAGGCCTTCGGAGAATTGGTAGGCGTTGGAGAAGCTGGGGTAGATGACTGGGCGGCCTTCGATGTCGACGTAGCCGTAGAGTTTGTTTTTCTCGATGAGGGCGAGGCCGTCGTGGTAGATGTAGGCTTCGGCGCGGTAGCCGCTGTTGTCGTACTCGATGGGGAGTACGACGCGGCCGGTGCGGTCGATGATGCCCCATTTTTTGCCGATGGCGACGAAGGTGCGGCCGTCGTGGAAGAGGCCGGCGCGGTCGTATTGGCAGGGGATGACGAGGTTGCCGTCGGGGTCGAGGTAGCCGTATTTGCCGTCGCGGGCCACGAGGATGCGGTCTTCGTTGCGGCCTTCGACTTGGGTGTAGACGGGCATGGTGAGCTGGCGGAAGTGGTTGTCGTAGAGGGCCAGGCCGTTGTCGTCGCCCGCAAAGAGGCACCCTTGGTACATGGAGGTGAGGATTTCGTATTTGATGGGGAAGACTACCTGTCCGCTGCGGTCGATCATGCCGTAGCGGTCGTAGGCTTTGACGACGGCGAATCCTTCGTAGAAGGGGAAGGCGTATTGGAATTGGGGCTGGATGACCATGCGCCCTTCGTGGTCGATGAAGCCGTAGGCCACCACGTTGGTGTCGACCCAGTCGGCCACGACGGCCAGCCCTTCGTTGAAGGAGGAGGCAGCCGGATAGCGGATGGGGATGCGGGGGTTGCCGAGGGTGTCGTAGTAGCCGAAGAGGCTGTCTTTCTGCACGAGGATGAGGCCGTCGGTGGGGTAGCCCACTTCGTGGTAGCGGCAGGGGATGATTTCGACGCCGTCGCGGTTGATGAGTCCGCAGCTGTCGTAGTCGAGGTAGACTTTGCAGTAGTCGCCGTGGAAGTGGTCGACAAACATGTATTTGTTGGGGACGATAATGGTGCCGTCCTCGCGTTTGAAGCCGAAGCGGTCGCCGTCCTGGGTGGTCTGGATTCCGTTGATGAAGACGAGTTCGCAGCCGCAGGCTTCGTCGTCGACGTATTCGACTTTGTCGGTTTCTTCCTGGGCGCGGAGGGCCGGGGCCAGGAGTGCCAGGATGAGAATCAGGTACAGTCTTTTCATGATTTT
The DNA here is from genome assembly GCA_947168665.1 of uncultured Bacteroidales bacterium. Classification (GTDB taxonomy): domain Bacteria; phylum Bacteroidota; class Bacteroidia; order Bacteroidales; family P3; genus Colimorpha. The sequence continues at coordinate 78,302 of CAMVMX010000008.1, forward strand.
GTTGGTTTTGGGTGTTGGGTTAAATGATTGTTATGTCGGTTTGTTGCATCCAGCCGGTGTTGCCGTCGGCGATTTGGATTTTGTGCCAGTCGCCGAGTGTCTCTTCGATGTCGACTTTGGTGCCTTCGTGGAGGATGAGTTTGTCGACGCTGGTGTCTTCGGGCGAGCTTTTGACTATGGCCATGGGGCTGGTGACGATGGCTTGGTCGTGGCGGTTGTAGCGGATGCTGGCGCTGATGGAGCAGGCCAGGGCAAGGAGCAGCAGGAGGGAGAGGACAAGGATGCCGATGAGGGCTGTTTTGCGGCTGCGGTATTGCGACGAGAGGACAAAGAAGACGATGAGTCCGCCCAGCAGCGCGGCGAGGCACAGCATCAGTACGCGCCATCCGGCGGGGCTGAGCCATGCCACGAGGCTGTGTGCCCAGTGGACGATGAAGAGTTCGGGGAGGGGGGCTATCTCGTCTTCGATTTTGCTGTTGACGAGGTCGAGGTTTTGCCGGGCGTCGCGGAGGTTGGGCTTGAGGCGCAGGGCGCGCTCGTAGTTGAGGATGGCGAGCCCGTATTCTTCAAGCCGGTAGTGGGCGTTGCCAAGGTTGTAGTAGAGGTCGGCGGACTGGTGGCCGGCGTCGAGGACGGCGTTGTAGAGGCTGACGGCTTTTGCAAAGTCGGCCTTGGCGTAGGCGTCGTCGCCCTGCTGCATGAGTTGGCTGGGGTTTTGTGCGGCCGCGCTGAGGGCGGCGGCAAGCAGGAGGATGGGGAGGATTCTTTTCATGTTCGGTGGGCGTTATATCATGACTATCATTTGGAGGGCTTCGTCGTAGATTTCCTGTTTGCGGGAGGCGGCGTCGCCGGGGGCGAAGCGTGCGAAGTCGACTTTCTGAAGGGTTTGGAGTATGCGGTTTTGCTGTTCTTCGGGTACTTGCTTTTCGGCCAGGCAGTCGCGTACGGTGTCGCTGCTGAGGCGTGCGAGCTGGATGTTGTATTTGTCGGCCAGGCAGCCCCAGATGGCTTTGTAGATTTCTTCGTAGAAGCGGTTGTCGTCGCCGCTGTGGAGGTAGGCGGCTGCGGTTTTGAGCCGTTTGCGGGCCATCTTTGTGGCACGGCGCAGACGCATGCCGGCCAGGTCTTGCTGCTGGGCTTGGCGGTTGCGGCCATAGAGGATGGCTCCGCCTGTGAGGCCGATGATGAGGGCCAGGACGACCCAGAAGGGCCAGCCGAAGGTGTCGCGCTGGTCGAGGGGGAGGAGCTGGCTGTGGCGGGTGTGGATGTAGTTGATGTCGCTGTTGAGGAGTTTGACGTCGCTCTTGTTGCTGGTGACGTTTTTCATGGTTTTGGGGTCGCCTTTGTCGATGTGGAGGGGTATGGCAGGGAGGCGTTTGGTGACGTAGCGGCCTGTGTTGGGGTCGAAGAAGACAAACGACACTTCGGGAATCTGGTAGTCGCCTTGGTTGCGGGGGATGAGGATCCACTCGAAGGTGCGGCTGCCGCTGATGCCGTTGCTGGTGCGGTTGATGTTGTCGTTGATTTGGGGGTCGTAGACTTCGAATACTTTGGGGAAGTCGATTTGCGGGGCGTCGATGAGCATGAGGTTGCCGGCCCCGCTGACGGTGAGGCGGTAGGTGATGGCTTCGTTGGCGCGGGCTTGGCGGGTGTCGGTCTCGGCTTTGACGTCGAAGCTGCCCACGGCTCCGCTGAAATGGTCAGGGGCTTGGGGCAGGGGCTTGACCCGGACGTTGATGCTGTTGGTGCGGAGGTGTTTCTCGACGGCTTGTGTGGGGTTGAAGAAGGGGTCGTCGAAGAGGTCCCAGATGGAGCCGGTGCGCTGGCGTTGGCGCTGGACGAGCGCGAGGACGTCGAGGTCGAGGGGTTCGATGGTGAGTTTGCCGCTTTCCTGCGCAAAGAGGGCTCCACGCCGTATTTCGGCCACCATGTAGCGGCGGCCGTCGACGGTCTCTTCGTATTGGCGGACGTTGCCGTCGCGGGTGATGTCTTCGCTCCAGAAGCCTTTGTTGCCGGGCAGCTTGTCAATCTGGTATTGGCTGAGGGATATTTGGGTGTAGATTTTGTAGGTGAGGATGACTTGCTCGCCTTGGTAGGGGTTGCTTTTGCTGATGCTGGCACGGGCAAAGAGCGAGCGGCTGTCGATGTCGGAGGACTGGGAGGGCTGGGTGGATTGGGATGCCGACTGGCGGCGGGAGTTGCCGCCCCCATAGGCTTGCTGCTGGGGGGCTTGGGTGCCGGCTTTCTCGACGGCGATGGTGAAGCCTTGGCAGGATACGCGTTTGCCGTCGACTTTGCAGCTGGCCCCGCCGACATTGAATGTGCCTTCGACATCGGCCTGGATGATGTAGGTGAAGCCGGTGGTGACGGAACGCGACATCTGGCCGTTGACGATGGACATGCTGGTTTGGTGGGATACGTTGGGGCCGGAGAGTACGGACAGGCCTTTGAATGAGGGGCCGCGGAAGTCGTCGGCGCGGCTGTTGACCTCATAGCGGACTTCGAAACGGCGTCCCTGCTCTACGCGGCCGGGCGCGCGGACGGTGAGTTCCTGCGCGGCGGCGCATAGTGCAAGGAGGCTAAAGATTAATGCTATAATGGCTCTTTTCATGATCGTGTGGGGGTGTTGTACTTGTTACCAGTCTTTCTCTATGTTGCGCGGGGCGGCCACTTCGACTTTCTTGGCGTTTTCTTTCATGGTGTTGCGCTCGTTGTTTTTCACGGCTTCGAGCAGCCGCTCGGCGTCTTGCTTTTTCTGCTGTTGCTGGCGTTGCTGCTGTTTCTGTTGCTGCTGTTTCTGTTGCTGCTGTTTCTGTTGCTGGCGTTGCTGTTGGTTCTGCTGTTGTTGCTGCTGCTGTTGCTGGTTTTGTTGATTGTTCTGGTCTTGTTGGTTTTGTTGTTTGTCCTGGCCGTTGTTGCCTTGTTTGTCTTTGTTGTTTTTCTGGTCTTTGTTGTCCTGGCTTTGGCCGCCGCCTTGTTGTTGCTGCTGTTGCTGGGCTTGCTGGAGCATTTTTTTTGCGTAGGATAGGTTGTAGCGAGTGTCGTCGTTCTTGGGGGTGAGTTTGAGGGCTTCTTGGTAGTCGTTGACGGCTTGCTGGAATTGCTGCAGGCCTTCGGCACGGTTTTCTTTGGCCAGACCTGCTTTGAGATAGCTGTTGCCCCGGTTGTGGAGTATCCGGCTGCGGTCGCTGTCGGTGAGGCCGGGCTGGGCGAGGGCGTGGTCGAAGTGCTGGATGGCCTCGTCGTATTTTTTCTGGCGGTAGAGTGTGTTGCCAAGGTTGTATTGGGTACGGTAGGCGGTGCTGTCCTGGTGGAGGGCGCGGCGGTAGTTGACTTCGGCGCGGTCGAAGTGCTGCTGCCGGTACTCGCGGTTGCCTTTGCGGGTTTCTTTGCGCACGCTGCTGCTTTGCGCTGAAAGGACTGCGGGCAGGCAGAGGGCCAGAAGAAGCAGGAGGATGTGGGGTGAGGTTTTCATTGCGTGGGCTTGATTATTTTGATTTGCGGTCGTTAAGAAGTTTGTCGAGGTTGAATTTCTTGTTGCGGCGCTCGAAGATGAGGAGCTCGGCAAGCAGGCAGACGAGGGCCGCGGCAAGGGGGTATTGGTAGCGGCTTTCGTATTCGGAGAAGACGGCCTCGCCGTAGTGGTCTTTTTCCAGCCCTTCGATGAGGCGGACGATTTCCTGGACACCGGAGTTGATGTTGGTGGCGCGGACGTAGATGCCGTTGCCGGCCTGGGCGATGGAGGTGAGTGTGGCCTCGTCGAGATGGGTGGTTACGGTGGAGCCGTTGTTGTCGCGTTTGTATCCCACCCGGCGCCCGTCGCGGTATTCGGGGATGGGTGTGCCTTCGGTGAGGCCCATGCCCATGGTGCAGACTACTATGCCTTCGCTGGCGGCTTTGCGGGCGGCGGCTTTGGCGTCGTCCTCGAAGTTTTCGCCGTCGGAGATGACGATGATGGCGCGGCCTTGGTTCTTGATCCATTCGCGGTCGGGGTCGCCGTAGCCGAAGGATTCCATGCCTTTCTCGATGGCGTCGCCGATGGCGGTGCCTTGGGCACTGATGAGGCTGCAGTCGATTTGGTCAAGGAAGAGTTTGACGGCACTGTAGTCGTTGGTGAGTGGCATTTGGACATAGCTGCTACCGGCAAAGACTATGAGGGATATGCGGTCGCTGCCCAGTGCGTTGAGCAGGTTGTTGATGGTGCGTTTGCTGCGCTCAAGGCGGTTGGGCTGGATGTCTTCGGCCATCATGCTGTTGGAAATGTCGAGACAGATGGCGATGTCGCTCCCGATGCGCTCGCCTTTCACCATCTTGCTGCCCTCTTGGGGGTTGGCCAGGGTCAGGATGAGGAAGGCTGCCCCGAGCATGATGAGGCCGTATTTGAGCGATGGCCGCCAGGGGGAGGCGTCGGGGATGAGGCGGCCGAACATGCTGCTGTCTGCAAACTGTTCGAGCCGTTTCTTATTGCGGAGGATGAGCCAGATCCAGACCCCCACAAACAGGGGGATGAGGAGGAGAAACCATAGTATTTGGGGATGTTCGAAATGTATCATTGACGCTTGATTTTGAGGGTGGGGATATTAGGGTGTGCTGCGGAAGTAGAAGAGACCCAGCAGTATCTCGGTCAGTATGGCCAGTGCGGCAAGGATGAGCCATCCGAGATACTCGTCTTTGGTCTGGGCATATTGGGTGACGTCGATTTTGCTTTTCTCCATCTGGTCGATTTGCTTGAAGATTTGCTGGAGGGATTTTTTGTTGGTGGCCCGGAAGTATTGCCCGTCGACGGTGGATTGGGCCATCTGGGTGAGCAGGTTTTCGTCAAGTTCGACGGGTACGTTCTGGTAGCGCACCCGCCCGAAGGGGTCGCGGAAGGGGTAGGGGGCAAGGCCTTGGGTGCCCACGCCAATGGTGTAGAGGCGGATGTTGTAGAGGGCTGCAATCTCGGCGGCGCTTTGGGGGTCGACGGCTCCTTGGTTGTTGATGCCGTCGGTGAGGAGGATGATGACTTTGCTTTTGGCTTCGCTGTCCTTGATGCGGTTGATGGCGGTGGCCAGGCCGTCGCCGAGGGCGGTGCCGTCTTTAATCATGCCGCTTTTGAGGGTGGAGAGCTGTTTGAGGAGGACGTTGTGGTCAATGGTGAGGGGTACTTGGGTGAAGGCTTCGCCGGAGAAGACCACCAATCCCATGCGGTCGCTTTTGCGCCCTTCGATAAAGTCGGAGGCTACATTTTTTGCGGCTTCGAGGCGGTTGGGCTTGAAGTCTTCGGCCAGCATACTGCCACTGACGTCCATGGCCAGGACGATGTCGATGCCTTCCACTTTCATTTCCTGGCGGCTGAGCATGCTTTGGGGGCGGGCCAGGGCAATGATGATGGCCCCGACGGCCACCATGCGGAGGATGAACAGCAGGGGATAGGCCCGCTGGCGGAAGGTGCGGTGGACGCCCTTGAAAAGGCTGATGTTGGAGAACTGGAGTGCCGGCTTCTGCTTTCGGTAGCGCATCACGTACCACACTACCATCAGCGGGATGATGATGAGGAGCAGCAGCAGGTATGGGTGTGCAAATGTGATGTGATTCATGGCTGGGTGGTGTTTGTTGCCGGGTTCGTGTCCTCGGCTGCGGATTGTTCTTCGGGCTGGGGATTGAGGGCGGCGGTGTTCTTGACGAATGCGATGCTTTGGTTCAATGCTTGGTCGTGCTGGTAGGGCTGGGGCGATGACTTGGCAAATTTCACCATGTCGGCGGCTTGGAGTATCTGGCTCAGCGACGAGGCGTTGCCCTCGCTATAACCGCGGCAGGAATGGAAGGCTTGGAGGGTTTGGTCGGTGGTCATCTCGGTTGATTGGATGGCATAGGCCTCCTCAAGGTATTCGCGGACGGTGTCGGTAAGTTCGGTGTAGTATTCTTTTACCCGGCCTTGTTGCCACAGCTGCGATTGCCTGAGGGTTTCAAGCCGTTGCAGTGCCCGTGTGTCGGGGGGTAGGGGAGGAGCCTGGGGGATGGATATGAGCGGTTTGTGCTTTTTGATGCGAATGAAAATGAGTACTGCCGCAGCCACGATGGCCCAGAAAAGGAAGAAGTAAAGCACGGTGCGGGCTATCTCGCCGAAGGTGTAGGGCTGCTTCATGATGTTGGCGATGTCGCGGATTTCGACATTGGTGGTGTCGACGTTGGCGACATCATTCACTGTCAGCATGACGGAGTCGCTGCCGATGTGCAGCCAGTGCTCGCCCGCCTCGAAGCTGGTCAGGGCGGTGTAGAGTGTGCCGTCGGTGGTGTCCATCCACTGCCTGACGGCCACGATGTCGTTGTTGGACAGGTCGTCGAGCGAGGGGTAGACCGATGTGCGCTCGATTGAGAGTACGGTTTGGTCGCCGAGCATGATGGTGGTGCTGTCCAGCCGGAAATGATATTTCATGTCGGAGAGGGATAGCGTGTCCTGTGCCGAAGTGTGCCCGGCGGTCCATGCCATGCAGAGTCCCAGTATGATGAATAATCTCTTCATTGCTTCTTTATCTCATTGTCCTATCCCGCCTACAGGGGCCTTTGAGCCAATGGGTGGGAGGATGTTAGTGTTGTGGTTATCCGTGGTGGCTGACGGAGCCGGAACGCCGCTCGAACAGTCTTTTCAGTTCTTTCACATAGTCCTCGCCAGTATATAAAATGGTGCGGTCGATGCCGTATTTGCGCAGTGTTTCTTCCACTCGGTTTACATGCTCGGCATAGCGTGATTCGAAGTCGTGGCGTATCGTGCGGTCGGCAGTGTCAATCCAGATGGTCTCGTCAGTTTCGGGATCGTAGAATTTGGCCAGCCCAAGGTCGGGCAGCCTAACTTCCCTCTCGTCGGCGATGCGGATGGCCACAAGGTCGTGTTTGCTTGAAGCGATTTTCAGGGCATCGGTGTAGTTGTCGTCGTAGAAGTCGCTCAGCAGGAAGGCAGTGCAGCGTTTCTTGATAACGTTGGAGAAGTAACCGAGAGCCTGCGAGAGGTTGGTTCCGTTGCTGGTGGGACGGAAGGTGATGAGTTCGCGGATGATGCGGAGGATGTGGCTGCTGCCTTTCTTGGGCGGGATGAATTTCTCAATCCGGTCGCTGAAAAGTATCACGCCCACCTTGTCGTTGTTTTGAATGGCACTGAAAGCCAGAGTGGCCGCCACTTCGGCCACCAGCTCCTCTTTGAACTGGTGGTGGGTGCCGAAACGGTTGGAGCCGCTCACGTCCACGAGCAGCATCACGGTCAGCTCACGCTCTTCCTCGAATACCTTGACATAGGGGTGGTGCAGGCGGGCGGTCACATTCCAGTCGATGCTGCGGATGTCATCGCCGTATTGATATTCGCGCACCTCGCTGAAAGCCATGCCGCGCCCTTTGAAGGCACTATGGTACTCGCCGGAGAACAGTTGGCGCGAGAGCCCACGGGCTTTGATTTCTATCTTGCGGACTTTTTTTAATATTTCGTTGTTTTGTTCCATAAATCATTGCGGGCGGTTTGCCATTACCCGGTGGGGAGCCCGCCCCGCCGCTGATGATAATATTGTATACGCGAAAGGAATTGAAATGCCATCAAGGCACATCCACACGGTTCAGGATTTCGTTCACCACCTCTTCGCTGGACACGTTTTCGGCCTCGGCCTCGTAGGTCAGACCCACGCGGTGGCGCAGTACATCCATGGCCATGGCGCGGACATCCTCAGGAATCACATAGCCACGACGGCGCATGAAGGCGTAGGCTTTCGAGGCCAGTGCCAGGTTGATGCTGCCGCGGGGCGAGGCGCCATAGCTGATGAGTCCCTTCAGGTTGCCCAGCCCATACTGGTCGGGGTAGCGGGTGGCGAAAATGATGTCGGTGATATAATTCTCAATCTTCTCGTCCATGTAGACTTCGCGAACCAGGCTGCGGGCCTTGATGATGTCCTGGGGTGTGAGTATGGGGCGTTGGGTGGTTCTCTCGTCCGCAAGTTGCTGATGCAGGATTTGGCGTTCTTCCTCTTTCTGAGGGTAGGAGATTACGACCTTCAGCATGAAACGGTCTACCTGGGCTTCGGGTAGGGGATAGGTGCCTTCCTGCTCGATGGGGTTTTGAGTCGCCATTACCAGGAAAGGCTCCTCCAGTTTGAAGGTGGTTTCGCCAATGGTCACTTGGCGTTCCTGCATGGCTTCGAGCAATGCACTCTGCACTTTGGCAGGGGCACGGTTGATTTCGTCGGCAAGTATGAAGTTCGAAAAGATGGGTCCCTTCTTCACGTTGAATGTCTCTGTCTTTTGGCTGTAAATCATGGTTCCCAGCAGGTCGGCGGGTAGGAGGTCGGGGGTGAACTGTATGCGGCTGAACTTGGCATCGATGGCTTTGGCCAGTGAAGTGATGGTCAGTGTCTTTGCCAGGCCGGGTACACCTTCGAGCAGGATATGTCCGTTGCTCAGCAGTCCAATCATAAGGCCTTCCAGCATGTGTTTCTGTCCGATGATGCTCTTGCGCAATTCAAGAGTCAAGGCATCCACAAATGCGCTCTCTCGGGCAATGCGTTCGTTCAATTCTTGGATATTGACAAAATCTTCCATATAATATATAGTTTTTTCTTCCATGTTTAGCACCTTTTTCTTCCATGTTTAGCACCCCGCCTGTTCGGTTGGGCATCAGGGGCTGGTGACCCGGTTGGCGGGGCAAGGTTCGCCCGGGCTTCGTTCACAGGTCGTCTTAAAGACGACTTGGCCGCGTCTGGGCTTCCCTGTTTTTTTCGGGTTGATAACGTCCCCCCTCTTCATTTATTGCTGTTGAAATATTTTTTTTGTTTTTTTAGCACGAAAAGGCCGGTATTATCGAAAAAAAATGTATCTTTGCTAATTAAAATGTATAGATGAAAATTAAATATCTAATTAAATATTAATATCTTATGAAAAGTAGAAAAGTACTTCTCGGCTTGATTGTGGGCTTTTGTGTGTGTCTTGGAGGCACCGCAGGCGCCCAAAAAGCAAATTTCCAAAGCGACAAATTAGTCGAAATCGGTCCTGATAACATCGGTGGCCGGGTCACTTCTCTTATTGCTGTTCACAACGGCTCCACTAACGATCTTTCCAGTGCACTCTATGCCGGTGCAGCCACGGGTGGCCTCTACAAGCGTGCCGATTTCAGCAGCGACGATGATATATGGCAATATGTACCCTGCTATGTCAACGGCAAGGAACTGACACTCCCCATCAGCAGTATGGTGCGTGTGGACGATAGCACCATCCTCATCGCTACTGGTGAGAGCTATTATGCCAAAGGCTCCAACCTCAACAAGATGGCTGCCATCGGCCGCGGATTGTTCCTTTTCAATATGAACGACAACAGCTTCACCCGTCTCAATCAGACAGATCCCGGTTTCAATCTCGAAGCTGATTTTGCTTCGGTCAATGCCATGACTATGATGACCGCCCAGGGTGTTCATTATATTTATATTGCTACCCCCAAAGGCCTGTTCCGCTGGAGCATCAGCCAAGCCAGCGACTGGAACACTCTTCCCCAGTCCGTTTTCGAGGGCAACATCCGCTCGGTTGTCGTCTCCAAGCAGTTCAACAGAGCTTTCTTCTCCTGCGGTGGCGGTGTTTATAAAATCGGCGATGTGATTGGCAACTCCGCTCCGGTCAACATTACCGGCAGCTGCGAAGGTTTCGGCCAGGGCACTGCTTATATTGACCTTGCCCTTGCCCCCTCCGACGAGAGCTATCTTTACGCTATGGCCAGCAACGCCAATGGCATCATGAAGGGTCTCTACCTCACCCGCAACACCAACACTTGGATTCTGCTTTCCTCCTCCACGGTCACTCCTTTCAGCAGTGTCGCCAATGCGACCACCTGCGGCGCTCTTGCCGTCAACCCCATTGACCCCAAGGAAGTCTACATCGCCGGTGCCAACCTCTGGAAAGGTAAAGGCTACGTGGAAAATTCCCCCTATCAGTGGACAGCCTTCTCTTCAAACGAAAACCAGCTCAATGCCGGCGACTATATGGCTTATGTCTATTCCAACTCATCCTTCCTCCATTCCGGAGTTCACCAGATTGTCCCCGTCTACGGCTGGAATGAAGAAGGTAATTATATGCTGCAAACCTATTATATCGCCACCGATGGCGGTGTCTACCTCTTGGCTGCGGCCACCAATACGGCACTATTTGTCAACTTCAATCGCGGACTGAACAACGTCCAGATCAACGGTCTTGCCGTTGCTCCCGACGGCTCCATCATCAGCGGCGCTAACAGCAACGCTTGCCCCTTCATTGAAGGCCGTGTGGCCCACAATGGTGGCCCCAACGACCCCTCTTGGTATGACAGAAGTGGCAGCAACACCAACCACATGGCCAATATCCTTTGGAAAGGCAACGGTGGTAAAGTGGCCGCTTCCCGCTTCATGCAGTATCTCCCCCAGTCCCGCCGCAACATCTTCGTCTCTTCCGGCAATGGCTCCATTGGCCGCGCCTATGCTGACTACTCCGACTGGACCAACACCCAGGTGTGGACAGCCGACCAGGCTTTCCTTTCCGACCTCATCGGCGGAGGCCCTGCCATTGGTCAGATTTATCTTTGGGAAACCGACAACAATACTCTGTCCAACGACAGCATGACTTTTATCATTGACACCCTCAGCTTCATCAAGCGTAACGGCACCCGCCACAACCTTTCCCACAACTTCCGCATCCAGCCTGGCGACTCCATGATGGTTACCTCCCGCGCTCATGCCGACTATCCTTTCTATCATGTTTTCGACCACAGTTTCATCGTCCGTGATGAACTCGTCCAGCAAACACATGTGCCTTTCGCCAGCCGCATGTTGGCCGTCACCGTCGAGAACGACCTTCCCCTCAACACCAATGTCTCTTACTGCTGGTTCCCCAACGACTACCGCAAAGTCTTCCTCGAATCCAACGAGACCCGTTTCTGGAGCCACATTTACGGCATCAATGGTGCTGCCAACCCCCACATGTATGTCCGCTACACTGCCATGTCGCAGGATGGCGATTGCGCCTTCGTGGTTGTTGAAAACGACACCCTGAAGCAGTCCTTCATCGCCCGTGTGCACGGTCTCAACAGCGTCGACTACAACCTGCCTATCCCGCAGATTCGCGACAACCTCAACTACAAAATCAGCAAGCGCATCACCGTTATTGACACCATCATGGTCAGCGACAGCAACTACCTTTTCGGTCGCCGTATTTCCTCCATTACCGTTGATCCTCGCGAGGGCAAAGACTGTATCGTCCTCACCTTCGACGGCTACAACAACAGCAACCCCAATGTGGTCTGCATCGACAATGCCTCTGGCAACAACTATCAAATCCGCAACATCGCCCTCCCCACCAGCATTCCTGCCTACAGTGCAATGATTGAATGCACCAAAGGCGAGATATATGTCGGTACCGAAGACGGCGTCTTCAAATCTTCCAGCCTCACCTCTCCCAGCTGGACCGAATATGGCGATTTCCGTGGTGTCCCTGTCACCGCCATGACCCAGGTCACCTACGACTATCCCATGATTCAGCACGTCGGACACGACGGTGTCAGCGAAGTCCTCTATGTCTACCCCCGCACCAAGTGGAGCAAAGCCATGTACTTCGGCACCTATGGCCGTGGTATCTTCATGGATAGCACCTATGTCATTGACCACACCAACGAGATTGTCACCCCCGACATTTATCTCGACATTCCCACCGTGGCCTCCAGCAACGTCAACAGCGTGCGCTTCTACCCCAATCCTGTGGTTGACAATGCCACCATGGAACTCACCGTCGGCAAAGCAGGCAAAGGCACTGTCTACATCTACGACATTACCGGCAAGGTGGTCTACACCGAAAGTCTTGGCAACCTGACCGAAGGTGTCCACACCCACACCGTCAACTGCCAGTCCCTGCCTCACGGCATGTATCTGGTCAACGTAGCCATCGGCAGCCAGAAAGCCACTTCGAAATTAATTGTAAGATAATAACAATTAGATAGAGAAAGAGGTACTGGCAACTCTCAGTACCTCTTTTTTCATATTCATCCATTAATCATTAACCTGTTCCGATGCAAACAAACCTTGTTCAAGAACTCAAATGGCGCGGCATGATTCACGACATCATGCCTGGTACAGAAGACCAGCTCAACAAAGAAGTAACCACCGCATACGTGGGCATTGACCCTACGGCCGACTCGCTCCACATTGGTCATCTGGTCAGCATAATGCTTCTCAAGCATCTCCAGATGGCCGGACATAAACCCATCGCCCTCGTGGGCGGAGCCACGGGCATGATTGGCGACCCCTCATTCAAAGCTGCCGAGCGCAAACTCCTCACTGTCGAAGAAGTCCAGCACAACGTCAGCTGCATCCGGCAGCAACTGGCCAAATTCCTTGATTTCGACAGCCCCGTCAACGGAGCCGAAATCTGCAACAACTATGACTGGATGAAAGACTACCTCTTTCTCGACTTCATTCGCGATGTAGGCAAGCACATCACTGTCAATTACATGATGACCAAAGACTCCGTTAAAAAACGACTCGAGACGGGTCTTTCCTTCACCGAGTTCAGCTACCAGCTACTCCAGGCCTACGACTACCTCACCCTCTATCGCACCAAAGGGTGCCGTCTGCAGATGGGCGGCTCCGACCAGTGGGGCAACATCACCACCGGCACCGAGCTCATCCGCCGTATGGAAGGGGGCGAGGCCTACGCACTCACCTGCCCTCTCATCACCAAAGCCGACGGCACCAAATTCGGCAAAACCGAAGGCGGCAATGTCTGGCTCGACCCTGCCAAGACCAGCCCTTACAAATTCTATCAATTCTGGCTCAACTGCTCCGATGTCGATGCTGCCCGCTACATACGCATCTTCACCCTCCTCAGCCGTGAGGAAATTGAGGAATGCGAGCGTCAGCACGCCGAAGCCCCCGAACGCCGCATCTTGCAGCGTGCACTGGCCAAGGACATCACTTGCCGCGTCCACTCCCAGCGCGATTATGACATCGCCGTGTCCGCCTCCGAACTCCTCTTCGGCAAGGGCACAACCGAGCAGCTCAATAGTCTCGACCGTGCCACCATACTCTCCGTTTTCGAAGGCGTGCCTCAGTTCACCGTCGCGCGGTCCACTATTGAGCAGGGCGTAAGCCTCATCGACCTCGCTGCCGAAACCGGCATGTTTGCCTCCAAAGGCGAAATCCGTCGCGAGTTGAAACAAAACTCCATCTCAGTCAACAAGGCCAAGGTGGGCGAAGACTGCCGCCTCACTGCCGCTGATGTCCTCTCCTGTGGCAGCATCCTTGTGCAGAAAGGCAAAAAGTCATACTACCTCCTCAATGTAGAGTAGGCTCTTTTCCTTCCTTTTGCTGTCACAATCATTTCGGCGGCAAAATGCTCCGGGATAATAAATCAAACAGTGAGTCGCAACTGCGTGGCTCACTGTTTCGTTCTCCATTCTTGCGGGCCAAAGCTGTCGGCTCGGCCGGAGGCTGCATCAAGATTTCACTATCTGCCTTGTCGCTGTGCCATTGGTGGTGTGGATGCGCAGCAGGTAAGTCCCGGCGGGGAGGGAGGACAGGTCCAATCGCAAGTGTCTTCCGTCGGCCTGAGATTCCATCCGGCATATTGCAAAAGACCGTGAATTGGTGTGTTATAATAGTAGGTTCGTGTATTATAGGTATCTTCCAAGCAGGAAAGCTGTTTGGTGACTCAATGTTTTCGAGTGCAAATGTGCTTCTTTTTTTAATTAGGCAATGGTTAGTCTTAATATTTTTTTAATGTATAAGTGTAATATACTAATAATCTGCAAAGTGAATATCACTGCAAAAATGTTCTTTTTATCGTGTTCCTGCACAATCCGTCCTCAATCCCGCCCGCTGCCACCCAGTTCGTGACATGACAAAAAAGTGGCATACCCGTCAGGATATGCCACTCTGTGTAGAGCGCTGGTGATGTTTATTTCTCGTCGATGACTTCAATCATCTTGCAGTCAGTCTCGAAAGCTATAGTTTTGATTTCGGTCTCTTTTTTCCAGAAAAGGAAGCCTTTCATGCGCGCTATGCGGGCCTGGTAGGTCATCTTGCCTTTCAGGTTGCGGATATAGATGCAGGTGATTTTGTGTCCCGGGAAGCGGTTGGCCACGGTGTCCTTGATGGCGTGGGGATAATATTGCTCGTCGATGAAGTAGCGTGTCTCAGTGCCGTGGTTTGAGAACCGCTGGGCTTGGCGGTCGCCGTCGGCGTTGGTGAAGGTGGCCATGTAATAGATGCTGTCGCTGGTGACAACCCACGACACATTCTGTGCCTCCTTGTTCTGGTTTTGGAAGTCCTTTACGAATCTGACAGGTACGTCGGCTTCTTTGATTGAAAGTTCTTTCTGGGCAAATACCAGTGTCTGACTCATTGCTATGAGTGCTGCAAGTACAAGTATTTTTTTCATATTGTGATGTTTATAATGTTTATATTCCTTTTCATTCAATCTACAAAGATACTATTTTTTTGTTACATTGTCCGTTTTTTTACACAAAAAATCTTTTTTTTGTTGCCGCAATTCTCCTTACGTCTGCAGCCCCAGCATCTGCCGGTAGAGTTGTTGGTACTGTTGCATGTGGCGCGGATAGTCGAAGGTGGCGGCGCGGGCCGTCGCGGCCTGTGCCGCCTGTGCCGTAAAGTCCGCAAGCCCTTGCCGGACAATCCCGGCCATATTATCCGGCGCGAAGTCGTCGAAATAGTAAGCCTCCTTGCCCCCAATTTCGGGCAGACTTGTGCAGCGTGAGGCGAACACGGGTTTGCCCCACTGCATGGCTTCGATGACGGGCAGACCAAACCCTTCGCTCAGCGAGGGCATCGCCAGTGCGGTGCAGTGGGCGTAGAGCCAGCGCCGCTCCTCGTCGGTCACTATGCCCACCATCTGCACATTGGGGTGTTTCGGCAGCTCTCCCCGCAGGGCTTGGGCATAGGGGTCGCTGTCGTTGCCGGCAATGACGAGGGTGTGCTGCGGCAGGCGATCCATCATAGGCAGGAGGGTGTGCACGTTTTTCTTGGCCTTCACCACCCCGATACAGAGCAGGAACGGCTTTGAGGGGTCGACGGCGGCGGGCCGCCGCTGGGTGCCCAGGGTGGTGTCCTCCACCCCGTTGTAGATGGTGTGCAGTTCCTTCCCGCTTAGGCGCAAGTGCCGCAAGGCTTCCTGCCGGGCAAACTGGGATATAAAGCATACCGTCCTGGCGCTGTCGCACTCCCGTTGCAGCCGTCTCAGATAGCGCAGCCGTTTGGCCCCCTGCTTTTCGTAGAGGAAGTTCAGGTCGTGGATGGTTAGCAGACGCATTCCCCCGTGCCGCGGGCGGAACGGGGATAACTGGTGGATGGAGTGCCACAAATCATAGTGCGGCAAAAGCCACGGCGCCAGCCTGTAGCAGTCCCGGGCCTCGCGGTAGTCCACCTCTGGGCCGAAAGCCCCTACATGGCTCTTGGGTACGAGGAGGGTGATGCGTATGTCCGGGCCCAGTTCGGCGGCGTGCGCAGCATACCACCGGCCATAGTTGAGGGCTATCTGCCCCAGGCCGCAGTAGGGGTGGCGCAATATACTCAGGTCAATCAGGATGTTCATAACAGTCAGCTTTATGCTTCCGGCGTGCGGCAGTGCGGCAATGCCGCCCATGCGCTGCCGGGTGGCACGCCGGGGGTCATTGCTGGCCGAAGAGGCTTTGCCGCAGGTGGTCCATCACGTTGCGCCCGTCGCGGATCACCTGCATAGCCCAGTAAAGCTTGAGGGTAATCTGCTCGTCAGGGGTCAGCTGCCATGCGATGCGGGGGTCCGAGCGCATCTTCTCCGTGAGGCAAAAGAGCGACAACGCCGCGCACACACTGATGTTGAAACTCTCGGTGAACCCATACATCGGCACCTTCACATACCCGTCGGCATGACTGATGGCCTCCTCGGTGAGGCCCGTCAGTTCGGTGCCGAACACCAGGGCCACGGGTTGCGAAATGTCCAGCTGGGTGATGAGGGTGTCATTCTCGTGCGGGAGGGTGGCAATGATGCGGTAGCCGCGCGCCCGCAACTCGTCGTAGGTCTGCAGTATGTCGGGGTGCTTGTAGTAGTCCACCCACTTGTCCGACCCCATCGACACATCCGAGTTGGGGGCATAGCGGTTGCGGTTCTCAACCACATGCACATCCTGCACCCCGAAGCAGTCGCAGCTGCGCAGCACCGCGCTGGCGTTGTGCGACTGGAAAATATCCTCCAGCACCACGCTGATGTGGCGCGTGCGGTTCATCACCAGCCTGTCGAAGAGGTCGCGCTTGTTCTCGCTGAACAATTGGGCGGCGGCCTCATAGAGCCGCTCTTTCTCTTCGCGGCTGTAGGAGCCGAAAAGGCCCCGGTTGCTGTCGTTTATTTCTGGCATAAGGTATCGTGTTATTTGTTGCCCTGCTGGCTCTCCTTCGCCCGGAGGCACATCTCGCGCAGGGTGGCGTATTTCATAAAAGTGTAATGGGCATTCATGCGGCAGAGTACGTACCCCGCCTTCCCGTCGCGGAAACCGCCGCGCACCACATAGTCGCGCACAAAGGTCCACAGCGGCTTCAGCACCACGGCCCCCATGCCGGGGCGGTGGCCGGCCGCAAAGGCCGCCTCGGCCCCCAGCCGGTAGTAGCGGGGCTGGCGGCGGGCCAGGTCGTCAATCTCATAGTAGGAATAGTGCAGCAGGTCGCCTTGCAGGGCCACCGTCTGCGGGGTGCCCGCAAAAACCACCTCCTCGTGTATGTCGCCCTCCCAGCGGGCCGTGCCCGTGGGCCACAGGCGCACCTTGCGGTCCGGATACCACCCGCAGTGGTGTATCCAATGGCCGCAGAAGTTGGTGAGGCGGTCCACGGCATAGACCGCGTCGGCCCTCAGCCCGCCCTCCTTGAGGCGCAGCAGCGACCGCCGCAGGGAGTCCGAGAGAGCCTCGTCGGCATCGATGCTCAGTGTCCACGGGTGCGTGGCCAGACCGTCGGCATAATTCTTCTGCCCCGAATAGCCCTCCCACGGGTGGCGCACAAACCGCGCGCCGTGGCGCAGACAGATGGCCTCGGTCCCGTCGGTCGAACCTGAGTCCACCACCACCACCTCGTCGGCCACGCCCCGCAGCGAGCCGAGGCAGCGCTCAATGTTGCGCTCCTCGTTCTGAGTAATGATTACGGCACTTATTTCGTTCATAGAATTTTTTTTGAAAGAAAATGCAAAGATACGGTTTTTTTTTGTATTTTTGCAATTTCAAACAGGATTCAGTTATGGTAATCGGTTTCGACGCAAAGCGTGCTTTTCAGAACAGTACGGGCTTAGGCAACTACAGCCGTATCCTCGTGTGCGGCCTGGCGCAGGAGCATCAGGACATCCGCGCCTTCCTCTACTCCCCACAAATGAACGGTGAATATGCAAAATATTTCACCGGCTATGCCAACATCTCCACCCGCATGCCCACCAGTATCGACCGCTTCTTTCCCGATATTTGGCGGCGCTTCGGTGTGACCGTCCACCTCAAAGGCGACAAAGTGAAAATATTCCATGGCCTGAGCCATGAACTGCCCCACGGCATACCGCGTTCCATCAAGCGCGTGGTGACCATGCACGACCTCATCGTGTGGCGCTACCCGCAGTTTTACAGCCCCTTCGACCGCATGGTGCACCGCATGAAGCAGCGCCACTCCTGCCGCATTGCCGATGCCGTGGTGGCCATCAGCGAGCAGACCAAGCAGGACTTGATGCACTTCCTCAACGTGCCGGAGTCGAAAATAAAGGTCATCTACCAGACCTGCGACCCCATCTTCTGGAACCCCGTCAGCGACAGCGACCGCGAATATGTGCGCAGCACCTACCACCTGCCCGAGCGTTACATTATCAGCGTGGGCACTATCGAGGATCGCAAAAACCAGGCGAACACAGTCCGCGCCCTTGCCCAGCTGCCCGACGATGTGCATCTGGTCATCGTCGGCAAACCCCACGGCGGCTACATCAGCCACCTTAACAGCGTGATCCACTCCCTGCACCTCGCTGACCGGGTGCACATACTGCGGGATGCCGACTTCGACGATTTCCCGGCCCTCTACGCCTGCGCCCAGGTGTCGGCCTACATGTCGCTCTTTGAAGGGTTCGGAATCCCCATCCTGGAGTCCATGTGCTGCGACACCCCCGTGGTGACCTCCAACGTGTCGTCCATGCCCGAGGCGGGCGGCGACGCAGCCCTCTATGCCGATCCGCTCAACCCCGCAGAAATCGCCGACCGTCTGCGGTCGGTGCTCGAAAGTCCCGAACTGCGCCAGCAGCTGGTGGAGAAAAGCCGCGTCCAGCGTCAGCGCTTCAGCCAGCACCAAGTGGTGAGCGAACTCTATAAGCTCTACAACACCCTCGTCCCGCCCGAGGAGGAGTAGGCCGCACGCCCGCACCGAGAGTCAGGGCTGCGTCCATGCAGGGGCGCGGCCTTTTTCGTTCAGTTTGGCTTCCAATTACGGACGGTCCCCGTCATTTCCGTCCCGAACAGTCCGTTTTCTGCCCGTTTTGATCAGGTTCCGGCCATTCCTCTTCAGGGTCCGGTCCCGGCGTCCGGCCAGGGGCGTCGCTGTCCGCTCCAGCTTCGCTCGTATGACGCTGTTTTTATCACATTTGGACGGCATTTCGACCTCCGCCGTGGGACAGATGGGTCCCGCCGTGGGGCTGCTTTGGGGCAGGGGGAGCGGCGTTGGGGCCGTCCATTGTTGTCGCCAGAGCATAAAAAGAGGAGGCCGCCCGCAGGGCGGCCTCCTTGTGGTATGCGGCGCGGGGCCGCTCGGCAGGCGGGTTACTTGCCGATGGTGATTTCGATACGGCGGTTTTTGGCGCGGCCTTCGGGGGTGTTGTTGCTTTCGATGGGTTCGGTCTCGCCCTTGCCGACGGTGGTGATGCGGTCGGCGGGAATGCCTTTCTCGACAAGCATCTTCTTGATGTTGTTGGCGCGGTTCTGCGAGAGGCGCATGTTGGAGGCGGCGCTGCCCACGTTGTCAGTATGGCCGGTGATGGTCACTTTGATTTCGGGGTGTTTGTCCATGATGTTTTTGAGGTTGGTCCAGGAGTCTTCGTTGAGCTGGCCGAAGATGGGCATGTCTTTGGCGGTCTCGAAGTAGGCTACGTCTTTGTAGCCGGCCACGAAGGCGGTCTCCTCGCGGATGCGCTGCTCGGCGCGGGCGCGTTCGCGTGCTTCGGCCTCGGCTTTGGCGCGGGCTTCAGCTTCGGCTTTGGCGCGAGCTTCGGCTTCGGCTTTGGCGCGGGCTAAGGAGTCTTTCTCGGCTTGTGCTTTGGCGAGGGCTTCGGCTTGTGCTTTGGCCTGGGCCTCGGCCTGTGCGCGCTCGGCGGCATGGACGCGGGCTATGGAGTCGGCCACGGCTTTGGCGCGGGCTTCGGCAGCGGCTTTTTCTTTTGCGATGGCGTCTTTCAGGGCAGCCTCTTCGGCGGCTTTGCGGTCGGCTTCGGCTTGTGCCTCGGCGGCCAGGCGCTCGGCCTCGGCTTGTGCGGCGGCGGCCTCTTCGGCGGCTCTGGCTTCACGCCAGCCGATGGCGCGGCCCATGCCTATGCGGAGGGCGACTTTGATGCCGGCTTCGAGGGGATGGACCTCGTTGACGCGGTCGGTGCTGAAGGTGTTGTTGTAGTCGGAGTTGTAGTTGTATTGCAGGCGGTCGTTGTTGGCGAGGGGGTTGATGTTGTCGAACCCGTATTTGCCGTAGATGCCGAGGTAGATGCCGAGGGCGTTGCTGCAGTTGATGTCGAATCCGAGGTCGCAGACGGCGCTCCAGGTGAGGTTGGCCAGTTCCAGTTTGCCGTCGGTCTGGGCGGCGTTGAATTTGCCAAGGAGGTGGGAGGGCATGTCTTCGTAGGTGACGTTGGTGCGGGGCATGTAGGCGGTGCGGCTGACGTTGCCGTCGGTCACTTTATAGGTGCCGAAGCGGGGAAGGTCGAGGGCGGCGCCCAGTCCCATCTGGAAGGCGGCCTTGGTGCTGATGGGGGCGCGGAAGAGGAGTTCGAGGGGCACGCTGAAGTAGACGGCTTGCTGGGCTTCGCGCAGGTTGTAGAGGTTGGTGGTCACGTCGGCGGGATAGACGGCGCCGGGGAGCAGGATGTTTTTCTCGGCTATGGAGTAGCTGTATTTGGCCGAGCTGGCAAGGGTGCTGGCTTCAACGCCGAGGCCGAGGCCCCAGTGGCGGTTGAACATGAGCTGGTATTGGATGCCGGCCAGTCCGCCGAAGCCGATGTGGTAGTTGCCGTCGGCGGGTGTGTAGAGCATGGTGTTGACGCCTCCGCCAAGGTAGATTTGGAGGTTGTTGTGATGGTCGGTTGTCTGGGCCGAGACGGCGGTGAGGGCCGTCATGAGCATGATTGCTGTTATGATTTTTTTCATATCGATTCTTGTATTAAAACGGTTTGACATTGGAACCTGTGATTACAGTTTGACGGTTTTGGCGGTGAGGCCGTCGACGTTGATCATGTAGGTGCCTTGGGGCAGGGTGGTCATGTCGATGGTGTATTCCTGGCCGCTGAAGGTGGTGCGCAGGACGGCGGTGCCGTAGCTGTTGTAGATGGTGAGGAGGTGCTGCTCGCTCTCAAAGCCGGTGAGTTTGAGTGTGGCGTTGTTGACCACGGGGTTGGGGTAGGCGGTGAGGGTTTTGGCTTGTTCGGGCTGGTCGTCGAAGGTGATGGGGCAGATGAATTGTTCGCTCTCAGTGCCACGGTTGACGAGGAGTGAGTAGTTGCCGTTGAGGTAGCCGCGGGGGTCTTGGTAGTAGGCTTTGGTGGCTCCTTCGATGGGGTTATCGTTGAGGTACCACTGGTAGGTGTTGAAGGTGTTGTTGCGGTTGTCGACGCTGACTACGTCGTTGAAGACGCGCACGAGGTAGGTGTTGGAGAGGTTGACGTTGAAGGTGGTGGTGTGGCGGATTTCGCGCATGCTTTCGTTACCGATGCGGAAGGTGACGGAGTAGGTGCCGGGAGCGCAGTTGGCGGGGATGTCGAAGGCGATGTTGAAGGTGTTGGAGCCTTCGGCAAGGACGATGTCGTTGGTGGTGTTGATAAAGCCTTGGGCTAATGCGTTATCGTCGAATTCGAGGGTGTAGTAGGTGGGTGAGCCTTGGGCGAGGGTGAAGGTGCCGTTGAATTGTGAGCCGGGGCAGTTGTGGGTGTTGGTGGCGATGAAGCCGTTGGTGCCGACGGTGGTGTCGAGGATGGTGGGCAGGATGATTTTGCCAAGGGTGCTGTAGATGATGTCGTCAGGTGCGGTGTAGTTGGCGTTGCTGTAGCCAGCGGGCGAGACTGCCGGGAATCGGAAGGAGAGGGTGATGGTTTTGTTGCTGCCGGGGTTGGGGTTGTCGTAGCGGGCTGTGGTGATGAGGGTTACGGCATCGTTGCCGATGAGGTTGGTGGGCTGGGGATAGGCGAGGATGATGGCGGTGTCGGTGCCGTCATAGTCTTTGATGAGGTTGACTACGGCTCCGTCGACGGTGAGTTTGAGGGGGAGGATGTTGGCGGTGTACTGGCGGGTGCTGGTGTCGACTACGGTGTAGTTGCCGCTTTTGGGGCCATAGAGGTAGGAGTAGACGCTGACGGGTTTGTTCTGCCCGACGTTGGGGTCGGAGAAGGAGGCGGTGGCGCGGTAGTAGACTTCGTCGCCGGCAATCATGCCGGTGAGTTCGCCGGTGAGGACTACGTTGCAGGTGATGGTGCCGTCATAGACTTTGTTGGCCTGCAGGATGGGCAGGGGGGCGTAGAGTTGGAGGGGTGTGATGTTGGCGGTGAGGCTGGCGGGGGCCGGGACTATGTAGTTGGCGCAATGGGCGGGGACTCCGCTGAGCATGTAGGTGACGGTGACATTTTTGTTGTTGCCGACATTGGGGTCGTCGAAACGGCCAAGGGCGGAGATGTAGACGGTGTCGCCGGCTATGATGCCGTTAGGGGTGCCGACGTTGGTGATGGTGGCCACGGTGCCGCCGTTGTAGACTTTGTTGGAGTCGACGGTGGTGCCGGTGACGGTGAGGGGTTTAGGTGTGATGGCGGCCAGAAGGGTGTCGTTCTGGGGGGCCAGGTAGTAGGCGGAGTCGATGTCGCCCAGGGTGTAGGTGACAACAACGGATTTGATGCCGCCCACGTTGGGGGTGATGTAATGGGCGGTGCCGTAGAGCGCCACTTGGGTGTGGGCGCTGTCCAAACCTTCCAACGCGCCCAGATGGGTGATGATGGTGTTGGTGGTTCCGTCGTACATTTTGGTCGGGGTTACCTGTGTGCGGTCAATTTTGCTGATCGTCAGTTGGGCAGGCTGGGCCCACAACGAGGTTGCAACAAGGCACATCAAACACATGAATGCAAGTGCCTGTTTCTTGGCAGTGGATGCCGAAAATTGATGATACTTTGTCATAATGTATTGTATTAATTATTGTTGCTTTAAATGTTCTGTGGTATTTTTAATCTGCAAATATACGTTTTTTTTTTTATTATTTGCATTTTTCGAGGAAAAAATTGTTGCTTCTTGATGCGGTGTCGCTGTGGCCCGGCACGGGGGTGGTGGATATAGGCAGACAGCCCACTGGTTTTGGCCAGTGGGCTGCGCTTTGGGGGTGTAGGACTGGAGGTGTGTTATTTCACTATCAGCCTACGGGTTACGCTCTGTTTGCCGTTGTGGAAGACGACGGTGTAGAGGCCGGCGGCGAGCCGCTCGGTGCGGATGTTGAAGACGATGCTGCCGGCGGTTTGGAGTTGGGTGGTGTGGACGGTGCGTCCGAGGTTGTCGAGGATGGTGACGGTGTAGTCGGCGCCGTTGGCGAAGTCAATCTTGATTTTGGCCTCGGAGGTGGCGGGGTTGGGATAGAATTGGCCAAACTGGGATTCGGCATCGGGGGTCTGGATTGAGACGTAGGGGTAGTGGCCGGTGGTGGTGTCTTCGGTGGTGCGGTTGGCGTCGAAGAGGAAGGTGATGTCGGTGGCGGGGAGGGGCAGGGTGTCGAAGTCGTAGAGTGAGCTGTCGAGCTGGGCGACGGTGTCGAGTTGGCCGGTGTAGTAGTAGCTGTAGTAGCCTCCCTGGTGGGCGGTTATGGGCTTGGTGATGGTCTTGCCGTTGTTGGAGGTGGCGGCGATGTAGTATTCGACCGTCACGACGGTGTCGACCAGCACGGACATGGTGTCGTGGGTGTAGGTGGTGTCGTAGGTGAAGGTGTAGGTGGTGTCGTAGACGATGGCGGTGGAGTCGCTGTTGTAGGCGGAGTCGATGACGGCCACGCTGTCGACGATGGTGAGGGTGGTGTCGGTCAGGACGGTGTCTCTATAGAAGGTGCTCTGCGGACGGGGCATGGAGCCGTAGTGGCGGTTGCCGTTGGCGCGGAGGTTGATGGTCTGCCACTCGCCGCCGCCGATGCGGTAGACACACTCGGCGTGGGCTATGCCGCTGCGGTTGGTGATGATGGCGCTGACGGGCATGGAGTCCTGGATGGCGTTGGCGCAGCCGACGATGCTTTTGTGGAGGATGCGCACGGGGTTGTCGGCGGGAATCTGCTTGGTGACGCAGTGGATGGCGCCGCCGGAGCCGTCGAAGGCGCGCACGTCGACGGGGTAGATGGTGTAGCCGGGATAGGCGGCCTTGAGTTTCTCAATGTTCTCGCGGTCCCAGCTGGCGGAAGGCTGCCCGTTGACGACGGTCGAGAAGCAGGGCTGCAGTATCACGTCGTTGACAAACGTGTGGTTGCTGTAGGTGCGGGTGTAGCTGTCGTTGTAGGTGACCTGGTCGGGGAAGTTGCCTCCTTGGTTGGTCTTGGGGAAGGGGATGGTTGTCTTGTAGTAAGGCCGGTCAAAGATGGAG
Source organism: uncultured Bacteroidales bacterium (assembly GCA_947168665.1). Classification (GTDB taxonomy): domain Bacteria; phylum Bacteroidota; class Bacteroidia; order Bacteroidales; family P3; genus Colimorpha. Next base: position 102,120 of record CAMVMX010000008.1, read on the forward strand.
GTGTAGGAGCAGAGGGAGTCGATGTTGCGTGCGCCGGTACGATAGTCGGTCCAGGAGCTGTAGTTGTCGGGCATGACGGAGAAGACGAAGCCGTTCTCCTCGCACATGTCGGCATACAGGTCGATATGGCCAGTGCCTCCATCGTAGCGGTAGGCGGGGAGAATATGGGTTTCGCGTTGGCCGATGAGGCTTTGCAAAGCCCGATAGGTCTGGGAGTGGGTGAGGGGAGTTTTGCGGATGTAGCGCAGGGTGTTAGCATCGCGACCGTTCCATATATATTGGCCGGTGTTGTCGGCGTTGCTGGAATAGAGTCTGTCGCTGCTCAGCAGGAATCCGGCACCGTCGACCAAGCAGTTGCCGCCCTCCCACTCAATGGTGTTGATGTAGTTGGGCAGTCCCATCTGCTGGTGGATGAGCGAAGGCAGCGAGTCGTCCAGCGCACGGCCGGGATAGTACTCAAAGTCCATCATGGCCACGCTGTCCTGGTCGCCATAGTAGAAGCAAATCGGGCCGCAGTCGCGGAACCAGAACGAGTTGCCGGGGCCTATGAGAAAACGGACATTGTCGTGACGTAGGTTCATGCGGGCTAGGGTGCGCAGCACTTTGGCTGTGTCGGCTTCGGTCTCCACACGTACCCATGCCTCGGCGTTGCCCTTCTGTATGCCGTCCATCAGGTAGAAGAACACCTTGCCGAAACTGGTCGAGGTGTCCATGACGCTGGTGTAGCGGCCATAAAGGTGCATCGATTCCCACCTCTGCGTGACGCGGTTGAATTTATAGTATTCGGCCAGATTGGTCACGAGAGGGTCGGCGCTGTAGCTGCCGGTGCCCAGGTTGGTGTCGGGCCAGTGGCTGTAGGTGGGTGTCACCACCACGGCGCTCACCTCCTCCCATTCGCCGGGATACCATATACGGTCTTCCGGCAAGGCTTTTGTGTTGGCCGACTTTGGGGTGGCCACCTCATCGGTCAGGGCAATTTTGCTGTTGAGGTGGGCTTGGGAATAGTCGCGCTTGTGGATCATCTGGCGCCATTCCTTCATCATTTGTTCTTCCGTCGGGGTGCTCTGCGCCACAGCCGTGGCTCCCATCAGCACGATTGACAATGCTAAAATAATTCTTTTCAAAGTTTTCCTTTCTTTAAAAGAGACGTGCCGTTCTCGACACGTCTCTCGGTGGTTAAAAATAATGATATGTGCTCAATTTATGCTTAACGTTTCAGACTGAGGATTTCGCGGGCCTCGTCGCTGTTGGCCACTTCGCGGCCCAGCAGTTTGGCCATGCGGACCACCTTGTCGACCAGTTCGCCGTTGCTCTTGGCCAGCACGCCGCGCTCCAGATAGAGGTTGTCCTCAAAGCCTACGCGCACGTTGCCACCCATCACGATGGCGGGAGCGGCCAGCGTGAAAGCGTGGCGGCCTATGCCGGTGGCAGTCCAGGTGCTGCCGGCGGGAATGTTTTTGACCATCCATACAAGGTTGTCAACCGTGGCAGCGGCACAGCCAAGCACACCCAGCACGAAGTTGAACTGCATGGGGTCGCCGGGCACTTCGCCGCGCTGGGCCATGCGTACGATGGTTTCGAGATGTCCCATTTCGAAGCACTCATACTCGGGTTTGATGCCGCGTTCCAGCATCCGTTTGCCGAAGGCACGCATGGTAGGCATTGTGTTGTCGAAGATTTCGTCGCCGAAATTGCAGGTTCCGCAGTCGAGGGTGGCCATTTCGGGCAGGGGGGTTGTGTCGGTGCTCTGCAGGCGCTCTTCGGGCGACATGCCTACGGCACCGCCCGTCGACGGAATCAGAATCACGTTGGGGCACTCCTTTAAGATGGCCTCCTCGCATTCTTGGAAACGCTCGCGGCTCTGAGTGGGGGTTCCGTCGTCGTGGCGCACGTGGAGGTGGACGATGGCGGCACCGGCATCGACGGCCGATTTTGCTTCGCGCACGATTTCCTCAACGGTGTATGGCACGGCGGGATTCTGCTCTTTCGTAACTTCTGCACCGCAGATGGCGGCTGTGATAATCAGTTTATCCATGGTATTGTTGATTTTAAATATTGTTCTTTGCTTATTTTAAAAATGCAAAGATACGAAAAAAAATCGTACTTTTGCAAAAAATAAATTGCAATGCTGATACTTGGAATAGACCCTGGCACACAGGTGTTGGGCTATAGCGTCCTCGACACCGACAGCACCAAGCCACGCTTGGTGGTCATGGACGTGCTTTATCTGCGCAAAATTGCCGACTTCCACCTCCGCATCCGCAAAATCTTTGACACCACCCAGCGCATCATCGACTCCTACCACCCCGACCACCTGGCCATCGAGGCCCCCTTTGCGGGCAAGAACGTGCAGTCCATGATCAAACTGGGCAAGGCCCAGGGGGTCGCCATCGGTGCTGCCATCAGCCGAGACCTATCCTATACCGAGTATGAGCCTACCGTAGTCAAGCAGCGCGTCACTGGCACAGGCAATGCCGCCAAAGAGCAGGTGGCCGCCATACTCCAGTCCATCTTCGGCTTCCGCGACATGCCCCAATATCTCGATGCCTCCGACGCGCTGGCCGTGGCCTATGCCTGCCACCTCGAGTTTTCCGACCCCCTGGCCGACATCCGTTCCCAGCTCCGTCCCGCGCGCGCCCACAAGTCGCGCAAGCAGCAATGGACCGATTTCGTAACACAAAATCCCGATTTAATAAACAATTAAGCGACTTTCAACCATGAGTACACAACAAAAATCCTTCTCATCCAGCCTCGGGGCCATCATGGCCGCCGTGGGTTCGGCCGTTGGCTTGGGCAACATTTGGCGGTTCCCCTACACCTGTGGCAAGTATGGGGGCGGGGCCTTCCTGCTGGTATACATCTGCTTCGTCTTCCTCATCGGCTCTGTACTGATGATGTCCGAATTTATCATCGGGCGCCGTGCGCAGCACACACCCATCAAAGCCTTCCAGACTCTCTGTCCGCGGCACAAGGCTTGGGGCCTGCTCGGACTGCTGGGTGTTGTCACCAGCTTCTTCATCCTTTCGCAATATTTAGTTCTTTCGGGCTGGACCACAGGCTATGTCAGCCACTCCATCACAGGCCAGCTGGCAGCCCTCGGCACCAGTTCTGCCCCCATTTCCGATCATTTCACCCAATTTTCCACCCATCCCTGGCAGCCCGTCACCTATCTGGTCATCTTCTCTGCGCTTGTGCTGCTGGTCATCATTGGCGGGGTGCAGAAGGGCATCGAGAACGTGTCCAAAGTGCTCATGCCTGTGCTGGCATTGCTCATCTTGGTACTCTGCGTGCGCAGCCTCACACTTCCCGGCGCTATGAAAGGGGTCGAGTACCTCTTCTCGCCCGACTTCTCCAAACTTACCGGCGAGGGCATCCTTGCTGCTTTGGGCCAGGCCCTCTTCTCCCTCAGCGTAGGCATGGGTGTGATGCTTGTCTACGGCTCCTACATCCCCGTCAACGAGAATCTTTTCAAGACAGCCATGTGGATTACCTCCTGCGACACCCTCATCGCCATCCTTTCCGGCCTGGCCATCTTCCCGGCCGTTTTCAGCTGTGGGCTCGACCCCGCCGGCGGTCCCGGCTTGGTATTCTGTGTCCTGCCCAATGTCTTCAACTCCATGGGCACGGCAGGCATCATCTTCTCCGTCCTCTTTTTCCTGCTGCTCACCGTGGCGGCTCTCACCAGTGCCATATCCCTGCTCGAAGTCCTTACCTCCACCTTCGTTGAGCACACCCGCGCCCGCCGTGCTGTCGCCGCCATAGTCGTTTCTGTCCTTGTCACAGCCCTCGGCATCCTCTTCTCCCTGTCGCTGGGCGACCTTTCGCATATCAAAATCACCGGCCTCACCCTCTTCGACTTTATCGACCGCGTCAACAGCATCTATCTCCCGCCCATCTGCGCTCTCGGCACCATCCTGTTCCTCGGCTGGATGATGCCCGATGCCGATGTGCGCGACGAATTCTCCAACCACGGCACCCTCACCATCCGTTTCTACGGCCTGTTCCGTTTCATCGCGCGCTACATAGCCCCCTTGGCGCTTCTGGTCGTCTTCGTATCCGGTATCCTCCAGTAATCCCCAGTCAGTCATGAACCGTCTTTCCATTCCCGCAATCCTGCTCCTGCTGGCCCTTGTCGGCTGCCACCAGGCCAAGCCCAAAGTCTACGACCCCTCCTACGTCCGCTTTGAAGCCTCCTATAACCCCTACCTCGAAAACCAGTTCTACCCCTCCCTCGTCATGGGTGTCGCCAGCCTCACCGACCAGCGCTTCGGCTTCAACGACACCAACGCCCTCTTCACCGTATCCGTCACCGCCCCCGTCAGCAACTCCGTCCTCCGCATCACCATCGACTCCTCCAACCTCAACTACGTCACCATCTTCCAAGAGGTACTCCCCGTCAAGGACATCCGCTATACTTTCCACCCCTCCATCAAGTGGAAATACGACCAGCTCTACAAAATCCGCCAGCAGGGCACCGCCGACCTGACCTTCACCTGCTACATCAACGACGAGGAAGTCGACATCAAAAATGTCCGCATCAACTACCGCTCTGCCAACGACTGCCTCCTCAGCATACTCGATGCCGACGGCCGATTCCATGACTTCCGCTGGCTTTTCGCGGCCTACGTCAACGAGGAGCACCCTTTCATCGACAGCATCCTCACCGACATCATGCAGCAAGGTGTCATCACACGCATCACGGGCTACCAGAAGGATGCCCAAAGCGTTGTCAGCCAAGCCGAGGCCATCTGGTACTACGCCCTCGAGCGCGGCATCACCTATTCGTCCATTTCCTGCACCTCCACCCCCACCAAACGGGCCACCCTGCAGCACATCCGCTTCTTCGACCAGGTCTACAACACCCGTCAGGCCAACTGTGTCGACGCCTGCGTTTTCTTTGCCTCCATCATGCGTAAAATCGGGCTCAAACCCGTCATCTTTGTCGAACCCTGCCACGCCTACCTCGGCTACTATACCGACAGCCGCCGCCGCACCCTCCGTCTGCTCGAAACCACCATCACCAGCTGGGCCGACTTCCCTGCCCTCACCCGCAACTACCAAGAAACCCTCCAGCGCAATCCCGACGCCAAGGGCAGCGAGCGGATATCCAACGGCATGAATGCCAAATACACCAAATACCTCACCGCCGACCAGCGGCAGCGGTGGGAGAACGGCACCCTCTCATTCGACGAGTTCAAGCGCGCCGTGGCGCACACCCTCTTCCAGAAAGCCACCGACTACGACCTTGACAACTACAAAAACAACCGCAAGTACTTCTCCGACCCCTCCAACCCCACCTACCAGCAACTCGACATCGAGCTGCTCCGCAAAACCGTCCAGCCCATCAATGGCTGACCCCCTCAGTCCCACACTCCGCCAAACCCTCGTCCCGCCACCCACATAAAAACGCAGAGCCACCCGCATGGATGGCTCTGCGCTCTTTATTGTATGCAAGGTGTTCAGTCCTTGATGTTGGGCTCTTCGAGACCCAGATGTTTCTTCTTGTCCACCACTTTTAGATACAGGCCAATCAGCAGTGCGGCCACACCCAAGGCGGCCAGCATCACCAGTGCCCACTGGTAGTCGTAAGGCACCAGCACGCCCGTCTCGCCCGCCTCAATGGCGGCCTTGGCGTCAATCACAGCCTGGTTGGTGGCGTTGGAGCTCTCAAGCACGTTGCCGATAAGCAGCGGGAAGAGCCACAGGCCAATGTTCTGAATCCAGAAAATCAGTGCGTATGCCGAGCCGATAATCTTCTCGTCCACCAGCTTGGGCACCGAAGGCCACAAAGCGGCGGGCACCAGCGAGAACGAGGCACCCAGCACCAAGATTGTGACGTAGGCCACAATCGTGCCGCCCACGGCGCTGCCCTTGAACATAGGCAGGATGAAGGCAAAAGTGAGGTGACAGATAACCAGCAGGATAGAACCAATCATCAGCATCGAAGCAGCCTTGCCCTTGTGGTCCACATAGTTGCCCAGGATGGGGGTGATGGCCACAGCCAGCAGCGGGAAGACGGCGAAAATCGTCTCGGCTGTGCCGCGCATATAGCCCATATAGCAATACACCACTAAGGCCACGACGGCCAGCGCCATCAAACCATACTTCATGCCCTTCTTCTTCGAGAAGTTACTTGCAAAAGCGCACACAGCCACCAGCAGCATGATGATGTACTGCACAATGGTGACCGACTCGCCACCCCAGAACGAACTCGGGTCGGCCGGGTTGAGCGTCAGGTTGCACTGCAGCATATTCACAGCATACTTCTGGAAGGGGAAGATGGCGCTGTAGTAAAGCACACACAGCAAAGCCACCAGCCAGAAACCCAGGCTGGAGAAAATCTTGCCGATGTCGCTGATTTTGAATGGGTCGTCCTTCTCCTCGGCCTCGCCGGTCTGTGCGTCAAGCTTTTTGTCCATGAAGAAGTAGGTGACGAACATAATCAGTGCGATGCACAGCAGCACCACGCCAAAGGCCACCGAGCGGCTCACATTCACGCTGCCGCCCAGCTTGGCAAAATAGGGCGAGAAAATCATGCACGTGGCCACACCCAAGCGGGCCAGAGCCATCTCGCTGCCCATGGCCAAAGCTGTCTCGCGGCCCTTGAACCATTTCACAATACCGCGGCTCACCGTGATGCCGGCCATTTCGGCTCCGCATCCGAAAAGCATGAATCCGATAGCAGCCAGCTTGGCCGACGCGGGCATTCCGCGGTAGAACGGCGACACGCCCAGCTCGTCGAACAGCGGGATGTAGTTCAGGTTGTTGGTAAACCAGTTCTCCAGGCTGCTGCCCATAAAGGAGGGGCTGATGGCGTAGTACTTAATCAGTCCGCCCACCAGCATCACTGCGCCCGACAGCACAGCGGTGAAGCGTACCCCCATCTTGTCGAGGATGATGCCCGCGAAGATGAGGAAGAAAACGAACACGTTGAGGAAGGTCTCCGAACTCTGCATCGTGCCGAAGGCTTTCGAATCCCACCCGCGGGTGGACTCCATCAAGTCCTTGATGGGTGACAAAATGTCCATGAAAATGTAGGCACAGAACATGGCCAGTGCCAACAGCAACAGCGCTATCCACCGCATGGCGGCGCTGTCGCGAAGAGTTTTAATGTTTTCTGTCATAATTGTATTGTATTTTTATTGTTTATTCCTCCAAGCGAGTTTCGATTTGCAAAATTACAAAAAAAAATCGTATATTTGCATCTCCTGCCCAGAAATCTTTCGTTTTTCCTTCAGCTTTCCGCCGTTTTGTGCGGGGCTTTTCGGGGAGGGCGGCCTTTGCGCCGAGCCGCGAATGCTTTATTGCCAACGGGTTGCACCGGACTCTGGTTCGCGCGGGGCTGTTGGCGCACTTGGTTCGCCCCTTGTGCGGTTGTCCGGTGCTGGTCAGTCCCCATTTCTACCACCGGCGGAGGACAGAGTGAGTTTTAAATGCCGTCATTCGGGTGTGGGACGAGTGGGCTTGGAGGGGTGAGCGGGGGTGCAAAAACGACGGCTCCGGCCTGTGGGGCTGGAGCCGTCGGACTGTTTACAATGTTCTGAGGTTAGAAGCAGAATCTCAGGCCGAGGGCGACGCCGTAGCCGAAGCCGGAGGCGTGGCCGAGGAGATCCCATTGCGGACGGAAGTCGATGGACACCTGCAGGGGGATGCTGAATTTGTATTCAAGACCGATTTGGGCATCGAGGCCGATACCGAAATTGTCGCTCTCATATTTACCGGTATAGAGACCGGCGTTGGCACCGATACCGGCATACCAGCCGAGGCCGCCGCTGATGTTCCAGTTCCACTGGTAGATACCGGTGAGGTTGATGTACGAACCCCAGTCCTTGTAGTTGTGCCATCCGAGGTCGAGTTCCAGGCGGTTGGCGGAGCCGAGGCCGTGCTGGAAGGAGAGTTCGGCTGCGGAGCTGTTGCCGAAGGCACCGCGGATACCGATTGCGTTCTGTGCGTTGCCGGCAAATCCGAGGGCAACGACGGCGAATAAGAGTACAAAAACTTTCTTCATAATGTTGTTGTTTTAAATTGATTATTAATTTGAGTTTTGTTGTTTGCCGTTTATTACGAAATGCAAAAATACAAAAAAAACAGGGATTGTGGTTTTTTTTTTGTATTTTTGCACTTCATTTTTGGCCCGGAGGGTTTAAACCTTCGCCATTAATCCCGTACATGACAGAATGATAGTAATATTTTAAGATATGAATATACATATAGTTCAACACGACATTGTGTCTAATAATCCCGAAGAGAATTTGAAATGGATTGTCGAGGAGCTGGACCGCCCCGAGAGCAGGGAGGCACTGCTTACGGTGTTTCCCGCCTGCACGTTGTGCGGGGCCCCGCTTTACGGTTCGGTGGCTTACACCGACCTGCAGAAACGCGCCCAGGCGGCGTTGCAGGAGCTGGTGCAGCGGTCGGAGCACAGGGCGTTCCTGGTGGGTATGCCGTTGCAGATTCAGGACCGCGGACTGTGCAACGCCATTGTATTTGTGCAGAACTGCGCCATACGCGGCATCGTCACCAAGAAGTATCTGGCCCCTGACGAGCAACGCTATTTTGTGCGTGGCGAAGGGGTGCAGATGATTCAGTATCAGGACCAGTTGCTGGCCATCGGGTTCTATGAGGATTTGAAGGAGCTGTCCAAGTCGCACGCCGGGCAGCCGGATGTGGTGATTTGCTGCGGATGCAATGTGTTCGACTACAACAAGCCCTACCGCATCCGCTACCGTATGCATAAGCTGGTGGAGAACTACAATGCCGCGCTGGTTTTTGCCAACCGCACGGGTGGCGAGGGGAGCCTGTTGTTTGCCGGCGGCTCGATGGCGCTGAATGCGGCAGGGATGGTGCTTTGTCAATTCCCCTATTTCGAGGCCCACGCCGCGAGTGTCGATTTGCAGCTGATGGAGGAGTGCGAGGATGAGAAGCCCGAGGCTGTGGCCTTGGTGTATAAGGCTTTGGTGACCGGGCTGCGCGACTATTTCCGCAAGAATCATCTGCAGCGGGCGGTGCTCGGGCTGTCGGGCGGCATGGATTCGGCCATGGTGTGCCTGCTGGCGGCCGATGCCCTGGGGCCGGAGAATGTGCATGGCATATTGATGCCGTCGCAGTATTCGACAGACCATTCGGTGAATGACGCCGTCGAGCTGGCCAAGAATCTGGGTGTGGCTTATGACATTGTGCCTATCAAGCCGATGTTTGACTTGCTGAGGGAGACGATGAAGCCCGTGTTTGGCGACCGCCCGGAGGATGTGACCGAAGAGAATATGCAGGCCCGCATCCGCGGCATGATAGTGATGAGTTATGCCAACAAGTTCGGGGCCATGGCACTGAACACTACCAACAAGTCGGAGGCGGCCATGGGCTACGGCACCCTCTACGGCGACAGCTGCGGAGGATTGAGTGTAATCGGCGACCTGTATAAGACTGAGGTATATGAGCTGGGCGAATATGTGAACCGCGAGGGGGTGCGCATCCCCGTCAATACCATACAGAAGGCTCCGTCGGCCGAGTTGCGGCCCGGCCAGAAGGACAGCGACTCGCTCCCGGACTACAGTGTGCTGGACAATATCTTGAACCTCCATATTGAGGAGCAGATGTGCCAGGAGGAGATTGTGGCCGAGGGCTATGACGAGAAGATGGTGGCCGAAGTGTTGCGCAAGGTGCGCATCAACGAGTGGAAAAGACTGCAGTTTGCCCCGGTGTTGAAGGTGTCGCCCATGAGTTTCGGCATCGACCGCCGTGTGCCGGTGTCGTGAGGACAGAGTGTGAGGATGCGTAAATTGGGGTATTGTCATATTGACCTTTAGCGTAATGCAGTTTGCGTACAATCCAGAGGTTGAGTTGGCGGAACACTACGTTGTGGAGACGGGAGTTTCCATCTTTCTCACCGGCAAGGCCGGAACGGGGAAGACCACTTTCCTGCACAATATTGTGGAACGGTGTCCCAAACGCAGCGTGGTGGTGGCCCCGACTGGGGTGGCGGCTGTCAACGCAGGCGGGGTGACTATCCACAGTTTTTTCCAGCTCCCGTTCTGTCCGTATCTGCCCGATGTGCCCGAGCTGGTGACGGAATATCAGCTGCCGGCCAGCCAGAAGAGTCTGCGGAAGTCGAAGGTGGACATTATCCGCACGCTTGATTTGCTGATTATCGATGAGATTAGCATGGTGCGGGCAGACCTGCTTGATGCCGTCGACGCTGTGCTACGGCGCTACCGCCGCAGCGGACGCCCGTTTGGGGGTGTGCAGCTGCTGATGATTGGCGATGTGCAGCAGTTGGCTCCCGTGGTGACGGACGAGGAACGCCCGTATATGGAAAGGGTCTACCCGTCGCCGTTCTTTTTCCACAGCAAGGCCTTGCAGAAGCTCCAGTATGTGACTATCCAGCTCAAGACTATCTACCGCCAGCAGGATCCGCACTTTGTGGAACTGCTGAACAATATCCGCGACAACCGTTTCGACAGCCGGACGCTGCAGGCCCTCAATGCCCGTGTGCAGGCCAGTCCAGCTCCCGGTCGGGGGCAGGAACCCATCTTGTTGACCACTCACAACTATCAGGCCAACGAGGTGAACCGCCGCCACATGGAGGCTTTGGCCACGAAGAGTTTTATTTTCGACGCCCAGGTGGAGGGCAACTTTCCTGAGCAGTCGGCCCCCACAGAGAGGCATTTGGAGCTGAAGCCGGGCGCGCAGGTGATGTTTGTGAAGAACGACAGCATGGGTCACCGCTATTACAACGGTATGCTGGGCATGGTGGAAGAGGTGATGGACGACGGCGGCGAGGCCGAGGGTCTGGACAGGGTGGTTGTGGTGGAGGCCGAGAACGGCGAGCGCATATTTGTCACACCCGAAAGGTGGGAGAACATCCGCTATGAGATTGACAGCAGCGACAACAAAATCAAGCAGACCGTCGACGGCACCTTCACCCAGTATCCGCTTAGAACGGCTTGGGCCATCACCGTGCACAAAGCGCAGGGATTGACTTTCGACAGGGTGCAGGTGGATGTGTCAGGGGCTTTTACTTACGGGCAGGTGTATGTGGCGCTGAGCCGCTGCCGCAGTTTGGAGGGGCTGACGCTGCTTGCCCCGATTACCTTGCAGAACTCGTTTGGAAACAGCGACATCGACCAGTTCAACCAAAGCATGACCCCGCCGCAACAGGCTGCGCAGATGCTCGACAGCTACCGCTCGCAGTATTATTATGACATGCTTTTCGAGCTGTTTGACTTTGGCGGGGTGCAGCACTCGGTCGAGGGGTTGAGACGGCTGTTCCAGGATCATTTGCTCCGGCTTTATCCACAAGAGGCCGCCAGCCTTTCGGAGTTGTGCGGCAAGGAGGTGGGCGACCTTGTGTCGGTGGCAGAACGGTTCCGTCGGCAGCTGGCCGCAATAGGCGCTCAGCCCGACAGCAAGGCTTTGTTGGCGGAGCGCATAGGGAAGGCGGCTGTCTATTTCGGGCAGGTGCTGCGGACGATTGACGAGCGGGTGAGGCCTGTGTTGGACGTGGAAATCGACAACCGGGAGACTGCCAAGCGCATGAAGGATGTATCGGAACGCTATGTGACTGCGTGCGGTTTGAAAATCAGGCTGATGGAAGATGTGGCAGAGAATGGGTTCACCATTGAGGGCTACCAGCAGACAAAGGTGGATTATGCGCTGCAAAAACCTGCCAAGGAACGCAAAAAGCACTCGCGAGCCGGGTCAGGAAGCCCGGCGGGGGACAGCGTGGAGGATGTCGGCTTGGTGGAAAGGCTTTCCCGTTGGCGCAAGGAGGTGGCAGAAAGGAATGGCGTGAAGCCCTTCATGATTTTATGGCAACGGACGCTGCTGAGCATTGTGAAGGCCATGCCTCGGAATGTGGCGGAGTTGTCTGCCGTGCAGGGCATGGGGCCGGTGAGTATGAAGTTGTATGGGGCAGATATCTTGCAGATAGTGGAGGATTACCGCAAAGACAATCCTACCGCCACCAGTCGGCGCGGAACAGAGGACCCGCAAGAGCCCAAGTCCAGCCCCAAGCCGCAAAAGCAGCAGAAGCCGACATGGAGGAAGGCAGTGGAGCTGATGGAGGAGGGCAAGACGGTGGAAGAGGTGGCCAAAGAGCTGGGTCGCGCCGTAAGTACGGTGGAGGGCTATGTGTTTAAGGCAGTGGAGGAGGGAGTGTTGGATGCCGAAACGATTATACCGCCAACGGATTTGAAAGAGTTGGTTGCTTATTTTGTCAAGAATGATTTAGACGCGCCACTGAAGCCTGCGTTTGAATTTTTCGAGGGCCGCTTCAGTTATTGGCAGCTGCGGGTGGCACGGTATGTGGCCAACAACCTCAATTGAGGCGTGATGCTGCCGGGAACAATTAGAAATTGATGGGTTTGAGCTGTTGTCGCGCCCGGGAGCGCGACATGAGATTGAAGTGCCACCACTCGCTGTAGAGTGGCTGGAGTCCTTGCTGCTGCATAAGTGAGCGCAACAGCTGGCGGTTGTGGTATTCCTGTTGGGTGATGCGCCCGTCGGCAAGTAGTTGACTCTCATTGCGGATGTGCGATTCGGGACCGAAGTGGTCGAAGTCGGATCCCATGGGAAGCCAGTGGCCGAGGGAGTCGACAAGGGTGATGTCGACGGCGGCTCCGTAGTTGTGGAGTCCTGGCCCGTGGAGGGGGTTGGATACGTAGATGTTGAGGGGTGTACCCTGCACAAGGTGGAACATTTGGCGCTGGATGGAAAGTGGACGTGCGGCATCGAGCACCAGCAGGCTGAGGTGGGGGTGGGAGCGGTGCAGCTGCCGTTGTGCGGCGGCCAGTTTGTCGGCCAGCTGTGGGAGCATGAAGGCTTTGTGGATGTCGGTGTAGAGTATGTGGTCCGTGAAGTTGCGGGCTGTGGCATAGACCAGGTGGACTTGGATGGTGGGGTCGACTTCCTGCACGTCGACCAGCCCATGGGCACGGAGGCGAGATTCGGTGGGAGTGTCGGCCAGACGGGGAGGGGGAGGTGCGAGGCAGGTGTCGGTTGACGGAGTTTCTGCGGGCGTGGTGTGAGGAGACTGACGGCAGGCCCCCAGGGTGGAGAGGAGAAGCCAGATGAGCGGCAGGAGGAGGCGCGGGATTGGGGAGAGCATGGGCTATTCGGTTTCGTAGCCGAACTGCTTGAGGGCGCGGTCGCTGTTGCGCCAGTCTTTCAGTACTTTCACATAGAGGTTGAGGAAGCACTTCTTGCCAGTGAACTCTTCGATGTCTTTGCGCGACTCGACTCCGACTTTTTTGATGGACAGTCCTTTGTGGCCGATGAGGATGGCCCGCTGGGATTCGCGCTCGACGTAGATGATGGCGCGGATGCTGTCGACACCGTCTTTCTCTTCATAGCTGTCTACCACGACTTCGCAGCTGTAAGGGATTTCTTTCTGGTAGTAGAGGAGGAGCTTTTCGCGTATGATTTCGCTGACGAAGAAGCGCATGGAGCGATCGGTGAGTTCGTCCTTGGGGAAGTAGGGAGGATTTTCGGGCAGGAGCTGGAGGATGTGGTCGAAGATGGTGTCGATGTTGAACCGCTCGGTGGCGGAGGCGGGGATGATGGTGGCACGGGGAATCTGGTTGTGCCAGTAGGCAATCTTGTCGGATACTTGCTGCTGGTTGGAGAGGTCGATTTTGTTGATGACCAGGATGACAGGGATGTCGGAATGGATGATTTTGGTGAGCAGGTCTTGGCTTTTCAGTGTCTCGCCCACTTCTGTGACGAGGAGGAAGAGGTCGGCGTCTTCGAGTGCGTTGTATACGACCCCCATCATTTGCTGGTGGAGTTTGTAGTGGGGGTTGACGATGCCGGGGGTGTCGGTGTAGACGATTTGGAAATCGTCGCCGTTGACGATGCCCATGATGCGGTGGCGGGTGGTCTGTGCCTTGCTGGTGATAATGCTGAGACGCTCGCCGACGAGGGCGTTCATGAGGGTTGATTTGCCCACGTTGGGGTTGCCGATGATGTTGACAAAACCTGCTTTGTGCATTGGCTTATTTCTTAAATACAGAGGCTAAAAACTGCAAAGCGTGGGTGCGCAGACAGTGCAACCTGCTTTTTGGTTTTTAGCCCCTGTCGGTATACGGGTTAGTGATTATTCAGCTTCGGTGGTGTCGGCGTTCATGGCAGCAGCACGGGTGCTGTTGATGACGACGACTTCACTGCTCTTGGGGTTGAGGATGGTGTAGTTCTCGGTGGCGATGTCCTGCACTTTGCAGCGCTGGGCGATGTCGAGGTTGGTTATGTCAATCAGAATCTCGTTGGGCATGTTGGCGGGAAGAGCTTTGACATTGAGTCTCTTCTGCTTGTAGACCAGTTTGCCGCCCTTCATGACGCCGGTGGAGGTGCCAGTGGTGTGGACGGGGATGGACATGACGATGGGCTTCTCATCGCTGAGTTCGTAGAAATCGCAGTGGTAGACGATTTCGGTTACGGGATGGAAGTCGATGTCTTTCAGCATGGCGCGATGCTTGGTGCCGCCCAGGTCAATCTCGACGAAGCAGGGTTCGGGGTTGAACAGGATGCGCTGGAATTGGGTTTGGGGGACGGAAAAGATGTACTGTTCGCCTTTGCCGTACATCACGCAGGGCACTTTGTCCTCGCGACGCAGAGCTTTAGCATCTTTTTTCCCTACGTTCTCGCGGAGAGAACCGCTCATGGATACTATTCTCATGTTTTGTTGTTGTTTTGTGGCCAGAGAGGCCGGTTAATAATGTTGGTATTAAGTGAATTAAAAATGATTACATGCGACGAATCACACCTTTGTGGTGGATGGTGGTTTCGTAGAGGTTGTCGAGCGACTCGTAGCAGACCACGCGGCGGATGGCTTCGGCCAGGAGCCAGTCGCAGCTGAGGACACGGATTTTGTCGCTGGGACGCTTGAGGGGGATGGTGTCGGTGGTGACAAGTTCTTCGAGGGCGGAGGCTTCGACTTTCTCGATGGCGTTGCCGCTGAGGACGGGGTGGGTAATCATGGCACGGACGCTCTTGGCTCCGCTTTCCATGATGATGCCGGCGGCTTTGCAAATGGTGGAGCCGGTGTCGATGATGTCGTCAAGGAGGATGACGTGGCGGTCTTTCACGTCGCCAATGAGGCGCATCTCGCCAATCTCGTTGGGCTTGTTACGGTGTTTGTAGCAGATGACAAAGCTGTTGTTCAGCGTCTTGGCATACATGCCGGCACGTTTGCTGCCACCCATGTCGGGGCTGGCGAACATGACATCGTTGATGTCGAATTTCTCACGGATGTAAGGAATGAAGAGGGAGGAACCGTAGAGGTGGTCGACAGGGATGTTGAAGAAGCCCTGAATTTGGTCTGCATGGAGGTCCATGCAGATGACGCGGTCGACACCAGCGGCCTGGATCATGTCGGCAATGAGTTTGGAGGCGATGGGCACATGGGGTTTATCCTTGCGGTCCTGACGTGCAAAGCCATAGTAAGGAATGACGGCAACAATCTTCTCGGCCGAGGCACGCTTGGCGGCGTCAATCATCATCAGCAGCTCGAAGAGGTTGTCGGTAGGAGGTAGTGTGGATTGGATGATGAACACGATACCGCCACGGATAGTTTCCTCGTAGGAGGGTTGGAATTCGCCGTCGGCATACTGGAAAACGGTGCTGTTTCCGAGGGGAATTCCGTAAATGTTGGCCACCTGATGTGCAAGGTTAGTCGTTGCACGGCCCGCAAAAATGAATACTTTATCAGTTTTTTTTTCGCCCATTTTGTGTTGATTTTGAGACTGCAAAGATACAACTATTTTCTCGAATAATGGCTTTTTTGAAAAAAAAATTTGCCATGTCGAAAAAAGTGCGTACTTTTGCACCCGGTTTCGAGAGACGGAGATGTTGCGGAAACGGTTGTGATACTTGTTTTTCGTAGTCATGGGAAACTGTAGCGAAATGCCCGGGTGGCGGAATGGTAGACGCGGTAGACTCAAAATCTGCTGTCCGCAAGGACGTGTGGGTTCGATACCCACCCCGGGTACTGAAAGGTGGTTAGATGCCACCTTTTTTTATTAATTGCCATTCTTAATTTTGGATTAAGTTATCAACAAGGTTATCTCGAATTCACACAAATATTATGGAAACAGAAAAGAAAACATCGTTGGTGCGTAATATTCTGTGGGCAGTCTTGCTGGTGATTGCATTGGCTTGCGGAATCAGTAGTGGGCATTGGAAGGCATTTGTCTTTCTTGCCATCCTTTTTGCCATTTCAAAGGGATTCCTGCTGATTAGACATTACAAGTTGCGCAAAACGGTCAATCAACTTGAAGACGGACTCACAGAAAGAGCATTGCCGAGTTTTGTTCCAGAACCATCTGTGATAGATGCCATGCAGAAGAAAACTGCCGCCATCACGGAAGAAATAAACCGCTTGCACCCTCCAAAGCAATGCTTGCGGTTTGCCATTGACCACAGCAGAAAGCCGTCCGCCTTCGAAAGCAAACTCGGCGGTATGCCTTACTGGGATAATACCCAGCCTTACCCCACCGATGCTAAGGGGAAACCTATGGCACTGGTGATGCAGGTGAATCTTGGCGAGGCTCCGTATATCGACCCTTTGCCAGGGGAGGGCATGTTGCAATATTTCATCTCTGCGGACGAAAGCATTATAGCCGAGGGCTATGGCGTGGACATTGACAATCCCATTTCTCAGGCCAACTTCCGCGTGGTGTATCACAAAGTGATTGACAAAGGCACTGATATCTCTTTACTTGGTCAATACCCACGGATTGAAACGATAGAGGGAAGTCCGGTGATGGGCGAATTCGCCTTGCGGGTTTGGCAAAGTGAATCCTGCATCCACGAGTCGGACTTCGATTTCGAGGATGCTGCCGCCCAGGCTGTCCGTAACTTGTATGGTGAGGAAATGGTGACCGCGTATGTGGCGGACTACGTGAAGAAGATACTTCCCGAAGAACAGCGGGAACAGACAGCCGACGACCTTGCACTGGGTGACAATCCAATGTTTCAGGCAGTTTCCAAAGAGAATTTCCAAATGCTCGGTTATCCTGCCTTTGAGCAATATGACGAGGTGGGAAGCCAATTCGATACGCTCTTGCTGCAAATACCCACTACCGATGCGAAAGACGATACAGACGGCAAAAACCTATATGATACCATCTGGGGCGATTGTGGGTCGGTGCGGCTCTTTATCAACTCTGACAATCTGCACCGCCTTGATTTCAGCGAGGTGATGTGTGTGTTCCAATGCTACTAAAAAAGCATCAACACCTTGATGTAATGCTGCAATCCGCTCAAATGTTTTTGAAATCGTCTGTCGCGGGTTGCGAAAGTGGGTCTTGAGAATAAAACAAGGTTTTGAAGGGTCGCAAAAAAGAGTGTTTTTGTTATTAGGATATTCGGACTTTTGGGTCTGAGAATTACAAATTTGTTCTTCCCATTGCGTTTGGTATAAAGAAAGCCAGCCGCAGACAATAAAAGAGCCGCCTCCTTCTTGGATGGGGGAGGCGGCGGTAATGTGCTTGCGGGTAGCGGCATTAGTAGTATTTGATGTCGCGCTCGACTATGTATACGGGGATTTTCTTGTCGTTCTCAAGTTGATACTCGTAGCGGGTCACCCAGTTGCCTTCCTCGTCATAGCGGTATTCGTAGAGGGTGATGGTGAGTTCGGGTTCGTTGGGGTCTTCGTAGTAGTCGAAAAGGGTTGAGCTGATGGGTTCGTTGTTCTCGTCATACTCATAGCGAATCTCCTGCACTTTCTGACCCTGGGGGTTGAAGACGACAGTCTTGTATATGTTGTCGTTCTCGCCGTAGATGTATATTTCGCGGCGGAAAAGGTTGCCCTGCTGGTCGTTGTAGCTGAGCTGGCTGAGACGGCCTTTGGAGTCGTATTTGTAGAGAACGCGGCTTTCGATTTGCCGTTCCTCGTCTTCGATGTATACTTCGGTCAGGATGAGGTCGGCGTCGTAGAGGTAGTACGTGCGGCCGATAACATTCTCGTCGGGGTCGAGGATGTGTTCGAGGGTGACGAGGCCGAAGTCATCGTGTTTGTATTTGGTGCGGAAAATCATGTCTTCCTCGTTGGAGAGGTAGGACTGGCTTCGGCGTTGTCCCTTTTGGTTGTATACCGTTTTGAGTCTTTCGAGGATGCTGCCGCGGGTGGCCGCGTTGGCGCGGTTGTCGGCTTCGTACATGACGGAGAGTACGTTCTTCACCTCGCCGTGGAGACCGTCGCGCTGGCAGTCAGTGAGCTGTTGGGGCATGCGCTGGTCGTTTTTCTGCGGGGCGTTGGGTCTGCGCTGCACAGCCTGATTGGGGCGGTCGTTTATTCGACCGCGTATGTTGTCGGTGTTTTGTGCCGCCAAACAGCCTGCAAATCCCAAGAAAAGAGTGAAGGCCAGAATTTGCTTGTTCTTCATAATATGTTTTATACTAATGTGTTGTACGTGCTTTTCGATGTATTTTTATGTCCTTTTGCGGGTTCAAAGTTACGAAAAATAACGGGATTGGAAAAAAATTAGTATCTTTGCATTGCAATTTTTTTTGTGAAAAGGTATGGAAGCAGTTGTGCTAATCTGTTTTGTGACTTACACAGTGTTGCTGTTCGTGGTGATGTGGCTGTCGTCGCGTCGCTCGGCAGGCAACGATGCATTCTTCAGAGGGCAGCGCCGGTCGCCGTGGCCTGTGGTGGCTTACGGCATGATCGGGGCATCCCTTTCGGGAGTGACCTTTCTGTCCGTCCCTGGCGGAGTCTACTATGGCCAGTTTACCTACATGCCCCTCGTGTTCGGCTATGTGCTGGGTTACGCCGTGATTGCTCTCGTCTTGCTGCCGCTCTATTACCGGCTCAATGTGACATCGATATATAGCTATCTCGACCAGCGTTTCGGAGGCCGCTCCGAAAAAACCGGAGCCCTCTTTTTTATCATCTCAAGGCTGATGGGTTCAGCCTTGCGGATGTACCTGGTTGTATTTGTGCTGTATGAATTCGTGTTCCGGGGCTGGGGAATCCCTTTCTGGACTATCGCCGTGGTGTTCATAGCCATCATCCTGCTCTACACATTCAGGGGTGGCGTGAAGACAGTGGTGTGGACCGACATGCTCCAGACCACCTTCCTGCTGCTTGCGGCGGTGGCTACGGTGGTGGCCATCCTCTCCGAGCTGGACATCTCGTTGGCCCAACTTTTGCGCCGTTCAGCCGATGCCGGTTACACGCGTGTGTTCGAGACCGACCCGACCGCCAGTAAATACTATTGGAAACAGATATTGAGCGGCATGTTCATCACCATCACCATGACGGGTCTCGACCAGGACATGATGCAGAAGAATCTGACGTGCAAAAACCTGCGCGATGCCCAGAAAAACGTGATGACCAGCAGCGGTCTCTTTATCATAGTCAACCTCCTTTTCCTCTGCCTCGGGGCGGCGTTGATTGCCTACGCGCAGACAACCGGCTTCGACCTGCCCGTTGATGCCAAAGGAAATGTCATGGGCGACAAAATCTTCCCCTCCGTTGCCTTCCACCTCAGCACCTTTACGGCAGTAGTGTTCATCATAGGCATGGTGGCTGCCGGCTATTCAAGTGCTGACGGTACCCTCACCGCCCTTACCACCACCCTGTGCTACGACTTCCTGGGCTTTGAGCGTAAGGCCGACTCGCACCGTGCCGTGCGGACCCGCCGATGGGTCCACGTGGGCTTCGCCATGCTTTACCTGTTGGTCATAGTGGCCTTCCGGCCCTTCCACACCCAGTCGCTCATCGACACCCTCTTCGATGTGGCCGGGTTCACCTATGGCCCCCTGCTCGGCCTCTACACTTTTGGCCTTTTCACCAAATGGCAGGTGCGAGACCGTTGGGTCCCTTTGGTAGCAGTGCTTTCGCCCATCCTGGCCTTTGTGCTGAAAAAATACATGCCCGTATGGACTGGCTATCATTTTGGCTTCGAAATCCTGCTGGTGAACGGGCTGCTCACATTCCTCGGCCTGATGGCCATCAGAGTTAATAAAAAAAGTTGAATACATTATTAAACAAAGAATATTTTTATGCTACGTAGATTTCTTTTATTGGCTACCGCTGTGAGCCTGCTGGCCGGATGCTATTCGGTAGTGCCGGTAGGCAAAGGCGGCAACACGACCGGCGAAGGGCTCTTCTACGCCCTGCCCCGCACACAGATTTGTGTAGATGTGACTTATATGTACTACGACCTGAGCGAGGCCGTCTACAGCGAATACGCCTCCGAAATGCTGGCCCTCGACAACTTCGATGTCGACAAGCCCTATCGTATACAGGATGTGCGGACCTCATACACCGTCGAGGCCGACCCGGACAACTATTTCCTTGTCGAACCCTCAGGCATTTCCGTCCAGGTGGACAATCGTCACCTACTCCGTTCCGTGGGCATGAGTCCGAGCGAGGCCGCCGCCGAGTCTGCCCCTGCCACCCACAACACGCGTCCCACCGAGGACGATGCCAAACTGGTGCTCCACAATGCCACCGCCGACAAGATGCTGCCCACCTATAACCTCTATGACCGAACCGACACCTTCTACGTGCGTGGCGACCGTCCGGGCAACCCCACAGGGATGTCCACCAAAAAAGCCCCGCGCTCCCTGCGCCAGCGTGCCCAGGCCGCCGCCGAAGAGATTGCCGAACTGGAGGACACCCGGGCCGACATAGCCCTATCCGACCGCTATACCCCCGAAGGCAAGACCGAACTGCTCAAACAGCTCGAAGAGAAAGAGGCCGTCCTGATGGCCCAGTTCATTGGCAAGCCTGTGGTAGAAAAGGTCCATTTCTTCATCAACCCCAAGCCCGTCGCCTCGGCCAAAGACACCCTGCAGCGTTTCGTACTCTTCTATTTCTCACGCAGTGAGGGCGTGTGCGAGAGCGACGACTACGATGCTCTGCCCGTAGTCTGCACCCTCCGTCCCGATAAGTCGATGCAGCATGTGCGCACCCTTGGCCAGAAGAAACGTCTGCTCGCATTCCTATCCAAAGGCAATTTCAAATACAGACTCCCCTCGCTGGCCCAGATGAATCTGTCGTGCGAGCTGTTCGACTATCAGGCAACTCTCCCCGTCGCCCAGTTTGGCCCAGTTATCAATCTGCCGCACAAGCATTTCAAAGCCCTTTTCGACCCCGCCACCGGTGCCATAGTCTATTACGAGAACAAATAGCGTGTCCAACTTCTATACCACCATATTAGGCTCAGGAGCCGCGCTCCCCACTGTGGCCCGCCACTGCAGTGCGCAGGTGCTGAACGTCAACGGATTTCGGATCCTCTTCGACTGTGGCGAGAACACCCAGACCCAGCTTCGGGTCTATCATCAAAAAATGCAGGGCCTCTCCCACATCTGCCTCACCCACCTCCACGGCGACCACTTCTTCGGGCTTCCCGGACTGCTGAGCAGCATGCATCTCTGCGGGCGCGTCCAGCCCGTCGATGTCTATGCCCCGGCAGGCATCCGCAAGGCTATGGATGTGCTGATGGATGTGTCCGGCAGCCACATCACTTTCGAGATTAACTACCATGAGCTGCAGTTTGCCGAGGGCATGCAACTCCTTTTCGAGACCGACCTCTGTCGGGTCTTCGCCTTCCCCTTGGTGCACTCGGTCCCCACCTACGGCTATCTGGTCGAGGAGATACCCCGTGGCGGCAACCCCGCACGCCGCTACGCCTACTGCACCGACACCGCCTACACCGATACCATCCTCCCCTTCATCGAAGGGGTCAACCTGCTCTGCATGGAAAGCACTTTCGACAAGGGATTCGCCTCCGTGGCGCAGGAGAAACTGCACTGCACCACCGTTATGGCCGCCACCATGGCCCGCGAGGCGCACGCCAAACAACTGCTTCTGACGCACATCAGTGCCCGATTCAAAGAACCCGAAAAACTACTTGCCGAAGCGCAGGAGGTCTTTGCCCACACCCAGATTGCCGCCGACGGGGAACGGTATGAGGTCTGCTATTGAGTCGGCGGGCGTCCATCGGAGCAGGGCAGGGGGGATACCCCTTCCACATGCACTGTGCCGTCGGCAACACTGAATTTTATTTCAAACCCGCCAAACTCCATGCCGTACCTCCGGTTGGGGTCATGCTGGTACTGGGGCCGAGGGTCGTGGGCCAGCACATCGAGCAGTCCCCCGCGCAGCCCGGCGGGCAGCAGTGCCAACATCTGTGGAGGGCAGTCTACCTGCAGCAGCGCCTCAGCCGCCTGCGGGGCAAAACCGCTGCGGGCCTCCGGGTGGCTGTCGGTATAGGGCAGGTAGGGCTTGATGTCGAAGATGGGCGTGCCGTCCAGCAGGTCAGCCCCCGCGACGTGCAGCACCGGCCCCAGCCCCGCCTCCGTAGACACACGCAGCAACCTCACCGACGAGAGCCCCAGTGCGTTGGGCCGGAACGGGCTCCGCGTGGCGAACACTCCCATGCGGCGGTTGCCTCCCAGCCGGGGAGGCCGCACCGTGGGCGACCACCCCGGGCGCACGGCCTGGCTGAACTGCCAAATGAGCCAGATGTATTCAAAATCCTCCAGCCCCCGCACTGCTTCGGCAATGCGGTATTCGGGTTCGAACACTACCCTGGCAGGGGTGTCCACGATGCCCGCCTGGCGCGGGATGCCGAACTTGGTGCTGAAACAGCTCTCGATATGCGCTATGGGGTGCATGGGGGCGGAGTGTCAAAAACGCAGATAAGGGGCCAGCCAATACATCAGCGAAGTACTCAGAATGCCGATTCCCGCACCGGCCAGCACATCGCTTGCCCAGTGCCTGTTGTTATACATCCGCATCAGCCCCACGCCGGTGGCCACCACATAGCCCGCCACCGCAATGCCGGGATATTCCCCGCCCAGTTCGCGCCGCAGCATCTCGGCCCCGAAGAAGGCTGTTATGGTATGTCCCGACGGGAAACTGTTGTACACCCCGCCGTAAGGGCGCTCGGCTTTGAAAGTATATTTCGCAAGGTTGCAGAACGCGGTGCTGATCAAGGCCGAGCCCGCTCCGAGACACACTATGTCGCGCCATCCGTGCCGAGTCTCCAGCCCGCAGGCTTTCAGCACCAACACCGACGCGATGGGCGTGTACTGCACATAGTCCTCAAGTTCCATCCGCTCGTGTCCGTCGGCTTGAAGCCAGCGGTGCAGTTCAAAGTCAATCTTCGTGTGTACAGATGGAATGAACGATATGGCAGTGCCCGTGGCCATCAAAGCTGCGGGTGTGGCCACCTGCGACCATGTGATGCTGTGGTCATAGCCACACCGCAGTGTATCGGCCTTCTGTCCGGCTGCGGAGAGTGGCACAATGCCCGCCACAAGCAGGCCTATGATAGTGGTCAGTTTGCTCTTCATCCAATCGTTAGTCTCTTAATATGAATTTATTACATGTCAGTTTGCCGTCCGCCAGCCGAGGAACAACTTTGCAAGTGTCCTCTTTGAAAGCATGAACGATATCACTTAGGGCGTTGAAGCCTATGAGCCGTTGCACATGGCTTGCGTGTTGCAGGGAGTAGCTGTAGGGGTCGCCGCCACAGCTGTCCCACAATGCCAGAGCCATAGCTACGGCATCGTTGTGGCTGACGTAGAGTCCGCTGGCCAGCAGTCTGCGGCACAGGGCCCCGGCAAAGAGTGTGTCCTCCACTGAGAAGTCGTTGCGCCAGCCGCTGCAAAGAATCACCAAGTCCTGCGGGCGGGCGATGAGTTCGGAGGCCAGCGCGCTGATATTGGCGAAACAGCCCACCAGTGTGCGCTCGGCATCGCTGCCTCGCCGGATGGATACTGTCCCGTTGGTGGTGCTGTAGGCCAGACGTTTGCCATGCAGGTCGCTGGCCAGGTATTCGGTGGGTGAGTTGCCGTAGGTGGCGCCCTCTACTTTCATCCCGCCCCGCTCGGCTGCGCACAGGTAGCCCCGCTGGCCGTAGTCGGCGAGTTCGTCGAGGCTTTCCAGCGGCACAATCTCCTCGGCACCGGCTTCGAAGGCGGCGCAGATGGCTGTGGTGGCTCTCAGTATGTCTACCGCCACGGTGGTGTGATGCTTTTTGATGGTGCGCCATTCGTAGAGCGCGGGGGTCAGCGAGAGTTCAATCTGTGAAACATTCATTGCCGAAAGCGTCTTCCGAATAGCTGGAGCGTTCGATGCTCCCGTCGGGATTGATGGTGAAACTATAGAACACGGGGTTTGAAGGGATGTAGCGGTCGTGCTGGAAATGCCAGCGGCTGACGCTGGTGGGGATGTTGCGCAGGGCGAAGTCGCTCATCTGCTGCAGCAGGATGCATCGGTGGGCCAGTCGGCTGTCCATCGCGTTGAGGGTCATGAACTCTTCATCGGTGCTCAGCTCGACGGGGTCCCCTTTCACGTCTACGGGCTGCAGTTTGTTGCCGCGCACCCATGTGTGCATCAGTTCGGTGCCGCTCTTGGTGGATCGCAGGGTGTATTCGGCATAGACAACTATTTCGTTCACTTCGGGTTCCTGCCATTTGTGGATGGCTACCAGCAGCACGGCATCGAAGCCGTAGGTCTTGTAGAGGGAGCTGATGTCGCCGTTCATAAGTTGGCGGTAGTCCCAGCCGGTTTTCTCTATCACCACGTCGGCGGCCAGCGGCGCGGCGGTGTAGTAGCCTTGGGCGGCCAGCGGTGCACTGAGAGTCTGCCTCATGTAGCATGCCGCCGCGCCCAGCTCTTCGTTGACAACCTCGTCCTGTGAGGTCTTCACATTGGCACGGCGGGCATTGTCCTGCACGGGGGCAATCAGGATGCTTACCGGTTTTTCGCGGTAGAGGTCGTCATAGGTGGTCACTTTTTTCTCGGCCTTGCAGCCCACGACCAGCAGCAGTGCCAGCAGTGGCAGCAGACGTATGAGGTTCATGATGTATGGTTGCCGGTTCACTGCTGCACCTCCTTTCCGCTGTTGTTGTCGTTCTTTTTCTGGGCTTCGCGCTGCGCTTTGCGGGCTTCGCGCTCGGCTTCCCGTTGCGCTTTCAGGGCGGCCTGCTCGGCCTTTCGAGCCTCCTTGCGTGCTTGGTCGGCAGCGGCTTTCTCTTTCCGTTTCAGTTCGGCTTGGCGTTCCCGCTCGGCCTTGGCGCGTTCTTTGAGCATCTGCTTGTAGGCAGGGTCTTCTTCCAGTTGGCGTAGCAGGGCTTCTTCTTCGGGGGTGTAGCGGACGGTGATGGTGTCGAGTGTGTGGATGTCGATCAGCGAGGTGTCGATGCCTCCTTCGGCAGCGTAGGCAGGGGTCAGCGTTTGTTTGAGTATGTCGACATACAGTGTACTGTTGGGGAAGAGGAATTTTTCGTTGTTGAACATTGTGTTTGCCTGGCGGGTGCAGCCCAGCCGGGCTAATGCGACCCCGTAGTCGGCATACTGTCCCGGACAGGGCGACTGTTGGCGCAGGTTGCGGTTGATGGATTCGGCATACGACCGTGCCAGGGTCAGCAGCCGAGCTTCGGTGGGCTTGTGCTGGTAGCGCATCAGTGTGGCGGGCACGTCTACAAGCGCGCCTTGATGTACGCAGCCAGCGGCGGCCAGGCTTCCAGCCAGCAATGCGGCAGTAGTGTATAATCTAATTCGTTTCATCGTTCTAAATCATAAAAAAAGTGGGGATGCCAACGTCATAAGCCGGGTTCAGTTCCCTGCAGGCCTATAAGGGGTGCGGGGCCCCTGCCATCAATCTACTGCCGTCGTCGCCGCCGGCCTCTATCAACCTACCCCCCGGCAATAGGGGCGAGCCAGCCCCGCGCTGCCGGTATATTTGGTCTTTCAACCCATAAGGTTTGCCATCGGGCGGCATCACTGCCGCCCGTCGTGAGCTCTTGCCTCGCGCTTGCACCCTTGCCCTCCACCGTAAAGTGAGGGCGGTTTATCTTTCTGTGGCACTTGCTGTCGGCGGGACGCTTTCCTTCCCGCCGCCTTCCCGTTAGGAAGTATGGTGGCTCGTGTTGCCCGGACTTTCCTCCCGCAGCCACGCCCCGGCGGGCGGGCCGGGCTGCCGGCGGCAGGGTCGGTTGGCATCCACACTCTTATCTTTCAAAGGTCACTCATTTCTGCTATGATTCAAATTGCAAAAATACAAAAAAAAATCCATACGCTGACTTTTTTTCTCTATGGCAGGGAATCAGCGCATCAGCAGCACCGTTCCAGTCACATGCCGCACATTGTCTGTCGACGTGCATGTGGTGTAGCGGATGGTGTACACGTAGCTTCCTTCGGGGCATGGCATCCCGTTGTGTGTGCCGTCCCACTCTCCCTCTATGTCGCGGCTGGCATATACCATAAGTCCGCGGCGGTTGAAGACGCGCAGCTCGAAGTCACACACCCCTTTCCCCTTAACTCTGAAACGGCTGTTTTCCCGTTGGTCTGCTTTGGGGGAGAAGATGTTTGGCACCCATAGTTCCTCACGCCACATCGGTATTACTTTCGATACGCTGTCGGCGCACTGCCCGTCATCTACTGTTAGGTACAACATCACACTGTCGGCATCGATCCGGGACTCATACAACAGTGTGCTTGTCGTGTCGTAGGGCATACCGTCCACGAACCACATCCTCGTGTGCCGCCCGGCGGTTATGTCCTTGGCCTGGAGCGTGGGCTGGAGTTCCGTCAGGTGGTTTACGTTGCATTCCATCATCGCCACAGGGGGATTGAACACTTTCAGCCGTACGAGCACTGTCGAGTCGCATCCTGCCTCTGTTGTGTGGCGGTAGAGCAGTGTCGTGTCAGAGCGATAGAGGGTATCGCTCCACCACACTTTGCTGCATCCAGTCACCGTGCTGTCTACAATCACTGAACGGTTCACTGTAAGGGTCAGCACTACCACCGAGTCGCATCCCCATTGATTACTTAGTAGCAGCGAATCCTGCGCTGAGTGGGAATAGACATGGCTGTTGGCTTCCCAAAGGAATGAGTCACAAGCGTGTGCCACTACATCTGTACGGTCGCCATAGTGGAGTGTTAGGTGCAGAGTATCGGCGCTTTGGCAGTTGTAAGCATTGGTGTATTGGTAGGTGTATGTGCCGGCCTCAGTGTAGGTGTTGTTGTGCCATGTGAATTGCTCACAGGCGGACTGGGTCTCGGCGTTGTGCGTGCCGTGGAGGATGGTGAGGTGCAGAGTATCGGTGCTTTGGCAGTTGTCAGTGTTGGTGTATTGGTGAGTGTAGATACCGGTCTCAGTGTAGGTGTTGTTGTGCCATGTGAACTGCTCACAGGCGGATTGGGACTCGGCGTTGTGCGTGCCGTGGAGGATGGTGAGGTGCAGAGTGTCGGTGCTTTGGCAGTTGTCAGTGTTGGTGTATTGGT
>CAMVMX010000009.1 GCA_947168665.1 uncultured Bacteroidales bacterium
AAGTAGGTCGCCGCCAATCTCTTACAGAGGGAGCCTTGAACGGCTCCCTTTTTTTGTTTTGTCAGGTGCCGGAGGCCGTGGATCTCTTTTTTGTCTTTTGGGGGTGCCGAGAACGGCTCCCTGCTGGTTTTTTCTTTCCATCGTAGGGAGGTGTGTGTTAAGTTGGGGAGCCGGGGGACCGGGGCTGGCGGCTCAGGCAGGTGAACCGATGTTTTTTTCCACCATGTCTGATTTTTTTTGTATCTTTGCACTTTAATAATTTTATAATATTATTGCTATGAAGAAGAAACTGACACAGTTGTCGAAAGGCAAAAGCGATTATAAGTGGCAGTACTGCTCGCTGGGCGGTGTGACACGAGTTAATATCACTTCGGGCGAGGACATTGCCCATTTGGGAGAATTGGACCAGAAGTTGTGGACGGTGCTGAGTTGTCCTGTCCATGGTCTGGAGTTGGAGGAGCGCACCCTTGATTTGATTGACTCAGACCGGGACGGAAAAATCAGGGTGGAAGAAGTTGTGGCCGCTGCGCAGTGGCTTTGCAAGGTGTTGAAGGATCCCAACAAGATTTTGTTGGGGAAAGACTCGGTGACGCTGTCGGACATCAATGAGGCTGCGGAGGAAGGTGCCCAGCTTTTGGAGGATGCCAAGAAGGTGTTGTCGATTATCGAGAGCCAGGGTGAGGAGGTGTCGCTGCCTCAGTTGATGGACTTCCTGTCGCATTATGATGAGGACCGTGCCAATGAATTGAAGGATTTGTTGGACAATATGAAGCTGGATGCCTATCCCTATGGCGAGAACAGCGACGATGCCGTGGCGGCGGTGAATGCTATCCGCGACAAGATGGCTGACTATTATCTGCGTTGCCGTTTCCTTCAGTTCCACGATGATTGCGGAGCTGCCTTGGATGTGTCGGCTGAGAAAGTGGCAGAAATCAGTGAGAAAAATCTTGCCACCTGCAGCGATGAGCTGTCGAAGTATCCGATTTCGCGTCCGATAGCAACGTGTGTGTTGCCCGTCAACGAGGGCATCAATCCGGCTTGGCAGGGGGCTTTCGATAAGGTGAAGATGTTGGTTTTGGATGTCGACTTGCCGGGCAAGGAGAGTGTGAGCGAGAAGGAATGGAATGATATAGTGGCCAAGGTAGATGCTTATGTTGCCGCTAAGGCCGACAAGGTGAAGGAGATTGAGGATGGAATGGCTGAGAAGGTGAAGACTGAGCATGAGACTATGGCTCCGCTGGAGAAGTTGCTGCGCCTGAACCGCGACTTCTACAGGCTGCTGCGCAACTATGTCATGATGACCGACTTTTATGACACAACGGTGGATGCCGTGTTCCAGGCCGGTAAGCTTTATATTGATTCGCGCTGTCTGAATCTGTGTATGAAGGTGACGGACATGGCCAAGCATGCCGATATGGCCGGTTTGAGCGGTATGTATCTGCTGTATTGTAACTGTGTGTCGAAAACTAAGAATAAGACGATGGACATAGTTGCAGTGCTGACCGACGGAGATGTGGATAATTTACGTGTGGGCAAGAATGCAATATTCTATGATTGCTCGGGTCAGGACTGGGATGCAGTGGTGACGAAAATTATCGACAATCCCATCAGTATCCGCCAGGCGTTCTGGTCGCCTTATAAGAAGTTTGGCAACTGGATTACTGAGAAACTGAACAAGTCGGCCGCCGAGAAGGAGAGCAAGTCGTTTGAGAGCCTCACGTCGAAAGCCGACAGTGCTTCGACCACGCTGGCCACGCAAGCCCAGAGCGGCAACGCTCCAGTGGCAGTGGAGAAGAGCAAGAAGCCGCCTTTTGATATCGCTAAGTTTGCTGGTATTTTTGCCGCCATCGGCATGGCTGTAGGTTATATCGCCGGGGCTGCTGTCGGCTTGGGTAAGGCCTTCTTCAACCATCCCATCACTATTATCGTGTTCATCCTGCTCATCTTTGTGTGCGTTTCGGGTCCTTCAGTCTTCCTGGCATGGAGCAAGCTGCGCAAACGCAATTTGGGTCCGGTGCTGAACGCCAACGGTTGGGCAGTGAATGCCAAGATTATGGTCAACACCCGGTTCGGTGCCACACTGACCGATATGGCCAGCTATCCCAAGATGGTTTTGGACGACCCCTATTCGGAGAAGCGTATGCCTCGCTGGTTGCGCTGGATTATAACCCTGCTGGTTATTGCCGTTATTATCTTTGGCATCCTCTATTTCAAGGGCTATTTCAACCGCTACGACAATATGAAGGCGTTGCATTATGACGAGACTTCGATTGTGTACAGAGTGGTGGACAAGGTTTTTGGAAGTGTGAAGGGTGAACTGGTAGACGCCGTGTCTGATGTGTCGGAAACGGTGGCAGAGTCGGCAACCAAAGGCGCTGAGACCGGAGCAGAGGCAGGGGCTACGCCTGCTGCCCCCGCCGAAGCCGCTCCCGCACCTGCCCAGTAGCAGAGTAAAATATATTTGAGACACTAATGAATCTTAATAATTGATATGTACAGAACAAACACTTGTGGAGAACTGACTATTAAGAATGTCGGTCAGGAAGTGACTCTCTGCGGCTGGCTGCAGCGCAGCCGCGACCTTGGCGGCATGACATTCATCGACCTGCGTGACCGATATGGCATTACGCAGCTGGCTTTCAATATGGAGACAAACGCCGAGTTGTGTGAAAAAGCCCGCCGTCTGGGACGCGAATATGTGATTCAAGCCAAGGGTGTAGTGATTGAACGCGCCAGCAAGAACACCAAGATTCCAACTGGAGAGATAGAGATTGAGGTACGGGAGCTGAATGTGCTGAATGAGGCCAAGACTCCCCCTTTCACTATTGAAGACAACAGCGACGGCGGCGACGACCTGCGCATGAAATACCGCTATCTCGATATCCGCCGCAACCCGGTGAAGAACAACCTGATATTGCGCCATAAGATGGCTATGCTTGTGCGGAATTATCTGAGCGGAAAGGATTTTCTCGAAATCGAGACCCCGATGCTGATTAAGTCTACGCCCGAAGGGGCACGCGACTTTGTGGTTCCTTCGCGCATGAACCCGGGCGAGTTCTACGCACTGCCCCAAAGCCCGCAGCAGTATAAGCAGCTGCTCATGGTGGCCGGCATGGACCGCTATTTCCAGATAGTGCGCTGCTTCCGCGACGAGGACTTGCGCGCCGACCGTCAGCCAGAGTTCACCCAGATAGACTGCGAGATGTCGTTTGTCGAGCAGGAGGATGTACTCAATATGTTTGAAGGCTTGGCCAAGCATCTTTTCAAGGAGATGAAAGGTTTGGAGTTTGGTGACTTCCCACGCATGACGTGGCACGATGCCATGCGTCTCTATGGCAGCGACAAGCCCGACATCCGTTTCGGGATGCAGTTTGTGGAACTGAACGATGTGGTGAAAGGCCACGGTTTCGGTCTCTTCGACAGTGCCGAGTTGGTGGTTGGCATCAATGCCCAGGGCTGTGCTGACTATACGCGCAAGCAGTTGGATGCTTTGACGGACTATGTCAAGCGTCCACAGGTGGGTGCTGGTGGCATGGTTTATATCAAATACAACGCCGACGGCAGTTTCAAATCGAGTGTGGACAAGTTCTATGGCCAGGATGACCTCAAGGCTGTGGCCGAAAAGTTCGGAGCCCAGCCCGGCGACCTGATGCTGATTCTCTGCGGACCGGCCATGAAGACGCGTGTGCAACTGTGTGCCCTCCGTCTTGAGATGGGAGGCCAGCTGGGTCTGCGTAACCCCGACCAGTATGCACCCCTGTGGGTGATAGACTTCCCACTGTTGGAGTGGGATGAGGAGACACAGCGCTATTATGCCATGCACCATCCCTTCACAGCCCCCAAGCCCGAGGATGAGGCCTTGCTGGACGACGAAAGCCGTTGGGGCGACATCCGCGCCAACGCTTACGACATCGTCATCAACGGCGTAGAGGTGGGCGGCGGATCTATCCGTATCCACGACCGCTCTCTGCAGAACAAGATGTTCCATACCCTCGGCTTCACCGACGAGAAAGCCTATGAGCAGTTTGGCTTCCTGATGGACGCCTTCACCTATGGCGCGCCGCCTCATGCCGGACTGGCTTTCGGGTTCGACCGGCTCTGCTCGCTCTTTGGCGGCGCCGACAGCATTCGTGACTTTATTGCGTTTCCCAAGAATAACAGCGGGCGCGATGTGATGAGCGGAAGCCCGGCGCCCATAGCACAGGAACAACTCGATGAACTGCAGATTGCACTGCAGAGTCCTGTAAAATAAAGTTTAGCCTTGCAGAGAGACTCTTTTTTTCGAAAACGTTTGAATTTTTTCTTGCATGTTCAAAAAAAGTTGTATCTTTGCATTGTAACAAAGTATAGGATTAGACATGATTTTCTCGTGTAAACGGTTGAGTGTTTAATGCTTATGAAGTTGCGCCTAAATATATGTGAAACTAAAAATTAATAGATGAAGCAAACGAAAGCAAATTTATCAAGAGTCGTCCTGTGAGACGGACATTTATTGACAATTTAAGTTTTCGAATATTATTAATCATTAAAAAACAATACAAAAAACAATGAAAGACAAAAAAAATTATTCCTCTCCTGAGTTACAGGTAAAGGTTGTGGCCGTTGAAAACGGTTTCCAGTTAAGCGTAAGTGAACTTGAAATCATCCGTGAAGGTGGTGAGATCAATTTCTAACATTTGAACAAACAAGAAGAATTTCTAACATTTAAACGAACAAGAAGAAAATGAAAAAGTACACATTTTTTGCAGCTGCTCTCGCAACGCTCGTTTTTGTTGGCTGCTCCAAAGAAAATAACAACACCCTCGTTCCCGATGAGAATGGTATGGTTACCTTGACCGTTTCCGGCGAAAAATCCGCTGCTTCGGACAATGATAAGCAAGGTTTCTATGGCATTGGTGACCACGTCTTCTTCCAGACTGGTGATCAAATGTATGTCAATGGTGGTCTTGCCGACCTTTTCCTGAGAATGGATGGTCCCGATTCCATTTACTCCGGTCCTACTCATAGCGATGCTGCCAACATCAGAGTTTCGGCTGATTATATTGGCTATCCCGCTGTTGCCTTCTATCCCAGCAATCTCTTCACTCCTGGCACTGCCATGACCGTTGGTGACCCCATCAACCCCGTTTCTGACTGGACCATCAGCATGAAGCAGAACATGACCATGATTCACACAACTACTATTCCCGACTACCTCGTGGGTCTTGGTCCGGAGACCATGTTCCCCAACTGGACTCTCTCGGGCTATGTCCAGACTTTGGGTGACACTCCCAGAATCCAGCTGAAGAACAACATCGCTCTTCTTACTCCCAATGCAAGATATGGAGCCCGCTTCGTTAATACTCTGAATAACGCTTTCCAATTGGGTCTGCCCGTTTATGGTGCTAATGATGCTCTCCCTCAGCTTAAAGTTACTGAGATTCAGATAGTGTCCACCACTAACAAACTCTATGGCAACGGCCACTTGGTCAATGTCAATACTCAGGAGCCTTATCTGGTCATGGATGGTCAGGTTGCTGGTGCTGATACCCTTTTCTGCGCTGCTGAATCCTATGATGGTACTACGACCACTCCTGGTGTTGAGGTCATTCCCGGCAATTACATGGGTACTCCTCTGGGTCACATCACTGTTGCTCCTTTTGCCAACGATGGTACTGAGTATCTGCAGGCTATTGCCTATTTCACTCTCACTACTGCCGATGGCCAGTCCTTCGATTTCGTCTACACCGGTACCAATGTCAACATTCGTCCTGTGACTGAGTCCAATGGTCAGCTTTCCATCCGTCGTAACATCCGCACCAAGCTGTGGTTCAACTTCTGGGATGACTCGGCAATCAACGATGGCAAAATCACTCGCCAATAAGTCGAGTTATTCAAATACTTAAAAAGAGGGTGCAATCAGCACCCTCTTTTTTTCGTTTGAGTCGACCCCTCAAATTGTTTTCGCCGCCTGTACCGCGTATTGATAGTACCAGTTCGTCAAGGCCGCTTTTGGCCGTAGGGGTGCTGGCGGAATATCTGGTCTCAACATCCATTCCGTCGGGATGTGCAGCAGAGTGTTGTATCATTTGAGTTTGTCGCTCATTGCGGCTGCCGACCCTTGGATATAAGTTGCTGTTTTCTCTCCTCTGATTTTCGTTTTAGGCGTTCCATATGCAGGTTGGATGCTTTCATGGTATGTTGAGGTTGTAAGTCACGAAATAGCCGATGTCGTTGCCATTAGATACGAATAATAATGCATGTCAGTCCCCAATGTATTAAAGATTGGAACTGGTCTCCAGCCTGAAGTCTCGTCGCAGAAGCTTTTCCAGCGTCATCCAGTAGAAAAAAAGTGTGCGTCCATCCCTAACGGATGGACGCACATGGAGTGTTACAAGAACAATGCCGGGGCTTATTGCTCGACGTTCTTCTCGATGGCCAATTTGCCTCTGTAGTACCCGCACTCGGGGCAAACATGGTGATACATTACAGGAGCGCCGCAATTGCTGCATGTGGTGAGCTGGGCTTTCTCCAAACTGTCGTGTGTTCTGCGTTTCGCTGTGCGAGTCTGCGAGAATCTGTGTTTTGGATGTGGCATATTATTACTATTTTTATTTGTTTATTTTTCTAACAATTCTTTGAGGGCGTCCCAGCGTGGGTCAGCCTCGGCCTGAGCATGGGCGGTGTCCTCGGTTTCAATACGCTCGTCGGAGATATATTTGAGCATTTCGCTGTCGCATTCGCCGTCGGGGTGGACATGCTGCATAGGCATGCTTACGGCCACGTATTCATACATCCACTGCGCCAGGTCGATTTTGTAAGCACTCTCCGGAAGGAAGACCACGTCCTCGTCGTTGGTGGTTTCGGTGTCGCTGAATTTGACGCATAATGTTTCGTGGCCTTCAACGGGCACCTCAATCTCTCCCAGGCAGCGGTCGCAGGTGGACTTCACTTTGCCTTTAAAAGTGAAAGTGAAGAGCAGCAAGCGCTCCTTTTTCTCCAAAATGACCTTAAAATCGACCGTTCCTTCCCGAATTTCGTCGTTTTGAAACACTTCAAAGAAGGTGTCATCCAGCGTGTAATCATACTCGTATTTGCCTGATTTCAAACCGCTAAAATGAACAACTGTATCAATCTTAGGCTTCATCTTCACATTCGTATTGAGTTTGCAAAGTTACAACTTTTTTTTTACATGGCATAATTTTATTTCATTATTTTCCAAAATTGGAGAAAAGAGCATGCTAAGCGGGGGACAGATGGCATGACCCGTGCGCGGCTATTCGCCTACGTAGTGTGTGCGCAGGGCATAGTGAATCATGTTTTGGGCAGGGTGGCCGGAAGGGGCTATTTGCGGCCTTTGTGCTTCAGCTTGCCGAGGTAGAAAGAGAAAAACGGTTTGGGGTCGTGTTTGTTCCAAAGGTAGTAGCTGTCGGCTGTGAGGAGGTCTTTAAGCCATTTGAAGAGCCCCACCTTGCCAGTCTTGACAAAGGTGTTGAAATCCTTGTATTCGTTGATGGCAGTGAAATAGTCGCGTGTGGGGTGGAGGCCGTCGACGGTGTGGAGCAACGTGGCCTTGGCCCACTCGTAGGGCAGGTTGATGCCGCCGATGGTGCTGGCATAGTTAGACAGGGCGTGCCTGAAATTGATTTCGAGGAACACCAGACTGCCGTCCTTTTTTTCGAGGAATTCAATTTCGAAGTTGCCGGAGAATCCTATCATCTGCAGCAGCCGGACTATTTTGGCGTCAAGTTCCTCGTCCTGGTAGGTGCGGTAATAGCAGTAGCTGCCATAGGCGCTGTCGGTGAGCCGGAAATACTGGCGCTTGAACGGGAGGTAGACTATCCGGCCACCGTCGATGGAAAATCCCTGCATCGAGAGCTCATTTTTCTTCTCGACGTATTCCTGCACGAGGAGGGTTTTGCTCACCATTTGGGTGTAGGCCTTGGCCAGCGATTCGGGGTCGTGGTAGATGCCCACGTCGCGTTTCCAGCCCTCCTCGTAGGGGTTGAGGGTTTTGGTGATGACGGGGTAGTGGATGTGGCTGGGCATCTGGCCGGGGACAAGCACTTCGCTGTCGGCGATGGCAAAGCCGCATTCCTTGGCGGCCTGGCAGATGTTGTTCTTGTCCATGAAGTAGGTGACGCGTCCCTGCTGGCCAGCGTTAAAAAAGTGGAAACCACCTTTCAGCTCGTCGTAATGGCGGTCGAGCAGGCTCTGATGGTTGTCGTCGCTGGTATACACAAACGGGGGGCATTGGGGGTTAGCCAGGCGAAGAAGTTCGTGGAGGCTGCCGTCGAAGGATTTTGTCTGTATGAGCTCCCCGACATAGCGGCATTTGGACACCAGGGGCACATGGCCCTCATCAATCATGATGACCGTGGGACGGAGCCCAACCTCGCCTAAACTGCGGAGAATGGAAACTGCGTTGATGTTGTCGCCGCAGAGCACTATGTGCCGGTGGCGTTTGACTTCGGGGATGGCCTCGTTCTTTTTCATAGGCTGGTGTGATAGGAAAGAGTCTTTATGGGCGCTGCCGAACCGGGGGCAGGCTTTAGTTACTTACTTTTTGGCGATAGCCTGATAGGCTTTGTAGAGGGAATACAGGAGGGGGTTGCTCCAGCTTTTGAGGTCTACAACCACCATGTTTTTATACTGGTTGAGGGTGTGCATGCCCTCAAACTTTTTGCCATCGGGCGGAGTGAGGACTTTGCCCGGACGGAGGTCCAGCTTGCCC
This sequence comes from uncultured Bacteroidales bacterium, assembly GCA_947168665.1. GTDB lineage: Bacteria > Bacteroidota > Bacteroidia > Bacteroidales > P3 > Colimorpha. The sequence continues at coordinate 8,714 of CAMVMX010000009.1, forward strand.
CCCTGTTCAACCATCGGTTTGAGGCATACCCCGCCGCCATAGGTGGTGGAGCAGTCCTGCGTGGGGCAGTAGGGGGCACCCTGGTAGGCGAAAGGCGCGCCGGCAAGGCGGTTGTCGGCTTTGGCCGAAAGGATGGAATGGGAACGGACAAAGTTGCGGGCAGTCTCGTCCCAGTGGTACACATCCAGATGGTAGTCGTCCTGATAGCTGCCCAGGAGCATCCTGTGGCCGAAGAGGTCGGTGATGGAGGCATCCCACACCGCATCGTTGCAGATGCTTTGCACGGGGGTCACGGCATCGGTGTCGGGGTTGTACTCATAGAGGTTAAGTTTGCCCTCGTGGCAGTTTTCGGGGTAGATGAAAATCTTGCCATCCTGGCGCAGAATGTTGGGAAAACTGAGGTGGGTGCCGGTGTCGAGGATGATACTGTACTGCTGGATAGTCATCGTGGCCTTGTCGATAGTCAACTTGGCAATCCGGCCATAGGCATTGGGGTCGGCATAGTGGAACTCTTCGGCCAGCAGGATTACCGTGCGCTCGGTGACATCGAGGATGAACGGGTCGGCAAACCAGTGTCCGTTGAAGGGATTCTTGACAATATCGACTTGGAAAGGGGTGTCGGCAAAGAGGGCGTCGATACCGCCTTTGACAAAGGCAACATCCCATTTCTTTTTGATTAGCTTTGACATGATGCGGTGTGTGTCGGCTTTTACTCTGGGTGGATAATGAACTGGGTAAAAATGAAAGTCTCGCCCCTCACAGGGGGCGAGACTTTGAAGTTGCTGTCTTACTTGCGCGAGGCGAGGAGAAGCTCCATCATCTTGATGGCACTGTCGCTGATCACAGTGCCGGGACCGAAGATGCAGGCTGCCCCGGCCTGGAAGAGGAAGTCATAATCCTGCGGGGGTATTACGCCACCCACAACCACCATGATGTCTTCGCGGCCCAGTTTCTTGAGCTCTTCGATTACCTGCGGGACGAGGGTCTTGTGTCCGGCGGCAAGGGAGCTGACGCCGAGGATGTGGACATCGTTCTCGACGGCCTGTTTGGCTGCCTCGGCGGGAGTCTGGAAGAGGGGACCCATGTCGACATCGAAACCGAGGTCGGCATAGCCGGTGGCCACCACCTTGGCTCCGCGGTCGTGGCCGTCCTGGCCCATCTTGGCCACCATAATGCGGGGACGGCGTCCTTCGAGTTTGGCAAACTCGTCGGTCAGTGACTGGGCTTTCTTAAAGCTGTCGCTGTTTTTGGTCTGTGTGCTGTACACGTTGCTGATAAGGTTGATTTTTGCTTTGTAACGTCCGTAAACCTTTTCGAGGGCATAGCTGATTTCGCCAAGTGAGGCACGCTTGCGGGCGGCGTCGATGGAGAGTTCGAGCAGATTGCCTTTGCCGGTCTTGGCGCACTCGGTGAGGGCGTCGAGGGCGGCCTGTACGTCCTCGCTGTTGCGCTCGGCGCGGAGCTTGGCCAGACGTTCAATCTGGGCCTTGCGGACGGCCGTGTTGTCCACCTCGAGAGTCTCGATGGGGTCTTCGTGGTCGAGACGGTACTTGTTGATGCCCACGATGGTGTCGACATTGCTGTCGATACGGCTCTGCTTGCGGGCGCTGGCCTCTTCGATACGCATTTTGGGCACCCCGCTCTCAATGGCCTTGGCCATACCGCCCAGTTTTTCCACCTCCTGGATATGAGCCCAGGCGCGGTGGGCGATTTCGTGGGTGAGGGTCTCGACATAGTAGCTGCCGGCCCACGGGTCGACAACGCGGCAAATGTTGGTTTCCTCCTGCAGATAAATCTGCGTGTTGCGGGCAATGCGCGCGCTGAAGTCGGTGGGCAGGGCAATAGCCTCGTCTAAGGCGTTGGTGTGCAGACTCTGCGTGTGGCCGAGGGCGGCACCCATGGCCTCGATGCATGTGCGGGCCACATTGTTGAAAGGATCCTGCTCAGTGAGCGACCAGCCGGAGGTCTGGCAGTGCGTACGCAGGGCCAGCGACTTGGGGTTCTTGGGGTTGAACTGGTTCACTATCTTGGCCCAGAGCATACGGGCAGCACGCATCTTGGCAATTTCCATAAAGTGGTTCATGCCCACGCCCCAGAAGAAGCTCAGGCGGGGTGCGAAGTCGTCGACACTCATGCCGGCGTTGATACCTGCGCGGAGATATTCAAGGCCGTCGGCCAAGGTGTAGGCCAGCTCGATGTCGGCTGTGGCGCCGGCCTCCTGCATGTGGTAGCCCGAGATACTGATGCTGTTGAACTTAGGCATGTGCTTGGAGGTATACTCGAAAATGTCGGCAATGATTTTCATGGAGGGCAGGGGAGGATAGATATAGGTGTTGCGCACCATAAACTCCTTCAGGATATCGTTCTGGATGGTGCCCTGCAGCTGCTCCTGCGGCACGCCTTGCTCCTCGGCGGCAATGATGTAGAACGCCAGAATGGGCAGCACGGCTCCGTTCATAGTCATAGACACGGACATCTTGCCGAGGTCAATCTGGTCAAACAGAATCTTCATGTCGAGGATGCTGTCCACGGCCACACCGGCCTTGCCCACATCGCCCACCACGCGCTCGTGGTCGCTGTCGTAGCCGCGGTGCGTGGCCAAGTCGAAGGCGCAGCTCAAGCCCTTCTGTCCGGCGGCGATATTGCGGCGGTAGAAAGCGTTGGACTCCTCGGCGGTGGAGAAGCCGGCATACTGGCGGATGGTCCACGGACGCATCACATACATCGTGCTGTAGGGGCCGCGCAGATAGGGCGCGATGCCGGCGGCATAGTTCAGATGCTCCATCCCCGCCAAGTCGGCCTTGCCGTAGACGGGCTTCACATCAATCTGCTCGGGAGTCTTCCAACTCTTTTGAATATTATTCTCTTGCTCCCATTTGACAAAGGATTCGCTGTTTTCCTTCGTCCCACGAAAGTCTACTTTTGAAAAGTCTGGTCTCATTATCAATAGATTAATTCGTTATTACCATAGATGCACAGGATGCAAATATAAACAATTTTTTTCATATAGAGAGAAAAGAATTGTGTCATCCGCCAAAAAAGGCTGTGCGGTGTGACATCAGTCCCTGCGGCTGAGGATGGCGAGGAGGCGGATGAAGATGTTGATGATGTCGAGGTAGATGTCAAGGGCGCAGTCCACGGCGTTGTCCACCGTCTTGGGATAAATCTGCGACTTGGCAACGTCGTAGCCGATATAGGCAGAGAAAAGGATGACAAAAATCCAGTCGAAAGCGGCCCCAGTATAGTGGAACAGGAACGTGGCCACCAACTCGGCCACGATGCCGACCAGCAGGGCGATGAAGAGGGTGCGCCCCATGCTCAGAAAGGCATTGGGGGCCACCAGGCCAAGGAGGGTCATCGTGGCGGTGACGATGCCCGTGAGCAGCAGCGCCTTGGTGACTATGGCCACCGGTATGCCCGGCAGCAGGAGGCACAGCATCACGCCGATGGGCAGCACCAGCAGGTTATAGCCCAGAAAACTGAGCCACGGATTGGTGGACCGGGCGCTGATGAACACTCCCGCAAGAGCCAGCACAAAGTAGCCCACAAAAAGCCACAGCGGGCTGACACCCGACATGAGCCGCACTATGGGGAGGGTGAAGTAATGCACCATCACCGCATTAACCAGAAAACCCCACATCAGCGTCAGCAGCATGACGGCATTGTAGGTGCGGGCCGACACTTGGTCGCCCAGGCCGGAGTTGAGGCGTTCCTCTTTCCGGCTGTCGAATATCGAAATTGCTCCGTTTTGTTCCATAATGAAAATCTTTTTAGTGATTGTCCGCGTTTACCTCCAAGATGCCCCGAAGAGGCATGATTCCAATAACGCCGTACAAGCGCAGCGCAGTGCGGTGGTTGAAAAACAACCTGATGTCTGCATCGTGGTGAGACGCGACTTCGGGTATAGGCCAATTGCGGATAATCATAATCCTTTTTATTGTTGGTTTTAGTTCAATTGGTTATTCGTTACTGTTCAGCTGCTCGGCAAGCCGCTGGTATTTGTCGGCCAGCTCGTCCCGGCCAGTGTCGCGGTACACCATGCTCAGATAGCTCGCCGCCGTGAAGTCCTCCTCATCCTCTTCCAAGGCTTTCAGGTAGCACTGCTCGGCCTCCTCATAGCGCTGCATGTTGGCCAGGGCAATGCCCCGCTGGCACTGCACGCCGTAATAGTCCGGGGCCAGCTCCAGCACCCGGTCGAAGGCGGCCAGAGCCCCGTCGAACATGGCGGCAGCCTTTGGGGCATCCAGCTCGAAAGCCTCCGGCACCTCCTCGGCGTCGGGGTTCGCCTCGAGATATTCGAGGTGAGCCTTCTGCAGGGCCACATCCATATATTGCAGTCCCGACTGGTTGTGCGCCAGCCCCAGCTCGAACCACAGCTCGGCGTCGTCCGGGGTGCGTTCAATCTCTTTGTCAAGGCGTTGTACGTCGGCATTGCCCGACTGGCACAACTGTTCCATGCGCTCCTCAAGCGCCTTAATCATGGTTGGTCTGTCCAAAAAATCCATAAGCGGTAATTTTTTTGCAAAGGTACGAAAAAAAAACGAATCTTCAACAAAGTCACATATAACCTTTCACGTCGCCATAGTCCATGTCGTCCACCAGCACGCGCCCCTTGGTCACATGGCCCAGGAAACAGCAGTTGATGCGTGCCTCATCCATCTTGAGCAGGAAGAAATCGTCCTGCCGCTCGGGCAGCGACACGACGAAGCGGCCCGCCTCTTCGCCGAAGAGGAAGGCGTCGAGCCTGATTTCGCGGCAGGTGAGTATGTCGAAGCCCACCTTGCCGCCGCTGCCCTGCACCAGGGTGGCAAACAGGCCGCCGCTGCCCACCGGGCGCAGAGAGGTGATGACCCCGGCGTCGAGCAGGCTGCCCAATATCAGCTCGAGATATTCAATGTCCTCCTCCACGGTGGTCATCTTCACCGGGTCGGCCACGATGTGGAGGCAGCGGCGGGCATACTCCGAGTCGAGAAACTGCGTGCTGACGTTCCCCACCATGTAGAGCAGTTCGCTGCGGCCGAAAGAGGGTTGCCCCCCGTGGCCGTCCGGCTGGGGCGCGACGCTCTGCACCACCTCGTGGGCCAGGGCTATGCAGTCCTTCACGCGGGGTTCGCGGATGTCCTTGTGGGTGGTGTCGGTGCCGGTGTAGAGGTATTCGTGCTTCTCCACCACATGGTGCTGCCCCTTCAGCCAGCCGTAGAGGCTCTGCTGCCGTCCGTTGGCCTCCCACATGGCCAGCAGCGTGCTCAGCTCCTGCACCGTGGGCATACGGCCAATGATGCCCATCACCTCCTCGAAGGCGGGACGGCTGATGCCCATGGCCTCCATGATTTCGGGCGAGACCAGCTCCTCACCGTGCATGTTCTCCTCACTCATTCCTTTATGCTTGTTCTTGTCTTCGGCTCATAACGCATGCCCCACTTTTTTATTGCCCCAAGCAACAAAAGCCTGTTATTATCAAAAAAAAATGTATCTTTGCAGTGTCAATCTCCCGAGCCCTTGATGGGTAAGTGGGTGGGAGACAGAACATAGTAAAAAGAGACGTTGAGCGAAACGTTTTATCTGCGGCTCGTGAATCTCGCAAATTCTATAATCATGTCGCGATAAAGCAATTGCCTCCGTCCATGGATGCGTAATACATAGTCCTTATGTATATACGACTGCGTGGGCTTCGGCATTGTTTATCCTACATGATTGGGCATGCGAGAGCCTCACGAGCGGGATAGACGATGAGTTTAGATACCCGCGCTTCTTTTTTATATGCTTCTTCGGTTCAATTTACTTAGTTCGGCGCAGGTATCCGCCAGGTTTTTTAAAACATCGAACAACATGATGAAACAAAAACAAAGTTCAAAGGAGTACCTTGCTCCCATGGTTGAAGTTCTGAACGCCCGCGTGGAGCGCGGCTTCCAGGCCAGCGGCGCCGGGCTGCTACCCACGGGCAGCAACGAGAGCCTCATCAGCAGCGGCGAGGTGCACGGCGGCAGCGACTTCGACTAACCGCCCGATGCCGCCGGGGCTGCGCACCTCCCCGCACGGCTTTATTGCCAAGTGAATGATTAGAGTTTACTTCTATATTCACAGTGCGCAAGAAAGAAAATGGAAACAAAATAGAAACCAACAAGAAACAAAACAGAAATGAAACGTACATTAGTAAGCCTTTTGAGCCTTTTGGCTCTATCCAGCCTCTTCACCATCACCTCCTGCCAGAAGGACGCCACGGGCGACGGCACTCAGTTCCGCGCCACGATGGAGGGCTGCGCCGCCCGCGACGGCAAGACCATCCTCGACGAAACATTTCTCCACCTCAACTGGGTTGAGGGCGACCAAGTGGCCATCTACGGCACAGCCGGACGCGGCCTCTATTCGGCCACACCCCAAACTCCGGCCACCACAGCCGTGTTCGACAACGTGGGCGGAACGACCGGCGACGGCCCCTTCCGCGCCTTCTACCCCGCCTCGCTGACCTCGGACGGCGCAACCGTCACCCTGCCCGCCACGCAGACCTACGAGGTGAACTCCATCCACGAGTTTCCGATGTATGCCGAAAGTGCCACCAACCAGCTGGCTTTCAAAAACCTCTGCGGCGCACTACGGCTGATTCTCGTTGAGGCCAACACCAACATCACCAGCATCTCCATCACGGCCAATACTGCTATTTGTGGCGACTACGCCGTCAGCTATGTGAACGATGTGCCTTACCTCAGCTACACCGGCAACGGCTCGAACACCGTCACCATGAATTTCTCCACGCCCCTGTCCATAGGCGATACTGGCAGATACTTCTACTTTGCCCTGCCCGCCTTCGACTCGCTGAAAAGCATCACCATCACCACCGACGACGGCCGCTATTGCACCAAGACCGTGAAGAGCAACGTCTGCATCAACGTGCAGCGCAGCGAGATGACCACAATCGTGTTCTTGGACAACGACATGGACTTTGTCGAGCCGCTGCCTGAAGGTGCTTTGCCCGGCCTGTTCTCGGTGAGTGCCACCCAGCAAGTACGCTTCTCGAAGGGCAACTTGCAGTACCAGGCCAGCACCCAAACCTGGCGCTTTGCCGAGAACCAGTGGGACTATGTCGGCAATGACAATGATAACATCAGCCTTACATACACAGGTTGGATTGATCTCTATGCCTGGGGTACAGGTAATAATCCCATCCAGGGGTCAATTATTACATACAGCGACTTCAGCACATTCGTAGACTGGGGAGTGAACCCTATCAGTAATGGCGGGAACCAAAATAATAGTTGGCGTACCCTCTCCAACGCAGAATGGGATTATATCCTCCATTCCCGTTCTGGCAGCCAAATTGGAGACGTCTGGAATGCATCATTTGTCTGGGCTACGGTCAATAATGTCCAAGGACTAATACTATTCCCAGACATCTATAACCATCCTGCAGGAGTCGCCGTACCCCGGTACATTAATGATCCTAATATGAACGGGAGTTACAATAACTATTCGGTATCCGAATGGTCAGAGATGGAAGATGCTGGAGCCGTATTCTTGCCAGCAGCTGGATTAAGAGTACTTGACCTCCCTCCAACCACCTCTGCTCACTTAGGAACAAATGGAGTAAATCAAGTAGGGGTTTATTGGACCTCCTCAATCGGTCATGATAATGTTGAAGGGCGTATTGTAGGCTTACTGTACTTTGGGAACAGTCGTCTCTCTACTGGTTACGGTGGTTGGGCTGTACAGTGTGAACGGTATTCAGTACGCCTGATACAGGATAACGAATGAAACTAAGGTCATGAGCAAAATAAACAAAACCCACATTTTTACACTGTTATGGGCATTGTATCTTATTGGACTGCAGTCATGCGACAAGTGCGAGTGCGAACCCTGTGAAACCACTATGGTAGACACAACACCCGAATCCGCATTGACAGTGACATACTGTGCGACGAAGGATTTGATTGAAGGAGTTTCGCCCGTAGTGAGGCTGCGTATGAACGGTGTGGTAACTGTGCGGACGCTAAGTCTGGCAGACTTCGCCGAAGCAGACAGTGCATGGATGGAGTATGCACTGAATCTTCCGTTTGAGGGAGACTCGAACCGGATGGAGATGGTAGTCACATACGTCAGGAACGACAGCATCCCCAACAAAGGGAGATTCTCTCTTGGCCGCAAAATAACAGCTCAATGCAGAGGCAGAAATACAAACCAGTCCTCCGCCACAGTGAATGGTTCAGGACAGCAGTCCTGTACCGCCGCACTGGATGCCATTGCAGCCAACGGAAAAGACAGCCTTGTGTTTAGCCAGAATGGCAGTGACATTACAATCAATACGTTTTTTAGATAATGGCAAGACTTTAAGCTTTCGACACCACCTACAACCCGATTAATCATTTCGGATGATGGGGCTGGCACTTGTCTTGCCAGCCCCTTTGTGCTTCCAGCCGAGTAGGATTGTGCCATCCGGCACATTTTTGAAGTTTTGCAACCGCCATGCAATAAAAAGTGGGGACCGCCGTTAGTATTGTCTAAAATAAGAAAGCACACAATGAAGAAACATCTCACTCTGCTGGCAGCCGCGATGCTGCTCTCCCTCTCGGTCTTTGCACAAGCTGACAAGGCCAAGTTCTACATCGAAGGCCAACTGGCCACTCCCACCAAAAGCGGAGAGCCGTGGAAGCTCTACAACATCCGCAGCCAGGGCATCAGTTTTACGGACAACGACACCATCTATGGCCATGACACTGACAGGGGTGTGCAGCTGGTGTTCGACCACGCCGCCACCACGCACCCGCAGGGCTTCGGCTGCGGCATGAAGTTCTACCGTTGGCACAACAACAGTGGCCGCTGGCAGGTGGACAGCGAGGTGGAGGACGCTCAGGCAGCCTTCTCGCAGCAGAAAGTGATGAGCATCATGCTGGTATTAGACTGCAGCTCGTCTATCGGCAAGGCGGACTTTGTGAAGCTCAAAAACGCCGCCAAGCAGTTTATTGATGTCATCATCGACAAGTCGAGCGACGGCAATGTCCATATCGGCATTGTTGGGTTCAACTCGATGCGGAACACGCGTACCTTTGATTTGCGTCCCCTCACCAAGGAGAGCCGCAAGGATATGTTCCAGTTTATCGACACCCTGCAGCTCAACAACCGCACGGCGTTCTACTACGCCATCAACAAGGGTCTGGACAATATCAAGAGTTATGTGGCCAAGCTGAAGGTGGGCAAGGACAAGAAATATGACGGCAACTATGTCATTGCCTTCACAGACGGCTATGACAACGACTCGTTTGACCCCAAGATCGGCAAGGCTGCCGAGGGCACGGAGCACCGCTATTTCCAGCATGTGAACCAGCGCATACTGAAGGAGAAGATTGGCGGGGCACCCATCGAGAGTTATGTCCTTGCCATCCGCGGCAACGATGTGGACCGCAACAACACGGAGTTTGAGCGTGTGCTGAGCAGTCTGTCGCACAACGCTTCGGGCGACAAGTTCTACTCGCTCCAGAACTTCGACAAGCTGCAAGCCGCCTTCGAGGAAATCGGCACCAACCTTATCAACAAGTGGCAGAGCATCTATTGCTACATACCCCGTGGCTATGACGGACGCGTGCGCTGGACCATCGAGTGCGGCGACGTGGCCCGCAAGTTCTTTATGGGGGCCAACGCCAGTGTGGGCAAGCTGACCTATCCCAACAAGGAACGCCCCAACTGCGCCATGCTGGGCATCGGCCTCGACATGACGTTCCCCGTCACCGACCTTATCTCGGTGGGTGGCTATGTGGAGCTGAACACCTCCGGCGAGGTGGGCTTTGCCTTTACTCCTTCGGTTATGTTCTCCTTCCCCAACAACAGTGCCATCCTGCTGGGCTTGGGCTATCGGGGCACTGACCAGTTCCACAGCAACGGGTTCTTGATGCGTGCCGCCTATAAGCTCACCAACCCTTGGTATATCACTGTCACCTACTCAGTGGGCCGTGGCAACACCTTTATGCTCGGTGCAGGTTACACCATCTTCGGCCGCAAGATTGATTAACCATTAAAACAATAGAACAAAAGACCCATGTCATTCCGTTACAAGACCTTTGTCGTGCTGCTGGCTGCCGGTTGTGTGCTGGCCAGCTGCCAGAAAGAAGAGCGAGTTGACCCCGTTGTGGGTCCCACGCCCGAAATTTATGTCACCGACTCGGTTCATTACGAGCAGGAGAAGATGACCGCCTACAACTTTGTCTACATGTCGACCGACCCTTATGGCAAGCGCGTGCCTCACTCCGCCACCATCACCCTGCCCGACGATGTGACGCGCCACTCCCAGGCCCACGGCATCATTCTCTACAACCACTTCACTGTCTATCGTGCCGACCAATGCCCCTCGCGTGGTGAGCTGAGCATTCAGAAGACTATGCTGCCCAGCGGCATGATTACTATCTCGCCGGATTATTACGGCTTCGGCGTTACCGAGAAGGAGCAGCAGGCCTACTGCATTTCGCGCGTGAACGCCCAAAACAGCGTCGACGCCTTGATTGCGGGCAAGCAGCTGCTCAAAGACATGGGTTACAGCTGGGAGGACCGCCTCTTCAACATGGGCTATTCTCAGGGAGGGCAGACCACCATGGGGGTGGTGCGACTGGTGGATGAGCAGTACCCCGACATCCACATCGACTATAGCTTCGCCGGCGCAGGCTCCTATGACATCCATGAGACTTACCGCCAGTTTATCAACTCCACCATTGCGGGCATGCCCAGCACGGTCATCAGTGTGCTCCTCTCTTACAACGAATATTTCAACCTCGGAGTCAGCCGCGACGAGGTGTTCCGCGAGCCGGTGCTGAGCCATATTGACGAGTGGATTCTCAGCAAGCGCTACACCCGCGAGGAGATTGACGCCAAGGTGGGTAGTCTCGCCTTTGCCCAATATGTCACCCCCACCATGACCGACACCACCACCGCCATCGCCCAGCGATACCTTGCCGCCATGGACAGCGACAACCTCTGCCAAGGCTGGAACCCCCGCAAGGACGAGCATATATTCCTCTTCCACAATACGCAGGACATTACCGTCCCCGTCGAGAACACCACCAACCTCCACCACTTCCTCATGTCCAAAGGTCTCGACAATGTGGTGCTGGACACCGCCGACTATGGCGGCACCGAACTGGTGCCTGCCCACGAGACGGGTGCGATTTTCTTCATGATGCGCTGCGTCAACACCATGAGCGAAATCCTCGGCATCGAACCTTGGAGCATATTCTGACTGTCAATAGCCTCATCCATCCGAATGTGACGGGGTGTCTTGATAACAAACAATGCGGGCCGCGCCTTTCGGCGCGGCCCGCAGCTTATACATTGATTTCTGGGTGTTTCTTATTCTGCTTTGCGGATGGTGAGGTCTACGCTCTTGGTGCGGATTTCCTTGCAGAGGGGGTCAATGAAGGCTTCGAGCTGCATCTGGCCCAGGTCGCCGTCCTTGCGGTTCCAGACGGCCACGACTTTCTCGTCCTGTTCTTTCTGGCCGATGAGCAGTGCGTAAGGAATCTTCTGCATGCGCACCTCGCGCAGCTTGTAGCCGATCTTCTCGCTGCGGCGGTCGAGGGTGGCCTCGATGCCGTTGCGCTGCAGTTCGGCGGTCACCTGCTCGGCATAGTCCATAAACTTCTCGGAGATGGGCAGCACGCGCACCTGCTCGGGCATGAGCCAAGTGGGGAACGCGCCCTCATATTTCTCAATCAGCCATGCCAGCGAGCGCTCGTAGCAGCCCATGCTGGTGCGGTGGATGATATACGGACGCTGACGGCTGCCGTCCTTGTCGATATAGTACATGTCGAAACGCTCGGCAATCAGGGCGTCCCACTGGATGGTGATCATTGTGTCCTCCTTGCCGTAGACATTCTTGGCGTTGATGTCCACCTTGGGGCCATAGAAAGCGGCCTCTCCGACGTCCTCCACGAAGGGGATGTTCAGCTCGTTGAGGATGTCGCGGATATGCTGCTGGGTGGATTCCCATGTCTCGGCACTGCCGATGTACTTCTCTGTGTCCTCGGGATCCCATTTGGAGAGGTGGTATGTCACATCGTCTTGCAGTCCGAGGGTGGTGAGGCAATAGCGGGCCAGGTCGATACATCCCTTGAACTCCTCCACCATCTGGTCCGGGCGGACGATAAGGTGGCCTTCGCTGATGGTGAACTGGCGCACACGGGTCAGGCCGTGCATCTCGCCGCTGTCCTCCTTGCGGAAGAGGGTCGACGTCTCGCCATAGCGGCACGGCAGGTCGCGATACGACTTCTGGCTGTTTTTATACACGAAATACTGGAAGGGGCAAGTCATGGGGCGCATGCACATCACCTCGCCTTCGCTGTCGGGGTCACCCATGATGAACATCTTGTCGCGGTAGTGGTCCCAGTGGCCGGACATTTTGAAGAGGTCGTTTTTCGACATCAGCGGGGTCTTGGTGCGCATATATCCGCGGCGGGTCTCCTCGTCCTCAATCCAGCGCTGAAGGGTCTGCACAATCTTCGTGCCCTTGGGCATCAGCAGGGGAAGACCCTGTCCGATGACGTCGACCGTCGTGAAGATTTCCAGCTCGCGGCCAATCTTATTGTGGTCGTGATTCTTGATGTCCTCCAAATAGGCCAGATAGCTCTCCAACTCCTCTTTGGTGAAGAATGCCGTGCCATGGATGCGGCTGAGCGACTTGTTCTTCTTGTCGCCGCGCCAATAGGTGCTGGACGACGAGAGCAACTTGAAGCCCTTGATGGGACGGGTGTTGAGCAGGTGCGGTCCGCGGCAGAGGTCGACGAAGTTGTTCTGCTGGTAGATGGTGATAGTCTCGCCCTCGGGGATGGCCTCGAGCAGCTCCACCTTGTAGGGCTCGTTGCGCTCGGTCATAATTTGCAGAGCCTCGTTGCGGCTCACCTCGCGGCGCTCCAGACGGGTAGCCTTCTTGATGATGGACTTCATCTCCTTCTCGATGGCGTCGAGGTCCTCACGGCTGAAGGGACGGAAATCGAAATCGTAGAAGAAACCGTTGTCCGTGGCGGGGCCGATAGTGATCTTGGCCTCGGGGAAGAGGTTCTGCACAGCCTCGGCCATGATATGGGCCGTGGTGTGGCGCAGCACGGAGAGGCACTCCTTGTTGCTTGTATCTAAGAGCTCAATGTCGCAATCGGAAGTGATGGTAGTTCGGAGATCAATCAGCGTGGCCTCGTTGTTGATACGGGCGGCGCAATAATTGTTCAGACCATCCGGATTTACCATCTTGATGATGTCGATGATGGAGCAGGGCTCCTGCGGCGACACCTCACCAAAGTTTTTTACGATTACTTTCATTGTTTGTTTCTCCTTTAAATATAAAAAGTTAAGTGTTAAGCTTCGCTTCAAATCAATTTACAAAGATACGAATTATTCTTGACATACCAATTTTTTTCTTTCCCTCCAAAAGGAAAAGAAAAAATCCAGCCATAGCCGAAGGTTATTACAGCTTTGCCAAGCGGACGTGATGCCGTTTCCCTTTGTCAGTTACTACGGTCAACAGATAATTGCCCTGGGGCAGGCATGCGAGGTCAAGCACATACATTCCCTCGCCCTGTGAGGAGAACGGCACAGGATAGCCCCGCCCCGCCATGTCAGTAAGGGAAACCATCGCGATACCCGCCGCACAAGCCATCACAACCTTACCGGAAGTAGGGTTGGGATAGAGCCATAACGCGGGGGCCGGAGATGGCCCGTCGGCAATCCCGACACTGTCTTCTTCCATGCGGAAATGGGCGACGAAAGCCGTGTCGCTCACCACAAAAACCTGTCGTGGATTGTTTGTGTCGCCATCGTTCCAGTGGTCGAACACGACCCGCGTGTCGAGGCCTAATGGCTCAGCAAAAAGGGTGACCCAACTGCTGTCCGGCACCATGCCGCCGCCTGTCACGTTGCCTAAACTCTCGTCGGCACTCACCGCCGCGACCATTCGCCACACCGTGTCGGGCGGGGCAGGTACCGAGTCGGCGCGGCTGTCGACAACTATACTGTCAACACAAATCGTGTTGTAATAGGCACTTCCCGACACCGTACCCATCGTGTTGCCCGACCTGTTGCGGAAAGCGATATGGATGGTCTGTCCCGCAAACGGAGCCAGACTCACACTGCGCACAGTCGGCTGCGTGGTCAGGTCGCCTCCGCTGTAGAGAACAGCGTACTGCGTCGAGTCGGCATAGTCACTGCTGGCAGTAGCCATCACTTGGTAGTTGTAGACAAAGCCCGGCCAATCATCGTATAGTTTCCACTCCCGCCAAGACAGGCGCACGCTGTCGCCCGCCGCAGGGGGAATAGCGACGGCCTTGCTGATTACCCAACTGTCGAGCGTGTCAGAGTTGCACACAGAGCGCAGACTGCCGCTGCTGACAAACCACTCGCTGACATACTGCCGCGCCCAGGGGCGGAGCCAGCAATGCAGCCCATTGGCGAAAGGCTCGTACCAAGGCAACACGGTGGCCGGTGTGCAGTCGATGACACGCACCGCCCGGCTCTTAGTGCTGCTGCCGTAGGGGTTAGTGGCCGTCACCGTCACTGTGTCGTACTCGCCGCTGATGCCGGCTCCATAAACGAGTGTCGCCGTGTCACCCCTGCCGCGAAGGGTAAACACCCCGCCCACAAGAGATGACCACGAGTAGTGCAGCCCAGCCGTGTCGCCTTCGGCAAGGCGGATGTGGCATGTGAGCACCTGCCCCGTTTCCACCACTGCCCCGGGCGTGGTCAGGTTATTCAAGACGGGCATGCGGTCGCTCCGCGCCATCACATCGGAGATGAGCATGTAGCGGTTGGGCGCGGACGAGTTTTTCCCCACCGCAAAAGCCACCCGCACGGTCTGCCCCGCATAAGCCGCAAGGCTCACCGTCCGCCGCTGGAGGGACCCGTTGGGCTGATAGGCAGAGCCGGTGTAGAGTGTGTCGAACGGAGCCGTGCCGAGGCTGTCGGTCACAAGCACCCGGAGCGTCATATTCATCGAGTCGATGCTGGAGGTGTTGTTGCCCCGGCTCTCCGACCAGAAGAATTTCAGTCCCGAACTGTCGGCCGGGAGGACAATGGGCTGCGAGAGCAGCCAGCCTGTGCAGTCCCCCGCAGCGTTGCTGAGTTCAACACGCAGACGGTGGTTGCTGCCGCTGCTGTTCCGTGTCCATGCGGCATTGCCATTGGCCGACCAGCAGCTGAGGCTGCTGTCCGTGCTGAAGTCGGCCCACCAAGGGGCGACGGCGGGTCCGCACCCCTGCGCCCGCAGCCCTGGGGCAACCAACAGCACCATCAAAGTGAGAAGGAGAGTCTTTTTCATTAGTAACAACCGATTATAATCAATAATTAAACGTATGCTCAATCTGCAAATGTCCAGTTTCTTTTTGACAGGGCCAAAGCCGTTTCCGTTCCTGGCACTGAAGCCCTTCTGTGCCAGCCGCATTTATGTCGGTCCGTTCCATCCCCGCTCTGCCGATGGCGGGTGGCTGCCATATATACTATTGGCTGTAGATGGAATGTGGGAGAATGAGGGTGGCAGGGGTGGATACCGAGCGGAGGAAGAACGAGCCAAGGGCGGATGGTATTGCAAATGTGGTCACCCATATATATGGGTGACCACATTGTTCCAAGCATATCGGTGGGGAGGAAAGACTAACGTCTTCTCTCTTTAATACGGGCTTTCTTACCTGTAAGATTGCGGAGATAGAAGATTCTTGCTCTGCGGACGGCGCCATGCTTGTTGACGTCGATTTGCTCGATGAACGGGCTGCAGATGGGGAACACGCGCTCCACACCAACGCCGTTGGTGATCTTACGGACAGTAAAGGTCTCGGTGGAACCACTTCCTCTGCGCTGCAGGACAACGCCTTGGAAGTTCTGGATACGTTCTTTGTTACCTTCTTTGATTTTGTAGTGTACAGTGATGGTATCGCCAGCCTTGAATTCGGGGAGGTCTTTACGCTCGACCAAATCCTCTACATATTGCAAAAGTTCAGTTTTTCCCATGACATAAAGTTTTAAAGGTTAATCACTCAGTTCTAATTGGTTATTTCTTTACCATCTTGACAACAGCGGTGAAGGCCTCGGGATTGTTCATGGCCAGGTCGGCGAGAACTTTGCGGTTCAGTTCGATGTTGTTCTTGTGCAATTCGCCCATAAAAACGGAATAGGAGATACCGTTGATGCGGCAACCGGCATTGATACGGTTAATCCACAGTGCGCGGAACTCTCTCTTCTTGTTCTTTCTGTCGCGGTAGGCGTAGGTTTGACCTTTTTCCCATTTGTTCTTGGCAACGGTCCATACGTTTTTACCTCTACCCCAATAACCTTTGGTGCGGTTGAGGATTTTTTTTCTGCGAGCTCTGGAAGCTACAGCGTTTACTGATCTTGGCATTTTTGTTTAATTGTTTTTCATTTCAGCGGCAGCAGTCGGGGCTGCTCTTTTGTGCTCGAAATAATGGTTAATAACTCCGTGATGGGTTTGTCGGCGGGGCCGGGGCGGCGGCAGGGCGGGCCTGTGCTGCGGGGGCCGGGCGCGGAACCCGTGTTAGGCTAAAAGCATTCTTTTGACGCGCTTCTCGTCGTCGCGGCTCACCAGTGCGGTGTGGTCGAGGTTACGTTTCTGCGTGGTCTCTTTCTTGGTCAGGATGTGACTGTGATAAGCATGCTTTCTTTTGATTTTGCCGGTGCCGGTGAAGGCGAAACGCTTTCTGGCAGCGGCTTTGGTTTTCATCTTGGGCATTACTTTACTGTGTTTTTAATAAGTTAGACTATATTGTTGCGATAAAGCTTGGATCACTGTTTTTTTGGCGCGATGATGATGAGCATGCGCTTGCCTTCGAGCCGGGGCATGGCTTCGGGTTTGCCATAGTCCATGAGTGCCTCGGCGAATTTGAGCAGTTGGGTCTCGCCTTGTTCTTTGTAGACGATGGAGCGGCCGCGGAAGAAGACGTCGACTTTCACTTTGTTGCCTTCTTTGAGGAACCGCTTGGCGTGGTTGAGCTTGAACTCGAAGTCGTGGTCGTCGGTCTGCGGGCTGAGGCGGATTTCTTTGATGACCACTTTGGTGGAGTTGGCTTTGCGCTCTTTTTCTTTTTTCTTCTGCTCGTAGAGGTACTTCTGGTACTCTATGATTCTGCACACAGGAGGATTGGCTGTTGGGGAAATCATCACCAAGTCAAGACCTTCGTTGTATGCCTTAATCAACGCTTCTTTGGTGCTCATGATGGTGGGCTCCATGCCTTCGCCTACTACGCGGACCATGGGGTCGGTGATGCGCTCGTTGATTAAATGTTCTGCCTCTTTTCTTTGAGGGCCTTTTCCGCGGCCTTTGTTATTGTTGTTGGGGCCGCCAGGGGTAATTGGTACTGCTATAACTTGGTTCTCCTATGTTTGTTAATATTATTCAATCAGTTGACTGATTGGTTGTTATCTGCGTCCGAAAGGCAGTTTGGGCTGTTTTTCGGACTTGCAAAAATACGCTTTTTTTTTGAAATGGATGTTTTTTCTTGCAAAAATGATGTAAGATTCTGTTTTGAGGGGTAGATGGCGGCGGCGGACGGGTCAGGCGGTGAGGGCTCCTTTGATTTGGATGTTGAAGCCTTCGTCGATGAGTGGCTGCACGAGGCGGGTCATTTCGTCGGGGGTGAAGAGTTCGAGTCCTTGGGCCGGTGTGGGGCGGTCGATGGTGTAGACCATGATTTGCCGGGGGCGGAGCTGGCGTACAATGCGCATCCAGCCGTCGAGGACTTCGGGCCGCGAGGAGTCGAAGTTGTATTCTTTGCTGCGGAGCATGCAGGTTTGCAGCACGAAGTTGCCGTGGAACTGCTTGAGGGCTTCGACCACGCGGGCTATGTCGTAGCCCGGCGCCGGTTTGTTGATGCGGGCTATGAGGTCGTTGGTGGGGGCGTCGATTTTCATGATGGGGTTGTCGACTTTGGCGAGGGCCTGGAACACTTGGGGCAGGTGGACGCGTGTGGCGTTGGAGAGGACGGACACTTTGGCGGTGGGGGCCAGGAGGTCGCGGAGGGCGAGGGTGTCGTCGATGATGGCGGGGAACTCGGGGTTGAGTGTGGGTTCGCCATCGCCGGAGAAGGTGATGGAGTCGACTTGGGTGCCTTGCTGTTGGAGGGAGCGGAGCATCCGTTCCAGGTCGTTGTGTACTTTGGCTGCGGTGGGGAGGAGGGTGTCGGCGCGGCCGTCTTTGTTCCAGCCGCATTCGCAGTAGATGCAGTCGAAGTTGCAGATTTTGCCTTTTTCGGGCAGGAGGTTGATGCCGAGGGAGGTTCCGAGGCGGCGGCTGAATATGGGTCCGAAGACGGTTTCTTCTCTTATCATGATATGTGGAGGTTTATTCAACCCAGTGTATGCGGTTTTCTTTCCGGGGGCGGGGTTGGGGCTCGGGGTTGAGGGGGTAGCCCACCACGCAGTTGCCGATGCCGAGGTAGTTGCCTTCGATGCCGAGGTCTTTGAGTATGGCTTTGCCTTCGTCGGAGGCGAAGACTTCGCGGGCGCGGTTGATCCAGCAGGAGCCGAGGCCGAGGGCGTGGGCGGCGTTGAGCATGTTGCCCATCATGAGGCTGCCGTCCTCGACGGGGGTGAGGGCTGCGTCGGTGTCGACCAGGACGGTGAGTACCGCGGGGGCTCCGTAGAAGGGATCGGTG
Source organism: uncultured Bacteroidales bacterium (assembly GCA_947168665.1). Classification (GTDB taxonomy): domain Bacteria; phylum Bacteroidota; class Bacteroidia; order Bacteroidales; family P3; genus Colimorpha. The sequence goes on from CAMVMX010000009.1 coordinate 27,334, forward strand.
TCGGTGTTCATCACTTGGGCGTTGAGGCGGCTGAGGCGGTCGCGCAGGGCTTTGTTGGTGACGGCCAGGATGACGGGGCTTTGGGTTCCCATGCCGGTGGCGGCGTAGAGTCCTGCCTGGCAGATGGTCTCGAGGTCGGCCTTGGAGGGCATGCGGTCGGTGTAGGCGCGGATGCTGCGCCGGGTCATCAGGTCGTTGATGGTCGGATTCATGTTATTCTGTTTTTTCGTGTGAGTTGCTCTCGTCGGGGGTGTGGCGGTGGTGGTTGCCGTGGTGTCGTGCAGGATGGAAGAAGGATATGCTGCTGTCGGCCTTTTGGAGGTTGTGGATTTTCTTGATCATTTGTGTGGACTGGGGCTGGGTCTGCTGTTCGTGTTCCCGCACCTTGGGGTTGACTTGGTAGAGTATCATGGATATGACCATGTAGGCGGCAAAGGCGAACATGGCTATGGCACACACTTTGTTGGTGATATTGATGAGCCGGGCGGTGACGATGCGCTGCAGCAGGGAGGCCAGTTTGCATTTCAGAATGTCGAGGCCGAGGGTGGTGCCGAGGACTCCGATGAAGAAGATGTAGCGCTCGGCGACGGTGAGGTTCAGCTCGCCGGTGAGCAGGGCTATCACTGACACCCAGTAAATCCAGATGAGGGGGTTGACGATGTTGATGACAAAGCCTTGCATGAACACGGTGCGGCGGCGCGGGTCGCCGTCCTTGCTTTTGAATTTGATGTGTTTCTCTTCGTCCTCCAGGCTGGTCACCTCTTTGCGGAAGAAATAGATGCCCATCACCACGAGCACCGCCCCGCTGATGGAGGCTACCCATACGTTGTGGAGCATCTCATAGAGGTCGACGTTTTTTAACACTGTCAGCATGAGGAAAACGATGATGACATCGCCCACGCTCACACCGAAAGCGAAAGGATATGACTTTCGGTAGCCATATTGGATACTGGTTCGAAGCTGCGAGAAAAAGGCAGGTCCGAAACTGAAAAACAGCGACAAGGCTATGCCGCATACTATGCCAAGAATTAATTCTCCCATAATAATATTGACGTGCAAAATTAGTAATAATATTTGACATAATAAAAAAAATGTCTTCCATTAGGATTATTTTTCGTACTTTTGCAAATTCTGTAAAGCAATCAACATGCAACAATACAACTCTAACATGAAGAAATTCACTTTTGCAATGGCCGCAGCCTGTGCCTTTATCCTGGTCTCGTGCGGCAACACTCCCGAAGAGGCCGTGAACAATTTCTACACGGCAAACAAGGCTAACGAATTTGAAAAAGCCATGACCTACACCGACCTCCCCGACGAGGCACGGCCCCTGGTGGTGGAGTTTCTGGACAGCATGGGCATGGTGATACACGACTTTGAGGTCACTGGCTCGACGATGGGAGCGGGCGACACCACCGCATTGGTCGACCTGCACCTCGTCACGTCCAATGCTTTCAATCCGGACAGTATCTTTGACGATATCGTGGTGCCCTGTATTAAGGACGGCCGCACTTGGAAGGTGCACATGAACCAATAACACCTGACTCCCGACTATGCCATCGACTACAGACAATATGCTGCGGCTGCTCCGTTGCTCGCTCAACGGGCTGACGGCTGACGGTGTGGACTGGGATGATAAGGAGTGGGAACGGTTGTTCTGGCTGGCCCGCAGACATGGTTTGGTGACCATGGTGAACGATGCCATCGAGTTGTTGCCCGATGCGCAGAAGCCACAGGGCGACATTGCCCTGAGTTGGACGCTCTCGGCCGACAGGACTCGCTACCACTACGCCCACCAGAAAGAGGTGCTGGAATCGATAGACCGCAAGGCCCGCGAGCAGGGTCTGCGCTACGTCCTGCTCAAAGGCATGAGCCTGTCGCGATTTTATCCCACTCCAGACTCGCGCCCCTGTGGCGACATTGACATCATGTTCCCCGGCAATTTCGAGAAGGGCAATGCCCTGCTGGGCCACCCGGAAGCCAAGGCCGTAGGGAAACACTCGGAAATGGAGATTGACGGGGTGACCGTTGAGAACCACAGGCAGATGCTCGACTTGAACTATGAGAGTCAGTGGGAGGCAGAAGACTATATTCTCCAGTCGCTTCACCCCGTGCCCGACAATCATTTCCTGCCACCGATGGCCAATATGGTCTACCTGCTCATGCACACCGTCAGTCACCTTACGGCCCGCAACAAGCTGCCCCTGCGCAATGTCATTGACTGGGGCATGTTTCTCCGCGCCAACCGTGCGGAGCTGGATCCCGACGAATGCAGGCGCATAGTCAAGAAGCTGGGGATGGCTCAGTCCTTCGCGCTCTTCACGCAGATTGCTTCCGACATTACCGGTTCCGACCTGTCCGCTTTCATCAACGAGCCTGTGCGGCAAAAGGATCGCGCGCGGATGCTCGATTTGATACTGAACCAAACTTTTGTGGAGTCTGTCCCCAAAGACCTCCCTTTCGCAGCCCGCACATTGGCCCGCCTACGGCGCTACCGCAAACGCCGCTGGCTTTACCGTTATCTTCCTTATTCCCCAAGGGAGCGGTTCCGTGCAACGGTTGGGCTCAAACGAAAAAAGAGGCAGCTTCCATTGTAGAGCCTATGTGCTGGTTCCTCGGGCTTTTCCGTCCTTTGCAGTGGCATGGGCTTGGCTGGTGGGAAGGCTGCTCCCTCCGTGAGGCACCCGGGAGATGGGTTCGCGGCAATATATTTTTCCGCAAGGGGGCAATATTATTACGGCACTGCCGTTATGAAAAGACTTGCCGGGGCGCAAGTTCCGGAGTGTTCCATTTATCTGTTTAGAACAAACAAAAACAAGCTTTATGCCGAATAAGACTTTTGGAAACGACTACGACCACAACGCAACCATCCGTTTTTTCAAAAAATGGAAGAACCTCCTGTTGTGGGTTTTCGCTATTGCATTGGTGGCCTCGTTGGCGGTGTCACTTTTCATCACACCCCGTTTCAAGGCCACAGCGACGCTGTTCCCCACCAATTCCAACCGACTAAGCAAGGCCGTGATGGACTACCACTACAGCCTTGACTTCATGGACTATGGTATCGAACGCGACTGCGAATACTGCATCCAGATACTCTCATCTGAGTCGATGGAGCGCGATGTGTGCCGGCGCTTCAATCTGCTGGAGCATTACGGAATCAACCCCGACGACCCGCACAAGATGTTCAAACTCCACGAGCAGTATCGCGGCAATGTGACTGTCAAGCGGACGGAGTTCCTCGGAGTGGAGATTTCTGTGTTGGATGTCGACCCCCAGTGGGCTGCCGATATGGCCAACTTCATCGCTGCCAATTACGACACCGTATGCCACCGCATCCATCATGCCCGTGCGCAGAACGCTGCCGACTTGATGCAGGGTGTGTGCGACCGGCTGGGGCAGGAGCTGAAAGACCTTCAGGACAGTCTGCGCCGCAATCCCCAATATCAGATGGGGCTCACCCAGCTCATTAACGAGAAGTGCCACGAGCTGGCCGACCTCCAGACCCGCGCCGCCCAGACCCAGGTGGATGTGAACGAGAATGTGAGCTACAAATTCCTGCTGGACGAGGCTGTGGCTCCCGACAAGAAGGCCTATCCCAAACGTGCCGTCATTGTAGTGCTGGGCACACTGGGTGCTGTCGTGATGTGCATTTTGGTGCTTCTGTGCATGGATGCGCTCAAGCCCAAAGACGAAGAGTAAGCGACAGCAGGACAATCACCATGGTTGAACGATTAACTTAAGGCTTTGGATATAGCGGGCTGGTATAAAAAGAATAGGTCGGCAGTGCTGGCCGTAGCTGCGACGCTGGTGTTTGCCGTGGCCAACTCGCTGTTGCTGCTGAAGGATTTCTATTATCTATCGCTGTTGCCGTTGGGTGGATTGGTGTTGCTGCTGTTTGTCACCCGTTTCGAGACCGGGCTGCTCTGCATGGCACTCTTCACCCCCTTTGCTGTCAACATGGCGCTCATGCCCAAGATGGAGTTGTCCATGCCCGTCGAGCCCATGATGATTCTCTTCACGCTGATGTTCTTTTTCCGAGTGCTGGCCTCGCGCAGTTACGACATGCGGCTGCTCCGCCATCCTGTCAGCCTCTGCCTGCTGGCTTCGATGCTCTGGATGCTGATCACCACCTTCTCTTCCCAGTTGCCCTTCGTTTCTTTCAAATATTGGCTGGCCCGCCTGTGGTTCGTGGTGCCCTTCTTCTTTGCCGCAGCCCAGATATTCCGCGACAAGAAACGCATCCGCCAGTTCTTTTGGTGCTATGCCATCGGGCTGATAGCCGTCATCCTCATCGCCACGGCCAAAACGGTCGGCAACTTCAGCGACCTCCAGACTCTCCACCGGGTTATGAAGCCTTTCTACAACGACCACACAGCCTATGGCTGCGTCATTGCCCTCTTCCTCCCGGCCGCCTTTTATTTCATCTTCAGCCGTGGCAGCAAAGGCTGGGGACGGCTCCTCTCCTTTGCCATCATGTCGCTCCTGGTCGTGGGACTGTTTTTCTCCTATTGCCGGGCGGCATGGCTCAGTGTGCTGGGGGCCATCGGTGTCTATGTGCTGATTCGGATGGGCATGAAAGTGAAATGGATGGTCATGCTGTTCGGAATCTTTGTGGGTATATTCTTTGTCTACCAGAGCGACGTACTCTACAAACTGGGCAAAAACCACCAGGACAGTTCCTACGACCTTGCGGGGCAAATCAAAAGCATATCCAATATCTCGACCGATGCCAGCAACTTGGAACGCCTCAACCGCTGGGCGGCGGCTCTCAGGATGTGGAAAGAACGCCCTGTCATGGGGTGTGGACCCGGGACCTACCAGTTCCTTTACGCCAGCTACCAGCGCAGCTACCAACTATCCACCATCAGCACCAATGCGGGCAATCTGGGCAATGCACATAGCGAATACATCGGCCCCATGACCGAGCAGGGAGTCCCTGGCGTGGCCTTGGTGGTGGCATTGTTCATGACCACCTTTGCCACCGGTGTGCGTGTCTACCGCACTGCACGCGACCGCCAGGCCGCCAACATGGCCTTGGCATTCACCCTCAGCCTGCTGACCTATTATATACATGGGGTCTTTAATAATTTCCTCGATACGGACAAACTCTCCGTCCCATTCTGGGCATTCACGGCAGTGATTGTGGCCTTGGATGTGTACAGTGAAAAGAGGAGCCCCGTCTCCACAGACGGCAAGCCGGTATCCGAGGCAAACAATGCTTAAGTCATGTCACTCATGCGGAGAACTATAGCGGTTTTAGTTGCACTGGGGTGCGGCTGCGGTGCCTGGAGCCAGGAGGTGTCACAGGCCAGTCCGGCGGCTGCTTCCAGCGTTTGGCAGACTGGCAATTTCCTCTCCACCATTCTGCTGCCCGCCGATGGGTTGCAGCGGTTCCATTTCCGGGGTGCAGACTTGATTGAGTCAATGCTCGATTCCGCCGACCTCCTTATCGAAGAGGCCAAGCAGCACCTGGGCAAACCTTACCGCTATGGAGGCAAAGGCCCCAAAGTGTTCGACTGCGCGGGCTTTGCGCGCTACGTCTACATGAAATTCGGCTTCACCCTTCCGGGAGGCTCTGTTCCGCAGTCGCGCCTGGGACGCAGCATCAACGACCGCAAACAGCTGCAACGTGGTGACCTCGTCTTCTTCCAAGGGCGCTCGGGCAAGGGAGGGGTCGGCCACACAGGCATTGTAACTGAGGTCGACACCGCCACAGGTGTTTTCCGCTTCATCCATGCCGCCACCTCCACGGGCGTGATTATCTCCTATTCCACCGAGCCCTATTATGCCAAGCGATACCTTGGAGCCCGTCGGCTGTTGGGCGACCGCCAGAAACCCGAAGACCCACTGCCCGCCCGTCGGCGCAAACAATAAAGAGGCACCCCGTCGGGAGTGCCTCTTGTGTTATGTTTAGTACCTAAAAGAGTGTTCTTTTCAATCGTCATAAAGCCTCAATATAAAGCCCAGTTTGATGGGGTAGACATCCTTCTCCATGTTGTTCATCACCGGCTGTGTGGCCATTTGGACGAATACAGAGATATAGTTGTAGTTCAGCGACAGGCGCGCGTCGAGTTGCAGAGGGTTCATCACCGCAGACATGTTCTCCACATCCGTCATCTTGGCATGGTTGGAGGCCGCCTCCCCCTTGTGTTTCAAGCCCGTGTTGCGGCTGGCGTAGTTCACGCCCGGAATGGCGGCCAGCCCGATGCTGAAGTCGCTCGTCGCGTTAGGCTGCCATACGATGGAGATAGGCAGCGTCACATACCGTGCCACCATGCGGCTGTTCCAGTTGGCGTCCGTGCGGTCAGCAGTCACGAAGTCGCCCAATGCTCCATCCTGCGGAGGAGTGAGTGTCACGTAGCGGTCGCTGAAGCGGTAGACATTTGAGCCATAGCCCAGTCCCATTCCAAACTTGAAGTGTCTGGTGCAGAGAGGGTAGTATACCAGCTCCAGCTGATAGGAAGAGAATGTTGTGCCCAGTCCGTAAGGGCCGCTGGTAGGATTCAATGCGCTCCAGGGTGTTCTGCCCCAGTTGGTGAAAGCCCATGCAAAGCCGAACTCCCATCCTCCGTCGTGGAAAAACGGGGGCTTTTGGGGAGCCGGTTTCGTGATAGGTCTCACCTCTTCCATCCCCTCGTCAAAGTCTTCAAAGGTGGAATAGCTGTGCAGTTTGCCCGTGCGGATATTGCTCTCCTCGCTTTGAGACCTGAACACCTGATGGGCACTGCAATCTGGCAGCTGAATATTCGAAAAGTCGTTGGATTTCAACTTCAGCACACTTGTTGCGACCGGGTTCTTAATGGAGGCGTTGGAAAAGTCGTTGGTGACGATACTGATGGTCGTGGATCGGATGGAGTCCCCCTCAGTCGTCACAAAGACATTGCTGTAGTCGTTGGTCTTGATGCTGAGCAGCAAAAGGGGACTGTCGATTTGCACAAAGGCGTTAGAGAAATCGTTGGTCGTGATGGCCAACTGGCTGCCCATGGTCAGGTGCAGCTCCAGCTGCCGTGAGTTGGCAAGCCCCTCAATGGTCAGCACACCATTTGAGAGCAGCTTGTAAGTGAACGACTGCTTGTTTGCAATCTTCTTTGAAGAATTGGTGTAGGTGAGGAAGTCGACCGTGTCCGGCACCACTTTCAGGTTGCAAAAATCCTTCAGAACAATCTCGTTGATAGGACTGACAAACGTGATGCGGTACATGTTGATGGTGTCGTCGTTGCCGTTAGGCTTGATGGACGAGAGGTGCGGGAGCTTTGGTATCAGGCGGTGGGAACCTTGTTGCGGCTGCGCCTGCTTTTGCACGGAGGCAATGTGTTGTGAGGTGTCTCCTGGGTTGTAGGAAGGTGCACAGTTGGGAGCGGCGTGTGAGGCTAATCCCAGTCCGCATACCAGTGCCATTGCTAATGAAAAATATCTGCTATTCATAACCGTTTACTTTTATGTTTCACTTACTATTGTTTGATGTCTGATTGTTGATAGGTTAAAGCGATGCCAGCGCAACCCTGGCTTTGCTCTCAACTTGGAGGGCTTCAGCCCTGAGCCGTGCAGTGAACCCACGACCCAGAGCGCGGAGGCCTTCAATCCCCGATTCAGGTGTGTCGGGGAAAGACTCTTCCTGCACGATGACGGGTTCGGCGCTGGCCGTCACATAGATTTCATGATGGATAACGACCACAGGCTCTGCCGCCGCGGTCGGCTCGGTCTGAGTCATGTCGGCCTGAGGCTCAACCTCCTCTGCAGTGGGTTGCGGTGCGGGGGCGGTCTCGTCTTCCCTTGCCGGTTCGGAAAGGGTAGGGGAGGGGACGCGCGTTGTCGGCTTGGCCACAGCGCTCCTCTTTATTGTGGCCGCGACCGCCTCAGCCTGTGCCGTGGGAGCGTGCGTAGCAGTATATGTGCGAGTCATGCTGGGCTGCGGCAAAGTGACTTTGGCCACCATGGGGCTTTCCTCATAGCCTCCAAAGCCGAACTGCCACACCCCAGCCAGCAGTATGCCGGCCGTGCATGCCGCCGCTGCCCACCGCCACAAGACTATGGCGCGGGGCTGCGTCCGCATAAGGCTCTCCTTGTCGGCATAGACCATCGGCTCGGCCTCCATTTTCAGGCTGGGGCTGTAGAGCGCAAGCTCCTCGGCCAGGTCGGGATGTTGCGCCGCAAAGGCCTCCACCGCTGCCCGTTGCTCCGCGTCCAGCTCGCCCTCGGCATAGCGGTAGAACCACTCTTCGTAATTATCACTTGTTATTGTCATAGCCTAAAGCGATTAATGTTTTTCTCATCGATACCCGTGCGCGGAAAAGATACACCGTCACTTGGCTTTCCGTCAGGTGCAGAATCTCGCCAATCTCACGGCAGTTGAATCCTTCCACATCCTTCAGCATCAAGGCTGACCGTTGAATCTCCGGCAGCCTTGCCGCAGCCTTCTGCAGCGCATCGCGCAAGTCAAAAGCCATGTCCGGCTCGGCCACCGTGTCCCCCTTCAGCGCGTCGGCGTTGTCCTCATGCACTTTTCGGTGGCGCAGTTGGCTTATGGTCCAGTTGTGGGCCACGGCCAGCAGGAACGACTTCCCCTTCTCGACACTCACTTGCTCTCGCTGCTCCCACAACGCGGCGAAAGCCTCCTGCACTCCGTCTTTGGCCATCTCGCTGTCGCTGCAACAGTGTACCGAAAACCGGTACACATCGTCTGCCCATAGCTTCACCGTGTCGTTGTATTCTTTCCGTGTCATTTGCCTAATAAACGCACCAGCGGGCAAAAAACTACAGCCTGTCGGAATTTTTTTTCATCAAAGAGAGTCCGCGCAAGGTGTGGTAGTCGTGCAGTGGGCTGAAAATCATGCGATAATCAAGCTGCTCGGTCGGAGTGAAAAAGTTTCACTCAATGGGCTATCATCTGCATGATATCCTCCAAATGAGGTGTGAGGATGATTTCCGTGCGGCGGTTGGCGGCCTTGTTGGCGGCCGAGGTGTTAGGCTTTTTGGGGGCATACTCGCCGTGGCCGGCGGCCTCCACCCGCAGGGGGTTGATGGCGGGTCCCTCTTTCAAAAGCAATTTCACGATAGCGGTAGCCCGCATCACGCTCAGGTCCCAATTGTCCTTCACGGCTGTCGACCCCCTGTAGGCGTCGTTGTCCGTATGCCCCTCCACCATAATATTGAGGTCGGTGTGCACCTCCAGCTCCTTGGCCAGCCGTTTGATGGCCTCCACCCCCTTGGCCGACACTGTCCAGCTGCCGGGGGCAAACAGCAGCTTGTCTTCCATCGACACATACACCTTCCCGTTTTTCGTTTCCACCTGCAACCCCTTGTCGGCAAAGCCCACCAAGGCCCGTGCCACCGCGCTCCGCAGGCTTTCCAGCTCCTTCTCTTTTGCTTGCAATGCCTGGGTGGCGTCGGTGGTGTTCTGCTCCAGCTCACGCTGGCGGCTCTCCAGTTCGCGCTGCTGGGTCAGCAGTGCCTGCTCCCTCACCTTGAAGGCCTTCTCCTTTTCGTTCAGCTCCCGTGTGCGCTGGCTCAGCAGGTTGTTCACCTTTGTCAGGTCGCGGCTTTTGCCCGTAAGCTGCTGCATATAATTCTCCACCGTCGTGTCGTAGCGCAGCTGCAGCGCTGCATACGAGCGGTTGATGGAGGCCACCGTGGCCTCACATTCCTGGCGGGCGGTGGACAGGTCGCTCATCGCCACAGTCATGGCTTGCCCTTGGCGCACCAGCTCGGCGTTCTCCTCGCGCAGCTCCTGCAGCTCCTGTTTCGAAAGGTTCCATCCTTTCATGGCTTGGCTGTATTGCGACTGCAGCGATTCATACTCTCTCATCGATACGCACGAGGCGAACAGCAAGGCGGCAAGCGCCGCCACGGCGGCGGCATGGCAAATCGCCAGCGGCGAGGAATTCAGATGTTGTTTCATGTTGGCATTGTTGGCGGAATGGCTCCGCAGGTTTACTCTATTGTTAATTCTCGAACCACCTTAACGCGCCGATTCGACAATTATTGTGTACATTACGGCACGGTTGGCGCCGCAAGGCCATTTTTCTGTTTTGTGGTATAATTATTTTTTTGTATTTTTGCAAATCATTTTTGGCCATGTCAAAGTTCACTGCACTATATAAGAAGTTGTACATTTGGCGTTTGCACCATGTGTCGGAGCAGAGCTACCTGCTCATGCTCAGCGTGGTGGTGGGTGTGCTGAGCGGCTTGGCCGCCGTGCTGCTCAAAACGATTGTCCATCTCTCAGGCCGGTTCGTCATGGACCTCGGCGGCGCCCATTTCGCCACCGGTGGCGGCAACATGCTCATCCTTTTTGCCCCGCTGGTGGGCATCCTGCTCACCGTCCTCTTCGTCCGCTATGTGATCAAAGGTGACATCGGCCACGGCATACCCAGTGTGCTCCTCGCCATATCGCGCAAGAAAGGCACCCTTCCGCCCCGCAACATGTACTCCTCGCTGGTGGCCTCCACCCTCACGGTGGCCTTTGGCGGCAGCGTCGGTCTCGAAGCCCCGATTGCCTCGACGGGCAGCGCCATCGGGTCGAATGTGGGTCGCCTGTTCCACGTCAGCCCCCGCGGCGTGAAACTGCTGCTCGGCTGCGGCGCCGCCGGTGCCATAGCCGGCATCTTCAAAGCCCCGCTGGCTGGGGTGCTGTTCACCGTCGAGGTACTCATGTTCGACATGACGATGACCACCGCCGTCCCTCTGCTCATCTCGGCCCTCTCGGCCTCCACCGTGGCTTACTTCCTCATGGGGCAGCAGGTTCAGTTTATATTCAAGGTGGCCGAAGACTTCACCCTGAGCCAGATTCCCTTCCTTGTCGTTCTGGGCATTTTCTGCGCCTTCAGCTCGGTCTACTTTCTGCGCTGCACAGACAAGGTCGAGTCTTGGTTTTCGCGCTCCCGCAGCTGGGTGCTGAAATGGATAGCGGGCGGTGTGGCTCTGGGAGTCATGATTTTCCTCTTCCCGCCCCTCTATGGCGAGGGTTATTGGGCACTCACCGAGCTGCTCAACGGCAGCAACGACGACGCCCTCTTCGCCAGCAGCGTCTTCAACATCTTCCGCGACAACGGCTGGGTGGCCCTCATCATCCTCTTCGGGCTCATCCTGCTCAAACCCGTGGCCACCGCCACCACCATCGGCAGTGGCGGTGTGGGCGGCACCTTCGGCCCCTCGCTGGTGGTGGGCGGATTGAGCGGCTATTTCATTGCCGCACTGGGCAACTATATAGGGTTGCCCACCCAGTCCACGGCCAATTTCGCCCTCGTGGGCATGGCCGCCGTCATGACCGGCGTGATGCACGCCCCGTTCATGGGCGTGTTCCTCATAGCCGAAATTACGGGCGGCTACGCCCTCATGGTGCCACTTCTTATCACAGCCACAGTTACCTACATCTGCGTGCAGCCCTTCGAGAAACACTCCATCTACGCCCGCAAGCTGGCCGACAAAGGCGACCTCCTCACCCACAACAAGGATGCCTCGGCATGGCAACTCATGGACCTGAAGAAACTCATCGAAACCAACTTCGCCACCGTACCGGTTGACGGCACCCTGCGCGACGTGGTCAACGCCATCAAAAACTCCAAGCGCAACCTCTTCCCCGTCCTCGACAAGGAGGGCCACTTCCTCGGCCTCATCGTGATGGACGACCTCCGGCACCTTATTTTCGAGACCGAAATGTACGACTCCGTCACCATCAAGGAACTCATGATGACCTTCGACGACAAGGACATCATCCATCTCGACGACTCGCCCCTCGAGGTGGTGAAGAAATTCCAGCTGGGCAACCGATACAATCTGATTGTGGTCGACCAAAAAGGCAAGTATCAAGGATTCCTGTCGCGCGCCAACACTTTCTCTGCCTACCGGCGGTTTATTTCCGCCGCCTCCGAGGAGTGACCGCCGCTTCCGTCCCCCCGTCCCGCCGGCAGTCCCCAATTGCTCCGCCATGCCCCGTCCCGGGGCTGCGGCCGCCTGCGCCAGTCCCCCGTCCAGACTTCGATGAAACTTCGTTGCGGGTTCACTCAAGGTCCGCTCGGCAGCCGGCATTTCTACCTCATTTCGACGGTCGTTCAACGGGCGGCGAACGAATATATGCCCGGCAGGCGCGGTTGGAATGTGGTGCGGCGGGCGAAGCTGCTGCCGCGGGACATGGGCGCGAGGGGCAGCGGCACGCTACCCCTCGGCGGCGAGGGGCTGCGGGGAGGATAAGTTTTTTTGTTGCGATGTCATGATTTTTTTGTATCTTTGCTTGATTGTATCATGCGCTTGTTGTGCATCAATCGTTTTATTATCAGTGAAATAAATTATTATATAATAATTAAGATGCTCATGAAAATGAAGAAGTTCTTTGCCTTGATGGCCGTTTTGGCCGTATTGGCCCCGAGCGTGGCCGGCGCACAGGGGGAGGAAACCAAGGACACTCTGCTCCGTGCCAATACCGACACACTGCTGAAGCATGTGCGTGTGCTGGCCTCGTCGCAATATGAGGGGAGAATGGCCGGCTCGCAGGCCTATCTGGATGCCGCCAACTATTGCGCGGCGGTGCTTTCCTCTTATGGCGTAAAGCCGTTCCAGGAGGAGTGGGGCCAGTATTTCCAAGTGGAGTATAACGAGATAGAGAATTGCAATTTCTATACTTATGTCAACACTTACGACGAGCGCGTGCAGTATGTGCTGGGGCGCGACTATGTGTGCTCGAGTATGACGGGGCGCGGCTATACCAATGCCCCGGTGGTGTTCTGCGGATGGGGCATCGACCACCATTCGTTTGACGAGTATGGCAAGGTGGATGTGCGCGGCAAGGTGGTGCTCTGCCTGTCGGGGGTGCCTGAATTTTTGCCCGGCAAGATTACGGAGCCGTATGCCACCATGCGCGGCAAGGCCGAGGTGGCCCGCAAGCACGGGGCCGTGGGCCTGGTGTGCATCAACATGTCGGAGAGTTGCCGTCCGTATGAGGTTCAGCATCAGGCTTGGTGCGGCGAGGGTTCGCACCAGATGACGTTCCCGGTGGTGCAGCCCACCCGCGATATGGGCGCAGCCCTGCTGACCGACGAGCTGATGACGCTCGATTCGGTGGTCAGCGTGCTGCAGGACAAAATGGTCCCCCAGTCGTTCCATCTGCGCAAGAGTTTTGAAATCAACATCAACGCCAAATATCACCCCAATGCCACGACGGCCAATGTGGTGGGGGTGCTGCCCGGCCATGACCCCAAGCTGAGGAATGAGTATATCGTGGTGGGGGCGCACCTTGACCATGTCGGAATCCAGGGCAACACGTGCCTGTTTCCGGGGGCTAATGACAATGCCACGGGTGTGGCCGCCGTGCTGGAGGCCGCCCGGCTGCTGACGGTGAACGCCCCGAATGAGATTGAGTATAACAAACGTTCTATCTTGTTTGTCCTCTTTTCGGGTGGCGAGTTGCAGAATCTGGGTTCGAGCATCTTTGTGTCGAACTTCCCGAAACTGCGCAACGTAGAGTGCTTTATCGGTGCCGAGGCCATCGGGCAGGGCGACAGCATCCAGGTGCTGGGGAACAAGCGGTTTCCGCAGTTGTGGAACATCGCAGCCCGCAATGACTCGATTTCGACCAAGAGTTTGGTGAAGGGTTACCGCACGCTGCCCAAAAGCTGTGCCGCCCCGTTCGCGCAGGTGGGCATCCCCTCGATTGTGTTCACCGGGTTTATGGGCAACCTGAACGACCATGTGCCGAGTGATATTTCGGAGAATGTGGACAGGGAGCTCATGACCAAGAATGCGAGCTTGATGGCCGAGGTGTTGTATGAGCTTTCGTTGGGCGACTATCAGGGCCGTTCGCAGCGGTCGAGACGTTTCACCTTTGACGAGTAGCCGGGAGGCTGGAATGTCTGTAGGTGATAGATGACGATGTATGGTACTGTTAATAAACTAATTTAAATTACTTGACGTGTTCGCACTGTTTAAAAAAGAGCTGGCCAGCTTTTTCTCATCGTTGACGGGGTATCTGACCATTGTGGTGTTTTTGGTGCTCACAGGTTTAATGCTGTGGGTGTTTAAGTCCGACTTCAACATTCTTGACTATGGCTATGCCGGGATGGATGGATTGTTTGTCATCGGGCCGTTCCTGTATTTGTTTCTCATTCCGGCCATCACGATGCGCATGTTTGCCGAGGAGAAGCGCAACGGCACGATGGAGCTGCTGCTGACCAAGCCGGTGAGCGAGATGACGCTGATTTGGGCCAAGTTCTTTGCTGGAGTGGTGCTGGTGGCCATTTCGCTGTTGCCCACGCTGGTGGGTTATTTCAGTGTGTGGGCGCTCGGCGACCCTGTGGGTAATATTGACACGGGCAGTGTGGTGGGTTCGTATTTGGGCTTGCTGCTGCTCGGGGCAGCCTTTGTGGCTATCGGCCTTTTTGCCAGTTCGCTCACAAATAACCAGATTGTGGCTTTCATCTTGGCCGCGCTGATGTGTGCTTTCATGCATCTGGGCTTTGAGGCCATCTGCCGTATGGGCTTTTTGGGCGGCGCCGAGTTGGTGGTGCGCCAGCTGGGCATGAGCTACCATTATGACTCGATAAGCCGCGGTGTGGTGGACAGTCGCGATGTGATTTATTTTGCCAGTGTGACGGCGGTGTTCATGATGGCTACGCGCATTGTGCTGCAGAGCCGCAAGTGGCATGGCTGGCGGAATAAGAAGGATTTGCGTCGCGGACATTGGATTGAGCTGGCGGCAGGGGTGTTGATTGTGGTGTTTGTGAATGTAATCGGTTACTATGTGTTCGGGCGGCTGGATCTGACTTCTGAGCGCCGTTATACGCTGTCGAAATCGACCAAGTCGATGCTGAAGAAGATTGACGAGCCGCTGCTGTACCGTGTGTATCTGGAGGGTGACCTCCCCTCCGATTTCAAACGGCTGCAGAACGAGACCAAGGAGATGCTGAACCAGTTCCGCGCCTATAACAAGAATATTCAGTATGAGTTTGTGAACCCGAATAGTTTCGAGGACCCGAAGGAGCGGCAGGTGTTCTACCAGAAGTTGGCCCAGAAAGGCATCCAGCCCACGCAGATACAGGTAAGTACGGCAACGGGCTATTCGCAGCAGGTGCTGATACCGGCGGCGGATGTGATATATAAGGGGCAGGAGACTTCCATCCAGCTGCTTCAGAGCCAGAAGTATGTGGACCAGGTGCAGCTGCTCAACAATTCGATACAGAGTTTGGAGTATGTGTTGAGCAATGGCATCAGGGCTTTGTCGCGCGGACAGCGCTCTACGGTGGCTTTTTTGCGGGGCCACGGGGAGCTGGAGTTGCCCCACCTTTCGGATATGATAGGGTCGCTGTGGGAGTATTACACACTCGACACCGCCCGTATTGACGGCAATATCAACTCTCTCACCGCCCGCACCCAGAATCCGGGCGATTCGGTCTACCGGTTCCGCAATAAGTATGATTTGATTATTATCGCAAAGCCCACAAAGCCATTCTCTGACCAGGATTTGTATATTCTGGACCAGTATGTGATGTATGGCGGGCGGTTGCTGTGGCTTGTGGATGCGCTCGATGCTGACATGGACAGCCTGGAGAATGCCGGACAGGCCGTGGCCACGAGGTTGCCGCTCAACATTGACGAGATGTTGTTCACTTATGGTGTTCGCGTCAATCCCGATTTGGCGATGGACATCCGTTGCCGCCCGGTTCCGATGAAGGTGGGTATGGTTGGCGAGCAGGCTCAGATTCAGTTCCAGCCTTGGATGTATTTCCCGGAGATTGTTCCGCTCTCGCCCCATCCGGTGGTGCGCAACCTCGACCTGATCAAGACTGACTTTGTCAGCAGTATTGACCTTATCGACAACGGAGTGGATAAGACTGTGCTGCTGGCCACATCCGAGTTCTCACGGGTGAAAAACGCTCCGGCCATATACGACCTGAACGAGGCCAAGATAGAGCCCGACCGCCGTCTCTTTAACCGTCAGAACATCCCGGTGGCGGTGTTGCTGGAGGGTCGCTTTAAGTCGGTGTTCCGCAACCGGCTGACACCCGATTTTGTGGAGATTCCGTCGATGGGCTACCGCGAGGAGAGCGACAGCACCCGGATGATTGTCTTCTCCGACGGCGACGTGATCAAGAACCGTTTCAACTTTAAGGACGGCACGGGCTACCCGTTGGGCTATGACTTCTACACCGAGACCATGTATGCCAACAAGGAGTTGCTGCTCAACTGCGTGGACTACCTGGTGGGCGACGAGGGCTCTATTGCCACCCGTAGCCGCAATATTAAAATAAGGAAATTGAATGTGATGAAGGTGAAGGAGGAACGCACCAAATACCAGATGCTAAATACCTTGCTCCCCGTGGGGCTGGTGGTGGTGGCCGGTGTGGCGATTATCCTGCTCCGCCGCCGCCGGTATAAGGCTTAGCCACCCTATGGTCGGCATGCCATTACAACCTTTGATTATTAAGTTCGAATGCAATCAATAAAACTAATAAGTTATTGCTGATGAAAAAGAAAAACCTCATTATTATAGGTGCCGTGGTCGTGATTGGACTGCTGGCCTTGATTATTGCAAAACGTGGGTCGCGGTCGGCCACTTTTGAGCAGGACTTCCATGTCCAGGACATTGAGACTGTGACGAAAGTCTTCATTGCCGACAAGCAGAACAACCATGTGCTGCTCGAAAGAGTGTCCGACAGTACAAGCGACACTGCTTGGCTGGTGGATGGGCAGTATCCGGCCAGTCAGCCAATGATTGACCTCCTGCTGGAAACCCTCCACGACATGCGTATCCGCCAGCAGGTGAACAAGAACGCTGTGCCGCAGACGGTTAAGCTCCTTTCGGCAAGGGCTGTCAAGGTCGAGGTCTATCAGCGCCGGTGGTTTATCAACTGGTTCGGAGGCAGGTTCCGCCTGTTTCCCCATGAGAAACTCACCGTCACCTATTTTGTGGGACACGAGACGCAGGACATGATGGCTTGCCACATGTTCCGCAAGGGCGACAAGGTGCCTTACATCATTCACATCCCAGGATTCAGGGGCTATCTCACGCCCCGGTTTGTGGCCGACCCCATGTCGTGGCGCAGCCATGAGATTGTCCATTGGGATGTGCATCATCTCCAGAGTGTCGAGCTGACGATTCCGGCCTCGCCCGAAGAGTCCTTCGTCATCCGCCGTCAGGGCGACAACTTTGTCATGGAGCTGACCCAGAGCCATCGCATTGTCGATGGTTTTGACACAGCCCGTGTGGCTCAGATGCTGTCCAGCTTTGCCAGCCTCAATTTCGACGAGTTCGCCAGTCGCGTCCCCAACAGTTATATCGACACATCTTTCAAATCGGCACCCCGCACCATTCTGCGCATCACCAACACCGACGGCACCACCCGCGAGGTGAAGACATACCTCAAGTATAACAACCCTGACGATTCGCTCGCCATGCCTGACAGCAATCTTTACGAAATGTTCGACATCAACCGCCTGTATGCCATCATTGACAACAAAGACAGCGTGCTGATTCAGTATTTTGTGTTCGACAATATCCTCCAGCCTGCATCTTTCTTTATCAACAGGGATGTGACTAAGCGCGATGTGGGCGTCGAAGTGCCAAAACCCTAATGCCTCTCAGCCATGAAACCGCTGTTCCTCATCACCAACGACGATGGCTACCAGTCCGTAGGCCTCCACCACTTGGTCCGTGTGGCCGAGGAGTTTGGCGATGTCGTTGTCATGGCTCCCGAGCGTAACTCTTCCGGGCTTGGCACCTCTATTACTACCGTGCGGCCCCTCCGAGTGCGGGCTGTGGGCAGGGAAGGGGAAACCTTCTATTCCTGCGACGGCACGCCCGCCGACTGTGTGAAGATGGGTCTGGAACATTTTTGCCCCCGGCGGCCGGACCTTGTGCTTTCTGGCATCAACTATGGCAGCAACGCTTCCATCAACGCCCTCTACAGCGGCACTATCGGAGCGGTAATTGAGGCCTGCCTCGACGGCCTCCCCGCCATAGGGTTCTCCCTGCTCACCCATAGTCCGGCGGCTGATTTCGCGCCGTGCACACCCTCCATCCGTCATATTCTTGGGCAGACCCTCCAGCATCCCCTCGCAGCCGGGACGGGGCTGAACGTGAATATTCCCCACTTGCCTGCCGACCAGATTCGTGGCATCCGCGTATGCCGTCAGGCTCAGGCCGCATGGGTCGACAGTCTCGAAAAGCGCACCGACCCCATTGGTCGCCCCTATTGGTGGATGACAGGTAAATTCGTGTGCGACAACCCACTCGCCGACAGCGACGAACATGCTTTGCGCCAGGGTTATGTGTCTGTTGTGCCTATCCGGCCCGACTTCACCGACTCGGCTGCCATGCAAATAATCCAATACTACGAACAATGAACAAACTGCTCAATAAAGACAGCATCGCCTTGGGCGTGACGGCAACCCTGCTCTCCGAGCTGCTTTGCGCCGGGGTGGTGTGGCTTGTGCTGACCATCATCCATTATCCGCTGGCCGAAAACATGCGCTTCTTTGCCGTCTGCTTTGTGCCGCCGGCACTCCTTCTGCGCCGCTATGCCCATGTCAAAGACTATCCCGCCACCCTCAAGGCCGTCATCACCACATTCTTTGTCACGGTAGTGCTTTTCATGTGGGCCATGCTCAAATTCAAGTTTATCTCATTCCAATAATAGGCTTTATGCGGTACTACATCATAGCGGGCGAAGCGTCGGGCGACCTCCATGGGGCCAACCTCATGCGGGCCATTCTCAGGCAGGACCCCCAGGCCCAGTTCCGTTTCTGGGGAGGCGACGCTATGGCCCAAGTGGCGGGTCAACCCGTGCGCCACATCCGCGACCTGGCCATCATGGGCTTTGTCGAAGTTGTCAAGAACCTCCGTACCGTCACTGGCAACATCGCCTTTTGCAAACAGGACATCCTCCAGTTCAATCCCGATGCCATCGTCTATATCGACTATCCCGGCTTTAACCTTCGTATAGCCCGCTTTGCCCACGACCACGGCTTTCTCAACATCCATTACATCTCGCCCCAACTTTGGGCTTGGAAAAAAGGCCGTCTCAAATCCATGCGCCGCAACCTCGACTGTCTTTGCTACATACTCCCCTTCGAACAGGACTTCTATGCCCGCAACCACTTTCCGCAAGCCGTCTATGTCGGGCACCCTCTGCTTGATGCCGTTGGGCATTATCGGGAACAGTCATCCACCAATCCACTCCAGGCCTCGCCCTCGCGCCGCCTCATCGCCCTTCTGCCGGGTAGCCGTCGGCAGGAACTCAAGCGTTCCCTGCCCCCCATGCTCCATGTGGCCCGCTGCCATCCTGAATGCGATTTCGTCATTGGAGGCATGACCCTCTTGGGCGACAGTTTCTACACTCCATTCATCGGAGGCCTCCCCAATGTCAGAGTCGTCTACGACCAGACCTACCGCCTACTTTCCTCCGCCTATGCCGCTCTGGTATGCTCCGGCACAGCCACCCTCGAGACCGCCCTCTTCAACGTGCCGCAGGTGGTATGCTACCGGGCCAACGCCCTCTCGGCCTCCATAGCGCGTGTCCTCATTGGCAACCGCATCAAATATATATCCCTGCCCAACCTCATTGCCGATGCTCCGGTGGTAGTCGAACTCATACAGCAAGACTTCACCGCCGACCGCCTGGAACGCGAGTTCCGCCGCATTGTCGACGATGAAAGCTGCCGACGCTCCATACTCGACGGCTATGCCCGTGTCCACAGCCTCCTCGGCAATGCCGGAGCCTCTGACCGCACCGCCGCCCAAATCATCAAACTCATCCGCCGCAAGTGAAACGATTCCTCGCCATACTCTGTCTGCTTCTCCTCACCTTCAGCGCCCATGCCGACCGTGTCAAGGTGCGCCTTTTTTCCAACAACAGTGTCGACCTTATCAACATCTCCTTCGACCTTGGCACCTACGACATCTACGGGGCCGACTCACTCCTTATCGAGTCTGCGGTCGGCAACGACAAGTCCGTCGAACTCACCCCCCAGGGACGCCAAGTTCATGTCGCCATCAACGGCTACGACTACGGCTCCCATCCCTCCGTCAAATTCCTTGCAACTGACACCGCCTGTATCCTCTGCCTCAACCCCCGCCGCATCAAGCAGCGCACCTACGAAGGCAACCTCCTCGTATCCGTCAACAAAAGCGGCAAACTCCTCCTCATCAACGATGTCGAGTTTGAAACCTACATAGCCGGTGTCGTGCAGTCCGAAATCTATGGTTCCGACCCCGACATCTTCCGCGTCCAGGCCATCATTTCACGCACCTGGGCCATGAAAAACATCAACAAGCACCGCGCGGAAGGCTACAACTTCTGCGACCAAGTTCACTGCCAGGCATACCTCAACCGCTGCGTCCGTCCCGACATCATGCTCGGCACCATCATGAGCAGCGGCATGACCATTGTTGACACCCTGGGCAACCTCATCGAGACCCCCTTCCATGCCAACAGCGGTGGCCAGACCGCAAATTCCGAAGATGTATGGCGTGCCGCAGTGCCCTACCTCCGTTCTGTGCCCGACACCTTTTCCTACGGCATGCGCCAAAGCGAGTGGGTCAAGGTGC
Organism: uncultured Bacteroidales bacterium; assembly: GCA_947168665.1. Lineage (GTDB taxonomy): Bacteria > Bacteroidota > Bacteroidia > Bacteroidales > P3 > Colimorpha. Next base: position 47,870 of record CAMVMX010000009.1, read on the forward strand.
TCACTGAAGACAAGTGGCTCAACTACTTCGCCAACAAACACAAGCTCAACACCGCCGACGACAGCGTCCGCCGCGAACTCCTCACCTTCAGCCAGTCCACCCGCAAAGTGCGCATCTGTGGTGTTCCCCTCACGCGTGTGCGTGCCGACTTTCAGCTCCGTTCCACCTTCTTCTCCGTCCTCTACGACAGTGCCGCCCACCGCGTCACCCTCTCCGGCCACGGTTTCGGCCACGGCGTGGGCCTCAGCCAGGAAGGCGCCATCCGCATGGTAGGCCTTGGCATTGCCTACGACAGCATCATCCGCCACTACTACACCGGAGCCTCCATTGCCTACCACGAGTCCCAACCCGTCGGTTATATCGAGAACTATATTGCCCAGATATCCCGCATCATCGAGGAAGACAAATCCGCCGCCACCCGCTCCACCTCCAAGAAAGACGACTGGCTGGGGCGCCTCTTCCGCCTGCGCGACCGCGAAGAGCGCGAGGAAACCTACACTCCCGACGACGAACAACTCGACCAAGACTGGCTCTACGATTGGTAACGACATTATTATTAACCCTAAATACTTTTCAATATGGCAAAACGAATACTCACTCTTCTAACCCTCGCCCTGATATTCTCAGGCAATATCCATGCCCAACAGGTGGAATGGAAAACCATACAGCAAGCAGCCAAAACCGACAGCAAGACCAACGCCAAGCTCTATTTTGTCGACTTCTACACCTCCTGGTGCGGGTGGTGCAAAAAGATGGACCGCGAGACATTCACCAACCCCGTAGTGGCCAAAATCCTCAACGCCTACTACATCCCCGTCAAATTCGATGCCGAAGGCAACTCCCAATTTGCATGGCAGGGCACACAATACACCAACCTGGCCTCCGCCCCAGGCTCCCGTCCCTCCACCCACAGCTTCGCCAAAGCCATCCTCGGCACCCAGATGGGCTTCCCCTCCTTTGCCCTTTTCAACTCCGACCAGTCCAAACTCACCATCATCCAGGGCTACCAGACTGCCGACGACCTCGTCGTCATGCTGTGGTACTTTGCCTCAGGCGACAACCGTCGCTACCCCTTCGACAAGTACCACAAAATGTTCGACAAGGAAATCCGTCCTGTCATGAACCAAAAACTCGGCCTTTAACTTTCAACCTTATAACCTTATAAGCCATGGGACTATTCAGTAGAAAAGAAAAGAAGCAGACCCTCGACCAGGGTCTCGTCAAAACCAAAGAGAGCTTTTTTGCCAAACTCTCCAAAACCATCCTCGGCAAATCCACCGTTGACGACGATGTACTCGACAACCTTGAGGAAACCCTCATCACCTCCGACGTTGGCGTTGAGACCACCCTGCAGATTATCGAGAAACTCCAAGAGCGCATCCGCCGCGACAAATACATCAGCACTGCCGAGCTCAACTCCATCCTCCGGGCCGAGATAGCCACCCTCCTCCGCAAGCCCGCAGGCCCCTTCCCCGACGATTTCGACTCGCCGCTCCCCGCCCAGCCCTACGTAATCCTTGTAGTCGGGGTCAACGGCGTGGGCAAGACCACCACCATCGCCAAACTGGCCTACCAGTACAAACTGGCGGGCCGCAGCGTCGTCCTCGGTGCCGCCGACACCTTCCGTGCCGCTGCCGTCGAACAGCTGCAGCTTTGGGCCGACCGTGTCGGAGTCCCCATCGTCCAGCAGGGCATGAATGCCGATCCCGCCTCCGTGGCCTACGACACCCTTCAGTCTGCCATCTCGCGCCACGCCGATGTTGTCATCATCGATACCGCCGGACGACTCCACAACAAAGTGGGACTCATGAACGAACTGGGCAAAATCAAGAAAGTCATGCAGAAACTCATGCCCGACGCCCCGCACGAAGTACTCCTCGTCCTCGATGCCAGCACCGGACAAAACGCCGTCGAACAAGCCAAACAGTTCACTGCCGCCACCGATGTCAACGCCCTTGCCCTCACCAAACTCGACGGCACAGCCAAAGGCGGTGTCATCATTGGCATCAGCCACCAGTTCAACATCCCGGTCCGCTACATAGGGCTGGGCGAAAAGATGACCGACCTCCAAATCTTCAACCCCGAAGAATTTGTCGACAGCCTTTTCGACAAGCAATAACCGTTCCCACACCACCCACCGCGCCATGCCCCAACACCGCCTCAGCGTCAACATCATCACCCTCGGATGCAGCAAAAACACTGTCGACTCCGAGAATCTGGCCGGTCACCTCCGCGCCGCTGGCCACACTGTCCATTTTGACCGCCTCCGCAACGATGCCGATGTAGTCATCCTCAACACCTGCGGCTTCATCGGCGATGCCAAGCAGGAGTCCATCAACACCCTCCTTGCCCAGTCGCAAGCCGCCTCCCGTTTCAACGCCCGCCACCATGCCGACGGGCGCCGACGGCTGCTCATAGCCTCCGGCTGTCTCGTTGAGCGCTACCGCGACCAGCTGCAGGCCGAGATGCCCGAAGTCGACGCTTGGTTTGGGGTGCACCAATGGGGCGACCTCCTTTCCCTCGTCGCTGCCCATGCGGAACAAAAGGCCGAAAGCGGCGCTTTCACCTCCCGGCGCGGACTCTCCACCCCCCGCCACTACGCCTACCTCAAAATCTCCGAAGGGTGCGACCGCCACTGCTCCTACTGTGCCATCCCACTCATCCGGGGCCGCCACACCTCGCGTCCCATAGAAGAGATAGTCAGCGAAGCCCGGCAACTGGTTTCCCAGGGCGTCAAAGAACTCATCGTCATCGCGCAGGACACCACCTACTACGGCCTCGACCTCTATGGCCGCCGCCGGCTGGGCGACCTCCTTGACCTCCTGGCCACCCAAAGCGGAGCCTCGTGGATAAGGCTTCACTACACCTACCCTGCCTCCTTCCCCCTCGATGCCATCGAGGCCATGCGCCGCCACCCAAACATCTGCAACTATATTGACATTCCCCTGCAGCACATCAACAGCCGTATTCTCCGTTCCATGCAGCGCGGCATCGACCGCCAAGGAACCCTCGACCTCCTGCAGCACTTCCGCCAACAACTGCCCGGTGTGGCCATCCGCACCACCCTCATCGTGGGCTATCCCGGCGAGACTGCCGAGGACTTTGAAGAGCTCAAGCAGTTCGTAGCCGATGCCCGTTTCGACCGCATGGGCTGCTTTGCCTACTCCGCCGAAGAGGGTACCCCGGCCGAGACGCTCGGCGACCCCGTCGACGACGACGAGAAGCAGCGCCGCGTCGACGAGCTCATGGCCCTGCAACAGTCCATCTCGCTCCAAAAGAACGAAGCCCGTGTGGGCACCACCTGCCGGGTGCTTGTCGACCGCCGTGAAGGCGACTACTATGTGGCGCGGACAGAATATGACAGCCCCGACATTGACGACGAAGTCCTCGTCACCGCCTCCCGGCGTATTCCCATCGGCTCCTTCCAGCAAGTGGTCATCACCCAGGCCATGGAGCACGACCTCATGGCCCGCCTGGCCGATTAGCAGCCCATCGCCGCTTTCCCCGTCGCCATACCTCATCCCTTTTATCAAAAGGGCATGGTGCTGACGGGTGCTATGTAAGGCTGAGTGTTCGCCCCACTCTCTTCGCTCTCGGTTCGCTCATTCGCAGACACTCCTTTCGTGCCTTTTGTGCATTTTGCCCTGCGGTAATAGTAAGAGTGGGGTTTTTGCGGAGTCGAAATTGTGAGGATGGAGCGGACCGAGATTCTGTTGACACTTTGCAGTGGCTGTTGCAATAACAGCGGTTTGTCCCCGCTGTGCCGAAACTGAGGCCATTGTTTTGAGAATCAGACAGCAGCAGCAAATGCTCCCTGTGCGTCAATGTTAAAAATTACTAATTTTTAAGTCGAGTACTTGTTTATTCGGGAAAGTGTTGTACTTTTGCAGTGTATTAGTTCAGTAATACACTATAGCAATAACACATTTAAGTCGCACAATAACTGTGGTTTGAATAAAATGAACGATAATAAAAAAACGATAAAAAAATGATTGAGATTAGAAATCTGGATTTTTCCTACAAGAAAACGGCGGTGTTCCACAACATCAGCCTGACCTTTGCGCCGGGCAGCATATACGGCTTGCTGGGCGAGAACGGCGTGGGCAAAACCACGTTGCTGAAACTGATTAGCGGACTGCAGCAGCCGCAGCAGGGCAGCTGCACGGTGGACGGGCATGTGAGCTTCGACCGCGCGCCGGAGATGTTGCAGAACATTGTGTTCCTGCCCGACGAGGTGACCACCCCCGACAATGCCACTCCGATGGATTATGTGAAGGAGTTGGCCCCGTTCTATCCCAAGTATGCTTACGGCACCTTCCTGCATCTGATGCAGGAGATGGGCGTGGAGCCGCAGCAGAGGTTCCGCGAGATGTCGTTCGGGCAGCAAAAGAAGTCGCTGATAGCATGCTCGCTGTCGCTGGGTACGGACTATGTGCTGCTCGACGAGCCGACCAATGGGCTGGACATTCCGTCGAAGGCCGACTTCCGCACGCTGCTGTCCAAGCGCGCCACCGAGGGCACAACGATTATCATCTCGACCCATCAGGTGAAAGATGTGGAGAACTTGATAGACCCCATCATCATCCTGACGCACGACGATGTGCTGCTGAACGCCTCGATTGAGGAGGTGACGCGCAAGCTGTGCTTCACTTACGATGCCGCGCCTGCCGAGGGCGCCCTCTATTCGGAGCAGATGCCCGGCGGCTGCATGAATGTGCGGGTGAACAAGGAGGGCGAGGAGAGCCAGGTGAATATTGAGGCATTGTTCAATGCTGTGCTGCGCAACAGGGGCCTGATGAAGGAACTGTTCGGCAATAAATAGTAGCAATCAATAACCTTTAAATAGTTTAGAGACATGAATAACACATTTGAATGGTCCCGATTCGGGATGGTGGTCCGCAAGGATTTCAGAAATATATGGCAGAACGCCGGAACGACGTTGTTGATAATAACCCTTTTGCCCATAGCGGTGTGGCTGCTGTGGTGGGCGATAGCCGGAGTTGAGGATGTGCCGGCCATCGTGCCTGAGGTGCGCTGGTGTTTCATAGCCGGGGTGGTGATTTTGGCCGCCATGGTCACGCCGTCGCGCATGTACCGCACGTGCAACCTGCGTCAGGAGGGCATCTACTTTGCCATGTTGCCTGCCTCGAAGTTGGAGAAGTATCTGAGCATGCTGCTTTTCTCGGTGGTGGTTTGTCCGCTGATGTGCCTCTGCGGCAGCATGGTGCTGGATTATATCCTCACGCTGCTGCCCTTCGGGCCTTACAGCAAATGGCTGTGGCAGACCGATTATCTGGCCGATGTGATGGATGGCTACCGCGCGTTGGTGTCCGGCCAGTTCCCTGCGGAGCAGACGCATAATCTCGACGTGTTGGTGTCGACGGTGACACCGGGCAAGATGGTGCTGTATGCGGTGTTGAGTTATCTGAGCACTGTCGCACTGTATTTGTTCACGACCACGATTTTCAAAAAACATAAGGTGTTGCAGACGATACTGTGGACGTGGCTTATCAGCTTTGTGCTGAATATCATCCTCACCCCGATTATGGGCAGCATGATGCTCAATGGCAACTGGATGTTCGAAATGTTCTCCACCGCCGACCCCGCTAAAAGTTTGAACATTGCTTATTGGGCCGCCACGGCTTGGAGTTTCGTGTTCACCACGGTGCTGTTCTGGTGGGCGAGCTATAGGCTGAAGAACATGAAATATTAAAGGATGGCACCAAGAGAAAAAAACTGATTGTAAAACATGATAAAAATAAAGATATGAAGACGTTCAGATTGACAGTTTTGGCCGTGTGCGCCTTGGTGGGTGTGATGACGATGAGCGGTTGCAAGCTCTCCAACGGCAAGACTTTTGAGGATTTAACGAAAGAGTTCAGCTTTGAGAATGGCGAGATCACCATGGGCAACGAGACGGATGCGGAGCACTATACGATGGGTGGTGCATCGTTTGGCGGGCAGCAGGTGAAAGCTCTGGAGATTGAGTGGTTGCATGATTCGGTGACCATTGTTGCATACGACGGCAATGAGGTGGTGATAAGCGAAACAGCCGACAGCGCGTTGAACGACAGCACGACGATGTATCATTACCTGCAGGCCGACGGCACACTGAGCATTGAGTTTGGCAAGCCCGGAATACGATTCAAAGGGGAACAGCTGCCCGACAAGCAGCTGGTGGTGAAGGTTCCACGCGCGCTCACCTTTCAGTCGATAGAGCTGAACGGGATAGGGCATAATTTGGGGATGGACGGTGTGAGGAGCGGCAGCTTGGAAGTGAACAGTGTGTCGAATTGTATTTCCTTGAGTGAATGTGTGCTGGAGCGTGTGGAGGTGAACGGTGTCAGCCCTACGCTGGATGCCACGTTCAGCCAGTTGCCCAAGAAGATGGAGCTGAACTATGTGAGCGGCAGCACGGTGCTGAATATGCCCGAGGATGCTGGATATACGTTGGAGATGGGCGGTGTGAAGCAAGAGTTCTATTCCGAGCTGCCTACGGTAAAGAAAGGTTTTAAGTATGTGGCGGGTGACGGCTCGTGCAAGATAGAGAGCAACGGTGTGAGTGGCACACTGGATATCAAAGTGAAACAATGATTGTAATAGAAAGGAACAGATTATGGACTTCAACAAACAAAAACCGATATACCTACAGATTGCCGACACGATGTGTGAGCGCATCATGGCCGGCGAGTGGGGCGAGGACGAGCGGGTGCCGTCGGTGCGCGACGTGGCGGCAAGCCTTGGGGTGAACCCCAACACGGTGATGCGCACTTTCGACTATCTGCAGAACGCCGAGATTGTGTATAACCGCCGCGGACTGGGCTACTATGTGTCGGCCAAGGCCAAGGAGCGGATTGTGGAACAGAACAGAAAGTACTTTATAGCCGAAGAACTGCCCTATTTTGTGCAGCGGATGAAGATGCTGGGGTTGACTTGGGAGGATATTGCCGCCCAAAGCGGCAGGGGGGAGGCAAGGCCATGAAGCGGGCAATGACAAGGGCAGCCGCCTGGGTGTTGCTGGTGGTTATGGCCTCAGCCGCCACGGCGCAGGAGCGTTTTGTGACCCTCAGCGGGCGCGTCACGGACAGTGACACCCGCGAGGGACTGCCGGGGGTGACGGTGTGCGTGGCCGGACAGACGGTGTATACCCAGACCAACGGCGACGGCGAATATGTGCTGAAGGTGCCGGCGGAACAGGGGGGAGGGAGCGTGGTGTATGCCTTGATGGGCTATCGGCGCGACACGGTGCCGATGGCCAAGGCACAGCAACGGCCCGATGTGGCATTGGTCACGGACGGCGGCCGCTGGCTGGAGGAGGTGACGGTGACGGAGTATTCGGGTACGGCAGCGGCAAGGCTGCTGAAGGATGCGGTGGATCGCATACCTCAGAATTACTGGACGGACACGACGGTGGGCACGTGGTTCTACCGCGATGTGAGGATGCTGAACGGCGAGTTGTTCCTGTTTGACGAGATGGTGTTTGAGGCCCTGCGCGTGGGCTATGACAAGCATCACAGCCTGAAGAGGCTGATGAACAGCAGGGGACTGGACAACGCGGTGCGGATTGACTACAAGCGTCCCATAGAGAGCAACTACACCAGCATCAAACATGACCGGCTGCTGCTGTGCGACACGGGGTATGTGAACCGCGTGACGAACGGGATTGCAGACGCATATATTGACTATAGCGAGAATGAGGTGCTGTATGACCCGCTGGAGGTGCCCAACACAACGCGTCTTTCGGAGAAGAATCTGAAGCGTGCGGCACGGGGTAATAGGTACACCATGCAGGAGGTGACGGATGCCGACGGAAAGGAGTATTACGTCCTCACGTCGAGTTATAACGCCGCAGGCGGCCCTTTCAAAGGCCATGGGTCGGTGCGCTACACGATAGCCAAAGGCAGTCTGGCCATTGTCAGCATCGAGGAGAACAGCTATTTTGCCATGCGCCCCTTCTTTCCGTTGAAAAAGAAGTTTAAAGAGGCTGGAGTTGACTCGATGGCGATAAGTGAGCAGGTGGTATACAGCTATGGACTGGTGGACGGAAAGTATACCCTTACTTCGTATACCCGAAGCGAAGGCTTGGATATGTATGGCAAGAGGGTGGAACACTTGGAGAAACGGTGCCAGTGTGTGATGACGGGACAGCGGCGAGGAGATGCATCGTTCCTGACGGACAATGTGATTCAACAGCCGGGCAGTGTGCTGGTGACGCAGCGGCGAGCCGACAGCAAGGTGTATGACGAGGATTTCTGGCAGCAGTACAACTATATCCCCTTAGAGTCCTCTGTCCGCACCAAATTGGAAGTAAAACTTAAAAAAAGATAAAACTTGTGTCTTGGTGTAAGAATTGCCCCCCTTTGTTCGTTTATTGATACATGGGTTGAAAGCAATGGATCGCCCAACACTGGATTGAAAATTTAAAAACACATAGAATCATGAAAATTACAATGAAAACCTTTGCCGTCATGATGACGGCCGCGACTTTGGCTCTGGCCGGTTGCAAGAAAGAAAAAGTGGAACCGACAACCCCTGAGAACCCTGAGACACCTGTGGTGGAAAATGTCTTTGCGGGTACTTCGTGGGCAGCAAGCGTGGAGAATTCGGGTACAATCACCGAACAGGGCTATAATATCCCGTTCCATGTGGTTTATGATGTCTCGTTTGATTTCTTGGATTCGGTGAATCTTGAGTATTATAATGCTGTAGCCGTGGATTATCCCGGTTTGCCAGTGCCGCCACAGAATACGGATTTTACGTGGGAGGGAAGCTATAGCTATGCCGGTGGCGACACGTTGATGGTGTACCTGAACTGGGAGGATGAGGAGACTGGCGAGACGGGTGTTGACACCGCTGCCATGTTCTATGACAAGGTGGCCAAGACCCTGACACAGGATATTGGAGACGACCCGGATATGGTAGAGATTTTGGGTGTAAATAAACTGGTGTTCACCCAAGTGGATTTGACAGCCAAGACCACAATCCCCGGAAGCAAACCGACCTCAGCCAAAATGAATTGGCGGAAGATGATGGCCAAGGTTCTCCATGCCATCAACAAATAGAGCCAAGCCGATGAAGTCAAGCAAGCAAACAATCATTTTAGCTGCTGCGCTACTATGCTTCAGCTCAGCCGTGGCCTCGCCGGTCAGCCCGGAGCGTGCGGCCAAGGTGGCCCGGAACTTCTTCATGACGCTCGGTGGCATCAAGTCGCAGACCGCTTTGGTGTCGCAGCAAGGTGCCGACTGGCAGTTTGACGGGATATATCTCTTTGCCGGAGAGGATGGTGGATTTGTGCTGGTGTCGGCGGATGACGCCACCCGGCCTATCCTCGGCTACTCTCCTTCCGGCAAGGTGGATGCCGCCAATATGCCTCCGCAGCTGCGTGTGTGGCTGCAGGGCTACCAGCGGGAGATTGACGCACTGAGCGCAAGCAAGGCCCCGGCAGCCGCTCGCTACGCCGCCGAGTGGCAGGCTCTGGAACAGGGCCTTGACACCAAGCAGAAAAGCACTGCGGTGGTGGGTCCGCTGCTGACCACCTTCTGGGACCAGACGTACCCCTACAATGCCCTCTGCCCAAGAGGTACGGTCACAGGTTGCGCCGCCACGGCGCAGGCCCAGGTGATGAACTTTTGGCAGTATCCATCTCTCGGCGAAGGGAGCCACAAGTACACCCATCCCCGTTATGGTGAGCAACGCGCCGACTTCGGCCACACGATTTATGACTGGCAGCACATGCCGGTGAGGGCCTCCATCTCTTCGTCGGATGAGGAGGTGATGGCTGTGGCCACGCTGATGTATCATTGCGGAGTAAGTCTGGAGATGATATACGGCACGGCTGCCCAAGGCGGAAGCTCGGCTGCAGGACTGGCTGGTGTTTCAGGTATTAAAAGCATCGACAACTCGCTGAAAGATTATTTCCACTACCGCCGCGATCTCCGTGTCATCTTTAAGGACGAGGGTTTTTCCAATGCCGACTGGCGCGATTCGCTGATAGCCGAGTTGGATCTGGGTCATCCCATCGTCTATGCCGGGGCTGCCGAGCAGGGTGGACACGGCTTTGTGTGTGACGGCTACGACGACCGAGGCTATGTGCATTTCAACTTCGGATGGAGCGGGACAGGCGATGGTTTCTTCCCCGTTGATTCTATCAGTCCGGGTGTTGGGGGCGTGGGTGGCAATGTCACCTATACATTCAACATGAACAATGCCGCCTTGCTGGGTCTGGTGCCCGACTATGCCCTTCGGGTCAGCGACACACTGGTTTGTCTGCCTCGCGATGCCGCCGAGGATTCGGTTATCGTGTCGCTCAACGAGAAGGTTGCCGGGCAGTTGCGGGTCGAGGATATGCCCGACTGGCTGTCGTGCGACTTGCAGTCCCTCGGACAGACAGCCCATGCGGGATGGGTGCATCTGCGTGCCGCCGAGAACAACAGCGGCGCGGACAGGGTAGCCCTGCTCACCTTTTCCCAAGGCGATGAGCAGACCCGCGTGAAGGTTGTGCAGACTGCCTACAGCCCGGAGGAACTATGCCCCGTGACTGTGGTAATGGAAAGCACCCGCGATGGCGGTTGGCAAGGCGATGCACACCTGAGCCTGGAGTCTGAAAACGGCTATGTGTACGGACTGGCCAAGCTGGCCGACGGCCGCAAGGACTCGGTGCAGGTGGCCGTATGTCCGCATCATCTCCATGCCGTGTGGCGCAGTGGCGGTGGCACCGACCGCTATGTCAACTATACGGTGAAGAATCTGTATGGCGAGACTCTGTTGGCAGTGCAATATGCCTATCGCAACGGCGGCAACCATGACATAGAGTGGCCTTGCGCCCATTTGGGCATTCAGGAGTCCACACAAGAGTCTGCTGCCCCGACACTTTATCCCAACCCGGTGTCCGACGTACTGACCATTCGGGCCGAAGGGCTGCTGAGGGTGGAGCTGACCACCGTCGACGGCCGCAGTGTGATGGCTTCCGGCCAGTCCCGCATAGACATGTCGGGGCTGCCAAGGGGTGCCTATTTTGTGCGTGTCGTCACCACCACGGGCTCGTCAGTACACAAGGTTGTGAAGAAATAACCGCCGGGCAGTCCCGGCAGTGCCGTCCTCATGAGGCTGCACTGTTGAAAAGCGGAGTGCCTATCCTGCAGAAAGGATAGGCACTCCGCTTATTTCGGTGCAGGAGGAATCAGAGCCGGATAATCTCCTCAATGATGTCCTTGATGATGCGGTCAATAGTGGCGTCGTCGCAGTTGTAGTTGTTGCAGAGGATGGTGAAGCTGTATTCGCTGTCGTCGCGGTTGGAGAAGTAGCCGGCATAGTTGCGCACACCCTGCGCCACCCCGCTCTTGATGCGTAGCGAGCAGTCGTCGGGGACGGTGGGTATGATGTCGTATTCTGGTATGCGTTGGCTGATGCCTACCGCGCCGGCGAAATCGAAAAAGAAGGGCTGCCGTGCCACGGCGTCGAGAAACTGGCTCACAAAGTAGGCAGTCACTCTGTTGTCGCGCGACAGGCCGCTGCCGTCCACCACATTCACCCCAGAGGTATTGAGGTCCAGCTCCTGGAAATACTCATACATGAATCGTCGTCCCGACGAGAACGAGCCGTGGCCGTCGCGCAGGTAGCCCAGCAGTTTGAAGAGACTCTCGGCAGCGAGGTTGTTGTTGGTTTGCGTGGTGAGGGCGGTAGTGGTGAAGAGATTGAAAGCCGTGTCGATGCATAGTTTGCGGTATTGCTTCGGCATGGTGAAATGCACGGCGGGTTCGCCCGACACGGCGATGCCGTGGTTGCGCAGATAACGGGTAAAGTCCATGGCCATGTGAATGGCAGGCTGGGGCATAGAGGCGCGGAAATGAGTGTCTGCCGTGCCCAAAGGTATGACTCCGCAGCAGGTGCGGCTCTCCAGGCCCGGTGCGCCATAGAAGGTTACCTGGAACACAGTGTCGCGCGGACCGGTGATCACATGGTTGGTGATAGGTATTTCGGGGTGGGTGCTGGTGATGATGGCGGGGTCGCCCACACGCCGTCCGGCGCGGAAATGCACATCCACCGAGTTCTCGTTATAGTTGATGCCGCAGGCTCCGCTGCCCAGCCAGTTGCCTATGTCGTCCCACCGCCATGAGGGGTGGATAGCATCGCCCTCAAAGATGCTGGTGTCGGCATAGATATGGCCGTTGATGCGCTTGATGCCTTTGCGGCGCAGGGCCTCTGCGAGGCGGAAGAACGTCGAGTCCGTGTGGGGAAACCGGTCGGAGCAGAAGAAAGGGTCGCCCGTCCCGGCTACGATGATGTCGCCCTGCAGGGTGCCCTGCCGGTCAATCTCGCCCGAATAGTAGAGGTAGTTTTCGAAATAGAACTTAGGCCCCATGCGGCTGTAGGCGGCGGCGGTGGTGAATAGCTTGTTGAGAGCGGCCGGCATCATGGCCAAATCGTCGTTGCGCGAGTAGACGGTGCTGTCTTTCGTGATATTGTGCACGCACACGGCAAACGAGGCGTGCCGCAGAGCAGGTTTGAGGGCTGCGTGCCGCACCACGAAGTCGAGGCGGTCAGTATTCTGTGCCATGGCGGCCGTGCAGAGCAGCAGGGCGCAGAGGGCTGTCAATATTCTTTTGCTACATGTCATGGAATGTATGGCTTTTTTTTAATTTCGTTCAGGTGTGTTGGTGGCGGTGGGTGAGGGGCGGGCGGCTTGTCATTGGGCTTGCAGCAGGTGGTTGATGTGTTCGATGCGGTCCAGCACATTGGCGCGGCCCGACTGGGTGACCGACGAGGTAAGAATCATGACGGGCAGCTCCTCCCACGTCTCCGACAGGGCGCGCTTCAGGCCGTTGACAGTGGCTGCTATATCGCGCTGCCGCTGCTTGTCGGTCTTGGTGAAGATGATGCTCAGTGGCACCCCGTTGGAGCCGGCGAAGTTGATAAAGTCGATGTCAATCTGCTGCGGGGGTATGCGTGAGTCCACCAGCACAAACAAGTTGCTCAGTGTATCCCGTTTCAGTACATAGTCGGCGGTCATTTTCTGCCACCGCTGGCGGTCCGATTTCGAGGTGCGGGCATAGCCGTAGCCCGGAAGGTCGACCAGATACCACTCGTTGTTGATAAGGAAGTGGTTGATGAGTTGGGTTTTGCCCGGCCTGACACTGGTCTTGGCCAGGCTTTTGTTATGGGTGAGCATGTTGATGAGCGACGATTTGCCCACATTGCTGCGGCCGATAAAAGCATATTCGGGCAGTCCCGTGTCGGGGCATTTGCGGTAGTCGCTGTTGCTGATGACGAATGTGGCGGTCTTTATTTCCATCGGTCTTGGGGGTCAATGTTGGTGTGTCAGGCTTTTCTATGCCGGGTAGGACGGCGGCGCCTGTGGCGGCGAGGCTCGCTCTTGGCGGGTTGCAAATCTCTCAGCGCGGCCTCTTTGAGACTTTTGAGCCGTTTCAGTTCTGCAATCTCCGACTCCTTCATCTGCTTCCACCAGGGCAGCTGCTTCATGTTGATGCGGAACAGGCGAAGGCGGTCCAGCACCCGGTTTTTCGTCTCGTACGATTCGATATAGCGCTTGCGCTTCTCCGGCACGATGTCGCGCAGGGTCACCAGGATGCCTGTCTCGTCGGTGTCGCCAAACTCCGTGTTCTTCGCCGTCCCAAACGAGCGCATGGTGGGCGTCAGGTTCATATAGGCGTTAATCATGGCAGGTACAGTGCAGCCCAAGGTGCGCACGCTGCGCACCAGTATTTGATAGTCCTCCTTATAGTTGCGCCCGTTGAAGAGGGAGTGCAGCTCGTTGAAGTCCGACTCAATCTCCAGCGGCGTGAACGGCCACACCAGCCCTTCTGGGTCGGGGAAGTGCTTCTGGTAGAAATAGAGTATCAAGTCCTTGGCGCGGCGGTTCATCTGCGGATACATGGTGATTTTGCCGAAGAAGTATAGCGTTTCGGGAATCTCCAGTGCGATGGCCCCCAGGCCGTCCCACAGGTTGTCGAGCGAGTAGAGGCCCTTGCGCAGATTGTTTCCCGGCTGGAATTCGGGCTGCACAAAAGCCCGTCCCAGTTCAACCGTATAGGGGAGATACTGGCTTATAAACTGCTCCGAATACTGGAACAGCTCTGCCGTGGGGGTGGCGATGGTGCCGTCCTCGCGCCGCAGCATGTTGCTGCCGTGGATGAATCGGTAGCCTCCCACAATCTCCTCGTCCTCGGGACTCCACACAAAGAGCTGCTTAAAGCAGTGAGGTTCGGGCAGGGTGTCGAACTCGTCGATGTCGCAGTCCTTGCCGGTCCCGCCGCCATCGAGGGCGAAGCTCAGCTCGCGCAGGCGGCCGATTTCGCGCATAATGTTGGGCGAGAGATGGGCCGTGGTGATGTAAATCTCCTTATTGCCGCTGTTGGTCATGCGGAGGAAGTTCTTGTGCTTCAGCTCAGCCTTGATCAGGTCGCGCGGCACAGGGGGGATGATATATGAGGTGTCCATTCGTTTTCAACTTGTGATTAGTGATAGGCGAATTGCGGTTCGCGGAAAGACCATTCTCTATTCACTTTTCGCCCATTCATCTTTTGTCTTCTGTTTTTTACTCTTCACTTTGCCGCAAACTCGGCCTGCGGGTCGTCCTTCAGTCTGTAGCAATAGTCCTTCACCAGCTGTGCCCATTCTTTGGCCGAGTGGCGGCTGTCGAAAGTGGTGTAGGGGATAGGCTTGCCCACGGTGAGGGTCATCGTCTTGCCGCGTTGGGCGAACATTTCGGCCGGCAGCAGGGCCATCTCGAAATTGAATTTGATGCCCAGCCGCTCGCGCATCCGCGCCAGATTGTAGAACCGCTCGCGGTTGCGGGCGTCAAAGAAAAAGGGTACCACGTCGCGGTGGTAGCGCACCGCCTTCTTGATGAAGGTGGGCTTCCACTCCAGGTCGCGGATTTCGCCGCCCTTCTGTTTGCGCGAGCAAAGCCCTGCGGGATAATAGAGCAGACAGTTCTCGCCGCCGAAGGCTTCCTCCAGCGCATTTGCATTGGAGGAGTTGCGGTGCACCTTGTCGATGGGTACAAACAGCGGCGCAGGGCCGGGGAGGTAGAGCAGGAAGTCGTTCACCGGGAATTTGATGTCCTGCCGGTAGCGCCCCACGGCGGCCATCACCGCCAGCCCGTCGGGGCCGCCCAGCGGGTGGTTGCCCGCCACGATGGGGAACCCCTCGGTCGGGATATGCTCCGGGTTCACCACATTGATTTTCACATTCAGGTCCTGCGGGTCATTGCCCTCCAGAAAGGCGTGGACAAAGTCCAGCCCGAACTTGTCGCGCAGACGGTAGATGGTGGCGTTGATTTCGTCGATGTGCAGCAGCCGCTCCATGGCGTGCAGCACCCATCCCGGCAGCTTTACATTCTTCTGTGCCAAAACCCGCTGCAGGTCTACGTGCTTGGGTGTTATCTGTGAGGGGTCGATATGATTTGTTGTATCCATACGATGCTTGTTTTCGAAAATGCAAAAGTACGAATTTTATTTCATACGGGCAAATTTAATATATAATAATAAAAAGGACAGCCCTTTGGCTGTCCTTTGGCTCTGGCGCTGTGCGCTTGCCGCGCTCACTGTATTGTGATTTGCTGCGACATGGCTTGTTTCTCCTCGTCGGTGAATTTGGGCATATCCACAGTCAGGATACCGTGTTCCACCTTGGCGCTGATGTTCTCTTTCTTCACATTCTCCGGCAGACTGAACATCTGTTTGAACTGCAGCGTGCTGAACTCGTGGCGCAGATAGTGGCGGTCTTTCTTCTCCTCTTTTTTCTCGTCTTTCTTGACCATCTCAATCACCAGGTTGTTGTCGCTGTCCACGCTCAGGCTCAGGTCGTCTTTCGTCAGGCCGGGAACCGAGAGTTCCAGTTCATAACTCTTGTCGCTTTCGCTCACATTCATCTTGGGCATTGGCGTGTGTTCGTCGCAGGTACCGTAGTTCCAATTGTTCCAGTTGAGCAGCTCGTTAAACAGCGAAGGCATAAAATTCTGATTTCTTGTTGTGAGTAACATGATTTTAATCTCCTATTTTTTGTTTTTATTTTTTATCTTGTTTGGACTTTCGCCGTGGTGGCTCCGTCCGTTCTGTCTGCGGTTCCTTACGTCCGCAGACACTTGCTATACTGCAACCCGGATGCCACCTGCTTTACGCTGACAAAATTTCCGAATTTGGCTCAATTATGTCCATTTCTGCATGTCAATATTTCCGACTTAGCAAATTCCTCCCCGCCCTTGCACTGTTGCGCAGGGCCTCGTCGTGGCGTGGGTCACTTGGAAATGTGTTTTTAGAAGATGTTGTTTGTCAGCAATGTAATGCTTCTTTGTGAGGCTTGTTGTCTCCACATCGCACCTGTGGCGTATTATTGTTGTTGCACACCGCCGGTGAGGCCAGTTCTGAAAAGGGGCAAGTCCGCTCGTTGCCCACCATGCTTGAGCTCGTTGCAAAGGTGTTCTTCGGCTGTGGCGGGAGTAAGAGGGGTGGCTGTGTGATAAAGTGGGTGTGGAATGAGCGAAGGCAGGCCTTGCGGGCCGCCCCCGGTGCGATACATGGAATGTGCGCGGGGCCGGTGGCCCGGGTAGAGGGTGGCTTTCAATAAGTGGTTTCGGCCGCATGTTGCACGAATCGGGCGAGGTGTTGTTGTGCCATTCGTCAGATCCGTGTTGTTTGAAACGGGTGTTTTGCGGTTGGGGTTATTGCAGTAGCAGTTTGTGGGTGGTAGCGGATTGGAGGGTGGTGACGGTGACGAAGTAGATGCCGGCGGGAAGTTGTGAGGTGTCGAGGGCGGCGGCGCCGGGGGATGATTGTTGTCAACCTCAGTTTTGTTGAAGACGGACTGTCCACTTTTTTTGGTGATGAGGGTGATGGTGTATACTGGGTTCAGAACGCTGCCGTCTGACTTGTACATGGTGTTCATGGCATAGGAAGAGCTGTCCCACATGTGTTGGGATAGGAGGCTTGCAGTGAGGGCGGGAAGGTCCCAGTTCATGGTGCAGGTGTCGTCTGTCCCCAGTCCGCCAGAGGCCTTTCTGTCCCACAGATTGGGTTCCAAGGTCATTTTAAAATAGTCGGTTTCCACTTGGTGGCTTTCGGCATGAGGGGAGATTGCGAGTGTGAGGACAATAATCAGCGTGTTCCATGCCACATTCTTCCGAATGCACCATAACCGGTAGGACAGTTCTTCTATGACGGGAACGAGGAGGCATGTGGCCAGGATGGCTGGAATTGATAGGGACAGTGATGGCCCTTTGTCGGCGGGGGTCTTGTCGACAACAAATAGATTCAGAGAGCCGCACACAACCAGCAATGATAGTCCGGCAATTAATGCCCACCGGTAGGATTTCTTTTTTTCGATAATGTTTTTTGCTTCCATCTTCTTTTTTTGTTAGTTATTGATTGAAAGAATCCCCTTTTGAGGATTTGTCTGCGTTTTTGAGGCAAAAAGTCAAAAAGGGATTCTGATTTACTATAAATGGCAATAATAGGAATAGTTGGCGCAAAGGCAAATGCCGGATGCAAATGGCACCGGACGACAGGATACTGATCGTGCACCGTTTTCAAGCCGGGGGTAGCAGTTGTTGCAGTTGCCACATAGTTTGGCTGATTCCATTGCTTGATTCCGACAAGCTTGGCTTTTCTTTTTATGTTATTCTTCATGATGAATGGAATTGGTTGGGTGGCTGAATCATGAATTCAAAATGTTTGTCTATAATGGCCTCGGCTTGGTCGTGGTTTTCTATGTGGAATATCAATATGGTGTTGGGTCCGTTTGAACTGTATAGTACCATGTCGTACTGGGGGGCGCCGCTTATGCCGGTATGTTCGGGTCCGTGGTGGTAGAGGTGGGTTGTCCATAGTTCATGGTTGTTGCGGTTGCCGTTGTTTGTGAAAAATGTCTGTTTATGTTGTGTGAAGATTGCAGTGTCAGCTGATTCGAGGAGTGTGGTGTTGATGGAGAGTGTGTCGTTGATGGCGTAGTCTTTGATGTAGGCGGCTTGAATGCCAGGCATGGCGGCATACCGCTGGTAGATGGGGCTGTACTGGGCGTATGGCACGGTGCGAGGCCAGTGCTTGACTACGGTGCCGGAGGCTTCGATGAGCAGCAGGGCGATGGTGATGGTGGCGGTGCGGAGTGTGTGGCTGAGCGGCGGTGCGGGTCGCCGCATGCGGGAGGTGAGGAGCATGGCGCGGAGGCTGTCGGCAACGTTGAAAAGGATGAAGGGGAGGAGTAGGAGGATGGCAGTTTTGGCTTCGGGGCAGAAGGCGGTGTAGCGACTCAGGAGGCTGCCCCAAACGGGGACTACAAGGAGGTTACAAAGGGTGATCAGCCACTGGAGGGCCACTTGGCGTCGGTGGCGCCGCAAGGCGGCGCGGAACGAGGCTGCGGAGAGGAGGGGACGGGCGGCGCAGCGGGCCAGCGCAAGGCTGACCTGCCGGCCAAGGCCGTCCCAGAGGGTTTGGAGTTGCTGTATGGTGGGGTCGTCGCGGAGGTCGCTATCGGGTTCCGGGTGGGGATGGGTGGGAGTGGCGTGGTGTTTCATGTCTGTTCTTCTTG
The DNA here is from genome assembly GCA_947168665.1 of uncultured Bacteroidales bacterium. GTDB lineage: Bacteria > Bacteroidota > Bacteroidia > Bacteroidales > P3 > Colimorpha. The sequence continues at coordinate 66,413 of CAMVMX010000009.1, forward strand.
GCGTTTGAGTTCTTTTAATTGCTCGCGTATTCGATAGAGTTGCTGTTTGATGGCGGCGGGGGTGCGGCCGGTGAGTTGGGCTATTTGGGCGCAGGATGCCCGGTCGAGGTAGAGCACTTGGCGGTGTCGTCGCTGTCGAAGCGTTCAATGAGGTTGTAGAGTTGGGTGCGCAGGGCGTCGGTGTCGGAGTCGGCAAGGTTGTCGATGATGTCTTGGTCGATGTCGACAAGTGTGGGGAGTCTCTTTTTGTGGCGGAGGTGTTGGGAGACGGTGTGGAAGGCTATGCTGGTGACCCAGGTGTTGACTTTGCTCTCGCCCCGGAATTGGGGCCATTTGAACCAGAGGGTGGTGACGATTTCTTGATAGAGGTCGCGGAAGTCTTCATGGTCGCGTCCGGCATAGTAGAGGCATGGCTTTATGATTGTACCTTCGCATTGCTTGAGCATGGATAGGAATTCGGCTTGTTGTGAGTCAGTTCTTTTTATGTATTATGCAGGTGCAAGATGAGTCGGCGCGGGAGGCTGGGTACGGCAAAAGTGTAATTGTCCCCCCTTTGTTGATATTAGACGAAAAAGGGGATGAAAAGTAACACAAGCGGGGTCGTGCTTAACTTTTTTAACTACGATAAGACGGGTGGGCAGCCTGCGGCGCGTCCAGGGGGTGGAGGCCGTCAGAGCGAGGGGGAGGTGAGGGCGCGGATGAGGGCGATGGCTTTGGGGATGCTCGCTATGCGGTCGCAGACCAGGGAGAGGCGGTCGGTGGTTTCGCGCAGGTGTACGTCGGAGGGGTGGTTCTGGGCATAGCGTATCATCTGGGCGAAGTTGGGGGAGCGGTAGAAGGGGTTGTCGGGGTTGGATACGAAGTGGCAGATCATGCGGCTTTGTTTGAGGATGAGTTTCTCGATGCCAAAGTCGCGGGCCATGCGGCGCAGGGTAATGGTTTGGATGAGGCCTTCGGTGGCGGGCGGGATGGGACCAAAGCGGTCGATGAGACGTTGGCGGTAGGCATTGAGTTCGTCGTCGGTGGTGAGGTCGTTGAGTTCTTTGTAGAGGAGGAGGCGCTCGCTGACGCTGGTGACATAGCTGTCGGGCAGGAGGACTTCGAGGTCGGTTTCGATGACGCACTCTTTGACGTAGGTGTGGTTCTGCTCGGCTTCATGCTCGAAGAGGTCGTGGAAGTCGGTCTCTTTGAGTTCTTCGATGGCTTCGTTGAGGATTTTGTGGTACATGTCGTAGCCGATGTCGCTGATGAATCCGCTCTGTTCGGCCCCGAGGATGTTGCCGGCGCCCCGGATGTCGAGGTCGCGCATGGCGATGTTGAGACCACTGCCGATGGTGCTGAACTCCTCGATGGCTTTGAGCCGCTTCTGGGCTTCGTCGGTAAGGACGCTGTAGGAGGGGATGAGGAGGTAGCAGAAGGCTTTGTTGTTGTTGCGCCCCACCCGGCCGCGCATCTGGTGGAGGTCGCTGAGACCAAAGTGCTGGGCGTTGTTGATAATCATGGTGTTGGCGTTGGGTATGTCAAGGCCGTTTTCGACGATGGCGGTGGATACAAGCACGTCGACTTCGCCTTGGAGGAATCGCATCATGGTTTCTTCGACGTCTTTGCCGTCCATCTGGCCATGGGCCATGGCCACGTGGGCATCGGGCACAAGGCGACTGACGAGGCCTGCCATTTCAGGCAGGTTTTCGACCCGGTTGCTGACGAAGAAGGTCTGGCCGCCGCGCGAGAGTTCGAAGCGGATGGCGTCGCGAATGGTCTCTTCGTCGAAGGGACATATCTCGGTCTGGATGGGTTGGCGGTTGGGGGGAGGGGTGCGGATGACGCTGAGGTCGCGCGCGCCCATGAGTGAGAATTGGAGGGTGCGGGGTATGGGTGTGGCGGTGAGGGTGAGGCAGTCGACGTTGACTTTCATTTGGCGGAGTTTTTCTTTGGCGCTGACGCCGAATTTCTGTTCTTCGTCGATGATGAGCAGTCCGAGGTCTTTGAAGTGGAGATTTTTGTTGGTGATGGCGTGGGTGCCGATGAGGATGTCGATTTTGCCTTCGGCCACGCGGCGGTAGATGTCGTTCTTTTCACGGGTGGTGCGGAAGCGGTTGAGGTAGTCGATGTTGACGGGGAGGTCTTTGAGACGCTCGCGGAAGGTGTTGTAGTGCTGGAAGGCGAGGATGGTGTTGGGCACAAGGACGGCCACCTGCTTGGAGTCGCAGCAGGCTTTGAAGGCGGCCCGGATGGCCACTTCGGTTTTGCCAAAGCCCACATCGCCGCAGACGAGGCGGTCCATGGGGGCGGGGTCTTCCATGTCGTGTTTGACATCCTGAGTGGCTTTGAGCTGGTCGGGGGTGTCTTCGTAGAAGAAGGAGGCTTCGAGTTGCTGCTGCAGGTAGTTGTCAGGGCTGAAGGCGTGGCCGCGCGAGGCTTTGCGCTTGGCGTAGAGGGCTATGAGGTCTTTGGCAATGTCTTTGACCTGCTTTTTGGTTTTTTGTTTGAGGACTTGCCATGTGTTGCTGCCCAAGCGGTTGAGGGTGGGTGCGGTGCCTTCTTTGCCCACGTAGCGGCTGATTTTGTGCAGGCCGTGGATGCTGATGTAGAGGGTGTCGTTGTTTTTGTAGGTGAGGCGGATGACCTCTTGGGTGTGGCCGTTGGTGGTGATTTTTTCCAGTCCGCTGAAACGCCCTACGCCGTAGTCGATATGGGTGACGTAGTCGCCGGGTTTGAGTTCGAAGAGTTCTTTGAGGGTGAGTGCCTGGCGGGTGTCGCGCAGGTCGCGGACGGTGTATTTGTGGTAGCGTTGGAATATTTCGTGGTCGGTGAAGCAGAGGAGGTGTTCGTCGTCGTCGATGAAGCCGTGGTTGGGCTGGCATTGGAGAAACTCGACGTGGGCGGAGAGGTTGTCGAGGCGGACGCTGCCGCCATCGGCAATGGAGAGGGTGGGGGAGCCAGAGTCGGCAAAGACGCGCTCGAGGCGTTGTTGCTGGGAGTGGTTGGCTACGGTGATGATGAGACGGTAGCCCCGGTCGCGATATTGGGCGAGGGTGTCGATGAGGAGGGTGAACTGCTTGTTGAACGGGGGCTGTGGCGAGGTGTGGGCGGCCAGGGATGCCGCTTGGTCGAAGTAGGTGCTGTTGCCCTGCTCGATGATGCGAAGGCGGAGGAGGGAGTGGAGAAACTCGTTGGCGGAGCAGTAGTGCTGGCTGTCCTGCCCGGCGTTGGCAAAGAGGGTCTGGATGGTTTCGCTGACGTACATGAGGCTCTGCACCCAGACGATGTCGTTGCTGCCAAAGTAGTGGAGCAAGGGCACTTTCTCTTCGATGGTGACGGTGTCGGCCGCCCGGCGAGCCATGTTGGGAAGGATGCTGATTTGGTCGTACTGTTTGATGGAGAGCTGGGTTACGGGGTCGAAGGAGCGGAGGGACTCAACGGTGTTGTCGAAGAATTCGATGCGGTAGGGGTGTTCGCCGACAAAGGAGAAGACATCAATGATGCCGCCACGCACGGCATACTGGCCGGGTTCGACCACGAAGTCGACTCGGTCGAACTCGTATTCCTGCAGCATGTCGATGACGAAGTCGATGTCGGTCTCGGTGCCTTTGGACAGGCGGAGGGTGTTGCGGGTGAGGGTGCGGGAGGAGATGACTTTCTCGTAGAGGGCTTCGGGGTGGGTGACGATGAGCAGGGGGCGGCCGGAGTCGAGCTGCTTGACCACCTCACTCCGCTGCAGAATGTTGGCGTTGTCGGTGGCGAAGAGGTCGGATCCGTCGTCGTCGACCGCCGAGGGAAGGGACGGGTTGGCGCCAGCGGCAGATTTGCGCCGTGGTTTTCGGTAGGAGGAGGGGAACAGGAGGACGCGTTTCTGGTCAATGTCGGCCTCGGCCTCTTCGAGCATGGTTTCCATGTCATTGACCATGTAGTATGCCTCTTCTTTGTTGGAGGCTATGAAAAGCTGGTTGCGGTCGGGGTTGAGCAAGGCTAAGGAGGTTGCCACAATGGCCGACAGCGAACCCGTCAAGCCTGAGGCATGAATGCGGTCCTGACCTGAGCGCAACAGGGTGTTGAGTTGCTCAACTAATTGAGAATTAGTGTATATGTCTGTCAGTAGCATAAGTCGAAAAGAAGTGCAAAGATACGTTTTTTTTGCGAATTAAGCAGGATGTGGCCTAACTTTTTGTGGACAAAGAAACGCGCGGGGGTACAATAATACGGAGCAGTTGGCGTTATGAGGGCATGGATAGAATAACAATACTGTGGGCCGACGACGAGATTGACCTGTTGAAGCCGCACATCCTCTTCCTGCGGGAGAAGGGTTATGAAGTGATACCGGTGATGAGTGGATCCGAAGCCTTGGACGAGTTGGACGAACACTTTAAAAGTGTGGACATCGTTTTTCTGGATGAGAATATGCCCGGTTTGAGCGGCATCGAAACTCTCTCATTGATTAAGGCACGCTATCCGCAGGTGCCGGTAATCATGATTACCAAGAGCGAGGAGGAGCATATCATGGACGAGGCATTGGGCAGCAAGATCAGCGACTACTTGATCAAGCCCGTCAATCCCAACCAGATTCTGCTGGCTATCAAGAAACACACCGAAGCCCGCCGTCTGCAGAACGAGCGCTCGACGATGACTTATCAGCAGCAATTCCGCGAAATTGGGATGGAGCTGTCGGGGGTGCGGGACCACGGGGGCTGGGTGCAGCTGTACCGCAAGCTGGTGTACTGGGACTTGGAACTGAGTGGCACCGACGACGACAATATCCACGACATCTTCTCTTCGCAGAAGGCCGAGGCCAATCAGCAGTTCTGTAAGTTTTATGAGCAGAATTATGTCGACTGGCTGCAAGGTACAGCCACTACGACTGACAAGCCGATTCTCTCCACCACCGTCCTGCGTGAAAAGCTTTTCCCCCTCCTGAAAGAGGACAGGCCGACGTTCCTCATTGTGATAGACAATTTCCGCTACGACCAGTGGAAGTACCTGCAGCCTGCCATTGAGCAATATCTGCGTACCGAAGAAGATGGTATTTACTACAGCATCATACCCACTACCACCCAGTTTGCCCGCAACGCCATGTTCGGGGGATTGATGCCGTCGGAGATTGAGCGCAAGTATCCCCAGTACTGGATTAACGAGGACCAGGAGGGCTTCAAAAACCAGTATGAGAACGAGTTGCTGGACGAGAACCTGCGCCGCCACGGACTCAACATCAAACACAGCTACAACAAGGTGCTCAACGCGCAGTATGGCCGCAAACTGGTGGAGGGCATTCCCAACCTGATGCAGAACAAGCTGAACGTGATTATCTACAATTTCGTCGACATGCTTTCCCACGCCCGCACCGACTCAAACATCGTGCGCGAGCTGGCCGTGGACGAGAAGGCTTACCGCTCGGTGACGCTGAGCTGGTTTGAACACTCGCCGCTGATGGAGGTGTTCAAGGCCTTGATGGGGAAGGATGTGAACATCATCATCACTACCGACCACGGCTCGGTGAGGATAGACAACCCCGTGAGAGTGAAAGGCGACGCAAGCGTGAGCGTCAATCTGCGTTATAAACAAGGCCGTCTGCTGGATTATAATCCCAAGTCGGTGTTCGAGGTCAAGGATCCCGCCAAGGTGTTCCTTCCGCGTCGGCACATCACCTCGCCCTACATCTTCTGCCATCAGAACGATTTCTTTGCCTACCCCAACAACTACAACCAGTATGTGCAGTACTATATGAACACTTTCCAGCATGGGGGCATCTCGATGGAAGAGATACTCATTCCCTTCATCACACTGAAGCCCAAGGCCTGACCCCGCTGGGCAAAATAGAACGGGCATGTGACTTGTGGTGCGTCACATGCCCGTAAACTTTCTGTTCACCTTAATGTCAAAGCCCTTTCATGGTAAGGGAGATGCGGTGGCGGCGGAGGTCGACATCAAGCACCTTGACGCGCACATGTTGGTGAAGATGGACCACCTCGGAGGGGTCGTTGACGCGTCGGTTAGCCAGTTGGCTGATGTGAACGAGACCGTCCTGATGCACTCCGATATCGACAAAGGCCCCGAAGGCAGTGATGTTGGTCACGATGCCGGGCAGTTCCATACCCTCTTTCACGTCCTCGATGCGGGTGACGTTTTTGTCGAATTCAAACACTTCGAAGCGGGCGCGGGGGTCGAGACCCGGTTTGTCCAACTCCTTCATGATGTCCTGAAGGGTGGGAAGTCCGCAGTCGGCGGTCACGTAGCGGTTGATGTCGATTTTGTCGCGGATACTCTTGTCGTCCATCAACTGCTGCACGGTGGTCCCGCAGTCGGCTGCCATCTGCTCCACCAGTTTGTACCGCTCCGGGTGGACTGCGCTTCGGTCCAGTGGGTTGTCGCTTTCCCTCACGCGCAGGAATCCGGCACACTGCTCGAAAGCTTTGTCGCCGAGCCGTTCCACCTTTTTCAGCTCTTGACGCGACTGGAAAGCCCCCTGGCGGTTGCGGTAGTCCACAATCTTGTCGGCCAGTGAGGGGCCGATGCCGCTGACGTAGCTCAGCAGTTCGCGGCTGGCGGTGTTGAGTTCTACGCCTACGCTGTTCACACAGCTCACCACTACGTCGTTCAGACTCTCCTGCAGGAGGGTTTGGTTCACATCGTGCTGGTACTGGCCAACACCGATGCTCTTCGGGTCGATTTTCACCAGTTCGCTGAGGGGGTCCATCAGGCGGCGGCCAATGCTGACCGCGCCGCGAACCGTCACGTCATAGTCGGGAAACTCGCGCCGGGCAACCTCCGACGCACTGTAAACCGAGGCTCCATTCTCGCTCACCATCACGGCAATTACCTTGTCTTTGAAGTGGCACCGTTTCACCACCTCTTCCGTCTCGCGTCCGGCGGTGCCGTTGCCGATGGCTATGGCCTCTATGCGGAACGCCTCGACCAACGCCTCCAGCTTGGCTATGGCGGCCCGCTCCTCGCGCACCGAGGTGAAAGGATAGATGGTCTCGTTGTGCAGCAGCTGCCCCTGCGCGTCGAGGCAGACGGTTTTGCAACCCGTGCGGAAACCGGGGTCGATGGCCAGGATGCGTTTCTGCCCTAAAGGGGAGGCCAACAGCAGCTGGCGCAGGTTCTCGGCAAAGACACGGATGGCCTCCTTGTCGGCTTTCTCCTTGAGGAGGTTGTAGAACTCCGTCTCGATGGAGGGCTGCAGGAGCCGCTTGTACCCGTCGCGGACGGCCATTCGCACCTGCTCCGACGACTCGTAGCGCCCGCTCACAAACTGCCGCTCCAGCATATCGTAGGCGGGGGCGTCGTCGTCGGGCAGCACATGCACGCGCAGCATTCCCTCCTCCTCGCCCCTAAACAGGGCCAGGATGCGGTGCGAAGGGGCCCGCATGGCGTTCTCTTTCCAGTCGAACCACGACTCATACTTGCCGGCATCCTCCTCTTTGTTCTTCACCACCTTCGAGCTGAGCATGGCGCTGCGGCGGAAAAGCCCGCGCACGCGGTTACGTGCCTGGGCGTTCTCGCTCACCCGTTCAGCTATGATGTCGCGCGCGCCGGCAAGAGCCTCGTCTGTGCTGCTCACCCCTTTGTCAGGGTTGACATACTGGGCGGCCAGCTGTTCAAGGTCGCAGGAGTATTGTTTCTGCAGCTCGTTGGCCAGGGGTTCCAGGCCCCGCTCAATGGCCATGGTGGCGCGGGTGCGGCGTTTGGGCTTGAAGGGGAGGTACAGGTCCTCCAGTTCTGTCATGCTTGTGGCGGCCAGCAACTGCTTCTCCAGTTCGGGCGTCATCTTGCCCTGCTCGGCGATAGAGGCCAGGATGGCCTCGCGCCTTTTGTCCAGCTCTTTGAGCTTGATGAGGAGGTCGCGGATGGCGGTAATCTGCACCTCATTCAGGCTGCCTGTCACCTCTTTGCGGTAGCGGGCGATGAAGGGTACGGTGGCCCCCTGTTCCAACAGCTCGATGGTTTTTTCTACTTGACGTGGACCGAGGTTGAGTTGCTCGGCTATAGTATTTGCATAGTTCACGATAATATATTTGCTGGTTATTATGAAAAGAAGAAGAAAAAAAGAGCCCGCTCTGCGGGCTCTTTTGGTTTGGAGTGAAGATGTTATTTCTTGACAATCTTCTGAGTGGCAATGCCTTCGTTGGTGATGACGCGCACAAAGTATACGCCATTGGCCAACTCGCTCATGTCAATGCTGTTCACGTTCTGCTCGGTCATGACGGTGCGGCCGTTGATGTCCATGATGCTGACTTCCTTCACGCCCTCGGCGGCAATGTTGAGGATGCTGCTGGTGGGGTTGGGGAACAGGCGGACGGCAACGTTGCTCACATCCTCGATGCTGGCGTGTTCGCCGGCAGTGATGTTGATGTCGTCAATGAGCAGCCAGAACATATCGGTGATGTTGAAGTGGCGGAAAGCGATGTAGATGGACTGTCCGGCAAAGCCAGCCAGCGAGCGGCTGTGTTTGACCCAAGTTTTGGGGCTGGTGGGAGCACCGTCGTAGATGGTGTTGGTGAAGTCGGATGTGTTGTTGCCAGTGGTGGAGACAAACACTCCGTAGTGGTCGGCAAAGTCGTTGTTGTCCTGACCGTAGTCCCACCATTCAATGGTAGCGCCCTCGGCGGGAACATTGATTTTGGGAAGAATCATCCAGTTGTCAGGGGTCAGGGCTCCAATGTTGTTGATGAACGAGGCAGAAGCAGCAATGCCTTGGCCGGTGTGGGCGTAATTACCAAGCTGGTTGCTGAAGTCCCAGCCGCGACCATCGCCATCGGCATCTACCATGTTCCAGCAGGAATAGTCGCTCTCGTTGGCCTCGAATCCCCATGTGAAGGGCAGCGTTGTGCTGCAGTCAACTGTCGAGACACGCTTGGTGGCAGTTTTGGTCTCACCATTGTAGGTGGCTGTAAGGGTGATAGTGTAGTTGCCTACAGTGGGCCACTGGGTGGTGATGGCGGCGCCATTGCCAGTTGCGGGGTCGCCGCCCTCAACTTGCCAGCTGAAAGTGGCCGAGGGCAGACTGGCTGCGGTATAGGTGACATTGGTATTGATTTCAGCATTTGAAGGACCCACGATGGCAACGTTGAATGCAGGAGCATTGCTGGTGACAGCACGGATAAGCCAAGTGGCGCTCAATTCGCTGGATAGCTCGTGAAGGGGAGACCAGGAGGAACCATTCTGCAACAGGCAGGAGTTGTCATCGCCGTTGAAAGTGCAGCAGGTGGCAACATAACCAGCGCCGGTGAAAGTGACCCAGAGATCCTTTGTGGCATCAAGTTGTACAGGCGAGTATACAGGGAGGTTGTTCCAAGTACTGGCTGTCACGTCATAGACGAAGGAGTAAACCAAATTTGCATTGGAGGGGGTGCCACCCTGGTTGGTCTGGTAGACATTGAGGGTGAGCTGGGCGTTGTTGTCGCTGCCATAAATCTGCACTTCGTTCAGATAAGCGCGGCCCTCAAGAAGCGAGGCGGGATATTTCACACCCCAGCTGAAAGCACTACCACTCGACAGTCCGATTGAAGGCTGAATCTCGGTGCTCAGTGCGCCGGGATAGTCCATCACATCGCCCCAGTTGCTATAGTCAAACACGTTGACCGACATGGTGGCAGTCGAGGTACCGGTGGTGTTGGTGACGGTGAGGGTCACAGTCTCGGTGCCGGGGGTTGCCCAGGTGGTGGAGACGTTGGTGCCGGTAGCGGTGGCGGGGTTGCCGTTGGTGAATGACCATTCGATAGAGGTGACAGAGTCAACACTCACGATGGTTGCGCTGTACGAGGCAGGGAAGCCAGCACGGATAGCGTTGCGGCCCTCGATGGCAATAGTGGGGGCTGCATTAGCGCGGGGATAACCATCGACAAGGGCCAGAACGTGGGCGACAGCGGTCTGCTGTGCCTCGTAAGGACCAAAGCCCCATTCTGTGCCATACACGTCGCAGATATAACCAGTGGGGGAAACAAAGAACACTGAGGGATAGCCCGCAATAGCCGAGCTGCCGCCCACCAGGCTGGTGGTGTTGGGGTCATCAATGATGGTATAGGGGACGGTTCCGTTGTTGGTCCAGTCACCTTGAGAGCCTGTACCGCCGGTAATGCCTTCGGGACCGGTCGAGGGGTCGGCCTCAACCCAGATGACACACACTTGGTCGCCCAACTGGTTGTGGATGGCCTCGAGAATGTGGTTCGAATGCAGAACCCAGCACCAGCTGCACCATGTGGCTGAGTAATCAATAAGGATGCACTTGCCGGCAGCCAAAGTGTCGGCCACATTCACCGTGTTGCCGTTGATGTCGGTTGCGACAAACGGGGTGCCCATCGGTGTCCAGGTGGGCAGGGCGTCTTTTGTCCCAGCAGGGCCTTTGGTAGGATACTGGGTACCGAATTGTGCGAATGAGGCAACGCTCATCATCAGCGCAATTGCAACTAATACGATTTTTTTCATTGTTTTTAAGTCTTGTTATTAGCCATCAGACCCATCGGCTTTTGTAAAAATGATTGATTAATAGATATTTCTGTTCAATGCCTTTTTCTTATATATGATGCAAATATACTTTTTTTTTGTCACCCCGCAATTTTTTTTTTATCAACCGTGATTGTTAGAACCTCTTTGACCCGCTCTGCGGCTGGCCGTATTCCCCCCCCTGTCCGTTGCGTCCCCGGGCTGCCGTCCCCGCCTGTGCCGACCCCCTGCAGCCCTCTTCCATTTAACGAGTTTAGGACTGCTGCGGCAATAAATGTTTTTTTTTTTCGTTATGTAGCAAAAATTGCGTACTTTTGCAGTGCGAAAGATATAATGACTTATGAAGAAATCCATCCTGTTTGCAGCCCTGCTGATTGCAGTGTTCTCTGTTAATGCACAGCGTGTTAGTTCTCGTGCCAAAGCCGTGCGGATGCTCGCCTATGCACGTCCCGAATACCAAGTCAAGGACGTAAAAGTCTACGCCGACACCATGACGGTCTTCTCTTTGTCCGACTACCCCATCTACCCCATCGGCAAATGGAGTACCGTCGAGCAGTTCATCACCAACAACCAGCTGCAGTGGTACCGCGAAAGCGGCTATAAATCCTTCTACGACACCATGACTGTGGCCGTCAACACCCTTAAGCGCCTCGACGGCACCAACATCAACGTCTACCGCAGCATCTGGACAGATAAGCTTGAAATGGTATCCGCCAAGATTACCGACACCGCCGTGGTCCTTGACAATGGCGTGCGCGTAGGCATGTCGAAAGAGGAGGTCTTCAAAACCGTTTTCAAGAGCTACCCCAAGTCCTACACCGCTGACATCAACGTCCTCAAAGTCATAGCCGGTGCAGCCGAGGTGGGCGAAATCTACACCTTCAAAGGCAACAAGCTGCGCCATATTCAAATCATCAGCCGTTACAAATACTATTGATATCAGCCCAGCGCCAACAATATAGCAAAAGGGGAGAGGCTCGCTGCCGCCCCTTTTTCTGTCAAAAAACACCGCCGTTCAACCCCCAACCGTTCCCCCGCCATGCGAAAAATTGGTCTTTTCTTCGGTTCCTTCAATCCCATCCATATCGGCCACCTCATCATCGGCAACGCCATGCTGGCCCACTGCGACCTTGACGAGGTGTGGTATGTCGTATCCCCCCAAAACCCCCTCAAAGAGCGCAAAACCCTCCTTGCCGACCAGCAGCGGCTCGAGATGGTGCGTCTGGCCGTACACGACAATTACCGTATGCGGGCCAGCGATGTCGAATTCCACCTCCCCATACCTTCCTACACCGTCCTCACCCTTGCCCACCTCGGCGACAAGTACCGCGACAAACAGTTCTGCCTCATCATGGGCTCCGACAACCTCGAAACCTTCGAGCGCTGGCGCAACTGGGAATTCATCCTCGAACACTATAATATCTACGTCTACCCCCGTCCGGGACATACCGACTGCAAACTGGCCTCGCACCCCCATGTCGTCATGGTCGACGTGCCACAAATCGACATCTCATCCACCTACATCCGCGAGCAGATACGCCAAGGCCATGACGTCCGCTATCTCCTGCCCGATCCAGTCTACCAGTACCTCACCGAGATGCACTTTTACGAAAAGTAACCACCGCTTTCTGTCACTGCTTTCAGCCGGGCGGCTGTGAGGTGCAGTACGGCCCGCAGCGGACTCCCTGCATGTGCGGTGCGCTGGCGGGGTGCAAACAATCGGCGGCTGCCCCCGTGTGGGGGCAGCCGCCGGTATTAAGCCACGCGGGACACTCCTGCCGGAGCTCCCGCTCCGTTAGTTCAATTGCTCTTGATGCGTGGGCGGCCTTTCTTCTTGGGTTCGGCGGCGGGAGCCTCCTCGTCCTTGCGGGGGCGTCCGCTCCGTTTGGGTTTGGCCTCGTCGGTCTGCTGGGCGGCTTCCTGGGCGGCCTTCTCGGCGGCCATTGCCTCCTCGGCGGCCATGCGGGCCAGCTCCTCGGGCGGGATTTCGGCGTTGGCGAACACCTCGCTGTCCACGTCCATCAGTTCCTCGTCAGTGGGCTCGTAGTCATCGTCGGCATCGTCGCTGTCGCCGTCGTCCTTCTCGGCATAGTCGTCGTAGCCTTCCTCGTCGTTGTCGTCCCTGAAGGCTTCCTGCAACTCGGCTCCCAGGGCTCCCAGCGAGCCGTGTTCCACAGTCTTCTTCTTGCCGTTTTCCATGCTGTCGTCATACGAGCCGTGGCGCACCGTGCGTTCTCTGTGCGACGGGTCGCCCTCCTCTTTCTCCAGGGCTTCCTGCAGGGGGGCAAACTGGGTCTCGGCCTTCTCCACCTCCTCGTCGAAGTAATCCTTCTCCGAGTCGTCGTCCGAGTAGGTCGTGTCAATCTTCACATCGAACTTAATCATGTATACGGTGTCGTCCGTCTCCATCGGGACGACAAAAATGGTCTCGCCGTTGGGCTTCTCAAAGCGTTGCAGATAATCCTTATATCCATCAGGATATCGCTCCATAAACATTTCTTTGAGTTGCTCGGATAGATTTTTGTAGCTGACTATCAGGTTTTTCTTTCGAGTTCTGTGAGTATTCATAGGGGTTAATTTTTGTGCAAGTATAACAACTTTATTTCAATCAGAAACTTTTTTCCATAAAAAAAGTTATCAACAACCCGCTTTTTTTGCCCCAAGGCAATAAAAGCTCCCATCTCCAGTTATGTGTGCATCATGACAAAGCGGCTCCTTTTCATCCTCCGCCTCTATATCACCCTTCTGTTGATATTTGTTACGCAGAAGGTGGTTTTCATGCTTTTCAATCTGCCCCACGCCGACGGCACCGACATTGCCGGATGGCTGGGCGTGTTGTGGCATGGGCTGCGGCTCGACTCCGTCACCGCTTGCTACCTCATGGCCGTCCCCGTTGTGGTCACCCTGCTATCCTTTTTCTGGAGACGGCTGCCAGCCCGGCGTGTCCTCACCGCTTACTATGCTCTGACCGCCCCGCTCATGGCCCTGGCCTTTGCGGCCGACATGGTGCTGTACCGTTTCTGGGGGGCCAAGATGGACGCCGCCGACCTTGTCTACGCCGCCAACCCCAAGGACGTGTTTGCCAGTCTCTCGGTGCCGGCTATGGCCGGAGCCGTCCTGCTGCTGGCCTTGTTGGTTTACCACTACCTGCGGCGGCTGCGCCATGCCACGCCTGAGTGTTTCGGACCCGTGCGCCCCGTCGCTTCGCTGGTCATGCTGCCCCTCCTCGCGCTCCAGTTTGTGGGCATCCGGGGTGGCCTGGGCGACTCCACCGCCAACGTCAGCTACGCCTATTTCTCCTCAACCCCTTTCCTCAACCATTCGGCCATCAACCCTCTCTTCAACATTACCCATTCCCTTTTCAAGACCGAGGACCTCTCGGCCCAGTTCCGCTTCTATGGCGACGACCGTCTTGCAGCGCTCACCGCCGGGGCCTACCCGATTGACCCAACCCTGGCCGACACACTGCTTACCACCCCTCGTCCCGACATCGTGCTGGTGGTGTGGGAGGGCGCGGGCAGTGCCATGGTACTCAACGACAGCGTGGGGCCCAACCTCAGCCGCTGGAGCCGCGAGGGGGTCCTCTTCACCAACTGCTATGCCAACAGTTTCCGTACCGACCGCGGACTGGTGTCCATCGTCAACGGATGGCCGGCGCTGCCTACCACTTCGCTTATGAAGAAAGCCGACATGGGGCGCAAGCTGCCCTCGCTGGCCCGCGAGTTGCAGCGGGCGGGCTACGCCACCGCTTTCTACTATGGCGGCGACATAGACTTTACCAACATGCGCGGCCACCTGTCCGAGTCCGGCTTCAGCCGTGTCGAAGGGCAGGAATACTTCGCCTCAGCCAAAGTCAGGGCCAACTGGGGCGTGGCCGACGAGGAACTCTTCCGCCTGGTTCCGCCCTCCGCCGCCAGCCCGTCGTTCACCGCACTGCTCACCCTCAGCAGCCACGAACCTTGGGATGTGCCCACCCGCCTCCTGCACGACGAGCGCCGCAACGCCTTTGCCTATACTGACCAATGCCTCGGCACGTGGCTCGACAGCCTCAGGCTCACCCCGGCGTGGGACAGCCTGCTGGTGGTCATTGTGGCCGACCACGGCGTGCCGGTCGATGGGCTAGCCCCCGACCGGAAGCATCTGGCCACGCGCATACCCATCCTCTGGGTGGGCGGGGCCGTGCGCCAGCCCCGCACTATCGACCGTCTGATGAACCAGTCCGACCTGGCCGCCACCCTCCTGGCCCAGATGGGGCTGGCCTCTACGGCTTTCCGTTTCAGCCGCAACGTGCTGGCTCCGGCCTACACGGACCCCTTTGCCGTCAATGCTTATAAGAATGGGCTGTTCTATATAGACTCGACGGGCGTGACCAGCTACGATTGCCTGTCCCTTTCCGAGACCGACGCGGCCTATCCGTCCGACCCCCGTCGGCTGCAGCGCACCCAGGCCTTGCTGCAACTGTGGTACGGCACCACGGGAAGCCTGCGCTGACGCCGCCCCTCAAGCTTTATTCTGGCTTTTGCTCCAGCTTCGCTCCTTATGCCCCAAAGACGCGGCATCGGGTGGCCATTTGTTCGGGGACGCGGAGGTCGAAATGAGGATTAAACGCCGTTGAACAGGGAGCGATGGGGCGGACTTAGAGGGTGGGGCAGCCGCCGATGGGACCGGTCTTGCCGCGGTCGGGGTCGAAGCCGAAGTGGGCCAGGCGGTGGGCAATGGGGCGGAGGAAGGGGGTGGGGCGCGAGGGTGTGCCGTCGGGACCCCGGGCGGAGTAGGTGAAGCAGAGGTGTTTGCGGGCGCGCGAAATGGCCACGTAGAAGCGGCGTGCGTCTTCGCGGATGTGGTATTGGTCGTTGTTGCGGAGGTTGCGGAAATAGGGATAGGCTCCTTCGGTGGCGTTGAAGATGATGACGCTGTCGAATTCGAGGCCTTTGGCTTTGTGGGCTGTGGCTATGAAGAAGCGCTCGGCGCCGTGGCGGAGCATGCTGGTGCTGTCGCAGAGGTCGGACTCGCGGACGGTGTTGATTTCGGTGAGGTAGAGGTCCAGTTGCTGGCGGAAGGTGGGGGCGAGGGTGGTGTCGACGATGTCGGTGGCGAGGAAGTCGGCGATGTGCTGCCATTTGTCGATGGGTTGGATGACTCCGTCGGCCAGCAGATGCCGGTAGAGGTATTGCAGTTCGTCGACTATGGCGGGCAGGGCTTTAGGGTCGGCGGCGGCGGGATGGGGGTTGGTGAGCCGCTGGCTGCTGTGGAGGTAGAGGTGGCCGTAGGCTTGCTGGAAGCGGAGGGCGAGGGTCCGCATGCCGTCTGAGTTGAACAGCCGCCGCTGGGAGGGGATGTAGCGGTCGGCCTGGCGGCGGCAGTAGGCAAGGAGCGAGAGGGTGGCGCGGACGTCGTCGATGGCGTTGTGCGAGTTGGTGCCTTCGAGGTGGAGGGTTTCGAGAAGTTTTTCGAGTTTGTAGACGCGCAGGCGGGGTTCGACGAGGCGGGCCAGTTTGAGGGTGTCGAAACGCTGGCGGTGGCCGAGTTCGATGCCGAGTGCGCGGCGGAGGTTGTGGACCAGGATGTTGTAGTCGAACTCGACGTTGTGGCCAATGAGGATGTGGCCTTGGCAGTAGTCGAGGAAGCGGGTGAGGCCTTCGCGGCGGCTGACGCGCTCGCTGTTGAGGTAGACGGTGAGCATGGGGTTGTCGTGCCCGCCCACGAGTGGGGGTATTTCTTTGGTGGTCTCGATGATGATGTTGAAGTCGGAGCCTTCGACGTAGCGGCCTTGGCGCACTTTGATGGCGGCGATTTGGATGATGTCGTCGTTGAAGATGTCGAGGCCGGTGGTTTCGGTGTCGAAGAGGACCACTTCTTGGGTGTCGATGGTTTGGACGAAGTGTTGGAGGTAGGTGCCGCCGTTGTCGTAGATGAGGAGGTCGGTGGGGGTGACGGCGCAGTTGCGCAGTTGGCGCATGAGGTTGCGGGCGGCGGCGTATTGGGGGATGACATGGAGGTGGTGGAGCAGGCGGGCCCAGGCGATGAAGCAGGTTTCGTTGGCGATGATGTTGAGGTGGGAGAAGAGGAGTTGGACGGCGGGGGTGGAGAAGAGGTCGCGGCCTGAGATTTTGAAGTGGGGTGTATCGCCAAATTCGAGGCTGAGGCGGTCGGCGTTGGCGTTGGTGGGGACGATGATGGCTACGCGCCCGGAGGGGTCGAGGGCGGCGTAGCGTTTGGCCAGTGCGACGGCCAGGCGGTATTCGTCGGCCACGGGTCGCTGGCATAGGGCGCAGGACGCTCCGTCGGCGGGGCAGCGAAGGTGGTCTTTGCGGTAGAGGTGGGAGAGGTTGTGGAAGCAGGCGCGGAAGGTGCAGCAGTCGTGGGGTTGGGGCGTGGAGGTGTCGGCGGTGGTGGGGAGGAGGCTGGGTTGGATGTCGAGCTGCGAGGTGGCGTAGGTGTTGAAGATGTCAAGGAGGTAGCGCGGGGAGCGGTGGTTGCGCCCCAGGTGGTGGAGGTTGGAATGGCATTGGGCTTTGAGTTCTTCAAGGGCGTCGAGTTTGGCCCCGACGAAGGAGAAGATGGCTTGTTGCTCGTCGCCGAGGTAGAGGGTGGTGGCACCGGGGGCGGAGAAGAGGTCGATGATGGCGAATTGGAGGAAGTTGAGGTCCTGAACTTCGTCGACTTGGATCCAGCTGTAGCGGCGGCGGTCGGGGTCGCCGAGGGCGCAGAGGTAGGCCTTTTCGAGAAGGTCTTCGAAGTCGAGGAGGTTGTCGGTCTCTTTGTACTGGGCGTATTGCTGCGCCACCTGGGCTTTGCGCTGCCAGTGGGGGTCGGACAGGCGGTCGAGGAGGTCGGCGTGGACGATGAGTTTGCGGGGCATGCCGGCGGCTTGCTGGCTGAGGGCGTGCTGGAGGTTGACGATGTCGGCGCAGTAGTGCGACTGGTCTTGGGTGGGGTCGAGGTGGGCGAGGTGGGTGATGATGCTTTCGGAGTCGAGGTCGTCGATGACGGCGCTGTTCTGGGGGATTTTTTTCTGGTCGAAGAGGTAGTTGGAGCAGAAGCGGTGGACGTTGCCCACGAAGAGGTCTGTGGGGACGGGGTTGTGGGTGTGGAGGCTGATGCGCTCGCGCATGGCCCGGCTGGCGCGGTTGGTGAAGGTGAGGCAGAGCATGTCGGCGTAGTCGACCCCGTGGGCGCGGGCCTGGATGACGCGCTGGGCAAGGATGAAGGTCTTGCCGCATCCCGGCGGCGCAAGGACAAGGTGCCGCCCTTGGGCGATGTCGATAACGGCTTGCTGGTCGGGGTCGGGGGACATGTGGAAAGGGTGGAATGTAAAAAAAAGGTAAGGTAAAAAGTAGAAGGGGCGCGGGGCTTGGCGATTCTACTTTTTACCTTGCTATTGCTTGCTGCTACTATTCAACGGTGACGCTTTTGGCAAGGTTGCGCGGTTGGTCGACGTTGCGGCCCTTGGATATGGCCACGTAGTAGGATAGGAGCTGGAGGGGTATGACGGCCAGAAGGGGGACGAAGCAGTCGCGTGTGTCGGGGATGGTGAAACTGTAGTCGCTCATGTTGCGGACCACTTCGTCGCCTTCGGTGACGACGGAGATTATTTTGCCTTTGCGGGATTTGATTTCCTGGATGTTGCTGACCACTTTCTCGTACATGCCGTGCTTGGGGGCGATGACGACGACGGGCATTTCCTCGTCAATGAGGGCGATGGGGCCGTGCTTCATCTCGGCGGCGGGATAGCCCTCGGCATGGATGTAGCTGATTTCTTTCAGTTTGAGGGCACCTTCGAGGGCAACGGGGTAGTTGTAGCCGCGACCCAGGTAGATGAAGTTTTTGCAGTAGGTGAACATTTGGGCAAACTGGTCGATGTCTTTGTTGTTCTCGAGCGTCCACTGCATTTTGTCGGGGATTTGCTGGAGTTCGTCGACGAGGATGTGGAAGAGGTCTTCGGGTATGGATTTCTTTTCTTTGGCGATGGCAAGCCCGAGGAGGCAGAGGGTGATGACTTGGCCCGTGAAGGCCTTGGTGGAGGCTACGCCGATTTCGGGGCCTACGTGGAGGTAGGTGCCGGTGTGGGTGGCGCGGGCGATGGAGGAGCCGATGACGTTGCAGATGCCGTAGAGGAAGGCTCCGTGTTCTTTGGCGAGCTGGATGGCGGCCAGGGTGTCAGCAGTCTCGCCCGACTGTGAGACGGCGATGACTATGTCGTCGGGCAGGATGACGGGGTTGCGATAGCGGAATTCGGAGGCGTACTCCACCTCGACGGGGATTTTGCAAGCCTCTTCGATAAAGTATTTGCCGATGAGGGCGGAATGCCACGAGGTGCCGCAGGCGCAGATGATGATGCGGCGGCATTTGAGAAATTTGTCTTTATGGTCAATGATGCCGGAGAGGAGCACGTCTTTGTCCACCACGTTGAGGCGGCCGCGGATGCAGGTGCGCAGGGCGGCGGGCTGCTCCCAGATTTCTTTGAGCATGAAGTGGGGGTAGCCGCCTTTCTCCAACTGGTCGAGGTTCATTTGGAGGGTGACGAGTTGGGGAGTCTGCTTGACGTTGCTGAGGTTGGTGATGTCCAGGCGCCCGGTGCGGTCCATGATGGCTATTTCCTCGTCGTTGAGGTAGATGACTTGATTGGTGTATTCAACTATGGGAGTGGCGTCGGAGCCGAGGTAGAATTCCTTGCGGCCAGAGGCAGTGGTGCCGACCCCGATGATGAGGGGGCTTCCCTTGCGGGCGCATACGAGCTGGTCGGGGTGGCTCTTTTCGAGGATGGCAATGGCATAGGCTCCGACTACGTTTTTGAGGGCCAGCTGCACGGCGGTGTAGAGGTCGCAGCGGTGGCTGTTCATCATGTATTCGACCAGCTGGACGAGGACTTCGGTGTCGGTTTCGCTGCAGAAGGTCATACCGTTCTTTTCCAGCTCGGCGCGGAGGGATTTGTAGTTTTCGATGATGCCGTTGTGGACCAGCGAGAGGTTTTTGGACTGAGAGAAGTGAGGGTGGGCGTTGGTGGCGTTGGGTTCGCCGTGGGTGGCCCAACGGGTGTGGGCGATGCCGATGGTGCCGCTGATGTCTTTGTCCTCTACACTCTTCTCCAGAGCCGAGACTTTGCCTTTGGCTTTGTAGACGGAGAGCACGCCCTGGGAGTTGATGAGAGAGATTCCGGCACTGTCGTAGCCACGATATTCCAAACGGTGGAGCCCTTTAATAAGGATGGGGTAGGCTTCCTGGTCCCCGATGTATCCAACGATTCCGCACATAGGTTCTTGTTTGATAAAGGTTTATACTGAAATAATGTTTTTTTATCAAATTACAAAGATACAATTTTTTCGCGATGTAGCATTATTTTGACGGGAAAGACATGTTAAAACACTGCCCGGAGGACGTATTAGCCCCCACCAGCGGCACTCGTATGGGGACCGCCCGTGGGGGAACTGCGAGGCGTATGGGACTATTCGGCCCAGCGGAAGTTTTCCGTTCCTGCCCCCAGCTCGAAGTGGAGTTTGGCGATGCCGAGGTCCATGCCGGCAAAGGCCTTGGGTTTGGCTGTGGCTTTGACGGAGCCGTCGGCTGTCAGTTCGAAATGGAAGTTCTGCATGTTCATGGCCGAGGGGCCCAGCATGGCGCACTCCACCCCGCGGCGGAACCAATCGGGTTTGCCTTCGATGTCGGCAAAGGTTTCGATGGGTTTGCTTTTGTGTTGCCGGCCTTGGGTGGCTCCGTGGCCGATGGCAATCACGCCCACGTACATCTCGTTGGGGTTGACTTTCACGTTCCTGTTGCGGCTGAAGGTGCCACCCACCCAGCAGGTGTTCAGACCCAGGGTTTGTGCCAGCAGGACGAGCTTTTCACCTTCGTAGCCAAGATGCTCGTGCAGGTGGGGCGACTGGAGGCCCACCAAGGCGATGTAGTTCATGGCTCCGCTGAAGCGCAGGAATTTGGAGAGGATGCCGGAGAAGGCTTTCGGCTCATTGGTCACCAGCTGCATGTGCAGCCCTTTGGCAGTGTTGCTGTGGGCTATCTGCTGGTTGAGGGCTTCCACTTGTGCGGTGGACAAGGGTTGGTTGGTGAACTGCCGCACGCTGTGGCGCGCAAGGATGGCTTCTTGAATTGTCATAGTGTATCGGGTTTTGTGAAATAAAGTGCAAAGGTACGTTTTTTTGCCGAAATGTTGGAAAAAAATGTATCTTTGCAGACACAGAATTGTCGCAGATAAGAGTGTTATGTTTATGAATATGAGAGGTATAATGGTGCTTTCGGTTGTGATGCTGATGGCCTTGGTGGCCGTGGGGCAGCCCGCTGGAATAGGTAAAGCCGAGGTTGTGCTGCCATGGCTCCCCGTGCGCGACACGCATCATATCTACTTGCTGCACTCACGTATCGAGAATACCACAACAGGTGAACTCACCATGAAGACTGAAGAGTATGACCATGGTGGGTATCTTGTCGATTCATTGACCCGCAATGTATACGACGAGCAGGGATGACTGCGGGAACAGGTGAGGATAGGTTGGGATGAAACTCGGATGCGGCAGGACACTTCATTGTTGTGGCATGTGGATTATGATGCCGAAGGCACGGTAAGGCGAATCCTCAATGTGTATGATGGTGGCAGGGGTGAATTTGTTTATGATTTGATTGCACACAGGGTTCATCCCCGTTTCGGCCTGGTGGAGTATGCATTCCGTCGCGAGAACCAATATGGCGAGATGCGGTATGTGGACACGGTCTACCTCCGCCGCAGCTACGACAGCACGGGCCACCTGCTTCATGAAGAATGCAAGGGAGGTGTGTATTACATGGACGTTTTCGACATCCGATACAGTTATGACACCGCCGGAAGGATGGTCAGTCGTGTGGGCCTGTATTACGAATCGAGCGACAGCCTACATTATCACTATGACGCGCAAGGCGTGTTGACTGGCATGACGGGCAAGGATTATGACTTAGGGATGGAGGCTGATGTTACGATTACCTGTTGGCCTGACGGCATCCCCCGGGAACGCATCGCGCGGTGGCACACCTACGAGGAGGGGGATGATGACGAGAGTGTAGACTATACCCGCTATGACCGCCGAGGAGTGGTGGTCTACTTCAGGTCGGCCAACTTTATCTTCATGTATGATATAGATTATTGGGATTGAGATGGGGGAGTTCGCCCCGCAGGAAATTAGAAATCCCTCTCCAGTCAGGAGAGGGATTTTGATATCTTCATCTCATTTATTTAGGTCTGTTTTTGATATCTCGTCATTTCTTCCAGTGCGTAGGAACAAATACCAATCTGTCAGATAATAACCACAAAGATAGTCTTCTTTTGATGAACACGAATAACAATGCGTTATATTTGTGTGGCTAACTCTCCTTACTTCACTGTCAATTTCTGGGAGGAACTTCCATCCGCTGTGGTGAGGGTGACGAAGTAGACCCCTTTGGGGTATGCAGTCAGCATGATGGTGTGGCTGGTGGTCAACGGGGGTAGTTCGCTGTGCAGCATCTCGCGGCCCGAAGCGTCCGTCACCGTGAGTGTCCCGCCCTGGAACGGTTTGTCCTCAATCACACAGCGCACACTGCCTGATGCCGGGTTGGGTAACAACAGGAACGTACTGCCAAGACTGTTGGCCGTAGCAATTCCCTCACGATTAACAAATAGTGCGGTGAACGAAGTGTCTTGCGTCACCACTACATACCGGGGATTTGTTGTATCCCCGTCGTTCCATTGCATAAATTTGTAAGGATTCCATGCATTGGCGGTAAGCATGGCCTCTGCCCCTTCGTCATATTCCCCTCCGCCATACACACGTCCACGCTCCGGATAGTCCGCCGCTACACTCACGGTGTATCTGTTGGTGAATTCGGGGAAATATATTGAAACGCTGTCTGACCACTCGCTGTAATACTCAGTGTCGTCGTTGGTGTTTAGGCAAAGTGCCCGCACGTATGCCACATACCTCACTCCGGGTTCCAGATTGCCAATCACCCTTTCGTATGTGCTGCACGGTAAGATTTGGCATGAGTCGGGAGGTGTTCCTGCCAAGCCCCATGCAACTTCCCAACGCCTATGCTTGGATCTTGCTCCCCACACCCACATCAGCCGTACCTGTCCGGTGTCCTCAACCAATACAAGGGTTTTGTAAACACGCGGGCAGGGTGGAACATAGGGTGGCGGCATTTCTGTCGAGAAGATAGCTGTCAGATGGGTGTCCTGAGTCACAGTCAGGGTGCGCGGGTTGTCTCTCACGCTGTCGCTCCAGCCCCAGAAATAGGCGCCCGGACGGGCATAAGCTTTGAATATGGCCGAATCCCCTTCGCAATAGACGGTGTCGCTCGAAAGCCACCAATACACGTTATCCTCTCCCGGCCAAACAAGCGACTCTGAGGTAAAGTTGTTTCTATATCTGGCCAGATGTGCATATCCCAGGGCAGTGTCGTTGCTGCGCACCGAAATGTCGTGTACCGTTACGGTGTCGAAATAGGCGGTGAACGAGGTGTCCTGTGTCACGAGTATGGTACGTGGGTTGTCGGTCACCCCGTCGTTCCAGTGGCTGAAACGATGGCAGCTGCGGGATGTGGCGGTAATAGTCTGGTACGAGCCGGCGGGATAGTACGCCGTAGGTCTGGCGAACCCTTGTGACATGTCGGCTGTGGCAACCTCTACATAGTATTGCTCCTCGTCAAGAATAGCCCCAAATGGGCCATAGCAGCTTTGTTCTTCAAAATCTTTCCAGGGTCCGTCGGGCTGTTTATTGTCGGACCAGCAGTTGTGGCCATAGGGGTCGGGACCGTAAGGCCAGGGGCGGAAGTTATACCCCCTGTAGAGGGTTGGCCAATGGTCGCAGACGAAATTGCCTTCCGTTCCGTCCCAACGTCTGCCCGTATTGCTGTTGGCTGTCCCTCCTATCCAAAACTCGCCCTGGATGGTATGCACTGTGTCGAGCAGTGCTTCGTATACGTGACAATAATATTTGCCCAACTGCCCGTAGGCAGCCTGCGGCAAACACATCATCTTAGGATGGGCTGTGTCCCAGCGTACCGTCGCCACTCGGATCAAAAAGTCTGATGGTTTTCCGACAGTTGGTATTGGTTTACTTGTGTCACGCACGTAAAGGTATAGATACTCTGGCAACCGGTTGGTGTCTAACACATGCAAACTCATAGTGTGGTATGTACGACACGACACCATTGCCCAAAGGCCCTTGATTCTGATTGGTCGGGGGGCGAATTGCTGATAAGCTGTAAAATAGGAAATAAAAGGATTCCCCAGTTCGTCGAACCCTACGATATTACCATATTCGGGATGATTGGGATAACGTCGGAAGGTTTCGGGACTATAGTGAAAGTATGTGGTGTCGTACCATGAGGTGTAGTAGTGGTAGCGCTGCCGCTGGCCACAGGGCAGCGTGTCCCGCGAAGGGGTCTGGTTTGGGTATTGTTGCGCACACACCTCCGCTGTCAGCAGGACCGCTATTGTTATAAGTGAAACAATCTTTTTCATAATAATAAGGTATTATTGTTGGTTGTTGCTTCGAACTATGCTGTTCTGTTCCGTAAAGTTGTACTCGGTCCACTCACTCTGGCATGGAGATTGATATGTTCTGACTAGACTGTCGCTTTGCCCCCACATGATAGTTGGTGCTATCATCAGCAGAATAAATACGACATTGTTAATTCCCTTTTTGAATGATAGTTTTTTTATAACTCTATGACTTTGTTTGTTATATATTCTTGTAGTGATGCAGTCATGGATTGCACTCACATTGCAAATATACAAATATTTTTTAATTATACAAGAATGCTTGCAAAAAAAGGCATCTCATAGATGAGATGCCTTTTTAATGATAGGACGGTGAAGTCCTTTGTCTAACGTTTAGAGAACCTGAACGGGTTCGATCAGGCCCTTGCCGATTTCGATGGCCTCCTCGTTCTGGGGGATGAGGTTCCAGTGGCGCTGCGGCAGGGAGTGCTCAAGGCCTTCGTGGATATACTGCTTGTCCACGATGGGTTTCAGTTTTAGGAAGCCGCCAAGCACAACCATGTTGAACACCTTGCTGATGCCGAGTTCCTGAGCCTTGGCCGTGGCGGCAATCTTGTAGATGTTGATGTCCTTGCGGGTGGGCTCGTGGGTGATGCCATTGGGGTCGTAGATCAGCAGACCACCGGGCTTCACACTGTGCTCAAACTTGTCCAGCGACTGCTGGTTGAGGATGATGGCAGTGTCGAAGGTGTTGATGATGGGCGAGCTGATGCGCTCGTCGCTGATGATGACGGACACGTTGGCAGTGCCGCCACGCATCTCGGGGCCGTAGCTGGGCATCCAGCTCACTTCTTTATCTTGCATGACTCCGGAATAGGCAAGGATCTTACCCATCGAGAGGACACCCTGTCCACCGAATCCGGCGATGATTATTTCTTCTGTCATTGTTGTTTCGTTTTAAATGTTAATTATTGCATCACGGTTAAGGGGTGGTCAACAGCCAGACGGGCCACGTCGACATTGTCGACCAGCTTGCCGTCCACCTTGATGTCGCCCACGGGGTAGTTGGGCATCATGTTGTCTTCCATCCACTTGTTGGCCTGAACGGGGGTCATCTTCCAGCCGCTGTTGCAGTTGGACAGAATCTCGACAAAGCTGAGGCCTTTCTTCAGTTTCTGGTTCTCGAAAGCCTTGCGGATAGCGGCCTTGGCCTTGCGCACGGCGGCGGGAGTCTGCACGCTCTGGCGGGTCACATAGTAGGTGCCGGGCAGGGTGGAGATAAGCTCGGTGATGCGCAGGGGATAGCCGTTCAGGTCAACGCGGCGGCCATAGGGGGTGGTGGCGCTCTTCATGCCGATAAGGGTGGTGGGAGCCATCTGGCCACCGGTCATACCATAGATACCGTTGTTGACAAAAATCATGGTGATGTTCTCGCCGCGGTTGCAAGCGTGGATAGTCTCGGCGGTGCCGATAGCAGCCAAGTCGCCGTCGCC
Source organism: uncultured Bacteroidales bacterium (assembly GCA_947168665.1). Classification (GTDB taxonomy): domain Bacteria; phylum Bacteroidota; class Bacteroidia; order Bacteroidales; family P3; genus Colimorpha. The sequence goes on from CAMVMX010000009.1 coordinate 91,808, forward strand.
CTGATAGGTGAACACAAAGGTGTCGGGGTTCAGACGCTTGATAGCGGTGGCCAGTGCGGGGGCACGGCCGTGGGCAGCCTCCTGGAAGTCCACGTCGAAATAGTTGTAAGCCAAGACGGAGCATCCCACGGGCGAAACGCCTACGACCTGATCCTGAATGCCCATCTCGTCGATAACCTCAGCAACGAGACGGTGGGTGGTGCCGTGGCCGCAACCGGGGCAGTAGTGCATCACTGCATCGGTAAGTACTTTGGTTCTGGTGTAAACCTCGGTGTAACCTTGGTTCAGCAGCTCTTGTTTGCGAGCCTCTATATCTGTATTTGCCATATTGATTTCTTATTTAATAATTTTGTTTTCAAGTGCTTCAAGAACCTCGGTCGGGGTGGGGATGATACCGCCGAAACGGCCGAAATGTTCGGTCTTAACGCCACAGTTGGTGGCCAGTTTCACATCCTCAATCATCTGGCCGGCGCTCATCTCGACGCAGAGGATGCCCTTCACATGCTTGGCAACCTCGGCCAGCTGTTTGGTCGGGAAGGGGAAGAGGGTGATGAGGCGGAACAGACCAACCTTGATGCCCTTCTCGCGGGCCATCTGCATAGCCTTCATGGCGATACGGCTGCTCGAACCGTAGGCCACGATGATATACTCGGCGTCCTCGCAGTTCAGCATCTCGTAGCGCACCTCTTTCTCTTTCATCTCGGCATACTTGGCCTGCAGCTTGTGGTTGAACACCTCCTGGCGGGCCGAGTCGAGTTCGAGCGAGGTGATGATGTTGTGCGGACGGTTGGCGGGTTTGCCCCAAGTGCCCCACGGGGCGTTCTTGCGGCGCTCCTCCTCAGTCCAGCGGGGAACATAGTCGCGGGTGTAGAGTTTCTCCATGCACTGTCCGATAGCGCCGTCGGAGAGAATCAGGACGGGGTTGCGGTATTTGAAGGCGATGTCCCAAGCGTCAAACACAAAGTCGTACATCTCCTGCACGCTGGCGGGGGCCAGGGTGTAGAGTTGATAGTCGCCGTGTCCGCCGCCCTTCACGCTCTGGAAATAGTCGCTCTGCGAAGGCTGGATGGTGCCCAGTCCGGGGCCGCCGCGCATCACGTTCACCACCAGGCAGGGGATTTCGGCGCCGGCCAGGTAGGTCAGGCCTTCCTGCATCAGCGAGATTCCGGGGGAAGAGGAGGAGGTGGCCACCTTCTTGCCCGTGGCGGCACCGCCGTAAACCATATTGATGGATGCCATTTCAGATTCAGCCTGCAGCACTACCATTCCGGTGTCCTCCCAGGGTTTCTCGGCCATCAGAGTTTCCATAACTTCTGACTGCGGAGTGATGGGATAGCCGAAATAGCCGTCCGTACCACTGGCAATCATAGCGCGGGCAATAGCCTCATTGCCCTTCATCAGTTTCAGTTCTTTTGCCATGTTTATTTCTCTTTTTTCTTGTTTAACACTGTTTTTTGTAGACGGAAATCACGCCGTCGGGGCATACCATAGCGCAGCTGGCGCAACCGATGCACTTGTCATTTACGGTCTGGGTATAGTTGTAACCTTTTCCGTTCACATTTTTCGATAACTCGAGGCACTGCATGGGGCAGGCAGCGAGGCATACACCGCAGCCTTTGCAATGTTCTGTATCGATCACGATTTGTCCTTTAAATGCCATAATATTAGTTTTATGTGATTAATAATTGTTGTAAATTCTTGCCAAAATTCAATTTTGCAAAGATACAATCTTTTTTTCGATTGGACAAATAAATATTCTTAAATACATATTGCGCCCCCCATCGCCCCACCCCGCCACCCGCGTGCCGCGGTTTTTACAGTATTGATACCCATCCTGTTGCCGCTCCGCTTGCCGGCTCTGCAGGGTCGCGGGTGGCCCGTCCCCGCCGGCGGGGACGGGACGGCATCGCCGGCGGCCCCGCACCCGCCCTCCCGGCCCGCCTCGGTTTGGGGCGGATGGGCCGCTCCCGGTTCGCTTGCTCTGCAACATTCTATTCACATTCAGACCCCATTTCTATGTCGGGCAGCGGTCAAAGATGTCCGGCCGGAAAGGGCGTATGGCGGCTTTCGGGCGGAGGAAGGGCTGAGCGGGGGTCGGGGCCGGGCCGCGCGGCAGGCGGCGGAGTGTGTTTTTAAACACCCGTTGTGGAGAAAAAGGGCTGGCGGAGTGCTGCGGTATGGGATTTTTTTAGTATTTTTGCATCCGCAAAAAAAACCTCACTCATGGAAGAAGACAACACCCCGATGGCCTCCGAGGCAGTCGATTACAACGACGACAGTATCATCCATCTTGAAGACATGGAGCATATCCGGCTGCGCCCGGGCATGTATATAGGCAAGCTGGGCGACGGCTCGTCGCACGACGACGGCATTTATGTCCTCATCAAGGAGGTGATTGACAACGCCATCGACGAGTTCACGTCGGGATTTGGCCGCCGCATTGACATGACCATCAACTTCGCCGAGCGCAAGGTGAGCATCCGCGACTATGGGCGCGGCATACCGCTGGGCAAGATGGTGGAGGCCGTCAGCAAACTGAACACCGGGGCCAAGTACGACAGCAAGGTGTTCCAGAAGTCGGTGGGTCTGAACGGCGTGGGCACCAAGGCGGTGAACGCGCTGAGCAGTTGGTTCCGCGTCCAGTCGTTCCGCGACGGGAAGACGCGCAGCGCCGAGTTTTCGGAAGGGAAGCTCACGGCGGACAGTGGCATCCAGGATTGCCCGCTGCCCGACGGCCCCGAGAGTACGGGCACGCTGGTGGAGTTTGTGCCGGACGGTAAGTTGTTTGGCAACTACCACTTCATAGGCGAGTATGTGGAGCGGCGCGTGTGGAACTATTGCTACTTGAACAGGGGGTTGACGTTCTACTACAACGACCGCCGCTATTATTCTAAAAACGGGCTGCTGGACCTTCTGCAGCACAATATGGAGGGCGAGCCCCTCTATCCGGTCATCCACATCAAGGACGATGATTTCGAGGCGGCCTTCACCCATGTCAACGGGCAGAACAGCGATTATTACTTCTCCTTCGTCAACGGGCAGCACACCACCGAGGGCGGCACGCATCAGAGTGCTTTCCGCGAGGGGTATGCTCGGGTGGTGAAGGAGTTTTACAACAAGAAGGAGTTCTCGCCCGAGGATATCCGGCAGGGGCTGGTGTGCGCCCTGTGTGTGCGCATCCAGGAGCCTGTGTTCGAGGCGCAGACCAAGACCAAGCTGGGTTCGACCCATCTGGCCCCGAACAATCAGGACGGCACAAACGACAGTCCTTTCCTGAAGACTTATGTCCTCGACATCCTGAAGCGGCATCTGGACAATTATCTCCACATGCACACCGAGACCGCCGACGCGCTGCTGGAGAAAATACAGCGCAACGAGAAGGAGCGCAAGGATATTGCCGGAATCAAGAAGCTGGCCAAGGAGAGCAGCCGCAAGGCCAGCTTGAACAACAGCAAGTTGCGCGACTGCCACGTGCACTACAACACCAACCACCAGCGGCGGCTGGAGAGCACGATTTTTATCACTGAGGGTCTTTCGGCCAGCGGCAGCATCACCAAGAGCCGCGATGTGGACACGCAGGCGGTTTTCAGCCTGCGCGGCAAACCGCTGAACTCGGAGTCGGTGGGGAAGGCCGAGATTTATAAAAACGAGGAGTTGAACCTGCTGCACAACGCCCTCGATATTGATGACGGCATTGAGAATCTGCGCTACAACAATGTGGTCATCGCCACCGATGCCGATGTGGACGGGATGCACATACGGCTGCTGTTGCTCACTTTTTTCCTGAAGTTTTATCCGGAGCTGGTGCGTACGGGCCATGTCTATATCCTGCAGACTCCGCTGTTCCGCGTGCGCAACAAGCAGAAGACCGTCTATTGCTATACCGACGAGGAGCGGGTGGAGGCCATCAATAGCATCAGCAACCCGGAGATTACCCGGTTTAAAGGTCTTGGCGAAATCTCGCCCGACGAGTTTAAGGGTTTTATTAACCAGGATATGCGCCTCGATCCGGTCATCCTGCACAAGGATTTCGACACGCAGGGGGTGCTCCGCTTCTATATGGGGAAAAACAGCACCGAGCGGCGGCAGTTTATCATGCAGAATCTGCGCGTGGAGGACGACGAGAATATTGTCGTGGCGTGAGCCACTGGGGAGTGGGTGGCCTGGCGGTGAAAGGCCGGCACACCTGGCCCGGCGCGGCTTGCGAGGCAGTGGGGCTGTGTGGCCTGATGGGCAGCGAATGGCTGAGAGGCCGCTTTATTGCAGGGGGATGATTCGGATGTGGTCGATGAAGGCCCGGTTGATGTTGTCGGGGTCCATGTTTTGGTTGTCCAGCTCGTAGGTCATCACCAGTGTCTGCTGCCCCTGTTGCAGGTGCAGACGCACGGGGGTGCTGTAGCCCCAGTCGTTCCAGATGTCTATGCCCCGCTGAGGGAAGATGACGCCGCCTATTTTTTTGCCGTTGTGCCAAATCATGCGGTTGGCGCAGCTGGTGCCTGAGGTGGGGCTGCCGCTGCCATTGGCGTAGCGGAAGTCGATGAGGTAGTCGCCTTCGGCGGGTATGTCAATCGTGATGTTGATGCGGGTGTTGAGTGTGGGGGTGATTTCGACAGCGCCACTGGAGCTGTAGCCCTGGCAGGGCTTGAAGTCGGTGGGCTGGGCAAAGGAGGCCATGTCGTAGTGCCGCTCGGCCTCCAGGTTGTAGCGGGCAAGGGGTTCGCTGGCAAAGCTTTCGAGGCCCAGGGTGTCGACGGCCACCACTTGGTATTCGGCATAGCCGTCGTCGGCTGCAATGTCGTAGTAGTTGCCGTCGAGGTTGCTTTCGGGCAGGAGGTCGATGGGGCTGCCGTTGCGGATGATTTTGTATTCTTTGACTCCCTCAACGGGTTGCCATGCCATGCGGGTTGCGCCGTCGAGCCAGGTGTGGGGTGTGCGGGGCGAGCAGAGTGGAGTGGCGATTGGGTGGGTGTCGTAGTGCGAGAATTGGTCGTTCATCACTATGCGGATGCTGTGGCGGCCGTTGATCATGGCCGAGACGAAGGGGTCTTTGAGTTTTTTCCCGTCGATGTAGAATGCGCTCACGCGGTCGCCGTAGCCTTGTATGGTGATGTCGAGTGTGGCTCTGCGGTATTTGAGGTTGGTGAGTTGTTTCTTGCCCATCCAGCCTTTGGGCACCAGGGGGTGGAAGTGGATGCCGTCCTCGGCCAGGTTGATGCCGGAGAAGAGGCGCAGGGGTATGCTGAGGTTGGCGGCGATGCTGAGGAGGGATTTGTCGGAGTTGTCGGCGGTGTTGCAGCTGCCGGTGGCGGCCACGGTGTTTTCCATGTTGGTGGCCATGAGGGCTGTGGGGCGGTAGATGGCGGCAATGGTGTGGGTGGCGGTCAGCGGGCATTGGGCAAGGGCGGTGGCCCAGAGCCAGTAGGCCTGCACATGGGGCCAAACGGCGTTGTTGTGGAAGGGGTAGATGTCGGGAATCTGGGGGTCGAAGCAGGGGGTGCCGTAGGGGGTGGCGGGCAGGGAGCTGACGATGCGCTGGGCGCGCTGGGGGTCGGCAATGCCGAAAATGACGCAGAGGGCTTCGCCGAGGGTTTCACTGCGGGGCGAGACCATCTTGTTGACGCGCCCGTAGAGGTATTGGCCGTAGTAGCCCCGGCTTTCGATCCAGAGGTGGTTGTTGATGCCGTCGCGGATAGTGTTGGCCATCTGCTTGAAATGGGCAGAGGCGGTGGCATCGCCGCAGAGTTGAGCCATGCGCGAGGCAATCTCGTTGGCGCGGAAGAAGAGGGCGTTGTTGCTGAGGCATTCGGATTGGGCAATATCGGATGGCTGCATCCAATGGGGGTAGATGTCTTTGCGGCAGTTGGGGAGGGACAGTTGGCCGTGGACGAGTCCGGTCTCGGGGTCGTAGATGAGGGCTTCGTCCTGAGTGAGGCTGTGGCGGGCAATCTCGTAGCTTTGTTTGAGCCAGTCTTTGTCGCCGGTGGCAAGGAAGACTTCCCAGGCACCGAGTATCCACACTGCACGGTCGGTGGCTACGGGCCAGGAGCCGCCGGTGCCGGGATCCTGCAGGATGCGCCCTTGCGCCACACGGTTCATCAGGCTGCTTTGGGCGGCGGCGGGGTCGATAAGCGAGAGCGAGAGGGACGCGGCATAGGCCAGCTGATGGGTCAGGGCGGCGGGCCGGGAGGCACTGGCCTGCCAGTAGCCGTTATTGGTCCAGAGTGTGTTGAGTTCGTCGAGCGAGAGGTTGAAGAGTGTGTTGCTGGCGGTGATGTCGCAGTTGAACTTGGGGAGGTCGGGGATGGAGGCTTTCTGGAGCCATTGCCGCTGGTCGAGGGTGCTGGTCAGTGCGTTGTCGGCAACAAATTCGGCGTGGTTCTGCTGCTCCACTACTTTCCGGGGGTATAGAGAGAAGTCGTCGGACGTATAGAGCGGGGCATCCTGTGCCGCAGCGATATGGATGGATAGTGTAATGAGCAATAAAATAGAGAGTTTTTTCGGCATGAGCGTTATTTTTAAAAATGCAAAGATACGCAAAAAAAGTCACATACCGAGAAAAAAGCCTGCCACCAGTGCCGGAGGTGACGGCAGGCGCCGGTGGCGGCGGTGGGGTATGTCGCAAGGTCGTGTGAAAACAGCCGGTTCGGGGCTTGGGGAGGGCACCGGTTGCGCAGCAATTGTTGCAAAAAAGATTTTTTTTTGTATCTTTGCAGGTTGAAAAACAATCTAAAAACGAAACTGCCATGTTTGATAAAAGTTTAGAAGACAGGATTGCAACAGCGCTTTGCGATGTACTTGACGCCCCTGAGGCTTATATGGATTGCGTGCTTGGCATCAACAGGAAAAACCTCGATGTCACGGTGGCTAACCCACAGTCACTCAGCAAGGATTATGCCACCTATCCCATCGACTCCTTCCTCACCAACAACGATGAGGGTGACATTGATCTGGACCTTGCTGAAATCAGCTATGTTACCAGCCGCCACGAGAGTTGACCTCCCGGTTGAGCAACATCCGTTGCGCCCCTTTCTGCCCGCCGAGGCACGGCTGCTGATGCTGGGCAGTTTTCCGCCGCCGAGGGCGCGGTGGTGTATGGACTTTTTTTATCCCAACCGTACCAACATGATGTGGGAGATATTCGGTTTGGTGTTTTTCGGCGACGCCTCCCGTCTGGTGGACGCGGGAGGGAAGACTTTCCGCAAGGACGACATAGTGAACCTGTTGAATGAACACGGTATTGCCATTTTCGATACCGCCCGCGCCGTGCGGCGGCTTGCGGGCAATGCGTCCGACAAGGATTTGGAGATTGTCGAGAAGACGGACATCCCGTCGCTTTTGTCGCAGATCCCGTTGTGTCACGACATTGTCTGCACCGGGCAGAAGAGTTTCTCCGTCTTTGCCGAGGATTATGGTGCGGCAGTGCCGGCTATGGGCAAGTGCGTAGAGCTGACGGTTGCCGGACGCGCGCTCCGCCTGTGGCGGATGCCTTCCAGTTCGCGGGCATTCCCCATGAAGATTGAGGAGAAAGCCCGCTACTACCGTGCGTTGATGCAACAGGTGGGCTGCCTGTAGGTGATTTTGAGGGCAGGCGCTATTCTGCCGCGCGGCGCAAGACTATTTTGGTGATTTCGGGCATGGCTCCGATGCGGGCTGGGAAAATGGTCTCGCCCAGTCCAATATTGATGTAGAGCAGTTGGTTCCCTTTCCGATAGAGGCCTTTCGATTCTTTGTAGAAATGACCGATGGGACTCCACCCCAGCAGTGAGAATTGCATGGCGTGGGTGTGGCCTGAGAGGGTGAGGGGTATGTCCTTGCCAATGACTTCCATGTCCCAGTGGGTAGGGTCATGGCTCAGCAGGATATGGAACATGCCTTCAGTGCCCCGCATGGCGCCCTTCAGGTCGCCCCGTGAGGGGAAATGGGGGGAGGTGCTGGTGTTTTCCACGCCGATGATGGCGACAGAGTCGCCACCGTGGTGCAGCACCCAGTGTTCGTTCACCAGCAGGCGCCAGCCCATCTGCCTTTCGCGTACCATGACTTCAGCTTTGCCTTGGATGGGGGTTAGGGTGCTGTCGCTCTGTGCAATATAAGGACAGTAGTCGTGGTTGCCAAGTATGGACACCACGCCGTCGCGAGCTTTCAGTCCGCGCAGTATGCTTTCGGTGGAGTCCAGCTCGTCTGGTGCGATGGTCACGATGTCGCCCGTGAAGGCAATCAGGTCGGCGTCGAGGTCGTTCGCCTTCTCCACTGCCCGTTGCAGTGAGCCAGTGCGGTAGCGGAAAGAGCGGGAATGGATGTCGGACAGCTGCACAATGGTGTAGCCATCGAAGGCGGCGGGCAGATTGTCGAATGGAATCTCGACGGTCTTGACGCGGTAGCAGTTGCGTTCAATTAAAATGCCGTAGCCCAACAGTAGGACGGGTACCGCCAGCGAGAGCAGTCCCCAACAAAAACAACGCTTGAAAGAAAAGCCGAAAATCAGGGTCAGCAGTCCGGCCACGGCCAAGTCTAAAACGGTCAGCGCCAGCCAGCACACAAGCAGTATTACGCCCACCGACATCACTTCAGTATACATACAAATCAAAACATATTATTGTTAAATACCAGTGGGGGATTCCCACTCCATCATCAGGACCAGCACCATGAAGCCTGCTATGAGCGAATAGGTGGCCAGCTTTTGGTAGCCGTGGGCATGGGTTTCGGGAATCATCTCGTCGCTTACCACGTACAACATGGCGCCACCAGCGAAGGCGAGCATAACCGGCAGGAGGTAGGAGGATATGGCCCCCATGCCGTAACCAATCCACACACCGACCACCTCCAGCAGGGCAATAGCCAGCGAGATGGCCAGGGCGCGCCATTTTTTCACTCCCGCCAGCAGCAGCGGGGCTATCACAACCATCCCTTCAGGGATGTTCTGCAGGGCAATGCCCAGTGTCACCGCCCAGGCGTCGCCCGTATCCTCGGCGTTGAATCCCACGCCGGCCGCCATGCCTTCGGGCAGTTTGTGCAGGGCGATGGCCATTACAAACAGCAGTATGCGGTTGATGGAGGCATTGTTGCGATGCTCCTCCTGGTCGAGGCCCGTAATTTTGTGCATGTGGGGGGTGACGAGGTCCAGCACGTTCAGAAACAATGCGCCGACGGCCACTCCGATCAGTGGCAGCCACCAGCCGCCAGGCTCGGCCTGCTCCACGGCGGGAACAATCAGTCCCAGCGTGGCGGCGGCCAGCATGATGCCGGCGCAGAAACCCAACACAGCATCATTCCACTTGTGGGGCAGTTCCTTGATGCCAAAGCCAATCACCGCCCCGATCACCGTGGCCAGACTCAGCCCGGCAGCACTCAACCATACCTGTGTCATATCGTTCTTGTGTTATAGCTTCCAGTACTTGCCCTCAGCGTTGTTTTGCAAGGGGAAATATGTTTCATTCCAATATCTGAGCCGTATGATTCTTGGTGTTTACTTTGCCGATGGCATCCACAATCACACCCTGCTCGTCGATGACGTATGTGGTGCGCAGCGTGCCCTCCGTCTCGCGACCGTACATCTTCTTCGGCCCCCAGGCTTCGTAGGCCTTCAGAATGGTCAAGTCCGTGTCGGAAATCAGGTGGAACGGCAACTGATACTTTTCGCGGAAGCGTTGGTGCGAGGCTGCCGAATCTCGGCTCACCCCCAGCACCTCGTAGCCTTGGGCAACGAAGCGGTGGTAATTGTCGCGCAAGTCGCAAGCCTCCGAAGTGCATCCCGGGGTGCTGTCCTTGGGGTAGAAATAAAGCACCAGCCTGCGGCCGGCATAGTCGGAGAGCCGATGGCAGTTGCCCTCCTCGTCGATGCCCTCAAAATAGGGGGCTTTTGTTCCAATAGTCAACATCGTGAAACTCTTTTCTGTTCATAACGTGTTTTGTTCTGTTTTATTGATTGGGAAGAAAAAAAAATTGGAGTAGGATTGGATATTGAGTGCAAACGCGTGGCGAATATCGCCGTCTCCCTTCGGAGGCTGCTTAGGGATGTCTTTCACGCCCGGCCCCTTTGAAATTCATACCACCTGGCCCATTTAAAAAGGGGAGGGTGGGGTATGCCCGTCGGGCAAAGTCTTTTTATTTTGAAGATGATTGTCATTGAGAATTAGTGTGATGGAGGGTGCTGCGGATTTTTTTTCGGGCAGGTTGTAACATTTTTCGTATTTTTGTGTCTAATGCGGGCAGACAATGCAAAGAAACCACCATAATACGGATGCGGACAGTCGGGACGCCGAGCGGGCGTTCATCGACCTTGTCGGGCGGCACCAGGCGCTTATCTACAAAATCTGCCTGTCGTTCACCCGGCAGCGCCGCGACGAGGTGGACGACCTCAAGCAAGACATCCTCTGCCGCCTGTGGAGTGGCTTTGGGTCTTTCAGAGGCGAGAGCAAAGAGAGCACATGGGTATACAGAGTGGCGCTTAACGCGGGGCTGCAGTATTATCACCGCAATAAGCGGATGCCCCGGTTTGAAGAGCTGACGCCCGGCATGGCCGAAAGCTATGTGGACAGCGACGACCAGCAGCAACTGAACAAGATGTACGACCTGATACACCGGCTGGGCGACGAGGAACAGAAACTGGTGTTCATGTATCTGGACGGCGCGAGCGGAAAGGAGATGGCCGAAGTGCTGGGCATTGCCGAGGGGAATGTGCGAATAAAGATGCATCGGGCAAAAGAGAAACTTAAAAAAATGGCTCAATATGAAGAATAACGATTTTGACTTGGAAGAGATGCGGCGGCTGTGGCAGAAGCAGAGCCGTGCGCTGGAGGGGCAGCCCCTTGTCAGTGAAGATGAGGTGCGGCGAGCCATTCAGGGCAGTCCCAAGGCCGAGGTGCGCCAGCTGCACGTGTGGCGGCGTGTGGCGGCGGTGGCCGTTGTGGTGTTGGTGGCCGGAGTCACGTTGTGGCGCTGGCCCGAGGCAACGCCTGGCAGCAAAGGTGTGCCGGTTGCCGGGCTGAGAACTGACAGGTTGCCCGCCGACACTTGCCCCGCTGCCGAATCCGCTTTGGCACCGCAGCCTGTCGCCACCATGAACTCTGTGCAAAAGCCGGTGCTGGTGGCTAAGGCGGTGCCGCAGGTGCCGCCGACGGAGGAATACGCTGCCGAGGTGCCGCAGTATCCGAGTGCCGAACCGACAGCCCCAACTGAGGCTTCGAGTCCGATTCTGCTGGCACGGGCCGAAATGCCTCGGCAGTCGGCTTGGCCTAACCGCAACCGGCATGTGGATACCATCGTGGTGGAGACCAACCGGCTGGTGCATTTTGAGGCTCCGATGCGCAAATCGCTTACCGAGACTATTTTCGAACCTTTGCTGGCCAGTTTGTAATATGTGTGAACTCCCTAATAGATAAAAGTCATGAATATAATGAAAAAAATAGTACTACTGATGATTGTCGCGGCGGCGTGGCCGGCGGCGGCACAGTACGAGTCGGTGCGAATGGTGCAGCAACTGGGCGAACTGCCGCTGCGCGATGTGATGTTCTCCGCCTTTGGCCATTCCAAAGTGAAAGTGGTGCAAGATAATACCAATTTCGTGGTGTTTAATCTGTTCCGGGCAGAGGACACTGCTTCCCTGCCCGACGGGTTGATGTATGTGAAGGAGTCGGACAATCAAATGTTTAAGCATTTGATGATCTCGGTGTCGGATTTTCCAACAGTGTTGTCTGTCGAGGTGCATCTGAAGACCAAACACTTGTATCTCTGTGCGGAAGACTATAGCTCAATCCGACTCACTTCGGTCAACGGTCGGGATTCGCTGATGTATGAAGCGTTGTCGCTCCAGGCTGAAGGACACGGCACAGTGTCGGTGGAGAACCATATCCATGCCGAAAATATCAAGTTGTATGCTTCACACCTCGGGATGGTGTACTGCTACAGCTACAGGAGCCCTAAGTACTACGAGGAGCGGTTGAATCAGGGTGTCATCCGTGTGGGGGCAAGGAATGGTAAGTTCCTGAGTCGGGATAAAGATGATTGGCACACCTTTGGCAATGCGGGATTGGCCATCCGTCGCTACAAGCCCATCGAGCGCATCCACCTCAGTCTGCTTGGCGCATTCCACAATTGGGGTACCTCGTCGCTCAACGGCCTTTCGGGTACGGAGTATATCTACGACTACAGCGCGGGCTACTATTGGGAGCGCAACGCATGGGAAGATGCCGCTTCGGTACGCACTGCCTTGGGCAGCATACAGCTGGAGCTGACCTACGACGTTGTGGCCCGCGAGCGTTTCACTATCGGCTTTGGCCTCGGGTATGAGCGCGATGTATACCGTTTCCGCCATCCGTTTGTATCCTTTGTCGAGGGCGAGGATATCAGTGTCCAGACCCAGAGGATGAGTACCACCCTTTATGATTACAATGGCTTCACCATCCTGCCCGAAATCGGAGAAATCAGACACCGCCGGCAGCCAGTCCAGGGTACATGGAACAGCCGATTCGTCACGGGTTATTTGTCGCTTCCCATCAGTTTCACCTATTATGCCGACTCCCGCCACTCCAAGGGCTTCCATGCTGGTGTGGCAGTGTTGCCCGGCATGGCCCTGGCCACGGGCAAGTTGATTCGTCATTTCGATGCCTACGGTGGTGTGGAGGAAGACTCCTACAACCCCACCACGGGTGATACAACATGGGGTCATGTCCGATATGATATTCACGACGTACAAGAGGTGAAACTGAACCCCAAGCTGGATGTACGCCTCACGCTGGGCTGGGCCAACTGGAGCGTCTTTCTGCAGTTGTCCACCGTCCCCCTGCTGCACAACGAGGCCACCCTCGACCTCTACCCCATGAAACTGGGCGCAAGAATCAAACTGTAAAAAACAATATAGAACTCGATAACAATGAAAAAGATGGCATTCATACTGCTGGCCTTGGCATGGGCCTCCGCCAGCATGGCTCAAAGCACCAAAGGCTTTGCATGGAGCAAAATAACCGTGGGGCCTGAATTGGTTCACAATATCGTGCACGCCTACTACTTCGGCAGCAATTCCATTCTGCTGGATCACCCAAACAATAGTGCTGTCGTCAAGGTTTCCTACGACCTGGGGCGCTATTGGACTCTCGCCGCTTATGGCGGTCTGAGCATGTGCCACCGCTCCGTTGAGGGGCAGGAGGAGGTACGCACGGATAATTATTCGGGCTTGCTGTCCCGCTCGCGCTATGTCAACGAACCCCGCGCACACTTCGGCCTTGAGGCCCAGTTGCACCTGCTGCCACTGTTTGGGGTGAATAGTCAGTGGTTCGACCTTTACGGCGTAGGCCGGGTTGGCTCTACTACCCAGGACCTCGACCTTTCTTTGGGTCTCGGCCTGGCCTATTGGCCTTGGCCGTGGGGAGGTGTCTACGCCAACATCAGCACAGGCAGTGTGGGGTTCCCTTATGGATTCCTTGAAGAGGAATACTCCCATTTCCAGCTTCGCGCAGGCGTAAGTTTCCGTCTCTGAACAATCAAATCATTTTATAAACCCTTAAAACAACACATCAATGAAAAAACTCTTAGCTTTATTCCTCGTGTCGGCTGCGCTGCTGACAGTTTCCTGTAAAAAAGAAAACACCGTCATTGCAGAAAACACCGTCAAACTGGCTGGCACCAGCTGGAAATCAACCCTTTCTGTCGGGGGCTTCAATGCCCAGTACCTCATGGTCTTCATCAACGACTCCATCGGCCGGATGGATATGAGCATTGTGGAAGGTGGCCTTCCCGACACCGAGTCGCTCTCCTTCGTCTACGTCTTCGACGGCAAATCGAGCGGCACCGTCACCGTCAATGATGATGAAATCATGCCTTTCACCTATTCCGACGGCTCGGGCAACCCCGTCATCACCATGATGCTCACTGGCGAAGAGGCCCGCGAACTTGGCATCAGCCAGTTGGTCTTCACCAAGCAATGACGCATTATCTCTTGAGAGAATCGCCCCTGTTTATTAAGAAAAAATAGTATCTTTGTAACTGCAAACATCCCGGATGGACACAGTGCAAACATAATAATGACCAGATGTTTACTGATTTACTAACCTACTTAAAAGTTGCGCCCGTCACGTATCAGGGCTACGATAAATGAAGAAAACACTCACCTTCCTCTTCGCAATGGCCATGTCCATTTCTTTTGCCGTTGCCCAGATACCGACCACCGATGTCACAACCGCCGCCCCTGCAGGCGCTGAGATGGCTGAATGGGTAGAACAACCCACTGCCGACAATGCCAGTTCCATGCAGCTGACAGATATGTCGTTCCCAACCGAACAGGATATCCAGGCGCTGATTGCCCAGAATGTAGACAATCCCGACCAGACTGTGGCTGCCCTCCTGAACATCTTTCTCGGTGATTTTGGCATAGGCCATTTCTACACAGGCCAGACCACACGTGGCATCCTCGACATCATTTTCTTCTGGACGGGCATCCCCGCCATCATAGGAATCGTTGAGGGAATTATATGGTTGTGCGACAGCGACGCCCAGTGGCAGGCCCGCGTCGAAGGCTGGAGAAAATAGGCCTTCAGCAGTGGCGCAAGCCACAATACGAAAGGGTGGCTGAGCCGATGCTCAGCCACCCTTTCGTTTGCGCATAGGCGGTCAGTTCTGCAATATCCATTCCATCACCTTGCACAGGCGGCTGTTCGTCTCCGAAATCTCGCCACTGCCGTCGACCGAAATGAGGCGGCCCGAAACCCTGTAGTAGTCAAGTACCGGCCGAGTTTTGGCCTCATACTCCTCTAAGCGGTGGCGTATCACCTCCTCGTTGTCGTCGCTGCGGTTGGACACTTGGGCGCGCTCGTGGATGCGGCGCACCAACTCTTCCTGGGGTACGTCGATGCTGATTACGCAGTCCAGCCGCCGTTGCTTCTTCTGGAAGAGAAATTCCAGCATTTGGCATTGTTGCACCGTGCGGGGGAATCCATCGTAGATGATGGAGGGCTGGGGCTTTTCGGGCAGTGGGTCGTCCGGGCCCAGACCACAGGCGCGGCGCAGCCGCAGCTCGTCCCACTCGTCGAGCAGCTCATTGCGGCCGTGGTCCAGCGCTTTGGCTATGAGGCCTACTACGATGTCGTCGCCCACTAGGTCGCCGCGATTCATGATATCTTTGACGCGCAGGCCCAATGCGGTTCCTTGGGCCACTTCGTGCCTCAGCATCTCGCCAGTGGAGAGGTGTATGAGGTCAAACTTTTCGGCCAGAAGCGAAGCCTGGGTCCCTTTGCCGGCACCGGGGGCTCCGAATAAAATGATGTTTTTCATTAGGTTTATTGTATTTGAGAATAAATGGTTCATGGCCAGGATTCCCCGTTTCGGTTGGCGAGAGGTCGTCCGATTTGCCCATCAAGCTGCGGGGAGCCTCCGGCGGTCAACGTATGCCCAGCTTCTTCTTGATAGCTTTGGGCAAGGCATCCTTGTGTACCAGGATGGTGATGGTCTTGTAGCGGAAAAAGGCCTTGCTGGCATAAAACATGCCCTTATACTCGCCGTTATAGGCTCCCCAGCTGTTTTTGACCATATAGTACTCATTGCCCATCTGGTCCTTGGCGGTGCCGTAGATGAGCATCAGGTGGTCGTCGTTGGTCTCGTGGTTGTCCCAACCCAATTGCCGCTCCTGCGGTGTGACCCACCGTTGGGGGGTGGGGCGGGTGGCGCTCTCGTCCTGAATCTCCTTGGCCGTCATGCCTGTCCAGTGGGCCAGGTCGCTGCCTTGCAGGTCGGGAGCGTTCCCATCGGTGGCGGGAAGCACACAGAACCCCTTGCGAGAGTTTTGGCGGAATCCCGGCTCGCTCACGTCGCTGTCCCACCCCACGGGGTAGCAGTGGGCGATGGCGTAGTCGACAATTTCCTGCAGCTCGTCGAGCGACACGTTGTACGACAGGTCGTGCCGCCAGTTGTCAGGGCTCTCCACCGCGAAACGGCTGTACTGCGGATAGTGCAGGAATGAGGTTATCTGCACATAGTCGTCGGCCTTCAGCCCGGTCGAGGCATAGAAAGACTGGGGCGTGTAGCTCCCGCCCTGATAGGTGAACTCCGTGGGCGGCACCCCGAGGTACACATCGTGCACCGCGCGGATGGCCTTCATGCACAGCAGCTCGTAGTTCTCGTCGCTTTGCAAACTCCCGTTGCCGGCAGCAGCTTTCACCATCGGGTTTACCATCGAGCTCAGTTCGCTGTGGTTGGAGATGGTGTCGCGATACATCGCGCCGGGGCGCATCAGTTCTTCAGGTATCAGGCCGTAACGCTCCATGCAGTGCAACAGGTCGCCGAAGCAGCCTCCTTGGCTGAAGCCTATGTCGCCGTGGGTGCGTATGGAAGCCATGGCGCGGTCCATATAGTCCCAGTAGGCGATATACATCTCGCTGAAGTCGTAGGTGCCTTTGCCCATGCGCAGCAGTTCGGCCTCGATGAATGCCACTCCGCTGTAGTCCCAACAGGTGCCGGCTTTGCCCTGGTTCTTCACTGGGGTGACGGGCAACTCTTTGATGATGGTGAATTTGTAGCCCTCGTTATCTTTCTTGTTATGTGGGGCCTGAGTTTGTGCTGTCGCGGTGCCGCACAGCAGGGCGGCAACCAGGAGGGTGGTGATTTTTTTCATGACAGTGGTATTATTTCAAAGTGCAAAGGTACACATTTTTTTTGATTCCAATACTGACTAATGAAAAAATGTCTGATGCAAATTATCGCAAATCCACCGGTAATAATTATTTGAATTATTTCCACGAGGAGTTGGCAAGGTTTAGTATCAATAACTTCGGGGTGCGGAAATCTCTGATTTCCGCACCCCGGACAGATGCGCTCTCCTAAAAGTCTCTTGGATAGGTTTTCATGCACCCGCCCTCTTTGAAAAGGCGAGGGCGATTTCTATTGTAGAATCAGTTTCTGGGTGGCGGAGCCCTGCGGGGTGGAGATGGTGAGGAAATAGGTTCCGGCCGGGAGGTGGCTGAGGTCGAGGGAGAGTGATTGGGAGCCGGGCTGCGGAGTGAGGGTGATGGTCTCGTGGCCGGCGGCATCGAGGAGGACGAGGCGGCATCCGGCGGGCGAGGGCTGGGCGAGGGTGACGGCAACTTGGCCGTTGGTGGGGTTGGGGGCGAGGGTGAAGAGGGGTTTGCCTGCAGGGCGGTTCGTCTCGGGCGGGGTGATGCCTTGGCCGGAAGTGGCTGGTCCAAATATGGCGGTGATAAAGGTGTCTTGGACAACGACAACGTGGCGGGGGTTGTCGGTCACGCCGTCCTCCCAGTTGAGGAAGGTGTAGCCGGGCTGGGGGATGGGCGTGAAGTGGGCGGTGTCGAACTCGTGGAACTGTCCGTTCCCGCGGACGTAGCCCCAGTTGTAGTTGTTGGAGAGTCCGTTGGCCACGAAGATTTCCTTGGTGCGGAAGGTGGCGGAGAAGGTGGTGTCCTGGGTGAGGAAGATGGTGCGTGGGTTTTGAGTGCTGCCGTCATTCCAGTGGGAGAAGAAGCAGTAGCTTTGCGAGGGGCTGGCGGCAATGGTGACGGAGTCGCCTTCGAGGTAGGTGCCAGAGCCGGATACGGACCCGCGGTTGGGGTTGAGGCTTACGACGCTGACGGTGCGGGGGCTGGAAGGCCGGAAGTAAGCGGTGAATGAGGTGTCGGAGGTGAGGAAGATGGTGCGGGGGTTGTCGGTGTTGCCATCGTTCCAGTGGGAGAAGATGTAGCCGTGGCGGTTGCGGGCGGTGAAGGTGACGTTGGTGAGGTCGGAGTAACGCCCGTTGCCCGTGGTGTAGCCATGTGCGCTGTCGGCAGCAGCGGTGGATACGTTGTAGAAGTCGGCAATGATAAAGAAGGGTCCCCACCCGTTTGGGGTTACCTGGTGTAGGTAGGCTGTGTCGTGGCCATGAAGATTGTTGCGTCTTTGACTATACAGGTAGAGTTTTGTGCCTTCGCATTGTGATCGACAGAAGCATGAGGCCTCGGGCGTTCGTGACACAGCGCACCTTACTCTGAAATACCTTGTGGGATAGTAATATTGATGGAAGTCAGCATCATAGATTTGGCGATCATTGTATGCGGTTCCTCCGATATAGAATATGGAGTCGACGTAGACAGGGGCTTTGAAGTAAACCTCGTGCAGGTCGAACAGTGCTGATTGGGAGTTGGAATCGTCGAGTGAGACATAGATGATGCTGTCCGGCCTCAGCGGGTTGAAGGACAGGGAGTCGGAGATGGGAATGAGTGTGTCGCCGTAAGGGGCACACAGAAACAGCTTCTCGTCAAGTGAGTAGTTCACAATACTGAAGATGTGGTCGTCGAAGTGGTTTTCTCTGCGGTCAGTTATGGCTGCAAGGCCTTTGACAGCGATGGGATGACTGGTAGAGTCCCTTTTGACGACGGTGTGCGTGAGATTTGGTTCACCGACAGCGTCGGAAATCTTTTCAAACCACAATTGGTTGAACAATATATCTCGTATGGCGGGGTCGTAGCTAAAGCAAGGGCAGGTGTCGTAATAGCTTGAATAGTAGTATCTGGAATGACGACCGACAACGGTGTCGGCAAACGGTTGTGCGGCGGCGCAATGGCTCAGCGCAGCCACGATAAGGAGTGTCTGGAATAATCTTTTCATGATGTTTTTTTTGTATGTTAATTATTGCAAGTTACAGTGTTCTGTAAGGTTGTTACTGTTACCGTCGTTATTGTTTGGGGGACCTTGAAATTTTCCTTAATAATACCGACACGACCGAGGGTCGTCTTGTTGGGTGTACTTAGATGATAGGCCGTGGTCAGGCTGCCAAAACTAATACAGGAGAAACCAGCGGCTGGAGTGTACGGTATGTTGGAGATGTAGTGCTGAGTTATCAATCGGTTAAAGGAATTGTGTCCGATAAGGTGGAGGTACATTCTCGAGTCGATGCTGTATGTTGTCAGTTGCTGCCAACGCTTGGCTGAATGGTTGCAGGCAAAAGGGCTGACAGCGGTTGAGGATGCTATGCTCCAAGGCACCAAATACAGGATGTCCTGGCCGGATACGGGGTTCTCCACTAAAAGTGCATATTTCTCAGTGCTGTTATGATACGTGCTTATGCCATCCAACAGGTTTACGTAGGCCGGGGTGTGTACGACAATGCCGTTGAGAAGGGATACATTGCCGGAGGTAGGGACTGAGATTCGGAAAGCGGCGATTCCATCCTGTCCGCTTGGATAGGAGCAGGGCAGTATAACGGAGGCTTCGTATGCGCCATGGGTGAACATGATGGGGTCGGAGTCTGTTCGGGAAATGTGGGAGGAACTGAAAGAGGATATGGCAGAGGCCAAGTCGTATTTGTTGCAATAGCCGTCGCCGTAAATATTGCTGATACTAATTCCGTTTTTGAAATGGTAGAGGCCGATATAGGACGGATTGTCCTGGAAACGGGAGGAAACGACAACTCCCACGCCGCAGTCTGCCACGTCGGTGAAAAACTCGCTATCGTCCGTCGGGATGGCTAAGTTGTAATACCAATCTGAGTCGTCATTGATGTTCACGGGAGGAATTAGTCCCAGCAGACAGGAACGGGAGGGAATCGTGCCTGACGAAGAAGTCTGACGGAAGGTGCCGACGGCATAAATCTGGTCATAGGAACCCTCGGCCTCGATTCTTGTCAGGTTGGATACATCATCGAATTCCAGCAGGAGGAACTCGCCATTGCCGTTGAACACATCGCTTATTGAGAACAGCCCGATGAACCCAGTGCTGCCCGAAGTGGAATTCCGATTAATCACGGGAGGGCCAGGAGGGGAAGGAGGGGTTTCGTCCTCCTCGGTCTTGCATCCGCAAAAGTAGCAGATTCCCATGTCGCTGATGGATATATCGTTGATTGTATAGGTCGTGGGATGGAGGTAAACATGGTTTTGAATGTAGTCCTGGTGCATTGTGAACTTTTTTGTCACACCAGTTGTGAGATTCTGTATGGTGAAAAAGTGTGCCACCTCAGCGGTGGTGATACTATAGGTATAGGCAACACTATAGTTGCCATAATCGCAGATCAACTCCTTGCTACTTGTAACTCCAGATGTGCTGACAATCTTTTCATTGAAACTGGTCTGGGCCGAAAGGCGAGCCGAGCATAGTAGCAGCAAGGCCGCAAGAATTGTTTTGATGATGTAGTTATTCATGTCCGGTTTTGTGTTATTGTTTTGAATTCAGTTGGTTGTTGTGATTGTACTTGTGTAATTGCCACATGCAATGATAGTGTTTGAAAAGGTGAGGGCGATTTCTATTGTAGAATCAGTTTCTGGGTGGCGGAGCCCTGCGGGGTGGAGATGGTGAGGAAATAGGTTCCGGCCGGGAGGTGGCTGAGGTCGAGGGAGAGTGATTGGGAGCCGGGCTGCGGAGTGAGGGTGATGGTCTCGTGGCCGGCGGCATCGAGGAGGACGAGGCGGCATCCGGCGGGCGAGGGCTGGGCGAGGGTGACGGCAACTTGGCCGTTGGTGGGGTTGGGGGCGAGGGTGAAGAGGGGTTTGCCTGCAGGGCGGTTCGTCTCGGGCGGGGTGATGCCTTGGCCGGAAGTGGCTGGTCCAAATATGGCGGTGATAAAGGTGTCTTGGACAACGACAACGTGGCGGGGGTTGTCGGTCACGCCGTCCTCCCAGTTGAGGAAGGTGTAGCCGGGCTGGGGGATGGGCGTGAAGTGGGCGGTGTCGAACTCGTGGAACTGTCCGTTCCCGCGGACGTAGCCCCAGTTGTAGTTGTTGGAGAGTCCGTTGGCCACGAAGATTTCCTTGGTGCGGAAGGTGGCGGAGAAGGTGGTGTCCTGGGTGAGGAAGATGGTGCGTGGGTTTTGAGTGCTGCCGTCATTCCAGTGGGAGAAGAAGCAGTAGCTTTGCGAGGGGCTGGCGGCAATGGTGACGGAGTCGCCTTCGAGGTAGGTGCCAGAGCCGGATACGGACCCGCGGTTGGGGTTGAGGCTTACGACGCTGACGGTGCGGGGGCTGGAAGGCCGGAAGTAAGCGGTGAATGAGGTGTCGGAGGTGAGGAAGATGGTGCGGGGGTTGTCGGTGTTGCCATCGTTCCAGTGGGAGAAGATGTAGCCGTGGCGGTTGCGGGCGGTGAAGGTGACGTTGGTGAGGTCGGAGTAACGCCCGTTGCCCGTGGTGTAGCCATGTGCGCTGTCGGCAGCAGCGGTGGATACGTTGTAGAAGTCGGCAATGATAAAGAAGGGTCCCCACCCGTTTGGGGTTACCTGGTGTAGGTAGGCTGTGTCGTGGCCATGAAGATTGTTGCGTCTTTGACTATACAGGTAGAGTTTTGTGCCTTCGCATTGTGATCGACAGAAGCATGAGGCCTCGGGCGTTCGTGACACAGCGCACCTTACTCTGAAATACCTTGTGGGATAGTAATATTGATGGAAGTCAGCATCATAGATTTGGCGATCATTGTATGCGGTTCCTCCGATATAGAATATGGAGTCGACGTAGACAGGGGCTTTGAAGTAAACCTCGTGCAGGTCGAACAGTGCTGATTGGGAGTTGGAATCGTCGAGTGAGACATAGATGATGCTGTCCGGCCTCAGCGGGTTGAAGGACAGGGAGTCGGAGATGGGAATGAGTGTGTCGCCGTAAGGGGCACACAGAAACAGCTTCTCGTCAAGTGAGTAGTTCACAATACTGAAGATGTGGTCGTCGAAGTGGTTTTCTCTGCGGTCAGTTATGGCTGCAAGGCCTTTGACAGCGATGGGATGACTGGTAGAGTCCCTTTTGACGACGGTGTGCGTGAGATTTGGTTCACCGACAGCGTCGGAAATCTTTTCAAACCACAATTGGTTGAACAATATATCTCGTATGGCGGGGTCGTAGCTAAAGCAAGGGCAGGTGTCGTAATAGCTTGAATAGTAGTATCTGGAATGACGACCGACAACGGTGTCGGCAAACGGTTGTGCGGCGGCGCAATGGCTCAGCGCAGCCACGATAAGGAGTGTCTGGAATAATCTTTTCATGATGTTTTTTTTGTATGTTAATTATTGCAAGTTACAGTGTTCTGTAAGGTTGTTACTGTTACCGTCGTTATTGTTTGGGGGACCTTGAAATTTTCCTTAATAATACCGACACGACCGAGGGTCGTCTTGTTGGGTGTACTTAGATGATAGGCCGTGGTCAGGCTGCCAAAACTAATACAGGTGGGTTCTATTTATTCACTTTTGGCTGTCAAGACAGACAGAACCCGTTAATCTGCCAGACAACCGTGATTTGACATTCGGTTTATGAGTGCAAAGCTACAACTATTTTTTCATTTGACAATAAACCTTTTGCCATAAATTCGTTGGGGTGTGTTCATTGTCTGATATGCTGCTTTAATTAAAGCGGGTTGGTATTTCTTGATTTACACCAGTCGGCACATATTGTAGACAAGGTTCGTCAGTGCGATGTTGGCTTTTGCCCTTAAAAGCGACCACACTTGGTAGATGTAGTTGCGCTGACGTATTTCTCCCCGTATCGTATCGGGGGAGTGGTGGGCTTCTGCTGTCCTGCCAATTATCAGGACTGCTATAAGCGCCAACTGTTTTTTTGTTAATAAGGAGTCTTGCTCTCACAGTGGTATTTGTTAGAAATTATTGATTATTGGTGGATTATCATCTTTGTGGTGCTTTTCTATATCGCAACCTGAACATTTTTTTTGTGGTGGCTGACAGCTCGCGGGTCTTGTTTTGTAAATGCGCAGTATGATGCCCCGGTTTTCGTCGGGCATCCGGTCGAATCCGGCGGTCGCAGTGTTTCGGCCGGTATTGTAGTATGTCGTTTCGGCAGTCATTTTCCGTCCATTTTTATCCTATAGACACCACAGGGTATGCTTTTTTTGATGCTCGGATTGCTTTTTTTTTAACCATGTATTCCAGAGTATTGATTAATAGTATATTACAAATAGTTAAATATTCTTAATTCAACAATCTCGTCTGGACTCTGGCCGTCAGTATAGTGATGAGTGCAGGGTTTGTTGAGCGGCATTTCCATCTCACGGTTTGTGTGTTTGCATGATGCTTTTGTCTGCCTTTTTATACCTTAATAACCACCCAAGGGGGTAAAAGGTGACATGCGAATTTTTTTTTCTCTTATTGATTGGAGCAATAAGTTGATATCCAGTGTACTGTATGAATGTTAAAAAGTATTAATCCAACAGGCTTCGTCATTTTACTCGGAGCCTATTATCCAAGTCAGGCTGTGTGGAGAGGTGTGGGCGGCCACATAGTGGCATCTGCCGCCGCAGGACGTGATGGCAGCCGCACCCCGCCCTTCAGGCGTTTTTTGCCCTCTGGTTCTCTCCAGGTTCACCACTGTGTATTTTCTTGCAGAGAAGATAAATGGAAATGAAATAGAAAAGAAACAGAAACTAACGAGTGTATAAGAGGACAATCAGCCCGGAGGGGCGGCAGGGGTCTGACTCTGGGTTGGCGGTGGTATGGGCCGGCGGCGGGGTGGGCAACGGGCGTTTGGCAGCCACTCGATATTTGTTTTGCAGGGGAACACATACAGCATGATGGCACGGATACCTGTCCGTGCCATCCATGTTCAGAAATGCGGGGCCTCTTGATGATGTATCGGCACTTTGAAGCACCGGCGCGGTTTGCGGGGCCGCTCTATCCCTATTGTGCGACGCTGAATTGGCCGGTGCCGGCGCAGCGTTCCAGTTCGACCCATGCCGACATGCAGCTGTGGAGGCACTGGGCGTAGGCTTGCTGCAGTTCGTTGTAGGTGTGCTGGGCGTTGATGACTTCGAGCAGGGAGGTCTCGCCGCGCCGGTAGGCGTACATTTTGCCGTCGAGCACTTGGCGGGCGTTGAGGATGATGACGGTGTTGTAGTCGGTGAGGCGGCTGAGGGCTGAGCGGTAGTTGTTGTGGGCTTTGATGATTTCGGCCTGTGCCTGCTGGCGCAGGATGTCGGTTTGGAGCTGGGCCTGTTGAGCCTTGTATTGCGAGGCGCGGACGTCGGCGCGGTTGAGGTTGGATATGGGCAGGGGGATGCTGACCCCGACGGTGTAGCCCACAAACTGGGGTGCGGGGGCCTCTTCGTTGTGCACGCGGGAGTTGAGGTTGACGCCTACGGCCAGGTCGATGTCGGGCATCCGCTCGCGGCGGGTCTGGGTCACTTCGCTCTGCGAGGCGAGGGCGAGGTGGCGCTGCTGCATGAGGTCGGGGCGGAGGGTGTCGGCTCCTTGGAGGAGGGCTTGCAGGTCGTATTCCTGGATGGGGGAGGTGAGGTGGCCTGCCAGCGACTGCGTGGAGCGGGCGGGGCTGCCCATGAGCAGGTCGAGCTGGACGAGTGCGTTGCGGTAGTCGACCATCAGGGCAATGTAGTCCTGCTGGGCGATGTTGGCTTCGAGGCGTGTCTGCATGACGTCGATTTCGGACAGTTCGCCTGTGGCGTGGCGCAGGCTGTCGGAGCGGTAGAGCGATTGCATGTGCTGCGCGTTCTGCTGGCCGATGGTGGCGAGGTCGCGCGCCAGGAGGGCGTCGAGGAAGGCGAGGGTGGCCTCGGCGCGAAGGTCGAGGGCAAAGAGTTTCAGCCCTGCGTCGGAGGCGTCGAGGTTGTGGCGCGCCACTTCGATGCGGGCGGCACGCTTGCCGAAGGAGATGGTTTTGCCCAGTTCGAAGCTGAGGGACTGCCCCATGGCGATGTCCCAGTCGCTGTTGTTGCCGTATTCGGCCGAGAGGGTGGGATCGGTGAATTTCTTGGCGGCGGAGAGGTCGGCCTCAGAGATGGAGAGGTCGAGTTTGGCGGCTGCATAGTCGAGGTTGTGCTGCATGACGCGGCTGATGAAGGTGCCGTAGTCCAGTTCCTGGCAGCAGGCGGGGACGGCCAGGACAAGGAGGGCGGCCAGGGCGGCCAGGGGCCGCAGGGGGGTGCGGAGGGTGGTTTTCATTGCTGGGTGGTTGTTGGGTTGTTGGTTTGGGTTTTGGGGGTGAGGGCGGCGCGCTGCTCGACGCGGCGTTCCATCATGTAGTAGAGCGAGGGGAGGATGAAGAGGGTGATGACGGTGGCGAAGATGAGGCCGTAGACGATGACGGTGGCCAGGGGACGCTGCACGTCGCTGCCGATGCCGGTGGAGATGGAGGCCGGGAAGAGGCCCAGCACGGCCACCGAGGCGGTGAGGAGGACGGGCCTCATGCGGTGCGAGGCTCCCTCGATGACGGCGCGGCGCAGCCCGGTGCCTCTTTCGCGCAGGTGGTTGATGTGGGAAATCATGATGATGCCGTTCTGGATGGCCACGCCGATGAGGGCTATGAAGCCCACGGCCGAGGATACGTTGAGGGTCATGCCCCGGATGTTGAGGGCCGCCATGCCGCCGAACAGGGCCAGGGGCACGACGACCATGAGCAGCCCGGCCTGCCGCACTTTGCCGAAGGCGAAGATGAGGAGGATGAACATGACCATGAGGGCCAGCGGGACGACAAGACCCAGGCGGTTGAAGGCGCGGTTGCGGTTCTCGAACTGGCCTGCCCAGTGGAGGGTTGTCTTCTCGTGGTCGTATTGGATGTGTTTGGCAATCTCTCTGTCGGCCTCGGCCACGAAGGAGGTGAGGTCGGCCCCGCGCAGGTTGATGCGGACGAGGGTGTAGCGCCGGGCCATTTCGCGCATGATGGTGCTGGCCCCGAGTGCCATCTTGATGTCGGCCACGGCCGAGAGGGGTACTTTCACCCCGTCGGCGGTGGTGAGGAGGAGGTTGCCTATCTCCTCCGGGGTGTTGCGGTATTTTTCGGCGTAGCGGCAGGTGATGTCATAGACTTTGCTGCCCACGTAGATTTGCGATATGGCGCGGCCGCCGATGGCCAGCTCGATGAGTTCGGCCACGTCGGATACGTTGAGGCCGTACTGGGCGATGCTTTCGCGGTTGACGGAGATTTGGAGTTGCGGGGTGGGCGGCTCTTGGTCGACGGCCACATCGGTGGCCCCTTTGATGCCGGCCACCACTTTGGCCACTTGCTCGGCCACATGGCGGCTCTCGTCGATGTCGTCGGAATAGATTTTGAGCGCCAGGTCGCTGTGGGTGCCGGCAATCTGGTCCATGACCATGTCGATGATGGGCTGCGAGAAGCCCGCCGAGTAGCCGGGCATCTGCTCGATGGCAGCGGACATGGCTTCGACCAGCTCGGCCTTGGTGCGCCCGCTCTTCCAGGTGTTGTAGGGCTTGAGGCCTATGCCGGCTTCGACGTGTGAGAGGGAGAAGCATTCGGCCCCTTCGTCGTCGCGCCCCAGCTGGGTCATGACGTAGGAGGTTTCGTCGAAGCTGCTCAGGACGTGCCGTAGGTCGTCGGACATTTTTTTGGACTGCTCGATGCTCAGGCCGGAGGGCAGCTGGACCTGCACCCAGATGGAGCCTTCGTCAAGCGGCGGCAGGAAGTCTTTGCCAACGGTGAAGGAGAGGGCTATGGAGCCGCCGAGGATGACGGCGAGGGTGGCCAGCACGGCGCGTTTCTTTTCAAGGATGGAGCCGATGAGGCGGGTGTAGGAGTTGTTGAGTTTCTCGAGCCACTTGTTGTGGTAGAGTTTGCGGGGTTTGTGGTAGGCCATGTAGCTGAGTCCCGGCGTGAGGAGCAGGGAGGTGAGCAGGGCCCCGATGAGGGCGTAGCCCACGGTGTAGGCCATGGGGGTGAAGAGTTTGCGCTCGACATGCTCGAAGGCGAAGAGGGGCAGGTAGGCGGTGATGATGATGATGGTGGAGAAGAAGATGGAGCGGGCCACCTCGCGGGCGCGCTGTTTGACGTCGTCGGTGGAGAGTTCGAGTTCCGGGTGCCGCTCGCGTTTTTTGAGGATGTTTTCCATCATGACGATGGCTCCGTCGACCAGGATGCCGAAGTCGATGGCCCCGAGCGAGAGGAGGTTGGCGGGGATGCCCGTCAGTTTCATCAGCACGAAGGCCACCAGCAGGGCGATGGGGATGGTGAGGGCCACCACCAGCGACCCCCTGAAGTTGCCCAAGAATATCATCAGCACGACGATGACCAGGAGCATGCCGATGAGAAGGGTGTGGGACACGGTTTTGAGGGTCTCGCCCACAAGGCTGGTGCGGTCGAGGAAGGGGTGAATCTCCACCCCCTCGGGCAGTATCTCGTTGTTGAGTTCGTCGATGGAGGTATGGATGCGGTCCAGTACTTCCGAGGGGTTTTCGCCGCGCAGCATTTGGACTATGCCTTCGACAGCGTCGTCGTAGTCGCGCTGGTCGTCGCTGAATCCCAGCACTCCTTTGCGCTCCAGGGTGCCGTATTTGAGTTCGCCGAGTTCTTTGAGGTAGACGGGGGTGCCGTTGACGGTCTTGACTACGATGTTGCCGAGGCCCTCAAGGTCGCTGATGAGGCCGATGCCGCGCACAACGTAGCTGAGGTTGCCTTCGGACAGGATGCTGCCGCCGGCGTTGAGGTTGTTCTGCTCGATTTTCTCGGTGATGTCGCTCAGCGATATGCCGAACTCGGTGAGCCGCTCGGGCGAGAGTTCAATCTGGTATTGTGTGGTGATGCCGCCGTAGTTGCTCACGTCGGCCACGCCCGAAATCTGTCGCAGGTAGGGGATGATGGTCCATTTGTGGATGTCGGTGAGGCTGCGGAGGTCGTGGCTGCCGTCGGGGCTTTCGACAATGTAGCGGAATATTTCGCCCGTCGGGGCGGTGAGGGGGTTGAGCTCGGGCACGGCGCCGTAGGGCAGGTCGATGCCCACCAGCCGCTCGGTGACGCGTTGTCGCGCCCAGTAGTCGTCTACCCCGTCGTCGAACACCAGGATGACGGTGGATATGCCGAAGCTGTTCTTGCTGCGCATGGTGATGAGGTTGGGGATGCCGCTGACGGCGCGCTCGACGGGGATGGAGATTTGCTGCTCAATCTCCTCGGTGGCCAGTCCGGGCACTTGGGTCACCACCTGTACGGTGGTGTCGGAGATGTCGGGGTAGGCATCGATGGAGAGGGAGTTCCAGGCTATCACTCCGGCAATGCAGAGCAACAGGAAGATGACTATAGATATGGCTCTGTGGTCTATGGCCCAGCCTACTATTTTTTCTATCATGACGGTCTATTTGAAGGTTGCGGAATGGGGTTGGCGGGAATTATGGGTCAGTGTTTGTCAATGAGGTAGAAGGCGCCTTCGCTCACTATGACATCGCCCGCAGTGAGGCCTTTGATGACGCGGAGGTATTGCTCGTCGATGGACTGGACTTCCACCCGGTTGCGCACATAGGTGCCGTCGGCCACGCGCAGCAGCACGTAGCGGCCTTTCTCGCTCTGCAGCACGGCCCGTTTGGGTATGACGATGCTGTTGCGGCTGTGGATCTGCATCCGCACCTGGGCATACATGTTGGGGAGCATGAGGTGGCGGGGGTTGTTGCATTCGATGATGGTCTCCACCGTGCGGGTGTCGGGGTCGAGGATGCCGCCCACGTATGTCACGTGGCCGCTCATTACGCTGTCAGGCCGCGCCACGAGGTTGACTTCCACATGTTCGATGCCGTCCACGTAGGGGGCGTCCATCTCGCTGACGTTGGCTTTCACCCACACTTTGTCGAGGTCGGCCACCACCACTTTGGTGGCGGCGTCCTCTTTGAGGTACTCACCTATCACGAGGTCGTTTTTCAGCACCTGTCCCGTTATCGGCGAGCGGACTATCATGGGCTGCCCCACCTCGGCGTTCTTGATGTCAATCTGGTATTCTTTGGCCACGGCCACGGCGTGGCGGTATTCTTCCACCGCCAGCGAGTAGGCCGTCTTGGCCTCGTCCAGTTCCTTGACCGAGGCCACTTTGTTGTTGTGCAGGTCCTGCGTGCGGTCCAGTCCGCGCTTGGCCATATCCATCTCCGATTTGGTTTGAATCAGGCGTTTGACCACTTCTGAATATTCCGACGAGGAGATTTCGAAAAGGGGAGTGCCGGCCTTGACATTTTGGCCGATACGCACAAGTGAGCGCACCACGCGTCCCGCAAAGGGTGCCGACACTTCGGCGTAGGCCGAGGGGATGGCCCGCACCACGCCCGTGGTGGAGAGGGTGGCGGAGTATGACGATTCGCCCACCGTGTCGCATTTCAGCCGCGCCGCGATGGTCGAAGCCTGGGGCACCACCAGTGTGTCGCCCGTCACGGTCACGTCCGTGTCAGCCATGCTTTCGGAATTGTCGGCGGCACCGCCGCAACTGGCCAAAATGCCCGCGCAAATCATGAGGTAGATGTATTTCTTCATATTCAGTGAGAATGTATTATTCATTGCTTGTTGTTCATTATGAGATTCTTTTGCTGTTTGCCACGGTATTTTGAGTGGCAAATCTGGCTGCAAAGATACTATTATTTCTTGAATTATGAGAAATAATTATTGATAAACGATAAAAAATTAATGATTATCCACTATTTCCAGTGGTGCCAACCGCACCCTGCGGGGCTTTGTGCCAAAAAAGAAAAGGACAACCCGATGTGGATTGTCCCTGTTAGGTAGCGGGGGCTGGATTCGAACCAACGACCTCCGGGTTATGAGCCCGACGAGCTACCTCTGCTCTACCCCGCACTCTGTTATTTCTCTTTCGAAATCGTTTGCAAAAGTACTACTTTTCCCCGACATGGCAAAATATATTTCGGCTGTTTGAGCAAAATTAACATACCCTCTTTTAGGAATCAGGTTGTTATGAACGCGGTTTAACATAGGCAAAGAAAGTCCCCGAAGAGCAAAAGTGGCTCTTCGGGGACGTGTTTTTGTTAAAATGAGGCTTCTGTCGGTTGCCCTTATTTCATGTTCGAAAGGCCTTCGTTGAGGTAGGCGATGAATTTCTGAATATCGCGGTCGTATTGGTAGTTTTCCTTGGTCAGCACCTTGCCGTCGGCGTTGATGATGACATAGTAGGGTTGGGCGTTCATGTTGAACATGCTCTTCTCATAGTAGAGGTTGCGTTTGCCCAGGGTCTTCAGCACACGGCCTTTGTCGTCCGTAATCCATTCGGCTTCGGGCAGTTCAATCTGCTGCTCGTCGACATACAGTTCGCACAGCACAAACTTCTGGTTGATGATGTCTTTCACCTCCTTGTCGGACCACACCAGATGTTCCATTTCGCGGCAGTTGTTGCAGGTGTGGCCGGTGAAGTCGATGAAGATGGGCTTGCCCACCTTCCGGGCATAGGCTTTGGCCTCCTCAAGGTCGAAGAAACCGTGGTAGCCCGCAGGCGACTGCAGTCTGTCGGCATATTTGCGGTCGGCCGGCAGCGCCTCGGTTCCCATGGCGCTCCCGTCGTATACCACCGTCGCGCCCTGCTCCTCGATGCTGCGCTCTATGTTGAAATCCTGTGTGGTCATGGGGGGCAGGAAGCCGCTGATGGCCTTCAACGGGGCACCCCACAGGCCGGGAATCATATACACCACAAAGGCGAGGTCGATGATGGCCAAAAACAGGCGCACCACTCCGATATGCTCCAACTCTTCATCGCCTTTGAACTTGAGCTTGCCCAGCAGGTAGAAGCCCAGCATACCGAAGATGACAATCCACAGCGCCAGATAGGTTTCGCGGTCCAGCAGGTGCCAATGGCAATAGAGGTCGGCCATGGAGAGGAACTTCAAGCCGAAAGCCAGCTCCAGGAAGGCAAACACCACCTTCACCGTGTTGAGCCATCCGCCCGACTTCATGTTTTTCAACACCGACGGGAACATGGCCAGCAGGGTGAACGGGGCGGCAAAGCCGATGCCGAAGCCCAGCATGGTGATGAGCGACACCCAGCGGTCGGTCGTGCTGGTCGAAAGGCCCACCAATGCGGCGCCCAGTATGGGGCCGGTGCAGCTGAACGACACCAGCACGGTGGTCAGGGCGATGAAGAACGGAGCCAGCAGACCGCCTTTGTCGGCCTGCTCGTCCGACTTGTTGATCCACCGCTCGGGCATCTTGATTTCAAACAAACCGAAGAAACTCAGCGAGAAGATGATGAAGATGATGAAGAAGATGAGGTTCGGGACCCAATGGGTGCCGATAAAGTAGAGTGCTTCGGGTCCGAACACCAATGTCAATACGGCGCCCAACACTGCGAACAGGAAGATGATGGAGAACCCGAAGAACCAGGCCTGACGACGTGAGGCACGCTTGTTGTCGGTGCTGTTCATAAAGAAATTCACCGTCATCGGTATCATGGGGAACACGCAGGGGGTGAACATCGTAAGCACGCCACCCAGCAGGGCCAGCAGGAAAATCACCAGAAGCGAGTCCTTCTTCTTCTCAGGCTGGTCGGCGGCAGTGGCGGTGCTGTCGGCCACATTGGTCACGGGCGTTGCGGCGATGGCGGCATCCGTGTCCTCGGCCTCCTGCAGGTCGGACACTACTGTGTCGGCCTCGGCAACCGTGCTGGCGGCAGCCTTATCGTCGGCCGTAGCCTTGGCCCCCTTCACCGAGAACGAGAAGTCGCGGTCGTCCGGCGCTATGCACGAGCCGTTGTTGCACAGCTGGTAGCTGAAAGTGCCGCCCACCTTGAAATCCTTCGTCGAGCGGCGCTCAATTATCTGGCGGAACACCACCCGCCCCTCAAACGAGCGGACAGTGCAGTTGAAGTCCTTGTCGAACTCCTCGTGGGGCTTGGGCTCGCTCACCCCGCCAACGCGTTTATAGTCGGCCGAGGGCGTGAACTCAAACGCTATGGGGAACGGCCCGTTGGGGTCGGTGTGCTGCGAATAGAGGTGCCAGCCCGGGTCCAGCTGGGCGGTAAACACCAGCTCCGACATGTTTTCGTTAAGGTCCTTTACCGTAAAAGACCATTTCACGGGGTCTTGAATCTGGGCCGAGACCATGCAGGCCATGGCCAGCCCCAGCACAAAGGATACAATTTTTTTCATAGTGGATGATGGATTCGTTATTGCTGCTTTTTGGATTTATTTCAGGGTGAACTTTACGGTGCGGGTGCCGTTTTTGTTCTTCACCCGCACGGTGTAGGTGCCTTTTTTCATTTTCGAAATGTTGATGTGGCTTCCGTTGATGTAGCGGGGCACGGTGCGCACTTTCTCGCCCTTGGAGTTAAGGAAAGTGACCTGCGCCTCGGGGGCGTTCATCGTGATGGTCAGGTAGCCCTCCTCCAGGTTGGGGGTCAGCTTGATGCGGTCCTCCACCGCGGGGGACTCTGTTTGGGCCTTGTCGGGCTTGTCGCTCTTGCCCGCCGAGGGGGTGTCTGCGGGGCTGTCGGTGGGAGCGGTCTCGGAGTTTTCAGCCACGGTGCGCTCCTCCATCCGGTAGTCGGACAGGCAGTAGAGTCCCTTCTCGTCTGTGCCGAACCAGATGTTGCCGCTGCGGTCGATGGCAATGTTTTGGTACATGCACTTGGGCAGCACGTCGCCCCCGCGGAAGGTGTCCCATCGGTCTTTGCAGTCGAAAACGGCCACACCACCGTCAGTAGCCATCCACAGGTGGCCCTCCTTGTCGAAAGCCAGGTCGTTGATCTGATTGCCCGGCAAGGGACTGTTGTCGGTGTGGAACAGCTGCCAGTTCTCCCCGTCGAAACGGCACAACCCCTCGAGTGTCCCGATCCACTTCACGTTCTGCTTGTCGATGGCGATGGAAAGCACTATGTTGTGGGCTATCCGGGAGTTCTTGGTGGTGTAGGAGGTCCAGCGGGTGCCGTCGAAAACGCAGAGGCCGTCGTTGGTGCCAATCCATTTGCGGTCGCGGTTGTCCACCACCACGCAGAGGATAAAGTCGCTCAGCAGCTCGCTGTCGCTGGAGGTGTACTTGTTCCAGTTCACCCCGTCGTAGGATACGAAGCCGCTCAGCGTCACCCCGATCCATTTCGTCCCGGCGTGGTCCACGGCTATGTCGCGGATGTATTTCATGTTCAGGCGGCGGGTTTCCTCGCTGTGTTCAAACCAGCGGTTGCCGTTGAATTCGATGACGCCGTAGTCGTCGGTGCCAATCCACAGCGTGTTGCCCTCCGAGAGCAGACAGTTGACAAACTGGTTCTTGAGCTTCTCGTTGAAGTCGGAATAGTCCGTCCAGCTTCCGTTCTTGTAGCTGTTGAGGCCCTGGGTGGTGCCCACCCACAGGTTGCCCCGGTTGTCCACATCGATGGCCAGGATGTTGTTGCCCGTCAGGTCCGAGTTCTTCATGGTGTAGTTGGTCCATTTCTGAGCCGGGGCTGCGATGGCGAGCAGGGTGGCGATGACTGTTGCGAGTGTCTGTTTCATCCGGATTGTTCAATATGATTGTTTCTGACAGATTATGTGGTGCGGCGGTCAGGTTTTGTGCTTCTCCTTCTTGGCCGCCGGGAAAAGGATGTTGTTCAATATGAGCCTGTAGCCAGGCGAGTTGGGATAGAGCGAGAGGTCCGTCGGGGGGTCGCCCACAAAGTGGCGGTAGTCCTCCGGGTCGTGCCCGCCGAGGAATGTCCAGGTGCCTTTGCCATACTCGCCGTGCAGGTAGCGCACCTCGTTCAGGGCCTTGTTCTCGGCCAGGATGACGGCCGACGACTTGACGCACTCGCGGCGGAAGGCCGTGGTCTGCCCCATGAAGCCGTGGATGATGCGCGTATGGTTCTGGGTGAGCATCGTGGGCACCCAGTCCCACTTGGCCGAGAAGTCAAACAGCGTGAAGAAGTCATTCTTCTCGTTCACAGCCCGCTGGCGCGAGCGGTCGTCGATGTCGATGGTCGAAATCTCGTATTCTGCGGGGTTGGTGCTGATGCGGAAGTTTTTGAAGGCGAATGTTTTGTCAAAGTCCAGCTGATGTTGGGCGTCGGGCTGCATGGGGTCGCCGTCGAACATCACGTCGCAGATGTCCACATTCTCCGCCGCCAGGGCCACGTCGTAGCTGTCCGGCGCCGAGCACATGGCGAAGAGGAATCCCCCGCCCATCACAAAGTCGCGAATCTTGTGGACCACGGCCAGCTTCAGCTGGCTCACCTTCTGGAATCCCAGCCGGGCGGCGGTGGCCTCCTGCGTGCGCACGTCCTCGATATACCACTGCTGGTTGCGGTAGTTGCCCCAGAATTTGCCATACTGCCCGGTGAAATCCTCGTGGTGCAGATGGAGCCAGTCATAGCTGGGCAGCACCCCGGCCATCACCTCGTCGTCGTATACCACGTCGTATGGTATGTCGGCATAGGTGAGCACCAGCGTCACCGCATCGTCCCAGGGCAGCTTGTTCTTGGGCGAGTAGACGGCTATGCGCGGGGCTTTCTGCAGCTTCACCGCGTCCATGTTGACGGCGGGGTCGGCAATCTCGGCGAGTATGGCCGTCGACTGCCCGTCGGCAATCACCTCGGCGCTCACGCCCCGCAGGCGGCACTCCCGGTCGAGCAGGTCGGCATATTTCATCATAAAACTGCCGCCGCGGTAGTTGAGCAGCCACGTCACCTCCACCTCGCGCTGCAGGGCATAGTAGGCCACGCCGTAGGCTTTGAGGTGGTTCTTCTGCGCCTCGTCCATCGGGATGAGCAGATAGTTTGCGCGGGCGGTCAGTGTGGCCGTCAGCAGTATCAGCAGTATGGCGATGTTCTTTTTCATGCAAATCTTCATAACGCGTTTCGCCTTTTATTATTGTGTCGGGCGTTTGGGTGGAGTTCTTTTTTTTTGCCCCGGATAGCCTTGGGGGCCTCGTCGCTGTCGATTTCGGCAGTGGCCGGGCGGTATGCGGGGTGGCTGCCGCCTCGGTCGCTGAACCCCGTGCCGGCTCTGCAGGCGGGTTTAGTTCTCCCACGCGATTCGTTGAAGTGGGGTTTAAATGTGACGGAAATGGCGTCGGTCGAGCGAAGTTGGGGTGGACTTGGTTTCCGCCGCCGCGGTGCGGTTGGCGGCGGGAGGGCGGGAAATAGAAAAAGCGCAGCGGGGGCTGTGCTTTTTTGGGGGGGACAAGTGCGGATAGGGGGACTCGAACCCCCACTCCGTGAAGAACCAGATCCTAAGTCTGGCGCGGCTACCAATTACGCCATATCCGCATGGGTCCCAGCGGGGTTGCGGTGGTTGTCCCCTGCTGGTTGAGTTTGCAAAGATACACTTTTTTTCCGACATTTTGCTTTTTTGGACTTTTTTTGATGCCGGGATGGTTCTTTGGCGCGGTTTGTGCCGGTATTGTTGCCGGTGGGCGGCAATGTGGTTCAAGGGGTATTCCGGCATGGGGCGGAATGCCCCTTGGGTGGTTGCGTGATGGGTGGGGTGTGCGGGCGTGGTTATTGCACGGCCAGTTTGAGGGTGGCGAGGCTTTGGGGGGTCTGGACCCGGACGGCATAGGTGCCTTGTGGCAGGGCGTTGATGGAGAGTGTGGCGGAGTGTGGCAGGTCGTCATAGGTGCGGATGATGAGTGTGCGGCCGGCCATGTCGGTGATTTCGATGCGGCGGATGCCGAGGGCGGTGTTGACGGTGACTTTGTCGGCGGCGGGGTTGGGAGAGAGGGATACGTCAGTGTTGGTCTCGTCCGGGGCAGGGGCGGCCGTGGTGCCGTAGGGCGTCAGTATGGGGAAGAGCCATTGGGTCACTCCGGATTGCATACCGTCTCTGATGTCGGGCAGGGGATAAGGTTCGACCTGGCTATCATTAATATTGTGGTGTTCATAAATGCAAGTGTTGCTTCTGTTATTCATAGTTCTCCAGCCAACGACCTGGTCTTTCATTGGCAGGATAAAGCAGTCGTATGCCGAATAGCAATGTTCGGTTGAAAAGCGGTTGATTTTGGCAGAGTCTCTTGAATGGAGAGTGACAAGAAAGGTGCCCGTTATGGTTAAGGGGCGGTCGAAATAAAATTCATAGATGGGAAGAAGGTCACCGTTTGCAAACTGAAGCTGTTTGTCGGGCAGCTGGCCTTGATTAATATGGCCTGGATGTTGTTTGATGAGTTGTATGTCTGACTCGTTTTCGGTGGCTTTATAGATGTAAATGTTTAGGGACATTTCGTTAATATTGTCAATACTATAATGCGGATTGTTTCGGTCCCAATAGATATCGTCAAGTCCTATAGAGGCAGCTATGCCGTAGATGGTGCAGGTGTTTGGTGTGTCGGTCATGGAGAAGTTGAATGGGTTGGCAAAAAGAAAATGCTCCCCGAACTCGTATGCGAAGTTAAAGGAAATTTGACCCCGGAATCGTCCATCTGGTTTATTATTTGCAGGGTCTTCACACTGCCAATTCATGTAGTTGCCATAGGGGTAGTTTACAATTTCCTGCGCAGAAGTGTTGTATGTGGTCAGTAGCAACAGGGCAGCGAGGATGAGGTAATGTTTGTTTTTCATGGTGTGTCGTTTTTATGGGGGTTGTTTTTCTTATTAATAAAATGGGTTTCCTATGCAATCCTCAACCGATGATGACTCAGTACCATTATAAAGGGTTGAGAACTTGGACTTGCATTCTTTAGTGGTTCCAGATTCTATGAGATTGCGGCATTCAGGCAGGAAGGTGAAGATGTCGTTGGTGTATGAAAGGATGCAGGTTGCTGTTTGTCCCGGAGCGGGCAGGGCGTTCAAGGGGTATTCCGGCATGGGGCGGAATGCGCGTTGGGTGGTTGCGTGATGGGTGTGGGCGTGGTTATTGCACGGCCAGTTTGAGGGTGGCGAGGCTTTGGGGGGTCTGGA
>CAMVMX010000010.1 GCA_947168665.1 uncultured Bacteroidales bacterium
TGTATGAAAGGATGCAGGTTGCTGTTTGTCCCGGAGCGGGCAGGGCGTTCAAGGGACATATCATAAGCGAGTCGCCCGCTATGGCGTGGAAGGTGTTGGCATTTTGTGCGCAGAGCGAGGTGAATCGGAGTGTGTCGTTGTTGGACATATAGTATGGCGACTCGTAGTAAGTGGCTGTTGCCCAAGGGTAGAGTTTGTGGATGAGTGTGGGGCGAATGTGATAGGGCTCTAAGACCATGATGACATTTGAGTCGCGTAAAAAGGTTATTTCGCAGGGCAGAACATCGGTGAGTGTGGTGTTTGTAACGCCAAGGTAGCGTTGGTTGAACTTCATCGTTATGGAGGGTACGTCTATGACGAATAGTTGCAGTTTAGGGCCACTGACGGTTTTATAGTATAAGGATAGTGCTATGGTGTCGTAGGTCATAGCGGCGGAGCGGATACCGCAGGCAAACGTGTCGCTGTAGTAAAAACGCCCGAGTTGGTTGATGGATGGGAGGAACGATGGCAAGGGGGTCCCGATGGGGACGCGGTGGAGTGTCAACCATTTGGTTAGGAATTCGCAGGAGCCGACGAGAGCAAGGTATTTGTCGGTAGGGGTGACATCCCAGAATACTTCGGCAGTATCGTTGATGGTAGATGAGTAGATTTCGCCTGAGATGTGGAAGGGATACCCGTGATAATAAACGGCACAGTCGGCTCCACTTATGTCAGGGTCAACGCCGCGGACGCTGTGTCCGATGGCCATCAGTGAGACTTTGCCTGAGGTTTTGTCAATGGCAACGGCTATACGGTTGAGGATGGAAAGGTAGGATCCAATGGTGTTGTCGTAGTGGAATGCCATTGAGCCGCAGTTTGTGGTGAGGTCGGATTTGGAGAAGTGGCCGAGTAGGGCAGTTGAGGTGGTGGAGTCGATGCCGCAGAAATAGACTGTGTCGTTTAATACATGGAAGTCCCGGATGTGCCAACCGGCTGGGACTTTTACTTGTGACGGCGCATTCGAAACAGGGATTATGTAGGCAAAGTGGCCAATGCCGTTTTCCTCATAATAGGCGATGTTTTGCTCACGGACAATGCCGTTTGTGGTATTACGTACATTGATGTTGTAGTAATAATGTTGGGCTTGCGTGGTTGTTGAGAATGTTGCAAGCAGCATAAAGCAGATGTAAAGTGTCTTTTTCATAGCGTTGGTATTATGGTTAATTATTTGTATTTTAGGTTGGTGTATGTTGTTGCGTGATTTCTGTTTGTTGATTATTGTTATTGCAAATATACACTTTTTTTTAAAAATACAAATTTTTTTCTTATTTCTGTCGTTGGGGGAAGGCTCTTTTCCCTCCATCCCTTTGCTGGGGAAAAATATTTTGCCAGCCTTGTTCTCTTTCAATGGGCTGTGCTTATTGTTGGAGTTTGTCTGCTTGGCGGGGATGTGCGGTTATGGCAAGTTGTGTTGGATTGGCCGCGCTGGCGTTTTGCGGGGTGGTTATTGCGAGTGGGGGAGGTAGCGGGTGAAGAGGTTGGCGATGAGTTCCTGGTCGGCTGGTAGCCAGCGGACGGTGTGCAGGGTGTCGGCGTTGAGCCAGCGGGCGGCGAGGTGTTCTTTGAGGGTGAAGGTGCCGTCGAGAAGGTGGCAGAGGTAGCAGTGCATGGTGAGGTGGAAGCAGGGGTAGTCGTATTGAACGGTGGTGAGGTAGCGGTCGGGGGCGATGAGGGTGTCGAGTTCTTCTTTGAGTTCGCGGGTGAGGGCTTGGATGTGTGTCTCGCCGGGCTGGATTTTGCCGCCGGGGAATTCCCACCATCCTTTCCACTCGCCGTAGCCGCGCTGGGTGGCGAGTACGGTGTCGTCGCGGAGCAGCACGGCGGCCACTACTTCGATGTGGCGTCGGGGCGTGGATGGTTGGGGCTGCTGTGGGTCGGCGGGGGGTGTTTGGGAGGGTTGCATGGGTCGAGGGGTTAAAAAAAATGCCCCGCCAACCCGTGGCAGGGCACAAAAACAAAAATTATGAAACAAATGTTATTGAATGTCGTTTTTGTCGAGGGGCTGTGAGAGGAGTCCGGTGAAGTTGCCGCCGGAGTCGAATTCCATGCGGGTGTATTTGAGTTTGTTGCCCAGGCCGCGGACTTTCTGGCTGATGACTACGTAGGTGTAGGGTTTGGGTTTTTTGCCGTCGACACGCCATTTGGAGTCGTAGGTGTAGATGATCATGCGCTCAATTTTGTAGCTCTCGCCTTTGTATTTTTGTTCGAGGTATTTGACGATGGCGGCTGTGTAGTGGTTTTTGTCGAGTACTTTGCCAGACATGATGTGGGCGTCGGTGGCTGCGTCGTAGACTTCTTCCATCTCTACGCCTTGACGGTTGATGTAGTAGGCCACTACGAGGTTGGGGACGCGGTTGACCCATTCGGGGCCTTCAACTACTTTGGAGGGGGGGCAGATTTTGGCGAAGTGGGCGGTGATGGTGGGGGTGGTGTCGATGCTGATGACTTCAGGCACGTCTTCGACAGGGGCCGGGCGTTTGCCGCCTTTGTTGCTCTTGAGGTTGCGGAGGTGTTCGTCGTCGACATCGTCGTCGGGGTTGTTGAGGGTGTAGAATTCGCGTTTGACAGCGTCGGGGTCGGGGGCGTTGCTTTTCTGCAGCCGACCGCGGGGGTCGAAGATGAGTTCGTTGTCGTCATAGCCGACACCGGTTTTGACAATCATCATGCGGTAGTAGACATCGCCGTCCATCTGTTCGACGTAGTCGATGGAGCGGATGCGGTAGCCGGGATAGTTGTCGATAAAGTAGCGGTTCATGGCTGTGGGGCAGTCTTCTTGTTTGGTGGGGAAGGAGCTGTATTGCCAGTCGCCGTTGTGGGTGAAGAAGGCGCGGCCGTGCTGCCCGTCGTAGACGAATTCGGCTACATATTGGCCGGGCGAGCGGTACCAGGTCTTCACTTTGTAGGAGTCGTACTTTCTGTCCAGTGCGTTCAAAACGGATTTGGGCACTTGGGTCTCTTTGATCTTGGTCTGTGCCATTGTAGCCAGTGGCAGGACAAGAAGGAGCAAAAGAACAATCTTTTTCATCTATGCTAATTTATTTGCCCTCAGAAACGAGATATTTGTTTGTTTATTGCCTTAAAAGTTAAAAAAATATTCTTCTTGTTTTGTAATGTGTTGTGTGTGAGAGAGGTTATGAGGGGATGGAGGGGTTATTTGAAGAGTACGTCTTTGCGGTCGGGGCTGATGGATACGGCTTTGACGGGGACGCCGGTGGCGATTTCGAGGGCATCGAGGTAGTTGAGGAGGTTTTGGGGCAGTGATTTGTATTCGGTGATGCCTTGGAGGCTTTGTTTCCATCCGGGGAAGGAGCGCAGCTGGGGCTTGATTTCAACTTCGTTGAATTCGAAGGGGATTTCTTGTGTGCTGATGCCGTCGATGGTGTAGTTGACGCACATTTTGATTTCGTCGAAGTCGTTCATGACATCGGGTTTGGTGACGAAGAGGTCGGTGACGCCGTTGAGCATGCAGGCGTAGCGGAGTGCGGGGATGTCGATCCAGCCGCAGCGGCGCGGACGGCCTGTGGTGGCGCCGTATTCGTGACCGATGTCGCAGAGTTGTTTGCCGGTTTGGTCGAAGAGTTCGGTGGGGAAGGGGCCGGCACCGACGCGTGTGCAGTAGGCTTTGCTGATGCCCATGACGCGGCCTATGCGCGAGGGGGCCACGCCCAGGCCGGAGCAGACACCGGCGGTGATGGTACTGGAGGAGGTGACGAAGGGGTAGGAGCCGAAGTCGATGTCGAGCATGGAGCCTTGGGCGCCTTCGGCAAGGACTTTCTTGCCTTGGTCGAGGCAGTGGTTGATGAAGTATTCGCTGTTGATGAGTTGGAATTGCTTGAGGAGGCTGAGTGATTCGAGCCACTTCTTTTCATATTCATCGATGGCAAGGCCGTCGATTTTGAAGGAGGCGATGTCGAATTTGAGGGTGTGGGCAGTCTGGAGGTGCTGGCATTTGAGGAGTTCGTATTTTTCGCGGAAGTCGATGGCGGTGATGTCGCCCACGCGGAGGCCGCTGCGGGCAATCTTGTCGGTGTAGGCGGGTCCGATGCCTTTGAGGGTGGAGCCGATTTTGGCGTTGCCTTTGGCTTGCTCGTTGGCGGCATCGAGCAGACGGTGGGTGGGGAGTATGAGGTGAGCCTTTTTGGAGATATAGAGGTTTTTGGTGGCGTCGACTCCTTTCTGGCGCAGGGCTTCGACTTCGAGTTTGAAGATGTTGGGTTCGATGAGGACTCCGTTGCCGATGACGTTCAGTTTGTCTTCGTGGAAGATGCCGGAAGGGATTATGTGAAGGACGTGTTTGGTGCCGTTGAATTCTAAGGTGTGGCCTGCGTTGGGGCCTCCCTGGAAACGGGCTATGACATCATAGCCGGGTGTGAGGACGTCGACTATTTTGCCTTTTCCCTCGTCGCCCCACTGAAGACCCAGCAGAACATCTACATTGCTCATAGTATTAAGTCTTTTAATTAAGTTAGTGTTTCAATTCAGTATGCAAAGATACGATTATTTTTTCAATTGGATATATTTTTTCTTTAATTGGGATGTCGCGGTGTGGCTATATGTCCTTGGCTCTGTTGGTTAGAGTGTGGCGGAGAGGGACGCGACCGGGGCTGTGGTGCGGCGGGGACGCTATTCTTTGTCGCGTTGGTGCTTGAACCAGTCGACAAATTCGGGGAGGTCGTCGAGTGGGCGGAATCCGGTCTTGAAGGGTTCTTTGGGCATGGGGCAGAGTTCGACGTAGCCGATGAGGGTGGTGCAGTCGAACTCGCCGATGAGGGCTTCGATGGTGACGTAGACACCCACCAAGAGGTCGTCGTCCTGGAGTTGGTCGGGCTTGGGGCTCATGCCGCTGGCAAGGCCGGGCAGGGCGATGCGGAGTCCGATGATGTCGGGTTCTTCTTCATTTTCGAGTTGCATGAAGGCCATCTTGGAGGTTTCGAAGGTGTATTTGTCAAACAGCACTTTGAGTCCTTTGCCTTTGGGTTGGCGGAAGGGGATGAACTCCCACCAGTCGATGTCGGGTGCGTTGTCGGTGAGGTGGATGACGTGCTGGAAGAGGTCGAAGTCGCCTTCGGCACTGATGGTGAGGGTGCGCCCTTGTGCGGTTTGCTCGCCGATTTCGAAGGTGAGGCCGTCGCAATAGGCGGTGAGTTGGTGCTGCATTTCGTCGAGGAGCTGCTGGCGGGCGGGCTGGTCGAGGTCGTTGAGCATGGTGAGCCGCTCGCTGTTGGCTACGAACCAGTTCCAGAATTGGTCGGGATGTTTGTCGACAGTGTTCATGGGTATGTGTTTGGTTTATATGATGATTGCTTCTTTTTCGAGGGTGATGCCGAAGAGGTTTTGCACGTCGGCGGTAATGGCGTCGGCCAGGGCCAGGACATCGCTGCCGGAGCATCCCCCAAGGTTGACCAGCACGAGGGCTTGTTTGGCATAGACACCGCAGGGGCCGAGGGAGCGGCCTTTCCACCCGGCGCGTTCGATTAGCCATCCGGCAGCCAGTTTGTAGCCGTCGGGTGTGGGATGGGCCACCAGTTCGGGGTAGCGGGTTTTGAGTTGGCGGTAGTGTTCGGGTGAGACGACGGGGTTTTTGAAGAAGCTGCCTGCGCTGCCGGTCTCTTCGGGGCGTGGCAGTTTGCTCCACCGCAGGGCGGCGATGGTGTCGGCCATTTGGCGGGCGGAGGGGTTGGTGATGTGGGCGTCGGCGAGGGCGTCGGCGAGGGCGGTGTAGTTGACCAGCGGGGTGAAGCGGGGGCTGAGTTTGAATGTGACGGACCAGATGATGTATTGGTCTTTGAGGGCTTGCTTGAAGATGCTGGTGCGGTAGCCAAACTGGCATTCGGCGTTGCTGAAGGTGCGCTCGTGGCCGGTGATGGCGTGGATGGCGTGGACGGAGTGTATGATGTCTTTGGCTTCGAGGCCGTAGGCTCCGACATTCTGAACCGGTGAGGCTCCAACGGTGCCGGGAATGGCAGCCAGGTTTTCGGCTCCATGCCATCCGTGGTTGATGCAGTGCTGGACGAAGGTGTCCCAGTTTTCGCCGGCGGCGGCCTCGACCAGGAGGGTGTCTGATGGGCTGTCGGGGGTGAGCAGGCGGATGCCTTTGTTTTCGAGGTGGAGGATGGTGCCGTGGTAGTGGCCGGTGAAGACTACGTTGCTGCCCCCGCCGAGGATGAAGTAGGGGGGACGGGCCAGCGCGCCCTGAGCAATAAGGCTGAGGAGTTGCTCTTTGTCGGTAACGGTCAGATAGCGGTCGGCGGTGGCGGGGATGCCAAAGGTGTTGTATATCATGTGGGCGGGTGATTAGAAGAC
Source organism: uncultured Bacteroidales bacterium (assembly GCA_947168665.1). Taxonomy (GTDB): domain Bacteria; phylum Bacteroidota; class Bacteroidia; order Bacteroidales; family P3; genus Colimorpha. The sequence goes on from CAMVMX010000010.1 coordinate 6,343, forward strand.
GTAGCCGATGTTGAGGTAAAGGCCTGCCCGGCGGGTGAAGTCGCTCCAGTTAAAGTCGAGCGAGATGGGACCCAGGGGGCTGTCGTAGGCGGCGCGGATGGCAAAACCAAAGTTGACGTGGTGGGAGGCGGTGATGTGTTTGGGCCAGTCGGAGGAGTAAATGACATTGGGCATGAAGTAGAGATAGAGTTTGTCGAGCAAACGGTAGCGGACATCGACTCGGGCAATGGCTGCAAAGTCGTCGACATGGATGGGGCGGATGAGACCCATGAAGGCCAGCTGGTGGTCAACGTAGCGGCCGGGGATGCTGCCGCCCACGAGGTTGTCGTACCAGGCCGAGCTTTTTCCCAGCACGAGGCGGGAGGTGAGTTGGGGGATGAAGGTGAGGGAGGGATTGGCTTGGAGGTAGGTTTGTGCCGATATGTTGATGTCGATAAAACTGAGGTCTAACTGGCGGAAGAGGTTTTTGTTGTCGATATGCCATCCGATGTCGGCGCTGCCATAGAAGCCGTGGTTGGCAAAGTAGGCGTTGTCGAGGTTGTCGAAGATGCTGTGGAAGAAGGCCCCGAAAAAGCCTTTGGCGTTATCGAAGTGGAATAGGCCGTCGTACAGGACGTTGTAGAGTGAGAAACTGTTGCCGCTGGAGTAGAAGTTTTCGTCGAGACCGAAGGCAAAGGTGAAGTCGCGCATGTGGAACTCGGAAATGAAGAGGCTGAAATTGTGTTGGTTGACTTTGAACACTGAGTAGCGTGAGGTGTCGGAGGAGTTGAGGTTGAGGGTGCTGTTGTGGTAGCGGTAGGCAAAGTTGATGTCGCCCAGCCCGATATTGCACCACGACACTTTGGTGCCAAAACGGATGTTGTAGTTGAGGTTGGCATCAATGCCCAGTTTGAAGCCGGAGAGTTTCTGCTCGTTGACTCCGAGGTGGAGGAGGAGGGCGGCTTTCTCCTGCGAGTCGTAGCGGAAGCCAAGGGAGAGGAGATGAGGTTCGGCGGGTTCGAAGGTGATGATGAGTTTGTAGTGGTCTTCAGTGAGGCCTGAGCCGGGGAAGCTGTCGTCGGGCAGCAGGTTGTAGAGTATGCTGGAATAGGCTTCGGTGCCCATGAGGATGCCGATGGCTTGCTGTATTTCATTGAGGGTGGTGTAGGTGCCGCTTTTGAGTCCCCCTTTGCTGATGAGCCAGTGGGCGTCTGATTCAAGTACACCTTGGTATTTGACGGTCGAAAGCCAAATGCTGTCGTCAGGTTTTATGGCCTTGACCCGGGGGGCTTGTAGGGTTTTGCCGCAGGGGCCGTACTGTTCGAGGCGGGCTTTGAGTTCCAGCAGTTCCTTTCGGTGGGCATGGGCGCACTGGTAGCCCCGGTTGACCATGGTGTCGATGGCGCTTTTGGAGAAGCTGAGCATGTTGTAGCCAGTGATGTCGGGGTGCATGTAGAGGTCGCATTGCTGGCGGTTCTGGCTACGGTTATTTTGGACGGCGATGCTGAGGTATTGGGAGAGTTGTTGGGGGAGGGATTTCATCTCTTCGGGGTCGGAACGGAGTTCTTCGGCCAGCTCGATGCCGATGACATATTGGGCACCCATTTTTAGGCAGAGGTCGACGGGGAAGTTGTTGACCAGACCGCCGTCGGCCAGAAGGTGCCCGTCCCATTCGACGGGCGAGAAGACACCCGGGATGGCCATGGAGGAGCGAATGGCTTTGGGGAACAGGCCGTGGTCGAGAATGACAGAGTCGCCGGTGAGGATGTCGGTTGCCACGCAACAGAAGGGGATGGGCAGCCGACTGAAGTCCATGGAGTCGTTGTAGCCGATGCTTAATCGGCTGAAGAGGTTGATGAGGCTTGCGCCGTTGATGACCCCGCTGGGCAGGGTTGAGAGGATGTTGAAGGATTTCTCCTCGAAGTTGCCGGCACCAAAGGGGACGGAGAAGAGGTAGGTGCTTTGGCGGGCCCGGATGGTGGAGGACTGGTAGTAGCGGTCAACGTTGTTGCTCATGTAGATGGACCAGTCCATGTCGGCAATGAGGTTGGCCATCTCGTCGGGGGTGTAGCCCAAGGCGTACAGGCCTCCAATGATGGAGCCCATGCTGGTCCCGGCCACACAGTCGATGGGGATGCCTATTTCTTCAAGATATTTGAGAACTCCGATGTGTGCGGCTCCCTTTGCACCGCCACCACTGAGGGCAAGGCCTATTCGGGGACGCTGTTGGGCAACGGAGTCAGACGTTTGGGCATGTCCGGCGGCGAGGCTCGTAAAAGCTATGAGCAGTGCGAGGAGAATCTTTTTCATGTGAATGGACCTTATTGTTTGACGAGCCTGATGGTGCGGGTGTCGGTGCGCGAGAGGATGGATAGGAGGTAAATGCCTGGAGCGAGGTCGCTCATGTCGATGACGGAGGTGGGTTGGTTCAGTTTGCAAGCGCGAAGGCGGCGCCCGTTCATGTCGTAGAGTACAGCATCGAAGCAGTGCGCGGGACCGTCGACGACAATGGTTGCCTCGGATGTGGTGGGATTGGGGTAGACGGTTATCTGAGTTTTGTGTTCGGGAAATTTGAAGTTGAAACCAGTGGTGATGGTGTCGGTCTGAGTGGTGTCAGTCTGTGTGGTATCGGTTTGAATGGTGTCGGCGGGGATGGTGTCGGTCTGCGTGGTGTCGGCGGGGCATTGGCGGAGCCAGAAACAGATGGTGTCGTAGACTACGGTCTGCACAGCATCACGGATAGTGCGGGCCACTTGCTCGTCGATGCCGGGGTTGTAAGTCACGGAGAGTGGAGATTTGCGGAAAATGAGGGTGTAGAAAGCGCAGGCGGCGGCGTAGCTGCCTTCGAGCGAGGGGTGGCTGCCGTCGCTTTGGTAGAGGTGGATATCGCTGTTGGTGCGCAGGTATCGCCATACTCGCCCCACGGGGCAGACAGAGGCATCGAAGGTGCGCCCCATGTAGAGATAGCGCTCATAAAGCAAACTGTCCATGCCCTCGTAAGTGGCCAATGGCGGGAAGACCGTTCCGTTTTGTGGGTCGCCGTTTTCGCGGCCCCAAGTCATATAGAGCATGGCTTCGCCATTAAGATTACAGGCGTAGACCGAGTCTATGAGTTGTTGGGCGTAGGGGAAGCACTGTGCCTCCACTTGGCCTTGGGGGAAGGAGGGCAGTTGGCTCTGTTCCTGTAATACCACCACGTCCCAGCCGCCTTCGCGAATCTTGTCCATCGATTGGTTGTGGCAGTGCTGCTCAAATGTGCATCCTCCTGGGGTGTTGCTCTCATATTCCACGCGGTCGCCGACGCTCTGGGCTGCATTTTGAACCATGAGCGGGAGGTTGTTGACGGCGGTGTAGCTGTTGCCGATAAAGAGCACGCGTTTGCTGTCTCCCTGGGCCCAGCCCAGATGGAGCAGACAAAGCGTGACGGCAAGTAGAATCGTTCTTTTCATATAGTAATGGTTTCTTTTCGTTTGGGCTATTGCTGATTGATTATGCCGTTTGGGCCGCGTTCTTTGCGGGGCTTCCGCTCGGGTGGGACGTACCCCGGCACAAAGACTTTGCGCTGCGAGTAAAGCAGCAATGCCGAGAGGGTGGCTCCCAGCAAGTCGCTGATAGTGCAGCTGCACCATACTCCCGACAGCCCGTCGGCTCCGAGCGAAATATAGATGAGCGGCACAAGGAACATCAGCGGTATGAGGAAAATCACCTGTCGTGAAAGGCTGGTGACGATGGCAATCCAAGGCTTGTCAATAGACTGGAAGAACTGGGAGTTTGTGGCCGTGAAACCAATGAGGGGGGCCATCACAAGCAGATAGCGCATGGCGGGAACAGCAATGGAAATCAATTGTGGGTCGTCATTCATCATCATCACCAACAAGCGGGGGATGATGAGCGCCAGCAACATGCCGACAATTCCTAATCCGATGTTCCACTTCAAGGCAAGGGAGTAGACATGTTTGAGCCGGAGATTCTGTCCGGCTCCGTAGTTGTAGCCCGCGATGGGTTGCATGCCTTGGCAGACGCCCATCATTATCATAAATACAATCATCGACACGCGGTTCACCACCCCGTAGGCACTCACGGCCAGGTCGCCACCGTATGAGATTAGCTGGTGGTTCAGCAATGCCACAACGGCGCAGGCTGCCACATTCATCGAGAAGGGGCTGATGCCAATGGCAAGGATGTTCTTGACGATGTACATTTTCGGTTCCCAGCAGTGGCGTTTGAACCGGATAAATGATTTGGGGTTCAGGAAGTGCATCACGGCCAGCAGCGCCGAGAAGGCCATCGAGATGGTCGTCGCCCAGGCACCGCCACGGATGCCCCAGCCCAGCAATACAATAAACAGGTAGTCGAGGACAATATTGAGCAGAGCGCCGCTGACCTGTATCCACATGGATTTCGAAGCATACCCCGAAGCCCGAATCAAGCCGGAAAGGTTGAATGTGAGTGTGGTAAGGAACATGCCGGGCAGTACGATGTCCATGTATTCTTGTGCCAATGAAATGGTCGTTGCAGAAGCCCCGAACAGCCCCAGGATGGGCCGCATGAACAGGTATCCGGCCGAGACGAACAAAGCCCCAAAGAAGAAGGTCAGAATCATGCTGTTGCCCAGAATCTTCTCGGCCCAGCGCACATCTTTTCGACCCAGTACGATACTCATGCGGGCTCCTGCACCGGCTCCCACCAGTGAGCCGAAGGCGTGGATGATGTTCATAATGGGCAGTGTAATGGCCAGCGCGGCAAGAATCAAGGCCCCGTTCTCCACGTGGCCGAGGAAAATGCTGTCCACCAAATTGTATACCGTGGCGATGATTTGTGTCACTACGGCGGGCAGCGTGTATTTCCACAGCAGTGCGGGAATATGCCGCGTACCCAGTTCTTTGGTTGTGTCTATCGTCTCGTTGCCCATCGATATTATCGTTTAATCTTGTTCTCCAGAGCCATGAAAGCATTGTATGCCACAAAGCCTCCGGCCAGTTCCATTGAGCGCTCGTCCACCATCAGGTCTGGGCGGTGAAGGTTGCTGTAGGGGGTGCCGGGAATGTGGATGCCCACGCGAAAATAGCACGATGGAATCTTTTGGGCAAAGAAAGCAAAGTCCTCGGCTGTCATTCTCAGGTCGAGCCACTCCACTTTTTCCTCGCCCAGAAAGGTCACGCCGTTGTCGTGTACCTGCTGGGTGCATTCATCGTCGTTGATGACGGGTGGGTAGCCGTAATCAATAAAAAGGTCGCATTCGCCACCCATGCTTTCGGCTATACCACAGCTTATCTTGCGTATTTTCTCGTGACAGTCCAGCCGCCACTGTGGGTCGAAGGTGCGGATGATGCCTTCCATCTTCACCTCATCGGGGATGATGTTGGTGCGGCCTTCGCCGATGAATTTGCCGAAACTGAGCACTGTCGGCATCATCGGAGCGGCGTTTCGGCTCACGATTTGCTGCAAAGCCACCACGATGTGCGAGGCGATGAGGATGGGGTCCACGCTCATGTGGGGAGTGGCGCCGTGACCGCCCTTGCCCTTCACCGTCCAATACAGCTCGTCGGTCGAGGCCATGTAGCGACCTTTCTTCATGCCGATACGCCCAAAGTCCATTTCGGGCAGACAATGGAAGGAGTACATCTCGTTGGGTGTCACCTCTGCAAAGAGACCGTCGTCCATCATCATGCGGGCTCCGCCGGGGTACATCTCTTCCGACGGCTCGAATATCAGCATTATGCTGCCGCTCAGCCTGTCGCGTATTGCGGTGAGTATTTTGGCCGCACAGAGCAGTGAACTTGTGTGCATGTCGTGTCCGCAGGCGTGCATCACGCCGGGATTCTCAGAGGCAAAATCCAGGCCGGTGCACTCCTTGAGGGGCAGTGCGTCATAGTCTGCCCGCAGCCCCACGCAATAGCCGTCGGGGTCTTTCCCGCCGCGAATCATGGCCATTACTCCCGTCTTGCCGATACCCGTGTGGGGTTCCAGCCCCATTTCCCGCAGTCGCTCGGCCACGAAAGCCATCGTGCCGAACTCCTGCTGGCTCAACTCTGGATGCCGGTGCAGATGCCGCCGCCACCCAATCACCTCGTCGCGGTACTGGTGGGAAAGGCCTTTTATGATATCAACTATGTTGTCCATTTATTATTTTAGCTCACTTGAATCTATTCACCCTTTTTTACGGCGATATTGGCCGGTGTCCCTTCGATGATTTCGATGGTGGTGCCGTTCTCGACGGCGGGGAGCAGTGTCAGTCGGGTGCAGAGGGTTTCAGCGCAGATGTACTCCATGTGCTGCTTCACGGCCTCGTCCCATACACCGCTCTGCAAGTCGATGGTGATGCGGTCGGTGACATCGAATCCCTCCTTGCGGATGTTCTGGATGCGGTTCACCAGCTCGCGTGCTATGCCTTCGGCTTTCAGCTCGTCGCTCACCGTGATGTCGAGGGCAACGGTCAGACTGCCGTCGTTGGCCACCACCCAGCCGGGGATGTCCTGCGTGGCAATCTCCACATCGCTCAGCAGAATCTCAACGGGTTGCCCCTCGATGGTCAGCTGGCATTTGCCCGCAGCTTCGAGAGCATTGATCTGCTGTTGGCTGAACGCCTGAATCTCGTTGCTAATGGCCTTCATGATTTTGCCATAGCGGGGTCCCAGGGTCTTGAAGTTGGGTTTGATGCGTTTCACCAGAATGTTGTTGTCGGGCGCGAGGAACTCAATCTCCTTGATGTTCAGCTCGGAACAAATGAGGTGCTGCACACGTTCCACCTGTTGGCGGAAACTGTCGTCTTGCACGGGCAGCATAATCTTAGCCAATGGCTGGCGTACACGCAGATTACTCTTCTTACGGAGCGAAAGTCCCATCGAGCAAATCTTCTGTGCCAGCTGCATGCGCTCCTCCAGAGCCTTGTCAATCATCTCTTCATGAACTGTGGGGAACGGCACATGGTGTACCGACTCGGCCTCAATGCGGTGGGTGACGCCGTTCAGGTCCAGGAACATGCGCTCACTGAAGAAGGGGGCGATGGGCGACATGAGGCGGGCCAGTGTCTCGAGGCAGGTATAAAGAGTTTGGTAGGCCGACACCTTGTCGTCGGTCATCTCGCCTTTCCAGAAACGGCGGCGGCACAGGCGCACATACCAGTTGCTGAGGTTGGCATCCACAAACTCCTGTATGGCGCGGCCGGCGCGGGTAGGCTCGTAGTCGGCTAAAGCCTCGTCGACAGTTTTCACCAGCGTGTTCAGCTCGCTCAATATCCAGCGGTCAATCTCAGGCCTCTCGGCAATAGGATTGTCCGCCTCCTTATATTCAAAACCGTCGATATTGGCATACAATGCAAAGAAACTGTAGGTGTTATACAGGGTGCCGAACAGCTTGCGGCGCACCTCGTCCACCCCTTCTATGTCGAACTTCAGGTTATCCCAGGGTTGGCTGTTGGTAATCATATACCAGCGGGTGGCGTCGGGGCCCTCTTTCTTCAGGGTCTCGAAGGGGTCCACGCCGTTGCCCAGGCGTTTCGACATCTTGTTGCCGTTCTTGTCGAGTACCAGTCCGTTGCTTATCACATTCTTGAAAGCCACGCTGTCGAAGCACATGGTGGCTATGGCGTGCAGTGTGTAGAACCAGCCGCGCGTCTGGTCCACACCCTCGGCAATAAAGTCTGCCGGGAACTGGCTTTCCTTCAGCGGCTCGCCCATATAGTGGATTTGGGCGTAGGGCATGGCCCCGCTGTCGAACCACACGTCAATCAGGTCGGGTTCGCGCATCATGCGGCGGCCGGTGGGCGACACCAGCACCACATTGTCAATATAGGGTCTGTGCAGGTCGTATTTCTCCTCGCGGTAGGGGTTGCGGTCCATTACTCCGGCGGCCACGGCCTTGTCAATCTCCTTGCGCAGCTCCTCAACGCTGCCGATGCAAATTTCCTCCTTGCCGTCCTCGGTGCGCCAGATGGGCAGCGGGGTTCCCCAGTAGCGGCTGCGGCTCAGGTTCCAGTCCACAATGTTCTCCAGCCAGTTGCCGAAACGGCCCGTGCCGGTGGCCTCGGGTTTCCAGTTGATGGTCTTGTTCAGCTCAATCATGCGGTCGCGCATGGCCGTGGTGCGGATAAACCAGCTGTCCAGCGGATAGTAGAGTACGGGCTTGTCCGTGCGCCAGCAGTGGGGGTAGCTGTGAGTGTGTTTCTCACTGCGGAACAGTTTGCCCTGCTCTTTCAGCATCACCACCAGCTCCACATCGAGGCTCATGTCCTTCTCGGTCTTGGTGGGGTCGAAGGCGTTCTTCACAAACTTGCCCGCATACTGGCCGTACAGCGCCAGGTCCACATTCTCGCTCACCCATTCGGGGTCGAGGTCCTCCACCTTCCAGAATTTTCCGGTGCGGTCCACCATGGGGGCCTGCTTGCCGTCGCGGTCATATACCAGCAGGTCGGCTATGCCGCCTTTCTTGGCCACGCGGGCATCGTCAGCACCGAAAGTGGGAGCGATGTGTACGATACCCGTTCCGTCCTCGGTGGTGACATAGTCGCCCAGTATAATGCGGAATGCCTCCTCTTTGCGGGCCGTGCGGTGGGTCTGTTCGGCAGCGTTCACCACCGTGGGCTTCACCCAGGGAATCAGTTGTTCGTAGGCGATGCCTTCCAGTGCAGTTCCCTTGCACTCGCCAAGTACCGTGCAGTGCAGCAGCTTCGATTTCTCATCAGGTTCGCCCTCGGTGAAGAAGTTGCCCATCAGAGCCTTGGCCATCACGATGCGGCAGGGGGTGCCGTTGTAGGGGTGTGTGGTCTGGAGCAGCACATAATCGATGGCCGGGCCTACACACAGGGCGGTGTTCGAGGGCAGGGTCCACGGTGTGGTGGTCCATGCTATGGCATAGGCGGGCATGTTGTCGTCCGCCGTGGTGCCGAAGGCTTGCTGCAGCTTGGCTGCGGCATCCTCCAGACAGAACATGGCCACACACGTGGTGTCCTTCACGTCGCGGTAGCAGCCGGGCAGGTTCAGCTCGTGGCTCGACAGGCCTGTCCCGGCGGCGGGGCTGAAGGGCTGAATGGTATAACCTTTGTAGAGCAGCCCCTTGTCGTAGAGCATCTTCAGCAAGAACCACAGCGTCTCAATATACTCATTCTCGAATGTGATATAGGGGTGCTTCAGGTCAACCCAGTAGCCCATCTGTTTGGTCAGTTCGTCCCAAAGATCCTTGTATTGCAGCACCTCGGTGCGGCAGGCGTTGTTGTAGTCATCCACGCTGATTTTCTTGCCGATGTCCTCCTTGGTGATGCCCAGCTTCTTCTCCACACCCAGTTCCACAGGCAGGCCGTGGGTGTCCCATCCCGCCTTGCGGTCCACAAAGTAGCCCTTCTGCGCCTTGTAGCGGCAGAACACATCTTTGATGGTGCGGGCCATGACATGATGGATGCCGGGTTTGCCGTTGGCCGACGGGGGGCCGTCATAGAATACGAAAGAGGGGTGACCCTCGGCAAGCTGCTGCCCTTTCTCAAAAGTCTCGTTCTCTTCCCAAAAGCGGCGTATCTCCTCGCCAATCTGGGTCATGTTAAGCTGTTTGTACTCTTTGTAACTCATTTGACCTATAATATATTATTCTTTATCTTTAAGTATTGCACACATTAATAACACTTTGCGCCGCCACGGCGCAAAGAATCCAGTCTGCAAAGATACAAAAAAAAACTCATTCATCCCCGATAAATCCCCCTGTTTAACAAATCGGCCATTTTTTTTAGACGTGGCTGCACCGTGCGGTTAGGGGTGCCATCGCCGTTTTCCCCGTGGTGGTGTTGGGGACAATCGCATGGCTCTCGGTGTACAACTATTGCTCACAGCATAAGCCTCCGCCTCGTTCCGTGCGGGACGTGGCGGAGGCTCATGCACTATGGTGCCCGTCGCCCAGCATCATTCTTTTACCATCCGCTTGGTGGCTATGCCCTGTGGGGTGTGGATGGTCACGATGTATGCTCCTGCTGCAAGGGTAGATATGTCCAGCGTGGCGATTATCCCTTCGGCCTTCTGATCCATCAGTTTGCGCCCGTTCAAATCGTAGATGGATATGCTGTTCAGCCCAAAGGACGACAGGACGCTCACAGCATCGTGTGCAGGGTTGGGCACCAACTGTGTGAAACGGGCCAGCTCGCCAACCTCCTCAATGCCCTCGTGGGGGTCATGTGGCCTGTGATTGTATATCTCAACCTCTACTGGTTGGCTCCATTCTCCATACTCATCCGTCACGCTGCAGTAGCTGCGCACCATCGCAAAATAGAGCGTCCCTGCCTCAAGCCCCCTCAGGGTCACAGTGGGAGTGGTGACGGTGGTGAACGAGAAGTCTGCCCAACTGCTGTTCATCTTGCCATAGGCCACCTCCCAGGGGCCTCCGTCGCCCGAATCCCATATCAATGTCGCGCTGCTGTCCGTCCGTCGGGCAACCCTTATATTGCGCGCGTCGTGACACAGCGTGGTGTCAAACCCCGGCTCGATAATGGGGAAGAAGGGATAGGCCCAAGAGTAAAAATAAGGGGTGTTGGCAGAGTCGCGCCAGCTGGGCTGGTAAACAACTCTTATCCAATCGTTGTCACGGTATTTTATCCAAGAAATGCACGTGGTGTCGGGAGCGGTTCTTGTCCAGAGGGGCGACTGTATGTTATAGAATCTTGTGGGGCAATGGTCCCAAAGCATCATGGAGTCATCGCAGGCCGGGTATGCCGGGGGATATTCCAGTCCCATGCTTCTTTCATTGTTGAGCGCTGTGCTTGCCACCACAAACGAATCCTCCACGACCACTGGCTCCTTGAACATCACTTCATATAACGGAAGTACAGGGTCAAGGCGGTAATTCACCTTCCATGTCCAAGGCATAAGGGGATTCCAGAAGGCGTCAGCAAACCAGTGAATGGTATCCTCCAGGGGCAGGAGCAAGTAGCGGTGGGGATTTTCCATTCTCCACGGGGCAGCCTTCAGCAGCTCGAGGCCGTTGGCTGTAGGTTTGTACAATAAGGCCGAGTCGGTTATCCTGCCGCTCATTGTAATGTCGCGAGTGTTGGGAAAGAAATTCCCCGAGTGCGTTTCGTGGATATTGGGGACTCGGTAGCCAGAGTTTCCCATAAAGGAGGGAGTGGTGGTATCCATCGGCCGTTGCATGTAGGCGCAGATGGCAATGCCGACAATCTTTATCGGGCGTTCAGTGAACATTTGCATCCCGCCGATATAGTTACCCTCACGTATTCTATCGTTCCTCGTGTTCCATATTCTTCTATGTCTTATTATTTGGTCAACCTTCTCGGAGCGCCATCCGTCGCCATGCGTTTCCTCATTGATGGGCCAACAATCAAGAAAACTATTGTTGTTGAAATAGTCAGTGTCCAGTGTTACCAACGTGTCGCCCACAGGCCGCTGCGCATAAGCAAATCCCGCCAGGGCAATCATCAAACCGATAAATAGTGATTTTTTCATTGTTTATAGCGTTTTGGTGGGTAATTCACATAATATTCATTCCATTGTCCTTATATGGTACTTTTTGAGAGGAAACGTGCCATAGTAAGCAATAATTTCTTCATGTTTTTTATTATTTTGCAAATTGTAAATATCTATGTTTTAGGGTATAAAATTAAATACCACTCCGCTCTGACCGTCATTTCCACAATGCAAATATAAGTTTTTTTTTCAATCATTTGTACTTTTTTTATTTCTGTATTCATGTGATATTATTGTGAATGGGGATGGTTACGTTGGGCATCGCTTTTGGCAGGTCGGAATTAATATCGGACAAACTTGTCCAGAATAATCCCGCACAGGCAGCCTGTCGTAGTGCGGGGCTACAGGGAGTATGTGTTGTCGGCAAATCGGTGTCAAGTTTATAGAATATGCAGCTGCGGAGCCAAGTGGAGGGCAAAAGACTTGATTGTAGCACTCTGTTGGTCAATGCAGGACATTGCGGACGCTCTTCCGGCGTGCTGTGGGAAGGAGGGGGCGGGGTGCAGCCCCGATTGTGATTCCCCATTGCGTTGGCTGAGACTGCCCATTGGTTCAGCGGCAGTGCGTGGATATGGCGGTTATGAGCCATAGGAGTGGTGCGTGATTATCGGACTTGGAGCGTGGCCGGTACGGGTTGGGAGGGGACGGAGGCCGGAAGCAGGGGTGTGCCGGAGGGGGGAGAGGTTTGGGGCGCGGGGCGGATTGGGCCGAGCTGGGAGGGCCAGAACAATAGCGAACACACCGCTGGCGGGGCGGTGTGTCCGTAGTGGGATATGCTGTGGCGCAGTGTTTAGCGGATGAGGAAGGAGAACTTGGAGAAGTTCTTGAGGGCGATGCCGGTGCCGCGGGCCACGGCGCGGAGGGGGTCTTCGGCAATGTGGACCTGCAGCTTGGTCTTGGATGAGATGCGCTGGTCGAGGCCGCGGAGCAGGGAGCCGCCGCCGGCCAGGTAGATGCCGGTGCGGTAGATGTCGGCAGCCAGTTCGGGCGGTGTGGCCGAGAGGGTGTCGAGGATGGCCTGCTCGATGCGGGCGATGGATTTGTCGAGGGCGTGGGCAATCTCTTTGTAGTTGACTGATATTTCCTTGGGAAGGCCGGTGAGAAGGTCGCGGCCCAGGGTGGGATAGTCCTCGGGCGGTTCGTCGAGTTCGCTGACGGCGGCGCCGACTTTGATTTTCACTTGTTCGGCGGTGCGCTCGCCGATGACCATGTTGTGCTGTTTGCGCATGTATTCGACCACGTTCTCGTTGAATTCGTCGCCGGCGACGCGGATGGAGTTGTTGCAGACGATGCCGCCGAGGGAGATGACGGCGATTTCGGCTGTGCCGCCTCCGATGTCGACAATCATGTGGCCTTCGGGTTCGAGGACGTCGATGCCGATGCCGATGGCGGCGGCCATGGGTTCGTGGATCATGCGGATTTCTTTGGCTCCGGCCTGCTCGGCGCTTTCGCGCACGGCGCGTTCCTCGACGTTGGTGATGCCGGAGGGGATGCAGATGACCATGCGCAGCGACGGGGGCATGAAGGAGCGGTTGATGTTGGTCATGCCGATGAGTTCGCGGATGAGGTGCTGGGCCATCTCGAAGTCGGCGATGACGCCGCCCCGCAGGGGCCGCACGGTTTCGATGTTTTTGTTGTCGGTCTTGCCGGCCATCATCTGGGCGCGTTTGCCGACGGCGATGATGCGGTTGTTGTTGCGGTCGACGGCCACGATGGAGGGTTCGTCGACGACTACTTGGTCGTTGTGGATGACGATGGAGTTGGCTGTGCCAAGGTCCATGGCTACCTCTTTGTTGAAGAATGAAAATAAACCCATTTATACTTTACTATTTTTTTTCGGATTGATGATAAGTGTTATACGTAAAAAAATGAAAAAGGTTTCGTTTAGTGCTTAAAATGTCTGTAGCCGGTGATGGCCATGCCCATGTGGTTCTTTTCGCAGTAGTCGATGGAGTCTTGGTCGTGGATGGAGCCGCCGGGGTGCGCCACGGCGGCGATGCCGGCCCCGTGGGCTATCTCGACGCAGTCGGCAAAGGGGAAGAAGGCGTCGCTGGCCATGACGGCTCCGTTGAGGTCGAAGCCGAAGGACTGGGCTTTGGCGATGGCCTGGCGCAGGGCGTCGACGCGCGAGGTCTGGCCGGTGCCGCTGGCGCAGAGCTGGCCGTTCTTGGCCAGGACGATGGCGTTGCTCTTGGTGTGCTTGACAAGGATGGTGGCGAAGGCGAGGTCGGCGGCTTGCTGGGGGGTGATGGGGGTGGAGGTGACGCTGCGTGACATGTCGGCAGCGGTGGGGACGATGGTGTCGCGGTCCTGCACCAGGATGCCGTCGAGGGCGTTGCGGAACACGGTGGGACTCATCTGGAAGGCGTTGCGCTTGAGGATGATGCGGTTCTTTTTGCCCTGGAGGATGGCGAGGGCGTCGTCGTCGTAGGCGGGGGCGATGCAGACTTCGAAGAAGATTTTGTGCATTTCTTCGGCCACTTCCTTGGTGATGGTGCGGTTGGTGACGAGTACGCCGCCAAAGGCGGACACGGGGTCGCCGGCCAGGGCGTCGGTCCAGGCTTGGAGCAGGGTGGGACGGGTGGCGAGGCCGCAGGCGTTGTTGTGCTTGAGGATGGCGAAGGTGGTGTCGGCGTAGTCGTCGATGAGGGCGCAGGCGGCGTCGATGTCGCCGATGTTGTTGTAGGAGATTTCTTTGCCATTGAGTTTGGTGAAGCAGGCGTCGAGGTCGCCGTAGAAGCAGCCTTTCTGGTGGGGGTTCTCACCGTAGCGGAGGGTATTGGCTTTGGTGCTGCTGAGTTTGAAGGCGGGGATTTGTTCCTGGCGGTTGAAGTAGTTGAAGATGGCGGTGTCGTAGTGGGAGCTGACATTGAAGGCGCAGGCGGCAAAGTGGCGGCGCTGCTGGAGGGTGGTGGCGCCGTCCTGCTCGGTGTAGAGTTTGAGGAACTCGGCGTAGTGGTCAACGGAGGGGATGATGACTACGTCGTTGAAGTTTTTGGCGGCGGCGCGGATGAGGGAGATGCCGCCGATGTCGATTTTCTCGATGATGTCCTGCTCGGCGGCCCCGCTGGCGACGGTGGCTTCGAAGGGGTAGAGGTCGACGATGACGAGGTCGATTTCGGGTATTTCGTACTGGGCCAGTTGCTCGCCGTCGGAGAACATGTCGCGGCGGCTCAGGATGCCGCCGAAGACTTTGGGATGGAGTGTCTTGACGCGGCCGCCGAGGATGGAGGGGTAGCCGGTGAGGGATTCGACGGTGACGGGCTCGATGCCGAGGTCGTGGATGAATTTGCAGGTGCCGCCGGTGGAGTAGATGGTGACTCCCTGATGGTCGAGGGCTCTGACGATGTCTTCAAGTCCGTCTTTGTAGTAGACGGAGATTAAGGCTGATTTTATTTTTTTAGGTTCCATGGGTCGGATGTTTTTTCAAGTCGTTACTGGGGAGGTTAGTCTCCGAATTCGATGCCGAGGCCTTTGGCGGTGTGGACGAGGCTGCCTTTGGGGTCGACCAGGTTCTGGGCCTTGACGGCCTCTGCGAGGGGTACGGCCACGATGTCGGGGTGGTGGTAGGCCACCATTTGCCCGTATTGCCCCTGGATGACAAGTTCCATGGCGCGGACACCGAATTGGGAGGCCAGGATGCGGTCGAAGGCGATGGGGGTGCCGCCGCGCTGCAGGTGGCCGAGGATGGTGCAGCGGATGTCGTGCTCGACACCGGCTTCTTTGAGGTCGGCGGCCAGCTGGTGGCCGATGCCGCCGAGGCGTATGTGTTGGTAGCCCACTTCTGAGGTCTTGGTGCCCACGGCGGTGCCGCCTTTGGGTTTGGCCCCTTCGGCCACGACGATGATGCAGTAGCCGTGGCGTTTGTTGTAGCGCTGCTCGATTTTGTCTTTTATTTTGTTGATGTCGTAGGGGATTTCGGGAATGATGCAGATGTCGGCCCCGCCGGCTATGGCGCAGTGGAGGGCTATCCAGCCGGCATCGCGACCCATCACTTCCATGATGAAGACGCGGTTGTGGCTGGCGGCGGTGGTGACGAGCTTGTCGATGGCTTCGGTGCAGATTTGTACCGCCGTCTGGAAGCCGAAAGTGTAGTCGGTGGATGAGAGGTCGTTGTCGATGGTTTTGGGCACGCCGACGATGTTGAGTCCTTTCTGGGCCAGGCCGAGGGATATGCGCTGGGAGCCGTCGCCGCCGATGTTGATGACGGCGTCGACACCGAGGTATTGCAATTTGCGGATCATCTCGTCGCTGCGGTCGACGGTGGTCCAGGTGCCGTCCTGCTGGCGGATGGGCCAGGCGAAGGGGCCGCCCTTGTTGGTGGTGCCGAGGATGGTGCCGCCCTGAATCTGGAGGCCTTCCACTTTCTTCTCGTCCAGCTCCACTATCTCGGTGGGTTCGCGGAGCACACCGTTGAAAGACTCGATGCAGCCAATCACCTCCCAGTTTTTCTCCTGCGAGGCACGCTTCACGATGCCGCGGATTACGGCGTTGAGGCCGGGGCAGTCGCCGCCTCCGGTAAGGACCATTACTCTTTTCAGTGCCATAGTGGTTCGTTCTTATTCACTAATATATAATGGGTTGCACGATAACTCGCGCCCCATTGGAAAATACAAATATACACTTTTTTTTTGGTTGAACAAGTTTTTGTTTTTTGAACCATCGCTTTGCGGAAATGTGGCAATTCGAAAAAAAGTCGTATCTTTGCTCTTGTCAACTGTCGGCATCCGCCACTCTGAGTGTGGGCGTATCGGCATGATAACGATTGGTTTGATACGAAAAAACGTTTTTGGATATGAACTTGAAATTTATGGGAGCCACCCGCGAGGTGACAGGCAGCAAGCACTTGATCACAACAAAGAAAGGATTGAAAATACTGCTCGACTGCGGCATGTATCAGGGCAAAG
This sequence comes from uncultured Bacteroidales bacterium, assembly GCA_947168665.1. Taxonomy (GTDB): domain Bacteria; phylum Bacteroidota; class Bacteroidia; order Bacteroidales; family P3; genus Colimorpha. Next base: position 22,688 of record CAMVMX010000010.1, read on the forward strand.
GTTTGGAAACAGATGCTATGAACCGCGACTTGGGATTCATCCCGTCGGAGATTGATTATCTCATCCTCTCCCATGCCCATATTGACCATTCGGGTTTGATTCCGTACATCTATAAGGAGGGATTCCGCGGCACGGTGCTCTGCACCCCCGCCACGCGCGACCTCTGCGCCATCATGCTGGCCGACGCCGGCCGCATACAGGAGGCCGACGTGCACACCTTCAACAAGAAACGCAAAGCACAGGGCGAGGACCCTGTGGAACCGATCTATACCGAGCAGGATGCGCAGGAGTGCATGAGCTGCTTTATCAGTGTGCCATACCACAAACCCTTTGCCATTGAGGACGAGGTGACGGTGGAATTTTTCGATGCCGGACATATCTTGGGCAGCAGTTTCGTGTTCCTGCAGGTCAAGGACGGCCGTCGGGTCATCAAGCTGGGCTTCACGGGCGATATAGGCCGCTATGACAAGCGCATATTGAAAGACCCTGAGCCATTCCCGCAGGTCGACTACCTGATAATGGAGTCCACTTATGGAGACAGACTTCACACCACGCTCGAAGACGCTGAGAAGGAGTTGCTTATGGCTGTGCTCGACACCTGCACCAAGAAGAAAGGCAAACTCATCATACCGTCGTTTGCCGTGGGACGTGCGCAGGAGATAATCTATGCTCTGGACCGTCTGGAGTCGGCCAACCTGCTGCCCGACATTGATGTCTTTGTCGACAGCCCCCTGAGTGTGTCGGCCACCAACATCATGCGGCTGCATAGCGAGTGTTTCGGCAGCCAGATACTCGACTATATGAAAAAAGACCCCGACCCCTTCGGTTTCGACCGTCTACAATACATCCAGTCCGTCGAGGCGTCCAAGGCTCTCAATGTGCGGCACAAGCCCTGTGTCATTATATCCGCCTCCGGCATGATGGAGGCCGGTCGCGTGAAGCACCATCTGGCCAACCATATCGACGACCCCTCGACCACAATCCTCTGCGTGGGCTACTGCGAGCCTAAGACGCTCGGAGCCCGTATCATGCGGGGCGATAAGGAGGTGTCAATCTTCGGCCATCGCTATTTGGTGCGGGCCGAGTTGCGCCGCATCGAATCTCTTTCCGGTCATGGCGACTACAGCGAAATGATTCGTTACATTGGCTGTCAAGAAAAGAGCAAATTGAAGAAGATATTCCTCGTGCATGGCGAAGCCGAGACGCAGGAACACTTCCGCGACACCCTATCCGAGCTGGGCTGGAAACATGTCGAGATACCCGAATTCCGCCAGGAGGTTGAGCTGTAGGGTTATAGGTCAGTTGTCGGAATTGCCATTGTGGCTGGAGCTCTCTGAATGTCCCGAATGATCAGAGTACTCCGCGGGTTGTAGTCTCCCCTTTCATGGGTATTATTGAGTGGCGTGGGGAGGGTCTGACTCTGCATTATGCCTATATACCAAGTCAGATGCTTACCCCATAAACTGTTGGTAGCAGTTTCATGACTGAGGGTGGCAATGAGGCGACAGAATCTGGTAAGTTATAAGACAGGCAGGAAGAGTTAGAGTAATCCTGACGCTTTCAATCGGGAGGCACTCTTCACGACTAAGATATGTAGTGTTAGTGGGCTGATTACGCGTTTGATATAAAATAAATTTGCGAGGATGAAAAAATAGTAGTATCTTTGCAAAACTTTTTAAGCAATTCACAATAAGGATTATTCCGTTGTGAAAACTATTAAGGGGGCGGGGAACACAGTTCTCCGTCGCCTTTTTCTGAAGAAAGCCCAGTCTGAAGCTGTAGTCAGGAATTGCTTAAAAAGAGGACATTGACACATACGATAAACACCCTGCATGACAACCATTGTGATTTGGTCGCCGTTGTGAATTGCTTAAAAAGAGGACATTGACACATACGATAAACACCAGGAGATTCTTTGCAAATTGCCACAGAACCGTTGTGAATTGCTTAAAAAGAGGACATTGACACATACGATAAACACCATCGGAGGCCTGTAATCACGCTTGGCTATGGTTGTGAATTGCTTAAAAAGAGGACATTGACACATACGATAAACACCCAGCGACCACTTTTTTTGAACTTTTTGCGAGTTGTGAATTGCTTAAAAAGAGGACATTGACACATACGATAAACACCGGTAGGGCACAGGATGCGGGCTTTTCTTCCGTTGTGAATTGCTTAAAAAGAGGACATTGACACATACGATAAACACCGAAGCACCAGCACAACCGCCCCAACCCAAGTTGTGAATTGCTTAAAAAGAGGACATTGACACATACGATAAACACCAACCAACCCAATCAGTCAACCGACCCAATCGTTGTGAATTGCTTAAAAAGAGGACATTGACACATACGATAAACACCCGCGACGACGGCCTGGTCTTCCTCGGATCCGTTGTGAATTGCTTAAAAAGAGGACATTGACACATACGATAAACACCTGAATATTAGACACATGCAAAGGTTTGTTGTTGTGAATTGCTTAAAAAGAGGACATTGACACATACGATAAACACCAATATTGTACATAGAACGAGTGACAGACTGTTGTGAATTGCTTAAAAAGAGGACATTGACACATACGATAAACACCTGAATATCCGATATATACAATTGTTTGCCGTTGTGAATTGCTTAAAAAGAGGACATTGACACATACGATAAACACCTCCACAAGGACGTGCCATATGAGTTCATCGGTTGTGAATTGCTTAAAAAGAGGACATTGACACATACGATAAACACCCGCAGGCCAAGGCCGACGAGGTGCAGTCCCGTTGTGAATTGCTTAAAAAGAGGACATTGACACATACGATAAACACCCAACAAGGTTGGGATTGAGTCCAGCACGCTGTTGTGAATTGCTTAAAAAGAGGACATTGACACATACGATAAACACCGTGTTTATCTCTTTAACCGCCTTTTCAAGGTTGTGAATTGCTTAAAAAGAGGACATTGACACATACGATAAACACCTTCGAGACGTGAGAAAAAGGCCAATTTGGTGTTGTGAATTGCTTAAAAAGAGGACATTGACACATACGATAAACACCTAAATCCTTTTGCATGGCCTGTTGCAACGGTTGTGAATTGCTTAAAAAGAGGACATTGACACATACGATAAACACCCATAGTACCCCACAACTGGTGAGTGTAGGCGTTGTGAATTGCTTAAAAAGAGGACATTGACACATACGATAAACACCAAAACCTTTTATTAACCCTAAAATTCATAAGTTGTGAATTGCTTAAAAAGAGGACATTGACACATACGATAAACACCTGCATCTGGTTCACACTTTCCCCATGACAAGTTGTGAATTGCTTAAAAAGAGGACATTGACACATACGATAAACACCACGATGTGTGTAGTCGTCTGATATATAATGTCTAATCGAATGTCAATGGAATCAAAAATCCCGTCCATTTGGGCGGGATTTTTGGTTATATGTGGGCGTTTTTCTTGTCCTATGGTCAGAAGAGTTCGAGTTGTTGGCCGGGGGCATTGGGTGGCACTTCTTTTTTGCAGACATAGAGTTCGATGTCGGCAAACTGCTTGTCAGTGATGGTAAGGCAGCCCACCTGTCCGTATTGTGGCAGGAGTGAGCGGACCCGCTTAAGGTGGACTTCTGCGTTCTCACGGCTGGCGCAGTGGCGCACGTAGATGGAGAACTGGAACATGGTGAAACCATCGGCCAAAAGGTGTTTGCGGAAATCGGCGGCGGCTTTGCGTTCCTTTTTGGTGTCGGTAGGGAGGTCGAAGAAGACGAGCAGCCACATGATGCGGTATTCGGAGAAGCGATCCATTACATGTCGGGGTAGGAGATTCGGCGGATTTGGCCAGCATAGCAGCGGGCAAGGGATGCTGAGGTCTGAGAGGCGGCCACCATGAGTGGACTCCGCTGTCCGCCGATGCGCACTTCGAGGGTGGGAATGGTGAGGAGGATGCGTTTGATGTCTGTGGTGATTTCGGCGGTGCGGGGGTGCTGGCCGATGGTTTGTACCACCAGGCGGTCGACGTAGGGGCGGTAGGGTTCCATGATGTCGTCGGCCAGGCAGTAGGCGTTGTAGCGGTTGTGATGATGGATGCCGAGGGTGGGGAGGAGTCCGCTGCTGACCAAGGCACGGGCTATGACGGCACGCAAGATGGCATAACCATAGTTGAGGAAGTTGTTCGGATACAGTCCGTCGCGGCCGCGGGTGAAGCCTCTGATGTCGGGGAACATCTGGCTCCAGTAGTAGGCGGCGGCGCGGCCTTCGAGATTGGTGCTGTCGCCGGAGCGTACATCGGCGGCCCACTGCTGCATGTTGCCCGTCTCTGCCCCGTAGAGTTCGTGCAGCAAGGCGGCCTGATTCAAGATTTTCTGCCCGACAGTCTGCTGCCACAGCTGCTTTCGGAGGGGCAGGGAGGCGCCCAATTGGTCTTGGAAACGCTCGCTTTGTACCGTGTGTCCTTCCAGCGGGAGCATAAGCCCCACGGGAATATGACTCTCGTCGCAGGTGACGACAGAGGCGTTATTGTCCAGCAGGGCGGCCATAAGGCCATGGGTGATGGTGATTTGGCGGTTGTCAAGCACTACCATGCCGATGTCCTCGATGGGGATGGTTGCTTCGGGCTGGTCGCCGTCGGCGTGTCTTTCGAGGCGGACGACAAGCTGGCGGTTCCGCATGGAAAGGTAGGCGGGGTTGGAGAAGCAGAGCGTGCGCTTAATCATGGCTATTGTCCTATTTTGATGATGTTGCCTAAGCGGTCTATCTGGATGGGGATGCAAACCTCCTTAATCATTTCTCCTGATAGAGATTTTTCCATTTTGTTTGATGTTGTAAACTCAAGTTTGTTGGCAATGGGAGATGCTACGCAATGTGCTATACACATGAATTGTATTCCCGCCATAGATACTACTTTGTAGATTCTATTTTTGTAAAGCGTTTGTATACCATCTTTTCTTTCTTCCTCGCTTGGCACATAGACCAAGTCTCCTGGCGAGAGGACGTATAGCAAAGTTGAGTCGGGAGGCATAAGTGAGAGGTCGTTTTGTTGTAGCCTTTCTGCAAGGTGGGCTTTCCAATGTTTTTCATATTGTTTTTGTAGGTCGATGATTACATTCAGTGGGACAGTGGCGTACCCTCGAGTGCCTTTTTTATCGGTGTAGATGACAAAGAAAAGGTTTGTGCCTTTGGCTGCTTCGACATATTTTGTGGCTTTTTGTCCACGTGTTCCTACGCTGTATTTGTTGGCCTGTTCGTATATGCGGACTTTCTTGATGGGCAGGTGGTCGTGACCGCCGTTGAGGTTGCGGATATTGCGGTTCATCCGTTCCAATCCGTCAGCCGAGAAAGCCTCGGCAGGATTGTTCCCTTCGTTGGCGAGGTGAGCATAGAGGATGGATCGGATTCCGCTGTCGGTGATGCTTTCGATGATTTTAGTAGCTGCCGGCTGTGTGGTAGTATCTTTGAAAAGGTCTATAAGGCTTTTGCGGGTGGCGAAATAGCGATCCTTTGTGTCTTTTGTGTAGTAGTATACTTCCACTTTGCCGTCGGCGGCTTCGGGCCATACATCTTTTCGTTTGTCATAGTATTCAATAATCTGTTGGGCAGTGTGGCCCTTGCTCAATTGTTCTTTGATTTTCTGTTTCAGCTCGCGATTGACTATTGTGTCGGGATTCTTGATGGCATCTTTGAGTTTGATTTTCTTTTTCAGTTGAAGGTTTACTTCGCCGAAGACGGTCTCTTTGTGCAGCGGTTTACGGATGGCCCAGCTGTCGCCTTTGGTTTGGGAGCAGCCGGTGTGTTTGCCGTTCCGGATGATGGTGTAGTGGTTTGAGGTTTTGTTGATGATACGTTGGTTTTGCTTGAAACTTACGATGATGCTTTCAAGGACGTGGTAAACATCTTCGGTGAAGGTGGGCCAGGGTTTGATAAAGTCGCCCGGACAGGTGCGGGTGTTGCCCTGTCCGTCGACATAGGTCTCTTTTGAGCGTAGTGTATGTTGCAGGTCGTAGCGTTGTTGGCTCTTGGCGTTTTCGTTGTTGAGGAGGTTGACATGGTTGCGAGTGGCGCAGGCTATAATGATGGCGTCCATGGCGTGGTGGCGGTGGTCTATGCGTTTTTTGTTAAAACCTTGCCGCATGTGGAGGGGCACTTGGGGGATGAGGTGGCCGCTGTCGGTGGTGGCGGTATAGTCGGTGGTTTCGGTGATTTGATTCATCCGCTCAAACCGTGGCAAGATGATGCGGTTCCACACATCGCCTATGCCCCAGTCGCGTTTCAGACGGTCGGTGATGGAACCGTTGCATACTATGACGTTTTTAGATGTGGCGGAGTCTTCAAGATTTCCATCCTCGTCTGAGGAACGGACGATATTGGAGAGCAGATGCATCATTAAGCGGCTGATGTAGCGGCTGTCGTTCAGTTGCCGTGAAGTGAAATCGTCAGGGATGTCATCCATCATGAGTTTCTGCCGCTTTTTGCTGTTGGTGATATTGTTTTTTATCAGTTTTTCATAGGCCTCGACTTCAAGAATCTTCACCTCTCCACCAAGGCTCAGTGAGACTGACTCGCCGTGGTGGTGGACAATGAATTCGTGTCCCAGTTCACGCCCTTTTAGTTTGTTTACCTCAGCTTCGCAGATTACTTTGTTCGACATCGAGTCGTCGAACCAGCGGCTTTGGGGGATGATGTGTTCGATTTCGTAGGCGGGAGTGAACAGCTTGGCGAGGGGTATGGGGCGTCCGGTGTAGGGTGATATATATCGCTGGTCCAGCCATATTTTGTATTTCTTGACTTCGGCTGGTGTGGGCTGCTTTTTTGCATCTGAGAAGCGCTTCTGGATGTCTTTGATGTAGTCGGGAATCTCGTCAGCTTTCTGCATCGCCCCTTCTTCGTATATTCTCAAAATCTCCTGCTGTGAAGGCGATTGGGGACGCACATTCTCCACCTCCATTTCGGGATTCATGAGTTCGGTCAGCAGCAGCCTGATGCGCTGGTTGGTGGTTTCTCCCTCCAGTATCGACTGCGAGAGACTTTGCCGCTCTGACTGGGTTTTCTTGAGCTCGCGTCCCAGTTCGATGTGAATCTCGTCTATGTGGCCAGTCTTTTTCCAAATATCGCGAACCACGCGGAGACTTTCTGTCACCACTTGTTCCACCACGGGGTTGTTAAGTGAGTTATGGCGGAATTGGCCCAGATAATTGTCTATATCCTCGGGCTTAGTCCACCGCTGGGCATCTATGGCCTCCGAATGGCGGTTGTAGACCAAGTAGCAGGCTTGCCATGGGGCCAATCCTTGGCATTGCTCGATGCTTTCAAGCCCCTCGAATTTCTCTCTTACCGAGGACGTGAGGGTGTCGTCCTCCTCTCCTGTGATGATGTGATTGATGCGTAGTTGGGTTTGACAGTCGATGTCTTGAGGATTCCAGTAACGGCCTCGGCGCATCAAAGGCAGCAGTTTGCCTATGGCTTTGGCCGAGTAGGCTCCGTAGTCTTTCTCTTTGTATACGGTCAGTCGGTCGAAGGCCTTGGCAAAACGGTCGGTCTGGCTGTCGTCCCACCCTTGTTTGTGGGCAAAAGTGCGAAGAGCTTTGCGATACTGCTGTTGGTCGTCGACGGAATAGAGGATGTGCCACAGTTGGAGTTCCCTTTCGGGTGAAAGGAAACCCTTGTCGATGCCCGCTTTACTGAGGCCCCCAAGCAGTGTGGCACGGGTTTCACCAGCCGGATATTTTCGGTCTGGCACATATTTCCACCGATACCGTGGCATCTCTTTCTTTCCGATTTTGAAGTAACGGAGCATTGCGGATTGGTCTATTTCTTTGATGGTAGACAGGTAGTCGTAGAGGTCAGCGTAAGCGTCACCGTCGGGCAACAGATTGGGGGTAATGTCGGCATCGTCAAGCAGAATATGCAGGTTGGACAGGAACTGCCAGAGGCGGTACTCTTGATAGATGGGATGAGATTTGGCCACACATTTTACCGGCTTGTTGTTGCGTTTCTCGAATGGACATTCGTCTATCAAACTCAGCTTGCTCTTCAAAGGTCGTTGGTAGAAAAGAATGTCTTCCACCAGCAGATAGGTGAAGTCACGCTTGGCGATGCTGGTGCGGTAGGCGTCGTTCGACGGGTAGAGCTCCTCTATGCAGTTGGCATATAGTTGCTCGTCGTTCAGCTCGGGGATGAACTGTTTCTGCGTCTCCAATATTTGACGCAGTTCTTTCTTGTAGAGCTCGCGGTCAATGGTCTGGACGAAATCTCCTATAATCTTTCTGTCAGGGTGGTGGAGCAGACTTTGGTATATATAGGCCCCGATGGTGAGTCCGGATTCGTGGATATCGTTTTCGGTCTTTATTTTCCGAAGGCCCCAGTCGTCGTCGCTGGGCGAACTCAGCCGGGGAGTCTCCTCTTTGGGGTTGCCGTCTTTGTCAAGCTTAAAGGTTGCGATAAAGCCTCGCGTTTTCCCTTCCCAGTCGGGTTTCACACTGAATGCTCGGCGGTATATCCAGCCGTTCTCCAGTGTGATGTCATACCATGTCAGCCCTTTCTTGTCATGTTCTTCGGTCTTTGCAACACTTGTCACAGTCAGCTCATGGTAAGAGCGTATCTCGTTCTTGCTTTCTGCATCGGCGGCACTCTCATCGGCCTTGCCACGCAGCTGGTAATAGCCGCGTTTTTGATTAAATTGCATCAGTACCCATGCCAGCTCTTCTTTGCTGATGGGATGGGTGAGTGCTTTTTGGCGCAGATAATAGATTGTCCAGTCATAGGGTATCTTGTTGTCAGACCCTGCTTGACGGAAGTCTTTGACCATCTCCTCAAACGAGGACTTGAATATAAAATCCGGTTTTCCGTCTTTCCCCTCGCGCCAGGCCAGTTTGGGCTCCTTATCTTCCGGCAATTTGCCGTAGCGCGACAGCTGTGATGCAAAATGTTCAGGAAGAAACCCCATAATTCTTAAAACCCGCAGCAGTCTTTCTCGCCTTAGCAGGTATCTTTCACGCAGTCTCCGCGCACCTCTATACTGGGTGCGTTCTTTGGTGAAAGAAACAGAGTTTCCTTTTTCAAAATCGCCCAAACGTCCTGCGTCCATGGGTATTATGCGTGAGCCCGCAGATTCGATGCAGTGCCTTTCATTGTCAACAACAGCCCAACCTATGCTGTTAGAGCCTAAGTCAAGACCAAGAACTTTTGCCATAGATTAATCAAGTTTTGAAAGTGCAAAGATACAAAAATATTTTCACATTCAGGCATAAAAGTATGTATGGCCGAGGAGTTTTAATATTTTCGATGCTGTGCTTTGCCTGTGAGTTGGGCAGATGGCAGGGGTAAAATAAGAAGAGAGGGCCGCCGCAGGGTCGCCCTCTCCAAATGTGAATGTCTGAGGAATAGGGTGTTGCGGCCTGAAGACTACACCCATGTCCCCTTTCTGAGCCCTTTCCCCCTCAAAACAGGTGGGATGTAGTACTACAGTACCACGCGGTGGGTGAGCATGATGTAGCCTACGCGGCGGTTGAGGTTCTTCTGTCCGCCGCCCGGATAGTCGGGGTTGAAGAAGTTGTGCAGTGGCATGGAGAACATTAGCATCGTCTTCTGCCGGCCTTTGGCCACGGTGCGCGACAAGGCGAAGTCCAGACCCCAGCCGCCCAGCAGCATATCCTTGGAGCGGGGTTCCCAGGAGCCGCCGCAGCCCACCACCTGGTCGTAGAACACACCGGCCTCGATGGCGTTCTTCTTGCCGCCGAGCACCACTCCGGCGCGGGGCTGGAAATAGAAGCCGCGCAAGTTGTCATCATTGGCCATGAAGCAGACCTCCTGGCTCTTATAGTAGGCTCCGACATACAGGCCAATCGTCGAGGGCTTCCACGAAGCGTCGAGGCCGATACCGAAGTCGCCCGGACGTTTAAAGGGGTTGCTGAAAGCGCGGTGGTAAGGGCCGTAGATGTCGTTTGCGGTGCCGAAGCCAGACTTCTGCATCCCGACGGGGAACACCAGGTCGGCATTAGGGATGATGACCTCAGCAATGAGCGAATCGGTCGAATTGCCGTCAAAGGCAAAATGGGTCACTACGCCATCCGCCAGATTGTAGAGGATGGTGGTCCAATAATTGGTCGACCAAGCCCGGGTGTTCAGCGTGAATGGGCTTTTAGGATTTTGGGCTGAAATACTTCCTGCCAGTGCAACGGCCAGGATAACAATTGATAATGATTTTTTCATGACGTGGATGTTTACTTGTTATTATCCGGCAAAGTTACGTTTTTTTCCAAAACTGCGCAAAATAATAATGCGTCCAGTCTCAGCCGGGCTCCACTGCAAAACCAAAGGGGACGAAAAAAAGTGTGCTATGTAAAAAAAAATACGTACTTTTGCAGGTTCAAAAAATTCAAATATCATGGTATCATTTCTGCTTGCTATTGTGTTATTGGTCCTTGGCTACCTGTTGTATTCCAAGGTAATAGAACGAATCGTCGAGGTCGACCCCTCCCGTCCCACTCCCGCCGTGGCTCACCCCGACGGTGTTGATTATGTGCCCATGAAGCCTTGGCGCATCTACCTCATCCAGTTTCTCAACATTGCCGGTGTCGGCCCCATCTGCGGTGCCATCATGGGCGCCCAGTTCGGCTCGGCCTCCTTCCTGTGGATAGTCTTCGGCAGCATCTTCGCCGGGGCCGTCCACGACTTCATCGCGGGCTACATCTCCATCCGTCGCGACGGGGCCTCCCTGCCCGAAATCCACGGTGCCTACCTTGGCAACGGGGCCAAACAGTTCATGCGCTTCTTTACCGTCTTCCTCATGATACTGGTGGGGGCTGTCTTCGTCAACACCCCGGCGGTGCTTCTCAACAACAACTTCACCCCCGACTGGAACATCTTCCTCTGGGTCGGCATCATCTTCGCCTACTACCTCGTCGCCACCCTTCTGCCCATCGACAAACTGATAGGCAAAATCTACCCCATCTTCGGTTTCCTCCTCCTCGGCATGGCCCTGGCCATCGTCGTGGCCTTCCTGGTCTACCGTCCGGCACTGCCCGAGCTGTGGGACGGCCTTCAGAACCAGCACCCCGACGCCGCCCACAACCCCATCTTCCCCATGATGTTCATCAGCATCGCCTGTGGCGCCATCAGTGGCTTCCACGCCACCCAGTCGCCCCTCATGGCCCGCTGCATGACCAATGAGCGCCAGGCGCGCCCCGTCTTCTATGGAGCCATGATTACCGAAGGCGTCGTAGCCCTCATCTGGGCCGCCGCCGCCACCGTCTTCTACCACGACCCCATGCTCCAGTCCCTCACCGTCAACCCCGAAACCGGGGCCACCCTGGGCGGCAATGCCATGGTGGGTGTCATCGCCAACACATGGTTCCCCAAAGCCATCGCCGTCATCTGCGTACTCGGTGTCATCTCCGCCGCCATCACCTCAGGCGACACCGCCCTGCGCTCCGCACGCCTCATCGTGGCCGACTTTCTCCACTACGAACAGAAACCCATCAAAAACCGTCTCTTCGTCGCCCTTCCCATCTTCGCCATCACCGCCGCCGTCCTGGTCTACTCCCTCATCGACGCCAAAGGCTTCGACGTCATCTGGCGCTATTTCGCCTGGAGCAACCAAGTGCTGGCCACTGTCACCCTCTGGACCATCACCGTCTACCTCTGCCAGAAACGCAAACCCTACATCATCACCCTCCTCCCCGCCATGTTCATGACCATGGTGACAGGCTGCTTCCTTTTCGTGGCCGAGAAAGAAGGCTTTGGCTCCGTCATTCCCCGCTGGCTGGGCTACACCATCGGCGCCGCCATCACCCTCCTCGCCACCTGCCTCTTCTATCTATGGGCCGGCAAAAACAAGCGCAAAGAACAACAACACTAATCCCCGCCCTCAGCCCACATCGGCCCTCAAGCCCACCTATTGTCTTCACTGTAAGACAATAATTGAGCCGAAAAGCCGTTAATCTCACAAAACAGCAAGTCACACTCTGACAGATTCAAGGCAATATGCTAACACGGTTCAAGACATCGAATTTTACAGTATTCACCGAGGTTGATGTGTCCTTCGCTCCCGGAGTCAATATCTTTATTGGCAAAAACGGAACGGGAAAAACCCACCTCATGAAAGTCCTGTATGCAGCCTGTTCTGTGATGAGCGAGAAAGAGGACCGCACCTTTGCCCAGAAATTGAACGGCGTGTTCATGCCGCAGTCTATCGGGCGTCTGGTCCATCGCTCCAAGGGCAGGGGATCCGGCCGCGTAACAGTGTACAGGCGGAACGAAGACGATAACAGGGAACGGTCTATCACATGCGACATCACCACCCTCAACAAAACTTCGGTAATCCACAGCCAGTGGAAAGAGGACAACCAAGCCGAATCCATTTTCATCCCTGTGAAAGACATGCTGGCCAATGCGCCGGGCTTCCGCTCGCTGTTCAGCCAAAAGAAATTGGCCTTCGAAGAGGTGTATTTAGATATTATCGACAAGGCCTTCCTCCCCATTGTCAGAGGAAAGCAAAGCCCCGAAAGAGTCCGGCTCCTCAACATTCTGAACAAAGCCATGTCAGGGCGAGTTGTCGAAAAGAACGAAACGTTCTACATGCGGAATTCCTCCGGCGAATTGGAATTCTCACTCCTGGCCGAAGGCTACAGGAAATTGGGACTGCTCTACAGACTCATCCAAAACGAAACACTCACCAAAGGCACCATGCTCTTCTGGGACGAACCGGAGGCCAACCTCAACCCCCAACTGTCCCAAACCGTAGTCCAAATACTCCTTGAACTGCAAAGAATGGGAGTGCAGATTTTCATCGCAACACATGACTACGTCCTGCTGAAAGAATTCGACCTTGCCGCAACCGAGGCCGACAATATTCTTTACCACACCCTTTATAAAGACGATGAAGGAATAGTCCGCCATGAATCGTCCTCCGATTTGGGCGGCCTGTACCCCAATGCGATAGATGAGACTTTCAGCAGAATCTTAGACGACGAAATCAGGAGGGGGATAGCGGACTTATGACACTCGATTTGACTGAAGAAAAAGTCCGTTTCGACTTCCCGAACGCAACGGCATTGTTCAAGTTTGATGAGCGTCTGCCTTCCTCGCCCACCTTTCACGGCGCACCCATGAAGGCCGTCGATGTGCTTGCCGAATTCCCCACATTCCAACTCTGGATAGAAATCAAAGAATATCCGCCTGCGGAAATCGCCGAATTCAAAAAGGAAAACAGCAAAACCCATCAAGGTAGCCGCTCGGCCACAAATTTCCTCCTAAACTACCTCAAATACAAATTCCGCGACACATTCCTCTACCGATACTGCGAAGAAAAGACGAATTCTCCAATAGTCTACGTCTTCCTCACAAATCTCGATGATACCATGAATTCCATCCTCCGAAAGAAAATGTGCGAGCAGATACCCGCCGGAATCCCCAAACCCGCACGATGGAATAGAGAACTTATTGCAAAAGGGCATGTTCTTGTCGTCAACACAGCCTCATGGAACCGTGACCTCAGCCCTAAATTTGGAACCTGCCAACAGTATTAGCCCAAGTAACGACAACACATTTACCAACCAACATAGACACAAAAAACATATCGCGACATAATATTTTACGGCAGTGTGCGTTTTAAGTAAAGAAAAATTTGTATCTTTGCATCATCATTTATAGTGTACAATAATGTTTAAAATGAAGAAATACATCGTTTTATCGTTGATTCTGCTGGTGGCTGGCAGCGCCTTTGCCGGCAATAAACCCCGCAAAACCTCCCGTCAGGAAATGGGCATCAACGGCAATGCCATCTACGTGATTGAATACACCTACGACATCTACGGAGGCCGCAACGGTGGTCGTCAGCTCATCTGCATCGACTCCATCACCTTCGACAAACGCGGCAATTTCCAAGACAAATACCGCACCAAGGACGGTGAATACACCTGGTATTCATATTATTTCGATGTTCACGGCTACGCTCTTGGCTGGAACGAGTACAACCGCGCCCGCCAGCTCACTGGCCGCACCGCCTACCGCAACGACGAGAACGGCAACCGCATAGAGCGCAAAGTCTTCATGGGCGACCACATGACCAAAAAGGAGACCTCCCGCTACGAGAACAACCGCCTTGTCGAAGAGCAGAGTTTTGCCCCCGACGGCACCATGACCGAGAAGCGCGTCTACAAATACGACGCCGCCGGCAACAACTCCGAAATGGAGTTCTACGACCGCGACGGCGAACTCACCCAGCGCTACCTCTACAAATACGACAGCCACGGCAACCGCATCGAATGGCGTTTCTACGATGCCGACGACTTCCTTGTCGCCCTCACCACCTACTACTACGACGACCACGACAACCTCATCGAACTCTCCTCGTTCAACTACGACGAACACCTCAACTGGAAGCACAGCTACGTCTTCGAGTACGACGAGGACGACAACTGGGTGCGCCAGACCATCTACCGCAACAACGTGGCCTACCAGGTCATCGAGCGCGAAATCGCCTTCCCCGTCTATTGACCCTTCCGTCGCCGCGCCACCGCCGCGCGCCGCCGGCTTTCGGAATAAACCCCTACAGCGCTTCACACCCCGTCGGCTTCCAAGCCCGGATGTGAAGTGCTCTTCTTTCTCCTCTCCCGCACTCCGCGCCAAGCCGACACCACCCCTGCATCCCCTTTTGCCCGGCAAGCCCGAAGGCTCGATGGGGGCAGAAATGGCCTTCGCCCTCGGTTCGCTCCATCTGCGCCATCGGTATCACACATAAACGTCATTCCGTCCCCTCGCGCCGAACATGCTGCTCTGCGTGGACGGGCGGAATAGGGGCCTTGGAGCGGAGTTGGAGCGGGCGGGGACTGCGGCGGCGAGACGGTGTGCCGGACGGGGCAAAAAGGCGGGGGCGCGACGGGGTTGTGGCCGGAGGCCGGCTGCGTATGACTGCGGGCTGCGGATGTGGCTGCGGCGACGGGCGGACGAAATCGGGCAGGGGGTTATAAAATTGGTTAATTCGCCTCTGTGCGCGCTCGGTGTGGTTTATTATTTGTATCTTTGTAACTTGTTTGCGTATAGAGAATATTATATATATTGTTTTATATCAATCTGTTAAGAGTTGTAGAGAAATTATGTTCAAAAATTTTGGAAAACGTTTTGTGTTGTTACAAGCCCTGGTTTGGGTTTTCTTCTTTTCGGCTTCGGCCGTGGCTCAGTCCACCACATCGATGCTGGTGGGGCGTGTGGCCGATGCCGAAGGTCCCTTGGCGGGGGCTCGCCTGACGGCGGTTCATACCCCTACGGGGTTGACTTACCATGTTGTGGCCAATCGGGATGGTGAATACCGCATTGGCGGCATTGTGGCTGGAGGCCCATATACGGTGAAGGCGGAGATGATGGGTTACCGCCCTTCGACAATCAGCAATGTGACGGCGCCGGTGGGCGGCCGCGAGGTGGTGGACTTCGTGCTGACCATGGCCAGCACCACGCTGGGCGAGGTGGTGGTGAGCGACGAGGCCGTGCGCTCGAACATGGATGTGAAGAATTCGGGTGCCTCGACCTATATCAGCAATAGCGCCTTGATGGCTATGCCTACCACCTCCCGCAGCCTGAACGATGTGATGAGGCTCACGCCGCAGGGCACCGCTTCGGGCAATAGTTTCACGGTGGGCGGCGGGAGCTACCGCAGCTCGGCTGTGACAGTGGACGGCGCCGCCTTCAACAATGCCTACGGACTGGGCAGCACCAGTCTGCCGGCCGGGGGCAACCCACTGTCGCTCGACGCGATAGACCAGATGTCAATCTGTGTCACGCCGTTTGATGTGCGGCAGAGCGGTTTCCAGGGCGGGGCCATTAATGTGGTGACCCGTCAGGGCGGCAATGACTGGCACGCCTCGATCTATGACTATTACACAGGCAAGGGCTTAGGCGGGCAACGCCTGGGCGATGTGAGGCTGGCGCAGGGCAACACGCTGAGCAATGTGACGGGGTTTTCGCTGAGCGGCCCCATTGTGCGCGACAAGCTCTTCTTTTTTCTCAATGCCGAGTATTCGCCCGAGCGTGTGCCGGGAGCCACTGCCCTGGCCCGCAGCGAGGGCGGCGCATGGGGCGGCAATGGCTACAACCGGCCCACGGTGGGGAGGATGGACAGCATCAGGCAGTTCCTGATGGACGAGTATGGCTATGACCCCGGACGGTATCAGGACTATGCTGTCGACGCGTCGGACTATAAGCTGCTGGCCCGTCTTGATTGGATTGTCAACCCCGACAATAGGTTCAATATCCGCTTCAGCCATACCCACACCACTATCGCTGAGGCGTCGAGCAGCATGAGCGGCCTGGGCGGAACGAATACCCCGTTCAGCGTGAATGGCGAGTCGTATTCGTTCAACCGCACCTCGGAGGGCCGCCTGTCGGACTATGCGCTGATGTTCGAGTCCGCCCGCTATTCGAAGAATCAGGACTTTACGTCTGTGGCGGCGGAACTGAACAGCCGGCTGTGGGAGGGGCGCGGAGGCAATGTGTTGCGCGCCACTTGGTCCTATCAGAATGAGCCACGCAGCCACTATGGCGACTATTTTCCCACGGTGGATATACTGGAGCCTTACACCGCCGCCGACGGCAGCCGCAAGTATGCCGTCTATACCACCTTCGGTTTGGACCCCAGCACCTATATGACCGCCAACAAGGTGAGCACGTTCAATGTGACTGACGAGTTGACGTATACGGCGGGCATACACAATCTGCTGGCGGGAGTGCAGGTGGAACACAGCAATGTGCGCAATGTGTATATGCCCGGCGGGGCGGGATGGTATGTGTTCGACTCGTGGGACAGCTTTGTCAACCGCCGCGACCCGGTGCTTTTCATGGTGGCTTACGCCAACCAACAGGACCGCTTAGCCCTGCCCGAATATGAGTTCAACTATTTCCAGCCCTCGGTCTATGTGCAGGACGAGGTGGAGTTCAGCCGCTATTTTAAGATGACGGCGGGGGTCCGGTTGGAGATGCCGATGATTCGTTTTGCCACCGACAACTATCATGAAGGCTTTGCCCGCATGGCCGAGGAAAACCCCGAGAGCAGTTTTGCGGGGTTGAACCCCGGCGACATGCCTAAGGAGCGGATAAATGTGTCGCCCCGTGTGGGATTCAACTGGGATGTGGCCAAAGACCGCGGGGTGGTGCTGCGTGGCGGCACGGGCCTGTATACGGGTCGCATACCCAATGTGTGGTTTGTCAATGCATTGTCCAGTTCGAATATCATGTTAAACCAATATGTGTCCAATACACAGACGCACAACCCTGTGGTGCCGTTCAGCCCCCGCCGCGAGGACATTATCAACAGTGTGCCGGAGGGTCAGAACACAGCGCTGCCGTCGAGTGCGGTGATACTGGACAAGGAGTTGCGTATGCCCACCAGCTGGAAGAGCTCGCTGGCGATGGATGTGCGGCTGCCGTGGGGTATCAAAGGCACAGTGGAGGGAATCCTGTCGTACAACTACCATGAGGTGGTGGCCACCACGCTGGGCTATGCCGAGGGCGACTCGCTGCGGCTGCCCGGCGAACCGCAAGGCCGCACGTCGTATCGCGACGAGGGCATCGGCAATGGGGTGCACGGCTATCGGCTCCGCAATGCCGAGGGGCTGCATGGACGCTATTTCTCTGTAGTGGCGCAGGCCGAGAAGCACTTCGGCTTCGGGCTGGATGTGATGGCTGCCTATACTTACAGCAATTCCCTCTCGGTGCAGGATGGCGGCGGCGACGCGGTGTATACGCTTTCGCAGACCTGCAACGTGAACGGCGACAACAGCCCGGAGCTGGGCTATACCGCCTTTGTGGCCCCGCACAGGGTGATAGCATCGGCCAACTATACCATTCGCGAAGGACGGCGCATGGCCACCAAGCTCGGCCTGTTCTATGAGGGATACAACGTGGGCATGGTGAACGGCTGGGGCTATTCGTCGCTGTCGTACCAGATGAACAATGTGGGCGGCATCAGCGCGTCGCGCCTGATGTATGTGCCCACTGATGAGGAGCTGGACGAAATGCCGTTTGTGAGCGATGAGAACCGCGCGGCCTTTGCTGATTATATTGCCTCCGACCGCTATTTGAGCCGCCATCGTGGCGAGTATACACGGCGCGGGGCCATGACGGCGCCGTGGCACAACCGCATCGACATGAAGGTGTGCCAAGAGTTCTATTTCCGCGCCTTTGGACATACCACTACGCTCGAGGTGGGAGCCGACATCAACAATGTGGCCAACCTGCTGAACAGCGAGTGGGGCACCTACAAGCAAATTTCCAGCCAGACGGTGCTGGAGTACAAGGAAGGGAAGTATACCTTTGCTGAACCGAAGTGGAATGTATATGCCAACCTGCTGTCGGCCTGGCAGGTGCTGCTGCATGTGCGCTATTCGTTTTAGTTGATGGAGCCTGGGAGCTTTTATGTGGCTTTTGCGCCGCTGCAGGGCTATACCGACTGTGTGTACCGCAAGGTGCATAGCGAGGTGGCTGGTGGGGTGACGGAATATTATACGCCCTTTGTGCGGATTGAGGGCGGCGAGCTACGGCGGAAGGATTTGCGCGATATTGACATGGCGCGGAATGAGGGAGTGCCGACGGTGCCGCAGGTGATTGCGCGCGACGGTGAAGAGTTTGCGCGGCTGTGCGACGCCGTGGAGGCGGCGGGCTGGCGGCGCATCGACTTGAACATGGGATGCCCGTTCCCGATGCAGGTGAAGACCGGCCGGGGCAGCGGACTGTTGGCGCACGAGGAGCTGGTCGCGGCGATGGGAGAGGAGATGAGGCGACGGAAAGAGGTGCGATTTTCGGTGAAGATGCGCCTTGGGCAGGAGGATGCGGGTGAGTGCATGAGGCTGTTGCCGGTGGTGAATGAGATGCCGTTGGAGCATGTGGTGCTGCATCCCCGTTTAGGCAAGCAGCAGTATAAGGGCGAGCCGGATAGGGAGGCGTTTGAGCGGTTTATGGCTGAGTGTCATCACCCTGTAGTGTATAACGGCGACTTGCTCACTGTGGCGGATGTGGAGGGGGTGATGGCTCGTTGGCCGAAGCTGAAAGGGGTGATGCTGGGGCGTGGCCTGTTGGCACGGCCTTGGCTATTGGGTGGGGGAGAGCCACAGGCTGTGGTGGGCGAGCTGCACCGGAGGATTTACGATTATGCCAGCTCGGTGTTGCAGGGCGACAGCCAGATATTGGCGCGGCTGCATGCCTTCTGGGAGTATCAGACACCGCTGCTGGACAAGAAGCAATACAAAGCCATCATGAAGAGCGGAAGCCTGAGAAACTACCGTGCGGCCATCGCCGCACTGAGATGGTGCTGAGAAGTGGGGGAAGCATTTTTTTCCTGCGGTTTGAAAAAAAGTTGTATCTTTGCATCGTGAAAAGGATGTTTTTCATCATGCTTCTTTATTAAAAGGAGCAAACAAAGAACCCAATGTGTAACAAATAAAACTGCCCATGAAACATAGCGCATAGATTGATATGCACATCATAGAATAGAAAAAAGCGAAGTAGCTTATCTGGTATTCTGAAACTTCGACAACTTCATGAATACTTATCCAGATGGAAGCGACTGAGCCGCGCGTTCAGCGTGGAATTGCTCGTTATAGTTGGATAAGTATAGGTAGTCGAAGACCTCAGAATACCAATGAAAGCGAATGGTACCACGCTCTTTTTATGTGCATAGGTTAATGGTGCCACAAAGTAAGATTTATTCAAAAAACTAAAACCGACGAGCCGATGGTATATAACGGGCAGAAATCAAAGTGAAAAAATTATTGTTTGCATTAGGCATCGTTTCAGCTTTTATTGTAGCAACTGCTTTCGTCTCTGTTGATAGAACTAACGCCTTGCCTGGACCTGGTGGAATGTGTAAGGTTGTGGGCAATTGTACAGTGGAGCTATCAAACCGTGATGAGGGCTATTATAGAGTCGAAGCACTCAACAACAATAACTATAAAGTATCAGTCGAATGGACTGCAATTGGATACAAAGATGGAAAGAAGAGGCAGGTTGGTAGCGGAACGCTGGCACTTAATCCATGTGGTAATAATGGATACAGACAATTCTCGACTTTTCGTACCTCATGCGAAGATGTCTCATTGGATGTTGTTCGTGTGTTGAAGTGTGAATAATCAATACGACATTAACACAGAAGGGCATTTCGTTTACTACGAGATGCCCTTGTCTATTCAAATAATGCAAGTTGTCGGATGCCTTGGGCGCAGTAGTGCTGGTAGGGGCAGGGGTAGGGGGTGAGGCAGTGCTGGCCGGTGGGGGTGGCGGGTTCGCCGTGGGTGAGGATGTCTTTCATGACGGCGATGTGGTGCTCGATTTCGGGGTGCGCGGCTTGGTGATCGGCGGTGAGGTCGACGATAGTGAAGGGGGTGGCGGAGGGGTCTGAGTGGTCTGAGTTTTCGGAATAATCTGAGTGTTCTGAATAATCTGAGTTATTGGGGGGATTCGATTTGGGGGCTTTGTGGACGATGTTGAAGGTGTTGATTTGTCGGCAATGGGAGATGACGTAGTGCTGCAAGGCGGCATCGCGGCGGTAGGTGTCGCTGAGGGTGCTGCCGGACTTGACTTCGTAGATGTCGAGCGAGCCGTCGGGACGGCGGTGCACTACGTCGGCCAGCACGAGCACGTCGTTGTAGAGGAAGCCCGCTTCGAAGAGGTCGACGGTGTTGTGAGTGTCTAACAGCTGTGCTGTGAGGACGGGGTAGGCGCTGGTGTCGCGTTTGAGTTGGGCGCTGATGTCTATGCCGTCGGGGAAGGTGGCTTTGAAGGAGTATTCGAATTCACGCCCTTGGTCGAAACGGCGCATCTGCTCGGCGGAGTAGCGTGCCAGCTTGGGGTTGAAAACGTCGAGCCACAGGGCACGGTCGCACTGCAGGCCACGGATGTATTTGGACTTGGTGAGGATGTAGCCTTGTGGCATGGCGGGAGGGGTCAGGCTTTGGAGCGGAGGCGGCGGGCGATGAGGTCGTCGGCGGGTGTGGGGACGAAAGAGGCCAGCATCTGCAGGAGGATGTCGGGCTGCGAGTCGACAATGAGATAGCGGGCGTCGGTGAGGTTGTAGAAGCCTTCGCCTTGCATGTGGCGGAGCATTTCCATCTGGGGGTCGAAGAAATTGAGGGTGTTGAGCAGTCCCATGGGTTTGCTGCACTGCCCCAGCTGGTTGGCGACAAGGACTTCGAAGATCTCGTCGATGGTGCCTATGCCGCCCGGGAGGGCGATAAAGGCGTCGCTGTGAGCGATGAGGTATTCTTTGCGCTCGGCGATGGAGGCGACACGCACCAGCTCGCTGACGGGCTGAGAGAGGATAATCTCCTCGGAGAAGAATGAGGGGATGACCCCCACGACGTGGCCGCCGTGCTGGAGGGCGGCACCGCTGACGGTACCCATAAGGCCGAGATTGCTGCCGCCATAGAGGAGTGTGTGGCCCCCTTGGGCAATGAGCTGGCCGAGCAGTTCGGCGGCTTGGATGTATTGGATGTTGCTGGGAAGTGTGGCTCCACAGAAGACGGATATGTTCATTGGAAGAGTGGTGAAAGGTAAGTGGTGATTGATTATTTAGATGTTAAAATGTCTGTTTATCTATCGTTTCCAGGCTCCGATGACTTCGCCGATGTAGACTGCGTGGACACCGGCGCGGAAGTCGGCATACCATTTCTTGGGGGTGTCGTTGCGGAAGTCGGTAGGGGTTTGGTGCCAGGCGGTCATGATTTCACATTCTATCACCATGTCGGCTTCGGTGTAGTAGGGAGTGCCGTGCTCGGTGTAGGCGACGTGGAGGCTGAGAGCAGCGGCCTTGTCGCCATCGCGCCCACTGTGTGAACCCAGGTACTTGGCGATGTCGGGGTTGGAGAACTGCATGATGGTGAAGCGGGGGTAGCGGTTCATGAATTCGTAGGTGTAGCGGGCCGGGGCCACGTAGACGGTGACGGCGGGACGGTTGTGGCCAAGATAGTTGCCGATGGAACCCCAGCCGATGGTCATGGCGTTGTTGGCGGCGGTGTCGCCGGAGCAGAGAATGAGGTTCTCGGTGAAGAAGGTGAAGCCGTTTTTCTCGAACTCCTTCTGTACGTCGAAGGCTTTGAGTTCGGACTTCGGAGCCCCATGGGGATCCTGTTTCTTGTCGGGGTTAGAACCGCTGATGTTGAATCGGCCCAGCAGGGCTGCTGTGAGGAGGGCGAAAAAAGAATGTTTCATTGTGCGATGGATGAATCGTGATTATTGTATTTTGAAAAATGCTCGCGGTCGCGCTGGCGGAAGCGAATCCAGCAGTAGGATAAGAAGGCAAAGAGAAAAGACAGGAGGATGTCGCAGCCAAGATACAGGGGTATGCGGACAGGGAGGAAATCGTGGGCGAGGAATAGCTCGTAGAGGATGTAGAGGAGTGTCAGGAGGGAAAAGAAGATGAAGTTGCCAAGAAAAAGGCGGGCGCAATCCTTTCGGGTGATGGTGCGACGTAGCATCTCGTCGAAGAAGGCTTCGGGGAAAAGAAGCCGCAAGGCTCGTTTCAGTAGGGTGTTCTTATTCTGGCTCATTGTATTGGATTTTTAGTTTTCATAACGTTGATGAGTGCATTTTATTGTGCTGTTTTTTTACGCTATATCCCGTTCTCGTCCTGTTGCTGTCCGCGATGTTGATTTGGAAAATTGGGGAGTCTACAGGTCTGACATAGGCTGTGATTGGCAGAAAAATAATTGTGCTAATTGAAATATTGTTTGTATATTTGGTTTGTTTTAGTTGAATATAAATGCTCATTATTATGAAGAAAATCAGTATTATGGCTGCATTTATGGCAGCGTTGTTTGTATTCGGGAGTTGTGATACACCCGATAAAAAGGTGGTTGACTACGGCGCCCTGCCACAGGCGGCACAAACCTTTGTGAAGACTTATTACCCTGACAGGGTTGTGTCGGTGGTGTTGAGAGACAAGAATATTTTTGACCGGGATTATGAGGTCATTTTCTCTGATGGGGCAAACATCGATTTCACATCCAAGGGTGAGTGGACAGAAGTGGAGGACCGCGACATGGACGGCGTCCCGCAGGCCATCCTGCCAGCTGGCATCATGACGTTTGTGACCAACAGCCATCCTGACCAGGTGGTAGTGAAAATCTCCAAGGACAGACACGGCTATGAAGTGGAGCTGTCGAACATGATAGAGCTGGAGTTCGATCAGAACGGACAGCTGATGGACTATGACGATTAAGCGTCGGCCATTTTTGACGCAACCAAACGAAAGGAGGACATGGCCTGAGCCGAGTCCTCCTTGCCTTTAGGGTATTTGGATTTTCGGATGTCATTCTTGGCAATCATCGTCTTTGAAAAAGAGTCGGTCTATCCTGTGCCAGCCTTTGCGCTGGAAGAAGGCGTGGAGGCTGGCATCGTCGACCTTGTGAGCCACGATGATTCCCCCTATCCAGAGCGCTAACAGCAAAGCGTAAGACAGGAGTCGGGTGGTGGTGAGGGGAAGGCCTTTGGCGATGTGGGACTCCGTCGTGCCTATGCCGTAAACGATGAATATCAAAGAGTAGAGCACGTCGAAAAGAAGTCTGCCGCGACGTGTTTTGTTGTCCATCTCGTCTTGGAGCGCATCGTCCAGTTGGGCGGCACGGCGATAGAAGACGCCGTAGAGGAATGCGATGATTGAGAAGAGCGGCATTAGGATGAGGCCCAGCCAGCCATTGAAATCGTGAGGCCAGATGCCGAGAGTGAGCGGCTCGCGCCACAGCAAGTATGAAGGGATAGCGAGGACGACTCCACAGACGATTAGAAACAGCCGGATGAAAAGGTCATGTGAGTTCATGTCTCGGAGGTGTTATGTTGATTGATATAGAGTGACAATAATGTTCAACAGGCTGATTAACGCCATCGGGCCGAGTTTATTGTGTCCTGGTTCAACACGAACTATGTGGGCGGAGCAGGCCGATGCAACTACATCCCGAAGCGGCATGGAGGGTTCCAGGTTGAAAAAAGTATGCAATATCCGAGGACTGGGCTGCATTCTTGTCCCTCCCCGGATATTGCATCATTGGTTTGTTCTCGCCAAGGGCTATTTCTTGAATGGCCCGAATGCGGACTGCTCTGAGAGTAGGTACCCCGGTTTCTTTCCGAGGTTCCAATAGAGTTTGGAGCGGAAACTAAGGATGAAGACTGCGGCAAACCATACGACTGCCAGCACCCAGTCGTACCAGACGAACATCGAGCTGTCGAACACGCCGCCGAAGAAGTAGCAGCAGGCAATGGCTCCGGCACCCAGCGAGGTGACGAGACCGGCATTGTACAGCGTGCGCAGGCGCACGGGGAAGAGCAAGCAGTGCATCACCACCTCGGCGAAGAGGAACATGAAGGCCGCCAGCGTCAAGAAGCGTATGCCCGGCAAGAAGAGCGGCAGCACATAAACCAAAAGCAGGAATCCCCAGTTGCCGTACATCGAGCTGAGGTTGTTTACGTTCCATTTGGATGGATCCATCTCGTTGCTGCCCATCAGCACCTTCATGCCCATATAGGGGAAGCCACCCGGCCAGCCGAACTCCTCAAAGAAATGGAGCAGCAGCATCACATTGGCCGCCAGGAGCAGACGTGTGACATCGGCCATCGGCACCAGGATGGCCACCAGAGCGACCGCACCGGCCAGGAAGACCGAAATGTTGGCCCAGTTGTTGACAATCTTTTTCATTTGTATTTTGATTTTGAATTGTTTATATTTTCTCATTGTTTATCCAATTTCAAATTGCAAAAGTACAACAGATTTGCCGCTCAACAAAGAGCAAATGGTCGGGGATATTAGGCAAAAAGTATGGTGTCGGAATTATTTCGTACCTTTACAGATTATTTTTTGAGTGATTATGGGGCAAAAAGTAGGTATAACTCTATGTACGCGAGGGACTGCGACGCGCATTGTGGGCAGCCGCCTATGCCGTGTGGAGCCGGGCATGGCGACGGTGGTGACGCCGATGCTGCCGACGGTGGAGGTGGAGCGGAGTGAGGATTACGAGGAATGCGTCATCGTCGAGGAGGCTGAGCGCATTGTGGGTGAGACGGCGGCGTTTTTTCCAAAGATAATGCCGACAGTGAGCGCGTCGCTGCCCTGCATCAGTCTCGACGCGGATATGGTTCGTCGCGTCATCGACACGGCCCGCCGCATAGCTGACCGCGAGGCACAACGGCCAGCGTCTGAGATTTTCTGCCAGATGAACGACCGTCTGGTGTCGCTGTTGCGGATTCAGGCTATACTGGAAGTACTCTACGAGATGGCCTCGGCCGGGCGTCCTGTTGTGGAGAAACCCTCGCGCAGCGAGCAGGTCTTTGAGGGTTTCATGCTGTCGCTGTCGCAGCATTATGCCGAGCGGCGCTCAGTGGCGGACTATGCCGCCGAGGCTGCGCTGTCGGTGCGCCATTTCTCGTCGCTTATCCAGCAGCACACAGGTCAGACTCCGATGCAGTGGATTCATCTCTTCGTCATCGGACAGGCCAAGCACCTGCTGATGCAGAGCGACCTTCAGGTGAAGGAGATAGCCGACAGGCTCGGATTCCCCGAGCAGTTCACCTTCCGCAAATACTTCAAGACCCACACCGGCATCTCGCCCACCGAATACCGCAAAGGGAATAAGTAGTGTCTGTAGCGTGACGTATTTCAAGCGGACAAGGATATTTCGAAAAAAAGGATGACTCTGTATGAAATCAGTGTCATCCTTGGAACGATTATAGGTGCGCCGCTTCAGACGTGGGCGGCGGGGTCGGGCATGCCCATGTAGGCGTATTCGTAGATCATGTCGCCGTGGGCTTCGCGGGTCTGGCCGCCGGCGGGGGTGAAGCGGACTCCGCCCTTGGCGTAGTAGCGGCAGTACTGCATGCGCATGCCGATGGCATCGTAGCGTCGCTTGAGCTCTTCGCCGGCCATCTCGTACATGTCCCAGAACTCGAGCTGGTCCTCCCACTCAACATCGAACTCGGCGCGCGAACCGTCGGCGTTGGTGAAGACGTAGTGGCTCTCCTTGGGGAACTCGCGCCCCTGATGCACCTCGGGCTCCAGACGGGTCTTGAGGTCGAAGTGGCCGTCGGTCATAAAGACCACCTTGCCAGTCTTGTTGTCCATCAGGCCGAACATGGGCAGCTGCTTGTAGCCGTACTGGCGGGCGGCGACGAAGTCGTAGATGTAGATGGTGTAGAGGTCGGTGTACATGCGTCCCCACAGCCAGTGGTGGTAGAGGGCAAAGTGCATCGTGTTCATCCACTGGTGGTCGTGGTAGCCGAGGCCCTTCACCTCGTGCCACTCGCCGTCGTAGAAGATGCGGCCGCTGACCTGGTTTTTGGGCACGGCGAGGTCGGTGTGATAGAACTCGTCGTTGTCGCCGAAGGCCAGCAAGGATGTGCCCTGGCGGAAGGGCTCGGTGAGGGCGTCGTAGTGCAGGTCGAGACCCACGCCGTGGACAGGCTCGAAGTGCAGGTCGTAGTGCTTGAAGTCACCGCGGCACCAGTGGGGACCCACCTTGGTGTCGCATTGCTCGCGGCTGAAGTTGCCCTCGGCGGCGGGATAGACGATGTCGTCGCGGAACTCCTTGCCTTTAGGACTCTTGACGTAGATGTTCACGTGGGGCGAGTCGACAGTCTTGGTCATGCCGTCCATCGACTTGGGGCGGTAGCCGACCATAAACTTGGTGCCGTCGTCCATGGTGCCATCGAAGTACCACACCTCGCTGCCCACCTCCTCGGTGTGCGTGCGGCGTCCGTCTTCCCAAGTCTCCACCTTTTCGGGGTTGATGCCGAGACGTTTGAAATCCTCGGGTTGATCCATCAGTCGTGCGCGGAGCACTTTTGCTTTGTTTGTGTTTTCCATAACTTGTTGTATTTTAATGTTAAACTTAAATTGATTTCTCTTTGTTTTCACAATGCAAAAGTACTATCAGAAAATGACCTAAAATACGACTATCCAATGCGAAAATATCCATTTTCTATTTTATACAGTCAATCAAAATAATTACTTATGAAAGCATAAAGTGGAGCCGGTTGTGGACATTGGCCTCGGAGGTGCCTGAGTCGAAGTCAAGGAAAAGGAGCGAGAGGTTCGGATAGCGTTCTTTGAGGCGCTTCTCGATGCCTTTGGAAATGATGTGGTTGGCGATACATCCAAAGGGTTGCACACTAACCACCTTGTCGATACCGCTCTCGGCCAGATGGCATATCTCGCCGGGCAGATACCATCCTTCGCCAAAGTTGGCCGCAGGGTTGACGACCTGCGTCGACAGGCGGTAAATATCGTGGACATCTTCGAACGGACGGTAAAAAGGAAAGGCAGCGCCGACACGGTCGAACTTGCGAACCATGTTTTGGATAATGCTTTCGGCACCGCCAAGCAGGCCCGTGGGTACCGCCGGATGGCGTATGTTCAGGCGTTTGTCGGCGTGGACGGTGGCGAAATATTTTAGGAAGAAGGGCGTCAGCGCAGGTGGCACCACCTCGACTCCGTGCTCCATCAGCCAGTCGGCGACGTGCTTGTTGGAGAATGAATTGTATTTGACGTAAATCTCGCCCACGAGTCCCACACGCTGCACCTGCTTGTTGCAATCGATGGCACGAGTGAAAGCCTCGACGGCTTCGGCCAGCAGGCGCAGCAGTCCTCGGCAGTCCTGTGCTGCCACGAGGGGCAGGGCGGCAGCGGTGTAGTGGTCAAAGAGGCGGCGCGCCTCGCCGGTCTTCACCTCGCGTGCAGCGGCGGGATAGTAGAGCTTCTGCAAGGTGTCGGCATAGAGCATGGCGTAGAGCGCGATGCGCCATATCTTGAGCCAAGGGATTGAGAACCCGGGCTGATCGTTATGAAGGTTACCCATAGCCACCGAGATGACCGGCACGTCGGCAAAGCCGTTGCGCACCATGGCGTTCTTGATGAGCGAGTAGTAGTTGCTGGCGCGACATTGCCCACCCGTTTGGGTTATGGCCACCGCAGTGTTCTTCAGGTCGTAGCGGCCCGACTTCAGGGCGCGGATGATGCTGCCTACCACGATGGTGGCAGGATAGCAGATGTCGTTGTTGGCCTCGCGCAGCCCTTGCTCGGCATCGTCGATATTGCCCATCGGCAGGCACTCCACGCGGTAGCCAATCAGGCCGAACAGTGTAGGCAGGTACTCCGAATAGCCCTCGGCGAAATAGGGTGCGATGATGGTGCGGCGGCGGTCTTCGGGCATGAAGGGTGCGGTGGTGAATGTTGACGAGGAGGCACTCTGCTCAGGATGCTGAATGCGTGCTTCTGTGTTTTGGGTGCCGTTCTCCGCTTTGCCCGCAACGCTGGCGGCGCTCTCTACCAGCGAGCGGATGCGCAGTTTGAGCGAGCCGATGTTGTTGACATCGTCGATTTTGAGCACCGTCAGGTTGCGGTGGTGACGGTCAAGGATGGAACGCACCTCGTCGAGGATGAACGCGTCGGGGCCGCAACCGAAGGAGGTTAGCTCCACCATGTGCAGGTTGGCATAAGGGTGGCGGCCAGTGAACCAGGCGGCTTTGAAAATCCGATTGGGATATGCCCACTGGCTGAGGGCGTTGATGTTGCTATAGACGTCGCTGCCGGCATGTGAGGCCACATTCTCGGTGATGACATCGATACCCATATCGGCAATGGCTTGCGACACCTTGTGTTCGATGAGTGAGTCGATGTGGTAGGGCCGTGCGGCCAGCAGGATGACCGTGCGGCTGTCGACGATGGCCTGCTGCAGCACCTGCTGCGAGCGACGCTCCAATTCTGCGAGGTAGCGTTCCTGAGCATCTACGGCTTTGCGCAACGCCTCTTTGGACATGCGCGTCGCCACACCGAGCGTGGCAAGGTATTTGGTTATAGACTGCTCGAGCAGTTTGCTGTCTTTGAAGTTGATTACCGGTGCGTCGAGCGGAATGCCATGACGCTCCTCGGGGTTGAGAGCCGCCCGCAGCACATCGGAGTATCCGCTGACGATAGGGCAGTTGTAGGAATTGCCGCTGGCGCAGTCCTCTTTGCGCTCAAACACAACCCACGGGTACAGGATGCGGTCCACATGGCGGTCGACGAGGTCGAGTATGTGGCCGTGCATCAGCTTGGCGGGGAAACAGATATTGTCGGCCATCACGCTACGAATGCCTTGCTCGTAAAGTCGGTTGGTGGAGCTCTTGGATAGCACCACCTCGAAGCCGCACTCCGTCAGCAACGTGCACCAGAAAGGGAAATCCTCGTAGATGCCCAGCCCGCGAGGCAGGCCGATGCGGATGCCGTTAGGCATGACAGGCTTGGTGGAACGGTTCCATAGCAGGCGGTTTTTCTCGACAAACATGTTGACTCCTTTAGTGCCGGCTTCGGCGTCCGAGCCGTATATGCGCTCGCATTGGTTGCCGGAGTGGAAAGTGCGGCCGCCGTCGAAGCGGAAGGTCTTGACGGTGCAATGGTTCTCGCAGCCGGGGCATACCTCGATGCCCCACTCGTAGTGGTTGTTCTTAATTATTTTGTCAAGTGATGTGTTCATTGTTCGTTGCTTTTGGAGAGTGCATAAAGTGCCGATCCGTAAGCACCAGCCAGTTCGGGAATGTCGGAGAAGCGCACCTCGCAGCCCGTCATCTTCTCGAGGGCGCGAGCCACGGAATGGTTTTTGAATGTGCCGCCCTGGACGACGATATGGTTGCCCAGCTCGTCGGTGCTGTGCATTTTCAGCACCTTGAAAAGGCAGTTTTTCACCACCGAATAGGAGAATCCTGCAGCGATGTCGTCGACGCGTGCTCCCTCGTTCATGGCTTGCTTCACCTTCGAGTTCATAAACACTGTGCAACGTGTGCCGAGGTCGTAGGGATGTGGTGCAAAACAAGCCATACGGGCAAAGTCGGCGACATTGTATCCCAACTGTCCGGCAAAGGTCATAATAAAGCTGCCGCAACCAGAAGAGCAGGCTTCGTTGATTTCGATGCGGCGTATGCTGCCGTGTTCCACATAGATGGCTTTCATATCCTGGCCACCAATGTCGAGCACAAAACTCACCTCGGGATCGATGGCTTTTGCCGCCGTGAAGTGCGCCACCGTCTCGACAATGCCGTGGTCGAGAGCGAAGGCTGACTTGAGCAGCCCCTCGCCATAGCCTGTGACTGCCGAGGCTACGATGTTCACTCCTTGTGGGTTGTCGGCTGCGGCGTGCATCCGCTCCATGGCGCGCTCAAAGGCACGATAACTGTCACCTTCGTTGAAAGAGTAGTCTTTGAAGGCTATACGCCCTTCGGCGTCAATCAACACCAGCTTGGTGGTGGTGCTGCCCGAGTCGACCCCCAGCCAATAGTCGCCGGCTTCGAAACATTCGCGTAGCGGTGCCTCGTAGCCGTGCTTGCTTTCCAGCCAGGTGTCGTACTCCTCGTGGCTGGCAAACAGAGAATCCAAAGTTGAACTATTAGTTATGGCTATGGGTTGCGTCCGCGCAAAACGTTCTGCCAGTTCGTCTATGCCAATGGCTTTTCCGTCGGCTGCCACTGCACATCCCATAGCCGGCACATAGTGCGGATGCTCTGGCACAAAACAGTCATTGTCGGTCATCCCCAACGCCATCTGCATAGCCTTGCGCATCTGGGGCATAAAGGCAAAGGGTCCGCCACAGAGCAGCACGCGAGGGTTCACATCGATGCCGCGTGCCAACGTGGTCATCACCTGTAGCGCCACGGCCCGGAACATCGAGGCGGCAATGTCGGACTTGCCCACACCTCGCGCCAGCAAGTTTTGTATGTCGGTTTTCGAAAAAACTCCGCATCGCGAAGCAATGGGGTACACCGTTTGCGAATGTGCTGCCAATGCATCGAGTTCGTCTGTCTCGATGCCCAGCAGCGTAGCGGTCTGGTCGATGAACGAACCCGTGCCGCCGGCACAGTTGCCGTTCATCCTCATATCGGGCATGCGTCCCTCGTCGAAGAAAATCATCTTGGCGTCCTCACCGCCCAGATCGATGAGCGTGTGGATGTCGGGATGGAAACGCTTTACGTACGCTCCGGCGGCAATGACCTCTTGCTCGAATGCGATACCCATACGCTCGGCATAGCCCATACCCACACTGCCGGTCATCCGCACCGCCATCTGGCAGTCGCCGACCTTTTCCTTCATCCGCTCCAAGGCCGCAATGGCCGTTTGTTCGGGACTGGCATTGTGGCGCCTGTAATCGCAATGGCTAAGCCTGTTGTTTTTGTCCAATAAGCATATCTTCAGAGTTGTAGAGCCTATGTCGATCCCTAATTTATATGTGTTGACTTCCATTTTTTTTGCACTGTTTTTCAAAATGCAAAAGTACTACCGTTATTCAAAATAAAATATCACTATCCGATGCAAAAATGTTCATATTCTATTATTGCAATACAATAAAAGGAAAAAGAATACGTTATAAATAAAAATTTTCACAATGAAGATACGCGAGCTTGACAGTAAGAACATCCTCAACCATCTGGTGCGGCATGGCTATCGCCACTCGGGCGACAATGGCATATTGTATAATGTTTCGCCTGCTGAAGGGGGCGAGTTCTTTCAGCAGGGTGTGCCCTATCGCCTTGCTGAAGGACGTATTTTGGTTCTGCATCAAGGCTCTGTAGAGGTAGAAATCGATATGCGGACATACACACTTGGTGCCGGCGACCTGGCAATGCTGCTGCCCGATGCGCTGGTGCTGGTCAACTACATCAGCACCGATGCTCGTGCCAGCGCTTTCCTGTTCCGCCAGATGCCTCAGGTAAAAGGAGAAATGGAGAGTTTTGTGGTGAGGGGCGACAGCGTGGCTTTCGCACGCGCAAACCAATACCTGACGATGATTTTCGACCAGTTCGACCGCAATCCGGTCTTCACCGACATAATAGTCCATTTCTACGATGCGCTGATACTCGACATGTTCAGCTTGCGGCAGGAGGAACAGTTGTCGCGTGGAGGTGCGTTCATGCATCGTTTTTTGCATTTGCTCAGCCAGGAGGGACGTGTCAAACACCCCATCGATTTCTATGCTGATCGGTTGTGTGTGTCGACCAACTATATGAGCGCACTTGTCAAGCGTGAGAGTGGTTTGACCGTCCTCCAGTGGATTGACCGCGCGCTGGTGCGCGAGGCGAAGGTGTTGTTGCACCATACGCAGATGCCCGTTGCCGAGGTGGCCGAGACGCTGGGCTTCGCCACGCCTTCGTTCTTCATCCGCTTCTTCCGCCAGCAGACAGGGCAGACGCCCTTGCAGTACCGCAAGCAGGGGTAAAGATTATGTGTCGCTTTTGGCGGCCAGCCAGCATCCGGCGGTTCCGCTCCGTCCTGCAAGGCTCCGAAAACACTCTTTTCAGCCGTTTTTAAAACAGGTCGGGGTTAGCACTGGGACGTTTTATTTCTTCTTCAATATCTCATGTATCCATTTGTCAAAGTTTGCCCCTGCGGGATATGTGGC
The DNA here is from genome assembly GCA_947168665.1 of uncultured Bacteroidales bacterium. Classification (GTDB taxonomy): domain Bacteria; phylum Bacteroidota; class Bacteroidia; order Bacteroidales; family P3; genus Colimorpha. The sequence goes on from CAMVMX010000010.1 coordinate 55,078, forward strand.
TATTGTCTTGTGGTCTGCTCCGATGAGGATGGCACGATGGTAGTCTATAGAGAGCACCCGAGTCAGCCCTTTGGCATAGTAGACGTTGTCGGCAAGGCCCAGCGAGTCGGTCAACGCTCGCATCAGTTCGGCGTTGTTGCTATTGGGGAATACCATGACGATGTTCTGTATTTGTGGGGCGTATGCGTCGGGGGCGAGAAAATAGTCTTTGCCCATGCCGAAATAGGCGTAGTGGAGTAGTGTTGTGCCTTGCATCTGTCGCAGTGTCATGGTGTCGCCTGTGCGGACATTGACCAGCGGGAAGTCCAGCACCGTGTCGTTGGTTTCTGTATTGGTAGTGCTAACTCGGCTTTGGATGTAAGAGTTTCCCGAAAAGCGGTCATAGTTTGCATACCAGGGAGCATCAAGGTTGAAGATGGAATCAATCAATGCTTGACGGCTGTCGAAGCGCACATCACGGATTTCGTACCGGTAGCCACTGCCGTGTTCTATGTCGTCGGCAGCCACAAACATTTCTTTTTCGCGGTCGTAAAAGAGTGCCAGAGGGTCATCCCGCATCTCGCAGTGGTCGGCGTAACAATGTTTCTGTGTTATCGTGGCTTTTATGCGAAGGCTACCGTCTGCCATCAGTTTGTAGTGCGACGTCTTTTCCGGTAGGGTCACCATGCACCATTCGCTGTAGGTCGGGTAGTACATAGGGAAATAGTCGATGCCGTACTGCAGGGTGTTGCACGTCAGTTCATCGTAGAACCGGCTCTCTGTGCTGCCATCGGACAGATTGCGATAGAATGCCACGTCGAAGTCGCGGGAGCATACGTATTTCGCCCATTGCGGGGTAAGCAAGTTGCATTCGCCGTCGGAACAAAGGCTTGCTATCACCTGCGTCGAGTCGTCAACATTATGTATTACGATGTCGTAGCCAATGTTGCTCAGTTCCTTGTTTTTGCCTTCGACCCAATATTTGTCGACATGAAACGAAATCCATTCGTGGCTCATAAACTTGTCCACCGAGACATCGGCGGCGGTGTATTTGCTTTGTGTGCAAGCGGCGAACATTCCGAGGGAGCACACCATTGTGCTGAGCAAAAACAGTTTCTTCATATTGATTGAAATTTTGAGTTTACAAAACCATTCATCCGAGCGATGTCAGCTGCATTTGTTGTTTCCATAAAATCTTTATACTTAATAACGTGTCACCGTGAATTTTATTGTGCAGAGGAACAGGTTGTATTTGAATCAAAACATTTACGCCCATAATATCACATCCATTTCGCTTTTATTGTCCGATGGCTGCATTTTTTTGGCTCGGCAGTGTGAGCAAGTTCAAGTTGCCCTCGCTTTGCGAAACCCCGCCTTCGCCCCCAACATTTTTAACAATGCATTCCTCTGTTTCCTCCACTGGCGGTACTTGGGCAAATCCTCAAACATCGCAGGGAGAGGAACAGAGATTATTTACGCAACCGCCGTCCGGATCAGCTGTCGCTTTTGGCCGCCAACCAGCAGCCTGCGGCCATCACGGCGGTGGCGACGAGGAAGAGGGGCGTCAGCGGCTCGCCGAGCATTAGGAACGACAGGGCGGCACCGATGAAGGGGGCCAAGGCGTAGTAGGTGCTGGTGCGGGCGGCGCCGATGGTGCGCTGGGCATAGGATAGCAATAGATGCTCAGACCGTAGGCCACGAAACCGAGCAGCAGCAGGATAGCGATATGTTTGGCCAGCGGGAAGCCCTCGCCGATGGCCAGCGCGATGCACAACGCCCCGATGCCGGAGCCGAAGCCTTTGACGGTGACTATCTGCATCGGGTCGCGGTCGGCAATCCGGCGCGTGCAGTTGTTTTCCAGTCCCCAGCAGACGGTGGCGCCGAGCACCAGCAGTGACCCTTTGGAGAAGTGGAACGCCTCGTCCACCGAGCCGCCGTCGAGCGACAGCAGGATGCTGGCCACAGTGACCAGCCCGATGGCCACCCACAGCCGACGGCCCACCGCCTCGCGGAAGAAGAGTAGTGCGATGAGGGCCGTGGCCACAATCTCAAAGTTGTTCAACAGTGCCGTGTTGGCAGCCAGGCAGTCGCGCAGACCATACATCATCAGTATGGGTGCCGCTATGTCAAGCACCACCATCGCCACGGCGAAGGGCAGGTCTCTCCGTCCGAGCCGTTGTTCCGTCTGCTGTCGGTGGCTGATGCGCCGCCCGATCATCATCGCGCCCATCCCGATGCCCGCACCGAGGGAGAGGAACGCCGCCACCATCGTCGGCGGCACCGCCGACAGCAGCATCTTCGACACCGGCGTGCTGACGGCGTAAAGCGCTGCCGCCAGCACCGCCAACAGGATTGCAGTATTTGTCTTTTGTTTCATTGTCGTTCAGTAGAGTGACATGTTTGTTTTTTTCTGTTTTCGGCTTCTCGAAATCATTATTCCTTTTGTGTTAGGCCGTGGAAGTTAAAATTGCGAGATGCTTATTTGTCGGTTATCTCCCAGTACCCAATGTAGCAGCTGTCCTCATAGCGGACATGTGGCATTTGGGCGATGTAGTGTTTGATGGTCTTTGATGCAACATTACTTTGTTCAGCCTTATAATACTGGGTTTTATTATAATTACACATTCAGGCAATTAGTTATTCAAGATTTACACATGACGCATCCCATCACTTCATACTTTGATTCCTTTTGCATTTAAATATTTGGCTTTGTTAGAGGTTCGGTGTATGTTTTGTTGACCACCCTATCGCGCATACGTTTTAGGTTAGTAAAGTTGCGATAGATGTTTTGGGCTAATTCGAGATAGTTGTCTTCTTGCTTTTCATTGATGTAATAATATGGTTTTATGGAAATGCAATTCGGATGCTCGAATATTGTATTTACCGTTTCCAGCCAATCGTTTACCCCATTGTCCCCAATACCAGTTAATGAAATCTGCGTAGCTGGTCTTAAGGCCGTGAGCCAAATCGAAGCCGTTGCCTATGAGTACAAGCCTATTCATCTTTAGTGATGCTATTTATAGTTGTTACAAATGGCAAATATCTGATTTCGCCCCTTCTCTGTGTCTTGAGAACATCGATGTCGCCTATATTTGATGGACTATCGGGGTTATATTCCAGTAGTAAATATTTTACAGCATCCTTCTCCATTCTCTTTAAGTAATCTGATGGCACCTTGTCAGGATCCACCAACATGGGTTCTTTTGTTAATAGATAAGCCATCGGATTGCTCCAGTAATGGAATAGAAGATACTTCAAGCTCTTGTATGCCGCCAACTGCTCATCCTTTAACAAGACGTCCTTGATACCCAAGGCGATTTTTCCCGCGGCTTCTGTATTCTTTCTGGCATTTGGCTGTCCGATGGCATACATCAATATCAAATCCAGCTTTTCTCCAACCAAATCCGCTTTTTTTGTATTCGGGAGGTCAACAGGGATACTGCCATAAATAAAGATGTCTTCTGCAGCCATTGGCATATTTGACGATTCTTCTTCATCATTGTATGGTATCACCTTGGCCTGTTCCGCGTCGTTTTTGAACTTGAAGTACATAGCCTTCGCTGTGGCTTCCATAACTGTTTTGTAAAACTGTGAGTCTTCAAACAACCGGGCGAAAGCGTCCATTTGCTCTGTATAACACTTCTGAGCCACCTTGTCGAAGGTCTTCGGGAAGATGTTGTGTGCAAACATATTGACATCCGTAGTCTTGGCTTGCTTTGCCAGTGTCTTGCCTGAGCCTTGCAAACGGTCGAAAATGCTCTCCACAATCACCCTGTCAGCTTCGGTAAAGTTGCCCTGATACATCAGGTTAATCTTTTCAATAATGTTATCCAGCAGGTCACGTTTCTCATCCGCCTTCTTGCCCTTGCCGCCTTTCTCGCCTTTGATGGTCTTTTCCTCGGTTGTCGGCTTCAATTGTATAGCTCCGCTAGGCTGTACCTTGAACAGGTGGTGTTCCAGCGTCAATTTGCCACTCAAATCCACCTTTTCGTGAGGTGTCTTAGGAAGCAGTTTGTAGAGGTATTCGCAGAAGATATACGTTTTAAACAGGTCTCGGTCGAAAGTTCTGGCAATCTGGGCCATATATGCATAGAAGCGGACAAACGACTTGACGAGGAAACGCACCTTGAAGCGCTCTTCCTCGTCCAACTGTCCAAAATCGCCCACAACCGGTTTCAGCACACTCGACAGTTTGCCCAGTGTCTTGTTGTCCTGATTTTCGTTATAGACTGCGTAAACTGCCTCCTCGGTCTCGTCGCTCCACAGGTGATACGATTTTAACTCAGTCAGGTAACGATATACTACATTGACATCTATCGGCTCGGCCAGCAGTGTGTCTTCATAGAACGGCTTGAACGAAGCCTGTATGCTCTCGGCAGAATTGACGAAATCGAAGACGTATGTGTCTATCTTGTCCTTGCAACTGCGGTTCAGCCTTGAAAGTGTCTGCACGGCCTTAACGCCTTTCAGCCCTTTCAGGACGAACATAGTGTGCAACAGCGGCTCGTCAAATCCTGTCTGGTATTTCTCGGCCACTACCAGCACATTGTACATATCGCTGGCAAAGTACATGGGCAGTGCCGACTCGCTAATCTTCAAATCACCCGTGCTGTTCAGCTGCGGTTCAGTATATTCCTTACCGCCGTAGCTGACCGTACCACTGAAGGCCACCAATGGCGACACATCGGTATAGCCTTTCTGTTTGCAGTATTCCTTTATGGCCAGATAGTAGCGCACGGCGTGTGCTCTGCTTGGCGACACCACCATTGCCTTGGCCCTGCCGTGAATTTTGGTCAGCGTAATCTCTCGGAACTTTTCCACAATCAGTTCTGCTGTCTGCTTGATCACAAACTGGTGATTGTCGTGGTATTCGCGCACAGCTTTTAGTGCTGGCGGTTCTTCGTATTCTGGATTATCCTGAATGGTCTTGGCCACCTTGTAGCTGGTTTCGATGGGCGTGAAGAACTGCAACACGTCGAGGATAAAGCCCTCGTCAATGGCCTGTCGCATCGAGTAGTGATGGAAGGCGGTGTACTGTGGCTGACCGTCTTCGCCTTTGCCAGCCTCGATGCCGAATGTCTGCAAGGTTTTCGGTTTGGGTGTGGCAGTGAAAGCATAGAAGTATTCGTTTTTATGCCGTCCTTGGGTCAGCAGGGTTTCGGTCATTACGTCCATACCGTCTTTCAGCTCCTCTTCGGTACGACCTTCCAGTTCGGCCATTTCTTTCAAAGCCTCGTCGGTGTCGGCAAGGGCAGCCTTAAGCTTCTCTGCACTCTTGCCGCTCTGCGAGCTGTGGGCTTCGTCCACAATGATGGCAAAACGCTTGCCTTGGTGTCCGTCAAGTTCTTTGTAGATAAGTGGGAAGCGGTGAAGCGTAGTAATGATGATACGCTTCTTGTCGTTGATAGCCTTGCTTAGTTCAGTCGAATTGTCCTTGTCTGTAATGGTGACAACTTGGCCTGTTTTGTGGTCAAAGCCGAGAATGGTTTCCTGCAGCTGTCGGTTCAGCACGCGACGGTCGGTGACAACGAAGACACTCTGGAACATCTCGTTGTCTTCCTCGTCGTGCAATGAGGCCAAGCGATAGGTCAGCCACGCAATCGAATTACTCTTGCCGCTGCCAGCCGAATGTTGTATCAGGTAGTTCTTGCCTGTTTGTGAGGATTTGCAATCTGAACTCCTCAGCGTGTCCTCTACCAGTTTTTCCACCACGTCGAGCTGGTGGTATCGGGGGAAGATAATCTTGATACTTTTCTTCTTGACTTTCTTGTCTTTCTCCAACAGGATGGTCTCTTTCTCTTCACGGCTGATATAGCGTTGCAGTATGGCCAACAGCATATCACGTTTCAGCACCCGCTCCCATAGATAGCTTGTGGCATACCCGTCGGGGTTCTCTGGATTGCCGCCGTCGCCGACATTACCAGCTCCGTTGCTGCCCTGGTTGAAGGGCAAGAAGAATGTGTCTTCGCCTTTCAATTCGGTGGTCATATAGACGTTGTAGAGGTCGGCGGCGAAGTAGGCCAGTATGCGGTTGTTGAAATGGAACAGTGGTTCTTTGGGGTCGCGGTCTTCTCGCCATTGGCGTTTGCCGTTCTCCACGCTCTGCCCTTTCAACTGGTTCTTCAATTCAATGGCCACAACGGGAATGCCGTTCAGCGACAGCACCATATCAATAGTGTTGTGGTTCTGCGTCGAATAGGAGAACTGGCGTGTACAGGTCAGTATGTTTCGATGGTATTTCTCTACCAGTTCTTCGTTTTTATGCGAAGCCGGTTGGAAGTAGGCAAATCGAAGCTCAATGCCACGGTCTTTCACACCCTGACGCAATACGTGTATCAGACCGAAGTCGGCGACATTCTGTTGGAAGATGGTGTACAGTTGCTTCTCGGCTCTCTCGCCGTACACATTCTGATACCTCTGCCACGTCTTCGGCTGCGTCTGCGATATAAAACGGATAAGCGTAGCCATATCGATGGCTTTCGCCTTGTCGTAGGTCTTCTGGTCGCCTTTGGTATATTCGCCCTCACTGAGCAGATAGGCTTCTATGTCGCTTTCAAATCGTTTTTCAGAATCTTCCATTGTGGTTTATTTCTTATCAGTTACATACTCACAAGACGGCCTCCGGTTTTGGGGTTATATCTCAGTGATTGGAGTTGTGAAGCAATACTCTTCATCTGTACTCCACTGTACTTGGTAGGTGTTTCCGTTGTATGTGTCAATCATTATGAAGTTGAACATATTCTTGGTTGGGTAGAGTTCAAACCGACCATTCCAACTTTCTTCTTCCGTGATTATATGGGAACGGTTGATTAAGTTTTCCAAGGCAGGAGTATCCGAGAGCCCATATTGAACCATCCAAGTCTTTCCAGTACGGGTATCCCATTTCAGCAGGATATGGATATTGTCGGTCTCAATCATTTTGAATCGAGGGGTATCCATTGTGGCTTTCTGGATAGCCTGCTCTGGTGATAGATTCTCCGTGTTAATGGTGTTGTTACAGGAAGCAACCAACAAGGCCATAAGGCACACTAATAAAACTCTTTTCATAATCTATTCTGTTTGATTGTTTATATTTCTTTTTTGCCAGTTACATATTCGTAAATGATGCTCTTCTTGTAGTCTTTCAATTCCTCAATCTTCTGTTGCTTGATGGCAATAAGACTATCAATCTCGATGCATTTTTGGTCGAGATGACGGATGATTTGCAATTGTTCCTCATAGGGTGGTAATGTAATAGGCGTTACACCTATTTTACCTGAATTAAGATGTGGTAATAAGGCACCTGTCTTACATTGAAGTAATAGTTCTTTGCCCACAACGCTCCGTAAATAGTAGCAAATATATTGTGCTATACAAATCTTGGCGTTAGGCGTTAGAATAATTAGAGCGTGACAGTTGCAATCATCATATTCGTCCGTAACCACAGCCACCTGACCAATATCTCCAGTTTGAACTATCAACAAGTCGCCAGTATGTATTTTGGGATGTACTTTTGCCCACTCGTCAGAAACGAAATAACTACGCCGTCCAAAATCAATAATGCCATCTTTAAGGTGGAGTGATTGAATGTATTTTACCCCGTCTTCCTTAAACAAATTTCTTGTTGGACCAACGTAGCCATTTCTAACATTAACAGCCAATGATTGTAATAGCACCACTTTCCACCCTTGCGGTATCTCGCCAATCCAATCAATGCCACTGTCTTTGAACTTTACATTGGGATTGAGGCCGCGGGTGACGGCCTTGGTGATAACGGACTGCTTATAGGCTTTCAGTTCCTCGATGAACTCTTCCTGCAAAGCTATCGCTTCGCCAATCTCACCACACTTCCTATCCAAGAACTCCGCAATACGTTGCTGCTCTGAAAGGGGCGGTTGCAATGTTGGGAAAGTATAAAACTGCTCTGGATAAAGGCGTAATCTACTGTCTATGATTCCACGTGATAAGGTCTTAAATGCTGCTTGATAACCGTTTATTCTCAACAAATAGTGATAATACCTTTTGTTGGAATCATTGCGAAAGTAGTAGACACAGTATGCAGGACTTATCATTCCGTCATAATCTGAAACAGCATAGCTGCCATTCCACGCAAGCATTATGTTCATTACTAAATCGCCTTTGTGTACGACTTTGTAGCCCTCATAGTTTGCAGCGATATGGGAGTCTGCGATTTCGGTCTCTGATTTGGGTTTTATACCTGTATACTGAGAGAGACTTAGCAATGTCTCTTCCCCAGTAGTTGACTTCTCTTCTCTTTCCCGAAAAACGCCTTTCAATAATGGAGTATTCCAATCCTTTGGAACCTTCCCAATCCACGGTATTCCACTGTATTTCATTGCTCTGCTCATTTCTCTTCCTCCTGCTTATTATGCTCGAAAAGTTCTTTTTGTAGTTCTATCTCGCGGCGCAGTTCTTCCTGCGTTGGCATATATGTCAAATATTTGGCAGCATACATCTGCGGGTTGGTCGCCAATGTGGAGAATTGAGCCACATCGGCATTGGTCTCGGAACATAGTATTATTCCAATGGATGGATTGTCGCCCTCGGGTCGTTTGTAGGTGTCGTACAGTTTAAGGTACATCTCCATCTGCCCTACGTCCTGATAGCTTATTCGTGTGGTTTTAAGATCTATCAGCACAAAACATTTCAGCAGATAGTTGTAAAAGACCAGGTCTATATAATAGTCGTCGTCTTGTGTGTGTATGTGTTGCTGTCGTGCTACGAAGGCGTAGCCTTTACCCATCTCGATAAGGAATGTCTGCAGATGGCTTATAATGGCCTCTTCCAGTTTGCTTTCGGTAAAAGCCGCATCATGGTTCAAGCCGAGAAATTCAACGAGCATAGGATTCTTGACAAAAGCCGATTTCTCCTGCTGATAGATGGCTGTTTTTTCGACCATCTCTTTTCCCACCTCGGGCTTATGGGCTGCTGGTGTCTGCATCAGCCGATAGTAGTATTGCGTGTCGATATTGCGCTTCAAGGTGCGGTAGTCCCACTGCTGCGACGCTGCTTCCTGCATATACCACATACGGGCCTCCTTGTCCGGGATACGCATAAGCTTCTCATAATGCATCCACGACAGCTGTGGAGGCATTGGGATAGAGCCTGTTGCGGATTGGGCAACCAATGGTGACCGAATTGGGCAAGCAATGCTTGCCCTTTTTGCATTGTCTTTAGCAAGAAGCGTTTGCTGAATTGGGGAAATCCGTTCGACAAATTGGGTAGGCAATGCCTGCCCAATTTGCAAAGTGTTGAATTCTAAGTAAAATCTACGATAGTTTTTCAATGCAGAGACAGAATAACCTTTCCCAAACTCGGCAGTCAAAGCCTCCGATGCCTGCTTGATAATCTGTTTGCCATATTCGGCACGCTGCTTGCCGTGCTGTTCCTGCTCCACGATGCGCCAGCCAATAAGCCAATTGCTGGCCACCTGCATTGTGTTGGCCGCACGGTAGCTATATTCTCTTGCCGACCCAACAATAGTTTTCAGGTCCGAAACAAAGATGTTGTTTTCTGCGATATCACTCATAACATTCTTGCATTTGGATATGTTACTATCTCCCCATTATTTTATTCATCAGCTCCTGCTCGCGCCGGTCAAGCTCTTGCAGGTGGGCGAAAATATCTTCACTGCGGCGTGGGGCAACATATTTGTAGAACTCGCGAGTAAAGGGTATCTCGTAGCCAATCTTGGTTTTCTTGGGGTCTATCTTGGCCTTCGGCAGGTATGGGTAGACATTGCGCTGCATATAATCATCAACGTCCTCTTTCCAAGGGATAGTCTCGGTGTCCTTCTCCTTGCTGTCGACAACCGTCACCTTTCGGAACTTGAAGTCGTCGTTGTCCTTGATCTTGACCTCGACCTGCAAGTCTCCGTCTTCGTACACGCCATCTTTAAAGGCCAGATATGCTTTCCGCACCAGAGCGATGCAGTCGTCCGTGAACTCATTGCGTTTGTTTCCTATGGGCTTGCGGCGTTTGTGGCTGCAATGGCTGGCATCGATTAGCTGCACCTTGCCGCGACGTTTGGCCGTCTTACTTTTTGTGACAATCCAGATATAAGTGGCGATACCCGTGTTGTAGAACATATCGTTTGGTATCTGCACGATGGCTTCCAGCCAGTCGTTTCCCAGCAGATATCCTCGTATCTCGCTCTCACCGCTGCCAGCGTCGCCCTTGAACAGCGGCGAACCATTCTGAATGATAGCCATTCGGCCATCATCTTTCAGTTTGGCCACACCATTGAGCATAAAGAGCTGCTGGCTGTCGCCAATGGCTGGCAGCCCCGGTGCAAATCGTCCGGCAGCGCCGCGCCGATGCTCGGCTTCGACAGCAGCTTTTTCGTTCTTCCACTCGATTCCAAACGGGGGATTGGAAATGATATAGTCGAAGCGATAGCCGTCAAACTTGTCGTCGCTCAGGGTGTTCCCGTGTTGCATATTGTCAGCCTGACCGCCTTTGATGAGCAGGTTTGATTTGGCAATGGCAAAGGTCTGTTCGTTCAGCTCTTGCCCGAACTCTGTCAGCTGAGCGTCGGGGTCAATCTCGCGGAGCTTTTCGCCCAGACAGTCGAGCATCTGGCTTGTCCCCATCGCCATATCGTAAATGGAAGCCGTCACACCTTGTTTTTTGAGTATGTCGGACTGTTCGGCAATCAGCAGCTCGGCCATTAGATAGATAATGTCACGGGCTGTAAAATGGGCTCCAGCCTGTTCGTCGTAGCTCTCAGAGAACTTTCGAACCAGCTCTTCAAATATGTAGCCCATATCGACAGCTGAAATAGCGTCGGCACCCATATAGGCTTTCTTGGAACAGAACTCAGCAATGACATTGTAGAGTATGCCGTTATGCTCCATTTTGGAGATTTCCTTGTCGAAGTCAAACTTCTCGATAATGTCAATCACATTCTTGGAGAAGTGGTTAAGGTAACTGCGGAAGTTGTCGGCTATGTTGTCGGCATCGGCCAGCAAGCCGTCGAAAGTGAAGCGAGAGGTGTTGTAGAAGTCGAAACCAGCAGCATCACGCAGGAAGCCGTCATAGACTGCCAGCTTACGCTTCACGGCATAAAGTTCGTAGGCGTCCAGCACGGCTTGCTTGGTCGGTGCAAGAGTGTCGGAGAATCGTTTGATGACGCACATAGGCAATACCACATTGCCGTATTCGTGTGGCTTGTATGTGCCTACCAGCTTGTCGGCAATAGCCCAAATCAGATTGGCTTTCTCTTGTATATTGACGGTTGTCCGTTTTTGTAGTTCTTCTGTTGACATACTCTTTTCGATTTAGAAGCCTACTGGTTCATGCTTCAACCTAAAGGCTTCAGGGTCAAAAGTCATTTGGTAAATTTTGATGTCGGGGTTGCACTTGCGGACAGCCTCGATTATTTTTTCTCTGCTTTCTGCGTTCTTTTTCTCTTTGAGGTGCACTCCCGAGTAGACAAAATGAGTGTATGCTGGGTGGCAGTCGAACGGATCGTTCAACTGTGTGGCATTAGTGAACATCAGAGTGCCATAATAAAGCATCATCAGTCCCCCGTCTGCATCAAGGTATTTGTATAACCTGTCGTTGCACATGTCTTTTTTTCAAACTGCAAAGATACTCTTTTTTTCTTGAATGGCAAAATGTATTTTATAATGGATAGTAAAAATGAGATGTGTATTCGGGTGACGGATACGGGCTGAGGTTTGGAGGCTCTGCTCGAGGAGGTGGTCAGTGAAGGGAAGTCCGCTGGCGGGAGCACGCAATATCCTTATTCAATGACATCCATCTTTCTTTCCGTTATTGATGGAATAGGTGCTTCCGTGCAATTTGTCGTCCCATCGTGTCAATTTCACTGTCCGCGAGGATGGCGGCTGGTCATACGTATTGACGTATCAAGTCGGTAATCTTCTTGGCCAAGGCGGCTCGCTCGGAATCGGATAGGCACAGGCCGAACCTGCAACCCGTATTGGAATAGACCAGGTACAACGTTTCGGGTCGCCATCCACTATAATCGTCATAGTATTCTACATCCTTTATTGCCGACAATGGTATCTCCATTTTCCGCTTCAGGATGCACCTGCGACATTCGATGACAAACATTTCGTCTCTCACAGCAATGGTTTCCACAGCACAATGCCACCTCATATCCCTGTCGATGGACATGATTGACAATGGAATCATAACCACTGTAAGTGCAGGGATAATAATCAAGCCTACGCCTTCGCCGTTGTTCAGTTCAACCAATGTTAGAACAATCATGCACAAAGTCGCAAAGGCAGCCACTCTTCCACGGAATGTGGCAAAACCGTCGTATCTCTGGGTTTCGTGGGCTTTGTTTATGGACAAGATTTCCATCTTTATTGTCTGTGCTTATTGTTTCTATTCATTTTATTGTTTCATTCGTGCATTTTCACCTCGCACAGGTGCGGGGTGTCGTTTTTGTGCGGGAGCGACGCCCCGATGCGGCGGATGTTTTGGGGTATGTTGTATCGGATTTGCAATCTGATACTGTTTTCAGGATTTTAAATCCGCAAACATTAGAACAGGTCTGAATGTGAGCCTGTACGGTATAGAGAAACAATGCGAACGGTCTCTTTTCGGCTGTAAATGGGAAGCCAGTCTGGATTAATGTGACACTCTCGATACCCACGGTAGTTTCCTGTCAACACGTGGTCGCGGTATTTATCGGGCAGCGGTGCCTTCCTGCAGCATATCGGTCACCGTTTTGAGCTGGGCAAGGTCAAGGCCGCGCCGTTTGGCAAGTTTCAGGTCTTTAACAAACTTGCCACCATATTCCAATTTGTAGCGTATGCCCATAACTACAAGGTGGCAATTAGGTCATCAATACTTTCGGCGCATTGCACTCCGTGTCCAGCCTCGACATCGCGAATAGCCTGCATTGTTTCTTCGTTGAGAAAGCATCCGCATTCAGGGTCGAAAAGTGCGTCGGCAGGTTTGGCTTCTGTAAGCGTCCAGCCCATTCTTTTGGCCAATTTCTGCATAAATGGGAGATCTGCCTTTGGTAACCCGACATTATAAGTGGCTGTGTTCATAACTTTTAATATTAAATGGTTATATTTCAACAACGAAATAATAACTTTTTTATTGTGTCTGTCAATCGGAATATTTCTAATATTATTCAGCGTCGGATCGCAGATCCGCCGCAACGGGAGCCGTTTCCCATATCGGTTGGGGCTGGCGCAGGGGGGCGACAGCCGTTCTCAAACAGCTATTGATTGTGCCTGACAAGAACGGTGATGTCTGTTGCGCTTACTAACGTGCTTTGCTTTTTTTCAATCAGAGCCAAAGTGTCCGTTGTCAACTTTGTAATTTGGATTTCCCCTTTCTTGTCGCCGTCGGAAAGCACAATTGTGCCATTGGCAACATGGTACTGGAAAGACTGGAGAATCGTGTCCATCTCGACAGAGAAGTTTCCATCGGAGAAATCCATTGTCCCGTTAACGAATGTGTAAATGCACTTGCCGTCATTTGTGAACTCTATGCCAAGAAGAGGGCTGCATTTGGAGTCGCAAGTGTCGTAAATAACGCCATCGCTTGCTTTCCAATCGTTAATCTCATAGACAAAATCCCACTGCCCTACGAGCAGTGTTTCATCAATGTTTTCGTTTCCAGTCCCGCTCTTGCAGGCGGTCATCATTCCGATGGCGCCCACCATAGCGCCGAGCAAAAATATCTTCTTCATCGTCTGTCTGTGTTTATTGTTTTACTTCATTTTGTTGTTTCATACGGTCATTTTCACCGCGCACGGGTGCGGGGTGGCGTTTCAGGGTTGCCGTCCGTAAGGATGGCAGCCGTTGGTTCATTTCTTCGACTTTCGAAATTGCTTGTGGTACTTCCTCAGTTGCCGTTTCAGAAAGAGATGTGTTGGTTCCATAACAGCAAAACGATACTCCATACCTTTGGTCGGTTCCACAATTATGTAGTAGTAATAATCCACACGAAAAGATATTTCCGAGAATTGTTTGATATTTGACCACTCAATGTCAATTGTACCGAGGTCCTCCCATTCGTAGTCTTTTGTCCGTCTTTGCACATGTTCTATACGCAAAAAATCGGGACAGACGACAATGGTGTTTCTTTTTCTCACGATGGCATAGATGATGTGCAGAAGCAAACTGACGGCTGCAACTCCAAGCAATATATATCCCCATATGTCGAGCGAGCATGCAAACCAAACCCACGCCCATAACGCTAACATAACGACCAGAAATATTATGCCGACCCACACCCATGCGGTGTCCTTGTAAACCTTGACGGCATTCTCGGGTATATTCATTATCTGTCTGTGTTTATTGTTTCCGTTCATTCTGTTGTTTCATTTTTGTTGACGCTTTAATCAATCAGTACACAAGCAATGACACCGATGACAAAAGCGGAGATGTTGATGATTAGAATCCATATCTGAAACTTATCCTTTTCTTTTCTACACATTCTCCAGTATCTCACAATATCAAATGGGGAGTACCACAGTTTGTCGTAGTAATGGTTCACTGTATAACTGATGTACCACCCTGAGACAAGCCATATCACGCCGAAAACTATAGCAATTGTTTCCATTATGTCTGTGTTTATTGTTTCCTTTCATTCGGCAGCGACGAGCCGCAGAAGACTGCTATGTGCATATTTACTTGTTTCAATCCTTGTGATAGCCTGCCCAGCTGCTGTTGGACGGGTTGCCTTTCTCGTAGGCAATCTCTATTGGGTCGTGAGGGGCGAACTTCTCCCAGACCGACTTCTTCAATTGTGTTTTGCCGTGATACAAGCTGTCGTCAATGTAGAAATAATACGACACATAGTAATCACACTTGCGGCCACCGCTAACAGTATATGTTTTCTCAACGCGTGCAGTAGTCTTGACTGAGTCCTGCTCAATCCTATGGAATTGTATTCGTGCCTGAACGATAGCCACCAACACAACCAGCCCTGAAATCCATACAGGGGACCAGCGCAGGATGCTGTGTCCAATCTTCTTACGTTTGGCTTTGGCCTGCAGATTTTTATTACTGCCCTTTGTCGGGTAGTTGGGACGGCGGTTGATGTTGTGGGACATAGTGTTTATTGTTTTTGTTTCTTCGGCAGCGACGAGCCGCAGAAGACTGCTATGTGCATAGTGGTTATTTCGGTTATGTGATTGGTCTATTATCCCCAGAAGGGCAATGTCATTGAGTGAGGGAGATACACTATCTTGAACGACACGGCCATCAGAACGGCGCTGGCGACGAAGTAGGCTATCAGTAGCCAGCGGTTCCTCTTGCGCGCTTTCGGGGGCTCTTCTTTCCACCGGGCCTCGCAGTCGTCGTACAGCTTCTCTTTGTTAAGGATGAAGACGTTGAAAACGGCGATTGCCACCACGATAATCCACAGCAGGTTGGCCGACAGCTGGTGGCCGAACAGCAGAACGGGCAGGATCAGCAGCGTGTTGAGGTTGGAGATTTGAAGCAGCGATACGATGCCCATCGAGGATATCAGATGGGTCGGATCGACCTTCTGCGTCAGCGGGTCATAGGACAAGGAGTAATGCACGGGATGGTCCCAGAACCGCGTTATCCTGTAGAAACAGTATTTGTAAAACTTTAGCATCTTTTATCTGTTGTTTCATTTCTGCATTTTCACTGCGCTCGGGTGCGACGCCCCGCAGAAGACTGAGATGTTCATTGTGTCTGTGTTTTTGTGTCGTTGTCAGAACACGCGGTCGCCGTTCTTCACCGGGTGGGTGGGGCGCAGGAGGACGACACCCTGGGCGGAGTCGGTGCCGAGAATGCGCACCTCGCTCTTGACGGAGCCGATGTGCATCGGCTGCAGGTTGACGCAGCACACCACCTGCGTGCCGACGAGGTCGTCGGGAGTGTAGAGGGCGGTGATTTGCGCCGACGATTTCTTCAGCCCGATTTCGGGGCCGAAGTCGATGGTGACCGCATAGGCGGGATGGCGTGCTTTCTTGTTTTCGGCGACGGCCACCACGGTGCCCACCCGCACTTCCACTTTGTCAAAGTCTGTTACTTCTATCATATTGTTTCTTTTAAATCTGTTGTTTCATTTCTGCATTTTCACCGCGCACGGGTGCGACGCCCCGCAGAAGACTGAGATGTGCATTGTGATGTTTCTGTTTTCTTTGCCGTCACCTCCGCTATGGTCGGTGGCCATAGCACGCAAGGATGGCAGCCGATTGTCTTTTGTAGAGTGTATGTAATGTTATTTCTTTTGCGATGGGTAAATGGGTTGGCCATTCCAACTTGCGGTAAATATTCCGTATAGTTCATCGTCAAAGTCAATAACATAATTCTCGTCAACGAACTGCAACGTCCCCTTGTCATCTACATATAATGTAGACCAACCTGTACGGCTATCTTCACACGCCCACCAGTCATGAAATCCTTTGGGCAGGTCTTCGAGTGCCTTATCAACGACCAAACCTTTTGGATTCACGTTGACGACCATATCGAATATTGGATCAGCCATATCCAGTCGTGAAATACATTCGCTAAACACTTCATCCCATTTGCAGCCTACCCGAGACAAAAGAAACCTATATAATGGAGCGTAGTCATTGAAATGCCTTCTTTGCCTTCGCTTGATGGGCAGTTGCGATGGCAGCACATCTTGTTTCTTATGGCGCTCGTTTCTGTACCTATCCGTCTCTTGGCTGTAAAACCGAAATCCATTATGCGTAATTTTGTTTACTTTGCGATAAAGCGGCTTCTTCTCCATTTTCTGTCTGTGTTTATTGTTTCTATTCAATCTGTTGTTTCATTTCTGCATTTTCACCGCGCTCATGAGCGGGGTATTGTTTTTGTGCGAAAGTCGGCCGCGCTCATGAGCGGAGGACACTTTCCGAGTGAAAATCGGCCGCGCTCGTGAGCGGGGTGCGTTTTCCGGCCTCGTCCGTGGTTGCGCTCATGAGCGCGGTGTGTTTTCACGCCTCCGTCGGCTCTTCGCCCGGTGTCGCGGGCTCAGCGTCGGGCTCGGGCGTCTTCTTGTCGCGGTGCGAGGGTGCCATCGCGTGCTTGCGGAAGTATTCGAGGTCTTCGCTGACGAGGGCGACGAGTTTCTGCGCCTCGGCGCGGTCGGGGTTGAGGAGGGCGTAGGCGTTGGTGAGGCGCACGAGGGTGAGGTAGGCGCGGTCGGTGGCCTCGCGGGCGGCCTTGAGCTCGCCCATGATTTGCGCCGAGCGCTCGTCGTTGCGTTCGGTGAGGAGCTGGCGCACGCGGTCGTCGTCGGCCTTGATGGGGTCGGTGAGCTCGCTGTCGCGGTAGCGCTTGAAGGCTTCGTCCTCGGCCCTGAAGGCGGTGTCGAACTCGTCCTTGCCCTTGCGCCAGAGCTCGTGGTCGACGGGCAGCTCGGCGGTGCGCTTGCCGAAGGTGGTCATGTACTCGTAGTGCGGCGCGTTGGCCGCGCGGCCGACGGTGACGTCGGGAATCTGTGCTGTGAGTTCCATAATGTTTTTGTTTTATAGGTGAATTATTATTGTTCCGAATATTCTTGTCCGTACAGGAAATCCATAAGGTCAACAAACTCAAACTGGCAACCTGGTTTGACGATGAGCACCCCACTTGTACAACTGTCCTGGGGGATGAAAGCAATGTCGCCTTGACAAAATATCTTTTTGTCCGCCGAGGTCTTGTGATATTTAACACCCATCTTTTCCAGTTTTTGGCCGCACTCATAATAGTAATACCCCCAGTCGTCCGCCGCAACATAGAAGCCTTCCAGTGCCGCGGAGTCGTTTTCCAGGTCGTGCAGCATTTTTTCCCAACATTCATTGGAACGGAATATCAAAACATATTCTGTTTGCTTCCCGTCCACATACACATCCGCCGTCTCTCGATATTGAGATACGGTGTCGCCGACGGAAACAACACCATTGAAAGAGGTATCTCCTGCGGTCTCGTTTGCCGTGCCGCCCTTGCATCCGGCCATCATCGCCACGGCGCACAGCACCGCGAGTGTGAAGAAAGTCCAGTGGACTTTAGATAGCGTAGCGGAGAATAAATTAAATACTTTCTTCATGATGTTTTTGTTTTATTGGTTAGACTCTTCTTTCTTTTCTTTGTTTATTCTTTCAAATGCTTTCTCGGCTGCTTGGGAGCCTCTGAAAACGTAAAGGTCATCGGAAAACTCGGCCCATGTGTAGGTGTGCTCATCCGCCATAATGTCTATCGACATTAATTCAATCATCGACGCAAGCACCTGTTCCCGTCTTTCGGGGGAAAGTTTGTCGAGGCCTTCCAGTTCCATATTCTCCAAGAACCTGATGTACTGCATGCTTTTGTATAGGCTGTAGCCCATATCTTCGGAGTACCCGCCGTCCGCTTTGTCGATGTTCTGGAAGAGGAAAGACCATTCTTCTGGAAGGAGTGTGTCGCCCCCGCGCATTTTTTCCGCCAGCCGCTCCCATTCGTCAACGTTGAACGTGTCGGTCGCGGTCTCGGTTGCCGTTGACTCATCAAGTTTGGCAGGCGTACCACCGCCCTTGCATCCGGCCATCATCGCCACGGCGCACAGTATCGCGAGGGTTAAAAATACTTTCTTCATTTTTAGGAATTGTTTGTGGGACATTATTTGATTTGTATTGATTCATCGAATGCAGGTTCGGTGAGGGTTACGGTCTTGTATGTGTTGTCCGGAGTGTCGTAGACGCGCCAGTCGCCAATGCCGAGGAAGCCGTCGTGTATAAACCCTTCGTATCCGGTGTAATATCCGTCGCCTTCCTTGTTGATGGTGGTGCCGTCATCGGTGTACTCCTTGTAGTGCGCCCTGTATTCGAACCTGTTCAGGCCAATCACAGTGTCCGTTTTTTCGATGCCGGTGAAATGGCAGTATAGTTTCCCCTTGATATACACCTTTAGTTCTCCACATTCGTTGCCGTTGCAGTAGTTAACCTCCGAAATCATCCTATCGCTCTCTTCATACAGCCACAGGCCGTCTTTTTTGCCATTGGCATTGTACCGGTTTATTTTTCCCGCCAAGGAATCGTTTGCGGTCTCGGTTGCCGTTGCCTCATCAAGTTCGGCAGGCATACCACGCTCGGCAAGCTCGCCGGGCATACCAGCCTCATCGAGTTCGGCAGGCGTGCCACCGCCCTTGCATCCGGCCATCATCGCGAGGGCGACCACCGCCGTGCATATCATCTTTGTCTTCTTCACTGTCTGTCTGTGTGTCTTGGTGTTTCCGTGTAAACTGTTGTTTTGTTGCTTGCATCATTGTTTTACCAAGTGGCAAGGTTGGCTACCGGCCCGATAGTGTCCAATAGGGCGTATCCAGCCTTACATGCACCATAGAATGGTGTTTGTTTCTTCATACTTTCTATTTCGTTTCTTCATACTTTCTATTTTGTTTCTCATATTAGAGCCAACTAGTGTATAAAAAGTGACAAAGCAGAAACAAAATAACGGCACCAGACTTGCCCGTGGAAGCCGGGGGAGGGGTGTGGCTTTATGGCGTCGTGCTGCGGGAGGCGAGGCGTTGTCGCCGGACCCTGTTCAAAGTTGCTTCATTGGAGAGGACATAGGGATTCGTTTTAGGGTCAGTGTGGTCACGATGGTATCGTGTTCGGATGGGTCGACATTGGTAAGCGCCATGCTTTCTTGCGAAAGCATGTCTATCCTGAGCCATGGATTCCATTGCCCGGAATCCTCCCTGAGCATTATGCTGTCATTTCGCAGTGTGTAGCCGTATTGATATGTATTCGTGTCGCCGTGGTGCCACGCGGTTTCATAATAATAGCCGTCATCGTCAAAACGCCATATAAGATTAGGCACAACAGTATCGTTCCGTTCTTTTCCGGAGGTGATTGTTCTCCTGTCCAACCGAACCACTTTCCACTCGCCGAGCAACAGCAGTTGCCAGTCGTGCTCTAATCCGCCTTTGCTATGCTGGGTGTCGGTGCTCTCAATTCCGATAATGCTGTCGGCTGCGTCTTCGTTTGCCGCCCCACTCTTGCATCCGGCCATCATCGCCACGGCACACAGCACCGTGAGGGTTAAAAATGCTTTCTTCATATACCTTTTATGTTATATGTTATGCATCAATCTTTCGGCGGGGTTTTGTTGCGGCGCGGCGGCAAGCCGCCGCGAAGAACAGGAATCCACGTGCAAGTTTGTCTTCCATTTCTCGTGCTCTACCAACGAAGCCAGTTGCCCCGTTTCATCAGTTTGTCAATTAGTGTTGCCTTGGTCACGGGCTTCTGTATCTCGAAGATGCCGGAGGGGTTGATGAAGCCGTGCGTGTCGCCGATACGGGCATAGGCAAGACCTTCGGAGAAGGAGTGCAGATTGTCGAAACGGGCTTCGATGATGAGGTTGCCCGCCTTGTCGATGGCACCGCTTTTGTTGCCAATCTCGACGATGGAGCGTCCTTCAATGAGGGTGTCGACATGGTCGAATCTCTCGCCGAGCAGCACCACGTCGTGACCGTCGTGGTCGATGAAGCGCCATTTGCCCTCTTTCTTCGCTGGCGCCAACCCTTCGGAGAAGGACTCGGTCTCGTCGAATTCGGGTGCTATGGCGAATTTGCCTTCCTTGTTGACGAACCCGCACTTGTCCCCGTCGTTAACGACGACAGGCATAAGGTCTTCCTCGAAGGTGTAGGCAAAGCTGAACTTTGGCTTTATTACCAGTTTGCCGGTCCTGTCGATGGCACCGTATCGCCAGTCGCCATCTCCAACGATGAATTCAGCGGCCGCCAACCCGCAGGAGAAGTTCTCCACGTCGGTACAGTCCTCGCCGAGTTCGGCGAGGACTCTGCCGTTCCTGTCTATGATGTGGAAGCCGTCGCCGATAGAGCATGCTGCCACTCCCTCGGTGAAGGCAAGGGCGAAGTCGTACTGCGGCTTGATCACCATCTTGCCGTAGCGGTCGATGAAACCGTACTTATTGTTGACCTCGACGGCCGCCAGCCCCTCAGAGAAGCCGGATGCTGCGGTGTACTGCGGTGCGATGGCAACATGCCCTTGCCGGTCGATGTATCCCCATTTGTTCTTTATCAACACCGCCGCAAGCCCGTCAGAGAAGAGCCAGGGGGATCCTGCCAAACTGTTCTTCATAGGCTATTCTTTTTGCCAGCGTTTGAGCTGGGGGAAGTACTGGCGGAGCTGCTCGCGGTATTCATCGGCGGTGAGGTGCTGGCCGGTATTCTGGTTAAACTGGTCGACAAACTGGACGCAGAAGTCTATCATCTGCTCCATGGTGCAGTCCTGCGTGAAGTGGCCGTCGGCAAAGCAGTACTTGCAGTAGTCGGGGTTCTCGCTCACGACCTCGTCGCTCAGCGGCATGCCGCAACTCTGGCAGAAGCGCATTTGTGCGGGGTCGGGTGTCTTGTTTTCGTCCATATTTGATTGTTTTTATTTGTTTGATAATGTCCCGCGCCGAAGGCGCGGGACATTGAATGGGTGTCAGTTGATGATCAACGAAAGGATTTTCGGCAAGAAGATGATCAACCCTACGATGGCAGCAGCTATGGCGGTTAGGAGTACCGCCGCTGCGCCAAGGTCTTTGATATCCCGCTTGCGGTCGTCCCGTTCGGCCTTGACAAAATCGGCGGTTCGCTCAAGCGACGAGTTTATAGCCTCCGCACTGAGGACCATCCCGATTACTATCGTCACCGCTATCCATTCATAGGCCGAGATGCGGAAGGCGAATCCTGCAGTTACGGCGCATAATGCCGCAAAGGCGTGAATCCGTGAGTTGTGCTCTTCGCGAAACAGGACACGCAGCCCCGCAAAGGCATAGCGGAAGCTCTTTATCCGTTTCTTTATAGAAAACCTTTCGTTGTTCATGTGGCGTTACTTCCGTTTCAGCACCGCGTGCACCTTCTCGACGATGTCGGCGGCGCGGAGGTGGTAGTTGGTGAGCATCTCGTCGGGGGTGCCGCTCTCGCCGAACTTGTCGTCCACGGCCACGTACTCCATCGGCGTGGGGCAGTGCAGGGCGAGGGTCTGGGCCACGCTATCGCCGAGGCCGCCGTTGAAGAGGTGCTCCTCGCAGGTCACCACGGCGCGGGTCTTCTTGGCGCTGGCCACGATGGCCTCCACGTCGAGCGGCTTGATGGTGTGGATGTTGATGACTTCGGCGCTGATGCCTTCCTTCTCCAGGGCTTCGGCGGCCTGCAGGGCTTCCCACACAAGGTGGCCGCAGGCGAAGAGGGTCACGTCCTTGCCCTCGCTCAGCAGCTGGGCTTTGCCGATCTCGAACTTCTCATTCTCCGGCAGGAAGCAGGGCATCTTCGAGCGGCCGAGGCGCAGGTAGACGGGGCCGACGTGCTCGGCGGCGGCCAGCGTGGCGGCCTTGGCCTGGTTGAAGTCGGCGGGCACCAGCACGGTCATATTGGGCAGGGCCTTCATCAGGGCGATGTCCTCCATCGTCTGGTGCGTGGCGCCGTCCTCGCCGAGCGAGATGCCGGCGTGCGAGCCGCAGATCTTCACGTTCTTGTTGCTGTAGGCCACGACCTGGCGGATCTGGTCGTAGACGCGGCCGGTGACGAACTCGGCGAAGCCGCCCAGGAAGGGCACCTTGCCGCAGAGGCTCAGACCGGCGGCGATGCCGACCATATTGGCCTCGGCGATGCCGCACTGGATGAAGCGCTCGGGGAACTCCTTGGCGAAGCCGTCCATCTTGACGCTGCCTTTCACGTCGGCGCTCAGCGCCACGACATTCTCATTGCGCTTGCCAGCTTCCACAAGGCCTTCGCCCATACCGGCGCGCAGTTCTTTCATTGATTGTTTTTCGTAGTGGGTCATAATATTTGTTGTTTTTATTGTTTTATAGGAATGCGTATTACTGTCTTTGTCTTTTCGGGGGCGGTCTTTCTGGGGTCGGACAGGTAGATCTCATGGTGGAGTCGTTCCCCCATGTCGATATGGTAGCCTTGGTTGGCGGCAAAGCGTTCCATGGCATCGATGGTTGCCGGCTCGTTGTCGTATGGGCCGATGTGCATGCACTGCACGCAGAGGCCTTCGTCATAGGTGAAGAAATCTACCGCCCGGTAGTCGGCTTTTTTCTTCCGGGCCGCCTCGTCTTTTGCCCAGTCGACATCGGTGGGCCGCACAAAGTCCGGGAGTCGGATCATGGATATGAAATTGAACGCTTGCTTGTCCGAATAGTCAAACACACCCGCCTCTGTCCACCACAGCCCCTCCAGCGGAGGCACCACGTAGTCGAAATACCCCTCCATTTTGCGACTGCCCATTTTGCTCATCTTGATGGTATAAGCTATCCCGTAAAGCAACTCTATAGAGTGTTTGTATTCACTCCCTTCGGTATTGGGGTCACCTTTGCCCCTGACCGCTATATAGTTTATCGGCGGCACCTGCACAATGGACGGGGCTGTTGCAGGTTTATAAAATTCCTTATATTCTTTTTTGAAGTCGAATGCCATATTGCGTTTTATTGGTTATTCTTGTTTATCAAATTCACTACTACCTTCACCATCACGTCCTTCTCCTCGGGACGGCTCTCGGCTATCATCAGGGTGAGGGCTACGAGGGTGCCGTCTGCAATGCGCTTGGTGCCGTCCTCGCGGTAGAGGATGCGGTTGTTGTTCAGGAACCAGAGGAACAGCGTGGCGGCGATGCGCTTGTTGCCGTCACTGAACGAGTGGTTCTTGGTGACGAGGTAAAGCAGCATTGCGGCCTTCTCCTCCACAGAAGGGTAGAACTCCACGCCGTCGAAGGTCTGATATATCTGTCCGATACTGCTGCGGAACGACTCGTCCTTCTCGTTGCCGAAGAGAGGGCTCTCGCCGAACCGTTCCTTGACGGCTTGGATGGCTTGCATCGCGTTGTCGTAGGTGGCGTGGAAAGGAGCCTCGGCGGTGGTGTCGGCCACGGCAAGGCGCTGGTAGTCGTAACTGTCGAGAGTGGAGAGGGCATAGGTGTAGTCCACCACCACGTCGAGCAGTCCTTGGCTGTCCACAGGTTTCTCCTCGTCGCTCTGCTTCAGCGTGCGCCCCACGAGCTGCACCAGCTGCCGCAACTCGGTGAGGTTCTCCTGCCGTATCTTCTCGTTGATGGCAAAACCCTTGGTGAGGTAATCTTTCAGCACGCGGTTGGCCCATTGGCGAAACCGTGTGGCGACCTTGGATTTGATGCGGTAGCCCAATGCAATTATCATATCAAGGTTGTAGTATGATATATTGTAGTTCTTGCCATCGGAAGCAGTTGTTCGGAATTTCCGAACAACTTCACTCTGTACAAGCTCTTCTTCCTCGAAGATATGCTTGATATGCTCACTTACATTGGCTTTACTGGATTGATACAGTTCTACCATTTGCTGTTGTGTCAGCCAAATGGTCTCATCCGCCAATTTTACTTCTAAATTGGTACTTCCATCTTTGGATTGATAGATTACTATCTCCCCTCGGTTCTCCATATTTTCGTTTTGATTCATCATCTCATCCAGCCCTCCATGCGGTATATTTTCTCCATCAGCTTGCGGGCTTTGCCTTTTGTGGGCTTGTGCCATACCTCGACGCGCACGGCGTAGTAGTCCTCCCAGTCGCCCTCGTAGATGGTGAACGACTTATGGTTTGGCTCAACTATCTGTCCAAAACCGTTGTGGTTCAGCACCTGCGTGGTGGTGCGCGGTTTCAGCCTGTCTTTTGACAGTTCGATGTTCTCTGTCACCTCAAAGCAGCGGAGGTAAATCTCGCCGTCCTCCAAAGCCGGCCAATAGAATGCAAAATTATATATGCCGCCCTGGTCGCCATTCCATATCTGCAGCCACGTGGTGGTGTCGGTGCTGTCTATGACGACGGGGGTGAAGATGTCCCCATCGGTGGCATTCCATCTGTGAGCGGTGTCGGTGATGGGTATGTTATATTCCAGCCCTTCGGGTATAGGGTGGCTCTTGCCGAAATCGTCAGGTGCCATACTGAACAACCCTGCTACAAACATTGAGAAAAACATAAAACCGATGACAGCCTCCAAAACCAAACTGGCAATTCCTGCCAGAAATGCCCCGACGGCACGTCGCCATTCCTTCCTCAGCAAGAGAATGATGAAAACCGGCAGCTGCAAAAGAAACACAAAGGCAGAAATGCTTGCAAAGACGAGCCCCCACACGGTGGATTCTGCACCAACAAACAGCGAGGCCACAAGCAACAGTCCCGTCGCCAGCGGGAACACCCACCAGAACCGCACTATCCAATCATTGAAACACTTTCCCGTCATACCCTCAATCCTCATAATAAATTATCTCGCGGTCTTCAGCAGCCTCTGTGCCGTCAGGGAAAGTAATTTTCCGCCATGTCCAGTTGCCGTGGTCGTCATAGAAGTGTTGGTCGTAGGTGAACCCTTTCTCGCCGAGGACAACCGTGTTCAAGCTGCGCTCCTGTGTCAGCTCTCCCTTGTCATTATACTGATAGAAAGTCTTCTCATTCTGGCTGACCACACTGTCCACCCCATACTGACCATAGTAAGTGACCGTCGGTTTGTCAAATATTGTCAAGGTGGAAGTCCGCAGCGAGCCATCTGGCTTATAGCTGAAGTTATACAGGAATCCCGAGGCGGTATCCTTCATGGCCAAGGGTCGGCCCGAGGCATCGTGTGCGGTCACAATATGGCTCCATCGGCTGCCGTCGTGATAGGTGGTCTCTATGCGCAGCATCCTCCCGTCGGAGGCATAGACATATCGCTCTTCGCGTCTGCTGTCGCCACCCCACCAGCTTGTTGAAGCCAAGCGTCCCTGTCCGTCATGGCGGTAGATGACCCCGCCGTCTATGCCGTCTTCGCTCATGTCAACACTGGTGGTGAGCCGTCCGCTCCTGTCGTATAGGTTGGTGGTGGCCGAACTGATGCAGGCATCGCCCTGCTCGTTGTTGAATATCATGGTCGTCATCACCATCTTCACCGGCCCCCGGAGGTTTTCCCTGGCCGCTGTGGGGGGTACGACATCGGGCTGGGCCGTGACGGTCATCCAGACGCATAGCATGATTATTGTCAGGGATATCCTCTTCATCGTTCAGGTTTATTGTCGGTTCTTGTACTAATGGTGTTTCGGGGTCACATAATGCCTTTCAGCCAGCCGAACAGCTCGTCCAGCGCATAGTCGCCGCTGTGGGGTCTGTTCCAGGCCAGCAGGAAGTTCACATCGCATCCCGCCTCATTCAGCTTCAGGGCCAAGTTCAACGGCACGGGGAATCCCGTGTCGCGGTCCCTTGCCCCGTGGCGGATATACCAATGCTGGGCCACAGTGTGTCCCTCCTTGCTTTTTGCCTTGTTCTCCTCGCTGGCTTGGGGAACAATAAAATTCATCGGGTTCATCAGATACACATTGTCCACCACCTCCTTGCTCAGCTCTTTGCCGTTCTTGTAGGCGCTGAAAACCGTAAAGTTCACGCTGCTGCCGTCCGTGCCGCCAAACACCTCGTTCTCCGCCGAGGCCGGCTGCCCCAGCACCCCCTTCGTGTCGAAAGCGGGGGCCGTCTTCAGCGGCTGCGTGTTGGCCACATAGTTCAGATACCGCTGCAAGTCCAGCCCCACCACATACTCGCCGCGTTGCGGCTGAGGTGGACGCATGGCGGCCATTCCCTTCTTCTTGCCTCCGTTCATCGGGGGCATATTGCCCATCTCCTCTTGGCTGAAGCTGAAACCCAGCGAGTCGCTGATGTCTGCGCCCGCGTTCTTGGCTGTCTGCGCCGAGCGTATCAGCTCCCTCCGCAGCAGCTCCATATAATTGTCGGCCGTCACCGGGTTGCCGTTCCAGTCTTTCAGGTTCAAACTGTTGATATACGCTGGGAACTGCTCCTTCAGCTGGTTGCTGATGGGCAGCAGATGGGCCGACCGTTGGCGGCTCGACGTGCCGTTGAACAACCACTCATACGCCATGTCGGCATGCTCCAAGTCTGTGATAGGGCAGAAGCAGACAGCGGCATACACATCGTCGCTCTCCTTGGCGGCACCCATGGCCGCCAGCATCGGCTCGTACAGCGGATGGTTTCCCGTGGCTCCCACCAGGGCCGCCATTGCCCCGCCCGCGCTCGTGCCGTCGATGACGATACGCTCGGCATTGCCCGGCATCTCGCGGTCAAACAGCCGCAAGTAGCGCACCGCCGCCTTCAAGTCCAGCAGCCCCTTCGGTGCGCGGCCTGTATACACGCCTTCCTGCATCGAGTTGCGCCCCCGCGAGCCGGGAATCACTACCACATATCCCTCCTTCAGCGCCCGTCCCGTGGCGTCGCCCGCCTGTGGGGCGCGTGCCTTGGCGGCCATATAGCCGCCGATATACGTGCGCAGCAGGATGGGCGTGGTCTTCGTGGCCCCCTCCGGCACATACACATTCAGATACTGATAAGCCGTATCCTCCACATTCTTCACATAATACAGATGCTCATAAGCGGTGTATCGCACCACCTCGCCGTCGGGCATCGTCAACTCCGCCTCATAGCCGTCGTTGGGATTGAAACTGAGTCCCTGCTTGCTGTGGCCACACGCGCACAGAGCCAAAACGGCAACCACCACAATTAATATTCTCCTCATGATTCAAAAGTTTTATTTGCATATACAACGAAACGCCTTTCTGCCAAATCTGAGACAGAAAACGTTTTTTTATTTTTATTAACGCTGCAGAGTCGAAAATAGTATGCCCGGATTCTTTTTTTCATGCCATGAGGGTCCAACAGCAAGATGAAACTCCGTTGTTGAACCTTCATCCCGAATAAAAAGGCGGGACACTGTTGCTAATCCGTTTTTTTTATGTATTTTTGCATTTTGTAATTTGTAACATGTAAACAGACACACGCAATGACTCAACGCAACACTTTCTGCCGACGTTTCTCCGCCGTGATGCTGCTGGCGGTCCTCCTCGGCCCGCTGAACCCCGCCAAGCTCCGGGCTCAATCCCCGGCACCCGGACTGGACATCTTCGCGGGACTCAGCGTCAATTTCCGCGATGTATACTATCGTCGCCAATACGACTTCCTCATCAACCTCACTCCCGGCTTCAGGTGGGAAATGGGCAAAAACTGGCAGTTGACCGGCCAAGTTCTCGTACCCATAGTCAACCAGTACGGCAATTACGGCAACGGATTTAAGGTGAACAATTTCGCCCTCAGCAAAGAGCTGCGTCTGGGCAGCCTCCACGCCAAAGCCACCGCCGGCCTCTTCAGCCTCAACCGCTACGGTCTCGACCTCAAACTCTTCCTGCCGCTGACTCGCTGGTTCGCCCTCGAAGCCCAGGGCGGATATATCGGCTGGCTCTACACCGACACCTACTGGCGCATCAACAGTCCCGACCGTTTCGTCGGCACCATTGGGGGCGACATCTACCTCAGCCAGTGGAACACACAGCTCAGAGGCGTCGCCGGCCTCTATGTCTACCGCGACTTCTGCCTCGAAGCCGAGGCCATGCGCCACTTCAAGCACACAACCGTCAGCGTCTTTGCCCACTGGAGCGACACCTACAGCTATGACGCCGGCTTCAAAGTCATCGTCATGCTGCCCCCCTACCACCGCACCCGCCGCGCCGTCAACTTCCGGCCCGCCTCCAACTACAGGCTCTCCTACAGCGTCATGACCAACATCACCGGCAACCGCATCTACCGCACCGACCCCGAAGAGAACGAGCGCGACGGATGGTTCAGCCGCACCACCCTCGACTGGGGCAGCCACACCATGCAACCCGATTTCATCATCAACCAAAAGACCACCCAAGAATGAGACGACACTTAGCCATCATAGTCCTCGCGGCCGCAGCCCTGCTGCCCCTTGCCAGCCGCGCACAGCAATATACAGGCCTCTCCGGCCTCATCCACGTCCCCTCGGCCGAGATGAACCACGAGGGCGACGCCTCCCTCGGCATCCATTTCCTCAACAAGGCCATGACCCCCGACACGGGCTTCCTGCTCCTGGGCCAGAAGTACGACACCTACGACTACTACCTATCCCTCACCCCATTCCCCTGGATTGAATTCAGCTACGTTTGCGTCAAGCGCAAAAGCGCCGAATCCGAGCAACTCTGGGACTACCACCGCAAAGACCGCTCGGCATCGCTCAAAATCCGCCCCATCAAAGAAGGCCGCTACCATCCCGCCATAGCCATCGGCACCAACGACTTCGGCACCGGCATTTTCAAGAAAGACCGCACCGACGTGCAGCTCTATTTCTTCAACTACTATATCGCCGCCACCAAGCACCTGTCCTTCGGCGGCAACGAGCTGGGCGTCACCCTCGCCTACCGCCACTTCTATCGCGGCTACAACGCCAAGTGGAACGGACTGGTGGGCGGCGTGACCTTCCGCCCCGCCTTTTTCCCCCAGGCCCGCGCCGTGGTCGAATACACGGGCAACGAGTTCCAAGTGGGCCTCGACGCCCTCCTGTGGCGGCACCTCCGCCTCCAGGCCAGTCTCAAAGACTTCAAATACCTCAACTTCGGGTTCAGCTTCCAAATCAACCTCCTTGGCGAAAAACATGCCTATTAGCACCCCGCGTCACGGCTTTTCGAACCCGTCGGCTCAAAAAAAAATCGAAAAAAAGTCACTCATCAAAAAAAAAATACTATCTTTGCATTGTTGAATAGAATGTTGCCAAGCGGCTTTTAAGGCTGTAAGGCAACTTGGTTCAGCATATTAAGGACAACAAAACGGAATATAGAAACATAAAAATAATCAAAACGATGAAGAAAAAGAAAGTCATCCTGTTCACTCTTGTGGCAGCTTTCGCTTTGGTCGCTGCCTTCAGCTACACCAGCTGCAGCAAAGTCGAGGCCGACCCCAACGTCCCCGTAGTCTACGACACCCTTCTCCCCCCGAAGGATCCCACGTTGACCACCATCTGTCCCCACCACAGCGCGACCGACCCCGCACGCGTCATGATTATTGATGCTGCCGACCCCACCGCTATGGTTCACCACACCCATGAGTATATGGAAGGCGACTCTTGCCCCATCAGCACCTGCGAGTGGAACGGCCGTCACCACATCCACGAAGTCTACTTCTGGCGTGGCCATTTCGAAGACAACTGGGAGCATCTCGGCGGTGGCACTATCGATTAAATGAGATAAGTTTTAGTTTGAATTTCATGTGAAATCCGTGTCGTTTGACACGGATTTTTTTTCATTCCTCCCGGCGGAGGCCCTTCCCCCGCACCTCCTCCAGCCCGCCTTCCACCCCCTTATGCCGCCACCCGGCCGGCCCGTTTTTCCTCGCCCCCTGCCGCCAGGTGCTTATGCCGCCCCCATGCCCTGCGGCCCACGGAGGCCTTGGCGGGCGGGCTCGCCCCCGGTTCGCTCATTCTTCGGCCGTTGTGCCTCGTTTCAAC
The DNA here is from genome assembly GCA_947168665.1 of uncultured Bacteroidales bacterium. Taxonomy (GTDB): domain Bacteria; phylum Bacteroidota; class Bacteroidia; order Bacteroidales; family P3; genus Colimorpha. The sequence goes on from CAMVMX010000010.1 coordinate 85,304, forward strand.
CCCATTTCATCGGCGCCCCTGCGGCGAAGTGGGTGGCCGCGGATTGGGGCGTGGAGTGCAATGAGCGGACTTGCACCGTGCCGGGCGGGCGGTGGGGGAGAGGGGAGGAAAGTGAGGGGGCGGTGGGGCTGCGATGGCGGCGCTAAGCGGGCCGGGGTCAGCACCTTGTTATTTGATGGCGACGCCCGTCTGCTGGGCAGAGTGGATGGTGAAGGTGGCGGTCTGGACGGCGTCGTAGTCGGTCTCGTCGTCCGGGCGGAGGATGACGATGTAGTTGCCGGGCATCAGGACGATGCGCTCGTTGATGTTGGCGGGGTCGAGGTCGCAGACCCATTCGAGGCCGTCGGGCTGCAGGGCGTAGATGCTGCCTGTGGCGGGGACGGGGGGCTTGGTGAGGGCCAGTTGGCCGGGCAGCGGGATTTGCAAGTCGGTGTCGGAGCCGCTGCGGATGGCTATGTTGTCGAGGTGGATGGCGGGGAGTGAGAGAATGTCGACGTCGTAGCGCCCGGCTAGGTAGTAGGCCTTGTCGTTGAGGCGCTGGGTGGCAAGGAGTGCGGGGTCGGCGTGGCGCCGCACGAAGATGGTGTAGTCGGGCAGCTGGAAGGAGGTGCGCTTGTTGGGCAGGTGGAGCCGTAGGCTGCCTTGGGGGGCTGTGATTTCGAGGCGGGTGTGCTGGCCGGGTTTGAAGCGGAGGTCGGTGAGTTGCACGGGCGGGCGGGTGGCGAGGGTGATGTCGTAGGCGAGCAGGGGGTCGAGGGCCAGGGTGTCGGGCGGGGTGTCGGTGCCGTAGTGGTGGATGGTGGCGTGGCGGAGGGTGTGGGTGGAGTGGTCGAAGAGGGCCAGCGGGATGTCGGTCTCGTAGGGGTGGTGGTCGGCGTCGGTCACGTCGATGGTGAGGAGGGCTTGTTGGTCGGAGAGGAGGAGGATTTGGTAGAGGGTTTCGGCAAAGCGCTCTTCGTCGGAGAGGAGGGTGAAGCGGCCTGCGCAGTCGAGGGAGGTGGTGAAGTTTTCGGCGCTTCCGATGCCGATGATGAAGGTTTGCACCACGGCGCCGCTGCCGTTGACCCGGCGGGCGACGTCGCAGATGTCGCCGTCGCATTCGTCAAGGCCGTCGGTGATGATGAGCAGCAGGTTGCGCGATTGGGGCGAGCGGGGGAAGTCGTTGAGCGAGTTGGTGAGGGCGGAGGCGGCGGTGCAGCCGCCGTTGGGGACGAGGGTTTTGATTTTGCTGCGCAGTTTGTAGAGGTTGTCCGGGCCGAAGGGTACTTCGAGTTGGGTGCCGAGGTCGCGGTCGTTGAGGTGGCCGAAGACGCGCAGGGCTATGTCGATGTGGTGTTGGCCTTCGATGCTGTCGAGCAGCCGGAGGAGTACTTGCTGGGTGACTTTGATTTTGGAGTCGCTCTGCCATTTGTCCCACATGGAGTTGGAGCAGTCGAGTATGAGCAGCAGGTTGGTTTTTTCCTGCTTGGGGGATGGGGCTTTCTGGGCGCAGGCCGGAATCCACGCGCCGCATGCTGCGATGAGCATTATTGTTATGAGCAGTCTGCGCATTGTGCTGTTGTGTTTTCGGGATTGCAAAGATACGAAAAAGGTGCGGTGGGCTGAGGTGTTTTTGCCGGCAGGAGGGAGGGCGGTGGGCGGGGAGTGGGGGGTCGGACGGAAACGGAACCGGCGGCCCCGGACGCAGTCCGGGGCCGCCGGAGGGGTATGGTGTGCGGTGGGGTTAGAAGTCGCCGAGGGTTTCGGGCAGTTGGGCGAGGGCGCGGGGGAGGTCGTCGGCGGAGAGGACGGAGCCGTGGTATTTGTTGATGCCTTGCATGAAGTCGACGCCGTAGCCCATCTCGGTGGTGAGGATGACGCAGACGGGGCTGCCGTGGCTGGTGAGGGCTTTGGCTTGGGCCATGCCGTCGAGCACTTGCTGCATGTCGTTGCCGTTGGCGATGGTGACGACGGTCCATTGGAAGGCTTCGAATTTGGCTTTGAGGTCGCCGAGGTCCATGACCTGCTGGGTGGTGCCGTCGATTTGCTGGTGGTTGTAGTCGATGGTGGCGATGAGGTTGTCGACGTGTTTGGCACCGGCGAACATGGCGGCTTCCCAGATTTGGCCTTCCTGCAGTTCGCCGTCGCCGTGGAGGGTGTAGACGAGGTGGTTGTCGGCGGTGAGTTTTTTGCCGAGGGCGGCGCCGATGCCGACGCTGAGGCCCTGGCCGAGGGAGCCGCTGGCCATGCGGATGCCGGGCAGGCCGTGCTCGGTGGAGGGGTGGCCCTGCAGACGGGTGCCGAACTGGCGGAAGGTTTTCAACTCGTCGACGGGGAAGAAGCCGCGGCGCGCCATGGTGCTGTAGATGACGGGGGTGATGTGGCCTTGGGAGACGAAGAGCATGTCTTGTCCCTGGCCGTCCATGGTGAAGTGGGCGGGGTCGTGGTCGAGGATGTTGAATTGCATGGCGGTCATCCAGTCGGCGGTGCCGAGGGAGCCACCGGGGTGGCCGGACTTGGCGGCGGTGGTCATGCGGAGTATGTCGCGACGCACTTGCGTGGCGATAGATTGGAGTTCTTTAGTGGTTTTCATGTTGAGTATGAATTTGGAATGTATTGAAAAGTGTGTATTTGTCAGAGGCGGAAGATGTATTGGCGGCTGTTCTGGTCGTAGCAGATGAGTTCTTCGCCTTGGCGGGTGCAGGTGACGGTGAGGGCGTTTTCGTGTTCGTCGGTGACGGTGCCTTTGCCTTTGTTGCCTTTCATGGTGATATGGCCCCATACGCGGCCGTTGGCTCCGTGGCCGGAGATGTAGAGGACTTCCTCTTTCTGGGGTTCTTTGCGCACTACGGGACGGGGAGCGGGTTTGACGGCTGGGGCTTCGATGATTTCGGGTTCGGGTTCGGGTTCGGGCTCCGGTTCGAAGGCTATGGTGTCGTAAACGGGCTCGTCGGGGGTCTGGCTGCGGTTGCACCCATAGAGCAGGACGGGTGCTACTGCCAACAGAATGAGTGCTAAACGGATTTTCTTGCTATTCATTGTACACTATTATTTGAGAGTACAAAATTACACATTTCTTTTGAATAATGGAGCCTTTTTTGAAAAAATATTTTGGCAGTTCTGTTTGTATGAGAAAATAATCGTAACTTTGCAAACCCGCCCGTAGCGTCGATTGGTGGCGGATTGTGATGAATATTAAACAGATATGAATAAAAAATCGATAGTAGGACTTGTCTTGATTTTCGCCATCTTTGTTGGCTACATGTGGTGGGTTGCCCCCAGTAAAGAGGAGATTGCCGAGCGGCAGCGCGTCAATGATTCGATTCGCCAGGCTTATATGGACAGTGTGGCATACGCCGACAGCGTGGCGGCAGTGAAGGCTCACCTTGACAGTTTGGCTATGCAGGGCGACACCAATGCCCAGCGGCAGCTGCAGATGCACCGCCGCGGCGACATGGGTGTGTTCAATGCCAGCGCTTTCGGCGACACGGTGAATGTGACGGTGAAGAATGAGCGCATGGCTGTGACGTTTACTAATATGGGTGCGCAGGTGCGCGAGGTGGTGCTGAGTGAGTATACCACTTACGACAGTTTGCCGTTGCAGCTGATCAGTCCCGCCGACGATAATATGAATCTGATTTTCTCGACTGAGGACACGAGGGTGATTAATACTAAGGATTTGGTGTTTGTGCCTTATAGGGAGTATGGCGGCAAGTTGCTGAGGATTGATACCGACAGCGTGTATCAGATCGCCTCTAACGAGGCCATTGATTTGCATTTCCGCGCTTATGTGGGTGACAGCAACGGGATGAGCATGGACAGGTATGTGGAGTTCCATTATGTGGTGGGAGGCGATGAGTATGATGTGAATTTTGAGATTAATTTCCATGGGTTGAAGAATGTGGTGCGCGCCACGGATTATATGGATTTTGAATGGCACAACCGGATGAACCGCCAGGAGAAGGTGGACGCTGGCAGCCGCGGCAGCCGGAACCGCCAGAAGGACCCGGAGAAGTTCTATTCGAGTATCTATTATAAGGCCGATGCCGATGTGGACGAGGTGGGCCGTGGCCGCGATGGGGAGAAGAATGTGAAGACCCGCGTGGAGTGGGTGGCTTTCAAACAGCAGTTCTTTGCAGCCATTTTGGTGGCGGACAGCACTTTCGAGAACGCTTATCTGAAGCAGGAGGCTGCCAAGGATGTGAAAGACCCGCACTATCTGTGTGATATGAGCAGCACTATCGGGCTGACGTATGACAATGAGCGCGACTGCAGCATGGGGATGCACTTTTATTTCGGCCCCACGAAGTATCGCGACTTGCGGGCTATGCATCGCGGTTTTGAGAAGATGCTGCCGTTGGGATGGTGGATTTTCTCGAAGTTTGTGAGTCGTTATCTGATTATTCCTGTCTTCAACTTTTTGGAGACTTTCAATTGGAATTATGGCATTATCATCATAGTGTTTACCATCTTGCTGCGACTGGTGCTGTTCCCCTTGACATTCAAGTCGTATCAGGGGTCGGCCATTATGCGGATTCTGAAGCCTGAGATGGAGGCACTGAACAAGAAGTATCCCAATCCCGAACAGGCTTTGCAGAAGCAGCAGGAGATGAGCAAGCTGCAGAAGAAGGCGGGTTACAGCCCTGTGGCAGGATGTTTGCCTGTACTGTTGCAGATGCCTATCCTGACGGCTATGTTCATGTTCTACCCTGTGGCTATAGAGTTGCGCCAAAAGCCTTTCCTGTGGTGCCAGGACCTTTCGACGTATGATAGTATTCTTGACCTTGGATTCAATATCCCGCTGTATGGCGACCACGTATCGCTGTTCTGTCTGCTGATGTTTGGCATGCAGTTCTTCTACACGTGGTATACAATGCGTGGGCAGCAGGCTCAGGCCAATATGCCGGGCATGAAGTTTATGATGTATTTTATGCCATTCATGATGCTCTTTATGTTCAACAGTATGGCCGCAGGATTGAACCTCTATTATTTCTGCTCTCTTACCATTACGATGTTGCAGATGGTGCTGATTCGGAAGTTTACCAGTGAGAAGAAAGTGCGCGCCCGTATGGCAGCCTATGACAGCAAGCACAAGAATGCTCCCCAGAAGAAGAGCAGTTTCCAGAAGCGTCTGGAGCAAATGCAACGGATGACGGAGGAGATGCAGAAACAGCAGAACAGGAGATGATTATTAATCCTAAAAACTCAATAAAACTATCATGTTAGTAGCAATTGTCGCAACATTTATCATCGGATACGCCTGCATCGCGCTCGAGCATCCCTTGAAAGTAAACAAGACGGCCACAGCCCTTCTGCTGGGTGTATTATTGTGGACATTATATGCTTTTGCACACGTCCAGTTTGCGGGACTCATCCCGGAAGGTTCGACGTGGACCAATGAGCTGACACACCACCTTGGCTCCACAGCGGAGATTGTTTTCTTCCTGCTCGGTGCCATGACTATTGTCACGCTGGTGGACGAGTACCAGGGCTTCCGTATTATCACGGACCTGATTACCACCCGCGACAAGAAGAAGCTCCTTTGGACGCTGAGCATCATTACCTTCTTCTTGTCGGCCATACTTGACAATATGACTACGGCCATTGTGATGTGTGCCCTGCTGCGCAAGCTCATAGCAGACCAGAAGGAGCGCTGGCTCTTTGCCGGTATGATTATTCTTGCCGCCAATGCCGGCGGAGCATGGAGCCCCATCGGCGACGTGACAACCATCATGCTCTGGATTGGTGGTCAGGTGACTACTGTCAACATTATGGTGAAGACTCTTCTTGCATCGTTGGCTTGCTTGGTGGTGCCTTGCGCCATACTGGGTGCTACGCTGAAGGGTGAAGTGGTGTCGCCAGACGACAGTGCAGAGGGAGTTGTCATCGACCAGAAGTGGCAGCGCCTCATCTTTTTTGTTGGCATCGCCGCTCTGGTGTTTGTCCCAGTCTTCAAAACCATCACCCATCTGCCGCCCTATCTGGGTATGCTCTTCGGTCTGTCCGTCCTGTGGGTTCTCACTGAGATTATCAGCCGCAAGCATTCGAAGGACAATGTCGCCCTGCCTACTGCATCGAAGACTCTCGAGCATATCGATACGCCCAGCATCCTTTTCTTCCTGGGTATCTTGATGGCTGTGGCTTGCCTCGAAACCTGCGGAGCCCTTGCCATTTTGGCGAGCGGCCTCAACAACACATTTATTGACATGCATGTGGGGTCAGAGCCAGTCGGCTTCTTCCTCATCGACCTTATTATCGGTGTCCTGTCGTCGATTATTGACAATGTGCCTCTGGTGGCAGCTTCGATGGGCATGTATCCCATCCACGGTGCCGAGGTGATGTTCGATGTCAACCATCCTTTCTGGGAGTTCCTGGCCTACTGTGCTGGTACGGGTGGAAGCCTCCTCATTATCGGTTCGGCAGCTGGTGTGGCAGTCATGGGCATGGAGAAGATTGACTTTATCTGGTATCTGAAGAAAATCACTCCGCTGGCTTTCGCTGGCTACATTGCTGGTGCCATTGTGTTTATCTTGATGGATGTAACCCTTTTTGAGAAGATAGAATGGCTTCGAGATTTAGCATAGCTCTTCGCAATTGGACTAAGCGAAGTGTCGGACGTAAAATCTTCGACATTGTTGTCGGTCTCTTTGCGTTAGCTGGATTCACAATTATAGGAGCCTGGGCTGTTTATCAGCTCGGGCTCACCCATAATAAGGGCGCCGAGGATCGCAATTCGCGCTATATGCTTTCTGTGTCGGAAATGGAATCCATCAACGATGCAGAGTATACCCCCGAGCAGGTGCAGCGGCGATGGATGCGCCAGTATGTCAAACTGGCGGTCTTCAGTAAGTTCTTCCCCACCAATGCGCGGTTGATTACTACGGCAGCCCAGTATGGACACGACCCTATGCTGGTAGACCGTATGATTGCCGCCTCCGGCCTGTATATTGATGATCTCACGGAATACAACAAGTTGCTGCAAGAGGTCGAGGCCGTGCTGAACCGTGTGCCGCAACAGCAGCATCCCAATGTCATCACTTGGATGACGGGTGCTGAGTGGCCGGCTCTGAAGGATGCCATTGTGCGCGACAAGGCCCTTATCACTGAGGTGGGACGGCTGACGGGTGTCGAGCCGCGTTTGATTGTTGGGTGCCTCATTGGTGAGCAGATTAGGTTGTTTAATTCCAATCGCGAGACGGTCAAGAAGTATCTTGGTCCGGTCAAGGTCCTCAATGTCCAGTCGCAGTTCTCCTATGGGGTCAATGGAATCAAGCTGTCAACAGCCAAGGCTATCGAAGAGCATCTCAAAGACCCTACCTCTCCGTACTATATGGGGCCGCGATACGAGCATCTGCTCGACTACACGGTCGAGGGTGCGGCTCAGGACGACGAGCGTTACAACCGCCTCGTTGACTACCGCAACCATCTCTACTCCTATCTTTATACTGCCTGCATTCTTCATCAGACTATGCTCCAGTGGAAACGGGCGGGATATGACATCAGCGACCGCCCCGACATCCTGTTTACCCTGTTCAATGTGGGATTTGCCCAGTCCGTACCTAAGCCGAACCCCGTGTGTGGCGGCAGCCATATCAAAATCCATGGCCAGACATACACTTTCGGTGCCATTGGCTTTGATTTCTATTATTCGGGTGAATTGGTAGAAGATTTTCCGTTCTGGCGTCAGCGGTTCATCCCTGGCGACAAAGAGCTCACAGACGAAGAGATTGCCTATATCCAAGGCAGTGTAAGCAATTGCAAACGTCCGCCACGGGGGTGGGAGTATGTCAAGAAAGACAGCGTCGCGGCACCTCAGCAACCCGATGCACCCATCTATGTTGAGGAAGAAGATGAATTTGCCGGTACCTATGCCAACGAATAGTGTGTCAGTGTTATACGGAATAGTTGCCAAATGGGTGCGATAATGTTCTTCTTTTTTATGCCTAAAATGCTGATTCACTCCCTTTCACGAACCTCAATTAGTTGTAATGAGACGTCATGAGAGATAAAAAGTTTGATGAGCAAGTTGTTGTAAATAATATACTTGTGTTATTATGGAAGAAATTTTCGCTTCAAACGTTTGATAATTCAAAAAAAAGTAGTAATTTTGCAACCGCTTTTGAGGGAATAGTAGCAGATTGTTGATGCTCGTTCTGCGCAGTTTCTCTCCGAGCAAAAGCTAACAAAACCGTATTACGGTTGTTTCAAAGAACAAAGTAGCAATAGTATAAAAAATGGCAAAGAAAAACAAGGACGCAAGAGTGCAGGTAATTCTCGAATGCACCGAGCAGAAGAATAGCGGTGTTCCCGGCATGAGCCGCTACGTCACCACCAAGAATAAAAAGAATACTCCTGAACGTCTGGAGTTGAAAAAGTACAATCCGTACTTGAAGAAAATGACTGTCCACAAAGAAATCAAATAAAGAATAGGAGATAGATAACTATGGCAAAAAAAGTTGTTGCAACCCTTAAGACCGCTACTGGTAAGAGCTATGCCAAAGTAATCCGTATGGTCCGCTCTCCGAAAACCAATGCTTATACCTTCCAAGAGACTGTCGTTCCCTCTGATCAGGTTCAAGAATTCCTGAAACAGAAATAGATATAGATAGAGCACAGTAATAATATTTTTTTTCATACGCTTTTGTTTTACCCTCCGTTGTGAAACGGGGGTTTTTTATTTTTGCCCCCTGACATTGGCGGCAGCATTTGCTCGGCGCGTGGCGGATTGTGCCGTTTTTGAGCCTGTCGACCCCAGGCGTGGTCCCCATGTCATGGTGGGCGAAATCGTGCCGCAGAGAGGCTCTTCTGGCCCAAATCGGGCCATGTTGCGGATTCTGTGTGATAACAATTAGTCAGCCCTCCATCGAAAGGCAAAGCCAAAAGATGGAGGGCTGATAGATTTTAGCACCGATGTTGGTGACTTTCGATGGGACGATGCTTTTTGGCGCGTCAGCAGTGGATTTGCTATGACCCGAAGTGAAGCTTAAGGTCTTGGAGTTTCTTCTCCCTTCCACGTTTCCACACTTCGGTGATACACTCTTTAGTAGAGAGCGGAAACTCTGCTTTCATCATCCAGTCATAATAAGCGGGTTCGTTGCTGAACACAGATTCAAGAGTTTTCCCTTTGTGTTTGCCAAAGTTAAATATTTCGCGGTGCTGTTTGTCGTAGCCTATGTGTCCTACAAGATCGGCCCATTGGCTGTTGGACGTAAATTGGCTGAGTCGTTCCATGTCGTTGACTATGGGTTTGCTGACCGACCCGTCAGGGGCGGTATATTCGCAGTCCTGATAGCGGTCCAGCTGCGCCATAAGCACCTCGTAGGTGGCCAGAGTGTCGGCATCGGCTGTATGGGCGTGGTCCAGATTCTTGCCGCAATAGAACTTGTATGCGGCCTTCAGGGTGCGCTGCTCCATCTTGTGGAAGATGTTTTGCACATCAATAAGACGGCGGCACTTGAGGTCAAAATGGTGTCCGCAGCGGAGAAACTCTTCCACCAGCATGGGAACATCAAACTTGTTGGAGTTGTAGCCTGCGATATCGGCGTCGCCAATGAAATGGGCAATCTCATCCACCTTTTGGGCGAATGTGGGCTTGTCGGCGACGTCGGCGTCGCTAATCCCGTGAATGGCAGTGGTGACTTCGGGGATGTGGATGGTTTTGCCTTGGGTGTCAACAGGGCGAAGGCGTTGGACGTACTGCTCGGAACTTTGGTCGGGGTTGACTTTGTAGAGGCATATCTCGACGATGTGGTCGCTTCCGACGTTCACACCAGTTGTCTCGAGGTCGAAAAATACGATGGGTTTTTCTAAGTTGAGTAACATAGCTATTTGAGTGGATGTTGTTGTCTGGATAGGTTCAGAAGCCGGGCTACCGGTTTGTGGCCGCCTGGTGTATGCGCTTCAAGGTTTGCAGGAGATCTTCAGCCAGGTCGAGACGCAGCATGTTGGCTCCGTCCGATTTTGCCACTGCGGGGTTGGGGTGGGTCTCCATGAAGATGCCGTCGCACCCTACGGCAACGGCAGCCCGGCCAATAGTCTCAATCATTTCCGGATTGCCGCCGGTCACCCCCGATGTCTGGTTGGGCCGCTGCAGCGAGTGGGTGATGTCCACCACCACCGGAACCCGGTTCTTCTGCATAACCGGGATGCCGCGGAAGTCCACAACCAAGTCCTGATAGCCGAAAGTCGTGCCGCGCTCGGTGAGCATGATGTTGCGGTTGCCGAAATAAGTGATTTTGTCGACGGCGTGTGTCATGGCTTCGGGCGAGAGGAACTGGCCCTTTTTGACATTCACGCAGCGGCCGGTCTTGGCGGCAGCCTCGAGCAGCGAAGTCTGCCGGCACAGGAACGCTGGAATTTGCAGCACATCAACGTATGGGGCAGCCGTTGCAGCCTCCTGCTCAGAGTGGATGTCCGTCACCACTGGGATGCCGTAGCGTTGGCGGATGGCGCTGAGGATGTCCAGTCCGGCCTGGTCGCCGATGCCGGTGAAGGAGTCGATGCGCGAGCGGTTTGCCTTGCGGTAAGAGGCTTTGAACGCAAAGGGGATGGCAAGGCGTTGAGTAATGGTTAGCAGTTTTTCGGCGATGAGGAAAGGGCTTTCCTCATCCTCTATGACACAAGGACCGGCAATTAAAAAGAAATTGCCGGTCTCAGTGTGTTGTAAATTGTCTAAAAAAGGATACATGAATTCTCTTAGGGGAGGTGTGCGGGAGTTTGTGATGGGCGCAGATCCTTAAAAGTTAGTGTCGATGTTGTCAATGTCGCTTGTCGTATCGTCGATGGTGTTGTCGTTGTCGTCGTTTTCATACTCCTCGCGGCGGCGCGAACTGCCTCGTTGCAGCGAAATGATGAGGGCACCGATCATGCGGGTGAGCTCCATGAGGTACTCACGCGACTGCTCGCATGTCTCATCATCGAACAGGCCGATGTTGTGGGCGATGGCAGTGTAGACGATGCACTCGCGGATGGCGGATTTTGAGATTTTCAGGTAGTGCTCAAACTGGTTCTTGTTGCGCGAGGAGCCTTCTGCGATATTCAGGGCGATGTCGTAGGAGGAGTGGCAAAAAGAGTTGACAAGATTGCGCTGCATGTCGTTCTCGGGTTGCCCGATGTTGTTGATAATCCATGTGCTGAAGTCAGTGGCTTTGGCATAAATGCGAAGATCCTCGAATCGGAAAAAGCTCACGGGTTTTTCTTGTGTGTTGTCCATGATGTGATAGTGTTTACATTATTAATTCAATTGTTCAATTCGTTGGGGGCTATAACATTGAGTTTTTTCTTCTCTACAGTGCAACGCTCTTGAAACTCATTGGTACTATTTGATTTCTGCAAAATAATTCATAAACTGGGTGCGCATCAGCATACTGGCCTTGTCGTTCTGGGTGAGGGCCAGCTTGCCGCGGAACTGGTCGAGGTTCTCATACCCCTTCGCCTCCATCCAGCTTTTCAGCCCTGCGTTCAGCTCCTTGACATACTCCACCCCGTTGCGGTAGAGGCTCGAAGCCACCTGTATTGCTGTGGCGCCCGCAAGCAGCAGCTTGACTACATCGTGGGCGTTGCTCACACCGGTGGTGGCGCAGAGGTCGCAGCGCAGTTTCTTGCTCAGGATTGCTGTCCAGCGCAGCGTGTTGTAAATCTCGCCCGGCTGAGTCAGCGAGTCGGCGTTGCGGAGGCATTCCTCGTCAATGTCGATGTCGACCTGAAGCGACTTGTTGAACATCGTGATGCCCTGCACACCCGACCACGAAAGCTGTTGCATGAACTTGGCCAGGTCGGTGAAATAAGTACCCACCTTGATGCTGATAGGGATGGAAATCGACTTGCGCAGCGACTGGATGATGTTGCTGAACGTGCGTTCCACATCATCGGCCGAAAGCGAAGTGTCGAAAGGCATGATGGCCATATTCAGCTCCAGCGCATCGCAGCCAGTGTCTTGGAATTGTTTGGCGTAAGTAATCCAGTTCTCGTGCGAGAAACAGTTGATACTTCCAATCACCGGGACCGAAAGTTTCGACTTGGCCTCCTTTATCAGCGAGAAATACTTCGACACCGAGTCGGCAGCCACATGCTGGGCTATGTACTCATAGCTGTCGCCATAGTTGCCCACAGGGGCGTGGATATGGGTGTTCCGCTTTATATCATATATAATCTGTTCCTCAAAGATGGATTTCAGCACCACCGCACCCACACCGCACTCCTCCATTTTCATGAGGTTGTCGATGTTGGCCGTGAGGCCGCAACTGCCCGCAATGATAGGGCTGTTGAGCTCCATGCCGAGATATTTTGTCTTTGTGTTCATAATCTCATTTTTTTTGGTATTCTATTCATAAAAATCCAATTTGCAAAGATAGATAAAAAATGCAATTAAAACTTTTTTTTTTCGAAAAAAAAGCCTGTTGTGAATATAATGTTCTCGAAATTAGAATATTGTGAAATGTTAAATTTTCCTTGCCGTCCCGAAATGCCCTTGAGAATAAAATTTATTTCGTCTCAATGGAAAAAAATGACTAATTTTGCACTCTCGAAAAATCAAAAATACTACATAATGAAAGAGAATAACGAAGAGAAAAACCTTGAGGTTGGCGGCGTTATCGCCAAAACCGAACAGTACATCAGAAAGAACAAAAAAATGCTCACCGCCGTAGGTTGCGCCGTCGTCGTGGTGGCTTTGGCCATCTGGGCCTACGTCGCTCTTGTGGCTCAGCCCCGCCAAGTCCGTGCTGCCGAAGACATGTTTGCTGCCGAGCAGTGGTTCAACGAAGGCGACTTCGAGAAGGCCCTCAACGGCAACGACGAGTTCATGGGCTTCAACGCCGTCATCGACGAGTATGGCTGCACCAAGTCTGCCAATCTGGCCAAGTATTACGCCGGCATCTGCGAACTCAACCTTGGCAACTACGACCAAGCCATCGACCGTCTCAAGTCCTATAAGGGCAAAGACCTCTTCACCGGTGCCCTGGCCCAGATGCTCATCGGCGATGCCTATGCCGAGAAAGGCAGCCCCGCCGAAGCCGTCAAATATTACGAGAAAGCCGCTGACTGCAGCTCCGACAACTACACCGTCGCCCCGGTTGCCCTCTGGAAAGCCGGCATGATGTACCTCCAGCAGAACGACAAAGCCGGTGCCACCAAAGCCTTCCAGAAAATCAAAGACAACTATCCCGAAAGCCCCGAGTGGAACGAAGTAGACAAATATCTGGCCCTCGCCGAATAAGACTGATTTCAGTCCTGAAAACGAAGCAGCCTCCATTCCTGGAGGCTGCTTCGTTTTTATCTCATGGATTGGAATAAGCTTCATTCCGTAGTTGAGAACCGATAAACCGAATGGCTTTCAAACCGTTCGCCGGGGTTAAGGAACGGGTTCGACTCCACCCAGTTGTGGTTCGGGCTGTCGGGATACTTTTGCGTCTCCAGACACACGGCGCTGCGCCGTCCATAGGCCGTCCCGCCTTTCCCCACCACACTTCCGTCCAGGAAATTACCCGTATACACCTGCATCCCCGGTTCGGTCGTGAACACCTCCAGGGCAATACCCGTCGCCGGGCTCTCCAATCGGGCGCACGGGCGGCTCATATCCCCCCTATGGTTCAACACCCAGCAGTGGTCATAGCCGCTGCCGTTGCGCAGCTGCACATCCTCCTTGTCGATATCGAGGCCGATGGTCTTGGGTAGGCGGAAATCAAACGGCGTATTCTCCACCCCGACCATCATTCCAAGCGGCAGGCTGGTGGGGTCGATAGGCAAATAGCGGTCGGCATCGATTGTCAGCACATGATTCATCGCCGACCCCTGTGCGCTCCCGTTGAGATTAAAATAGCTGTGGTTCGTCATATTGATGACCGTGGGTGCATCCGTCGTGGCCGAATAGTCTATCGCCAAGGCGTTGTCGTCCGTCAGCCGGTAGACCATCTCCACCCGCACCCTGCCCGGGAAACCGTTGTCCCCGTCGGGGCTCTCCAGCACCATCTTAATCGAACTGCCGGAGGCGTTCACCACCTCAAACGGCCTGTACTGCCATCCGTCAGGCCCCCCATGCAGGCAATGGGGCCCGTTGTTCTGCGGCAGCTGCCATTCCCGTCCGCCAATCGCCAGCCTCCCGTTCCCAATCCGGTTGGCATAGCGACCTATGGCTGCGCCAAAGTCGCCCAGGTGGTTCTCCTTCCGGTACTCCTCAGCCCGGTCATACCCCAGCACCACATCCTGCCATTCTCCCTGCCGGTCGGCAACCACCAGCTGCATTATGCGTCCGCCATAGTTCGTCACCACAGCCCGTATCCCGTTCTTATTGCTTAGCACATAAGTTTTCATAATCTCCATTCTTTGCTGTTCAGAACCAAGTGCATCAAAGTGTCTCGCCCAACAGCCGGGCCGCGCACGCCACAAGGTCGTTGCATGAGTGTTCGCGCCCCTGCTTCTGCAGCAGACTGAAACAGTTCAGGTCGCCGTTCTCCTCGCGGAACCGGTTGCCCAGCCCCTTCACCATCATCGTTTGGTCGAGCAAGCCGCACACCAGCGCCATGCCCGTCACACAGCCGCACGTCTCTTTCAGTCCCGATATGCCCCGGCCGAAAGCCGAAGCCATCTGCGCCGCCGCCTGTTCGTCGACGGGCAGCAGGTCGGCATAAGCCAGCACCACCGACTGGCAGCAGTTGCAGCCCTGCTCGTGCAGTTGGCGGGCTCTGCCCACGCGTCGTTCAATTTCTACTTTATCCATATTTCAGTTTCCTTTCATTGTTGGTTTGTAACCTGTTGATATCCGTGACGCTTAAATCGCGCGGTCCCGCAAACCTTCCCTCCGGGCGGACGGCCACCCGCATGTCGTGGCGCTGCTGGCCGAAAAAGCAAGGGCGGCAAAGTGTTGTGCGACTTTTCGCGCTGCGTCTTCAGAATGCAAAGATACAATATTTTTTTCATCTGTCCGTTATTGGGGCATGAAAAAAGCACTCATTGCACTCCTGCTGGTCCTCCCGCTCTGTCTCGCGGCGCAGGACTACGATTTCGCCAAAAAAATTGGCGGCAACACTCTCTATTTCTACATCACCTCCACCGGTGGCAAAAACGGCCCCACTGTCGAGGTGACCTATCCCGGTGGCAGCGAGGAGCAGCCCTGGAAAGGGTTCCGAAAGCCCAGCGGCCAGCTCGCCATACCCGAAACCGTCACCCCCGACCGCTCGCGTGGGCGCAATGCCGACCCCGACGACGACGATACCACCGTCTACACCGTCACCTCCATCCGCTATTTTGCCTTTGCCGGGTGCGACCGCATCAAGCGGCTCACCCTTCCGCCCACCATCCGCGACATCGGCGAGGGGGCTTTCGCCGGCTGCAAACGGATGGAGTACATCGTATCCCAGGCGGCTGTGCCTCCCCGGCTTGACGAGTCCTCTTTCGACCAAGTCGACCTCGACATCCCCCTCCGTGTCCCCACTGGCACATACGAGCAGTATCACGAGGCTGTCGGCTGGCGGCTCTTCACCGAGATTGTCGAGTACTGAGCATCCTCTTCACTCCGTTTTCATCGCGCCGCTCTGAGTGGCCCGCCGCGTCGTTCTCGGTTCGCCCGTTGTTCAATAATGGTGCGACGCGTACTTGTCAGTTACACTTGCAGCGCGGGTATAACCGACGGGTTTGTTGTGTGGAATAGGTGTGTAAGGAGTGGACTTGCTGGGTGGCGGGCCTAATGCTTCAGCTGGTTGAACCGCGTGCTGCGCCGTGTGGGGTGCGATTTGGCGAGGGCGGGGAAGTACTGCTCCAGATTGCGGTCGATGCGTTTGTCGATACTGAGGTTTGACGGCGTGGCGGCGAGACTGTCGCGCACGGCTTGAATCTCGTCGGGGTCGTAGCAGAGTTCCAGCAGGGCCCGGTTGATGAAACCGCCTCCCAGGTTGTAGAGTGACACGGTGCAGTGGGAAATCATCACATAGTCGGCGTCGAGCAGTTGTTCGACGAGGTCTATGTCGGCCACGTTGTCGTAGTCCGGGTCGTAGTAGATGGTGCTGAAGTAGTACCAGTAGCGGAAGTGCGCGAAAAGTTCCTGGATGGGGAAGTTGTAGAGGATGTTCCAGAAGAAGGAGTCGCCGATGACCACGAGCGAGGGGTTGCGGGCCGGGATGGGGTCGGAGAGGGCGACATCGACGTACTGGTTGGGCTCGGTCGGGATGCCGACGATTTTGTTGAGCAGGCTGTCCAGGTCGGCATCCGGCTCGCGGGTGGGGGCATAGTAGGGTTGGCCGAGAGTCACCGGGCGAATGGGAGGGCCGAAGGTCTGCATGAAGCGCATGATGGAGTCGAAGGCATAGGTGCAGGCTATGTTGGTCCAGTGGGTGCCGGTTTTGGGGAAAAGCAGGTAGGGGGTGCGTCCCCGCAGGCTGTCGAAACAGTGGCATATATCCACGTGGCGGATGCCGTAGAGGGGAGCGAATTGGCGGTAGAAGTCGTAGGCGCGGAGGTGCCCAAACAGGCGGTCGCGGCGGGCTTGTGCGCCGCGGTCGGGCAGGTATTGCGGATAGATGCGCTCTTTGCCGGGCAGCAGGGCCAGGAAGAGGTGTGTGCCCTCCTCGTCGAGGATGTCTTGCAGTTTGGCCAGCCGGCTGATGCGGCGGTAGAATACTTGTGTCTTCTCGTAGTCGGGTATGGTGTCGGAGAAGAAGTAGTCGTAGCATCCGGTGTAGTATTCGTTGACGAACTGGGGGTCGAACAGGTAGTTGTCCTGCCCCACGACCACCGAGTTGGGGTTGGTGGAGCGGTGGTAGGCCGTCCAGAGGTATTGGTTGTAGAGCCGGATGGCTGGCTCGCGGAAGCCGTGGTGCTCTTTCAGATAGCGGTCGGCGGTTTGTTGCCACTCGCCCGAGAGGAATGCGGAGGGGGTGAACTGCGGTTTCTCGGTGCCGACGTAGACTCCTTTGAGCGGGCGGACAGTGATGATGTGGAAATGCCCCTGCAGGGCGGTGAGCAGCAGGAGGCCGAGGGTGAGTAGGCAGAGTATTTTGGGCAGGTGTCGCATGGCTTGGGGGGTCAGAATCGGAAATAGATGAACGGACTGAAGTCGGAGGCGGTGAGTGCACCCAGGCAGAAGAAGAACATCGCGGTGGCTGCGGCCCAGGCGGCGATGTGGGCGGCGGGACGGAAGTCGGTGTAGAAGACTGCCCGCTGGAGTTTGCGCCCGAAGGGGAGGAGTGTGATGAAGGCAAACAGAAGGGCCGCAAGAAGGGTGGTGTAGTACTGCGGGTCGGCGGTCAGGCTGAGGGGCTGGAACTGGAAGGCGAAAAGCCGTTGGATGAAGAGCCAGCAGGAGGGGAGGTCTTCGATGCGGAAAATGGCCCATCCCACCAAGAGGATGATGAATGTGGGGAGGACGAAGAGGGGATGGCGGCGGCGCGTGTCGAGCCAGCCGACACGGCGCGAAAGGATCCGCTCCGCCACAAGGAAGAAGCCGTGGTAGGCTCCCCACAGCACGTAGTTCCAGCTGGCTCCGTGCCACAGGCCGCTGAGCAGGAAGACCACCCAGAGGTTGAGGTAGGTGCGGGCCGTGCCGCGGCGGTTCCCGCCCAAGGGGATGTAAAGGTAGTTGCGCATGAAGGAGCCGAGGGTGATGTGCCATCGGCGCCAGAACTCGGTGATGGAGGCCGAGGTGTAGGGGTTGTCAAAGTTTTCCGGGAAGCGGAAACCCATAATGCGGCCCAGGCCGATGGCCATGTCGCTGTAGCCGGAGAAATCGAAATAGAGCTGCATGGTGTAGGCCAGGATGGTGACCCAGGCGGTGGTGGAGTCGAGCTGGGCGAGGTCGGAGGCAAGGACGGTGTCGACGGTGCGCCCTATCACATCGGCAAGAAGCACTTTCTTGCCCAGTCCGATTACGAAGCGGTAGAAGCCTTGCAGGCATTCGCCCCAGCGCAATCGGCGGCGGGCGGTAATCTGGTCGGCGATGTCGGTGTAGCGCACTATGGGGCCGGCGATGAGCTGGGGGAACATGATGATGTAGACCACATAGTCGGTAAGGCGGCGCATGGGGGCATTGACTCCGCGGTAGGTGTCGACCACGTAGGTGAGCGACTGGAAGGTGAAGAAGCTGATGCCTATCGGAAGCAGGACTTTGGCCCACGGCAGGGGCGACAGCCCGAAGAGGGCGAGGAGGGTGTTGAGGTTGTCGACAAAGAAGTTGGCATACTTGAAGTAGGCCAGCAGTCCGAGACTCAGCACAATGGCTGCGGCACACAGTCCCTTTTTGACGGCGGGCCGTCGCGCACGGTGCATGGCACGGACCAAATAGAAGTTGGCCACTGTCGAGGCCAGAAGCACGAGGATGAAGTCGGGTGCGCCCCAGGCGTAGAACACGATGGAGGCCACGAGTAGGACGGCGTTGCGCCATTTGGCGGGCGCCAGGAAATAGAGCAGCAGAAATGCCGGCAGGAAGTAGAGAAGGAAGATATGGCTACTGAAAATCATCGCGCCGGAAATCCGTGTTTGTGGTGCAGGGGGATGCGCCTCCAGTCAATGAGGGCAACCCCGGCAAAGAAGAGGGCCATGATGCTGACGGCAAGGCTGCGGTAGGTGAACCAGTAGTGGAGGTAGGAGTGGTCGGCCACTACCAGATACCACAGCAGCGGCGGCAGGGCTGTGAGCAGGCAGAGGAGTGCCGTGGGGATGCCTCGCCGGTTGAACCTCCATACGGCAAGGGCAGCAAGGATTGTGAGGCAGAGGCATACGTAAGGCCAGTGCAAGAGGTCGAGGTTACGGGTCAGAGCGTCGAGGCGCGAATAGTCTATGTATGCTCCTGCCCGGATGGAGAATTTGGCTGCGCCATCGCGGATGACGTTCTCGCCCGTCAGCAGGGTGGCGATGCCCCATTTCGATACCCATGTGGTGCCGTAGCTCACCACCCACAGCAGCGATGCCACAGTCCAGTCTTTCACCCGGCGCAGGAATGGTGCGGGCAGGGGATGGCGCCACTGCATGATGAGATAGACGCACAGGGGAATTCCCCACGTGAGCATGGGGCAGGTGAGGAGGTCGAAAAAGGCGGTGAGTGAACCCAAGACGAACAGCAGCCGGTTGAGCTGTGAAGGCTTTTTGACATGGTTGAGGACCACCAGTGAACCTATCATGGCCAGTGCCAGCACGGGCAGCAGCTGGATGGAGAATTGCATGATGAACACGTTGACAAGGGTCAGAGCCAGCACGAAAGACGAAGCCACGGCGAGGCCACAACGGCGGAACAAAGCCACTACAAGCCACACCAAGAGCAACGAGGAAAGCAGGTAGAAGAGAGGGCGGAGGGAGGTGTAGTCGGCCATGAGCAGCAGGAAACGCATCAGGAATGTGCTGCCGTGCCAGTAGCGGCCATAGTGGATGGTGTACAGTGTTGTGTCGCTCCCCTCTTCAGAGGGGTCGGGGGTATGTGTGAGCCGCTGCAGACTGTTGCACTGCTCGCCACCACCGTCGGCTCGAGGCACGAGCAGCATGTTGGTGAGCAAGCTGTCTTTGCCCCCGTGGCAGGCTTGGTTGATGATAAGGGCATCGGTGAAGTTGTCCATATAGTATTCTGGACGGCAGCTGATGGCAAAGGCAAAATCCGACTGGAGGTCGCCCAGGGTTTGGGTCTTGGCGGCATGGCGGATGATGGGGCTATTGGGCAACAGCGATGAAACCAAGGCAAAAAGCAGATAGGCGGCTATGAGGCCGACAAAGAGGAGCGGATATTTGACCCAGGGACGTCTCATGGTTTGGCGTTTTGTGAGCTACAAGCGTCGAGCAGCCGGAGCTCGTAGTTCTTTCGGTCTTTGGTGACAATCACATCAAGGCACAGCCCAGTGAAGAGGGAAAGCAGAGCCGCCAGCAGCATGAACAGGGCGACAATGAGGGTGGGGAATCGGGGCACGAGGCCGGTGTGAAAATACTCAATCAGGACGGGCGTCAACATTCCTACCCCCACAAGGGCAAGCAGCAGCGCCAGCCAGCTGAAGAATCGCAACGGGCGGTATTCCTTGTAGAGAACCATGATGGTTTTGAGCACGCTGAGACCGTCGGCGAAGGTGTTGAGTTTCGACGTGCTTCCCGCAGGGCGGTCGCGATAGGTTACCGGCACCTCGCGGAGTGCGAACCGGCGGTCGAGCGCGTGGATGGTCATCTCGGTCTCAATTTCGAAATTGCCCGTCATGACCGGGAAGTTCTTGACAAAGGGGCGGCTGAAGGCGCGGTAGCCGGTCATGATGTCGTGGATGTCGGTGTGCCAAAAGCGGCGTATCAGCCAACGCACCATTCGGTTGCCGCTGTTGTGGAAGGGACGCTTGTTCTGCTCGAAATAGGTGGACGAGAGGCGGTCGCCGATTACCATGTCGGCCTGGCCGTCCGCAATGGGTTCAATCAGTTGCCTGGCCTGCGCGGCGGGGTAGGTGTCGTCGCCGTCGGCCATCAGGTATATGTCGGCCTCTACTTCGCGGAACATGCGGCGGATGACGTTGCCCTTGCCTTGCACAGGCTCGTGGCGCACTATGGCTCCCGCCGTCCGGGCAGCCTGTGCTGTGCAGTCGGTCGAGTTGTTGTCGTAGACGTAGATGTCCGCCTCTGGCACCGCAGTGTGGAAATCCGTCACCACCTTGGCGATGGTGGACCCCTCGTTATAACAGGGCAGCAGTATGGCAATTCGGGACATTTTCTGTGAATTTGTTGATTCGTTATAGTGACGGGAGGTTGGCCAACGCGTCCTTGCAATCTATTTTACGGGAGTACTACCACTTTGCGGGCAGGTAGTTCACCGATTTGCACTAAGTAGACTCCCGGCAGGCGGATGGCGAAACACTGGCTCTCGGCGGAATGGGAGGTGGCGTGAATCAGCCGCCCGTCGGTGCTGAAAATTCGGATGGGGAGCCCGTGGGTGCGGGTGACGGCAATAGAGCCGGCGGATACGGACACTAAGGGCAATTCAGCCGCACTTTCGTTGATGGCGGTGGGGCCTACGTAAATAAAATAGGCTACCAGCAGCGAGTCTACCGTTACATCTATTGTGCGGGGGTTGGCTGTGTCGCCGTCTTGCCAGCGGTTGAAGCGGTAGTATTCGAATGGGATGGCCTGTACAATGGCTGTTGAGTCGGTGCAGGTTGGCTCCACAATCACCTCGACAGTCCCCATACTGGAGTCGTCGGCGTAGCATTCGAAGTTGTAACCGTGATATTCCATCAGGTTCCCAAATTCGCTCCAGACAGAGGCAGTGGAGTAGTCGGCTGTGCTGCCGCAGGGGATGTGTACGGTGGCTGAGCGCGGCACATTCAGGAAGGCATTGGCGTCCACTATGGGCGGGATGGGGTTTAGGGTGATGATGTCGCTGAGGTTATAGTCGTTGGCAAAGGAGTTGCCTTCAATCTTCGTGACGCTGGCCGGTATCCGCACATGTCTCAATTGAGAACAGTCTCTAAAGGTGTAGGCTTTGATTGTATCCAGCTGGCGGGGCAGTTCAATTGACTGAAGTTGGCGGCAGTTGAAAAACGCGGACCCTCCGATGTGGACAATTGAGTGCGGAAGTCTTAAGTGATGCAGTGCTGCGCAGTCGTTGAAAGCGAACTGGCCAATGGTTGTCAGTGCGTTGGGCAGCACAATGCGGTTCAGGCTGTTGCAGCAGGAGAAAGCATAGCTGGGAATCATTGTCAGAGATTGTGGCAGAAACACGGAATCCAGCATGCGGCAAGTGGTGAAACACCCTTCACCCAGCTCTGTCAGCCCTTCGGGCAGTTGAACCCGCTTCAGATCGATACACGACTCAAAAGCGTATGCCCCAACCTTGATTAGCCGTGAGGGAAACACTACACTTCGAATTTGGTTGCAATAGCGGAATGCATAATCCCCAATTTCGGACACGGAGTCGCCTATCATCACAAGTCGCAAATCGTAGCAGTTGGCAAACGCATGGTGGTCAATGGCCCGCACCACGTATGTGACGCCCTCATGGGTGATAGTAGAGGGTATGATGAGTGTGTCGGCGGGTTGATGATGCTGCCCCGGGATCCAATAGTTGTTCGAGTCGCCCGGAAAAGTGACTACGGCTGTGTGGTTTGTCGTATCAATGTTGTAGTACAGGAGG
Source organism: uncultured Bacteroidales bacterium (assembly GCA_947168665.1). GTDB lineage: Bacteria > Bacteroidota > Bacteroidia > Bacteroidales > P3 > Colimorpha. The sequence goes on from CAMVMX010000010.1 coordinate 107,358, forward strand.
GTGTTGCCCGATAGTACCGACACATCGTAGGCCTTCGCCTCGCCTATGCCGGTCGACAACAAAATCAATAAAGCCCAATAAAGTCTTTTCATAAAAAAGTATTTTTTCTTTAGGTGCTGTTTTTGGTATATAACTAACTTCTGTGAGTTTGTGGATTTGTCAAAGTGTCAATTTGCCAGTCCTTTTCTTGCTCACAAATTCAGATTGTGAATCATGCTGCCCAGGTTGGTGGTGAAGAGTTTGATGCCGATGGCCAGGAGGATGACACCGAAGAATTTGCGGAGGATGGAAATCAGTGTGCCGCCCAGTATGCGTTCCAGCCGGTCGATATAGCGTAGCACCAGATAGTCTATCACGATGTTTACCAGCAGGGCTATCAGGATGTTTACATCGGCATATTCCGCGCGGAGCGAAATGATGGTGGTCAGTGCACCCGGACCAGCAATCAGCGGGAACGCGATAGGCACCACCGTCGATCCGCCGCCGCCCGGCTCGTTCTTGAAAATCTCCACACCCAATATCATTTCGAAAGCCATGATGAAAAGCACTATCGAACCCGCCACGGCAAACGACTGGATGTCCACCCCGAAGAGTTTCAGTGCCGCGTCGCCCAGGAAGAAAAAGATGACGAATATCAGCAGCGAGATGAGTGCCGCATAGAGGGGATTGTACTTGTTGCCGCTGTGTTTGAGCGACAGGAAAATGGGGATGGAGCCCGTGATGTCGATGATGGCGAAGAGTACCAGGAAGGCTCCGATTATTTCGATGAAGTTAATCATGTTGCGATTGGGTTTAGATGGGTGTTACAATATGTCGATGATGGTTTGTGTCATGCCGTTCAGGGTTATGCTGTCGCCGGCGGACTTGCCTTTCAGTGCCATGTAGACAGGTGTCTGGGCACTGATGGCGAAAAAAGTTTCCTGCAGCATTTCGGGAGTCGCGCGGTGGGGGACCAGAAATTTGCCTGCGCCGATGCTGAGGAAGAACTTCTGCTTATCGGTGACGACGATGGCTCCGTGGTCGGCTTTGGCGGGCGCGGGTGCCGCCAGCAGAGACTGCAGCACCCTGATGCCAGCGTTGGCATTAGAGAGTTGTTTGGCATACATGTCGCGGGCACGCATCATCTTGGTGCGGTAGGAGTCGTAGCGGTCCACGTTGGCCCCATAGTCGTTGCTCTGCTGCTGGGCAGAGTCCATCTCACGCCGCGCCGTGTCGGCCAGCTCTTTCTGTTGGTCGAGGCAAGCTTGGATAATCTGTATGCGTCGCTGTTGCCTTGTCATGATGAGTTCTTTTTGCTTGGAACACAAAAAGTGTCTTTTTATTGTGCCGAAGTGCAAAAAAGTTTTGAATGTGAGAGCCGTTGGCACCATTATGAAAGATAGCGGGCGGCCCGAAGGGCCGCCCGCTATCGCTATGTTCAGGCTTGGAAAGCTTAGCGTACAATCAGTTTGCGCACCATGTTGACACTGTCGGCAGTGATGCGGACGAAGTAGGCGCCCTGTGCCAGACGGTCAACATCCATCGTCTTGGTGCAGTCGGTGCTGCATTCGAGGGTCTCGGAGGCTGCGTTTTTTAATGATACGGCGACCACCGAGATCTACACCCGTCCGTTCACACCGCTGACGCTGATGGTGGTGGCGTTGCTGGTGGGGTTGGGGAAGATGGTGCAGGAGGCTGTGGTGACATCGCTGATGCCCACACCGCCGGTGGTGCGGAAGTTGGTGGACACGAATGCGCTGACATTGCCATCGCCGCAGTCGGTGCGGACCTTGACGGTGTAGTTGGTGCCTTCGGTCAGGCCGGTGAGGTCATAGAACGGTTCGGCACAGCGTTGGTCAACCACGTCGTTGCCCTGCGGGTCGGTGACGACGACCTGCCAGCTGTCGGTCTCGGGAGCGGGAGTCCAGGCGACGTGAGCCGTGTGGTCGGTGATGTCGGTGACGGTGAGGTTGGTGACGGGCTGGCAGTCCTCGGAGGGACGCTGGCCGGTGGTGGCGGTGGCCACGATGCTCCAGCCACTGTAGGTGTTGCGGTCGCAGATGGCGCGGACGTAGATGTCGTAGGGGGTCTCGTACTCAAGGTTGTTGAGTGTGGCGGGGGCGGTGGCGGCGCTGGTGACGATGCCGCTGCCATGGTTGAAGCCGCTGGGACCGTACTCAATCTCGAAGCTGAGGTTGCCGGTGCCGGAAGTCCAGTTGACGGTGATGGAGTTGTCGGCCGCCGTGGCGCTGACGCCGGTGGGCACGCCGCAGGGCACTCCGCCGGACTGGGTGGTGGCGGTGGCCGAAGCCCAGTTCTCAGAGGTCCAGTCGGTGCCGCAGACGGCGCGGATGTAGAACTGGTAGTCGGTCTCGTCCAGCAGGCCTGTGGCGACGTAGCTGTTGGTGGTGACGTTGACGGTGGTGCCGGTGCCCTGGTTGAAGCCGAGGAAGCCGTACTCGATAATCCAGCCCTGGGCCATCGGGTCGGCGGTCCAGTTGAGGGTGATGCTGTTGGCGGTCACGTTGCTGGTGGTGAAGTTGGTGACATCGGGACAGGTGGCGGTGGTGAAGCTGACGGTGTCGCTCCAGTCGCCTTCAACCAGATTCACCCCGCAGAGCGGACGGATGGCGGCATTGTAGGTAAGGCCGGCAATGAAGCCGCCGACGGTGGCGGGACGGGTGTTGACGCGGTAGATGCTGTCAAGGCCGCCGGTGTACCACACGTGGATGTCCCAGTCGGTCTCGTTGCCGTTGACATTCCAGTCAAAGGTGGCGGTGGCGTTGGTGACAGCAATGGAGTGGAGGCTGTCAGGCACTAAGCAGGGCAGACTGTCGGTGGTGAAGGCGTAGTAGACCCACTCGCTGTAGCCGAGGCTGTCGGCAGTGCAGTCCTGACGGAGGCGGAAGACGTAGTTAGTGGCAGGAATGAGGCCGCTGAAGGTGTAGGTGGTGGCGGTAACGTCGATGTCGGGTTCTGTCCAGTCGGTTGAGGCACTCGGCTTGACGTTAATTTGGTAGGTGGTTCCCGAACCATTCCAAATAGGAGTGGCGGAATGGTAGTCGTTGGAGAAGGAGAGAATCATGGGTGAGGCACAGGTATTGCCGGGTGCGCATGAGAAGAACTGGATGTCACCCACATAGTTTTCAGTTGTACCGCTTGAGACTGTTCCTGGCGAATAAGCGCTGCCGTCGTTGTAGACGTAGCAGGTTTTGGCCGAGGAGGTGCTGTGTGCATGGAATGTGGCCCCCGATGAATATGAGCCGTGGCGGCGGTTGACCGAAACGAGGAGGTTGCTGTGGCCATCCCACACGAAGGTGGTGTCGAAGTAGTGCGTCTGCCAGCCCGTTGTGGTGTAGCAGAAGTTGCCGTCAGTGATTACAGGCACGAATACGTGGTTGGAGTCGGGATGGATGAAGTTTGAGGGCACGGTGCTTTCCGGCACATTGGCCAGGTAGACATCCATGTTGGTGAAGTAGTCGCCTTGGTCGGTGACAGAGGGGTTGAACGCGAATGCCACAATGGGGTCGACGATGCCTGCAAGCTGTGCGCTGTCTACAATGGTCTGTACATAGCTGTAGTTGTAGAAACTGTAGCCGATGGGACCGTAGGTCGATGTGGTGGCCGACGCAGTGGAACTATAGCTGTAGGCGATGGCGGGGGTGGCGCAGAGTTCGGTCGAGAGGGTGACGTGGCTCCATGAGCCGGTGTCAGTGTAGTCGCAAACACTGCGTACATAGACATCATAGTTGCTTGCTGCGTTGAGTCCGCTAATGGTTATATAGTTGGTGGTGGTGGAGAGGAGCGTACCGGTACCTTGGACAAAGTTTCTGGGACCGTATTCAACCTGGTAGAGGTCGGCACCGTTGGTATCCCAAATCACGTGGAGTGCGTTGTCGGAAAGGGCATACGAAGTGTCGATGCGGATGTTGAAAATGCGGCAGAGGGTACTTACGCAAGTGGCATAGAGCGTATAGCCGTTGTATGTGACGGAGGCGTCACTGCGGAAAGATACCGTCAGGGGGCCGTTAGTGGAAAGGAAGGGTCCCACAGGTATGCCAGACGAAGATCCGACCGATTCGAACAGCGGCGTGCTGCTGGTGCCGGCACCATCGTAAATGCTCAGGTAGTCGCAGCAGCTCTCACCGATGAAGGTGCCCTGTATCTGCACCAAGTTGTTGGGTGCGGAAGGATAAATGATGAGGGTGGTGCCACTCTGGCTGTTGGTGTATTCGCCGGAGGGGCCGCCGTCGTCATAAATCACACCGCCGCACATATAAGCCGTGTCGGTCTGGTTGGCCCGCATAATCCATGCTCCCGGCACTGCCGTGAAGGGCTCAGACCACCGCGAGGTGTCGCCAGGACCGCAGATGCTGCGTACATAGAAGTAGTATTCCTGGCCGCCGATGAGGCCGTTGAACGTGTGGGGATGGGTTACCACAATGCTGTCGGGTGTGGGAGTGTTGGTGGGTGAAGTCTCGACGGCTACTTGCCACTCCGTGGCCTCTCCGCGCTCCGTCCAGTTGATGGTGATGGAGTTGGAAGTGTTGCCGGGGCTGTGCAAGTTGCCGGGCCGTACGCACGAGGGGATGAGATCGACGGTGAACTCATCGACGTATGCATACCACGACGACGTGGGACGCAGGGCGCGTATTGCAATGTATTTGCCTCCGCCTGTATAGCGGCTGAGCGGACACTCGGCATTGAACCAGCTCGTAGTGTTAATCGTGACTGTGTCGACCGGCTCGAAAGTGGAAGGCGAGTTGGGATCCGACATCACACCTACCTGGAATACGGCCACATAACTCGAAGACGAGACACATGCCCAGAAATCAAGCTGTAGCGTGTTGATGGGATAGACGGAGGTGTCAATGCTGGGCAGTACCACATACTGGTAGTCGCCGTAAGTGCCCGAGGTGGTAGTGTTGTACCAGTAGAGACCGCGCGACGTACCGGGGGTGTGGGAATAGGTGCTGCTGGAGCTGACATACGGGTAGCCAAAATAGGAGGTTCCGTTGTTTAGGCGGGTCCAGCAGGTGAGGAAATTCATCGAGGTGCTGCTGCCGGTGGGGGTTGTCTCGAAGTCTTCATGCAGTGGCAGTACTGCCAAATCGCCACAGGCGGTGCGGAATGTCACTTCCCCGGCATACACCGATGTATCGCACGAGTGAGTGACGCGCACTATATAGGGCGTGTTCGAAGCCAGACCTGTGATGGTGGCCGTGGTAGCGGACGTGGCCGTGGCTACCGTGGTCCACGTGGAGGACGAGACAGGTGCGTATGCCACATCCCATGTGCTCTCGCCGAAGCCAGGTGCCCATACAATCTCGGCCGAATTGTCGGTAATGTTGCGGGCTATCACGTTGGGGGGCGCGCAGGAGGATGTGCGTACACATGTGCCTGTACTCAGCTTCATGTTCGACCGCCAAACCGAGTTGGATGCCGTGGCCGATGCCATATCCGCCAGTGAGTAGGGTGCGTCGTTGCGATACACACGATGCGACACCGCGTCGCTGAAGCTTGAATAGCGGAACACTGCATTAGACCCTTCCATCGTGCCACTGTTGTTCACAATAGCCACAATGATGTTGCTCGAGCCGTTGTAGGCAAAGCTCGACACGTTGAAGTCGAAATGGTTCCATCCGTTGGTTGTGCAGTTCAGCGGGCCGGTATAGACCAGTTGCAGGTCTGCCACGGGCGCAAAGTCGGTGCATGTGGCCATGGTGGTGTGGCACATGTAAATCGAGCAGTTGCTGGTGTGCGTCATGGGTGTGGAACCCGCATAGTCGAAATCGATGCCCGTAAACGAGCAGGCCGGGGCATTCAGTTCCGTAGCCCTTATCAGGTGGTTGCAATAGCTGTAGTTATAAGTCGTATAGATCGGCATAACCTCCGTTGAGGAGGTGCCCACGGGGCTGACGGTGTATGTGGCTCCCGAACTCGCTGTATCGTATTCAGCGCAGGGCATCTGGTGGGTCATAAACGTGACTGAATCCCACTCGCCATGGTCAGTGCCGTTGCAGATGGTGCGCACCAATACGGTGTACGCCGTGTTCGTGTCAAGCCCCGTCAGGAAATATTCGGGGGTAGTAGTGGTGGTGGTCACGCCGTCTACCGACACCTCGTATGTTACCGAGTCGCCGGGATCTAACACCGTGTTCCATGTGATGTAGGCCGACGTGGTTCCCACACTGGCAGCCGTGACGTTGTCGAATCCCATGCAGGCGGGACGGGCCACACAGTTCACATACAGCTCAAAGCCGTCATACAGCACCGAGCCGTCCGTACCCCACACCAGCGTGATGGGGCCACTGAGGCTTTCCACGTAAGGGATGTTCTCCGACACGGTCGAGGTCGACGTGCGCCACAGCAGCTGGCCGGAATTGTCCTCACCGTCGTAAATCATCAGGTAGTCCAGCGAACTCTCCGTATAGGCCCAGCCCCTGAACGACAGCAGTGAGTCATCGTCGGGATAGATGGTGAGCGTGAAATGCTCGTTGTTGCCATAAGTCCCTTCCGGGCCGCCGGAATCGTAGATGATGGCGTGGCACGAGGTTATCATGGCGTTCTCACCGTGCGATCCGAGGTTGTGTACCTCAAAGCCGGATGCCAGCGTCACGGGTCCCACCCAGTAGCTCGTGTCCGAGCCGTAGTCGCACAGTGCGTGGATGTAAACGTCATACATGCCTTGGGCGATGCTGAAGAGGGCGGTGTCCGCGTAGCTATGCACCAGCATGGAAGCCGTGTCGGGTCGGCCGCCGGGAGCCACAATGGCCAGCTCCCACTCTTCGGCAGCCCCCGTCTCGACCCATGTCATTATGATGCTGTCGGGGTTGGCGGACGAGACAACCTCCAGGTGTTCCGGTTCGGGACATGTGGGAGCCACTTCCAGCCGGATGTCGTCCACGTAAGCATACCACGACGATGTGGGTCGGTTGGCGCGGATGGCCACATACGAGCAGCCTGGCGCATCGATGTCAGTCAGATAAGTGGTGAACTTGGCCCAGCTCGTGTTCGTCCCCACAGGCAGCGTGTCCACATAGCGGAACGTGCTGATGTCGTTGGGGTCGGACATCACGCCCACATAGAACAACGGGCTGTAGCTTGTGCTCGAACTCTTTGCCCAGAAGCTCAGGCGCAGCGTGTTGATGGCATACATGTCCGTGTCCACCTGCGGCAGGACTAAGCACTGGTAGTCGCCATACGTGCCGGTGGTAGTGGTGTTATACCAATACAAGCCTTTGCTTCCGCCCGGGGTGTGGTTATACGTGGTGGAGCTCGAGATGTAGGGGTAGCCGTAGTATGCCGAGCCGTTGTTCAGGCGGCGCCAGCAAAGTGCAAAATCGCGCGAGGTCGATGATCCCGTCATCTCGTTCTCGAAAGTCTGCATGTAGGGCAGGCTGTCCAGGTAGCTGCAATCCGTGCGGAACGAAATGTAAGCCGGCTCGATACTGTCGCCGCTGCAGTTTCCGCGGATGGTCAGGTTGTAGATGGTGTTGGGTTGCAAGCCTGTCAGGTAGAATGAAGTGTCGTATGCAATGTCAGAGTGCATACTGTCCGCAGGCTGGCCTGAACCGATATATTCAATCTCCCAATAGGACGAGCCGGACACGTCTGTCCACGACACATAGGCCGAGTTGGTCATGATCGAGTCCACCGTCAGGTTCTCCACATGCGGGCAGTCGGGCAGGAGGGAGAACGTCAAGTCGTCCACGTAGGCATACCACGACACTGTGGGTCGGTTGGCCCGCAGGGCAATATAGTTGCCGGTGCCGGTATAGTTGGCAAAGCTGGTCTCAAACAATGTCCACGCCGTGTTGTTGCCCACGTCGAAGGAGGCCACGCGGGTATAGGTGCTGATGTCGTCCGGGTCAGTCATCACGCCCACCTCAAACGAGGGTGAATAGCTCGTGCTTGAACTTCTGGCCCAGAAACTGAAACGCACCGTGCTCAGCGGCAATGCCGTCGTATCAATGGGAGGCATCACCACCACTTGGTAGTCGCCGTAGCTTCCCGTCGTCGTGGTGTTGTACCAGTACAGCCCGGCGCCGCCCGTGTGGGCATACGTTGAACTGTTGCTCACGTAGGGGTAGCCATAATATGTCGAGCCGTTGTTGAGGCGCGTCATGCAGTATACAAACTGGTCCGAGGAGGACGAGCCCGTGGGTTCTCCCTCGAAACTCTGCACGTATGGCAGCGTGTCGATAGACACACAATGGGTGCGCGCTCTCACCACAGAACTCATCGATCCCATGCTGCAGAGAGCCGTCACACGGAATTCATACTCTGTGTTCGATTCCAGATCGGTGAACTGGTAGTCCGTGCTGGTTGTGCTTGACAGCACCGTGTCCCATGAGCCGGTGCCGGCCTCGCGGTACTCCACATTCCAACTGGACTCCTGGTAGCCGGCGCCCCACGCCAGGTCCACCTGGTCCGAGGTCACCTCGCGCACCGCCACCAGCGGCGGCACACAGGAGGCCACCTCGATGCAGTCGCCCGTGTAGAACTTCATGTTCACGCGGTCCGATAAGGTCGTTCCGCCCGATACGGACGTGATGTTGTAGGGCGAATTGTCGTTATAGACATGGCACGCCATGTTCGATGCCGAGTGGGTCTGGAACACGAAGGACGAGCCATCGTATGAACCCGAATTGTCGTGTACGATGATAAGCAGGTTGCTCGACCCGTCGTAGGTGAACGGGTTGTCAAAATCGAAGTGGTTCCACCCCGTCGAACAGTTCATCGACCCGGTATAGACGGGCACAAACGCTGTGCTGTAGGGTACAAACCCGCTCGACAGCGAGCTCACAGTCGTGTTGGCCAGATAGATGGTGCAGTTGCCTTTCACCGTCGAGGCGCTGCTGTAGTTGTATTGGAAATCAATGCCCGTGATGCTCACAGTGGTGTCGGCCCCAAACTCCGAGGCCAGAACCAGCTGTTGCGTATAGGAATAGTTATAATAATTGTTCAATGGGAGATAGTATGTAGTGCCGGAGCCGTTGCCGATGCCTATCGTATCCGTCGTGGTGGGATCCATCTGTGTACAGGGCAGCACAGCCGTCGAGAACTGGACACTCCCAGCCGCGCCGCTCTCCGTGCCGCACAGCGGCGTCACCGTAGCCGTGTAGGCCGTGGCAGCGTCCAGGCCTGAGACCATCGCCCTCATGCCCGTCACCGTCGAGGTGCTCACCACAGTGCCGTCGGCGTCGCTCACATCCACGCGGTAGCCAGTCGGGGTGTTAATCCCGCCTACGATGCGCCAGGAGAACACGGCCGAAGCTGCCGAAGCATCCTCTATCGTCACCGCTGTCACTTCAGGGCAGGTGGGTATCTGCTCGATGCGGAACTCGTCGGCATAGATATACCAGCTGCTTGTCGGGCGCACCGCCTTCACCGCTATATGCCCGTCCGGGCCGTTATAGCCAGCCAGGCTCACCACAAACTCGTGCCAGTCGGTGTTAGACCCCGTCTGCACATACACTTCGCTAACCTGGTGGAATGAGTTGATGTCCAAAGGATTGGTTATCACACCCACCTGTAGTATGGGATTGTAGCTCGAACTCGTAGGCTTGGCCCAGAAGCGCAGCTGCACACTGTTCATCGGATAAGTTGTCGTGTTGAACCGCGGCAGCACCACGCACTGGTAGTCGCCGTAAGTGCCGGTCGTAGTGGTGTTATACCAATATAGACCCCGGTTGCCCCCGTTGTGCGAGTAGCTGGTGCTGCTTGACAGATAGGGATAGCCGAAATAGGTGGTTCCATTGTTCAGCCGCTGCCAGCACGACACAAAGGCAGCACTCGTCGACGAGGTGGTGGCCATCCCCTCGAAATTCTCGAAGAAAGGCAGTGTGTCCAACGTCGGGCATAAGGTAGTGAACCCAATGACAGCCTCGTCGGCAACCCCGCTGCACACAGGGGATACAAATGCCGTGTAGGCGGTGCTGGCCGTCAGTCCCGTCAGCGACACCGAGGGGGTATAGACAACCGTCGTTGTCCCCGTGCCCCGTGCGAAGCCCGTCGGGCCATACTCCACATTCCAGCCCGTGGCCTCGCCGGTCTCGGTCCAGGTCAGCAGCGCGTCCGTCACGCCGATGCTCGTCAGGCTAAGGTTCTGCACCCGCGGGCAGTCGGGCTGATAGGCAAGCTGTATCTCGTCAACGTAGGCATACCACGACGACGTGGGGCGCAGGGCGCGGATGGCCACCCGGTTGCCCGTGCCGGTATAGGAAGAAAGATTCACCGTATACTCTCCCCACACCGTGCTGTTGCCCACATTCACCGTCCCCACACTCACAAACGAGCTGTGCTGCGTGGGGTCTGTCATCACACCCACTTCGAACACCGGGTTATAGCTCGTGCTCGAAGCCTTGGCCCAAAAACGGAGCCGTGTGCCCGGCAGGTTGATGCTGTCCAGGTTCACCGGCGGCAGAATCACATACTGGTAATCGCCGTATGTGCCTGTGGTAATAGTGTTATACCAGTAGAGGCCATGGTTGCCCCCGCTGTGCGAATAGCTGCTGCCACCCACGTAGGGGTAGCCGAAATAAGAGGAGCCGTTGTTCAAGCGGTCCCAGCACTCCACAAACGTGCTGCTCGTGCTGCTGCCGTTCACGCAACTCTCAAAATCTTCATAGAAAGGCAACGACGTAATCGAGCTGCAAAGTGTGCGGAAACTCCCTGTGCGCCATCGGCTAGTGTCGCCATTGCTGCACAGGGCCGCCACGGCTACCGAATATTGAGTGTTCGCCATCAGGCCGGTCAGGGCCACGGTGGTGTCATACGCTATTATTTCCATATTGCCCGGATTCACGCGCACCAGCCATTCAGTTGAGCTTCCGTTCTCCGCCCACGACACCGTGGCCGTCGTGCCGGTTACGTCGGCAATATCCAGTGGCGACACCCTGGGGCAATCCTCGGGTGTAGGAGTGAATTCATAGTAGCGGTTCACACCCGGCCACACACTGTAGATGGCCGAGGTGCTTATCTGGATAGAGTGTGTCAAAGGACTCACCGTCAGGTAGTCGTCGGCCGCACCGGCCAATCCCACCTGATAAGAGCCATAATACGAGGCAGCCGTCGCGCCATACACAAAGCGCACGCGGTTGCTGTCCTCCAGCAGCTGGATCTGGTAGTTGACCAAGTCGCCTTCCGAGTCGTACTCCGACGGGGTGAGGTACTCAATCACCAGGATGCGGTTGGGTGCAGTGCCCACCAGTTCATACTTCACGTATGAGCCGGTGGCCTCAAGCGTGTTGTCCATGCCGAAAGCCGTGACAAACGGCAGGTCGTTGTAGCTCGTGTTGGTCAGCGTCGTGAACGGGTTCAGCCAATAGTTCGAACATACCGAACCCAGGCGCACCCTTCCGTTGCTGTTGCACGAAAACTGTGTGTAGCTTGTCCCGGCAAACGTGAAGGGGAAGCCAATGTTGTAGAGGCTGGAAGCCTCGTCATCCTCCCCTTCAATCTCCTGCACATGGACTGCCGCACTCGAGAGCGTCTGCCACATCGAGCTGTCCACTCCCGTGGTCAGCCGGTAGCCCGACGCTTCTTGCGCTCCTGCCGCCCACGGCACTGTCCACAGCGCGAGGCAACAGAGCAAAAACCATAACTTTGTTTTCATAGAGTTAGAATTTTGAAATGAATGAATAATTGATATATAATATTAAAAAATATTGTTTCACAGCGTGTTGTAGTATAGTCCAGCATAAATAGCATAATTGCAAATATAAACATAAAATCCGAATCTCCTATTTTTTTTACATTAATTTTTGCATATCCTCATCTTTTTTTGTCATAAATGGCTGCATAAACGCTTCTTATGAAGTAATTTTTTTTTCATACATCGGGTTTGCCATGGCAGTAAGTGCGCCTTGGTGTGGACACTTACGGAATGGCATCTGATGCAAATATGCCCTCCTTCCGCTCATCCGGCAACGGATGGCCGCTGCCGCGAACCCAATTGTTCGCGTGGCGGCGGATGAAATGGCATCGGAAAGCGGGGGGAATGGTGTAGGACAATTGAGGTTAGAGCGAAAGTCGGGCAGTTAAATGCTTGAAATGCTAAATTGTTAATATATAAGTAGTTCGGCTTGTGGTAGACGAAAAGAAAGCGGGCGGCCCTTCGGGCCGCCCGCCATCACTATGTTCAGGCTTGGAAAGCTTAGCGTACAATCAGTTT
>CAMVMX010000011.1 GCA_947168665.1 uncultured Bacteroidales bacterium
TGGCGGATTTGCAATCCGCCACAGTATAGTCTCGGATTTTTTAATCCGTCACAATATCATACATCCACGACCTCCACATTTAGCAAATAGTCCAATCCAGCGTAGTTTCTCGCAGAGCTGAACAAATAGTCCTCAGCGCATGCCACGCTCCCCTGCCTCACAGGGTTTTGGTGGATGTAATCAATCTTTTGTCGCATAAACTCAGCAGAGAAGACCTCCTCCTCATAATATCCTTCCTGCCAAAAACGATACTCTTTAATCTTCTTGTCGTTGGCTCCACTATAGCGGAAACGATCGAGCATCCATTCCTTTCTGCTCTCATGGGCATTATCCTTGATGGCTTCAACCACCTGTTTGCTGGTAAACTTCTTGAAGTCCCGCATCACACCCGAGAGTTGATGGGCGTACCTATTGTAATCATATTTGTGCAGCTCGGGTTTGATACCGACCACCAAATGCAAGTGATTGGTCATCAGAACCCATGCATATATTGTCAGCCCTTTGTTCTGTTGGCAATAGCGGAGTGATTCGACAACAATCTGTTTATACTGCAACCGGGTAAACACATCAACCCAATCCACTACGGTGGTGGTGACAAACGAGACGGGAATAGTCAAAGGTGTCATAGCACGTTTTTAACGCTGACGTAGTATTATTATTGCCCAATACACCAAGATATAATAATTCGGAGATAATAGTAGTTATGCGGATTGCAAATCCTTATACTCAGTTGCGGCGGATTGCAAATCCGCCGCAACCACCACGCCCTACCAAACATCCGCCACAACGGGAATAGTTATAGTATTTCAAAAAAAAAATGTATCTTTGCAGAAAGGAAAAAACGGGTTTTTGAAATGAATAGATTAACAATCAGGAATATAGGACCATTGTCAAATGTGTTGGTGGATTTTGCTAAGTACAATCTTTTTATTGGTCCACAAAGTTCTGGCAAAAGTTGCATCCTAAAAATTGCATCCTATTGCAACTGGGTTGAGAAACGGATTGAGTTGAGCCAGAACCCAGATGATTACCTGAATGTAGCTGAGTTTTGGAAACGCCTTGTGGACTACCATCGATTGAATGGCTTCATAAAAAAAGGATTCTTGATTAAATATGAATCCTCTTTTATGACCTTCTCCATTTTCGGTTCCCCGGAAAAGATTCAGTTCAGCTTCGAATGGAACCCCCTCAATCGCTGGCAATACCGTCGCCCTCAAATATCATACATCCCAGCCGAGCGCAACATTGTGGCGGTCATCCCTAATTGGTTTGATATATCCTTCAGCAATGACAACAATATCCAAGGATACATGTCTGATTGGGAAAATGCCCGCAATACATTCCCGCAATATCACAAACTTGACATTCTGAATCTCGGGATTTCCTATTATTACGATAAGGAACAATTCCGGGAACGGATCCTAATTGACAACGACGCTGAAATTTTATTTTTGAATGCATCAAGCGGACTTCAATCAGTAGTTCCGCTATGTGGCTTGATAAATTACCTGACTTTCCACGAACTACACCGACCTCGCCGTCTCAGTGTGGCACAGGAACGAGAACTGAACAATCTACAGGACATATTATATCGGGAAAGATTCACACAATCGAAAGGTTCTGACATTGTGGGTCGTGTCGACGATATTACAGAAACTTTCCCGGAGCCTCGCGTCAAGATTTTCTCCTCTCATCAAGAAGAGGCCAAGTTTAGTGAGATTGTAGACAAATTCTCACTAACGCAACACGCATCAATCTATCTTGAAGAACCAGAGGAGAACCTTTTTCCTTCCACGCAGTATGAGCTGGTAAAATGGATGGCCCAACAGATCAACACCACCCAAGAAAATAGCCTGTGCATTGCCACGCATAGTCCCTATATTCTTTCGTCATTCAACAACCTTATCCAGGCTTCTGAATGCAAAGACATCCTGTCCGTAGAATCAACTATTGGCAAAGCCTCTGCAATCTCATTCGAAGACATTAATGTCTATGCTGTAGACAACGGAACTGTCAAGGATATAAAAGACTATGATTTGCACTTGATATCCCAGACCGATTTGGATGCCGCATCCGACACCATAGCCTCCGACTTCTCAAAACTGCTCGAGTCATGAACGAAATACCAGCACGTTGTGTCAAGACGATATCGGATTCCCTCATTGTTTTCTCTGAAAAGAAATCAAAGATAACGTTTGTGAATCCTGATCATAACACCTACCGTGCCATACAAGTGGATGGGTGTGTGTTTAATGCTGAGGATGGCCAGAAATGTGATAAATTATTGGAGAGTGAGAAATATGCTGACCAATATTTCGTCGAGTTAAAAGGTGGAGATTCAAGCACAGCTGTAGAACAACTGAAAGACACCATAGCTAAGATGCCTCCTCGTCTCGCTGGAGTGAAACGAATGGCCTTTGCTGTATTCTCAAACACTTGTCCCAAGAACGACTCCAAACGTCAAGCCATTGAGAAAAAATTTAGAGACAAAGAAATCATAATAAAGTTCTGTCGAACAGGAGAGACCTACCAATTGGAACGATGAAACGATGATATTTATGATGCTTTAATCGCTGGCAAAGTATTATTATTGCCCTCGGCGGGTATAGTTATTCAGAGATAGTAGTTATGCGGATTGCAAATCCGCCGCAAACACCACACCTCAACGTTCCACCGAACATCCGCCACGACGGGAGAGACAAACAAGAGACTTCAAGATTGGTTCAATGTGCAAACACTGAAAAACAAATAATACAACACAAAATGAAAGAATTACGCGCACTTCTTCCTTCAGAGGAAAACTTTTTAAAAGAACTTGTAAAATGCAAAGAAAAAACGACAGATGCGAGCCTTCAAAGATTACAATCTGGTTATCTGTTAGAGAATATTGTTGAGTTTAATTTTGCTGCCATCAAATGGGATGAACAAGGAATTGATTCTATTAAAATATATTATGAGGAGAAAAGTAAAGAACAAGATGCCAGGTCAAGTCTCTTTTTTCTCTTTGACTACTTACTCTTTATAGAAGAACTTGAAAATGCTGGTTTAATCAAAGTACTACCAGCGATGTTTGAAGAAGAACGAATTTTGTACAATAGAGATAAATACGGTTTAGACAAGAGCATATTTGATAATTGGCAGGAAAATGGCAGCCACAAAGGATTCGTTTTTTTCGACTCTGCAAGAAAAGAGCGTAGACTCAGAATAGATATTATTTCATACCTTGAAAAATATGTTCATTTAAAAATAATCTACCCAAAAGACTCTCTTGTTTCTTTTGTAAATAATGGTTTTAAGTCAGCCGATCAAATACGACATGAAAAAGCTCTCAAACAACAAGAAGTATTTCATAAAGATGAAATGGGAAACCTTAATAAACAATTGAAAAATACAAGATGTTCTTTGGCCATTACGGCATTCACTCTTATAGCAACGATTATTTTTGGTGCGATTAAACAATGCAGCAGTACAAAAATAGAATCAGACGAATTAAAAACCATTGCACTCTCAAGTCAGAATCTTACTAAGCCAGAACCACTCTATATTACTATTAATCTTGTTGATTCTGTTATGTCTTCCAATAATTCTATAACTGTGAATGTACCAATCGGGCATTAATTATTGTTCTATCAATGCAATCTCTTCGGAAATTGAGAAATTAGAGTTGGTAGGCTATTTTGTCGCTTCAGGGTTTAAAGGCTGATGTGTCAGCATTGTGAAGTTCAATGTAAAATTGTAAAACCTTATATTCAACTGCGGTGGATTGTAAATTCGTCATAACTGGTATTATTCTTCAAATGTTAAGAAGGAACAATGTTTTAAGTAATTTGCCAATTCCACATTTTCCGGAGCAATATAGTTATTAAAAATTTCTTCTGCGAAAGGAGCTGCTGCACAGGACCCAACATCATCTGTTTTCAAAGCCATTGGATGTAATACGGTTATGTAAGCAAATTGAATAGTCAAAATGAGTTTGAACGCTTTTTCAGCTTGAGATAGTACTGACAAACATGATTCATCATCTAAAAAAACATCATTGTTCCATCGAAAAGATTCCAAGTTATTGTAATGAACGTTATCATTAAAAGACGACCGTGCATGTCCATACAATTTCTGATTCTTTTTCGTAAACAACAATCTATCTAACACATCGTTATATTTCCTTATCTTGGTTAAATAAAAATTCATTTTATATTCGTCATCTTTCTTCTCTATCATCTTCTTCTCTGTCAAACACGCCTCGCCATTAACCCATTGGTTAAGGATATTGTCATAGATGTTAGTATATTCTATATTCAAATCTAAAAAGTCAATCTCTCCCTTCTTTATTAGAACAAGAATGTACACACTTGTTATTACAGCATCATTGAACTTTCTCATCAATGCAAGGGAATCATTCACCCGGCCTTTTTCTAATAGTATAATAATCGAATCTACTGTGTTTGAGATAGACTCGAAAATTTTCCAATAAATATTGATTTCACCCTTTACAACAAGAATAGTAGAAGTATCATCGATTCCAGACATACATTCATAAAAGAACCTAATATCGGATAGGGTTTTAAAAATAGAATGAGAAAAATATTTTTCCCGAACCCCATCTTCTTGAACTTCCTGTTTATTATTACTATTACGCATAATATTCATTTTAAAAACTGATTTGTTTTTGTCTTTTATTATGTATCTCCAGTCACTATTTATTGTGTATGTTCAATATTATATGCATTCAATTCGATCCACTGATAACACTTACAGAAATAATTTTCAATATCATATCGTTTTTTTTCCTTTAAAAAAACGAACAGTCTTTCATTTTATTGTACATCGCCTTCAATAACAGCGATTTCTTCGGGGGTGAGGTTGTAGAGTTGGTAAACAAGTTTGTCTATTTGTTGTTCTTGTTCAGATGTGTCTACAGATGCATTATTCGCTTTTAGACAGAGTATTGTGTCGACAAGTTCTGTAATTTCTCTTCTTATATCTGTATTATCATTGGGCATTGGAAAGTTTTCAACCTCGTATCCATTAACATTGCTATTTGTGCTAAAGCATCTAAAATACCAATTCATAAGGCGACTATTCATTAGTCCTAATAAATACTTGGCAGGTAGTTTTTTTGTTGGAATGATATAATTGCATGAATTTGCCAAATAAACACCTCTCGGAACAATAGTCATTACCAAACGTATTTTGTCATTCGCGCCAGTCATTCCTTGCATGGCCAACCGTTCCTGTTCATGATGAAACGCTTTTTCTGAACTGTTTTCTGAAAGGAAACGCTTTTCATCAAGGTATTCTATTTCACCTTGACTCATTCTACAAGTAATATAGTACCTTTGTATGGCTGCACCTTTTAATATAGTTGGATTATTTGGATTGCTATTGAAAAAGGATTTGTGAAATGTCATATTTAGTTCTCCTTCATAACATTTTAAAGGAAACCTTTCCATTTGTCGTAATTTAATTACGAGAGGGATAGTGCTTTGCTCTATTCTCGGAATACAGTAATCCTCGTTGTCAATTCTTTTAATCTCATCGGCAGAAAATTTAATGTTTGTACCCGAACTTTTATACTTGTCATTCCAAAAGTTTACATTAAAACGTTTTCCTGTAACCGACTTCTGCATCAGTAATATGCAAACACTCATTTTTACATTCTCAAATACCCTTTTTTTCTTACTATCGCGTTCTGGAAATGAATCTATTGTTATTATCTGGTGTTTGTTGATAACCTCTCTTCGCAATATAGAAGCTTGTTTGTCCGCAATGAATGAGTTTTGAAAAATAAGTGAAATAATGCCGTTACTTTTACATATCTTGTTTATTGATAATGCTAAGAATAGTTTATAAGCGTTGAGTTTGCCTCCAAAAGCTATTTCCAGGTACTGTGTTTGCCGTATACTATCGATTTCATTTTTGTTTTTGCCTTCATATTTGAAATACGGCGGATTACCAATGACGATATCAAACCCGCCGTTGTCGAAGATGTCTTTGAACCAGGTGTGCCAGAGGAAGAAGTCTTGGTTGGCGGAGGGGTCGAGCTTGTCTAACTTGGCTTCGGCAGTCGGGCCAATGCCTTGCTGCTTGATGTAGCTCTTCACACTGCCGTTAATCAGCTCCCGGTATTGGGCTTTCTCTTTGTGGTCGGTGAGGGAGAAGTATTTCTTCAACCAGATTCTTAGGTTCTGGCGGGTGTCGTCTGAACTGAAGTCCATGCCGGTCTGGTTCTCAACCCACCCCGCTCGGCGGGCGCCTCTCCCCGGGAGGGGACGAGTGTCCATGATATGGCTGAGGTCGTGGCCCACAAAACTCTCGATAAGGCTGTTGCCCTGCATAAATTTGTAGTCGAAGTTAGGCAATGGTTCGGGCTCCTCCGCATCCACCACGATACTGAGCCAGAACCGCAGACGGGCGATGTCGATGGCTCCCCGCTCGATGTCCACGCCATAGATGTTGTTCTCGATAATCTCTTTCTTCAGGTCAACACGGGACTGATGTCGCGTACCTCCGGCACGCAGAGGACTCCCCGTAGATGTCACCATACTGCGTTTCGCTAAATTCTCTGCT
Organism: uncultured Bacteroidales bacterium; assembly: GCA_947168665.1. GTDB lineage: Bacteria > Bacteroidota > Bacteroidia > Bacteroidales > P3 > Colimorpha. Next base: position 6,568 of record CAMVMX010000011.1, read on the forward strand.
TCGCTATCGAATGTCCACTGGACTTTCTTCACAGTGTTATTGAAATCACAACTCTCCGAGTTGTCTTGCAAGGCCTCGCGGCAACGCCACAGCTCATTCAGTAATCCCATCGGGAAGGCTCCGCTGCCGATGGCGGGGTCGCATATCTTCACGTTGCGCAGGGCTGCGTCTAATGTCTCGCGGTAAGACTCCAACTCGGTGGGCAACTCATGCTGCTCTACAAACTGCCGGATGATGGCTTTCAGGTCGCGTGTCTCCGACATGCATTTCTCATTACTGTCGTTATCCCCACACTGCGTACCTTGTGTGGGGTTATTAGCACGTTGTGCGTTAAGCCTCTCCGAGGCATCTGGCAAACCTCCAGAATCCCTATCATTGCTCATCCTGTCGCGTGTCTCCGACACGCATTTTTCATCATCCCCGCCATCCCCACACTGCGAAAGCTCCCCGCTTTCTTGTGTGGGGTTATTAACACTCCGTGCGTTTTGCCTCTCCGGGGCATCCTGCAAACCGCCGCTGTTCTCCACCTTGCTCACAAGATAGGCTATCAGGCTCTCTTTGCACATATAGCGCACTATCTCCTTCGGTGTATAAAACGCTCCCTTTGATTTGTTATCTTCCAGCAGGCTCTCGAAAATCTTGCCCAGCATCTCGGGGTCTACGCCCACCTCGGCATCGTCGGGGTCGTTCTCGTCGACGGTGAAGTTGTACGAGGCCAAGAAATCAAACAGCTTCTCAAACCGCTGCTCCGGCAGCTTGACATGCACTTTGTCCACCTCATCGCGCTCAAAAAGCCCCCCATTGAGGTAGGGCAGGTCGCGCCACTGTCCTAAGAGCTCCATATCCCAGCCTTGCTCGGCAAAGAGCTTCTCGCGGCCAGCCCGTTCTGTATTGAAGATGCCGAAGAAGAGCGGCTCCAGCACTTTCTCTAAGAAGTCGGCCTTGCGGTCCAACGGCTGCATGAAGAAAAGGTCGCTCAGAAAAGCCGGGTTGCCGTTCAGCCACCCCTTCTTCTGCAAAAAATGCAGGAAGACAATACGCCCCATCAGCTTCTTCACATAGTCGCGCACCATCTTGTCAGCATCCTCCACTCCGTCAAGCTGTTCATACACCGATTGCAGCGGAGCATGAATCACTTTCTCCACCCAATTATTTCCCGCCTTGACCATCCGCTTTCCTGTCAGGTCTTCCACGATGTCGGCATAGTAGTTCCGATATTCGTCAAAGAACTGATTGCTCAACGCCTCCACCGAGAAGGCCTCGAAGATGTCGCCCAGCTTAAAGCGCCCCTCGCAAGCTGCCACCCTCCCTAACCGTGCTACCGGGGTCTTGTATTGTCCCGCCGCATCGCCCATCACATACGAGAACCGCTTGGCAGCAGTGAGGCTCTCTTTCTGGTCGCAGATATACGACAGCCGCCAGTGCTGCCCGTCGTCGAACACCGCCACGGCGGCATCTACATGATATTTCAGATAGGGGCTTATCAGCTTGCGCCATCCCACCCGCTTGCGGCGCACGTCGCTGCCCTCTGCCGTACGGGTGTAGAAAAAGCCTAACAGCTGATGGTCGCTGTCCTCCATCTGGCCGATATAATAGCTCTTGTCGCCCGCGGCCGAGGTGTCGATGGGATCGTCGAGAGTCTGCTCAATGTCGTTGCAGCCAAACACATCATGCACTATCTGACGGCTGTAGGTGCTGTAATCGAAGTGCGACTGGAAAAGGGTCTGTATGTCGTTATTCATGGGTTAATATGAGTTTTAGGGGTTCTTATACAATCTTTTTGGGGTCGCGTCCCTTCGGGACGCTGGGGGAGGGGTTGTGTCGAGCACCGCACTGCACCTGCGGCTTGTACGGTGTTATTGAGATTATGCCCCTCTGGGGCATCTTTGTCGGTGGTGGGGCAGGGGGCTATTGAGAGGTAACCCCTACGGGGTATGTGAATCGTGTTCATCAGGCATGGAGGTTTTTTGATGTCAGCTTTTTAGTCGGGGGCTATTGTTTTCATGTCGCGTCCCTTCGGGACGCTGGGGGAGGGGTTGTGTCGAGCACCGCACTGCACCTGCGGCTTGTACGGTGTTATTGAGATTATGCCCCTCTGGGGCATCTTTGTCGGTGGTGGGGCAGGGGGCTATTGAGAGGAAACCCCTACGGGGTATGTCGTCGGTGCGGCGATTAGCATCCTCCATACACTGCGCTGCGCCCAGAGCCGGGTTATTGAGATTATGCCACTCTGGGGCATCTTTGCTACGACTGCTCAATACTGAAATATGTGGCATAATGGGTTGCATTAGTTCTTCTCGGTGGAGATGTCGATTGTTCCTGGCACGAATGTCTCCGACAGGATGATTTCAGCTTTCAGCACACCACTCTCTTGTTCTGGCTCTTTCTTTCCGTCGCCCACATAGCGGGCCGCAAGTGCTTCCAGCTCTTCCAGCAGTTCGACGACCGGGCGGGGCTCTTTCTTCTGTTGGCGTGCCATCCTGTTTAGCTTGTCCGCCAACTGGTTGTATGTGCCATGCTCCACTAATTGTTTAAGCCTGTCCACGGTCTGCTGTGCCTCCTCGTCGGGCAGGCCGGTGTCAGCAAACACCAGCCGGGGTCTCAGCTGGCGGAGGAATGCTGCCGCCTTGATGGCATCGTTGTCGCGGTTGCCGATCTTGGGCTTGCTGTCGTCTGCGGCCCGCTGCTGTCCGGTGGCATAGTGCTGCATGGCTGCCCGCACATGCTTGTAATGCTCCTCCAAGCAATCGCCGAAAGGCACTGCACGTTCGTCGGGCGAAGCCTTCATAAGGTCGGCAGCCTGGAGGAAAGAAAGCTCACATACCCTCTCCCCAACAAGATAAAAGGCTTTCTTCTGCGACGAGGCAATATATGCCAGCGTGAGCGGCAACTGCTGTCCAGGCATCAAGTCATCCACGCGCTCTGAGAGTGTCCCACCCCGCCCTTCGGGCACCCCTCCCCGGGAGGGGATGGCCTCGCGTCCACAACGACTTTTGAGTGGCAATTGCTTGATATGGCGGTAGAGCGCGGGGTTGTTGTCGTGCAGTTGGCGCACCTCTCCCATCAGTTCGAGGGTGCGGTCGGTGTCGTCCCTCACATCGTCGGTATAGAGTTTAAACTCGCGCACTATCTCGTCGTGCGAGAAGATACGGGTGTCCTCACCCAGTGCGGAGTGGAAGCTCTGGAGCTTGATCAGCGAGTTCTTCTTCAGACTGATGATGGCGTCGCCCGGGTCGGAGGGATAGAACATGTAGTTGTATATGGCCTTGGCGGTCGACCCGATGCGGTTCACACGCCCTATGCGCTGCATCAGCCGCGTGGCGTTCCACGGACTGTCGTAGTTCACGATGACGTTGGCGCGGTGCAGGTTGATACCTTCGGCCAGCACATCGCTTGTTATGATGATGTTATAGTCGTTGCGGCGTTCTCGCTTGTAGTTGGCATCGAAGTTGGAGGCTATCAGTTCGCGCTTGCGCTTTCGGTCGCGGGCGCAGACGGAGAGGATGTCGGTGCGCCCCAGCCGCTCGGCAAGGCTTGCGGCAAGGTAGTTCACCGTGTCCACACTCTCCGAGAACACCACCAGCTTACCCGAAGGGTTCCGCTGCGTGTCGAACAGCTCGCCCTGTAGCATGTCGACAAAGAGGTCCAGTTTGGGGTCGTCGTTGATGGTGTCCCACTGTCTGCACAGCGTCGTCAGCAGCTCCGCGTCATACTCCAGCATAGGTCGAAATTCGGGGTTGAAATCTGCTGCGCAGTAGGTTATCTCGTCGGGGTCGAAGCCTTTGGCCATGGCCAGCTCCAATATCTCGTCAATCTCTAACCCCTCGGCCTGTAGCTTCTTCACATTCAGGTCGGGCGCAATAATCACCTTGTCCTCGTCAAACATCTTTATCATCCCCTTGGTTGCGTCGAGCAGTGTGTGCAGCGACCGCTTGAAGGCAAAAAAACTGCTTTCCAATCGCTTTACCATGTGTGTCTGGTAGATAGAGGCCAACTGTTCGGCCACTTGCTGGGCTTTCTTGCCCCCTTTGAGGATGTATTTAGGGCAGTACTCCACAGCGCGGTAGCGGGCATAGCGCAGCCCGCTTCCATCGAACATGTCGGGATTCACCTCTTTCAGATTGGCCGTGGGGGTGTCCACCAGTTTCTTGTAGGTCAGCACAAAGAGTTTCAGCACCGGGGCCGACATGCTATAGGTGCGGTCGGCGGGGTCTAACAGGGCCGGGAAGCGTATCTCGCCCGCATAGCGGGGGTCGTGCTATATGTTGCTGCGGGTGCGGCGCACCATCACTTTCTCTAATATCGTGTGGCGCATCGCCCGGTTGATGGCGTCGGTGCGGGCGGTGAGCACGTCGGGGGACAGGCTGCGCCGCTGCGACATAAGGCTTTTATACTCCTTCACCCACGGTGCGAAGGTGTCGGCAATGTTGCTCACCCCGTCTATCGTGCAGCGGGCTGTGTCCTGAAACAGCAGCAGCTGGTTCTTGATGTCCTCGGGCGTGTTGTTGAACGGCGTGGCCGAGAGCAGCAGTACCCGTTTGCCGCCGCCCACATTGCCCCCGTTGGCACGAGCCGACTTGCAGATACGTTGCAGCAGGTCGTAGTTCAGCGTGCTGTCGTGGCGGAAGTTGTGCGCCTCGTCCACTATCACCAGGTCGTAGTATTCTGGCAGGTCGTAGCCGTCGCCCTCAATCACCTTGTCCAGACTGCCGTTGCTCACAAAGCGGCTGTAGCGGTTCTTGATGCCGAAATCATCGAAGGTCTCCACCCATCCCGTCTGCACCGTGGGCGGAAAGATCACCAGCACACGGCTGCTGCCCCCGTTGGCCATGATGAAACGCTGTGCGATCATGGCTGCAACCACCGTCTTGCCCAGACCCACCACGTCGGCAATAAAGCATCCTCCGTGCTGCATCATGATGTCGTAGCCTTGCACCACGGCATCGCGTTGGTAGGTGAGGTCGTCATACCCCTCGGGCAGTCGCGGCACAAAGTCGTCCTCCACCTGCGAGCCAAAGTGGTCTATCAGCATCCGCATATACAGCTCGTAGGGCGTGGGCTGCTGCTCGGGTGGCGCCAAATGGGTGCGGCTCACCATGCGGTCTATGTCCTCCACCGTCACGGGCAGCGCCTCTGCCCACAGCCGCTGAAACTCCGACTCGCAGAATGCCACGTCGTCATAGTCTTTCATGGCCACATTGAGCTCATATCGTGGCGGCTGCGATGCTCCCAGTCCCTGCTCCGTCAGGTTGCTGCTGCCCATCAGCACCCAGCCGTCGCTGTGCTCGCTGTGGTGCTGTGGCAGACAGAGGTAGAACTTGGCGTGGAGGTCGCGCGTGGGGTGTATGCGCAACTCCACTCGGCCGTCGGCCACATCGGTGCAGAACTGCCGGATGCCCCGCTCCACCTCGCCGTCGTAGTCGGACTCCTTCACATCGCGTAGGAAGGCCTCGGCATACTGCTTCAGCGTGGCCTCACGGTCGCCAAAGAAAAGCTTGCCTGCCGCCTGCGAACGGCGGAAAAGGTTGTCGATGTCGATGCCCACCAGGATGCGAATCTCGCCCACATGCTCCAGCACGGGGCGCAGCCTGAAATAGCCGCTGGAACGAAAATAGCCGACCACGGCATGGAAGATGTCGAAGTCGGCCATCGCCGTTGCTATGCCCTGGAACTTGGCCAGCAACGTAGTCTCTATATTGTTGAAGAATTTGGTACTCATGATGCCTGAAAGGTTGCCGCGCCTTGCCTTTCAACCATCAAAAATAAAGAACCGTGAACTCTTGTTTAATGCTGAGGCTCTGGACTGCCTATAGTACCAACAGAAAGCTCACGGTAATCACCGTGAGCGTCTCTGACTTTCTGTGGTACTAATAAATGAAATTGTCCAGATTCCAGCATTAGTTGAAAGGCGAAACGCTTTATATTATGTCGTTGTTATAATTCTATTCTTTTCTGTTTCTTATTGTTGTGTTTTGTTTTTTAATGTTTTCGCTTCGGGAGGCCGGGGCCTTCCCGTTGATTTCACCCTGCAAAGATACATGTTTTTTTCTATTCGGCGGAGAAAAAAGCGACACTGCCTGCCGGATTAACATTTGGCGGCCGCATTATGGTGGGCTGCAGATCCGCCGGTGATGCTCCCAAGGCGGGCAGCTCGTGCTGCTCTACAACCTGCCTGATGATAGCTTTCATGTCGCGTGTCTCCGACACACATTTTTCATCATCCCCGCCATCCCCACACTGCGAATGCTCCCCGCTTTCTTGTGTGGGGTTATTAGCACTCCGTGCATTAAGCCTCTCCGAGGCATCCTGCAAACCACCAGAATCCCCACCATCGCTCATCCTGTCGCGTGTCTCCGACACGCACATCTCATCATCCCCGCCATCCCCACACTGCGAAAACTTTCCGCTTTCTTGTGTGGGGTTATTAGCACTCAGTGCGTCTTGCCTCTCCGAGGCATCGGCTGGCGCATGATGGCTCTCCACTTTGCTCACAAGATCGGCAATCAGGCTCAATAGCGCACGATCTCCTTGGGCGTATAATAGAACTCATTTAAAAGCTATTATATAAGTAAACAACCAAAATATAAGTGCATGTTATTTAACACGAATTGCCATGGATTATCCATTTATTAATGGTCAATTAGTGTCAAGTCAATTCCGTTCAAGACACCGCCGCCGATGGCCGCGAACTCACCTTCCGCCTCGTGAAACAGTACGGCCGAAAATAGAAACCCCACACCCTCCGCCTGCTGAAACAGACCCACTTCTTCAGGCAATAAATAAAAAGATTTTGCCATGTGAAATAAATGTAGTATCTTTGCGAAAAATTTCGTTGCGAATATTTTCGCAATCATAACGGGCTAATTATATGAATCCTTTCAAGTTCGGAACCATTGTTGAAGGAGATTTCTTTACCGACAGGGTGGAGGAGACCACATTGCTGACACAGAAACTGGACAGCGAGAACCATCTTGTGCTCATCAGTCCGAGACGTTTGGGCAAAAGCAGTCTGGTACAAAAAGTTTTGAATCAGACCACACGACCCCAGATTCAGATTGACATGCAGTATGTGGTGAGCGTCGGCGATTTCGCTGCCCAACTGCTCAGGGCGCTCTTTCGGCTTTATCCCTTTGAACGAATCCGCCACGCAATGACACATTTCCGCGTAGCCCCGACAGTGTCGGTGAACGCTGTGACTGGTGCACTCGAAGTGACCTTCCAACCCACTGCCAATGCTACGGTGATGTTGGAAGATGCCATGTCGTTACTGGACAAAGTCACATCGCCCGACAACCGATTTATTGTGGTCATTGACGAGTTCCAAGAGGTAGTGAAGATAGCCAAAGGTTTCGACCGTCAGCTGCGGTCATTGATGCAACGCCAACGCAACCTCAACTATATCCTTCTCGGAAGTCAAGAGTCGATGATGGCGGCCATCTTTGAAAAAAAGACCTCCCCGTTCTATCATTTTGGGCAGGTCGTCCGTCTCGGAAAGATACCTTATGCCGATTTCCATTCCTATATATCCGACCGAATGCCACAACAGGTTCCATCCTTGGCCGAAGAGATATTGGAAATAACCGATTGTCACCCCTACTATACCCAACAGCTCTCATCGCAGGTGTGGGAGATGATGACCTATCAGAACATCACAGAAGATGTGGTTGGCAGGGCCATGAGTGCATTGGTGAGGATGCACGACCTCGACTACGAGCGGCTTTGGCAAACACTGAACCGCACCGACCGATACACACTGCGCCAACTGGCACTGTCTCATCAGCCTTTACAAAACCGCAGTCAAGCCACCAGCACCTCATACAGCTCGCTGGTTCGCCTAATGAAATTAGGCTATGTGGTGAAAACCACGCAATACGAATTGGAAGACCCCTTCTTCCTGCGATGGATAAGGCAAAACAACATGTGATTCCGAACATCTTCCTTCCTCATCCCCTCTTTGGTCCTCCAGCATGAACTCCTCACCCCAATCAATTCAATATAAATCAATAAACCCCTCAAAAAAAACGACAACACTATAACCCTCCTTTTTTAACACCTCCTCCTCTCAATCCTCCTCGCCGCCTTCTCCCAGCACTTCGGCTGGGTACGCACCTACACTGGAGAGGATATAAGCAACGTAGTGCGGCAATGGAATTATTGGCTCGTGCGCCGACTCAGCTGGCGACATCCACATACAACGGCATCACGGTGGGAGCGGATGGGGGGATAAGGGTAGGTTCGGTTGGCGCATTACTGATGGTTGGTGGGCGATGCTGTAAAAGCGCGAGTGCTGACCACCGCATATCCTCGGAAGTGGCCGTGAGCAAAGATTGTTGTTGTACTTTTGCAGCACCGACGGCTCAAAGCTGAGGTGAGCTGTGCGGGACGGCGCTGCAAGGCCGCTCCCGGTCAGCTTTTTATCCACTTATTACTTTGCATTTTGTTTCTATTTTATTTCTCGAACAGAAACAAAATGGAAGCGTAATGTCGGATAAGGCGGGGCAAAGGAGTGGATATGTTGGGAACTTGCCTATGTCTGGAAATGGGAGAGTGAAGTAGTGTGGGTGGGTGGCGGCAGAGTGCCGAGGGGCGCGACTCTGAGCTTGGAGGCGGGGACAAAAAAGCCCGCCGGGTGGGGCGGGCTATGTTGGTTTGGCGGCCGACGGGGTCAGAAGCGGAACATCTGGTCGAAATCGACTTTGACGGGTTTGACGTCGGGACCGAGCAGGCGGGCTACGGCGTCGGGGTCGAACTTCTTGGCGTTGCCGACAATGACGGCCACGAGCGGACGGCCTTTGATGTATTTGGTGTGGAAGGCGCGGAGGTCGTCGAGGGTGACGCGGCTGATCTGCTCGGTGAGTTCGGCGCGGTGGTCACGATTCCAGCCCCGTTTTTCAACCCAATAGCGCACCATGCCGGGCAGGCTGCGGAAGGTGATGTAGTTGCTGTTGCGGGAGACGATTAGATGATGGATGGCAGGTTGTAGTTTTTCAGGACGTTCGGGGAAGGTTATCATGAGGTCGCGCAGGGCCTCTACGCCTTCGAGGGTTTTGTCGCATTGGGTGCCGAGATAGGTGTAAGTGTAGGCAGGGTTGAGGTTGAGCATGTAGTAGGAGAAAGCGCCACCAGTGCTATAGCCAAGTGAGCGGAATTCACGTATCTCCTGGAATATGACACTGTTCATGCCACTGCCGAAATACTCGTTGAAGAGGGCGACCAAGGCTTGGTCGGAGGGTGCGCCGTCGGGGCGGTGCAGCAGGGTGTCGAACATGATGCTGGGGGCAGTGATGTTGATGTTAGACTGGAGGAACTTCTTGTTGGTGGAGTAGAAGAGCTGGGGCGTGGTGTATTGCTTTCTCTTGTAGTCGCGCGAAGGCATGTCGGTGACGCTGTCGGGCACAAGATGGTAGCGCACCAGCTTTTCGACGAGGTCGGAGGGCTGGGTGTTGCCGGAGAAGGTGACATAGCCGTTGCGGGTGAAGATTTGCATCACTTCGCGGTGCAGCTCCTCGCCTGTGCGTTTGCCCCATTGCTTGTAGGGGGTGGAGCGGAGATAGTAAGACTGGTCGCCATAGTTGACGTAGGCTTTGAGGGCGCTGAACCAACTGTCGGCATCGTTCTTGTAAGTTTTCTTGTTGCTCTTCATGCCGTCGAGAAGGATTTCGAGTTGTTTTTTGTCGTGTCGGGGATTGGTGAGCCAACGGTGGCAGAGGGCGAGGATGCTGTCCAGATGTTGTTCGAGTCCACTGATATAGAGGTAGGAGTTGTCGTTGTCGCTGCTGAGAGAGAAGTGGGCACCGTAGAGGTTGAGCTGCTGGTTGAGTTGCTGGAGGTCCATGGAGTCGGCTCCGAGCTGTTCGAGATAGGCAATGGCGTTGTTGATGTCGGGATTGTCGAGGGTGCCGTAGTTGAAGATGAGGGAGAGGTTGAAGATGTCGTTGTAGGGGTTGGGGACACTATAGAGAGAGAAGTGGGGGTTGATGGGCTGGATGTTGATGTCGCGGTTGAAGTCGATGACTTGTGGCTGGATGGGGTCGGGCTGGTTGGCGGCAATCATACGGGCGAAGGACGAGGAGGCATCCTTGTTGGCGGGTTCGAGGTGGTCCCAGTCGGGCTTTACAGCTGGTTGGCCGGCGGGGAAGCCCATCTTGGAACGGACGATGGTGCAGTGGTCGCGGTCGAAATACTTGTTGGCCACGTCGATGATGTCCTCGCGGGTGAGTGACATCCAGCGGCGCATGTCCTGTTGCCATTGCTGGAAGGAGCTGCCTTCGAGTTCGAGCTGGAGGAGGAGGCTGGAGATTTGGGAGATGCCCTCCACCATCTCCTGTCGGTCGGCATAGGAGGAGATTTTGATGCCCTCGATGAGGTCGTCGCTGAAGCGGCCCTGCTTGATGCTGTCGAGGCAATCCCACACCACCTGCTCGGCTTTGGCATGGCTCTGGAAGAGGAGGTTGGGGATGTAGATGATGGCGTTGGAGCCAGCGTCCTGGAGCGAGAGGGGCATGTGCTGGGCCATGAGGAAGCGGCCTTGGGTGGCGGCACGGCTCAGGAGGCCGGTGTTGCCGCCGAGGATGGAGCTGAGCATGTCGAGAGCCAGTTTGTCGGGGTGGCCGTTAGGGACGCCGGGAAAAATCATGAGTCCGGCCTTGATGGGTGTCTGCCGGACATTGACGATTTTCTGTTTGGCGAAGTCGGGAAGCTGGTAGGTGGGTTGTTGGGGCAGCGGACGGGAGGGCCAGATGCTGAATTTGTCGCGGATGAGCTGTTTGACCTCGGAGGTCTTGAAGTCGCCCACGAGGATGAGGGTCATGTTGTTGGCAACATAGTAGGTGTCGAAAAAACGCTGCATCTGGCTGGGCTGAGGATTTTTGAGGTGCTGGGCGAGGCCTATGACATCGCGGCTGTAGGGGTGGTCGCCAAACGACTGGGTGAATACGTTGCGGGCAAAGGCTTGCATTTGCTGGTTGTCGTACATGTTCTTCTCCTCGTAGATGGCTTCGAGCTCGCTTTGGAAGAGGCGGAAGACGGGTTTGCGGAAACGCTCGACGTAGACGTCCATCCAGTTGCTGAGCTGGTTGGAGGGGAGGGTGTTGTAATAGACGGTATAGTCGTAGGAGGTGCCGGCGTTGAGGCCAGTGCAGCCCATGTGCTGCAAGATGGCATCGACCTCGTTGGGGATGGCGTACTGTGAGGCAGCGATGCTGAGGCGGTTGATTTCGAGCTGTATGGCATGACGCTCATTGTCGTTGGCGGCAGCCTGGAGGCGGTCGTAGGCCTGGCTGATGCTGTCGAGATAGAGCTTCTCGGCGGGCCAGTTGGTGGTGCCGATGCGGTCGGTGCCCTTGAACATGATGTGTTCGAAATAGTGGGCTACGCCTGTGGCGTCGGGGTTTTCGTTTTTGCTGCCAGCATGGACCACAACGCAGCCGTAGATTTTGGGCTGGCTGTGTTCCTCGCAGAGGATGACCTTGAGACCGTTGTCGAGATGGTAGGTCTGGACTGGCAGGTCGATTTGGGCTGAGAGGGACAGCACGGAAAAAAGAGCCGTGCAGAATAGCACTAATTTATTCATGGCTAAGGGATGTTGATTGTTCTACTTCAATTGTTTCTTCAGGTGGGATGCAGAGGAGCAAGGCCATGGCCGAGAGGGGCGCCGAATAGATGACGGAGGCGCAAATGAGCAGGCGGGAGAGGCCAGCGCGGGGTGCATCGCGGAAGAGCATGACGGCGATGACGACGCAGAGGAGGAGGGAGATGGCGGTGGGGACTATGGCGGCTGCCGGGAGACCGAAAAGGAAGTCCGAGACAAGGAGTCGGGCGGCAAGCCGTTCGGCAATGACGAGAACGGCGATGGGGATGAGGTATTTGTAGAGGAGGCGGAACGGGAAGGCGCCGTTGGAGCGGTAAAGGACAAATATGGTAAGCATGGCCACCCAAGGCTGGATGAAGGAGAGGAAAATGAGCAGGACGGCGAGCCATGTGTAGTCCCGCTCTAATTGATCGCGCAGCCGGTAGAGGTCGAAGAAGACGAGGTAGCAGGTGGCGCAGAAAAAGGTTATGGAGAGATAGGATAGGGCTGGGGAATAGAAGTAGCTGAGGACGATGAGTAGGACTTGATAGGTCACGGTGAGGATGCCGTATTTGAGCACCAAGGGGTGGCGGGTGAGAAGCATGAGGAAGCCTGATATACTGCCGAATAAGGTGAGGATGAAAGGCCAGAGTTGGAAAGAGCGGCGGCGGGCCATGCGGTAGGCAAGAAAGAGGGCAAGGCTGATGGAGGGGATGAGGTCGAAGAGTACGCGAGAGAGGGAGATGAACGATGGGGAGGGGGACCAACGGCTGATGGCATAGGGATAGACTACAGCCAAGGCCATGGTGACCAGCTGTGCCAGAATGAGGACGACGAGGTAGGGAGAAAGTGTTTTTTGCATGTTTGGCTGTGATTGGTTTGATAAAAAAGGGTGGAAACGGGCTGTGGCATAAGTGGCCGCAGGAGCAGTTCCCACCCTTAGGTTTATGAATTAGTGGAGGTTGTTGTGAAGATAGGCGACGAGGTTGTCGACGGGGATGCGCTCCTGCTGCATGGTGTCGCGGTGACGGACGGTGACGGAGTTGTCGTTGAGGGTGTCGTTGTCGACAGTGATGCAGAAGGGGGTGCCGATGGCGTCCTGGCGGCGGTAGCGGCGACCGATGGCGTCTTTCTCGTCGTACTGGAGCATGAAGTGGAATTTGAGCTGGTCCATGATTTCGCGGGCCTTTTCGGGCAGACCGTCTTTCTTGACCAAGGGGAGGATGGCAGCCTTGTAGGGGGCCAGCGAGGCGGGAAGACTGAGGACGGTGCGGGTGGAACCGTCGGGGAGTGTCTCGTCCTTGAGTGCGTGGCTGAAGATGGCGAGGAAAGTGCGGTCGACACCGATGGAGGTCTCGATGACGTATGGGGTGTAGCTCTCGTTGAGTTCGCTGTCGAAGTATTGCAGTTTCTTGCCGCTGAACTCGCTGTGGCGGCTCAGGTCGAAGTCGGTGCGGGAGTGGATGCCTTCCAGCTCTTTGAAGCCGAAGGGAAACTCGAACTCGATGTCGGTGGCGGCGTTGGCGTAGTGGGCCAGCTTCTCGTGGTCGTGGTAGCGGTATTTCTCGGCCGGGATGCCGAGGGCGAGGTGCCATTTGAGGCGTTCCTCCTTCCAGTAGTTGAACCATTCAAGCTCGGTGCCGGGACGGACAAAGAACTGCATTTCCATCTGTTCGAATTCGCGCATGCGGAAGATAAACTGGCGGGCCACAATCTCGTTGCGGAAGGCTTTGCCTATCTGGGCGATGCCGAAAGGAATCTTCATGCGGCCGGACTTCTGGACGTTGAGGAAGTTGACAAAGATGCCCTGCGCCGTTTCGGGACGGAGGTAGAGGGTGTCGGAGTCGTCGATGACGGAGCCCATCTTGGTGGCGAACATGAGGTTGAACTGGCGCACGTCGGTCCAATTGCGGGTGCCGCTTACGGGGCAGACGATGCCGAGGTCGAGGATGAGCTGCTTGAGACCTGCAAGGTCGTTGGCGTTCATGAGTTCGGCATACTTGGCGCGGATTTCGTCAATCTGCTTCTGGTGTTCCAGCACGCGGGCATTGGTGGTGACGAACTGCTGACGGTCGAAGGCGTCGCCAAAGCGTTTGTGGGCCTTTTCGCACTCCTTGTTGATTTTGTCCTCTATTTTGGCGATGTGGTCTTCGATAAGGACGTCAGCACGATAGCGCTTTTTGGAGTCTTTGTTGTCGATGAGAGGGTCGTTGAAAGCGTCGACGTGGCCGGAGGCTTTCCAGATGCGGGGGTGCATGAAGATGGCGGAGTCGATGCCGACGATGTTCTCGTGGAACTGGACCATGGAACGCCACCAGTATTGCTTGATGTTGTTCTTGAGTTCGGTGCCCAGTTGTCCATAGTCGTAGACAGCGGCGAGGCCGTCGTAGATTTCGCTGGAGGGGAATATGAAGCCGTACTCTTTGGCGTGGGATACGACTTTTTTAAAGAATTCTTCTTGGTTTGCCATTGTTTGTTATAAATGAGTTGATGAGTATTTAGATTTTCGGTGTTAGCGCGGGGTGAGGGTAATGTTGTAGTTGATGGAGCCACGTCCGTGGAACCAATGGCCGTCGCCATCGGCGAGGGGGACATTGTAGGTGGCGAGGGTGACGGTGGTGTCGCGGAAACTGCCGTTCAGTGTGCTGTCAATATCGGAGAAAGAAAGCTGGATGTCTTCGTTGGGGAAGATGTGGTAGGACACTTGGTAGCGGCCTTGGGCATCGGTGGTGTCGGAATGATAGCCCACAGCAATGCCTTGCACCGGCGAGCCGTCGGGTGCAGAGACCACCCCTTTGACATCATAGCGGGCTTCGGGTGTGCCATATTCGACGGGCATTTCGCAACTAATGTTGATGCCCAGCAGGGAGGCGGCCGAGGCTATGAGCCAGCTTTTGAGTTTGAGATATTTGATGCGCATGACGTCAGCAGTTGCAATGGTTTATTTTGCGGCGGCCTGTGTGGCGGTGATGGCTACGACGTTGACCACGTCCTCGACGCTGCATCCGCGGCTGAGGTCGTTGATGGGGGCAGCCATGCCTTGCATGACGGGGCCTACAGCCTCGGCACCGGCCAGACGCTGGACGAGCTTGTAGCAGATGTTGCCGCTCTGGAGGTCGGGGAAGACGAGGACGTTGGCACGGCCGGCGATGTCGCTGCCGGGAGCTTTGCTGGCACCCACTTTGGGCACGATGGCGGCATCGGCCTGGAGTTCGCCGTCGAGATGGACATTGGGGTCGAGCTCGTGGGCCACGCGGGTGGCTTCAATCACTTTGTCGACCAGCTCGTGTTTGGCACTGCCTTTGGTGGAAAAACTGAGGATGGCCACGCGGGGGTCGTCGAAGCCGGCAATGGCTTTGGCGGTCTGTGCGGAGACTACGGCAATCTGGCCCAACTCTTCAGCAGTGGGGCAGGGGGTGGCGGCGCAGTCGGCAAAGACGAACATGCCGTTCTCGCCATAGGTGGTGTCTTTGAGAATCATGATGAAGGCACCGCTGACCACGCTGACGCCCGGGAGGGTCTTGACGATTTGGAAAGCGGGACGGAGCACGTCGCCAGTGGCGTTGCGGGCACCGGCCACCTCGCCGTCGGCATCGCCGTTCTTGATGAGAAGGCAAGCCAGATAGAGGGGGTCGGCCACCAGGCGCATGGCCTCGTCCATCTGCATGCCTTTCTTTTTGCGGATTTCGCAAAGCATCTGGGCGTAGAATTCGCGTTTGGGGTTGGTTTCGGGGTCGATGATGGTGGCTTTGTCGATGTTTTTCAACTGCCACTGGGCGGCAAGGGACTTGATTTCGGCCTCATTGCCGAGGAGGATGAGACGGGCAATGCCTTCACTGAGGATGATGTCGGCGGCCTTGAGTGTACGTTCTTCGGTGCCTTCGGCCAAGACGATGGTCTTGTTGGCGGCTTTTGCTTTTGCGCGGATTTGTTCTAAAAGTGTCATGACGATTGTGTGTTTATGATTAATCAAAAAATTTCCATGTGATGCCAAAGAAGAAGCCGAACTGTTTGGAGGGGTAGTGAGGCAGGATGCAGTAGGCGCGGTCCTCGATGAAGGAGTTGAGGTGGGCGGCTTTGGCATAGATGCTGGCCCGTTTGACCTGGAGGTTGATGAAGAAGTCGGCCCAAAGGTAGTTTCCAACTTCTGTTTCGCTCTGGCGGTAGAACACGCCTAAGAAGGGGTCGTACCCGTCGGCCTTGTATGCAGTATGGTAGCGGATGTCTACTCCTACTTGGGTGTGAAGGGCGTTGTTGAAGAGGTTGAAGTCGGCATAGACTGAGTTTTTACTGGCAAAGATAGGGACCCGTATTTGGTCTTGGTCAGAGCTGAACTGGAGGTGTTGTTGCATGTCGTAGTGGAGCCAACGGGTGATGGTCAGGTTGAGGTTGAGCCGCCCTTGCAGCAGCAGAGCACTGCCTTCGGCCTGGTGGGGCAGGAGTGTGGTGGAGCTGTCGGCGAGGGTGTGCTGCTCGAACCACACGTTGTGGCTGATGTGTTGGGCTGCAGCATGGAGCTGGAGAAGGTTGCCGTAGCGATAGTCGGCTTCGATTTGACGGATGCCGATGGATTTGAGGTCTATGGAGAAGTTGGATTTGCGCAAGAGTGTTTGTGCACGGTAGATAAGTTCGGGGGCATGGGCCTTGACGACTGCCCGGAGGGTGAGATGTTGAGCGGAGTTGCCAAGGCTGTCGCGGAAGGGGAATACCAGCCGGGCATCGAGGTTGTATTCTGACATGTCGGGGGCCGCCTCGGCATAGATGTTCAGCTCGGTGGCAGGCCAGGGACTGATTTCGAGCCGGGCAAAAGGATAGAGGGCCATTTGCTTGACTTTAGTATCGGAATAGAGGCCGCTGTCCAACTGGAGCCATGCCATTTCGGGACGCACGCCGCCATAGAGTTTGAGTGGGTTGCGCCAGCGATAGTCCATGTAGGCATCGTTGGTCCAGAAGAGGGAGGCGGAGAGTTTGTTGTAGAGGGTGGAGTCTTTGAAGCGGTACTTTTGCCGGTCCCACTGGAGGTCCATCCCGAAAACCCCGGTGTTGTAGACGTGGGGGGCGTGGGGATAGAGGGTGTCATAATCAACGATGGTGTCGAACACGTCGTAGCGGAATGTGGTGACAATAGAATCGACGGTGACACTGTCCTGTAAAAGTGTGTCGAAAACCGTTGTGCGCAGCGTGTCGTCAACCGGGACGGTGTCGATGTAAGTTTCGGTGATGGGACGGTACCATTCGAACTGGCGGACGGTGTTGAACGACTGCCTCACAAAGAGGGTCATGTCGCGGTTGTTGCTGAAGCTGTTGGAGTATTTGACAGGAACACCACCCATGTTGGATATTCTCTTGTTGATGAAGATGTCCTCGTTGGAGAGTCCTCCGTTTTCGCCAAGGGCCATACGCTGCCAGATGAAGCCAGCCGACAGTTGGTAGCGGGCATCACGGGAGTAGTAATTGGTGTTGACATCAAGGAAATGGTCGGTGGCAGAGCTGTTGGCAAACACGCCCACAGGGCTGATAAGATGGTAGTCGAGGGCAAAATTGAGCCGCTCGTTGATGTTTTGGGAGTGGGTTACATGGACCTGATAGTCTTCGTCGAGGGAGCTGTTGTAGGAGAGCAGGGTATAGGGGTTCTGAACCTGAAAAAATGTAATGTTCTGGGGCGTTTTGTAGAGGCCGGGGTAGACATTACGCTTGAAGACTAATCCAGGGGTGTGTTCGAACTTGGGGACAATGGAGAGATGGGGATGCCCCAATTCCGTCATGGTCAGGTAATAGTCACCGTTGAGCGCATCGAGTTGGTCAGCGAACTGGGCGCCTGTGGGTGTGAGGACGGGATGGGTGACACTGAGAATCTTAATTTGGGCCGGCTGCCTATGGAACATGAAGACAGATCCTTGGAGAACACTGTCGGGCACGTCAACATGGTAGATAATGCCTTTGGGACCCTCAGCATTGGTGTCGGCATTGGAGGTGCTGTCGGGCAGCATGGATGATGGCTGGTTCGAGGCATTGGACGGGGAGTTGGCTCCCAGACCGGGGAGGCCCGGAATGGTGGCAATATCTATCTGACCCCACGCAGCCACAGACAGCAGGGAGAGGACAAAAAATGCTATGACCTTGCGCAAGCCCACAATGCTATTTTTTAGTTCTGGCCTTGGAGGAAGCGCTCTACATCCATGGCGGCTATGCAGCCTTTGCCAGCGGCAACAATTGCTTGTCGGTAGTTGGGGTCGCAGACATCACCTGCCGCAAACACGCCGGGGACATTGGTGGCGCTGCCAGGATTCTGCACTTTGATGTAACCCTGTTCGTCCAGTTCTATCTGGCCCTTTACAAAGTCGGTGTTGGGTTTGTGGCCTATGGCTACAAAAAAACCCGCAATATCAATATGGCGGATTTCGCCCGTTTTCACGTTCTGGAGATCGGCACCCGTCACTCCGTCCAAATCGTTGCCGCAGATTTCCTTGGTTGTGGAATCCCACACCATTTCAATTTTGGGATTGGTAAGCACGCGGTGCTGCATCGATTTCGATGCCCGCAACTCGTTGCGACGGTGGATAAGGTAGACCTTGTTGCAGAGGGTGGCGAGATAGCTGGCCTCCTCACATGCGGTGTCGCCACCACCTACCACGGCGACATCAAGGCCTTTATAGAAATAGCCGTCGCATGTGGCACAGGCGCTGACTCCTTGGCCATAAAGTTTCTGTTCGCTATCCAAACCCAGCCAGCGGGCAGATGCCCCTGTGGCGATGATGATTGTCTCGGCCTCGATAACGTTGTCGTGGTCGTCGACACAACGGAAGGGGCGTTTTGATAGGTCTACATTCACAATGTACCCTTGGCGGACATCGGTGCCGAACCGCTGGGCCTGTTTCTTCAAGTCGGCCATCATGTCTGTACCCGAAATGCCTTCAGGGTAGCCGGGGAAATTCTCAATCTCGGTGGTGATGGTCAGCTGCCCTCCGGGCTGCATTCCCTCATAAAGGACAGGGTGAATGTCTGCACGGCTGGTATAGATTCCCGCAGTATAGCCGGCGGGGCCTGATCCGATTATTAAGCAACGTGTTTTTTCCATAGTGTTCAATCTTTTATTTGTTTTTTCAATCATTATCTGTAGGCCGGAGCCTTTGAAGAGGTCATTCTTTCATTGCTGCAGTGTTTGGGATTTTGGACTTTCGGGTACTGAAGTAGACAAGGTATGCCGCGCCCACCACCAGAACCGCCGCCTGCTGGCTGCCCCAGAGAATCCATCCACAGGCCGTGCCGACCTCCAAGCTGATGCCATAGATGCCCAGCGCCACTTGGACCAGCACGGGATAAACACCTATACCCCCTTGAGAGAAGGTCATGCCTACCGTGCCAAACAGGTAAACCACGAAGGCGGCCCGGAACCCTAAACCCACAGTCTCGTCAAACGCCTGAAATATCACCAATCCCCCCAGTATATAAAGGAGATAGATGACAATGCTGTATACGATGAACATCAGTGTCCGCCGTCCGCCAAGAAAGAAGATGCTTTTCACCCCATCCACCATGCCACGAATCATATCATCTATTCTCTTGAAAAAGGAGATGCTGAGGATACGCTTCCAGAGTATTTTGTAAAAGATAAAAGCCAGCAGCACTGCACACAGCAGCACACTGATGATGGCCGTCATATTCGGAAGACTGTCAAATTTCTGCGACAGGGTTTCGTACAGCCAGTCTTTGGCTTGGCCAAACATGGCTAACATCCCGATTACAATCACAATGGCAAATGCCAGCATGTCCACCAGCCGCTCGGTGACCACCGTGCCCAGCGATTTCTCTACCGGGATATGATTACTGGTCCGGAGGGTGGCGCAACGCACCACCTCACCTGCACGGGGGAAAGCAAGATTGGCCAAATAAGCCACTACCACCGAGCCGAAGGTGCTACTGATGTCGGGATTGTACCCGATGGGGCGGAACAAAAGCCGCCAGCGCAAGGCTCGCACAAAATGGCTCAACAGGCAAACACCCATGGCCATGGCCACCCAGCCATAGTCGGCTTCGCGGAACGACTGCCATATTGCCGCTTTCTGATCTGGTTCAAGCTTGATCAGGAACCAGTAGATAAAAAAAATGCCTATACCCAAGAAGATTACCATCTTGAGGATGTCCCCAAGGCGGTTTTTCTTCTTATGGCGTGTGGCACTTTCAGACATACATTCAGCGCAGTTTATTGTTTTCAGGGAAGATGACTGTAGGGTGCCATTCGCGAGCCTCGTCCGCGTCCATCATGGCGTAGGAAGCAATGATGACCAGCGACCCCACAGGACACTTGTGGGCTGCTGCACCATTGATGCCAATCACTCCGCTGCCCCTCTCGCCCTTGATGGCATAGGTGCTGAGACGCTCGCCGTTGGTAATATTGTAAATATCCACTCTCTCATTCTCTATGATGTTGCTTGCCTCCATTAAGGCCTCGTCAATAGTGATACTTCCGATATAGTCAAGGTCGGCTTCAGTAACTGTAACTCTGTGAATTTTAGATTTTAATACGTTTATTAGCATTGCCTCAAATTTTTGCAAAGATAAGCATTTTTATCGAGATTCAAGCACTGCATCTCTAATAATGATTAGAAATGCCGCTTTCCGTAACCAATCATCCTCCGATTTAACTGCCAAAAATAAGCATCAGCAAGAGGAAAACGATGAAACAATACAGGATAATTTTAGTGCCTGGGATAGGTTTCATATAGTCCGTGTCTGCAATGTCGAAGCGACGGCGGATCTTGATCCGGTGCGGAGGCTGTTCATACTTCTTTGCCACAGCTTCGCCGCCCGCCTGAACATTCTCGGCCGGAGCCGCTTCTTGCTGACCCTCTTGGGTGGATGGCCGTGAGGTGGAAAAACGGGGCTGATAGTTGAATCTCGGCATCTCGCGTTTGCGGAAAAGGTCGCGCCAGGTCAGTTTCGATGTATCCTCCCGTTTTTGGCGGTCGAGTGTGCGGACACGCTGCTCATAATATGCCAACTCGTCTCCCTCACCGTCCTGCTCCACATCACGCACTTGTGTCTGCTCCTGTTCCTGCCGGTCGGCATACTTCTTTTTCAGAGCTTCCCACTTTTCTTTCTCCGGGTCGTAGAAACGGGGCGTATAGTGGAATCGACGGGGTTTCTCAACTTCGAACATACTTGATAGTAATTAGATATTATACAAAAGAGTGGTCTCAGTCTGGCTGCTATAACTTAAAGCTGTTCCACTTCTCCGCCACCACACAGTCCATCTTAACATCGAAAGCCTCAACAGGAACCTCGTCCACCAGTTGGAAGTCAAACGCCACGCCCACCTTGAATGCATTGGGGGTGCTTTTCAGCAAACGGTCATAAAAACCGCGGCCTCGGCCCATCCTGTTGCATTGGTGGTCAAAGGCCACGCCAGGCACCACTATCATCTGCACACGATCCAGCTCAGTGAACTCTGGTCCAACGGGTTCGCCTATACCAAACTGTTCACCGGCACGCAAACATTCGGCCCCTGTATATTGGCGCAGCTTCAAGTCGTCGCCGTCCACGCAAGGCAGCAAGACAGTCTTTTCTGTATACCAGTTATTCACAAAGTCGTGGGTCTGGACTTCGTCATCCATCGACCAGTACAGCAAAATGGTATCAGCCTTGGCGAACTGGGGCAAGCGCTCCACCTGTTTCATCACAGTCTGCGAGCGCTCCAATTTCTCATCAAAAGTAACCAGCGCTTTGGCAGCTCTTATCTGCCGACGTAACTCCTTCTTATCCATAAACTCTTTTATTAAGGAATCAAACAAGACCCCGATTCCTCAGCCACTAATATCCGGTATCAGAAAGGCAAATCCTCATCACCGCTCAGCGGCGACGCAAACGATGGGTTCTGAGCCGGAGGGGCTGCTTGGACGGGTTGGGCAGCGGGTGCCTGCATTGTTACAGGAGCCTGTACGGGAGGTTGAGCGGGTGCGGCAGCCCAAGCGTAACCTCCAGCGGCGGGAGGCATCTGACCCGGCACATAATTCTGTATTCTGACACAGCGGAGGTCCGTATACCAGCGGCCTTCATACTCCCTCGACTCGGGGTTGAAGTTGACCACCACGGGCGAATTGAGAGGAATAGACTTCACCATCGCCAGCCGGTCCTCGCCAAATGTGGTGAAAGCCACCTGACGGGGGTAGTCCCCATCGGTTTCAATCACAAAACCGCCTCTAACCCAAGGCCCGCGCTGGCTCTCGCCGCGAACCTCCTGCAAAATCTTGATTAATCTGCCTGTTATTTCCATTGTATGAATCGTTATTTTGTTTAATAATCAATTATTTATATGAATATAAATGCAATCAATGCAAAATACAAAGATAAGAAAAAAAACGATATCCTTACCTTAAAAGTTATCAACAATGGCCGGCGAGACACCCTGACTACAAACATTGACGGGCCGAGCCCGATAGGGTTCAGCCCGTCAAAAAGGTTTCTGCACACTGAGTTTATTTGACTATCAGTTTCAGTGGCAAATTTCCGGGATTCTCTTCTATCCATACGAAATATGTCCCTTTGGCCAGCCGGCTCACATCCAGTCTCGTTGTGCTGCTTGTGGCGACTTGGCGCAGCATTTCACGTCCGGTGATGTCCACCACCACAACTGTTTTCCCGTCGACACCGCTGACGCTGACAACTCCTGATGCCGGATTGGGATACAGACGCATCTGCGTCGTGCTTTGCGGCTCATCGGCGATTCCTGTCCTTTCGGCAAAAAGGGCCGTGAGGGTGGTGTCGGATGTCACGGTCAGGGATCGGGGGTTGTCAGTCAGACCGTCATCCCACGAGGCAAAATAGTAGCCTTCGGCAGGAGTTGCCGAAAGGGTGGCCACTGCCCCTTCTTCATAGGTGCCGCCACCATCCACGCTGCCCCATGCATCGTTATTGGCAAGCAGGGTGACCGAGTATATCGGCACCGGGAGTGTTCGGACATTGAGGAGCGATGCAACGCTGTCCGCAAACCATCCGTCGCCACAGATAGTGGTGACATAAAAATCGTATGCCGAATCGGCTTCGAGGCCTGTTATTACGGCGGCATTGCCCGATGTGGCAATGGCTGTGCCAGTGCCGGGTTCATAACCGGCTGGGCCATACTCTACCTCATACTGTTGGGCACGGGGATTCCCCGTCCAGGAAATGGCTACTGATGAGGATGTCGCCCCAGTACTCGCAAGGTTGGCCGCAGTCGGGCATCCCCTCAGTTCAATACCGATATTGTCCATGGCGGCGGGAGGCTGTGTACCGCCCGAACCGTCGTTGAGCCAGTAGAAGAGCAAATAGTAATCGCCTGGGGCAGGAATTTCAAAGTCCATCTCCACATGCTGCCACTCCGTCTGATTCGACAGCCCTGTGTTGCCGTCCAGTGCTATCCAGCCCTGAGGGGTTGTGTTGTTGTAAACACCCGTTGTGGTTGTGCCGGCAGGATTGCGTCCCGACACAAAGTTGAAACTGCCCGGCACAAGAAACACCCGCAGAAAATCATATCCGCTCTCTCCCCGTGCCATCCAGTCGTAATGAATGCGGTAGGAGGTATGGGTCATTTCAAATGCCCGGTAGGCATAAGCGTGGGTCACCCGACTGCGGTTGTATGTGTGGCTCTGCCCGTGGGCATCGCTTATATACAGAGCCGTGCTGTCGCTCCCGTCCGCATGGGCCGCTGTGCCTACACACCAGCGGTTGGTTTGGCTGCCGTTGTCCAGCTGCCAAGCATCGCTCGAAGTGCTGTCGCCGAAGGTACAAACATAGGGATATGTGGTTACGGGCATACCACGCAGTGTGGTGAATGAGAACAGGGTAGGGGTACTTTCACTTTCGGCGCAAAGACTGCTGATGCGAACATCATAGTCCATGCCGGGCTGCAGGGCTGCAAGGGTGATTCCCATGGCCAAGGCTGTGTCTCTTATACCTGTGCCAGGAGCAAAACCCGCCAGACCATACTCCACACTGTATCGCGCAGCTTGGCTCACCCGCCAAGCAAGTGTGACCGTCGTGGCCGAGCGATAGGCCAACGAGACATGTTGCGGCGGTATGCATTCCGGTGCATGGTCCACCACCAAATCGTCCACATACTGGTTTATGTACGACGCCCCTACAGACCTCAATGCAAGTCGTCCGCCCGTGCCGGTATAATCGGAAAGATAGACTGTCACATCGCACTCATTCCCATTATCCATATATGCCACAGTGTCAATCGGGGTGAAGCTGGCCGAGAATCCTGCATCGGCGCTGTCCACCACACCGACTATGATGGTTGATGTCCCGGGATGGGAGCGGTAAAGGTGGAATTGTACAGCCAAGCCGTTCAAGTTTTCAATGAACAACGGCAGTGCCACAATCCCTGTCCCGGTGAACTTCAGACTGTAGTGGCCCGACGTGGAGATAGCCGTGTCTTCGGAGTACACCACTTCGGGGCTGCTGCCGTTCCCCATAGCCTCACCAAACCAGCATGTGGGAAGTGTCTGCAGGGTATACTCTTCGTTCTGGACACTTTCGAAGTCCATCACATAAGGCATTTGCGAAACCGGGGCACACTGTGTGCTGAACCGCACGGGGCCGAAACCAGGAGTGGTGTCGCCCATGCAAACCGTATGGATGTAAACATCATAGTCACTGCTATGGTCTAAGCCTGTAAGCAGAAAAGGAGAGCCATTGGCGACAACCGTAGTGCCGGTGCCCTGCTCGAAGAAGCGGGGGCCATACTCAACCATATAGCCCGTCGGAAGCAACACACCCTCTGGACCCGCCCAGACGAGTGTGGCCGATGTGTTGGTGACCGCCGCGACGGAGCACTGCTCCACTGGCGGGCAGTCCGGGATGGCCTCTACCCGGATGTTGTCGATAAAGAGATTTGAATTGCCCAAGGGCGACATGAACACAAGGTGGCCATTCGTAAGGCTCAAATGACTGAGATTGTACAGGAAAGAAGAATCTGAAAGGGTCACTCCAACATTGTGGATAGAGAAGCTGTCAATGATGACAGCGGTTGTGATTGTGTCGTATAGATTGTCAAGCACGCCCAGCACCAACACATCATTGTCCGAACTCTGATAGAGGTCAAACCTGACTTGCAACTCGTTGAGTGGGCGGTTGAATTGGGGCAGAACCACGTAACCCTCCGTCAGCTGGCACACCTTGTTGGTGCTTCCCGGCAGGCTCACCACTGTCGGATAGAGCCTGAAATAAGTGGTGGAGAGTGTACCCGTGTTCCAGCAGGGGCGGTCAAAACGGGCTGAAAGGGGTCTGAGGTCAAAATCCTCGCTGAATGGCACACCCATCGGCAGACAGGGCAGCATGGCCACAACTCGCCCCTCCAATGTATCGGGACCGCACAGGCGGCTCACCCTTATCTCGTAACTGCGGCCCACTTCAAGGTCGCCGAAGTGGAATGCGTCACCCGCCACTGCACTGTCGACCACCGTCCATATCCCCTCGCCATCCCCGCGAATCTCGCAGCGGTAGGTCACCCCCGTGTCCCTATTCCATGCCACATCCACATAGTCGTCACCCACCTCTTCCACACACACCAGCGGCCTGTCGCACTGGGGCATCGCACAGCCCCGCGTCACAAAGCGCACCCGGTTCACATAGTTAGCGCGGCTGCCCAAGCCGGGCGACGTCGGGTTGATGTCGCCCAGGCTGGAGCGGTAGATTGAACGGTTGTTCCCGTTCCCGACCACAAACTGCGGGAACGAGGAGGCAAAATCATTATAGTTATTGTCCACCGCCACCACAAGGCTGCTGTCCGCCGCCCTGACAAAAGGCGTGTCAAAGCGCACCGTCACCTCCCGTCCCACATTTGTCACTTCCCCCTCATACACTGGCGTCAGCTGCGCCGCCGGCACATAATCCGACCCCGAATTGAACTGGGTTTTCGACGTGTTGCCCAAATACACCACCACCGGGGTAACGTCCATCACGTAGTCGTTGGACAAGAAGAAGGTCAGTCCGGTAATAGTGTCAATGCCTGTCAGATCACCGGCAAGATACAACTGCTGTGTATAACTGTTGCCGCTGCTGTAGGCAAGAGGCAGACTGCCGTGGGCCCTTGCCGAATCCATAACCATCGCCTCGCATCCCGCCGTGTAGGCTCGCCCGGTCACAACATCGCCCGTATCGCCCGAACACAGGGTGACGATGCGGTACTCATAGCGGCTGTCGGGCTGCAATCCTGTCAAGAAGAAACAATGCTCTGTCGTTGTGGCCGAAACCCAATGGGTATCGCCAGCCAAGCGGTAATCGACGATATACTCCGTGGCTTCCTCGCCTGCCACGGGTGGATTCCACGACAGTGCTATCAGCCTGTAGTCAGTGTTCACCACCACATCCCTCACCCCGCCGCAGTCCGGGTTGGTTCTCAATCCAATCCCCACCGCCAGGCTGTACTCGCCGCTGCAGTAACTCTTCACCCACACGTAATATTGGCTGTTGCCAGCCAGCGAACTGAATGTATAGCTGCCCGTGCCAGCCGGAACAAACACACTGTCGAAAGCCGACTGGCGGTCGTTGGTGTCGGCAATATAGCACACAAAGCCATTCGCGCCAGTCCCGTTCTCGTTCCATATTATGGTGGCCTCGCTATTGCTCACAGCACCGACATGCAGATTCGTCACCGGGTCGCAGCTGCTGTTTCTGTAAATAGTCATATCATCCACCAGTCCGCTCCCCGACCCGGAAGTATTGTTGTATGAAAACACCAAGTAGCCCGTATCGGTGATACTCAAATCCGTGAAATCAAGCTCGACCAAAACATAGTCGTCCGAAGGGGCTATCGTGTCCAGCCATTGCACCGTTCCCGTAGGACTGGTGGCAAAACCCACCCGCATCACGCCCGACGCCGACCATGCCAAGTCCACATACCACAGACTCACCGCCACCTCGTTCAGCGGCGCGGGAATCCGGGGTGTGGCTATCTTGGCCTCGCCCGATGCCGAGTTAAGAGCCAAAATCTGGCTCCCCGTATGGGCATAATAGATAAAGTTGAACGCGTATGCCTCGCCGCTCAACGTGGTCCAGCATGTCGGGGCCAGATTCGACACATCGGTCTCGAAACCGGTGGTATAGGGCAGACTGATGTCGCAATTCGACTGCGCCCTCATTCTGAGTGGCACGCAAACCAGCACTGCCAGCATCATCATCAAGAAAGATTTTTTCATAGTGTTATAATGTTGGGTTATTATGATTTTATGGTTGATGAATAGCGACTGGAGGGGGTAGTAAATAGTGATTAGTGGATAGCGACTCGTCTATTCACCTCTTCACAATTCACCTACTCACTCAATCACACATTCGTCCGGCGGTAAAAGTAGATAATGAGCAGTGTGGTGATAACAGCCATCACTCCCATGATGCACCAAAAAGCAGTAACATTGGTCACAAAGGGGAAATCGACATTCATGCCAAACAATCCCGTCACCACCGTCAGCGGCATCATCGTAGTGGAAAAATAAGTCAGCACCTTCATAATCTCATTGGTGCGGTTGGCCTGCAACGAGTCAAAAGTCTTGGACAAACCTTCAATCAACTCGCCGTAATCCTCAATCGAGTCGAACATCTTCTGGTACTGGTCCAGTATGTTGCCCCAATAGTCCTCCATATCCAGCACTTCGGGGTCGACAAAGCCCTTGATGGCGCCACCCTCAAACATGTGCAGCACCCGCAACTGAGGTTTGAACGTCGTGTTCAGCAGGATAATGTTGCGCCGCGTAATCGAAATCAGCTCAATGATGCTCCGTGCCTTGCGGTTGAAAATGTCATAGTTGATCAAGTCCACTTCCGAACCCACACGCATGATGAGGGTGTATGTCTCCAGCATCAGGCGGTCCAGAATGTGGTAAAGCAGAATATCGCTGGAGGAAAGCTGCTCCTTCACATCGTCATCATCGTCGCGCAGGTCCTCCTGCATCTCCTCGAACAGCTTCTTCACCACCCAGTGCGACTTGCCTATCGTGATGATATAATCCCTGCCCCAGAAAATCTTCACCTCGCGGATGCGGATAATCTTGTTCCCCTTGTCGAAATAAGGGAAATGCAGAATCAGGAAATAATAATCGTCATACTCGTCAATCTTGGGGCGCTGGTTGCTTCCGCGGCAGTCCTCAATATCCAAAGGGTGGAAATGATATTCGTCGAGCAGCATGCGGTACTCCTCCTCACTCGGATTAGTGATATGCAGCCACTTCAGCTTCTGGTATTCGATAGTCTCAACCATGCTTTCTGTTCCTCCTTTCCTTCAGCCGCAGAGCGTCTCTGTGCTGGTATTCAATATTCTACATTCCAGTATTCATTTATTGTCAGTCTGCAAAGATACACATTTTTTTCCAATCATCAAACACAAACATCCCCAACAATACAAAAACCAGCCGTTTCAACAACCTCAAAACACAACGTTTCAACCACCATCCCCCTTCCCAACAAGGGGCTTCTACAACTGCTTTTCGCAGCCCCCCCTTTTTGTTGTCATACCCATCCTATCGAGGGGCTTCTACAACGCAGCGACGATTTTTACAAAGAGCGTCTTTGTTGTCATACCCTTCCTAACGAGGGGCTTCTACAACGGACAGGCTGGCGATTATATCATCGTGATGTTGTCATACCCTTCCTAACGAAGGGCTTCTACAACTATAGATGTCAAACTGCTACTTGATGTTTCGTTGTCATACCCTTCCTAACGAGGGGCTTCTACAACAATAGTAGCATTCAACATCAGTTTAATTAGTTGTCATACCCTTCCTAACGAGGGGCTTCTACAACTGGATACAATTCACAGTGATATCAAGGGAGGTTGTCATACCCTTCCTAACGAGGGGCTTCTACAACAGAACAGCAGTTGCGAAGAAAACGGAAGAGTTGTCATACCCTTCCTAACGAGGGGCTTCTACAACTTTCCATTGCAATGAATCTGTAGAATCAAGTTGTCATACCCTTCCTAACGAGGGGCTTCTACAACTGGGACGCAAAGAAAAAATGCTTGATTATTGTTGTCATACCCTTCCTAACGAGGGGCTTCTACAACCCGACAACCAAATCTTCTTTGACCTTGACGGTTGTCATACCCTTCCTAACGAGGGGCTTCTACAACCCCATTCTCTGTTATTCCGTGTATGACATTTACTTATACTACTATATTCCATAAAACAAAAATTTTAAAATGTTTAATGATTATCTTTCGTTTCAAGCGTGCTGTCTCAGCCATTCAACCAATTGCGACATCACTTGTGGCAGTTGTATTTTATCCTTTGGTATAATTTTGACTATCTCATCTTTGTCCATATAGTTATTGTGACTTACCATGTTTCGTATTGCAATAATGTTTTCTTTTGTCTGAGCGTCATACCGACTGTATTTTTCAATCATTTCTCTAAAGCCAATATACGTTTCTTCTCTCACATAGTCGTCAATCTCGTTTTTGTTATCTTTGTATATGGCATTTTCAATTCTATGCACAATCGAAAACACCTCGACACGAGAATTGTCGAACACTTCCAGCTCGCGTCTAATATCATCTTGTTTAAAAGTCTTATCATCAAATAACGAGAGCAGGTATCCCACACGCGGATCGAAAACCATACGATAGAAATCGCCAATATTCTTTAATTTCAAGTCGTCGCAGCTTATCTCTTTTTTCAAACCAGTCGACTTATTTTCCTTCCACAATTCCACTTTTACCGTAAGGGATGATATTTGTTGATTAAGGGTATTGTCCTTTGGCCCGTCTTCTCGTCCTATGGGTTGTATATTGCTCAACTTAAAATCTTGTAGGCTATTTATAAACTTATCCCCAAGTACTCTCTGTTTAAATAACAAGTCCTTCGACATAAGGAACAATAACATGTCCTGAGTCTTGTAGCGTCTTATTGCTTTCTCATTATCTCGACAGAAATTAAGTCGCTTTCGATAGTCATCATTATTGTTCTTTTTCTCTTTCTTCAATTGCTGGAGCAGTTTACATATCTCCTCTTCCGATTTATATTCCCCTTTATTCTCAGATAGTTTATAATACCTTTTGAACACTGGGTCATCTGACAAATAGAACGGCTGACTTTTATCCTTGTATTTCTCCTCGAAATAGACTCTTATGAGATAAGCAGCATTATTTAGTTGACTATCACTCAAATCCTTAATATGTGTTTTTATCACATTGTCCCTCTTTAGTTTTGCAACAATGGCTTCGGTAAACAACCCATCGGGCAGCTGCAACGTATCTTTATAGCGCAATGCCAATTCTCTTATATATTGCAGATCCTTTGCTTTATGGTTATTGAGACCATCGTGTAAAAAGTATGCTTCCTTAAAACTCTTACTGTCACGAACATTTTTCAAATACTTTTCTTTCTCATTCAGATATTTTTTATAGAAATCCAACGTGCCAGATATGCGTTTCTCCATCACCTTATCAAGGAAAGGATGTTTGTTCTTGCTTGTTGAATCGATGAGGCCTGCATTCGAAAACAGCTCTCCCAATTTTGTATGTTTACACTCCACCGTGCTTCCTGTGTAGGTGGCAATGGCCCCCTGCATAACGTCATAATCAAATCCTGTGAGTTTGCCTTGATGATTCTTTTCCATATCGGCCGGTTGCATCTTCATAATATCTTTCGCCAGATATTGTGCCAGCTTGCCTGGACGTAAATCTATTTTTTCCTTATCTGCAGTGCGTTTCTTTTTATCATTGTTGTCTTGCTCGGCCCTTTCAATACTATTCTTTATTTTCTGTATTTCTTGGATTTCTCTGCAAACTTTTTCTTTTGCCCAGTTGTTGAAATCGGTTTCTGCTTTGGCTTCTTCAACTTCTCTGCTACCACCACTTATTCCTATCAAATAATCAACAATTTTTACAGGCAAGTTCCTTACTTGTAAACAATAAGCATTGTAATCAATTTCCCAGCAATAGTCTTGTCTCAAAAAAGTATCCAATTCGCCCTTTCTTCTTTTTATTTCTGTTTTACGCTCATCCTTGTTGCCGGGAAGAGGAGTGCCAAAATATGCCTTGCGGCTCCCTTCTGCTATTTCGACAAGCAATCGAAGCATGTTCTCCCTGAATCCCTTTATAATACCACTGGGGTCTCCACCTAAATGATGAAGGAACAGGAGTGCTGGCAAGTCATAGACACTCAGCCAACATTTAGGAATCTGACAGTTTTCATTATTCTCACACCCTCCGCGAGGCCACTCCACAGTCCAGTCGTCACCATTCTTTTGAGGGGTGGGTATTGTTGGAAGAAAGCAGTTTTTTTCGTCCAA
Source organism: uncultured Bacteroidales bacterium (assembly GCA_947168665.1). GTDB lineage: Bacteria > Bacteroidota > Bacteroidia > Bacteroidales > P3 > Colimorpha. Next base: position 37,403 of record CAMVMX010000011.1, read on the forward strand.
TATATTTTGACCTAAGTCATTCCACGTTAATCCAATCCTGTTGCTGTTAATGATATACGATGTCCGGCTATTTGTGAGGTATGGCTTTGTATTTGCAGTATCTCTGGTGTATTCCTCCTCCTGCTCAGTCCACCGAATCAGATTCTTGTAATTTTCTTTGCGCAACGGTTCCATTTTTTGGATAGGTCCAAATCCATTAATTTCTTTTTGCAATATCCGCACACGGTTAGGTTTGTTGGCATCAATGGCCTTTTTGTTGTAGAACTTGTAACGGTATGTGCCAAGCCTGACTTGAAAAGCCATTCCATTCAAAATGTCCAACTCATCAATATACCTCAATGCCAATATGGGGAACCTGTCTCCATGTCGTTTCATCTCAATATATTCTCCATCAGCCAAACCATCAACCACAAATAATTCCCTACCATCTTTACTGAGTGTCCTATACAATTCGTCAGGGCATTTTTGCAATTCATTCAGCATGTCTATCCCCAAGGCGGCTTTGGGATCATTACTTTCCACCTCGATACGCCCTTTCGGCAACTTTATGGTGTCTGAACAAAAAATTCTGGCCAACACCTTATTCTTTTCCGCACTGAATGGGCTGTGTCCTCCCTTTCCTCGAGATGTGAAAAGCTTTGATTGCTGGAGAAACTGATAAGCATATTTCTTTTGCAACAATTTGCATATCAAGAAAGCTATATCCATGTCGGACAAAAGCGCATTGTCGTCATCGCCCATATTTAAATAGGCTTCTTTATCTATGAACTCCATTTCTTTTTTACTAAGACACATTTCTTGCGCAACGGCTTTCCTCTCCAACATCAAGGCGGTTTGCAATGGCTTGAACGAAGTATCCTTGCCTTCGGCTTTCTTTTTTACCGACAACAAACGGCTTTCTTCGTCCTTCGCATTGTTCCTTTTGTGTTGTGTATGGGTATATTCATTACGTCGATAGTCAATAATTTTGATTATGTCGCCTAATGTACGAGATACATCTTCGTTTGTAGGTTCCTCCCGACCATCTTTCAAAAGCTTAAACAAAAATGGGATACTCCTCTCCAGCTCTTCTCTTACTTTGGCCACCAGTTCTGGTTTCACCAGATCCGCATAATGTACTATCTTCATTTGGTCCATCTCCGATGCCTTCACTTTATCGACCACATCTACTTTTTTCCCTATATACATCAGGGTGTCGAAGAGGTTCATCTGGGCCATGTTGAGGTAGGCGGCATACACCGGTCTCAGCTCGGCACTGTGGCTGTCGGGCTTTTCGCAGCCTTCACTTCTGCGGGTCTTGGGGGGTACTGCGGGTTTACTGAATCTGTTACTTGGGTTGTTCTCCATAGTGTTTACAAGTTATTCCATTTTTATATCTTGACAGACATCGCCGCTGCGACACAATCGGGTTGCGGCAGGACGCAGCCGGTATCATTCCTAATCGGTTTGCAAAGATACACAATTTATTTGGATTGGCAAGGTTTTCGTATGGATGTCGGAGTGGATTGACAAATAAATGGGGCAAGCGTCCTGTGCTTGCCCCGACAGGGATGATGCGTATGTGTGTTTCGGCGGGTTTGCCGATAGTGCCGACAGCCTTTCCCCGAGCCATGCCCCGCCGCCTTCCGTCCTTTCTTCCTTCGGGCGTTTGGTTTACTCGTGCTGGTGGCGGGTGTCGGCGGTGCGTTGTTTCAGTGCCTCGTAGGCCTTCTGCCAGCGGGCGGCCTCGGCCTGGGCCTGCGCCAGCTGCTGCTGGAGGAGGGGTACCATCTGTTCCAGCTCGGCCAGGCGGCTGTCCTGCCGCTGGCGGTAGCCTGTGCGGGCCTGGTACATCCGTTCCTTGATGCCGCCTTCGGTGACGAAGCGTTTCTGCATGGTGGCAATGAGCTTGTGGAGCATCGCGATGGCTTGATGAATCAGGGTGATGCAGAGGTTGGCGATCTCCTCGTCGCCCATGTGCCGTATGGATTGGGCATAGTTTTTCATGAACTCATCGCTGCGGGCGTAAGCTCTCATCTTCTCGTAGCGGTGATGGAGGGCGCCCCACTGCTGGAGGTTGCGCACCCGCAGATAGTCCTCATAGTCGTCGAGCAGCTCTTCGAGGCTGGCTTTGGCCACGTTGGTGAGTTTGATTTCCGTCTCGCTTGATGTGGCGGCGGCCTGGTTGCCCTCCGCTATGTTCTGCTTGCCGCTGCGGGCGGCCTGCACCATCTGGTCGACGGTGCGGTCGCCCCGGCCGAGGAAGCGTTGCGTGAAGTAGTAGGTGATGTCGTAGATGGCCTCGGCCACTTGATACACCCTCAGGTGGCGATAGTGGCCATATTGGTGCAGAAAGTTGTACTGGCTGCCCTGGGCACTCTGACTACTCTGATTATTCAGAACACTCTGATTATTCGGAGCATTCTGACTACTCTGAATACTCTGATTATTCTGAGCATTCTGATTATTCAGATTGCTTTGATTTTCCAGGTTGCTGTCGAAACTCTTGTCCATTGCCGACTTTTTTGGGGGGAGGTTAGCGGCTTTGGCGTTTGACCGCCGGGCGCAGGATGCGCATTTCGCGGTAGCGGAAGCCTATGCCTACCTGCGCGTTGAGGGTGATGCCGCGCGGGGTGTCGACGATGCTGCGGAAGCGGTCGAAACTGACATACACCTTGGTCTGCAGACTCATGCCATACAGTTCGGTGCTGACCCTTCCGGCCGACTGGGCCTGGGTAAGGTCATACTGCGCGTCGACCCCCACACGCCAGCAGCCCTCGCTGGGGCCGCCACTGGCTCCCTCGTCGGGGGTGCTGTAATATACTCCCTGGAGGCCGTAGCCCACAAAGGGGGTGAGGGTGAGACGGCGGTTGCTGACGACGGAATAGCCATAGTCGACATGGAGGTCGAGGGTCATGATTTTGTCGTTCCAGTAGAGCAGGTTGTCCGGGTTGACGGTCAGGATGGAGTCGGGCTTGCAGCGGCCCCCGCCCACGTAAAAACCGAAGGTGAACACGTTGCGGCCGCCGCCGCCAAACATGTCGAAATAGTATCCGCCGCTGGGCGCGAAATAGCGATGGATGTCGCCCATGAAGAACTTGGTGCCGAAGCCCATCGACATGCCGAAACAGCCGTCGGGACGCATGCCCTCCACCTTGTTGGCCAGGGCGTGCTTCTCGACCATGAGGGGGGTGACGGAATCCATCTGGCGGCGGATGGCCTGTTCCCACCACAGCACCTCGGCGGTGTCGTTGCCGAAGTTCGACGCGCGGCAGAAGCTGTCGACCTCGTGGGTGAGCAGACGCATGCGGTAGTCCATATTGACGGTGCCGCCAGTGTCCACCACCACCTGCAGCCGGCGGCGGTGCAGCTCGGCAATGTTGAAGACCACCTGGTTGTAGCGCAGCTGCGCGGGCGTGCGGAACGCCCCGTCCACCCACGACATCTCTTTGTTGGCGAAGGCCACGGCGGTGCTGACCATCACGGAGCCGCCGTCGACATCGTGCTTGCGGGGGACGACATCGAGGCCGAATTCAAGATAGGAATGCTCCGCGCCGATACTCTTGTCGACAACGGTGAAGTCGTTCCAGGTGAGGGGTCCTTTCTCCCAATAGCGGGGTGTTTTCTGCCCCAGGGCCATGAGCGGAAGGAGCAGGAGGAGTGCGGCTGATAGTGCTGATTTGTTCATTAATCTGGATATTTGATTGTTACTTTTTATTGCGCAGACGATAGGTGTTTCATCTATAAGTTTTTAGTGCAGCCGGTGCTGCTTAAAGTCCGATTGCAAAGATACGCTTTTTTCCGCAGGTAAAAACCCGTCGGCACTTCTATTTTTCCTCCATGCCGCGTTTTTTTCCTTTCGGTCTGCCTTCGCCCGCCGTCCGCCACAAGGCCATTGCCGGCGACCGACTTGTACGGACGCCGGATAATGATGTGGGGTTTAAGTGAGATAATCATGGCGTGGATGGAGCGAAGGGAGTGTGGACCATGCTTTTTGAGTTCTACGTTTGTGAAGCGGCCTTATTGCATGCTGTTGCCGCAGTATGTTGCTGACGGGGCGCGGCGGCTTGGCAATGATGGATGGCCGCACAGCTCCGCGTGCCTTGTGCGGGGGTGTGATGTTCAGCATCGTCAATGCCGTTGGGGGAGAGGCTGCCCCCGGCTGGGACGTGGACAAAATGATGAAAGTAAAGGCTGCCCTGAGTGGGGCAGCCTTTACTGTATGCAGAGTCGGCAGGGCGCTTAGCGGCGCTCGCCGTGGGCGGCATTGTAGAAAATTTTGAATGCGCCGGAGTTGCGGAGCTCCTGTTTGATGTCGGAGATGAGACCCATCTTGGTGTCCTTGTCGGCCTTGATGGAGAAGGTGACGAAGGGACGGTCGGCCTCGGGGCGGCCGGTGACTTCTTCCTCGACGAAGAGGGGGATGTCGCCGACTTCGGAAATCTGGTCGTTGAGCTGAATACGGGATTCAGTGCCATATTTCTTCTGCCATTCGCCGGCCATGGGGGTACCGACGTTGATGTAGCTGACGAGGCTCTTCTTTTGGAGTTTGATGGTCTCGGTGGCCTTGGGGACCTTGATGGTGACATAGAGCGAGCTTTCACGCATCGTAGTGATGGTCATGAAGAAGAACAGGAGCATGAAAATAATATCGGACATGGAGCCCATGTTGAGGGCAGGAGTCTCTTTTGATTTTTTACCAGTGAATCTTGCCATTATTTTCTATCTCCTATCTTTGTAGGCTCTGCCTCGGAAATAGCAATGGGGATTGCTTGGTCGATGGCATCGGCCTGGGGTTCGGAAAGGTCGGCGTATTTGCGACCGAATTTTACTTGTGACAGTTCGTTGCGCATCTCGACGATAGCGGCTTGCAGTTCGTTCTGCACGGCTATGTACATGTCGTAGGATGTACCACGGTCGTTTTGCAGCGATATAACACCTTTTGAGACGTCCATCATGCCCAGCATGGGGATTTCCATCTGGATTTTCTCAGGCAGGTTGGGCAGGTTGTTGGGGTTCCCGAGGAACTCCTTGGCGCGGTCTTTCAGGTCGCGGAGGTCGCCCACTTCACCATTGAAGAGCAGACGGTCTTTGCTGTTGACTTTGACGACGAAGATGTTACGTTCCTTAACATCAGGTTTTTCCTGATTCTCGGGTAAGGGTGGCGGCAAACGACGAGCAATACCCTGATCTGTGTTGATGTTGGAGACCAATAGGAAGAAGGCCAACAGCAGGAACGAGATGTCGGACATTGAACTGGTGTTTAAGCCAGGTGTTTTTCTTCCCATAGTTCTTACTTTTTCTTGTTTGATTTGGGCATTACTTCAGTTACCAGGATGGCGAGGGCAGCACCGATGACAATGATGTAGCTCAGGATGCAGGCAGCACCGATGAGTTTGGAGGTGCCTTCGGTGATACCGTACTTGACGAGGTCGACATCGCCGCCCTTGGCCAGCACGAAGGAGACCACAAGGAGGACTACGATGAGGGCAATGAGAAGCAGGAATTTGACCAGGTAGCCTTTTTCTGATTTAAAGCGGTCGAGCAGTTTCTTGCAGAGGAACACCACGATGGCCAGTATGGAGAAGCCAATCATGATGACCAGCAGCCAGAAAGCGATGTCGAACATGCCGGAGTTGTTGACGGTATTCAAGGCGAACACAAAGGCAAACACCGTGGTGACGATTGCCAGGGCCAAGAGTGCCAACGTTAATATTTTATCAGTTTTTTCTTTCATAACAGTTTAAGGAATTAGGGTTTGTAATTGAATTGAAGGACTTCCTTATAACTATTATTTCTTGTTCTTGACGAGGATGTCCATGAAGGTGATGGAACCATCTTCCATCTGGGCAACGAGGCTCTCGATTTTGGTGAGGATGTAGTTATAGAAAATCTGAAGAATGATGGCGACGATAAGACCGAAGATGGTGGTCAACAGAGCCACTTTCATACCGCCAGCGACGACGGTCGGGCTGATGTCACCGGCAACTTCGATGTCATCGAATGCCTGGACCATACCAACAACGGTGCCGAGGAATCCGAAGGAGGGAGCCAATGCGATGAACAGGGCAATCCAGGTCATGTTGTTCTCGAGACGGGCCATCTGGACACCACCGTAGGAGGTGACAGCCTTCTCAACGTTGTCGAGACCTTCGTTGACGCGGTCAAGACCCTGGTAGAAGATGGAGGCCACGGGGCCACGGGTGTCGCGGCAGAGGTCTTTGGCACCGGCATAGTCGCCTTTCTGGACATGCTCTTCGATGCCTTCGAGCAGTTTCTGCACGTTGGTGGTGGCCATGTTCAGATAGAGGATACGCTCGATAACAAGAGCCATACCGAAGATGAGGCAGAGGAGCACGGGGGTCATCCAGCCAGCACCACCTTGGATGTACTTTTCTTTCAGCACCTGGTGGAAGGACTTGGTGTCCTCGACGGGGGCTGCGACGGTTTCGGGTTCCTCAGCGACGGGGGCCTCAGCGATAGCGCTGTCGACAGCCTGCTGGTCGACTTGTTCGGTTGCGGGCTCTGCGGCTTGGGCAGCATTGTCCTGAGCCATGACACCATTGAGATTGGTGAATGTCAATAAGCCAATGATTGACATCAAAGCAAATACTTTTTTCATGATTTAATTTAATGAGTTAATTATTAATTAGTTAATTTATATTCCTATGAATTCAATACATCTGCAAATATACACCTATTTTCCGAAATACGAGAATTATTCTTTCATTTTTTTATTTTTTTCGTCCCGAAAGGGATGCGATGAGTGTCTGGAGGGGTGTTTTGGCGGAGGGTGGGAGCTGGACGGCGTCGAGGTGGAGGGTGGCTTGGGCGAACTGGGCGGCGATGGCGTCCTCGACCTGCTGGCGGATGCCGAGCTGGCTGTAGATCTGCCATACGCGTTCCACTTTGGCGTCGGCGTCGGCGGGGGTGGAGGCGAAGAGGGCGGAGAGTTCGTCGCGGAGGGGCTGGGGCGCGGTCTGGAGGGCTTTGAGGACAAGGTAGGTTTTTTTGTTGTCGCGGATGTCCTGCCCGGTTTGTTTGCCGAACTGGGCCACGTCGCCATAGCTGTCGAGGAGGTCGTCCTGCAGCTGGAAGGCAAGGCCGAGATGGATGCCGAACTGGTAGAGGTGGTCGATGTCGGCTTCGGGGGCGCCGGCATAGAGGGCGCCGATTTTGAGCGCTCCTGCCAGGAGGACGGCGGTTTTGAGGCGGATCATCATCATGTAGTCGTCGATGGTGACTTGGGCGGTGCGCTCGAAGTTCATGTCGTATTGCTGGCCTTCGCACACTTCGATGGCTGTCTGGTTGAAGCAGGTGAGGATTTGGTGGAGGCGGGGGCTGGGCTGGGCAAGGAAGTAGGACCAGGCGAGGGCGAACATGGTGTCGCCGGAGAGAATGGCGGTGTTCTCGTCCCATTTGCGGTAGACGGTGGGCTGGCCGCGGCGGATGGGGGAACGGTCCATGAGGTCGTCGTGGAGGAGGGTGAAGTTGTGGAAGACTTCGATGCCGATGGCGGCCTGGCGCACTTGGCTGTCGTCGCCGCCGAACATGCGGTTGGCGGTCATGAGGAGGAAGGGGCGTATGCGTTTGCCGCCGAGGTGGAGGGTGTATTCGATGGGCTCGTAGAGCTGGAGCGGCTCACGGAGGTAGTGTTCGTGGTCGAAGATTTGTGTGATGGTGTCGAACATGGTGGGTGAATTTTGTATATTAAATGTATGTTTGATTGGTCAGAAGGGGTAGTTGATGCCGAAGTTGAGGGAGATTTTGTCCCAGCTCCAGTGCCGGCCGATCCAGCGGCTGTCTTCGGGGTAGTTGGGGTCGTAGAGCGGGAGGGCGAAGTCGAGGCGGAGGGTGGCGATGGATACGTTGGCACGCAAGCCGAGACCGGCATCGAGGGCCACGGTGGAGAGGAGGTAGCGGGGGGAGAAGGTGCTGACAGGCCCGATGCCCCAGTCGGCATAGGGCCAGACGTTGCCGAAGTCGGCAAAGACGGCCCCCTCGAAGATGCTGATGATGGGGAAGCGCTGCTCGATGTTGCCCATGAGCATGATTTCGCCCACGCCGGTGGCGAGCAGGCCGCTGGAGTAGTTCATGCCGTAGCCGCCGAGGTAGCGGAGGGGCCAACCGCGCATGGTGGTGGGGCCTCCGCCGACAAACATCTTCTCGTAGGGGAGCAGGAAGGAGTTGCCGTAGGGGATTCCGGCCCCGGCGAGGGCGCGAAGGACGAGGGTGTTGTTGTCGCCCCAATAGATGTAGCGCTTGTATTCGCCCTCGAAGCGGAAGTATTGGTAGAAGAGGCTGTCGGCGCTGTGGGAGGGGCTGAGGAGGGTGGAGAGGCCGTTGAGGAGGTTGCCGGCGGTCTCGACGGAGAAGTTGAAGTAGTCGAAGTTGCGCCGCAGTCCGATGCGCTGGTTGGTGTAGGTGTATTCGTAGCGGGTGTTGAGAAGGACGTAGTCGTAGGACTGGAACATGAGTCTGACGATGTCGGAGGTGATGGTGTGGAGGTATTGGTAGTATTCGGCGCCAGAGATGATGTGGGTGAAGGTGAAGTTGAAGGGCATGAGTTTGTGGTGGTGGTAGCGGCGGTGGTTCCAGGTGTAGCCGAAAGAGGAGTTGAAGAGTATGCGCTCCAGACTCACGGCGGTGGGGTTGTTGTCCTGGTCGGGCAGGATGGTGTTGCGGAAGATGTAGCCGGCACTGAACCCGATGAGGGTGTGCGGGCGGTTGTATTGCCAGGGGAGCTGGTTGGAGAAGGGGAGGAGGAAGGAGGGGAGGTCGAGTGTGAGGTTGAGGTTGTTCTCGAAGGTGGAGAAGGTGGTGTAGAAGTCGTTGTTCTTGACTCCGAAGACATCTTTGGGGAGGTCGAAGAGCAGGCCGCCTTCGATTTTGAGCAGTTCGGCACCGCCGAAGAGGTTGTTGTTCTGGTAGCCGAGCGAGGTGCCGAGACCGAGGTTGCCGGAGGTGATGAAGTTGCTGCCTTTCTGGCTGAAGTTGGAGGCATTGGTGAGTTCGAGCGAGAGGGAGAGTCGGTGGCGGGTGTTGTTGAGGAGTCTGATTTTGGTGTCGAGAAGGGGGGTGCTGTCAGTGCTGTGGGGTGACTCTTCAAAACTGATGTCGACGTATTTGAAGTTGTGGAGGCCAAAGAGGGCGTTGGAGGTGATGCTGGCATAGCGCGGCATGTAGCGCTGGCCGCTGCGCAGCAGCACGGCGCGGCTAACGGTGCGAGGGGAGGGGGTGATGGGTTTGTCGTAGATGAAGTAGTAGTCAGTAACGCTGGTGTCGCGCCACTGGTGGGGGTAGACAAGGGTGTCGAACTGGCGGTGTTCGCCGCCCAGGGCGGTGGATACGTTGGGGTAGAAGTATATCCTGTCAAGGCGGTAGCGGAGGAGGGGGGCGTTGTCCTGCACGGAGTCGCCCACCTGGCGCTGGGGAAGGCGCAGCCTGACACTGATGCTGAGCGACTGGCTGTCGTAGTTGGTGTCGACAAAGAAGCGCACCATGTCGGGGCTGGCAAAGTAGTAGCCAGAGTCTCTGAGTTGCGTGGCTATGCGGGTTTGCTCCAGGGTCATCTTTTGCTGGTCGTAGTAGTCGCCCTCTTTGAGGTATGATTCGGGCTTCCATTTTTTCATCAGGCTGTCGATGTCGGGCTGGCGGCACCCGAAACTCACGTCGTCGATTTTGCGGCGGCGGGTGGCGGATATATTATAGCGGGCAATGACAGAGTTGGTGCCATAGTGGAGTGTGTCGGTGGTGACAGTGGAGTTGAAGCAGCCTTTGGTTTTGAGGAGTGTGGCCAGCTGGGCGGCGGTGCGCTGGGCGGCAAGTTGGTCGTAGACGACGGGGGCTTCGCCCTGGTTGCGCCAAAACTGCGCCCATCGGCTACTGTCCTGCGGATTGGTGGAGCAGTAGAGCCGCATTTTGAGCCGCATGAAGAGAAGGCGCTTGTTGGGGGTCTGGTAGTAGTATTGCCTGATGTTGGAGAGGGCTTCGTTCACCTCTGGGGGGACTTCGGTGCTGTCGGCCATTGTCACTTTCACCTCGTTGCGGTGCAACACTTTCTCGCCGGGTTGGAGATACTTGTCCACGCTGCATGAGGTGATGCAGAGGACTATCAGCAGGGCGGGCAGGATATATGCGGGGCGGTTCAAGTTAAGCGGTGGTAAGGCGTTTGAGGTCTTCGTTGACCTTGGAAAGTATCAGTTGTGTGGAACCCAGGTTGTCGTCCAGATACTTGCGGCAGACCGCCGAGGCGGTATGGTAGGTGTCGGGGTCGGACAGGAGGGTGTCGAGGTGTTGCTGGAGCTGCACATAGCTCACGTAGCTGAAAGCTCCTTTCTGGGCGATGAGGTCGCAGGCCTCTTTGAATTTGTGATAGTTGGGACCGAAAACCACTGGTTTGCCGAAGGTGACGGCTTCGAGTATGTTGTGGATTCCTTTCCCGAATCCGCCTCCGATATAGGCCACGTCGGCATATTGGTAGAGCGAGGATAGCATTCCGATATTGTCTATAATCAGCACCCGTGGGGTTCCTTGCCCGTCGCCTAAGCGGGAATAGCGGATGCAGCCATATTGCGCAAAGACGGACTCGATTTGCTCCAGATGCGACTGGCTGATGACGTGGGGGGCAAGGATCAGGGTCAGATTGCCACCGTTGTGGTCCATGTAGTGTTTCAGGTTGTCCTCGTCGGGTTCCCATGAGCTGCCCGCCAGGATCACTTTGCTGCCTTCGCGGCGCGCCAGGAAGGTTTCGATTTCGGGATAGTGCTGGGCACCCTGGGCAATAGTGTGGACCCGGTCGAAACGGGTGTCGCCCGCGATGGATACTTGTGCCACCCCGTGGGACTGGAGCAGCCTGACGGACTCTTCATTCTGCACAAAGAGGTGGGTGAAGCTGCGCTGTAGGTGTTTGAGGAACCACACTCCGTACCATTTGAAGAAATATTGGCTGGGGCGGAATATGGCGGAGAAGATATAGGTGGGTATCTCGCGCCGGTGGAGTTGTTCGAGGTAGTTGAACCAGAAATCATATTTGGCAAAGAACACCACGGTGGGGCGCAGCAGGTTGACATAGCGGGCGGCGTTGGAGGGGGTGTCCATGGGCAGGTAGCTGACGAAATCGGCCAGTGGGTAGTTTTTGCGGACCTCATAGCCCGAGGGGGAGAAGAAGGTGACGCAAATCTTATAGTCGGGATGCTGCTGGCGGAAAGATTCCAACACGGGCCGCGCCTGCTCGAACTCGCCCAGCGAGGAGGCGTGGAACCAGGCCGTCTTTTCCTTGCCGACGGGGGCTACTGAGAGGCGGCCAAAGGTCTTTTTCCAGCCAGCCACCATCTGCGCGGCCTTGCCGTTGAACAGCGCGGCCACACGTACCGCTGCCGAGTAGCAGTGTATTCCAAACGTATACAACATCCGCATCATTGTGCAATCCTTTCTGCCCGTGGAACCGGGCGATACAACTTACTAATATGGTATCAATAAAAATAATAATCGTGGGCAGGCTTGCTCCTTAACGGGAACATCCAGCTGATTTTTATCGTATAGAGCAAATCGAAATAGCGGTGGTTGTCTTTGCCCTGCAGCCCCAGATAGTGGTCTATCATGTAGTCGCGGGTCGGCCAGTTCCAGCACTGTGTCACCTCAAAGGTCACATAGACGTTGGCCAGGTCGGACCTGTTGCTCATGAACCAGTAGCCCACCGCCTCGCTCAGCATCAAGCCGTGGCGCTGGTGGTCGTAGAGCAGGGCATAGTCGTCGGCAAGCTGGGCAGCCTTCTCGCTGTTGGCCATGAAGATGGTTTGCTGCCGCAGATAGCCCGCATTCAACCGGGCCAGGATGCCCGAATTGGGGTTCTTGGCTGGGTTGAGCGGGAAAATCTTTCCCACTCCGGCCTTGAGGCCCAGTCCGCGGTTGTAGCAGGTGATGTTGGCATCGGTGCCGTTGGCCCCGACCACGATACTGTCGCGCGTGAAGACATCCCCCATCCGTTCCATACGATGGTTCAGGTTGTTCGAGTTGAAGCCGAACCACAGGTTCCCTTCAATCGAGACGAGCCAGTTGCTTTTGAACTTATATAGCCCTTCGATTCCAAACGACAGGTAGGGGGGATTGTAAAGGCTCGCCATCGTGGCATTCTGACTTTTTGCGCCGCCGGGCGCGGTCTCAAACGAGAAGGCTTTGGACGGCATCATAAGCCCCGCATTGAAGCCTACAATGGGGCACTCGAAAGTGTCCACAGTCAAATCTATCTGGGCCGCCGCCGTGCCGTTGGCTCCCGCCAGCAGCAATCCGGTCAACAGCACACTTCGGAATATTTTTATTCTGATATTCATCAATATATTTATTATTACACAACAAAAAGAGACACGCAGCGCGAACCCTTTTCGCGTTGCAAAAATACGCAAATTATTTTGAAGTGCGAAAAAATACAATGAAATTATTTGTCTTTCCAGCCTACTGCAGGCAATCTTGCCGTACCCAACCGACCCACAGGACTCCTTTCGGCCCCATGCGCCGTCAATCAATAGATCCGCCAGCCGTAGTAAGAAAAGAGGGCAGGGGAGAAGGCCACCCCTGTCCTCTTAGGCATTGGGAAATCCTGAAGTCAGAAAGAATAGGTGCAGGAGTAAGAATAGGGTGCTGTTGACCATCTGGTGAAAACGAAAGTGTATGTGCCACGGGGCAGATTGGCAATCTGGAACATGTTGTCTGTAAAGCAGAGACAATCGGCCACAGGGCCGTCATGCTCCCACTCGTTGATGGTAACGGTGTTGCCATCGATGCTGATGTCAACATCGATGCCATTTGCAAAGGCGCCACAATTCACCACCAGGTTGTGGTGGGTGACGGTCAGCACACCATTGCCATAGTTGAATTCCACCCACTCTTGTTCCTCGTCCAAAGACTTGTAGGCCAAAGCCTGTGCATCGGTGTGGGAATGGCACCCATTGTTCGTGATGTTGGATATTTGGACACGCGATGCATCGCCACGTTTGGTGCAAGCCGCCGTCAGCGCGACAGCCGACAGCATGAGCACCAAGGCAATCTTGATTCTTTGATGTGACATAATTTGATGTTTTTAGTTGTTACAATTATTTTATGTTTATGCCAATCAAGACGAGATGGTCTCCGTAATCTCACAGTATTTAACAATAATTAACCGCCAATAAAAAGTGGGCAGCCACAACAGTGTAACTGCCCACATTCATTTCTGTCCTGTAAAAGGGTGGTTAGGCACCAATTTTGCCAGTATAGGCGATGTTGTCCAGCAGGGCATCGATATCGGCCATGTTGGTGGGTTTGATCTTGATGATCCAGCCGTCGCCATAGGGGTCGCTGTTGATGGCGGAAGCATCGTCGAGATTGGTGTTGAACTCAACCACCTCGGCCTCAACGGGCATGAGGAGGTCGGCAACCGTCTTGACGGCCTCGATGCTGCCGAAAGCCTCGCCGGCACCGATAGTGTCGCCCACGCAGTCAACGTCCACAAAGACGATGTCGCCTAATTCGTGCTGTGCATAGTCAGTGATTCCAACATACGCAAATTCGCCTTCAACTCTCACCCATTCGTCGTCCTGGGTGTACTTTAAATTCTGAGGAATGTTCATTGTATTATTGTTTTAAGTGTGTTTTTTTGTATTTTAAATTTTCTGCAAAAGTACGCATTTTCGTTTGTTCGGCAAAATTTTTTTGTGCGATTCAATTTTTTTTTCTACTTTTGTGCTGTCAAAAGTCGTTCAGAATCGTGGCATTTGTTCGATTAAAATGTTCATAATCAGAGCGTTCTTTCCCACCCATTAAAATCGAATTTTTTCAAAAAAATCAACGCACATACGCTACTTTTATGTATAGCAAAGCAGAACTTGAAGCCAAGGCGCATATTGAACTCATCAATATCGCCAAAGAATTAGGAATTTCCAGAGCCACACGTATGGACGCCCAGGAGTTGATGTACAAGATTATCGCACTTCAGTCCGAGAATCCCAAAGCCATCACGAAAGAACAGGAGCAGCAGAAAGCCAAAGAGCCAGAGCCCCGTCCCAAACGGGCCCGAATCAAACCCACACTCCTGGCCGAGTCGTCTCTCAACAACCCCGAGTTGCACAAACGCAAAGTCCATCCCCAGCAGACCAAATCGCCCGACAGCATAGCATCCAATAGTAAAGAAACCTCACGAGTACTACAGCCAGAACTTCCCGGCATCAATATCGCCGACCTCGAACTGCCTCACGTCCCTTCCATTCCCGATGTTGTGTCGCCCTCTGGCCGCCTGCTGCGCCTCCGCGACAGTTCGCTGACCACAGCCAAGCAGGATCCACCAGCCGAACCCGCCAAGCCCGAACCTGTTCAGGCCGAAGTTCAAGCTCATGCCGACGCCGATCCGGCTGAACCCGTCAAACGCAAACGCGGCCGCCCCAAGAAAGTCAAGTCCTCTGACACAATCAACCCTGACCCGGCACCCGCCGCCGCTCAGCCTGCCGAGGAGAAGCCCGCCGTCCCCAATCTCCCAACCGACAAGGCCCCTGCTGCTGATGCCCCTGTGGCACAGCCCGCCGCCCGCCCAGCCGAGCCCCAGCGTCCCGCTGTGCAGCCGAGCGAACCGGCCAAACCGGAAGCCACATCCGAAAATGTTCCGGCTCCGGCCCCCGAAACCAACCCCAAAGAACGCTACATGCGCTTTGGCAACAAAGGCAAACACCACCGCCCTGCCGACCCCTACAGCGACGAATTTCTCGCCCAGATTGGCGTCAACCCCAACCAACCCCCCAAGCCTATTAAAACCTACCCCTTCGACGTGGAAGGCGTAGTCGAGGCCGAAGGCGTCCTCGAACTGGCTCCCGACGGTTTCGGCTTCCTCCGCTCGTCCGACTACAACTACCTCGCCTCGCCCGACGACGTGTTCGTATCCGCACCCATGGTCCACAACTTCGGTCTAAAATCCGGCGACACCGTCAGCGGCATGATTCGTCCCCCCAAGGAGAACGACAAATACTTCATCATGGTCAAAATCAAGGAAATCAACGGCCTCCCGCCCGAGCGCATCCGCGACCGTGTTCCCTTTGAATCGCTAACCCCCCTCTTCCCCAACGAGAAATTCAAGCTCACCGGCCATCCGCAACAAACCCTCTCCACCCGCATCATCGACATGTTCACCCCCATCGGAAAAGGACAACGCGGCCTCATTGTGGCACAACCCAAAACGGGTAAGACCACCCTCCTCAAAGAAGTAGCCAACGCCATTGCCTACAACCACCCCGAAGTCTACCTGATGGTACTACTCATCGACGAGCGCCCCGAAGAGGTCACCGACATGCAGCGCAGCGTCAATGCAGAAGTCATCGCCTCCACCTTCGACGAACCTGCCGACCGCCATGTGCGCATTGCCAACATCGTGCTGGAGAAAGCCAAACGTATGACCGAATGCGGCCACGACGTAGTCATTGTGCTCGACTCCATCACCCGTCTGGCCCGTGCCTACAACACCGTCCAGCCCGCCTCGGGCAAAGTACTCAGCGGCGGTGTCGAAGCCAACGCCCTGCAAAAACCCAAACGCTTTTTCGGTGCCGCCCGCAACATCGAGAACGGCGGCTCGCTGACCATCATCGCCACCGCCCTCACCGAGACCGGCAGCAAGATGGACGACGTCATCTTCGAAGAATTCAAAGGCACCGGCAATATGGAGCTCCAGCTCGACCGCAAAATGGCCAACAAGCGCCTCTATCCCGCCATCGACCTCGTGGCCTCCAGCACCCGCCGCGACGACCTCCTGGTCCCCAAAAACCTCCTCAGCCGCACCCTCGTGCTGCGCAACCAACTCACCGACATGACACCCGTCGAGGCCATGGAATTCCTCCAGAAAAACATGGCACACACCATCAGCAACGAAGAATTCCTGCTGACGATGGACAAATAAAAACACACTCGGCATCCAACAGCGGGAACCGTACCCCCATTCGGTTCCCGCCCGCCATGCCCATCATTCAAAAAAACACAACACATAGCTTCATCATGAAACGCGGATTTGGCAGTGACAACCATTCGGGCATCAGTCCCGAAATCATGGAGGCAATCGCTTCCGCCAACGTCGACCACGCCCTGGCCTACGGCGACGACGAATATTGCAAACACACCGAGCAACTTTTCAAACAAGTGTTTGGTCCTCAATCCGAAGTCTACTTCGTTTTCAACGGCACCGGGGCCAATGTGCTAAACATCGATGCCATGTGCCGCTCCCACCACGCCGTGGTGTGTGCCGACACCGCCCACATCAACGTCGACGAATGCGGGGCACCCCAGCGCATCGTAGGCTGCCGTCTGCTCACCGTCAACACACCCGACGGCAAACTCACACCTGAGCTGGTCAAGACCCAGCTCCACGGCTTTGGCTTCGAACACCACTCCCAGCCCCGCGCCATCAGCATCACCCAGCCCACCGAACTCGGCACCCTCTACACGCTCGACGAAATCCGTGCCCTGGCTGACCTCGCCCACCGGCACGACATGTTCCTCCACATGGACGGCGCCCGCCTGGCCAACGCCGCCGTGGCACTGGGATGCACCTTCCGCCAGCTCACCACCGACTGCGGAGTCGACTGCCTATCCTTTGGCGGCACCAAAAACGGCATGCTTATGGGCGAAAGTGCCGTCATTCTCAATCCCCAGCTCAATATAGAACTGAAATACAGGCGCAAACAGATGGCCCAACTGTGCAGCAAAATGCGCTTCATGGCTGCCCAGTTCGAAGCCTATATCACCACCGAAGTATGGCGGCGCAACGCCGAGCACAGCAACCGCATGGCCCAATTGCTCGCCGACACACTGCGTGCTGTACCCGAAGCCCAAATCATGTATCCCGTCCAGGCCAACAGCGTCTTTGTCAAGCTGCCCAACCCCGTGTGGAACGCACTCCTCGACGACTATTTCTTCTACCTCTGGGACGAAGAAACCGACGTGGTGCGCTGGATGTGCTCATTCGACACCACCGAGGACGACATCCACAGCCTCATCGCCGCCCTGAAACGACGGCTGCAAGAATACAACGCCCGCTAACCTCTCGCGCCACCGATGATAGTCCCCGTTGCCGACCTATCCCATCCCGGCCTACTCCCTTATGCCCGCCTCACCGAGGCACAGCTCCGCAACCGGCTCGAACCCGACCAAGGCATCTTCATTGCCGAAAGTCCTAAAGTAATCCGTGTGGCCCTCGACGCGGGCTGCCAGCCCATCTCGCTCCTTTGCGAAGAGAAGCACATCACAGGCAGTGCGGCAGACATCGTGGCCCGCCTCGGACAGCTGCCTGTCTACACCGGGAGCCGCACCCTTCTGGCCTCGCTCACCGGCTACGAACTCACCCGCGGGGTGCTCTGCGCCATGCACCGCCCCGCATTGCCCTCCCTGCAGCAGATTTGTGCCGACCAACGGCGCATCGTCATCGTCGACAACGTCGTCAACAGCACCAACACCGGAGCCATCCTCCGAGCCGCCGCCGCCCTCGGCATAGGCGGCGTACTCTTCACCCCCACCTGCTGCGACCCCCTCAACCGCCGCAGTGTGAGGGTCAGCATGGGCACCGTCTTCCAAATACCCTGGACCTACATCCCCTCCTGGCCCAATCCCGCCATTGACCATCTGCACAGCCTGGGCTTCAAAACCGTAGCCCTCGCACTCACGCCCACTGCCATCCCCATTGACCACCCCGCACTCCAGGCCGAAGATCGGCTGGCCATTGTCCTCGGCACCGAAGGCGACGGCCTCGCCCAGCAAACCATTGACAGCTGCGACTACCGCGCCATCATCCCCATGCAGCGCGGGGTCGACTCGCTCAACGTGGCCGCCGCCGCAGCCGTAGCCTTCTGGCAACTACGGGAACGTGGTGAATAAACATGATGGTGTAACAACAGATGAACGGCTGAATCAAATGCGCTGAAATCCCGCACCCTACTTTTCAAATGTCACCTCCCCACCTCACTGTGGGTCTACATCGAAATGGATTTGCAGAGACGACAAATGCTTGTCCGACTTCAGCTTATCCGCCATCTCCATGATAATCCGCTTGGCCTGGGCTATAGCTTCCGTGCGCTCAAAGCGCAGCATAATATTCTTCAAGTACAGTCCCCTCACGCGCACCACGCTTGGATACTCCGGCCCCACCACTCGGGTGGCAAATACACCGCGCAGCTCGCGGGCATATCGGTCCGCCACCTCGTTGAGGGTGTCCGGGTCGCGGTGCTTCATCGTAATCGTGATGAGACGGTAATAAGGTGGGTAGCGGAACACCCGCCGGTCGGTCACCTGGCTCTCATACATCGCCAAATAGTCATTGTCAATCACATTGCGGATAGCCTGATGGTAAGGGTTGAACGTCTGGATAATCACCTTGCCCCTATGACCGTGGCGGCCGGCACGGCCGCTCACCTGCGTCATCTGCTGGAACGCCCGCTCGTAAGCCCTGAAGTCGGGAAAATAAAGCATATTGTCGGCACTCACAATCCCCACCACACTCACATGGTCAAAATCCAACCCCTTCGTCACCATCTGCGTCCCCACCAATATGTCGATGCGACGGTCCTGGAAATCACTGATTATCTCCAGATAGCGGTTCTTCTGCAGTGTAGTGTCCAAGTCCATCCGTGCCACCTTGGCTTTGGGGAACAGTATGCCCAAATCGTCCTCAATCCGCTCTGTGCCGAACCCCTTCATGGTGAGATGGTGTCCGTGGCAGGCCGGACACTCTGTGGGCAGCGGGATGGAATAGCCGCAATAGTGGCAGCGCAGACTATTGGTGGCCTTGTGATACACCAGCGACACATCGCAGTGCTGGCACTTGGGAATCCAGTGGCAGTCGTCGCACTCAATCCGCAGCGAGAACCCCCTGCGGTTCTGGAACAGAATCACCTGTTCGTGGTTGTCCAAAGCCTGCTGTATATTCTCCAGCAGGAACGGCGAGAAATGTGTCGTTCCGGCTCCTGGTTGTACACCCTGCTCGCAGCGCATACGGCGCATCTCCTCCTTCATGTCGGCGCACAGCACTTCGGGCATCAGCAGCCCCCCGTAGCGGTGCTTCATTTCACACAGGCCGTACTTGCCCTGCCGGGCGTTGAAATAACTCTCAATCGACGGCGTGGCCGACCCCAGCACCGTCCGCGCCCCCCACAGGTGGGCCAGATAGATGGCCGCGTCGCGGCCGTTATAGCGGGGCGATGGGTCGTACTGTTTGTAACTCGTGTCGTGTTCCTCGTCCACAATCACCAGCCCCAACTGCCGGAATGGGAGGAACAAGGCGCTGCGGGCGCCCAGTAGCACTTGGTAGCGCTGCCCTGGGTCCTGCGTCATCGTGCGGCCCCACACCTCGGCCCGCTGCGATGCGCTGAAGCGCGAATGGTAAACCCCCACCAAATCGCCGAAATAGCGGCGCAGCCGGTTAATAATCTGTGCCGTCAAGGCAATCTCGGGCAGCAGAAACAGTACCTGCTCGCCCCTCCTTACCACATCGGCTATTAACTTGATATACACCTCCGTCTTGCCCGACGAGGTGACCCCATGCAGCAGCGCCACCGCTTTGTCGCACTGGCTCAGATAGTCGTAGGCAGCCTGCTGCTCATCGTTCAGCTTGATGTCCTCGGCCCGGGCCGTGCTTGCGCCCTGTTCCAGACGGCTCTCCACCCGGTCCTCCTGCCGCAGCACCCCGTGTTTCAGCAATGTCTTCAGCGCCGAGTCCGACACCACCGCGCCCTCCGTGGCCGACAACAGCTGCCGTTTGGGCACCGCCGTCTTCCCGAACTGACTCATCTGCATAAACTTCATCAGCACATCCACCTGCTTGCGGGTGCTCTGCTTTGCCTCCAGCGTGTCGAACAGCTCCTTGAGCCGGCCCGGCTCGCCATATTCGGGCGCGAGCGCTATGTACGACGACTTGCGCGGCACGAACCGCTGCCGCAGCTCCTCCTCCAGCACCACAATGTTGCGCTCAATCATCGAGTCCAGCAGCGGCATCATTTTCTGCAGCCCCAACGCGCGACCCAGGTCGTCCACACTCATCACTGGATGCTCCGAGAGCAGCTGCACCACCCGCATCTCGTTGGCCGAGAGGTCTGAAAGCTCGCCCGAAAAGTCAGGATGAATTGTCACCGACGACTCGCTGGCCAGCCTGAATGCTGACGGAAGCGCCACCGCCATCACATCACCCACATAACACATATAATACTCTGCCAGCCACTCCCAAAAACGCATCTGCCGCTCCTCGACAATAGGCTCCACATCGAGAATCGAAAGGACATACTTCACCATATAGCGCGGGGCCTCCTGATGCACCCGCCGCACCACCGCCGAATACAGCCGCCTGTTGCCAAACTGCACCGCCACGCGCTGCCCCGCCCGGATGACACCGTTATACTCCTGCGGCACGCGGTAAGTATACGTGTCGTGGATATGCAGGGGCAGAATGACATCGACAAAATAAGTATCCATCTGTATTGCTGTTGGGAGGCGGAGAAAGCCTTATTTTTTCGTGCAAAAGTACGAAAAAAATCCTTCTTACGTTATAAAGGCACGAATATTTTTTCGCCCCGAGCCTTCAACGCGCTATGTATTAACCCCCGACACCGCCCGCCATGAAACGCATCGCCATAGCAGTAACCAACGACCTGGCCACCGACCAGCGCGTCGACCGCACCTGCCGCGCCCTCACCGCCGACGGCTGGCAGGTACTCCTTGTGGGGCGCCGCATGCCCGCCAGCCCCCCGCTCGGCCCCCGTCCCTACGCCACCCGCCGCATGAGGCTCCTCTTCCGCCGCTCCGCCCTTTTCTATGCCGAATACAACTTCCGCCTCTTCCTGCTGCTCCTCTTCCGCCGCACCTCCTGCATCCTCGCCAACGACACCGACACCCTCGCCGCCTGCACCCTCGCCGCCCGCCTGCGCCGCAAGCCTCTGGCCTTCGACGCCCACGAACTCTTCCCCGACGTGCCCGAACTGCAAGGCCGCCCGATGGTGCAAGCCGTATGGCGGTGGGTCGAGCGCCGCTGCCTTCCCCGCGTGGCGCAAGGCTTCACCGTCAGCCAGAGTGTGGCCGACGAGTACCGCCGCCGCTACGGCATCGGCATGACCGTGGTGCGCAACCTGCCCAACCGGCCCCCCACCGCACCCCGCGCCATCCAACCCGCCGCAGACCAACGCACACTCCTCTACCAAGGGGCCGTCAACGTGGGACGCGGCGTCCGCGAACTGGTCGATGTCCTGCGGCTCCTGCCCGAATGCCGTCTCATCGTGGCCGGCGACGGCGACTGCCTGGCCGCCGAGCAAAACCACGCCGCCTCCCTGCCGTGGGCCGACCGCGTGCGGTTCCTCGGCCGCGTGGCTCCCGACGCGCTCCACACCCTCACCGCCCAGGCCGACCTCGGCCTCTGTCTCCTGCAGGACCTCGGCCTCAACTACCGCTACTCCCTCCCCAACCGCATAGCCGACTTTGCCAACGCCGGTGTGCCCATCCTCGCCACCGACTTCCCCGAAATCCGCCGCACACTGCAGCGTTACCGCACCGGCACCCTCACCGCGCCCCTGCCCGCCAGCCACAGCGGCGATCCCTACCGCCTTTACCTCGAGAGCCTGGCCGCCGACATCCGCGCCGCCCTCCGCCACTGGGACACCATGCCCCCCGCCGAGCGCGCCCGCCTTTTCGCCACAGCGGGGGCCGAACTCAACTGGCAGCGCGAACGGCACCTCCTCACCACCGCCATCGACAACCTCGTTCCCCAGTCCTGACAGCCGCGCGCACGCCCACGCATCGCCCTGCCCCCGCTCCTCCCACGCCATACCCACACCATTCAAACCACACATCCTCCCCCCGCCGGGGACAAACCGCCCTGCGGCGGCCCCGCGACAAAGGCACATCGAGCGAAGCAAGCCCCTGCCGGCAGAAACATCCGCGGCAATGAACATTCAATTTGCCCCGGGAGAAATCATATTGATGAAAAACCGTATATGAACCTGCCGTCAGTCGAAGGAAAAAATAATATCGTACACAATAATTAACATTGGCATCCGTTATGGGTGCAGTTTTATATTTTGGATAGTATGATATACGAAATTTTGTTGATTCTCTATTTTGTGGGCAGCGTGGCCGGTTTGTGGCTGCTGTTCAGGAAGGTGGGCGAGAACCCATGGAAGGCTTTGATTCCTTTCTATAATATTGTTGTCTGGATTAGGATATGCGGCAAGGACAAGACGACCCAGCAAAGGGTGAAGTGGTATGTGCTGTTTCTGATTCCCGCCGTGAACGTGTTTATGTTCTTGCTGCTGGTGGTGGAGACGGCGAATGTGTTCCACCGATACAATTATTTTGAGCAGACGCTGGCGGTTATTTTCCCATGGATTTACCTGCCGATGGTGGGGCTGAATCATTATCAGTATCATGACCCGCACACGGAGGAACCCCACAAGGTGACTCAGGCACGCGACTGGCTGGACTGCATCACTTTCGCAGTGATTGCGGCGATGATAATCCGGTCGATGATGTTTGAGTTTTACAACATCCCGTCCAGCTCGATGGAGAAGTCGTTGATGACGGGTGACTATCTGGTGGTGTCGAAGATGGCGTATGGCCCCCGGTCGGTCATGACGCCGCTTGCGGTGCCGCTGATCCATAATGTACTGCCTCTGACTGACGGCCAGGTGGAGTCGTATCTGAAATGGATCAAGCTGCCGTATCACCGCTATAAAGGGTTCGGCCATGTGGAGCGGTTCGACCCGGTGGTGTTCAACTACCCCGACGGCGACACGATGTGCACGGCATGGAAGAGCAATCTGAGCTATCACCAGCTGGTGCGCGAAATGGGGAGGGAGAATGTGCTCAACGCCAAGATGCTGCCTGTGGGCAACCAGATGGTGCGGAACCACATCAGAGTGAGACCTGTGGACAAGCGCGAGAATTTCATCAAACGCTGCATCGGCCTGCCGGGCGAGGATTTGCAGATTGTGGACCAGACTGTTTATATCAACGGCAAACCCATCGACACTCCCCCTTATAGCCAGCAGACACACGGCGTGCTGTTCCGCCAAGGGGTGAACGCACGGAAGGTTTTGGACGACATGGGGGTGAGCCACGAGGACTATTCGACCGCGCTGTCGATGATGATGTATGAGGGTACACCTTATTATAAGATTCCGCTTTCGGCCGAGAGCGCCAAAAGCATGGGGGCACGCCCGGATGTGGCGGAGGTGAAGACCGAGGTGCGGCCCGCCGAGGAGGGGGACGAGAATATCTTCCCGAACTCGCCGCTATACCACTGGAGCACGGACAATTTCGGCCCGGTGCATATCCCCGCCAAGGGCGAGACGTTGAAGCTGACGCTGGAGAATCTGCCCATTTATGAGCGCGTTATCGGGGCTTACGAGGGCAACCAGCTCAAAGTGCGCAACGGCAAGATATTTATCAATGGACAGGAGTCCACTGAGTATACCTTCAAGATGGACTATTACTGGATGATGGGGGACAACCGCCACAACTCGGTGGACAGCCGATATTGGGGGTTTGTGCCTGAAGACCACATTTCGGGCAAGGCGACGATGATTATTTTCTCATGGGACAAAGACCACGGAAAGCCCCGCTGGGACAGGATTTTCAAGTCGGCCCGGTCTATGGATTGAAAAAAAAATTATAAAAAAAGTGAGTCCCGTACAATAATTTGAACTTTTTTAAGTTAAGAGAGTAGTTCGGATGGAAATGCAGGAGCTGAGCGAGGGGGGCAACCGATGATTAACGGATTGATTCATCAATGTATAAACATATTAACTTATTCATACAATGTACGCAATAATCGACACTGCCAAAGGTACCATGAAGGCAGAACTTTATGAAAAAGAAGTACCCAACACCGTAGCAAACTTTGTAAAACTGGCAAACTCTCACTTTTATGACGGACTTCGTTTCCATAGAGTGATTCCTGACTTTGTGATTCAGGGAGGTTGTCCTTACAGCCGTAATATGGGTGATTTCCGTGTGGGCACGGGCGGCCCCGGCTGGACAATCAAGTGCGAGACGAATGCCGAGCGGCAGTATCACGACCGCGGTGTGTTGTCGATGGCCCATGCGGGTAAGGACACGGGCGGAAGCCAGTTTTTTATCTGCCACAACCGCGAGAACACGGCTCACCTGGATGGCGTCCACACCTGTTTCGGCAAGGTGGTGGAGGGTCTAGACGTGATTGACAAAATCGCGGCCGGCGACTTAATCAACAGCATCAGCATAGTAGAAGAATAGGGTTGGCGCATCCGACGACGGACTGCCCTCAGACCCTGAGTGTTTCACCGAAGAAAAAGAATAAGAAAAATGAATATAGGAATAAAACTGCTTGTTGCAGAAGACGACCCCAATTTGGGAACAATACTGAAGGCCTACCTTACGCAGAAAGGGTATACGGTTTTTTTGGCCGTGGATGGACAGGCGGCTCTTGACTCATACCAGAATGACGATGTGGATGCCTGTATCCTGGACATCATGATGCCCGTCAAAGACGGCTTTACGGTGGCAAAGGAAATCAGACGAGTGGATAAACGCATACCCATTATCTTCCTGACTGCAAAGAATCTGGAGGCTGACAAGCTGAAGGGGTTCGAGATAGGGGCTGACGACTATGTGACCAAACCTTTCAGCATGGAGGAGTTGCTGGCCCGATTGAATGCCACCATTCGCCGCTCATTCGACGACGGCAAACCGGACAAGAACTTGTTCCACATTGGCAGTTGTGTGTTCGACTATGCCCACCAGACCCTGACGTGCGGCGACAATGTGCAGAAACTGACCATGAAGGAGTGCGAGCTGCTGCGTATGTTCGCCATGAACTTCAACCAGTTGGTGGACCGCACGAGTACCCTTCAGAAGATTTGGAAGGATGACAGCTATTTCGCGGCACGGAGCATGGATGTGTATATCACCAAGTTGCGCAAGTATCTGAAAGTGGATCCCAATGTGCAGATAGTCAATGTTCACGGCGTGGGATTCAGACTTACGGTTAAAAACGAATAATGAGAATTACTTTTTTGGGAACGGGTACTTCGATGGGGGTACCCGTTATTGCTTGTCATTGTGAGGTGTGCCAATCAGCCGACCCGCACGACAGGCGTCTGCGTACATCGGCTTTGATTGAGACGGATGCGGGCGAGAATATACTTGTGGATATCGGGCCGGACTTCAGGGAGCAGATGCTTCGCCACAGGGTGGAGCATTTGGACGGCATACTGATAACGCATGCCCACCGCGACCATGTGGGAGGGCTGGACGACATACGCTCGTTCAACTATGTGCAGCATCGCAAGATGGATTTGTACTGCAACCACGAGGCGCGTGTGGCAATTGAACGCGACTATCACTATATTTTCGACTATCACCAGTTTCCCGGTCTGCCAGAGGCACGGATTCATGAGTTGACGGGCGATGAGCGCTTCGGACTCGGAAGTGTGGAGGTGGTGCCGGTGAAGGCGATGCACAAGGATTTGCCTGTGCTGGGCTACCGAGTGGGGAACCTGGGATACATCACGGATGCCAACCACATTGAACCAGAGGAATTGGTGAAACTGAAAGGGGTGGAGGTGCTGGTGATAAACGCCTTGCGGAAGACGAAGCATTTTTCGCATTACTGTCTGCCGGAGGCTTTGGAGGTGATTGAGCGGGTATCGCCCCGGAAAGCTTACTTGACGCATCTGAGCCATGAGATGGGGCTGTATGCAGCGGTGTCGAAAGAATTGCCGGAGCATGTGGAGCTGGCTTATGACGGCCTGAAAGTGGATATTTGAATCTGAATTGAGTACGCCGTGATTTCAATCTGCATACCTGTATTCAACCGCGACATGAGGGACACTGCGCGACGACTGTGGCGGGAGATGGAAGGCTTGAATGTGCCGAGCGAGTTGATTTGTATTGACGACCATTCGGACGAGCAATACACTGTTATAAACAGGGAGCTTTCGAAATGGGGGCGGTATGTGGAGCTGGAGGAGAATATCGGCAGGGCAAGAATCCGCAACTTGTTTCTG
Source organism: uncultured Bacteroidales bacterium (assembly GCA_947168665.1). Taxonomy (GTDB): domain Bacteria; phylum Bacteroidota; class Bacteroidia; order Bacteroidales; family P3; genus Colimorpha. Next base: position 63,409 of record CAMVMX010000011.1, read on the forward strand.
AGATATGCCCAGTATGACTATCTGCTGTTTCTGGATTGCGACTCGATAGTGGGGGAGGGCTTTTTGTCGAAATACATTGATGCTATTCAGCATGAACCGATTAAGGGTGTGTTTTGCGGGGGGAGAGTGTATGACAGCAAGAGTGACGACCGTGAGCATCACTTGCGGTATGTGTACGGGGTGAGGTGCGAGAGCCACAATGCCCGTCAACGATGCAAGCATCCGTACCGATCGTTTATGACTAACAACTTTGTTGTGCATAGAAGGGTGATGGAGGCCATCCCATTCGATGAGCGCATCAGCCGATATGGACATGAAGATACACTGTTCGGCTACAGGCTGCAACAGGAAGGTGTCCCTATCCGCCACATGGACAATCCCGTAGTGAACGGTGATGTGGAGGGCAACGATGAGTTTTTGAGGAAAACCACCGATGGGGTAAAGAGTTTGGCTGAGATATACCGATGGTTGGGTGGGGAGAAGGAATTTGTGGAGCAGGTGTCTCTGCTGAGGTTCTATTCGCACATCCGTAGGCTGAGAATAGACGGGGCGATGCTGAGCGTGTTCAAGATTCTGAGGCCTGTGATGAAAAAGCGCTTGTTGAGTGGTAGAGGTGAGGGTATGTATTTGTTTGCCTTTTATAAGTTGGGGGTGATGCTTGAGTGTTTGCAGGATGATTGTCCGTGTTAAAGTCCCACGCCTGCCAGCCATAATGCATGACATGTGAGCGGACGGGACCGGCAATTGAAATAAAATTACTATTGAAAGATACTAAAAGCAGTCGGGATAACGTTATGGAGAGAATTGAAAGATTTTTCGTATCTTTGCATTTGGTAAACAGAAGATGGCAAGTTTTTTTAGAAGATATAAATCAACTATATACGGCAACTATCGGAAGGCATATCTGATTGACGGTGCGCTGACGGGAGCTGCCATGAGTGTGATTGTTGCTGTAAGGGACTGGGTGGCTTCCCAACCTATGGCGACTCCCGAGAACTATATTACCGAGATTGTGCTTGCTATCGGGATATTCTGGGCATCGTATCACTACCGCAAAGGGTTGCCTGAGCAGAAGGTGACCTTGAAGGAGTTGATGCTGCTGGGACTCGGGATGGGAGTGACAAGCGGCGTAGTGTATGGGCTTTGGACTTGGATTAACTGCGGATTGCTCAACGAGAGTATGGTGCAGTATTACAACAGTTGCCGGATTGCTGTGATGGATGCGGCTGAGAGTAGCCCCGAAGCCAAAATTGCCATCGAAAGTGTGGAGCGATATACCGCCGGCGACTGGGGATTTATAGCCGGGTTCCGCTCGGCGGTGATGAGTGTCATCATTACCTTCTTTGCAGCCCTACTGTTCAGGACTGAGAAAGGCGAGGTGGTAAACAGGAATTCAAAAAAGACTAAATAACTTAACGACATGGATATATCAATAGTAGTACCGCTATTCAACGAAGATGAGTCGCTGCCCCATCTGGCAGAATGGATTGACCGGGTTATGGCGGAAAACCATTTCGACTATGAAGTGGTGATGGTGGACGACGGGAGCAAGGACAACTCGTGGAAAGTGATAGAAGAGCTGCATGAAAAGAACCCTCGCTACAAGGGAGTAAAGTTCCGCCGCAATTATGGCAAATCCGCAGCCTTAAATGTGGGATTTGGTCAGGCACAAGGCGATGTGGTAATCACCATGGACGCCGACCTGCAAGACAGCCCCGACGAGGTTCCAGAACTGTACAGGATGATAAAAGAAGATGGCTACGACCTGGTGAGTGGCTGGAAGAAGAAGCGCTACGACTCGAAACTGGCCAAGAATATCCCTTCCAAATTTTTCAACTGGACGACGCGGAAGATGAGCGGCATCAAGCTGCACGACTTTAACTGCGGACTGAAAGCCTATAGGCGAGATGTGGTGAAAAGCATTGAAGTGTACGGCGAGATGCACCGCTATATCCCTGTGATAGCCAAATGGGCCGGTTTCGGCAAGATTGGTGAGAAGGTGGTGCAGCACCGCAAACGCGAATTCGGTGTGACTAAATTCGGACTGGACCGCTTTGTGAACGGCTACCTGGATTTGATGAGCATTATGTTCATGTCGAAATTCGGCAAACAACCCATGCACTTCTTCGGTCTGGTGGGCAGCATGTCGTTTCTGCTGGGATTCATTGCCTTTGTGATAGTGTGTCTGCTGCGCATCATCGGACGGATTGCATTGACCAACAGTGTATGGTTCTATGTCTCGATGCTGTTTATCCTGATGGGTGCGATGCTGTTCCTTGCCGGATTCCTCGGCGAGCTGATATGCCGAAATTCAACTACCCGAAACCAATATCTGATTGAAAAAGTAATAGAACAATGAGTCTTCAATGCGGAATAGTAGGTCTGCCCAATGTGGGCAAATCAACCCTTTTCAACTGCCTGAGCAACGCCAAGGCACAGGCGGCTAACTTCCCTTTCTGTACGATAGAGCCCAACGTGGGTGTAATCACTGTGCCCGACGAGCGACTGGCCAAACTGGTGGAGATGGAGCATCCAGCATCGGTCGTCCCTGCCACAGTGGAAATCGTGGACATCGCCGGGCTGGTGAAGGGCGCGTCGAAGGGCGAAGGCCTTGGCAACAAGTTTTTGGCAGACATCCGCACTACGGATGCCATCATCCATGTGCTAAGATGTTTTGACGACGACAACGTAACGCACGTGGACGGAAGCGTCGACCCGATAAGGGACAAACAAACCATCGACCTCGAGCTACAATTCAAAGACCTTGAAACTATTGAAAACCGATATGAGAAAGAGGTGAAGAAAGCGAAAGCCGGCGGAGAAGCGAAAGCCAAAAAGCTGGTGGAGGTAATGGATTTGTATCGCGAAGCTCTGCTGAAAGGTAAAAGTGCCCGCACCGTAGAACTGGACGAAAGCCAGAAGGAGGCAGCCAAGGATTTGATGCTCCTCACGGCTAAGCCAATACTGTATGTTTGCAACGTTGACGAGGCTTCGGTAGTGACGGGCAACAAGTATGTCGACGCAGTGCGCGAGGCTGTGAAAGACGAGGGTGCTGAAGTGCTGGTGATTGGTGCCGGCATCGAGGCCGACATCGCCGAGCTGGAATCATACGAGGAGAAACAGATGTTTCTGGAGGACTTGGGGCTTAAAGAATCGGGTGTGAACCGACTCATCAAGGCGGCGTATAAACTCCTCGACCTGCAGACTTTCCTCACCGCCGGCCCGAAGGAGTGCCGTGCATGGACTTTCAAAAAAGGGATGAAAGCGCCTCAAACAGCAGGAATTATACATAGCGACTTTGAGCGTGGCTTTATCCGTGCCGAAGTAATCAAATATGCCGACTATGTGGCTCTCGGTAGCGAAGCCAAATGCCGAGAGGCCGGCAAGATTGCCGTGGAAGGGAAGGACTATGTGGTGCAGGATGGCGACATCATGCACTTCCGCTTCAATGTCTGAAGACCGACCCTCTGAAAGATGGAACACCTAAACCAATCGGCATGATGCAGAGAGAACATAACACCTACCAAGTACGGAGACTCCGAAATCTCTGTACCTTGGTAGGGTTTGTTGTTGGAATCTGCACCGTTCTCTATTCGTGTTCCACCCAAAAGGCCACGTGGACCAACATCCAGTACCACAACATCACTACCCACTATAATATTTGGTGGAATGGCAACGAAAGCCTGAAAAAGGGCGTTGCCTTGATGGATCAAAAGTATAAGGATGACTATACGCAGATCCTACCTGTCTATAAGATGGGGACCAAGGAAGAGAGCAAATCGCTGAACCCACAATTCGACAGGGCTATTGAGAAAAGCGTGAAAGGGATTAAAAAACACAGCATATTTGTGAACGGACAAGAGCATGTGCCATATATCCCGAAATGCTATATGATGACGGCTTATGCCACGTTCTATAAGCATGACTTTGTCACTGCCGCCAGTACTTGCCAAATGCTTGCAACCCAATATGCGGGAACCGCCATAGCTGACGAGGCTGCCATCCTACAGGCACGCTGTTCTACAATGGACCGACGTTACCGCGATGCGGAAAATGCATTGGATGAAATGGTGGTGGCCGCCGGCAAGGACAATTTTGCCAACAGCCAAAAACTGAACCTGTATCTGGCTATGGCTGAATGCACTCTCCCCCAAGAGAAATACAAGAAAGGGGTCAATTTCCTGAAAATGGCACTTGAACAGCATCCTTCGAGGGCGCAGAAAGCCCGCATATATTACATATTGGGACAGGTGTATCAAGACCAAGGAAAGCGACCCACGGCATCTAAATATTATGAGAAAGTACTCCGATGCGGCCCATCGTATGAGATGGAGTTCAACGCCCGGCTTAACATAGCGTCGTGTGCCGACCTGCAACATACCGACCGCGCAAGACTGGAGAAACTGCTGGACAGAATGCTGAAAGACAAGAAGAACGAAGAGTTCCTCGACCAGATATACTACGCCAAAGGCGAGATGTATATGGGTATCAGGGAAACAAAAAAAGCATGCGAGGCATTCAAAACCTCCTGTGCTGTATCCAAAAGCAATCCGGCGCAGAAAGCTCGGTCGGCAATCCGGCTGGCCGGCATATTGTTCGATAAGTTTCAGGACTACGACCAATCGCAGATATACTACGACACGGCAATGGCCATCATAAAAACGGACTATCCCCATTATTCTGAAATCAAGACGCGCTATGACATTCTGTCCTCGCTGGTGGTCAACACCCGTGTGATTGAGCGTAATGACAGCTTGATAGCCGTATCGCAGATGCCCGAGACGAAAAGATTGGAACTTATCAACAATAAGATTGAAGAGTTGAAGAAAGCCGAAGAGGAGGCCAAGGAAAGAGAGCTGCTGGAGCAACTGAACAATGATGCCAAGTCGCAGCAAAACACCTTACAAGGCGATTGGTATTTCTATAACACCAATACCGTCCAAAAGGGGAAAGAGACTTTCCGGCAACGTTGGGGCATGCGCAATCTCGAAGACTACTGGTTCTTGACCAACAAAGGCCTTATGGGCATGAACATGTTGGCCCAGATGAACGGCGTCGACATTCAGGACAGCATCGAGAGTGGACTCGACGAGTCCGAAAGCCAAGACTCTATCTCCGACTCGACGGCAGCACGCCCCACCGGCAACCCCAACGACCCTCACGATGTGGCATACTATCTAAAAGATTTGCCCAAGAGCCAGGCCGAAATCGACTCGATGATGAATGAGACATCAGTGAGTCTGTTGAACGCAGGATACATCTTCTACGACGGCATACACAATCTGCCAAAAGCTTTGGAATGCTACCTACGTATGTCAAACGATTTCACATCCAATGCCGAGATTGTGCAAGCATTCTACATGCTCTACAAAATATACGACCGGCAGGGGAACACCCCCAGCGCAAACTACTACCGCGACATGGTATTGATGGGTTTCCCTGACAGCGACTTCTCCAACCTTATTCTCGATGAGGACTACTATAAAGAGATTATCCGCCGAGGCCAAATTATCAAAGAGGATTATGACAATGTATATAACCTCTACCGGAAACGCCGTTACGAGGCCGTCCTGAGCAGTGTGGCCAACGCCAAGCTGCTCTACGAGGGCAACCCGATGCTGGGCAAATTCCGTTACTGGGAAGGACTCTCTTATGCCAAGATGGACAACAAGCAATCCGCTGTCACTACCTTCCAGGACATCATAAAAGATTATCAGAAAGACGATACCTTGGTCGACCTTGCCCAAGCCCAACTGGACTACCTGTTGGGCAATGGTGGCAGATATATTGCCAACAGCGGGGGCAACGCCGATGAGGATATTGACGACCCCGCATTGATTGGCAATACCGACACGAAAGAGGCCTCGCGACCCACATCCCGCAGAAAAACAACGGCTGAAGAAACTGAACTTCCTCCCGAAGCCCAGCTCTTCCGTTATCGCGACAATATGCCACATACTGTAATCATCCTTGTCAAAGAGAAGAAGATACGCGCCACCCAAGTTCATCAGAAAATGGGTTCCTTCATCCTGACCTATTATGCCAATTCGGGTTATAAGGCAGCCCCGCTCATGTTCACCGATTCGACCCAGATGATTACTGTGAACACATTCAACGATGCCCGCGAAGCAGTCGACTTTGCCAATCATCTCCAATCTGGCGACAGCCCTTTGGCAGAGTACAACCCCGACGACTATCAAGTTTTTGCCATATCGAAACAGAACTACGTCACACTCTACAATCGCAAACAGGTGGATGCATATAAAATGTTTTACGAAAAATATTACATACAATGAGTGAAAATATAAACGGCCTGATTAACACCATCACAGTAGGTACTTCCATCAAAGGCGACATAATGGCCAATGGCGATTTCCGCATGGACGGAATCCTGGAAGGCAATATCACTCTCACCGGCAAACTGGTCATCGGTGAGCAAGGCCATATCGTTGGTAACGTCGTCTGCCAAAACGCCAATGTATTAGGCACCATCGACGGCAATCTGTCCGTCAAAGAATTTCTCACACTCTATTCAACCTCGAAGGTCAAAGGCGATATTGTTGCCAACAAACTGGCTATCGAACCTGGAGCCTACTTCACCGGCACCTGCCACATGCTTGACGAACTTTCAGACTGATTCAATGTCATGACAAACGAAGAGGCTGTCCAACAGCTGTTCCATTCATGGTCGGGGAGTGACCCCACGGAGATTCTTTCATTGGGTGCCCACGGCAGTGCCCGCAACTATTGGCGTGTGGTCGGCAACGGGCATACCTATATTGCCACCTGGAACGACGATGTACGGGAAAACGAAGCATTCTTTTATTATGCTGCCAACCTGGCCCAACGAGGAGTCCGCGTGCCAACCGTCCACGCCATCAGCGACGACCGAAAGTGCTATCTCCAGCAGGATTTGGGCGATACTACACTCTATTCGCTCCTCTACGAAAAACAACGGGGTGGGGGAGGGTTCGACTCCCAAATGTTGACTCTCTACAAGCAAGTGCTGGACGATCTCGCCCACATGCAAATAGCGGGACGCGACATGGATTTCACCCATTCCTATCCCCGTAGCGACTTCGATGCCCAGTCCATCCAATGGGACCTCAACTATTTCAAATACTGCTTTCTCAAACTCTGCCACATCCCATTTGATGAAGAACTGCTGGAAGAGGATTTTCACATCCTGACACATTACCTGCTCAACACTGACTGCCACTACTTTCTCTATCGCGACTTCCAGTCCCGCAACATCATGCTGAAGGATGGCCAACCCTACTACATCGACTTTCAAGGGGCTCGGAGAGGAGCCGCCCAATACGACGTGGCCTCACTCCTTTACAGCTCCAAAAGCAACATTCCCGAACCCATCCGCAAAGAATTGCTCGACCACTATCTAAAAAGCCTCTCCTCCCGGACAGACATCAATTTTGACGACTTCCGCCAACGATTCTACGGCTACGTCCTCATCCGCATCATGCAGGCATTAGGGGCTTATGGCTATCGGGGCTACTTTGAGCACAAAGACTATTTCCTTGGCAGCATTCCACTGGCTGTCAACAACCTTCGTACCATCGTCGAAAATCATCCCCTTCCCGTGTCCTTACCCCACCTCACACATGTATTTCATCTCATCATTGACCATCAGACGACACAGTCTGCCTCCCTCGACCACTGTGGCCTACGGGTGACCGTCAACAGCTTCTCCTTCAAAAAAGGCCTGCCCCAAGACCCTACAGGAAACGGCGGCGGCTATGTTTTCGACTGCCGGGCCCTACCCAATCCCGGCCGTTACCCGCAATACAAAACCTACACAGGGAAAGACCGGCCAGTCATCGAATTTCTGCAAGCTCAGCCCGAAGTGGAACAATTCCTGTCCGCCGCCCGCCAGATGGTGGGAGCCTCTGTGACCAAATACCTGGAACGCAACTTTAGCAATCTTTCTGTCAGTTTTGGCTGCACAGGAGGACAGCATCGGTCTGTTTATTGTGCCGAAAGGCTCGCCCAATGGATTACAGAAAATTTTAATTGCCAAGTAGTTATTAATCATATTGAACAACATTAAAAAAAATACTTTCTACTTTTTTTTATCACATCGTACTTTTTTCGTATCTTTGCAAACTGATAGAATAATAAAAACAATACTATATCATGAAAAGTAAGACTTTGATTCAAATCCTTTTGGGAATTGTCATCATCGGGCTGGCAGTGGCTCTCTACATGAGCGTGATGAAACCCGTCAAGTTTGACAACGAGTACACTAAACGTCGCGACGCTTGCGCCGAGAAACTCAAGGCTATCCGCACACTTGAAGAGGCCTACAAGAACACCTATGGCTGCTACACCGGCAGTTTTGACACCCTCTTCAACCGCCTCATGAACGAGGACAGTCTGCGTGTCGTCAACAAAAACATCAACTACGACAAAATCCCCGAAGATGTCGACATCAATGAGATGACTGAGGCCGACCAAATCAAAGCTGGCTATGTAAGCCGTGTGACCGAATATGTCAACCCCATCGACAACCTGCGCAAGTCGGGCAAATTCAAACTCACCGACGAGGAAATCCTCAACCTCCGCTACGTCCCCTATCCCCGCGACAAGAAATATGACTTCGACCTGAAAGCCGGTTTCATTGAAAAGAGCGGATACCAAATGCCCGTCTTCGAGTGCCTTGTCAACATGGAAGACCTCCTGGCCGATATGGATCACCAACTTGTTGTCAACAAGATTGCCGAATTGGTCCAGAACCAGCGCTTCACCGGTTGGAAAGTAGGCGACATGACCCAGACAATCACTGATGGTAACTTTGAATAAAACACCAATGCCGCAAAATGGTCACGGATATCATCACCACCGATAGAGTAGTGGCTGACAGCGACAAAGAACTATCCATTTGCCTTTGGGCGAATGGATTTTCTTTTTCAGTCGCGACCGCCGACAGGCTGCTGTTGACAGTCGGACAGGTCCAAACCGACACACCCCCCACTGCCACAACGCTTGCCCAACTGTTGCCCCAGACCGTCTGTCCCGACGGAGCAGCACTGGACTACAAAAAAATGCGGCTCATCATTCCCGCGTGGCAGTCCGTCTGGATACCCTCACATCTCTATAACCCAGCCCTCGACCGCCAATACCTTGCCACCGTGACCCATCTGCCCGACGGCACCAGCCCCTTCAGAGTCCTCTCGCCGGTTCTCGACTCCTACCTCGTCTTCACTGCCCCCTCCGACACTGTCATGGCTCTGAAAATAGCCCTGCCAGGAATCGACGTGGTGGGCCACCATGCTGTTCTTGTCGAAGCCGCGCTGCGTGACGCCGGGAACAACCATCCCACCATCCTGCTTCACGTAAGGCAGAGAGCCGCCGACATCGAAGCCCTCTACAACGGCCGCCTACTACTCTCCAGCACCTTTGCCGCCAACAATACCGACGAAGTACTATACCACACCCTCAACGTAATGAAACGCCTCCATCTCGAAACCCCCGACATGGAGCTTTCCATCTGCGGACTCGTGGACCGTCCATTCTTTGCCCTCCTCCAGCACTTTTTCCCTAACGTGTCGCTCCATACTGGCACACCTTTCACCTACCTCAACCCCGAATTCCAGACGCTCCCCACCTACCGCCACACCCTCATACTCACCTAAATCATATAACCCAACATCTAACACAAACTCAGTCTCATGCGTATTATAGCCGGTTCACTCAGAGGCCGCCGCCTCAATCCCCCTGCATCACTCCCCGTCCGTCCCACCACCGACATGGCCCGCGAAAGCCTCTTCAACATCCTCAACAACTATGTCGATTACGAAGACTGCACCGTCATGGACCTCTTTGCCGGCACCGGGGCCGTCTCATTCGAATTCATTTCGCGTGGAGTCAAAGAGGTCACCTCTGTCGACATCAACAACCAGTGCATCGAATTCATCAAACAATCCGCCCAACACATGAGGGTGAGCAATCTTCACGCCGTACGTTCCGATGTCTTCGACCTCCTGAAGCGGGCCTATAAAAAATTCGACATCATCTTTGCCGACCCGCCCTACGCACTCGACACCCTCCCGCAACTGCCCGACCTCGTTTTCGGCAGCAATATCCTCACCGACGACGGTATCTTCATCCTCGAACACCCGCGCGAGTTCCAGTTCGAAGAGCATCCACACTTCTGGCAACATCGCAACTACGGCAAAGTCAACTTCACCTTCTTCGCCCAACGGCTTGAACAAGAATAAAAAAATATCCAACAATCGCAACAAACAAAACATCAATATGAAAGCAGTTATCAAAACCCAATTCTCTTTCCCCAAACAAAAAAGCCTCTATGTAGGCAAAGTCCGCGACGTCTACAACATCGACGACAAGTATATGGCCATGGTGGTCAGCGACCGCATCAGCGCCTTCGACGTGGTGCTTCCCAAGGGCATACCCTACAAAGGACAAGTCCTGAACCAAATTGCAGCCAAATTCCTCGACGCCACCGCCGACATCGTCCCAAACTGGAAACTCGCCACCCCCGACCCCATGGTCACCGTGGGCCTCAAATGCGAAGGCTTCCGTGTCGAAATGATTGTCCGCGGCTATCTTGCCGGGAGTGCCTGGCGTGAATACAAGGCTGGCGCCCGCACCCTTTGCGGCGTACCCCTGCCCGAAGGCATGGTCGAGAACCAGAAATTCCCCACACCCATTCTTACCCCCACCACCAAAGCCGACGAGGGCCACGACGAGAACATCTCCCGCGACGAAATCATCCGCACTGGCCTCGTATCCAAAGAGGACTACGAACAACTTGAACACTATGCTCTCGCCCTCTTCCAGCGCGGCACCGAAATCGCTGCCCAGAAAGGCCTCATCCTTGTCGACACCAAATACGAGTTCGGCAAACGCGACGGCAAAATCTACCTCATCGACGAAATCCACACCCCCGACAGCAGCCGCTATTTCTATGCCGACGGCTACGAGGAGCGCCTGGCCAAAGGCGAACACCAGCGCCAGCTCTCCAAGGAGTTTGTTCGCGAATGGCTCATGGCCAACGGATTCCAAGGCAAAACGGGACAGCAAATACCCGAAATGACCGACGACATCGTCAACAGCATCACCGACCGCTACATCGAACTCTACGAACACATCACTGGCGAAACCTTCCAGAAAGCCGAAGACTGCGCCGACATTGTAGGCCGCATCGAGAAGAACGTCACCGAATGCCTCAAGAACCTCTAACCCCAAGGCTCCCTCCCATGGAGATAGAACGCAAATACCTTGTCGCCCACCTGCCTGCCGACCTCGACCAATACAGGCATCTGGAGATAGAACAAGCCTACCTCTGCACATCCCCCACGCTGCGAATCCGCCGCATGGGGGATTCCTACATCCTCACCGTCAAAGAGCGGATTATCCTCAACTCCACCGCCATCCACAACCGCGAAGAGGAATTCACCCTCAAGCCCGAAAGCTACCACCGTCTGCTGGCCAAATGCGACAGCGGCCATGTCGCCAAAACACGCTATTATATCGACCTCTGCCAACAAACCGGCAACAATGCCTACCAAGGCCTCACCGCCGAACTGGACATCTTTCATGGCCGCCACGAAGGTCTACTGCTGGTTGAGGTAGAGTTTCCCAACACCGAGAGTGCCAACACTTTCCTCCCTCCCGATTGGTTCGGCGACGATGTCTCGTCCGACCCTTGCTACCGTAACAGCTTCCTGGCCTCCATGCCCTGACAATCAACCCCAACACCCTCCGCCCCGTGAAGAAGATACCACACACCTTTACAATCGTTTTCGCCCTCATTGTTCTGGCAGCCGTATGCACCTGGTTTGTGCCAGCCGGCGAATTCATACGCGAATCCATCACCGTCCAAAATGCCGATGGCTCCACCGCAGTGCGTGAAGTGGTCCGCAACAACTCCTTCCGCTACGTTGAGCGCAACCCGCAAACGTGGCAGGTCTTCTCGGCCCTCTTCGACGGCTTTGTAGACAAAGCCGACATCATCATCTTCATCCTCATGGTGGGCGGTGCCTTCAACATCCTCAACAACAGCCGCGCCATCGAGGTAGGAGTGATGGCATTCCTCCGCAGGGTATTGCGGCTCAACCGGTTCCGTTTCTTCAAACGGCTGGGGGTCGAGAACATCATCATCACCCTCATCATGATCATGTTCAGCCTCTTCGGGGCAGTCTTCGGCATGAGCGAGGAAACCATCGCCTTCGTCATCATCTTCATCCCCCTGGCCATATCCATGGGCTACGATTCCATCGTAGGAGTCTGCATGTGCTACGTGGCGGCGCATATCGGCTTTGCCGGAGCCATGCTCAACCCCTTCACCATCGGCATAGCCCAGGGCATTGCGGACCTCCCCATCTTCTCCGGCCTCGAATACCGCTTCTTCTGCTGGATCGTACTCACCGCCATCGGCATAGCTTTTGTGCTCTGGTACGCCAACCGTGTCAAGCGCCATCCCGAAAAATCCCCAACCCACAAACTCGACAGCCACTGGCGCCAGCGGTCAGAAGAGCAACAGCAAAACCCCGTCCGCTACGCCACGCCGCCGGTGGCATGGGTCATGTACGGACTCCTCTCACTGGTTCTGGCCTACTGCGCCTTTGCCATGCCCACAACGGCTATTGCCGTGGGTGGGGGAGAAGCCAGCCTTCCAATCCTCCCCGTCCTGGCCGTCCTTTTCGTCGCCTCCGGCCTCTTTGCCCTCCGCAAGTCAGTCCACTTCTTCATCCTCGACATCCTCTTCTTCACCATCTGCTTCCTCATCGTCGGCGTGCTGGGCTACGGCTGGTATGTCAAAGAAATCTCAGCCCTCTTTCTGGCCATGGGCATCTGCAGTGGTGTGGCCGACAGGCAAAGTGCCGACGACATCGCCAAACTCTTCCTTGCCGGCTGCAAAGACATCCTCTCCGCCGCCTTGGTGGTAGGACTGGCCAGCGGCATCATCTTCATCCTCCGCGACGGCAAGATTATCGACACACTCCTCTATGCCCTCACGCGCTCGCTGGCCGAAAGCGGCGACATCACCTCCGTGGGGGTCATGTACCTCTTCCAGACCCTCCTCAACCTCATCATGCCCTCCGGCTCGGCCAAAGCGGCCCTCACCATGCCCATCATGGCCCAATTCTCCGACCTCATAGGCGTCAGCCGCCAGACCGCCGTCCTCGCCTTCCAGTTCGGCGACGGCTTCACCAACATGCTCACACCCACCAGCGGCGTACTCATCGCGGTCCTCGGCGTGGCAAAAATACCTTATGCCACATGGGTCAAATGGGTCTGGAAATTCATTCTCGCCCTCATCGTCATAGGCTTCCTGCTTATGCTGCCCACCATGTTTATCCAACTCCCCGGCTTTTAAACAAATCACACCATGAAACATATCACCGCCATCATCCTGTTAGTCTGCCTGGCCCTCGGCAACCTCCAGGCGCAAGACTCCGTCTACGCCCGCCGCATAATCAAAACCCTCTCGTCCAAACAAATGTACGGCAGGGGATTCTGCCACCACGGCGATTCTATCGCGGCACAATTCCTTGCCTCCGAAATGCAAACCCTTGGCCTCCTGCCACTGCAAGTCAACTACATGCAGCACTACACACTCGACTGCTACAGTTTTGACGGACCCGTGTCGCTCTCTGTCAACGGATTCGAACTCGAACCCTTCACCCATTACCGCATACTGCCAGCCGCCCAACTCACACGGTCCGACAAACTCAGCACCGCCACATGGAGCAAACAACTCAAGGATGGCACCTGGGTCCTCGGCGTCCCGCAACTCGACACCTATTCACCCATCGCCGGTCCCGAAAAAGCCAATCCATATTTCATCGAAGTAGTCGACTCCATCATAACAAAAAAAGTACGCAAAATCAAAGCCGACATTCCCATCAGCTTCCACAAAGACTACCGCACTCAGAACGTGGTGGGCTACGTCCGCGGCGTCATCGACAGCATGGTGGTCTTTACAGCCCACTACGACCATTGCGGCACGATGGGAGAGGGGGTAATCTTCCGCGGGGCGCACGACAATGCCAGCGGAGTGGCAGCCGTCATGGACATCGCACGCATAGCCGCCAGCAAAAAACCTTACTACACAATGGTTTTCATGCTTTTCAGCGGTGAGGAATCGGGATTGCTGGGTTCCCGCCATGCAGCCGAAAACCCTTTGATAGACTACTCAAAAGTCAAACTGCTCTGCAATATCGACATGTTCTGCGGGGGCGATGAAGGCATCATGGTTTTCAACGCCAACAGTCCGAACACCAAACCGTTCTTCAATCAGTTGAAAACCATGAACGACGAAACCCATGCCGCCGCCGAAATCCGACCGCGCGACAACCGCCCCAACAGCGACCATTACTGGTTCACAAACTATTGCCCCTCAATTTTTCTGCTTACCATGGGCGGCCCTTACGGTGGCTATCACGACCCAGCAGACACCTGCAAGCTGTGCGGACTCAACCACTACAACGATTTCATGCGCTTGATTCTCCGTTTAGCCAATCTCGACTGACTGCACAGCGCACCAACCACAAACAACACAAGAAACCCGCCAGAAAACTCACCGCACCAACCACAAGCAACACAAGAAACCAAAAGGGTATGAAAACACCCTTTACTTAACATAACATCGATACTCGTAACTTTGCTGATACTTTTTTTTGAGTATTACGCTATGGGGATTTTCGCTTTATGTCGGCTCGCTGAATGGACAGTTTTTTGACAATATAAACACGGCGTATGTACGCCTGTCGGATGAAGAAATGACGCATGATGTATACAGAACGATTGTGGAAAGATTGGACTTGGAGTTGGCCGCAAACAAACCGACACGGCGGTTTTTGGTGCGGCAGTCCGGCTGCTTGGTTATGGTATGTTGATTGAATTGGTGCGGCAATCCGGCTGTCTGGTTATGGCAGGTTGATTGAATTGGTGCGGCAGTCCGGCTACTTGGTTATGGTATGTTGATTGAAAAGGAATCTCTGGAATGGCCACGGTGCGGCGTATGGGTTCTGTGAAATGTGAAAAAATAAGAGCCGCAGGGTCGCGGCTCTTATTGTAGTGGGTTGATAATGATTGGTTTGTTTAATTTTGGGATTCTTTTTGGAGTGATTCGATGCGGGCTTTGACGGGTTTCAGGTCGTCATACATCTCGAGGCGCGCGTAGACGGTGTTGAGGGCGTTGAGGCAGTGGTAGAGGTTTGCGCGGTTGTGGGCCTGGCCTTCGGCATCGAGTTTGTCGATGAAGTTGATGGCGTTGTTGAAGTAAGGGATGGACTGGCGGAAGAAGTCTTTGCTCTCTTGGTTGAGCTTTTCGTAGAGGCCGGTCTCATCGTCGGGAGGTACGTTGTTGGCTTCGTTGAGTTTGTCGACTGCGCGGTTGTAGAGCATTTTGCCCAGGCCGAAGTTGGCGAGGAACTGGTTGGGGAGTGCCTGGAGGGACTCTTTGTAGCGGTTCTCGGCATTGGTGAAGTCGTTGACACTTTCGAAGACAGCGCCGGCTGCGGCCAAGAGACTGGCGTGGAGCTCGGGTTTGTCGCCGGTTTTGTCAAGAGCCTTCTGGATTTCGGCGTTGCCTTGTTCCATGTTGCCTTTCATGAGGTAGGCTTCGGCGAGCATCATGTTGGCGTTGTAGTCGTCTTTGGCGGCTTTGGTGTAGTTCTGGGCTACTTTGATGGCCTCGTTGGTGTCGGAGGTTGACTTGTAGATGTCGAAAAGTGTGCGGTAGACGAAGGGATCTTTGGAGCGGGTGCGGACGAGGGGTTTGAGGTATTTGAGGATGGCTTCGTTGTTGTGGGCGTTGAAGGCGGCCTTGCCGGCAAGGAGGTAGGATTCGGCGGCATATTCTTTACGGCCACTCTCGTTGAAGATTTTGATGGATTCGTCGCAGAAAGTCATGGCATCGCTCCAGCTTTGCTGGTTGAAGGCGTTGATGGCTTTCTTGTAGTACTCGTTGCCCACAAAGCTGAGGATGGTGTTGTTGCCCTCGGTGTACTCTTTGTCGGTGTCGAGTTCCTTGCAGCGGAGCGCGGCGTTTTTGCACTTGACGAGCCAGTCGGGATCGAGGTTTTTGTACTTCGACTTGGCTTTGTCAGCTTCGCCGCCGATGCGGCTGTAGATGAGGCCGGCATAGTACCAGGTCTTGGCATCGTCGCGGGTCTGTTCGTGTTCGCAGGCTGCATCGATAAGTTTTTTTGCCTTGTCGTAGTAGCCTCTGTTTTCGGCTTCGCGGGCGCTGGAGACGTTGAGTGACTGGGCTCCGGCGGTGTAGCCGATGACAGCGAGGGTCAGGATTAAAGCGATTTTTTTCATGATATGTGTTTTTAAATTTGTTTTGCTGTTTAGTATTTGTTTCTTATTGTTTATTGCATTGGGTCTTCTCCCCTACTCGTCGGCCGGGGTTTGGGGAGCGGGGTCAGTGGGTTCTGTTTCAGGCGAATCGGGGTCGGCAGATGTGGGTGCGTCTTCTTCGTTGTCGGTAGGCACTTTGGTGATGGAGGCGATGAAGTCTTTGCCGCGGAGGTTGATGAGTTTGACGCCTTGGGTGTTGCGGCCCAGGACGCGGAGGTCGGCCACTTTCATGCGGAGGGTGATGCCTGAGCGGTTGATGATCATGAGATCTTCTTCGTCGTTGACGTTGGTGACGGCCACCAGTCCGCCGGTTTTGTCGGTGACTTTGAGGGTGGTGACACCTTTGCTGCCTCGGTGGGTTTTGCGGTATTCGCTGAGGGCGGAGCGTTTGCCGTAGCCGGTCTCGCTGACAACGAGGATGTCGTCGTCGCCGCTGTTGGATACAAGCATGCCGATGACGGCGTCGTCGTCGCCATAGAGTGTTATACCTTTGACACCGGAGGCACCGCGACCCATCTCGCGGAACTCGGCTTCGTCGCAGCGCACCATCTTGCCGTTTTTGGAGGCGATGAGGAGTTCGCTGTTGCCGTCGGTGAGGATGGCCGAGATGAGTTCGTCGCCTTCGCGGATGCCGACGGCGATGATGCCGTTGGTGCGGGGACGCGAGTAGGCCTCGAGCGGGGATTTCTTGACAATGCCGTTGCGGGTGCACATGACGATGTAGTGGTTTTGGAGATATTCGGCATCACTGAGGTTCTCGACGTTGACGTAGGCTTTGACTTTGTCGTCGGGCTCGATGTTGATCATGTTGAGGATGGGACGGCCCTTGGAGTTTTTCTCGCCTTCGGGCACTTCGAAAGCGCGCATCCAGTAGCAGCGGCCTTTTTCGGTGAAGAAGAGGAGATAGTTGTGGTTGGTGCACATGAAGATGTGCTCGACAAAGTCTTCGCTGCGGACGGAGCTGCCTTTGGAGCCTACGCCGCCACGGGTCTGTGCGCGATATTCGTTGAGGAGGGTGCGCTTGACGTAGCCCATGTGGGAGATGGTGATGACCACTTGGTCATCGGGGATGGTGTCCTCGATGCGGAAGTTGGAGGCTTCGTATTTGATGGCGGTGCGGCGGTCGTCGCCGTATTTGTCGCGGATTTCGGTAAGCTCGGCTTTGATGACGCCGAGGAGTTCGTTGCGGTCGCCGAGGATTTCTTTGCAGCGGGCTATGAAGCGGAGTTTTTCGTCGTACTCGTCCTGCAGTTTCTGGCGTTCCATGCCGGTGAGTTGGCGCAGACGCATTTCGACGATGGCTTGGGCCTGGAGTTCGCTGAATTGCCAGGTGTCCATAAGGCCTTGTTTGGCTTCGTCGACGGAGCGGGAGGCGCGGATGAGTTTGATGATTTCGTCGATGATGTCGATGGCGCGGAGGAAGCCTTCGAGCAGGTGGGCACGGCGCTCGGCCTCGGCCATGTCGAACTTGGTGCGGCGGGTGACCACTTCCTCACGGTGTTCGACAAAGTTCTGGATGAGGTCTTTGAGGTTGAGGAGCATGGGACGCCCATGGACGAGGGCGATGTTGTTGACGGCGAAGGAGCTTTGCAGTTCGCTGAGCTGGAAGAGTTTGTTGAGGATGACGTTGGGAACGACGTCGTGGCGCAGGATG
Source organism: uncultured Bacteroidales bacterium (assembly GCA_947168665.1). GTDB lineage: Bacteria > Bacteroidota > Bacteroidia > Bacteroidales > P3 > Colimorpha. Next base: position 81,416 of record CAMVMX010000011.1, read on the forward strand.
TAGACCACGCGGGTGCCTTCTTTGTCGGACTCGTCGCGGATGTCGGTGATGCCGACTATCTTGCCGTCTTTGACGAGCTGAGCCTGGCGTTTGATCATTTCGCTCTTGTTGACGCCGTAAGGGATGGTGTGGGCAACGATGATGTTGCGGCCTTTGTTGTCGACGTCGATGGAGGTGTCGGCGCGGAGGACGACGCTGCCGCGGCCGGTGTTGTAGGCATCGCGGACCCCGTTGTAGCCGTAGATGGTGCCGCCGCCGGGGAAGTCGGGGGCTTTGACGTATTGCATAAGCTCGTCGACGGTGATGTCGTTGTTGTCGATGAAGGCGATGCAGCCGTCGAGTACTTCGCGCAGGTTGTGGGTAGGCATGTTGGTAGCCATGCCCACGGCAATGCCGTTGGAGCCGTTGACAAGGAGGTTGGGCACCCGGGCCGGGAGAACGGTGGGTTCTTCGCGCTCGTTGGTATAGGTGGGCATCATGTCGACTGTGTCTTTCTTGATGTCGGCCATCATTTCGTTGGCGATTTGCTCCATGCGGCATTCGGTGTAACGCATGGCCGCAGGGCTGTCGCCGTCGATGCTGCCGAAGTTGCCCTGGCCGTCGACCATGGGGTAGCGCATGTTCCAGGGCTGCGCCATGCGGACCATGGCAAAATAGACAGATGAGTCGCCGTGGGGATGGTACTGTCCAAGCACTTCGCCAACCACGGTGGCTGACTTGCGGTAAGCGGTGTTGTAGAACATGCCCATGTCGTTCATGGCATAGAGGATACGGCGCTGGACGGGCTTGAGGCCGTCGCGGACGTCGGGCAACGCGCGCGACACGATGACTGACATGGCATAGTCGATGTAGGCAGTCTTCATGGTAGTTTCGATGTCTACGCGCGTTATTTTTTCATTTTCAGAAATCATCTCTTACTTATATTATTGAGTTTCAAAGGCAAAATGCCACTTTTATCAAACAATCAAAATACAAAGATACGATTTTTTTTTCACATAGCAGTTCTTGTGGGCAGATTTTATTAACAGTTGGGGTTGGCAACGGTGCGCGGACAATCTAACGGAAAACCCTTTAGGGCTGAAGATTGGATAACCAACAATGGGGTGTTGAAAATAATTGTGGGCAAAATGTTGCTATTAATGGATTTTGTAGTAATTTTGCAGTCCGAAAGTAGAACTATGGAACCCAGATTATCAGAACATGCAAAACAGGCTATTGTGAATAGCCGTGAAGAGGCTATCCGTTTGAAAAACGGTGCTATAGGAGTTGAGCATTTATTTCTTGGCATACTGCGCGAGGAGGGATGCTCGGCTGTGCTCACACTGAAACAGATGAATGTGGACTTGGCTGCGGCCAGGACGCGCATAGAGAGTCTTGTAGGCCAGCTGGACAGCGATGTCCGCTACAGTATGGACAGCGAAATCCCCATGCTGCGACAGACGGAGAAGATTCTCCGCCTCAGTTTTCTGGAGAGTTCGCGACTGAAGTCGAAGGAGATTCATACTGTCCACATGCTGCTGGCCATGCTGCAGGAGGGGGAGAACACGGTGGCGCAGGTGCTGAAATCGCTCGACGTCGACCACAAGAAGTGCATCGACCAGTTGCAGCGCAATGGCAACATTCCCCCGTCGGTGTCGACATCGGACTTCAACACTCCCCTACCCGACTTCCGTTCACAAACCAGCGAGGACGACAACGACGATGCATACGCCGACCCCGATGACGACCAGCTGCGCCGCCCCGGCGGGGCTTTCGGCCAGCAGGGTTCTGCTCCCAAGTCGGAAAACAAGACTCCGGCATTGGAGAATTTCGGGCGCGACCTGACGCGCATGGCCCGCGAGGGCAAACTGGACCCCATCGTGGGACGCGAGCGCGAACTGGAACGCATAGCTCAAATCCTCTCCCGCCGCAAGAAGAACAACCCCATACTGATTGGCGAGCCTGGAGTGGGCAAGAGCGCCATTGCCGAAGGGCTGGCGCTGCGCATTGTGGAGGGACGGGTGCCACGCACATTATACGACAAGCGTGTCATATCGCTCGACCTCGCATCGTTGGTGGCCGGAACCAAGTATCGCGGCCAGTTTGAAGAGCGCATGAAGGCTGTGCTGAACGAGCTGGAGAAGAATCCGGACATCATCATCTTTATCGACGAGATTCACACCATCGTGGGCGCGGGCAGCGCAAGCGGCTCGCTGGATGCATCGAACATGTTCAAGCCCGCCTTGGCCCGCGGCGAAATTCAATGCATCGGCACCACCACCCTCGACGAGTACCGCCAGTATATTGAAAAGGACGGAGCCCTGGAACGCCGGTTCCAGAAAATACTGGTGGAGGCCACCTCACCGCAAGAGACCCTCACCATCCTGAAGAATATCAAGCAGAAATACGAAGACCACCACTTGGTGCAATATACCGACGAGGCGCTGAACGCGTGTATCGCACTCACTGAACGCTACGTGAGCGACCGGCTGCTGCCCGACAAGGCCATTGACGCCCTCGACGAAGCCGGGGCCCGCGTGCGCATTGCCCATGTGGAGGTGCCGGACGACATTATAGCCCTTGAAAACGAAATTGCCCGCATCGAAGGCCTCAAGAAGGAGGTGCTGGCCAAAAAGAGCTATAACGAAGCCGCCGAATACCGCGACCAAGAGCGCGAACTGCGCGAGAAGCTGGCCAACCGCAAGCGCCAGTGGGAGATGGACGACCGCGACAAACGGGTGCAGGTGACGGACCAGGATGTGGCCGAGGTGGTGGCCATGATGACGGGCGTGCCCGTGCAACGCATCGCCTCCAACGAGGGCACACGTCTGCTCCACATGGAGGAGGAACTGAAAGGGGTAATCGTTGGGCAGGACGCCGCCGTGCAGCAGATTGCCAAAGCCATCCGCCGCAACCGGGCCGGACTGAAGGACCCCAACCGTCCTATCGGGTCGTTCATCTTTGTGGGACCTACTGGCGTCGGCAAGACTTACCTCACCAAGGTGTTGGCCAAATATCTCTTCGAGAGCGAGGCCAATATGATACGCATAGACATGAGCGAGTATATGGAGAAATTCGCCGTGTCGCGCCTCATCGGTGCGCCTCCGGGTTATGTAGGCTATGAGGAGGGCGGCCAGTTGACGGAGAAGGTGCGCCGCAAGCCCTACTCTATCGTCTTGCTTGACGAGATTGAGAAGGCACATCCAGATGTGTTCAACGTGCTGCTGCAGGTACTCGACGACGGTCAGCTCACTGACGGCCTCGGTCGCAAGGTGGACTTCAAGAACACGATCATCATCATGACATCCAATATCGGCACCCGCCAGCTCAAGGATTTCGGCACAGGTGTGGGTTTCAACACCGCTGCTCGCGCCGCCGAGAAAGCGGCATTGGAACGCTCGGTAATCGACAAGGAGATGAAGAAGAAATTCGCTCCCGAATTCTTGAACCGCATCGATGATGTCATATTCTTTAACAGTCTGCAACGCGATGACATACATAAGATTATTGAGATTGAACTAAAGGGACTCTTCAAGCGCGTCCGCGAGATGGGATATGGCATCGATATTGACGAGAAAGCCAAGGATTTCATCCTGCGCAAGGGCTGGGACGAACAGTATGGCGCCCGCCCGTTGAAGCGCGCCATACAGCACTATATTGAAGACGACCTGGCCGACGAAATAATCAAAGCCGACATCCTGCCGGGCGACACCATCCACATCACCGCCCTCGAAGGCTCCGACACCCAAACCGAAGGCCTCACCTTCAACATCGAGAAAGGCGACACCAGTCACCAATTTGAAGCCACAATAGCCGATGCTGCCCCCGCCGAAACATCGGTCTGAACAATCCACCATTATACAATTGCAATCCGCTGTCTTTTTATTGGGGCAGCGGATTGTTTTTTGCCATTACTGCAGAAGATCTTGCGCTATCAGCTCAGCCTGCTTCAGCACCGTGTCGGTGGCCAGCTGCTCCATGTCGGGTGGATAGCCGAACTTGCGTAACAGTCGCTTGACAGCCACTTTCATTTTGGCCCGCACGGTGGTTTTGATGGTCCAGTCAATGGTGGAGTTCTTGCGTATGGTCTCGGTGAGCACTACAGCCAATTCGCGCAACTTGTCTTTGCCCATCAACTCAAGGGCACTCTCGTTGTCGGCCACGGCGGTATAGAACGCATATTCATAGGGTTCCAGACCCATCTCCTGCGCCGCATTGTCGCTCTCCACAATGTGCTTACTCAACTTGATAAGTTCGTCAATGACCTCGGCAGCCGAGATTATCTTGTTGTGGTAGCGCGTGATAGAGCCGTCGAGCATCTCCATCAGTGTGCGTCCTTCGACAAGGTTGGTCTTCATTCGGCTCTGTATCTCGTCGTTGAGCAGTTTGCGCAACACCTCGAGGGCAATGTTTTTGTGCTCCATGTCTTTTAAGCCAAGAAGGAATTCCTCGGAAAGAATGGAGATGTCGGGCTTCTTGATGCCGGCAGCGTCGAAAAGGTCTATCACTTGGTCCGACACTAAGGCATGGTCTATCACCTGGCGGATGGTGGTCTCTATCTCCTCGTTGGAGTGTTCGCCGGGCTTAGTGTCAAACTTGCACAGGCGTGCCTTGACGGCTTGGAAGAAGGCTACTTCGTCTTTCACATCCATCGCCGCCTCATTGGGCACAGCAAGGGCAAAGGCTTTGCCCAATGCCGCCACTTCGTTGACGAAGCGCTTCTTGCCGTCGTCCAATCCCAGCACGAAGTCTTCGGTCTTGAGAATCCACGACAGTTTGCCCGACGTGTCGGCAGTGAAGTATTGCTTGTAGTCGAGGCCGTGTAGCATCTGCTGCACCACTTCCAGCTTCTCTTGCATCAGGGCTACGGCCTGCTCCTGCTGCTGGGTGGGATCGCCCTTCCCGCCGGAGTCGGAGTAGAACGACAGTGCCTCGCGCAGGTCGGAGGCAATGCCGAGGTAGTCCACCACTAAGCCGCCGGGCTTGTCCTTATAGACGCGGTTCACGCGGGCGATGGCCTGCATCAGGTTGTGCCCCTGCATCGGCTTGTCGATATAGAGAGTGTGCAGACAAGGCACATCAAAGCCTGTGAGCCACATATCGCGCACGATGACCAACTTCAGTCCGTCGTTGGGGTCTTTCATACGGTCGGCCAGCATACGGCGTTCGGTCTTGGTGGTGTGGTGCTTGGCTATAGCCGGTCCGTCGGAAGCTGTGGAGGTCATCACCACTTTCAAAGCCCCCTTGTGCAGGTCATCGCTGTGCCATTCGGGGCGCAGCTTCACTATCTCGTCATATAGTTCTACAGCGATGCGGCGGCTCATGGCCACCACCATCGCCTTGCCTTCAAACACCTGCTGGCGCGCCTCGAAATGTTCCACAATATCACGCGCTATGTTCTTCACCCTGTTGGGACTGCCGATAAGGGCTTCCAGCTGAGTCCATTTGGCCTTGGCTTTCTGCACCTCATCCATCTCTTTCACATCGAGTTTTTTGTCCAGTTCCTCGACCAGCTTGCGTCCCTCGGCGCTCAGCTCCACCTTGGCCAGGCGGCTCTCGTAGTAGATGCGTACCGTGGCCCCGTCTTCCACAGCTTGCGCTATGTCGTACACGTCGATATAGTTGCCGAAGACAGCAGGGGTATTCTTGTCGCTCAGCTCAATTGGTGTGCCGGTGAAGCCGATATAGGTGGCGTTGGGCAACGCGTCGCGCAGGTACTTGGCGAAGCCATATTTGATTTCCGAGCCCACCACCTCGTCGGCCTCGTTGCGCACCTCGTGGGTCTTGGCTCCGAAGCCGTACTGCGTGCGGTGCGCCTCGTCGGCTATCACTACCACGTTGCGGCGGTCGGTCAGCTGGTCGTAGCGGTTGCCCTCCTCGGGCTGGAATTTCTGTATGGTGGTGAAGACCACACCTCCCGACTGCACCTGCAGCAGGTGTTTCAAGTGGTCGCGGCTATCGGCCTGCACAGGTGTCTGGCGCAGCAGTTGTTTGGAGGCCACGAAGGTCTCGAAGAGCTGGTCGTCGAGGTCGTTGCGGTCGGTGATGACCACCACCGTGGGGTTGTTCAGCCGCTGCACTATCTTGCCTGTATAGAACACCATTGACAGCGACTTGCCGCTGCCCTGCGTGTGCCACACCACACCGGCACGATGGTCGCCGGTCTGTTGCTCCTTGACAGTCTTGAATCCGAAATTCTCTGGCGACTCGGCAGCCTTGGGTGCAGCGCTGTTGATGCCTGTGGCACGGAGGGTGGACTCCACAGCCTTGTTGACAGCATAGTATTGATGATAGGCGGCCACCTTCTTCACCGTGGTGATGGTCAGCTGGCCGGTGGCCTTGTCCTCGTGCTTGTCCTTTTCGAAGACGGTGAACGAGCGCGCAAGGTCGAGCAGGGTTTCCTTGTTCAGCATACCGCGCAGCAGCACCTCCAGCTCGCCCACTAAATGCGATGCCACGGTCTCGCCGTCCTCGCTCTTCCAGGCCGAATAACGGCTCAACCCTGCCGACAGCGAGCCTGCTCGGGCTTCCAGGCCATCGGAGATGACGATTAACTCATTGTAGACAAACAACGATGGTATCTGCGCTTTGTAGGTCTCTATCTGGTTGTAGGCGGCGGTGATGGTGGCCTCCTCGTCGGCGGCATTCTTCAACTCCATCACCACTAACGGCAGACCGTTGACAAACAGCACCACGTCGGGCCGCAGGTTGTGTCCGTTCTCCACGACGGTGAACTGGTTGACCACCACGAAGTCGTTGTTCCACGGGTCCTCGAAGTCCACCAGCCATACCTTTTTACCTCGTTCCTCGCCGTTCTCATAGACCGATACCGTCACGCCCTGCGTCAGCAGTTCGTGGAAACGCTCGTTGTCGGCCAACAGGTCGGTGGAGCCAATACGCAACACCGTCTTGACGGCCTCGTCCTGCACGCTGGCGGGTAGCGACGGGTTGAGCCGCCGCACCGCGGCCTCCAACCGCTCACGCAGCACCACTTCGCCCAGCGACGACCGCAACGGCGTCGTGCCATCCGGCGCGATGTCAGGCCCGTAGAGGTACTCATAACCCCTTCCCTGCAGTATCTCGATAGTCATCAGCTCAATATCCGATTCCGTCAGCTTGGTCATAACATTATATGTTTAGTTTCCAATATCCGTTTTTGTCTTCTCCGACACGTGTCAATATCCCCCTATCTTTAAGTATTGCAATATTTCGTGCAATCGTGGCCCTGCCAACACCAAGTTGTAATGCCATCTCTTCGTATGTCAAAAAAGATTTCTTTTTTAACAAATCAATAATACCCTCTTGAGTAGAAGTCATTTTTACAGTATCACTTGCAGTATCGTTTGCAGTATCATTTACAGGTGCATCCAGCGGTTCACCTTTGTGTTGCAATACGGATTTATAAATCTCTTCCAGCATAAAGTCGATGAACGGTCCACATTCGCCCTGCTTGGTACTCTGGGCTATGGCATCGTAATATGCCTGTTGGTTGGCATATACCATATTCTCCACTGGCAAGTGCACAAACGACGGATGCCAGCGGCTGAGGATGAGCGACTGCCACAGGCGACCCATCCTGCCGTTGCCGTCAACAAAGGGATGGATAAACTCGAACTCGTAATGGAACACGCAGCTGCGAACCAACAGGTGGTCGTCGGCATTCTTCAACCAGTCGAAGAGGTCTGTCATCAGCAGACGCACCCTTTCAGCCGGAGGGGCCATATGTACCAGTCCGCTTTCGGAATAGACACCCACGCCGCCCCTGCGGAAATGCCCGGCATCGTCTGTCAAGGCCGCCATCATCAGTCCGTGGGCCCGCAACAGATCGTCCACCGAAAAGGGATCGAGCTTCTCAAATTCTTCATACACACGTATGGCGTTTTTCACCTCCTGAATCTCACGAATGGGTGCCACCACCGTCTTGCCGTCGAGGATGTCCGCCACCTCGCTCTCGCGTAGGTGGTTGCCCTCTATAGCCAAAGAGCTGTGGATGGTCTTAATGCGGTTAGCCTTCCGCAGCCGCAGGGCATCGCTCTGCTCCATACGGATAGCAAACCGCTCCATCTGCGCAGCTATATCCGCCACCAATCCCACCGCCTTCGCCGACAGCGTGAATGGTGGCTTGTATCCATTATATGTCTTTGTCATTTTTTTAGCCATAATTGTTAGTCTCCCTTCTTCGATCCTTCTTTGTGGGTTCTATGAGCCTTCGGCAGAATTTTATTCATATCTAATTTGAGAAGACATATTCAGGGTTATAATACACGTTGTAGTGACGAAGTAACTCTTCATATTCCTCTCGGAAAGTTTTCTTTTTGTGGTGTTCTTTCTGATTCAGGACATAGTTCCTTGCTTTTTCTAATTGCGAAGCACATATGGAGAAAACTCCATATCCTCCTTGCCATGCGAATTTAGCATACCTTGCATCGATAGTTTTCACCCATTTGGTGCTGCATTTTTTGATGTCCTCGACAAGGTCTGCAACGGAAATTGTCCGTGGCAGTGTACAAAGAATATGAATATGGTCCGGACGGCCTCCTATCTGTATCACACTACTGCCTTTATTGACGATAATACCATCCATATAGGCAAACATCTTGGGGCAGTCGTCTTCCAATAATGTGATGCCATCATATTTTGTATGAAACACTATATGCAAATATATTTGCGATAACGATTGAGCCATATTGCAGCTATTTATTCATTTTCATCCATTCATTTCATTGCAGCCTGTAGGGCTGCAACAGATATAGCCCAGGGCAGCGCCCTGCGGTTCCCAAGGCAACGCCCTGTGATCCCATAGCAGCACCGCCCCACCAGCGCAGCCTGTAGGGCTGCAACGATACAGGGTACAATACGGAAATGTCGCAGCCCTACAGGCTGCTGGGAATGGTATAACCCGTCCATCGTATGGCGTTGCCATACGCTATATCTGTTGGAGCCTTTCAGGCTCTCTCTACCACAAATATAACTTGCCATACTCAAATGTTTTTCCCTATCCTGTGTTATGTGTTATTATAACGTAACTATCTGTTGTTTATTATTCACCAACTTTCACCTCGCCGCTTATCAGACGTGGCAGCAACATGTCTCGTTGTGTAGTAAGTGTAAGGATTTGTTGCTGGTTTGATTCGATTTTTTGAATCATAAGATACACTGGCTTGTTGAATACGCCCAATGACTCTACATTGGGCAGGCAAATAGGCCAGTTCATAATATGCTGCTTGTCTCCTCGGGGCATCTTGCATCCTTTAGAACCTAGCATAACATAATCGAAGAAATCGTCTTGTCTCAAAGTATAATAAACAAAACAATCAAACTCTTTCTCATTAGCCCGTATGCACAGGACATCGTTCGAACATCCACCCCTTCTATCGGCAAGCCAGATTTTCTTAAAATATGGCCTGATATTTGAAAGCAAAATATCCCCAACCCCATATCTAGTCACCCGAATATCGTTTGGTATAGATGAGGCTTCAGTCACTCCTTGTTTGTCATTTAACATATTCTCAGTTGATATGTATGATATGGTAGTCAAAGAAGATGTCTCCATTTTGTCAGTGACATAATGACACACATCTCCCAGTTTGCCTTCTTTCCAGGTGGGGTTGGGGTTTTCGATGAAGTAGTGGCGGAAGAGGGTTTCGGCGAGGGCTTCGAGGGTCGCGTTCTCCCGATGCAGCAAATCTATCTTGTCATCCAACGAACTCAACACCCCAGCTATCCGCTTTTGCTCGTCAAGTGGAGGCAATTTCAGCACAAGATTTTCAAATGCCTCTTTTGGGACTCTCTGACGTCCAGAACTACCTTCTAAATTATGCTCAGCATGTGATCTCACATCCTCACTTCTTGATAAATAATAAACAAAATCAGAATCAGACACTCCATCTTTCCCTCTAAAAACATAAAATTCTGTTGATCCGAATCCATATCCGTTTTTTAATCCTCGAACCTTGCATATTTTCCCATTTTCTAAACAAGGCGTTATCCTAGCGAACAGAGTATCCCCATCTTTAAATCGACTTCCTCCCCCTAACTCTTTCATTTGAGAATATGTACAGTATTTTGTCACACTATCCAAATCCTTCATTTCCACAAATGAGATAGGAACCCCTTTAGGAATCTTCACGATTGGATTTATGTCAATAAAATCCGAAAATTTATATTCTTTCCATTTACTCATATAATTGATTGTATAATTCCTCTATTTCGGATTGAAGCATAATCTTTTGTGTTTGAATATTCCCAGAAGCATATATATCAACAGGAAATCTCGTATAATCATCTAATGATTTTAATTGTGATTCTTTGACTTTTATCTGTTTTAGTATTTCGTTTCTTCTTATATCTATTTCTTGTCTATTCCTCTGTTTATCACTCTTCTTTGTATAAATATACATCCGATATGTCACAAAGAGAGTCGCCATTGCAACGATCAATGCGATAATAGCAATTATCAAGGCTACTATTTCTGTACTCATACCGTTCTCATTTTTTTCGGGATTTGACTTCTGCTTCCAATTGTTTCAGTTCGTCAGCCTCGATAGCATCAGCCTCACGTGCTGCATATTCTTTGCGACGTCTGTCGAACTCGGCGTAGACTGCGTTAACCTTTTCTTCCATCTGCTGCTTGGAGACTGTGCCAGCACCAAGCAACACTTGCTTGCCTTGGAAGTTAAGCAGGGTGTCGACATTGCTACGCCAGTATGCAAGGGTTAGGTCTTGGCGTTCCTTCACCCTGAGCTCGGCGGAGTCGAGGAAGAGGACAACCAAACGGTTCAACGTGTCAATTTCATCGTTGGTCAGATAGTTCTTGGCAATATATATATCCTGCTTGCGTACAATTCGGCCTTTCCACGAGGTGAGCGCCATATTGGGCTGACTGGCATCGGCACGGCTGACAACTATCTCGGCAACCGTCTGATGGGTTACAGCATAGAGCAGTTTGTTCTGCGTCTCGGCAAAGAACATCTGTGTGGCTTTGTCGGTCTTGTCGTAGTCGCTGCTGAGCATCATCAAATCGCGTACCTTTTGATAGAACCGTTTTTCGCTGGCACGTATGTCGCGTATGCGTTCCAATAACTCGTCGAAGTAGTCGGGGCGGCCGTCGGGATTTTTCAGTCGCTCGTCGTCCATCACAAATCCTTTGACCATAAACTCCTTCAGGTTCCTGTTGGCCCACATGCGGAACTGAGTGCCACGCTTGCTACGCACCCGGAAACCGATGGCAAGAATCATTTCCAACGAATAAAAAGTAACGTTATAATTCTTCCCATCTGTAGCAGTTGTAAAGTAATTCTTTACAACTGAATCTTCTGACAACTCATTGTCTTTCAATATTGCAGAGATATGTTGACCGATATTTTGTTTGGAGGTGTCAAAAAGTTCAGCAAGCTGACTCTGGTTCATCCAAACTGAGCCATCTTTAGCATATAGTGTAACACGAGCCTTACCGTCGTCGGTGTTATATATAATAATATTATTCTTTTTCTCTTCCATTTTATTTCGTTCGTTTTTTTTCATATATAGAGATTCCTCTTCTGTTGATATGGTCAATCAGGTCAGGATTCTTGATGGTATGAAAAATTGAGATGTCAAACATATACGGTAGAAACAGATCGTCGATGTCAAGAACTATCCTATTCAGGTCCGAATGGGTCAATTCTCTGCCGACCAACGTAATGTCCACATCTGAAAACGGTTTGTAATTCCCCTTAGCACGTGAACCATATAGTATCACACGCTCAATGTGTTCGTTCTTCGTAAAAAGCGAAGTCAAACTCGCCAATTCTGTATCTTTTAATCCGTAGGGCATTATTCGAAAAGTTTTGGTTCAAGTCCCGACAGGGGAAGCATTTTCTTTTCAAAAGCACAAAAGAGTGGATAATAAACATTTATAATGTTTCCAACAATACGTTGCGCTGTCTCGTCATCGTAGTTATGGGAAGTCAAGTTACGGTCGGAAATAGTATCCATCCACCTGTCATCACTAATTAGATTTGACTGCAATGCAATGCGGATAGCATCACGAGATCCAATAATATCAGTCAAACCTTGGTACTCTTCATAGTCTTTCATCACTTTCCAAGCCAACTCCTGAGTGTATTCATACCGCTGTATCAGTCCTTCCGCCATCAATTCATCTTGGTCGGTAGTGTTTCCCACTCGTGCGGAAATAATGTCAACTGCTTTTTTCAATTGGTACAAAGCTTTGCGATAATTGCTAAATCTTTGTATCCAGCGAATGTCTTTATTATCCATATTTTATATTATTAATCAATCTTTATCTTACTCAGGTTCTCCAGTATCACTTTGTTCAGGCGTTCTTCTTCTTTCAGTTGCTCCTCGAACTCGGCGCGGAGGGCGGTGAAGCGCTCGGCGAAGTTGAAGTCGTCCTCCTCTTCGGGCAGACCGACGTAGCGTCCAGGGGTGAGGACATAGTCTAATTCCGCCACACGACTGACGGATACCGAGGCACAGAAGCCCGGCACATCTTGATAGTCCGCCGACTCGTCGCGCCAACGGTGATAGGTGTCGGCAATGGTGCTGATGTCGTCCTCGGTCAACTCACGCGTGCGGCGGTTGATGAGATGACCCATATTGCGGGCGTCGATGAAAAGGATCTCCCCTGCCCTCTTGGTGCGGTTGCGACTGATGAACCACAGGCAGGCGGGAATCTGAGTGTTGAGGAACAGCTTTGCCGGCAGATTGACGATGCAAGCAATAAGACCCTTGTCAATCAACGCACTGCGAATATCACCCTCACCACCAGTCTTGGAAGTCAATGACCCTTTAGCCAGCACGAAGCCCGCCTGCCCCTTGGGTGCCAAGTGGTAGACGAAATGCTGTATCCAAGCGAAGTTGGCATTGCCCGTGGGCGGCACGCCATACTGCCAGCGGGCATCGCCGCGCAGCTGATCGCCGCTCCAGTCGCTGTCGTTGAATGGCGGGTTGGCAATAACGTAGTCGGCCTTCACGTCCTTGTGGGCATCATTGAGGAAAGACCCTTCGGTATTCCACTTCACCTGCGAGGCATCGATGCCGCGGATGGCGAGGTTCATCTTGCACAGGCGCCAAGTGGTCTGGTTGCTCTCCTGCCCATAGATGGAGATATCCTCCACACGGCCCTGATGCTGGCGCACAAACTTGTCGCTCTGCACAAACATACCTCCCGAGCCACAGCAGGGGTCCAGCACACGCCCTTGATAAGGCTCCAGCATCGTAACCAGCAGCTCCACAACACTGCGGGGCGTATAGAACTGCCCACCCTTCTTGCCTTCTGCCAGGGCAAACTCACCGAGGAAATACTCGAACACATGTCCCAGCAAATCGGCACTCTTCGTGCTGGTGTTCTCCAACGTGCTGTTGCCAATAAGGTCTATCAGCTCGCCCAGCGATGTGGGGTCCAGATTGGGACGGGAAAAAACCTTAGGCAGCACACCCTTCAACGAACGGTTCTCGCGCTCGATGGCATCCATCGCCTCGTCAATCAACTTGCCAATCTGCGGGTTCTTGGCATTGGCCACCAGGTAAGACCAGCGGGCGCTCTCCGGCACATAGAACACATTCTCGGCCAGATATTCCTCCCGGTCCTCGGGGTCGGCGCCATCGGCCTGCTGCTTAACCAGCTCGGCATATAATCTTTCGAATGACACCGATATGTAGCGCAGGAATATCAGTCCCAGCACCACATGCTTATACTCCGCCGCGTCGATATTCTTGCGCAGTTTGTCCGCCGCCTTCCACAGACGCTTCTCCAAGGGTTCATCCTCTGCTATTTTCTTTGCCATGACATTTGTTTGATAAACTGCAAGCCCGTCAGAGTGGCGGGCTTGCAGTGAGTTAAAAGCGCATTTTTACTGTTCGGCGGGCCAGACGGGCTGCAGATTGCGGTCGCCGTAGGCATCGTCGATTTTGCTGATCGTGGGCCAGTACTTGTCGCCATGAGGCAGCGGGAAAGCAGCGGTCTGGCGGCTGTAGGGGTAGTTCCACTCGTCGGCGCAGACCACCTGCATCGTGTGGGGAGCGTTGGCGATGGGGTTGTTCTTCTCATCGTACTTGCCATTCATCACGTCGTCTATCTCGTGGCGGATAGCGATGAGGGCGTCGCAGAAACGATCCAGCTCGCTGAGGGGTTCGCTCTCAGTGGGCTCCACCATCAAGGTGTTATGGACGGGGAATGCCACCGTGGGAGCATGGAAGCCGTAGTCATCCAGACGGCGGGCGATATCGCCCACACTCACCTTCAGGCTGAACTCGCTGAAGTCCACAATCATCTCATGTCCGCACATACCGTTCTTGTTGGTGTAAAGAATCTTGTAGTACTTCTGCAAACGTGCACGCAGATAGTTGGCGTTGAGGATAGCGTGCTTCGTGGCTTCGGTCAGGCCGTTGCCGCCCAGCATGAGCAGATAGCCATAGCTGATGGGGAACAGCAGAGCATTGCCGTAAGGCGCACCGGCCATAGCGTTGCCCTTCTTGCCGCCCACTTCCACCTGGCTGTGCTTGGGCAGGAAATCGAGCAGCTTGGCGCTGACAGCGATAGGACCGACACCAGCACCGCCGCCGCCGTGAGGACCAGCAAACGACTTGTGCAGGTTCAGGTGGCAAACGTCGGCACCCATGTGTCCGGGGCTTGTGAGACCAATCTGGGCATTCATGTTAGCGCCGTCCATATACACCAGTCCGCCGGCACCGTGGATGATGTCCACAATCTCAAGGATACCTTCCTCGAAAGCACCGTGCGTGGAAGGATAGGTAATCATGATGCAAGCCAGATTGTCCTTATACTGCTCCACCTTGGCTTTGAGGTCGTCGATGTCCACATCGCCGCGGTCGTTGCATTTCACCACCACCACCGTCATGCCGGCCTTTGCAGCACTGGCGGGGTTGGTGCCGTGGGCACTGGCCGGGATGAGGCACACATTGCGGTTGGCCTGACCCTGGTCGATATGGTAGTTGCGGATCACCGTCAGACCGCTGTACTCACCTGCGGCACCGCTGTTAGGCTGCAGCGAAACACCTGCAAAGCCGGTGACGATAGCCAGCAGGTCTTCCATCTCGTTGATAAGCTCCGTCCAACCCTCGGTCTGGTCGGCGGGAGCGAAGGGGTGAATCTGGCCAAACTTGCTCCAGCTCAGGGGGAGCATCTCGGCTGCGGCATTGAGCTTCATGGTGCAGCTGCCCAGCGGAATCATGGCGCGGTTCAGGCTGAGGTCCTTCACCTCCAGTTTCTTCATATAGCGCATCATCTCGGTCTCGCTGTGGTATTTGGAGAAGATGCTGTGGGTGAGATAAGGCGTGGTGCGCATCAGGTTGTCGGGCAGCGACACGATGCTTGTGCAGCAGCAGCCGGAGCACTGCAGCAGTTCGGGCTGTTTGCCTGCGGCGGTGGCCAGCACAGTGATAATCTCGTTGATATCATCGCGGCTGGTGGTCTCGTCGAGGCTGATGCCTATGCACTCGGGGCAGATATAGCGGAAATTGATGTGATGCTCCTCAGCCACCTTCTTGACGGTCTCCGTCGGCACGGGGCATTGCAGGGCCAGCGTGTCAAAGAAAGCGCGGTTATGCTGCTTGTAGCCATATTTCTCCAGCTCCTTGGCCAGCACCGTAGCCATGCTGTGGATGTTGCCGGCGATGTTGCGGATGCCTTCGGGACCATGCCACAGGGCGTAGAATCCGCTCATGATAGCCTGCAAGGCCGAGGCTGTGCAGATGTTCGACGTAGCCTTGTCGCGCTTGATATGCTGTTCGCGCATACCCAGAGCCATACGCAGGGCGGGATTGCCCTTCACGTCGACGCTCCAGCCGATGATGCGTCCAGGGAACGAGCGCTTGAAAGTCTCGGTGATGGCAAAGAAACCTGCGTGGGGGCCGCCAAAGCCCATGGGCAGACCGAAACGCTGGCTGCTGCCGAAAGCGCAGTCCGCACCCATCTCGCCGGGAGTCTTCACCATGGCCAAAGCCATCAAGTCGGTGGCCATACCCACAAAGATACCCTTCTCGTGGCACTTGGCTATAAACTCCGTGTAGTCGGTCACTTCGCCAAACTGGTTGGGGTTCTGCACCACGACGGCAAAATATTTCGAAGCGTCGAAATCGAAGTCCTTCACAGCGCCGGTCACAATCTCGATGCCACGGGGAGCGGCATTGGTGTGCATCACGTCGAGCGTCTGGGGCAGGATGCCGTTGTCGACAAAAATCTTGTTCACACCGTCCTTCTGAGCCTGACGGCTACGGCTGGCAAAGAACATCAGCATGCACTCGCCGCCGGCCGTGGCCTCGTCCAGCAGGCTGGCGTTGGCCATAGGCATGTGCGTCATGTCGGCCACCATGGTCTGATACGTCATCAAGGCCTCCAGGCGGCCCTGGCTGATCTCGGTCTGGTAGGGAGTGTAGGCGGTATACCAGCCAGCGTTCTCAAACACATTGCGCTGAATCACCGACGGGGTGATAGTGCCGTAATAGCCCATTCCGATATAAGTCTTATAAACCTTATTCTTCTGAGCCAGCGAGCGGCAACGGTTCAGGAACTCATACTCATTGATGCCGTCAGCTATGGGCATCGGCTCCTTCAGACGGATGGCGGCAGGAACGGCCTTGTCTATTAGTTCATCCATCGAGCTGACGCCGATTTCTTTCAGCATCTTCTGTTCGTCAGCAGGGTTGGAGACACCGTTGTGTCTCGGGGCAAAATTGTTGCTAATCATATTGTTATATTTATATTTATATTTATGTGTTTCCTTGCATTCAGCCTACAAAGATACACATTTTGTTTGACATGTACACAATTACTTTAAAAAAGAATTTCACAGAAAACTCCCATCTCGGTCGGCCCCCACTAAATTCCGCCACAACAGACTGTGCAACAAACCATACCCATCCACCGACAGGGGCGCGCGCAATGCCAGCCACATCCCTCCCGTTGGCAGACACCTACAGAAGGTTATAGTTGAAAGCGTAAGCTATGGCCTCCGAAATGTTCGACACCCCCAATTTGTTGAACACACTTTTGCGGTACATCTTCACCGTGTCGACCGACCGGAACATCTTTTCCCCAATCTGGCTCATCGTGTATCCCTGTGCCGAAAGGTGGAGCATAGTCCTCTCCCCCTCCGTCAGTTCCAGCCGGTGGCCCTTCTTCGCCCAACGGTGTCCCTCAAACTCATAAATCGAAAAACCCGACGGCGAACTCACCGTGGCCTCGATATGCCCCATGTCGCTATGCACCGACGGCGACACCAAACACAACACAAGCCACACCTCACCACTCGCCGTCCGTCCGATAGGCGTCACCCTGTGGTTCAGCAACACCGCCTGCCCATTCACATAAAAATGAAAATTGCACGAAATGGCATAAATGAAATTCCTCTCGTCCAATGGCCAACGATGGGTGTTGCCCACCGCCTCCACCAGCTCAGCCATCAACGGCCTGTCGTCCGGCACGGCATGCTGCATCAGGAAGCCATAGCCCCCCTCCTTCACCTCCTCGGCCGTGTGGCCAAAAAGCACAAGCGGACTGTCCGAGACATACATGAAACGCCGCTGACACAGGTCGGCCACAAACACACCCTGATTGGCTATCCGGGCAAAGGCATCCACCACATCCAATTTCGACTCCGCAAGCCTGTAATCGGATTCCGTCACACCCGTCGGTGACGTTATAGAAGACAGAATATCAGTTTTTTCAACCATAACGAAGAGTCGCTCTCTACTGTGCAAAGATAACAATTTCCTTTCTTTCTGCAACAATCATTCTCTTCCTCCACGCTAAAATACACTTTTGGGTATTTCCGCGACACCAACGCCACAAATACCCTTTTGGGTAACATCACATCAACAATTAATCAGTACTTTTGCATAGTAACAATGCAAGGTCGATAACCCGACAACGTATTCACAATCAAAATAAAACACAACAACATAAACCCTAACAAAAAGACACATCATCATGAAAACAACCTTCAAACCACACCTCCGTTCAAGAGTCCTCACAGCGGTTTCCTCAATCATGCTCCTGTTCACCGCTGCATCCTGCACCAGCATGCACAGCGGCCAAAGTTTTGTAGCCCAATCCGACGGCATCACCTACCGTTTTGAAGTGGTGGTATCCCATCGCAACTACGTGCGGGTGGCTCCCGTCTCGGGGCCCGAAGCCGTGGTCGGAGCCGTCACCCTTCCCTCCACCGTCCGCTATGAGGACCACACCTATGTCGTTTCGCAGGTGGCCCCCAACGCCTTCGAAGACTACACCGGCATCACCTCCCTCACCCTGCCTCCCACCATCTCCGTCATCGAGCCATCAGCATTCCGCAACTGCCAGTCGCTAACCACCGTATCGGTCCCCACCTCCATATCCACTATAGGTGACTATGCCTTTGCCGAATGCTCCCTGCTGCAGTCCTTCCGCTTCGTCAATTCCATCTCATCCTTGGGGCAAGGATGCTTCGCCGGCTGCTCATCGCTCTCCTCGCTCGACCTCCCCTCCACCATCACGGCCATCCCCGACCAAGCCTTCAGCGGCTGCGCGTCGCTTCCCAGCCTGCAACTGCCCTCCACCGTCATGCAAATCGGCCGCCAAGCCTTTGCCCATTGCTCGGGACTGCACAGCATTGCCATGGACCGCTCCGTGCAGCAGATAGGCGACAGCGCCTTCTTCGGCTGCGACTCCGTCCAGAGCCTCTCCTGCCTCACCGCCATGCCGCCAGTGTGCAACGCCTCCACCTTCGGCAACATGTCCACCACCATCCCCGTCACAGTCATGATGGCCAGCGTGCCCAACTATCAAGCCGCCACGGGCTGGAGCCGCTTTACCAACTACATCGGAACATATTAATCACTTGCTGGACACGTTTTAACCTGCGCCGACCGTCAGTCCGGGACCACCTCTCGACATGCGGTCGGCCTTTTTTGCAACCCTATTGAAAAAAGGCTCGCCGCCAAATGTCACTCCCCGCCCGCAACCTCCCAGCCAACACCCGCAGACTGACCCAAAAACACGCTGCCCCCAATCCGTCCAACAGCGCATGTCCAAACCCAAACAACGCGGGCGGCAAAGAGGCGGCGGCACACACGTCCCGCACCTCGTGACTGAACATAACATATTGGGAACAACAGTTTCAGCGGCACTCGCCATGCCCCCGTCCTGCCCTCACGCCTGCCCCTCTTGGGCCTGTGCGTCCGGCTGCCGCCGGACAAAATAGCGCGCCCCCAAGCGGTCGGCACGCCGTTCCGGCCAGAAAGACTCGTGCCGGTGGCGCGGACTCCTGCCCAAAGCCAGCCACTGGCTCACCAAACTCGGCACACCCACCACAGGCAGATAAAGCCACCCCCACAACTGACTGTCCACCGTGTGGCCATACTCATGCCTCACAAACCCGTCGCTGCCATGCCACGCATACTGCCCGAAATCGGCCACCCACCTGTCCGGCAGCCACAGCTGCACAAAGCATCCTGCCGACATGCCCGTGCTGGTATGCGGGTCGCGGTTCCGGCCCGTGACAAACGTGACGCCCTCCAGCGTGTCCACCCTCACCACATCGCCGCGCACCACACGCCACTGCGCCAACACATAGCCCACCCACAATTGGGGCAACTCCCATCCCAGACGGGTGGCAGCCTGCCACACCCCTCTCCCGTTCTCATAATCAAAACGGTAACGTCCCATCCACACCCGCCACGCCAATGCCGGACGGACAGCCATCGCCACAGCCGTCGAAGCCAGCATCACCCCCTTGGCCGCCAAAAACACCCATCCGCACACAGCCCACACACCCTCGCCAGCCGCCACCCCCCACAGGGCAACAAGCCACATGGCCACAGCCACCAAGGCCGCGACCACAGCGACAACACCCCGCCGCCCAAAGCATACGTTATAATCCATACCCCTTGCCATACTGCCAAAAAGCGCAACCACACTCACCTGCCCCACCCCCTACAACCACTTCACCGCATTCGCACTGTTGCCATCCAAAAACGGCGTCGCAAACTTTTTATTGCGTCGGCCGTTGTGGTTTCTTTCCTGTAAATGATTGCATTTTTTCATTTGGCAACACAAAAAGCAGTCACAGTATCCGAGTGTGCCAAATTTTGGTACTCGATTTTTCTACTCAGTGTTGCACTTGTAACTATAATTAAGGACTCAGTGTTGCACTCGTAGCGGGTATTCAGGGGTTTTCTTGCCCCCCGGGAGGGGCGGGGAAAAATTGCGGACAGGCTCTCGGCCCAATCGATGTTCAGCATTTGGCTGTCATTTCGACGGCATTTGTTTAAGCGTTAGACGAACAAATGCTTTTTTGCCGCTGCCCATCGGCCGTTGGACGAGCGAGGCGAGGGCAAGGCACGCGGGACCGAAATACGGAAAAAATATTTATAGATTAAAAAAAAGTTGTATATTTGCAACGCAGATAATATCTGTATAAACTGCTGTTTGGGCCTTCAATATGAGTCGGAATCTAATAATACCGAGCCGCTTCTATGAACTGGGTTCGAGACTGATGGCTGTTTCTGTCAGGGTGCTGCTCCTTTTTGCGGCACTGACGGCGCCCTTCGCCGCGCGGGCCCAGGACGATGACCCAAAGAGTCACCGGGGGGTGCAGTTTGCCGCCCAGGGCACGGACTTCTGGGTCTGTTTTCCCCGCACGCTGGGAGGGTTCAGCCCCAACAATTCGGTGCTGTATGTGGTGTGCGAGCACGACTGCGACGTGACAGTGACCAACGAGCTGATTGACTATTCGCAGACCTATCACGTCATGGGGCGGCGGATGTGCGGGCCGGACACGAACTATATCCGCATCCCGTTTGCCTACTCGTGGATCAACGACACGGTGCCATACCAATACCTCTCATCCGAGCCGGAGAGGGAACTCCGTATGCGGCCGCCCCGCTACGACTATAGGGGCTGCGCGGGCAACAGGCCCCAAGCCAAGGCATTCCATGTGACGAGCACCGACACCATATCGCTCTTCATCATGGTCGGTTCCACCTACCGCTCGGCCTGCACGGTGCTGCCCACCGAGCTGCTCCGCGACGAGTATGTGGCCCAGCCGCCCATTGTCAACCACCGCTATCCTCAAAAATGGCGTTATGACTTTCCCGCTTTCCCGTTTTATCTGCCCGGCATGTCGTCCATCGACATCGTGGCAGTGGAGGACAGCACTGTGGTCGACATTGCCATCACCGACTGGGACTGGCTGAACCGCCCGCCGGGCGACACCTTCTCCGTCACCCTGCGGCGGGGCGAGCTGTTTCACCTCAGCGCCGGCGAGCCGCCTGAGAAGTATTATCCCAACCTCTTCCCCTATTCGAGCACGGACATTCACGGCCACAGCTATGCCCCGGTGGTGTCGCACTCGTTCCTGGCTGACACGCTGATGCTCGACACCTTTGCCGTCGACCTGGCGGGGACCCGCATCAAGGCCCGCGACTGCAAGAAGATTGCCGTGTTCGAGAGCAGCGGCATCGGGGGCAGCGGCCTACGCGGCCAGTTCAACGCCAACTACAAGCTGGAGCAATCAATCCCCACCTTTTTTGCGGGCAGGGAGTATTTCATTCCCTACGACCCTGCGTTGGACCCTTTCAATGGGACGCCTGCCGACCTCTATATCCGCCTCACCGCACTGGAGGAGGGAGCGACGGTGACTATACGCGATGTGTCGCGCCCCGCGTTGGGAAGCCGCACCCTCGTCCTCGGCCCCTACCAGACCGACTGGTGGAAGATCGAAAATGACCAGGGGCCGTACCACATCACTTCCGACCACCCGGTGCTGGCCAAACGCGTGGGGCGCGACCTGACCACCATCACGCCCACCCGCTGGTGGCACTGGGGGCAAGTCAACTTCGGGACCATCACCCAAGTGGACGAGAACCACAACCGCCACCCTATCTACCCCAACCTCCATATCTTTGCCCGGACTGAGGATGTGGGTTCGATGAAGATGGACTATTACCCGATTGGGGCTTATTTCCAGCCGATGGCGGGGACCCCCTACAGCCACGCCTATTTCGACATGAACAGCCAGTTCACAACCGAGGGCACCCACCATATCGTCAGCACCACCGACTCGCCCTTCATGGCCTATTTCTTTGCCAACTACTATATCGGGCTGCCGCATGTGCAGCCCGGCGGGGTGTCGATGAGGGTGAACGGAAGGGCGGCGGACTCGCTCCGGGCTGACTCGCTGTGGTGTGTGTTCGACCCCGTGGAGCTGCAAGCCGTCAACCGCCGCCCCTTCGACAGCGTGTGGTGGTTTTTCGGCGACGGGAGCGACACGGCCTTTGCCTACGCCCAGCCTCAGGCCTCGCAGCCGCTGACCCACCTCTTCCAACAGACGGGACTGACCACCGTGAGAGCCGTATTCACTTATCAATACGACAGCTGTTTCACCCTGAAGCCGGACACGGTGGAGGTGACGCTGGACATCCGTGGCCCCCTCGACACGCTCATCAGTGTGCGACTGTGCGAGGGCAGCTATTTTTTCCGCGACCACGAGCTGGACCACACGGACACCTACTTTTTCTCCACCTATTGGGAGGGAACGCAATGCGACACTACGTGGCAGATTGACCTCGTCACCTGTCCGCACTGCCGCTGGTGGTACGACACCGTGTCGCCGGACGATGTGCCCGTGGTTTTCAACGGCCACAGTTTCGGACATGAATGCCACGACGAGCCGGTCCACATCCATATCAACGACACCTGCGACAGCATCATCTATTACAACCTCACTATCATCCCCAACTGGGGCGAGAAGCCCATCGACAGCACGTGGATTGCAGCCCCCAATGTCTTCACCCCCACGCTGGAGTCCAACAGCCGTTTTGCCCTGACGTGCAGCCCGCATATACTGCAGGCCGAGGTGTCGGTGTTCGACCGGCGGGGCGCGCGGGTGGCGCGGTTCGACGGGCTGGGCGGCAACTGGGACGGCACCGCCAACGGCTCCCCCTGCCCCCAAGGCACATACGTCTACTACGTCCGCTATATCGACACCCACGACAAAGCCTACAAGAGCCTCACCGGCACGGTCACCCTGCTGCGGTAGGGGCGACAAGTGCAAATCTTGACACAATTAACAAAACTACGATACCTCAACTCTATAAATTCAAGCACAACATGAGACGCTGGATTCTGATAGTGATGCTACTGGCACCCTTCGCACTGCTGGGGCAGGACGACGACCCGCTGAGCCACCGGGGAGTGCAGTTTGCCGCACAGGGCACAGATTTCTGGGTCTGCTTTCCCCGCACACTGTTGCGCAACACCCCTACTTTCTTCCGTCTGTATGTGGTGAGTGAACGCCCCTGCGAGGTGACGGTGTCTAACGAATTGATAGACTATTCACAAACATATCAGATTGAGGGGCGGAGGCTGAGCGACTACGACCTCAACTATATCCATGTCCCCACCCAATACGGCAGGATAATCGACACGGTGAGATACCAATATTACCCCTATTCGCCTCAACATGTATACAATAATGTGGGTGGCAACCAGCCACAGCCAAGGGGTTTCCACGTGACAAGCACGGACACCATATCGCTCTTCATCTATGTGGCTTCTGCGTGCAGCGTGCTGCCCACCGAAATGCTCAGCGACGAGTATGTAGTACAGCCGCCCATAGTCAACGATTATAGAATAATGCCACTATTACCCCACTTCCCGCCATATACTCCCCTCTCGTCGATAGATATAGTCGCTGTGGACGACAGCACGACGGTGGACATCGTGCTGGCCGACTGGGACTGGATAAACCGCCGGCCGGGCGATACGGTGACTGTGACACTGAGGCGGGGAGAGCTTTACCACCTGGGAGCCGGATACCCTATCGAAAAGTATTACCCTAACTTTAATCCTTATTGGAACCTTGTCCACCCCGGGACCCCACCACCAAGTCTGCCCGACGTCTCGATGACACGACATTCATTCGCCGGCGAAACGGTGACGCGCGACACCTTTGCTGTCGACCTTACTGGCACCCGTATCAAGGCACGCGACTGCAAACGGATTGCGGTGTTTGAGAGTTCGGGCATTTGTGGGTCAGGAATGAGAGGCAACGTAAATAAGGCTTTCAAAATGGAACAGGTGGTTCCCTCCTTTTATGCCGGCAAGGAATATCTCGTGCCCAACCTCGAACACACAATCCGCTTCACTGCACTGGACGAGGAAACACATGTAACCATACGCGATGTGGACCATGCCGAGAATGTCCGAACCCTGACTATTCCCGCCGGCGGAACGGACTGGTGGGAGACCGACACCATGGTGAACATGTATCACATCACTGCAGATAAACCGGTGCTGGCAAAGTGGACTGGCGAGGGCCACACCACCCTCACCCCTACCCGCTGGTGGCACGGAGGGCAGATTAATTACGGCACGGTAACGGATGTTGACCAGGATTTAAATGTGTATCCGATTACCGCCCGCTTGTATATCTTTGCCCGGACTGCTGACGCGCCGTCATTTTATATGGACTCGTACCCGATAGGCTCCTATTTCCAATCAATAAGCGGCACGCCTTACAGTTTCGCCTATTTCGATACTCAAAGCCAGTTCAACTCGATGGGTACACACCATATTCTGAGCCGAACCCAAGCCCCATTCTTGGCTTATTTATTGGGAATCGGGCAGTACTTTGTCCCTTTGCCACATGTGCAGCCCGGCGGTGTGAGGCTGACGGTGAACGGCATAGAGGCCGACTCGCTGAAGGCCGACTCGCTGTGGTGTGTGCATGACACGGTAGTGTTCGAGGCGCAGAACCGCCGCCCATGCGACAGTCTGCTGTGGGACTTCGGCGACGGCTCCACTTTGGCTTTCGGCCACGACGAGGAGGGTTTTGCCCAGCCGCAGCCCCACCTGTTCCTGCATCCGGGACGCATCACGGTACGCGCCATCTACAAATATGCGGATGAGGGGTGCCTCACCGTCAAGCCCGACACCATATCCGCCACACTGGACGTCAGGGGCGATGTGGACACGGCGATTTCCGTCCTGCTGTGCGAGGGCAGCTATTTCTTACGCGGACACGAGATGGCCTCTACCGGGAGGTATGAGTTCACCACAACATGGCCGACCGGCAGGTGTGACACCTTATGGCAGATTGATTTCGTCACTTGTCCGCACTGCCGCTGGTGGTACGACACCGTGGCCACAGACGACCTGCCTGTCACCTTCAACGGCATCACCTTCAACACCGAGCAACACGACACTCCAATCCGTCTCCATATCAACGACACCTGCGACAGCATCATCTACTACACCCTCATCGCCATCCCCAACTGGGGCGAGAAGCCCATCGACAGCACATGGATTGCTGCCCCCAATGTCTTCACCCCCACGCTGGAGTCCAACAGCCACTTTGCCCTGACGTGCAGCCCGCATATACTGCAGGCCGAGGTGACGGTGTTCGACCGACGGGGCGTGAGGGTGGCGCAGTTCGACGGGCTGGGCGGCAGCTGGGACGGCAACGCCAACGGCTCCCCCTGCCCCCAAGGCACATACGCCTACTATGTCCGCTATATCGACACCCACGACAAAGCCTACAAAACCCTCACCGGCACAGTCACCCTGCTGCGGTAAGAGTGCAATGATTCAAAAACTAAAAGCCAAAGGCTTCACCTACAACCAACGACTTGACTGCCTCGAAGGCGAGTTCAACGGGAGAGCGGTGAGAGTCCTTGTGGTTACTAACAACGACAAGGTGTACCGAATCATGGTTGCAGACGCTTACGGCGTAGACGAGTCTAACATCAAAATCAGATTCAACACTCTGTGCCGCCAATTCACAAATAATGGTAAATATTATTCTCCCACAGAAAGCCAAGAAATAGACGACAGTGAGAATATTTCTTATGAGATGACTGTTCATAAAAAGAGATACGAGGCAGCGTTTTCCCAAACAGGAAATGCCACAAGTCTCGAAGACTGCCTTGCAACATATGCATTAGAACATGGGAGTATGACACAAGAGGAATGGAATAATCTCTCAGAAAGCGAGAGGATTGAACTAATGAAAATAATTATTACTGAAGTCGGAAAGGATGATATTACAAAATATTGTTCTGAAAGATTAAACTATAAGTCAGTTTGGTTTATGATAGATGAGGATTATGGTGAATATCGAATCATAATGTATTACGATAATGGGTATAATCAAGCAAACGGGGAGGACCTGTAGGGGTACTATATCAGGCAAGGCTTACGTCCATGCGTAGGCGTATGCCGAGGGCTTCTGCTATCTGAATGAAGGACGATAGGGGGATATCTGTATCGCCGTTCTCTATATGCTGGATATATTTGGTTTCCTTGCCGATACGTTGTGCGAGTTCTTTTTGCGACAACTGCAGCTCCTTGCGCCTGTCGCGCAAAATCTCGGTATAGTACCAAACTAAAGCTCTTGAATTAAACTCGGAACGACTATCGCTGCCTTTCTCTCCGATGATGAGAGATAGGATGGATTCACCGTCAACTAAACCGGGCTTTGTGGATAGGTCGATATTGCGAAGGTGCTGGATTTCTTCTGAGGTTAATCTATTTGTGTTCATAACATTAGTTTTTCACAAACTGTGTTGATAGTACGGGTAGTCTGATGAGAAGAGTAGTTTCCGTTCCATGTTTTAATATTTTCGTAACGGAACTTTCAATATTTTATTGTGCCATAAAAAGAAAACGTCTGCAATACGAGGCTTGCAGACGTTTCTATATTATATTCGGCTCGTTACCTTCGTGTCACATGCAAAGAATACTTAGTAGGCGCGGGCGAAGATTACGCGGCGGTGGGAGGGCTTGCCGGTGAGGATGCAGCGGCCTTCCTCTTCGGGTGCGTCGTAGGGGATGCAGCGAATGGTGGCTTTGGTGAGTTCCTTGATGCGCTCTTCGGTCTCGGTGGTGCCGTCCCAGTGGCAGAGGAGGAATCCACCTTTCTCGATCTCGACTTGGAAATCGTCCCAGGTGTCGACCTTGCGGGTGTTGGCGGCGCGGAAATCGGCAGCACGCTGGAAGAGGCTCTTCTGGATTTCGTCCATCAGCTGGGCCACATGGTCGGCTATGCCTTCGATGGGCATGGTGATCTTCTCTAATGTGTCGCGGCGGCACACCTCGCAGGTGCCGTTCTGGAGGTCGCGCGGGCCGATGGCGAGGCGCACAGGCACGCCCTTGAATTCGTACTCGTTGAACTTCCAGCCGGGCTTGTACTCGGTGCGGTTGTCATATTTGACGGTGAGGCCTTTGGCACGGAGGGCGTCGATGATGGGCGCGATGTGGGCATCGAGTTCGGCCATCTGCTCGTCGTTCTTGCAGATGGGGACGATGGCCACCTGTATGGGTGCCAGCTTGGGCGGGAGCACAAGGCCGTTGTCATCGCTGTGGGTCATGATGAGGGCTCCCATCAGGCGGGTGGACACACCCCACGAGGTTGCCCAGACATATTCGAGCTGGTTCTGCTTGTTGAGGAACTGCACCTCGAAAGCTTTGGCAAAATTCTGCCCAAGGAAGTGGGAAGTACCGGCCTGAAGGGCTTTGCCGTCCTGCATCATGGCTTCGATGCAGTAAGTGTCGAGGGCGCCGGCGAAGCGCTCGTTGGGCGATTTCACGCCACGGACCACCGGGACGGCCATCCAATTCTCGGCAAAGTCGGCATAAACATCAAGCATGCGGCGGGCTTCCTCTTCGGCCTCCTCGCGGGTGGCGTGGGCGGTATGGCCTTCCTGCCACAAGAACTCGGCCGTGCGGAGGAACATGCGGGTGCGCATCTCCCAGCGGACGACGTTGGCCCACTGGTTGCAGAGGATGGGGAGGTCGCGGTAGGACTTAATCCAGTTTTTATAGGTACTCCAGATGATGGTCTCGGAGGTGGGGCGGACAATCAGTTCCTCCTCTAAGCGGGCGGCGGGATCAACCACCACGCCCGAACCATCGGGGTTGTTCATAAGGCGGTGGTGGGTCACCACGGCACACTCCTTGGCGAAACCCTCCACATGCTCGGCCTCGCGGCTGAGGAACGACTTGGGGATAAACAGGGGAAAATAAGCGTTCTGGTGTCCAGTGGCCTTAAACATGTCGTCGAGGGCGCGTTGCATCTTCTCCCAAATGGCGTAGCCATAAGGTTTGATAACCATGCAGCCACGGACAGCCGAATTCTCGGCTAAGTCAGCCCGTACAACCAGTTCATTATACCATTCTGAATAGTTCTCTGAGCGTTTTACAAAATCTTTTGCCATGAGTTTTTGAATGTGTTATATTGTGATTTGTGATTCGTGAGTAATAATTTGTGAATAGCCGTCTGTCAATCCGCCATTCCTTTTCAAAAAGTGTAACTAAGGCCTATTGACACCAAACGGGACGTGAGGGAGTTGAAGCCGGCATGAAAGTCGCTGGTGGCGGTGCTGTAGTCCAATTCGGATTCCGCTTCGGTCTGCCACGGCATCACCTCCACCTTCTTGTATTGGTCGACGATGCTGTGGGTAAAGACAATCGAGAGCATATCCACATACACATCCACTCCCAGCTGTTCCGACAGGCGGTAGGTGGCCATGGGCACCAGCCTGACATCGAACTGGCGGGTATTGAATTTCGTTTCATACCGCACAGGGAAAAGGTCCTGACTGTAGTATTGCGTGTCGCGAGTGGCTCCCAACCCATAGCTGAACACGGCGGAAAGCTCCAGCCCGACGGAGAAGTCCCTTGCTTCGAAGCAGCGCACCCTGACGAACACACCGCCCCCGGCGGTCATGAGCGTCTTGACGGTCTGCTCGGTCTCCTGCCATCGGTTGTAGGTACGGTCATAATAACCATTAGTATAGGTATACTTCTGGTTGGCAATGCTCAACATCGCTCCCAACTTGACAGCGGGCGAAACGTTGAATCCCACCTGCGGCGACAGCTGCAGGGCCATGCCTTTGGGTTTAGTGGGGTCAAAACCGGCCGTCTTGGTATAGCTTGACATATCGAACCCCACGCTCCCTGCCACAAACACCTGCGCCGGAACCTGTAGGGCAAACAACAGGAATGCAACCGCTGCCAACAACTTCTTCATGAAAAGTGATTTGTGATTTGATTGTCCGTAATCAGCCCAACCCTCCTGCCGTGTCCCTCCGGGAGGCAAGTAACAACCTGGTTCCTCATCCCCCGACCACATTCCATTTGTCTGGGATTGTCAAGGCCATGCCTCTCCAAATCATACTGATGGCATTTGCGGATAATCATGATTTGAAATATAACTATAAATCCTGAATGCGCCAACTTATGAGTGGCAGACTGCGATACAAACGACCAACACATTCTGCCAGCCTCTGCCTCAGCGGGCCATCTTGAGCATAGTGAGCGGATAGGTGGGATGCAACTTCAGCCCCGGCACATACTCCATGATGCCGGCCACCTTCTCCTTGTCGGTATACTGCCAGATAGTATAGCGGGTATCGGGGAATTTAAGACCGTTGCTGACAATGAGGACATGATAGGAGGCGTAACGCTCCAGGCTGAAATACTTCAGGTAAGCCTGTTGACCGGCCATGATGATAGGCTTTACGCCATAGGCCTGCTCCAGCAGCTGGAGCAGCATGTCGAGCCGCTTCACATTGATGTCGTATGGGCTGTCCGGCACCACATAAACCACCGGCGGAAGATCCAGATGATGCCCATTCACTGCGGCCTGGAAATTGTCGAACTGCCCCTGTGCCGAATAATGGCGGTCGTAGCGGAGCACAGCCCCCACGGGCATCCCAACCTTATGGGCCTGCGTCAGGTTGAACGCACAGCGGCTGTCGGTCACAGCGGCGCCAGTAGTGGCCATGACATACACAAAATCAAGGTCGTTGCTTTCGTTTACCGTAGGCCAGTCGACAGTGTTCTGGTCCTGCGACACCAGGATTCCCAGCGGTGCGGTAGTCTGGGCCGAAGCCACAAAGGGGAGAGCCGTCAACAAAAAGAGAGCGGCGGCAAACCAACTTGAACGGGTATTCTTAATGTTCATCGTTTAAAAGTATTTTATTGCTGCGGGCATACCCCGCCTGTCATGAATATTTTTTTGCAAAGATACATCTTTTTTTTCATTTGGGTAGGATAGCTTCCACAATTATTTTGCGGCATCCTCTCCAATCATCTTCTCATAATCTGATTCACTGATAATTGCGACACCCAATTTCTCGGCCTTTTTCAGTTTTTCCGGCCCCATATTCTCGCCCGCAAGCAGATAGGTTGTTTTTCCGCTGATGCTGCTGGCGGCCTTGCCCCCGTGCTGCTCAATCGAGGCCTTGATTTCGTCGCGTGTGAAGTGCTGGAACACGCCACTCACCACGAAAGTCATACCCTGCAACTGGCTGCCCACGCGGGTGTCTACCGCCTCCATCTGCAAGCCTGCTGCCCTCAGCCGCTCAACGATGGCGCGGTGCGCCTCTTGGTTGAAGAAATCGTTCACCGCCACTGCCGTCACTTCGCCCACATCCTCCACCATGGCCAGCTCCATCACATTGGCCTGCATCAAGGCATCAATGTTGCCGAAATGGCGGGCCAGCTTCTTGGCCCCCACCTCGCCCACATATCGGATACCCAAGGCAAACAGCACCCTCTCAAAAGGCACCCGTTTCGACTCCTCGATGGCCTTCAGTATGTTTTCGGCCCCTTTCTCCTGTATTGTCGAGGCCGTCCCCTCCCCCAGCCCCACCAGTTTCTGGGCCGTAAGGTCATAGAGGTCCGCCACATTGCGTACCACCCCTGCGTCATACAGCAGTCTGAGCCGTTCCGTCCCGAGACTGTCAATATCCATCGCGCGGCGACTCACGAAATGCTCCAGCTGCCCCAGAATCTGAGGCAAACACCCGTCGCGGTTGGGACAATAGTGTCCGGCCTCGCCTTCGGGTCTCACCAGTGGTGTTCCGCACACCGGGCACACCGTCGCATACCCCACAGGCCTGGCGTCTGGCCTACGTTGCTCCATATCCACCCCCACAATCTTGGGGATAATCTCACCCCCCTTCTCCACCAGCAGACTGTCGCCCTCGCGGATGTCCAGCTTGGCCATGAAATCGGCGTTGTTGAGCGTGGCGCGGCGCACCGTCGTGCCGCCCAGCCACACCGGTTGCAGGTTGGCCACAGGGGTGACGATCCCTGTGCGTCCCACCTGGTAAGTCACCTCCTCCAGCGGCGTACTCACCCGCTCGGCCTTGAACTTATAGGCAATTGCCCATCGGGGCGACTTGGCCGTAGTGCCCAGCCGTTCCCACAGGTCCGTCTGGTTCACCTTGATTACCACCCCGTCAATGCCGAAAGGCAGATTCCACCGCTCTTGGTCCCAATAGTCGATAAAAGCCCTTATTTCCTCTATATTGCGGCATTCCTTGATGTAAGGCTGCACCTTGAAACCCATGTTGCGCGCAGCGGCCAGTCGGCCCGAATGCGAGGCGTAGGCCGGGTCACCCTGCTGTGGCGAATCGGGTGGCAGCATCAGGAAATACATGCAGAACATCAACTTCCGCTTTGCGCACTCCGCCGAGTCCTGCAACTTCAGCGACCCGCTGGCGGCATTGCGCGGGTTGGCAAACGGGGGGTCCCCCTCGGCCTCGCGCTGGCGGTTCATGGCATCGAAAGCCTCAAAGGGATACACCACCTCGCCCCGCGCCTCGAAATCGTCGGGATAGGTCCCCTGCAGCCGCAACGGAATCGTACCCACCGTGCGGGCGTTGGATGTGATGTCGTCGCCCACTGCCCCGTTGCCGCGCGTCACGGCCTGCACCAGCTGCCCGTGGCGGTAGGTCAGCCCGATGGCCACCCCGTCGTACTTCAACTCACAGGTGTAACTGAACGGCACCCCGTCCAGCAGTTTCCTGGTGCGCGACTCGAAATCCTCAATCTCCTCAATGCTGTAAGTATTGCCCAGCGACAGCATCGGGAAACGGTGCGTCACCTGTCTGAACTGCTTATTCACCTCGCCTCCCACCCGGCGGGCGGGCGATGTGGGCAGCGACAACTCCGGATACTGCCGCTCCAGCTCCACCAGCTCGCGCAGCAGGGCGTCAAACTCATAGTCGCTCACCAGCGACCGGTCGTTCATATAATACTCATAGTTATACTGGTCTATCAGCCTTGTCAGTTCGGCCACCCGTTGCCTTGCGCTCTCGGGTGCCGGGGTAGAAAAAAGATCCATTGCTCTATATTGCTATTAGTTATTACCCAATCAGGCCGGCCGCAACCCGCGGCACTCCGCCATTCAAATCTCCCACACGCCGGTAAAATTCAGCTCCACCGGCCCAGTCAGCCTCACATCCGTATAGGCGTTGGCTGTAGTGCGGTAGTCCACCTCAAAATCGCCGCCCCGGGTGCGCAGGTGTCCACAACCCGTCACTATGGCGCAAGCCGTCACCCCCGTGCCGCAGGCCCAAGTCTCGTCCTCCACACCTCGCTCATAGGTGCGCACATGCAGGAGGCCGTCTTCTCCCTGCTCCACAAAATTCACGTTGGCACCGGCGGGCCCCAACTGAGGCTGATGGCGCAGACGGCGGCCCTCGCCCGCCACATCATAGTCCCGCAGCCCTTTGACCCTCACCACATAATGCGGCACGCCCGTGTCCAGCAGCCATCCGTCCATACACCGTCTCACCCCCGCTTTCTCCACCTCCTTCATCCCCACCGTCACAATGCCCGCCTTTCCCGCCGTGTCCCAGCTCACTATGGTGGCCTCGTGCAGACCGTCGGCGGCGCGGAAACGCAGCGTCGGCTGCCCCTTATCCGTCCGTCCCAAGCCCAAACTCGAGCCGAAGGCGGCTATGCAGCGAGCCCCGTTGCCGCACATGTCGGCGGCATGGCCGTCCGAATTGTAATACTCCATTGCGAAATCGCAGTCCCCGCCGCCCTCATTCAGCAGCAGCAGACCGTCAGCCCCCACCCCCCGGCGGCGGTGGCAGATGCGGGCTATCTCTTCCGCCGTAAGCGACACCTTGCCCCCACGGTTGTCAATCAACACAAAATCGTTCCCCGCCCCGTCGTATTTACTGAACGCTATTCTCATTCTGTATTATAGTTGCCTCCACCGTGTTCTGCGCCACCTCGGCCGCAGGCTTCACCAGCCGCCGGCTGCTCAACAGCACCAGCAGCGAGCAGATAATGATGGAACAGAAAATGACGGAATAAGTTATATGCTTTATCGTTTCCGCGCCCGGCACCACCGTGTAGCCCGCCGCGATATTCACCTGCTCCGGCATCGAGGCCAGCACCGCCGACACCAACCCCTTCGGAATCATCATCGACACCGTCAGCCTGTCGTCAGGCGTATTCTTCCGCCCCACCAACGCCACCAGCACAAAACGCACCACAAACAGCGATGCCGCTATCGCCAGGCCATAGGCCAGGGCCATCATGTTGGAGAAAGGAATACAAATGCCGATATAGACAAAAAAGTAAGTCTTCAGAATAAAGACGAACTCTTTAAAGAAACTCTTCTCGCCCTCCTCGAGGGGAGTCATGTCGTTGAGATGCAGCTTTTTCAAGAACGACATCTCGAAATACTCCGGGTTGCCCAGCACCAGTCCAAACGACAGGGTGGCGATGGCGCCGCTATAGCCCAGCAGCTCCGCCACACCATAAATCACAAATACAAACGCCGGGGTCAGGAACATAGAGTTTTGCAGCTTCCTCACCCGGTCCATGAACGACGACCACACAATGCCGCCCACCGTGCCGATAATCAAAGCCATCAGAATCGACGCCAGCACACGCCCCAGCATCGACCCGATGCTGATATTGCCCAACTTATAACCCTCGATAAAGGCGATGGCAATCACGATGCACAGCACCCCCGAAATGGCCGACTCCAGCGTCAGCGTCACCCGCGTCTTGTCGCTGACGCGCATCTGCTTCACCAACGGAATGACGATGGCGGCCGCCGTGCCCGCCACCATCGAGCCCAGCATCATGCTGGCCTGCAGCTCCAGCCCCACCACAAAATAGCCTATCAGCGTCACCGCCGCCATCGACACGATAAACGACAGCAGCGTCACCTGCACCACCCCGCTCCAAAAGCGGCGTATCATGTCGATACGCATGTCGATGCCGCTGTCGAAAAGAATGAAAAGCAGCGTCAGCGATGCCAGCACCGGCCCCACATCGTCCAGATGGGCGGGAGTCACCCATCCCGCCACCGGCCCCACCAGTATGCCAATCAACATCAGCAGCAACACATCGGGAATACGCCGGCTGCTGAACCAGGCGTTGAACAGGTGCGCGCAGAATATCAAAACTCCGAGGAATATAAAGGTCATGGTCTTTGGGTGTTAAGGGTCAATCAATACGTGGTGGCTATATGCTGTGTTATAATCTGTTTCAACGGTTCACATCCCTCAATAGTCCACTTCGGGGAACAGCACCTTGAACGTTCCCAGCGAAGGGTTCTTGGCCGACATGGCATCATACTTGTCGCGCGGCGAATAGATGACGGCCTTCTTCTCCTCATACTCAATCTCAATGCCGCAGTTCAGCATCCGCCTCCCGCTCAGCTCCCTCAGCATCTCCAGCAGCTTCACCAAGTGGGTCCTGATTTCGGCCTCGACATACGAGTTGTTGACCACAATCACAAAGTGGTCGTCGCCGTCCACCTTCAGTTTGCGGTTGGCCAGCGTGGCGGCCAGCTTGGGCTGCTCGGACTCCAGCCGCTGCAGGGCGGTGCTCCACCAGGGGGTAAGCATATCGAGGTCCAGCGGGGGCTGGTCCGGATTTCCCTCAGCGGCGTTCAGCTGGGCCAAGTCGGCGGGTCGCACCGGGGCCGCGGGCTTGATGCTGATGCCGCCCACGCGGTGCGCCCGGCCCACCACAGGCGGCTGTGCCGGCGCTGCCGCCGGGGCGGCGGGCGGCTGCTGGGCGGGGGGCATGTCGCTCCCGGCGGGGGACGACGGCTCCGCCTCCGCGGCCACCGTAGGGGCCGCAGAGACTGGTGGGGTGCCGTGCTCCGCCTGGGGCGACCTTGCAATCTATGTGGCGGCCGTGGCGGTGGCCAGCTTCATCAGGGCCACCTCGACAAACAGGCGCTTGTTGCCCGCATCCTTGTAGCGGTATTCATAGTCGCTCGAAATGTCGAGCCATCGCAGCAGCAACGCCAGCCCGCAAGCCGACGCCTGCTCGCCAAAGCGCGTCCGCAGGGCCTCGCTGGCCTCCATGAGCTTGTGTGTGGCGGGGTCGAGGCTCACCATCAGGTTGCGCAGATGCTCGCTCAGCCCCGTGATGAAGTGCTGCCCCTCGTAGCCCTTGTCAATCACCTCCTGGTAGAGGAGCAGCGTGTTCGACAGGTCGCCCGCGCGGAAATAGTCCACCAGCCGGAAATAATAGTCCGCATCGAGCAGGTTCAGATTCTCGTTGCACAGGCGTCTCGTCAGGTTACCCTGCGTGAAGCTCACCAGCTGGTCGAAGGTGGACAGGGCGTCGCGCAGACCGCCCTCGGCCTTGCGGGCAATGATGTGCAGCGACTCCTCCTCATAGTTCACCCCCTCCTTCTCGGCAATGCCCTTCAGGTGGGCCACGATGTCGTCGGCCTGGATGCGCTTGAAATCGAACACCTGGCAGCGCGACAGGATGGTGGGCAGGATTTTGTGCTTCTCGGTTGTGGCGAGGATGAACTTGGCGTATGCCGGGGGTTCCTCCAGGGTTTTGAGGAAAGCGTTGAACGCCGCTTGCGAAAGCATGTGCACCTCGTCGATGATATACACCTTATAGCGTCCCGTCTGGGGCGGGATGCCCACCTGGCGCACCAGCTCGCGGATGTCCTCGACACTGTTGTGCGAAGCCGCGTCCAGCTCGAAAATATTCATCGAGCCCCCGTCGGCAAAACTGCGGCAGCTCTCGCACTCGCCGCAAGCCTCCGTGTCCGGGGTCAGGTGGGTGCAGTTGATAGTCTTGGCCAGGATGCGGGCGCAAGTGGTCTTGCCCACCCCGCGGGGGCCGCAGAACAGGAATGCCTGGGCCAGCTGGCCGGTGCGGATGGCATTCTTCAGTGTGGTGGTGATATGCTGCTGCCCCACCACGCTGCCGAAAGTGGCCGGACGGTATTTACGTGCTGATACTATGAAGTTTTCCATTTTCTGAGCGTCAATAATTCCGTGCAAAGATACGCTTTTTTTTTCAATCGCTCCGTTTTTTTCATTTTTGAGTCGAGCCTAAGCCGGCGCCCCCGCCCCACTCCCCCGCCCCGGCCCGCGCCCGCGCAGCCCGCGCACCGGACCCGCTGAGGGTTCGCTCTGGCCTCGCCCGGCCGACGGCTCCTCCTCCCCTCTTCAACGGCATTCCTCCCTCCCCGCCCGGACAAACTGCCGCACCCGTACTGCGGACGGATGGCGCAACGAGCGGAGGAAGGGCTGTGCCGCACCCTGCCACTTCGCCGGCGCGGCCCGGCCGAGTTCAAAGAATCAATATCCAACCAAGTGCTAACCGGCCATTCGCAAAATTGGGTTAAAGACCACTGCCATGAACGCCTGACGGACATGCACCATTCACAAAAAAATCGAAAAAAACTAAAATACCAAAAAATATGTTATATTTGCATGGTGTGGGAATTGTTCATTGCAGACAGAATTAAGACTCAATCAACATATTAACAACTAAAACTTACCATCATGAAACACCCAAAAGACAAAAAAACCTTGATTTTTTTAATTTGCCTGGCCTGAAAGCCTCGGTCCATGGCATCTGAACCCCTAAACTTCAATCCAAGGAAGACGATCTGAAAAGAACAATCGCAAATGTTGAAACGGTTGTATTCTGCGAATAATTACTATTAACAATTTATAATCAATCTCATCGATATGAAAAAGTTATTTTTAATGGCAGCGGCGCTGCTTTGCCAAGGGATACTGACGGCCCAGGCACCGGCAAGCGGAATGGACACCATCTTTGCCCGAAACCCTACATATCTGTATACGAGAGGGTGGGCGGACCCCTTCGACTCTGTGCAGCCGCCTCCTTTTCTTACGGAAACACCGACAGTTCGTTTTGGTTCTTTCGCGTGGATAGACCATATGGGTTTAGAAGAAGCCATGAAATACGATGTTGACACCACACGGAAAATCATCGGCGCCGCGGTGTCCCTCATATTGGACCCTACTGAATGGGGAATAGGTCGGGTATGGTCCGACACCAATTTGGCAAACTGGATTGAATACCTGAAGATTTATCTCCACGTCAATGACTCAATGGTCATGATGAGGGAAAAGGCATTCAATGTGCTGGACACCTCCCGTTGGATGTATTCTTATTGGGGCGAAACGACACCTCATGCTATGCCCGGGCAGGACAGAACACGCTATTTCCCCACTTACGAAGTGTATTTCGACAAACCCTTGGAAGTATACGACTCCTTTTATCTGGCTCTGACCCATAGGTCGAGTTGTCTCGGAGACTCTGTCTACAATCAAGAGCTGGGATACAACGAGTTCGTATATGCGCAACAACGATCCTGCATGTATCACTTGGAATACTTTGATACCAGCCTCTCACACATGACTTACGCAGAACATGACAGCCTGTATAGAATAGACGCTGCCATACTTTTTATTGACCAGTATATAACTCCCGGATGGGTCTTTTTCCCGAATATAAACTCGTGGAGTGGTCCGGATGATGTTGATTTGAAAGTTATAGATATCGTGCGGCCATTCCTGTTCCCCATCATCGACACCACGGGCATGGGGCTGCACGCCGGCACCCCCTGCCGCAAGG
>CAMVMX010000012.1 GCA_947168665.1 uncultured Bacteroidales bacterium
CGGGGGTATGTCTCTTTAGAGGGGTCGGGGGTATGTCTCTTTAGAGGGGCTGGGGATATGGCCATCCCGCACCTCCAAACAGTCAAAACCATGCAATACATCACCGAACACAACAGAATACGCCTTGAACACGAGGGCCTCACCGTGGCCGAAGTCACCTTCCCCCAAACGGTTCCCGGCATCTACACCATCAACCACACCCACGTGGCCGACCATCTGCGGGGCCAAGGCATAGGGTCGGAACTGGTCCGCCGCGCCGTGGCCGAGATTGAACGGCGCGGCGGACAGGCGACGGCCACCTGCAGCTACGCCCTGCTGTGGCTGGCCCGCAACCGCGGCTGCGACATGGGCGGCACCCACCCCGCCTGCCCCATCGGATAGGCTCCCCACCACTCCGCACGCCCAGCGGCGTCCACCCCGATCCTCCTTCGCTCCATCGAGGCTGTTTTTATTGCATTGAGCCAGCATTTCTTCCGCCGCCGTGGGACAAATAAGACTCGCTCCGCCGCCCAACGGGGGACGGGCGGGCGGAGGCAGAGCTACCGGAGGAGGCTGCAGGGGGATACGGGCTGCAGGAGTGCCGCGGCGAGTGCCGCCGCCGGCCTTGCCGCCCGAGGGGTGCGTCACTCGCCGCCCAGCGAGCGGGTGGTGGCGCGGCGCAGTTCGAAGTCGCGGCCCAGATATTTTTCGCGCACATCGGGGTCAGCCGCCATCTCCTCGGGGGTGCCGTGGTGGAGCACGCTGCCTTCGTAGAGGAGGTAGGCGCGGTCAGTGATGGAGAGGGTTTCGTGGACATTGTGGTCGGTGATGAGGATGCCGATGTTGCGGTCCTTGAGGTGGGCCACGATGTCCTGGATGTCCTGCACGGCAATGGGGTCGACGCCGGCGAAGGGTTCGTCGAGCAGGAGGAAATGGGGGTCGTTGGCCAGTGCGCGGGCTATCTCGGTGCGGCGGCGCTCGCCGCCGGAGAGCTGGATGCCCTTGCTGCGGCGTATTTTCTGCAAGCCGAATTCGTCGATGAGGGATTCGAGTTTCTCGCTGCGTTGCTCTTTGTCGAGGTCGTGGCGGAACTCGAGGATGGACATGATGTTGTCCTCCACGGTCATGTGGCGGAAGACGGAGGCTTCCTGAGCCAGGTATCCCACGCCGAGCTGGGCGCGGCGGTACATGGGCATTTTGGTGATGTCGCTGTCGTCGAGGAAGACACGGCCGGAGAAGGGTTTGATGATGCCCACTATCATGTAGAAAGTGGTGGTTTTGCCGGCGCCGTTGGGCCCGAGGAGGCCTACGATTTCGCCCTGGTTGACGCTGACGCTCACCTCTTTGACTACGGTGCGGGAGCGGTATATCTTGACTACGTTTTCGGTTCGGAGCTGCATGTTGGGGGGGGTGTTTGTGTGACGGGGATGGGGTAATTATATGATGCCTTCACGAAGGATGTCGTGGAGATGGAGGACGCCGAGGTAGAGGCCTTGGCTGTCGACAACCACGAGCTGGGTGATGCTGTGGGTACGCATGAGGCCCAAGGCGTTGACGGCATATTCGGTGTCGAGGATGCTCTTGGGGTTGGGGGTCATGATGTCGGCGGCGGTGAGGCTGCTGAAATCGGTATTGGCTTTGATCATGCGGCGGAGGTCGCCGTCGGTGACGATGCCCTGCGCCACGCAGCCGCCCGGGACGGGGGTGGCGACGACGGCGCAGCCCAGGCGGCGCGTGGTCATTTCGAGTATGGTGTCGCGCACCGGGGTGTCGGGGGTCACTTGGGGTTTCTCGTTCTGGAGGTAGAGGTCGCTGACGCGCATGTAGAGCTGTTTGCCCAGGGCGCCGCCGGGGTGGAAGCGGGCGAAGTCGGCGGCGGTGAAGTTGCGGCAGGCCATGAGGGCTATGGCCAGGGCGTCGCCCATGACGAGTTGGGCGGTGGTGCTGCTGGTGGGGGCGAGGTTGTTGGGGCAGGCCTCGTGGGCCACGGTGGTGTTGAGCACGATGTCGGCCTCGCGGGCAAGGAAGGAGTCGGTGTTGCCGACGATGGCAATGAGTTTGTTGCCGAAGTTCTTGACAAGCGGAATGAGGACTTTGATTTCGGGGGTGTTGCCGCTTTTGGACACGCATACCACCACGTCGGCGGGCTGGACCATGCCGAGGTCGCCGTGGATGGCGTCGGCGGCGTGCATGAAGAGCGCGGGGGTGCCGGTACTGTTGAGGGTGGACACTACTTTGGCGGCTATGTTGGCGCTTTTGCCGATGCCGGTGAAAATGACGCGGCCAGAGGCGCAAAAAATGGTTTCGACGGCTGCGGAAAAACTGTTATCGATGTGCCCTGCCAGGCTTTCGACGGCTTTTTTTTCTTCTGCAATTACTTCTAAAGCAATTTGCTGTATTTGTTCGTGTGTCTTCAAGGCTGATTTTTTTATGCCATTTTAAAAAAAAATGCTATCTTTGAATTGCAAAATTACAGATTTTTTTTGGATTATGACAGTTTTGCAGACACAATTAAAGGAAATATTCGGCTTCGACCATTTCAAGGGCGAGCAGGAGGCTATCATTAACAGCGTCTTGGAGGGCAACGACACTTTCGTAATCATGCCCACGGGAGGCGGAAAATCATTGTGCTACCAGCTGCCGGCAATGATATGCGAGGGTACGGCGATTGTGGTTTCGCCCCTGATTGCATTGATGAAGAACCAGGTCGACGCGGTGCGCTACACGGCGGGACGCGATTGTGTGGCCCATTTTCTGAACTCGTCGCTGTCGAAGGTTCAGACGCGCGAGGTGAAGGAGGATTTGCTGAGGGGGGGCACGAAGTTGCTGTATGTGGCACCCGAGACTCTCTCGAAAGAAGATACTGTGGAGTTTCTGCAACAGCTGCACATATCGTTTTTTGCCATTGACGAGGCCCACTGTATCTCGGAGTGGGGCCACGATTTCCGTCCTGAATACCGCCGGCTGCGCGCGGCGGTGGATATGATTAACCCCAAGGTGCCGATCCTGGCGCTGACGGCTTCCGCCACACCGAAGGTGCAGCAGGACATCATCAAGAATTTGCGGATGGAGGATGCGCGGCTGTTTATCTCGTCGTTTAACCGGCCCAACCTTTACTACGAGGTGCGTCCCAAGCCGTCGGAGCCTATTGAGCTGCACAAGG
Source organism: uncultured Bacteroidales bacterium (assembly GCA_947168665.1). Classification (GTDB taxonomy): domain Bacteria; phylum Bacteroidota; class Bacteroidia; order Bacteroidales; family P3; genus Colimorpha. The sequence continues at coordinate 3,143 of CAMVMX010000012.1, forward strand.
AGATTGTGAAGTTTGTGCGGCAGAACGAGGGCAAGAGCGGCATCATCTACTGTCTGACACGCAAACGGGTGGAGGAGTTGGCCGAGCTGCTGCAGCTGAACGGCATCAAGGCCCTGCCCTATCACGCGGGATTAGACAACAAGGTGCGGGCCGAGAACCAGGACAAGTTCCTGATGGAGGAGGTGGATGTGATTGTGGCCACGATTGCATTCGGCATGGGTATTGACAAGCCGGATGTGCGCTTTGTGATCCACCACGACATTCCGAAGAGTCTGGAGGGCTATTACCAGGAGACTGGGCGCGCCGGACGCGACGGCGGCGAGGGGCAGTGCATTGCCTTCTATTCGGAGCAGGATGTGGAGAAGCTGTACAAGTTTTTCACCGACAAGAATATCACCGAGCAGGAGCTGGCCAACCAGCTGGTGCAGGAGGTGGTGAGTTATGCCGAGTCGTCGGTGTGCAGAAGGCTGAACCTGCTGCGCTACTTCGGCGAGGATTATAATGAGGAGAACTGCGGATGCTGCGACAACTGCCTGCATCCCAAGCCCCGCGTGCCCGCACGCGAGGAGATGCAGTATGCCCTCGAGACGGTGCTGGCCACGAAGCAGGCCTTCAAGGCGCAGGACATTGTGGATGTAATGCTGGGCAAGAAGAACAGCAACACGAAGATTTACCACCAGGACGAACTGGAGCAGTGGGGCCAGGGCACGGACCACGACGCGCTATTCTGGAAGGCAGTGCTGAGGCAGGCCCTGTTCGAGAAACTGCTGACCAAGGAGATTGAGCTTTACGGTGTGCTGAAGCTTACGCCGGCCGGCCACCGCTTTATCAAGAAGCCTTACGACATCATGGTGGCATGCGACCACGACTATAGCCAGGGCGCAGCCGACGACGAGACCCCTGCCCCCACCGGGGCCGCGGCGGTTGGCGACGAGGCTCTGTATGCCCAGCTGAAGAGTCTGCTCCGCAACATGGCACGGCACCAGAAACTGCCGCTGCACGTCATTTTTGAGGACCGCTCGCTGAACGACATGACAATCCAGTACCCCTGCACGGTCGAAGAGCTGAGCCGCTGTGTGGGCGTGGGCATCGCCAAGGCGCAGAAGTATGGCCCCCCGTTTGTGGACCTCATCAAGAAATATGTGGAGGAAAACGACATTGAGCGTCCGCAGGACATTGTGGTACACTCGGCAGCCCGCCGCTCGGAGAACAAGATTTATATCATCCAGGCCATTGACCGCCGCAAGTCGCTGGACGATATTGCCCGGGGCAAGGGACTGACGCTCGACGAGCTACTGGCCGAGATTGAGCGCATCATCTCGTCTGGCACCAAGCTCAATATCGACTACTATATCGACGAGAATATCGAGCCGGAGCATCAGGATGTGCTGATGGAGTATTGGCGCGAGTCGGAGAGCGGCGACATGCAGCAGGCTCTGCAAGAGGCCTACGCGGAGTTTGACGACGACGAAGACTATACGCACGAGGAAATCCGACTCATGCGCATCAAGTTCCTGGCCGATTATGGACACTAACTTGAATGCTTGAATGTGTGAATGTGTAAATGTGTGAATGCTTGAATGCTTGACTTGAATAAAACTAACACAATCCCACATTAACACATTAGCACATTAACGAATTAACACATTAGAATTATGATATCTCCAGGAATAACCAATCGATTGACCCAGACGGTCACCGACCAGATGACTGCCGACCGCGTAGGCAGCGGCCTGGCTAAGGTGTTTGCCACGCCCATGATGATAGCCCTGATGGAAAAAACTTGCGCCGACAGCGTTGCCCCGCTGTTGCCCGAAGGTCAAAGCACTGTTGGCACACATATTAATGTGTCGCATTGCTCGGCCACACCCGTCGGCTTGGATGTGTGGTGCGACAGCGAGCTGATCGAGGTCGACCGCCGACGGCTGCTCTTCAACGTCAAAGCCTACGACCCATGTGGCCTTATCGGCGAAGGGCAGCACGAACGGTTCATCGTCGACAATGCCAAGTTCCAGGCCAACACCGAGGGCAAGGCGAAACAAACAACTGAATGAACCCTGACTCCCACCACAAAGTCCCTCTCTTCAGACGAAGAGTGGACCACTTGGCATTTCGTCATTCCTCCAATTCTTCCTCCATCAAATCTCCCTCCGACAAAGCCTCCTGTCAAAAACACACCATTCTCCTATACATGAGCAAACACCTATATCCCATAGCGGCGACCATCCTGATGCTGTGCGGATGCGCCTCAGTCAAACCTCCGTCGCCCTACGGCCCCTGCCCCACCGAGGCACAAGTGCGCTGGCAGCGGATGGAGATGAACATGTTCTGCCATTTCGGCCCCAACACCTTCACGGGGCGCGAATGGGGCGAAGGGTCGGAGCCGGAAGACCTGTTCCTCCCCACGGCGTTGGACTGCCGCCAGTGGGCGCGCACAGCCCGGGCGGCGGGCATGAAAGGCATCATCCTCACCGCCAAACATCACGACGGCTTTTGCCTATGGCCCAATCCTGTTTCCAACCACACAGTGGCCCAAAGCCATTGGCGCGGGGGCAGGGGCGATGTGCTGCGGGAACTGTCCGAAGCTTGCCAGTCGGAAGGTATCGGAATGGGTGTGTATATCTCGCCCTGGGACCGCAACGCCCCCACCTACGGCACCCCCGCCTACAACGAAACATTCCGGCAGACCCTCCTGCACGCCCTTGGCCATTACGGCCCCATCTTTGAGCAATGGTTCGACGGGGCCAATGGCGAAGGCCCTAACGGCCGCAAACAGCAATACGACTGGCCGCTGTTCAACAGCACTGTGGCACAGCTCCAGCCGCAAGCCCTTATCTTCAGCGATGTGGGTCCCGGCTGCCATTGGATGGGCAACGAGCAGGGAACCAACGGCTCGACCTGCTGGTCGCGCCTTGACACAGCGGGGTTCACCCCTGGCGCCGGGGCTCCGCCTCTCGGGGTGCTGAACGAGGGCAACCCCAATGGCGCGGCATGGATTCCGGCCGAAACAGATGTATCCATCCGCGCGGGCTGGTTCTACCACCCCGACGAAGAGCCCAAAAGCCTGCAGCAACTGCTGAACATCTACTACACCAGCGTGGGTCGCAACTCGCTGCTGCTGCTCAATGTGCCGCCAGACACCCGTGGCCTCATACCTGCCGCCGACTCGGTGCGCCTGATGCAATTCCGCTCCGCCCTCGACAGCATCTTCCACCACAACCTCGCCCTGCAGGCCACAATCACTGCCTCCCACTGCCGGGGGCCGCAGTACACCCCCGCGAATGTCGTGGACACCCACTACCACACCTATTGGGCAGTGCCCGACAGTTGCCTCACACCGTCGCTCAACCTCGATTTCCCCCAGGCTGTCACCTTTAACCGCATCCTTTTGCAGGAGTACATCCCGTTAGGACAACGGGTTGAGCGGTTCCGCGTGGAGGCCTTCGACCCCCACAGAGGATGGCAGACCATCGGCCGCGCCACCACCATCGGCTACAAACGCATACTCCTCGTCCCCACCTGCACCACCCGGCGGGTGCGCATCGTGTTCGAAAGCGCTCGGGCCTGTCCTGTCATCAACGGTCTTGGTCTCTATCAAGACAATATCCTCCTGTCACCCTCGCCGAATACCGGTTCCGACACCCTCGCCGCCACGCTTTTCGGGGCTGTGGGCGATGGCACCGCCCTCAACACCCGCTGCCTACAGGCCGCTATCGACAGTGCCGCCGCCCGCTATATCCGCACCGGCACAGCCACAGTGGTGCAACTGCCCTGCGGCCAGTACGTGACCGGAAGCCTATACCTCAAAAGCGGCGTGACACTCCATCTGGACAGCGGGGCCGTGTTGCTCGGATCGCTCAACCCCTTCGACTATGTCAAAGACCCCGTCTGCCGCTGGACAGCCCTGCTTTTTGCCGTAGGGCAACACCACATCGGGCTCTCCGGCTCCGGCACTATCGACTGCCGGGGCTGGCAAGTGGCCAACAACACCGTCGACCTCATCCACCTCGGCCTGATACAAGACCCCCTCAAATACGACCGCCCCAACGAAGGCAACCGCCCGGAGATTATTCATTTTCGCCAATGCCACAACGTGTCCGTCCGCGGCATTACACTCCGCAACCCTGCCTCCTGGTGCCAACAATATGACCAATGCGAAGACCTCCTTATCGAAGGCATCAACGTCGACTCCAAATGTTATTGGAACAATGACGGCCTGGACATTGTCGACTGCCGCAATGTGGTGGTGCGAAACTGCAACATCGATGCCTCCGACGATGCCTACTGTTTCAAAAGCCATAGCCCGGAGGGCGTGTCGGAAAACATATTGGTTGAGAACTGCATCGGGCGCAGCAGTGCCAACGGCATCAAGTTTGGCACCGTCACACGGGGTGCGTTCCGACACTTCCGTTTCCGCAACATCCTCATCCACGACACCTACCGCAGCGCCATCACCATTGCCAGTGTCGACGGGGCTGTCATCGAGGACGTGACCGTCGACAGCCTCCGCAGCATCAACACCGGCAATCCCATCTTCCTCCGTCTCGCCTCGCGCAACAAGGCCACCAGACATCAACCCTGCCTGCGCGACATCACCATCAAGAACGTTTACGCCGAAGTGCCTTACTCCAAACCCGATGCGGGCTACCCCTACGAAGGACCTGTCGAGGACCAGCCACGCAACATCTCTCCCTCCATCATTGCGGGCACCCCCGACCTCCGCATCACGGGCATTACCCTGCAGAACATTGAGTTTGTCTATCCAGGCCTTGCCGACACAGCCTACGCCCACCGCGGCACCAGCCCTGCCGAGCTGGCCGCCATCCCCGAGCATGAACGCCGCTATCCCGAATTTTCCATGTGGAAGGAACTCCCCGCCTGGGGACTCTACCTGCGCCATGCCGACAGCGTCACCCTCAGCAATGTCACCTTCCGCCTGCTCCATCCCGACTACCGTCCCGCCATCGTGGCCGACGATGCCGACCGCCTCACCCTCATCGGCACCACCGCCTCCACCCCAATGGTGGCCAACAACGTCCGCCACCTGAAACTCAGCCGAAGCCATATCACCACCCGGCGTCAAACCGCCACCCACACCCCGCAGCCAGCACCACCCTCCGAACCCCAGGACACCCTGCCACAACCCATCTACCGCGCTTCGCTCTTCGGCTGCAAAAGCAACGGCACCACCCTCAACACCAACTCCATCCAGTACGCCGTCAACCACATTGCCGCCCACGGGGGTGGCACACTCCTCTTCGAGGTGGGGCGCTACCTTACAGGCACCATCCACCTCCCCCCCTCCGTCCACATCCACCTCAACGAGGGAGCCATCCTTGTCGGCTCGCCCAACCTCTACGACTACGACACCGACTCGCAAGGCCGCCACAACCTGCTGATCTACTCAGCCCCACCCGAACATAATACACCCATGGGTCTTGGCTGCATCGAACTGCCCCAAAACCTCAATGTCCACGCACTCCGTGTTGAATAATAATACGATTAACCTCGGAGAGGCTTAATTTCAATAACACTGTGAAGAAAGTCCAGTGGACTTTCGATAGCGAAGCGGAGAATTTAGCACAGTGCGGTGGTTGAAAACCTACACAGCGCCAGCGTCTCGAAGAGACGCGACATCGTGCACATGCCAATTGCGGACAGTCTTTAATAATACTAACTTCCTGCCGTGGGCGCCAGGCTAAGCAGGGGCTGGCCATCAGAGTCAATGCGCTCGGCCGTCACGCCGAACACCGTCCTGATATTCTCCGGCGTCAAGCCTTCGGCTATGGCACCTTGGAAGAGTACCCCGCCACGGTGCAGGAGCAGCACCTTGTCGCAATAACGGAGAGCCATGTTCAAGTCATGCACCACCAGCAAGATAGTCTTCCCCTCGGCATAGTTCACATGCCGCAACAACTCCAGAATCTCGAACTGGTGGGCAATATCAAGATTCGAGATAGGCTCGTCCAGCAGCATTACCGGCGTGCGCTGGGCCAACGCCCGCGCCAGCATCACCCGCTGCAACTCGCCGCCGCTCATCTCGCCCGGCTTGGCAAAACGCAGATGCCACGTGTTGGTCTGCCTCATGCTCTCCTCCACAATATGCCAATCCTCCTCCGACTCATTCTGCAGCCGCCGCTGATACGGGTTGCGCCCCATCAGCACCGTCTCGAAAGCCGAAAACTCAAAGTCCGTCTGAGGCTGCTGCCTCACAAAAGCGATACGCTGGGCCAACTCGCGTGCCGCGAAATGCCTCACATCGCGCCCCTCCACAGTCACACTCCCCGTCTGCGGAGCGAGCATCCCGGCCACCAACCGCAACAACGTTGTCTTTCCACATCCGTTGGCACCCATCACCGCATAAAACCCTCCCCGCTCGAACCGCGCATCAATATGTTCAAGCACAGGCCGCGCCAGCCCGCGGTCCGCGCCGCGGCCTCCAAAACCATACGTCACATCACGCAACACAATCATTGATAGATAGATTTTGGGATTGTTTGATTAATACATTCAAAATGTCTTGATTCACACATTTACACATTTACACATTAACACATTAACACATTAACACATTCAAAATCTCCGTTTATTTCTATACAGCAAGTAGATGAACAACGGCGCACCCGCCAGCGAAGTCAAACTACCCACAGGCAGCTCCGCCGGCATCAGCACCGTCCGCGCCAGCGTGTCGCACACCAGCAGGAACAGCCCGCCGGCAAAGATGGAACACGGAACCACACGCCGGTTGTCGGAACCCACCACCAATCGCACACAATGCGGCACCACAAGCCCCACAAAACCTATCACACCGCACGCCGCCACGCAGAACGCCACCATCAACGTAGTGGTAACCAGCAGCACCCTCTTCACCTTCTCCACCTCCACGCCCAAGCTCTGGGCCGTCTCGCTCCCAGTCAGCAGCAAATTCAAATCGCGGCAATAAAACAAAACCAGCAGCGCACCCGCCACCACCACCGGACCCACAATGGCCACATCCGTCCACGACGCCGAAGCAAAACTGCCCATCGTCCAGAAAATAATACTGTCCATCTTGTCCTGCCGCAGCACCATCAAGAACGAAATCACCGCCGACATCAGGAACGTAATGCACACGCCCGTCAACAACAGCGTAGTGGTATGCATTCGGTTGCCCGTCGAGGCTATGCGGTAAATAGCCGCCACCGTCAGCAGCCCCGTCAACAAGGCGCAGCCCCCTACTCCCACTCTGAAAGCCTCTAATCCCAGCACAATGGCCACCGCAGCGCCCAGCGACGCACCCGACGACACACCCAGCACATAAGGATCCGTCAACGCATTGCGGAACACCGACTGATACACCGCACCGCAAACCGACAGCCCCGTGCCTACCAGCACCGCAAGCACCACCCTCGGCGCACGCAGATTCAGGAATATAGGCGACTGCCACAACTCTCCCCATCTGAACCGTACCACACCCACCATCGAACACACCACCATTGCGCCGGCCAGCACCAGCGCCAGCACAGCCACGGTCATCCATCCCCTGCGGTCAAACCTGCCTCGCTCCATCGCACCCTCTAACACTGGTCCAACATCTCGCGCATCGTATAATACCCTTTGCGGCCCTCCAAAAACTCGGCCGCCAGCACCGCGCCCAACGCCAGACCACGACGGCTCTTGGCCTCATGCTTCAGCGTGATGCGGTCAATATCACTGTCATACACCACCTCATGCACACCGGGCACCTCGCCCTCGCGCACCGACACAATCGGCACCTCATCGGCGGCCGCCTCGCTGCCCTCGCGCACCAGATGCCAGTCGTCCTTCCCGTCCTGCTCATCAATAATGTCGCGGGCCAGGGCTATAGCCGTGCCGCTCGGCGCGTCGAGCTTGTGCACATGGTGCGTCTCCGTGATACGGACCGAATACTCCTGCCGGCCATCCATCAGCCGGGCCAGCCGCCGGTTCAAGTCAAACACGATATTCATGCCTATGCTGAAATTCGAGGCCACAAAGAGAGCCTTGCCGCGCTGCTCGCAGTCATGCACCACCCCCTCCAGCTGGTCGTACCACCCCGTAGTGCCCACCACCACAGGCAGGTCAAGGTCAAAACAGCGCATGATGTTGCTCACCGCCGTTCCGGGAGTGGAGAAATCCACAGCCATGTCGCAGTCCCTGAGGGCCTCGACGCTGGCCATCCAGTCATCCTCATCGTCGATGGTCACACCCACAGTGTGTCCCCTTTCGCCGGCAATAGCCTCAATGGCCTTGCCCATCTTGCCGTATCCTAAAAGAGCTAATTTCATAAGAATAACAATATTTATATTTTCATAACGCACAAGCAGACGGAATATTGTATCCGCAGGCAAGTGTATTTAGGCTTTGGCGGACAGGACTCCCCATAGTCCGCAGGGCAACTCCGCTCCGCACTGCCGATAAACAAATAACCCTTTGCAGCCGCAGCAAAGTATCATAAAAAAGAAATATGGACAATCGGGGAAACCCGAGGCCTGCACAAACACCCGCATTAACACATTCAGGCCACCTCTTTTTTGTGGAGTATACGGGAGTCGAACCCGTTACCTTTTGATTGCGAACCAAATGCTCTACCAAATGAGCTAATACCCCTTTTATGAAAAAAGGGCCGTTGCTGTCACGACCCTCTCTGTGGAGTATATCGGAGTCGAACCGATGACCTTTTGACTGCCAGTCAAACGCTCTAGCCACCTGAGCTAATACCCCTTTGTTTCTCTCGAAATCGGGTGCAAAAGTACAACCTTTTTTTGAACTGACCAAATTTTTTTTTCTTTCGGCTGATTATCAGCACTATTTTTTTTCAAAACAGGGTTGCAAAATGGTTTTTCCGGCTCCTTTTTCCAGCTTTTTGGGGGGGTAAGCGGAGTGTATGCAAGTCCGCTCGGCCCACGGTATTCTTTCGATTGGAAAACTCCACTTTGTCCACCGGCGGGGGAGCATCTGGTGCCGGAGCGGTGCGTCACGGGGGCGGATGGAACGGAGGGGGAAAAAGCCCTCCGCCCGGCACGAGGACGCCGGGGGGAGGGCTTGCAGGCGCGGTTATTGGACGATGGTCATTTCGTCGACCAGATGTTTGGCACCGGCAAATTTGTCGATGATGAAGAGGCAGTAGCGGATGTCGAGGCTGATGTTGCGGCAGTAGGCGGGGTCGAAGAGGAGGTCGCTCATGGTGCCTTCCCAGCAGCGGTCGAAGTTGATGCCGATGAGCTGGCCGTCGGCATTGAGGACGGGGCTGCCGCTGTTGCCACCGGTGGTGTGGTTGGTGGCTATGAAGCCGACGGGCATCTGGCCTTTGGCGTTGGCGTAGCGACCATAGTCGCGGGTGTTGTAGAGTTCCTTGAGGCGGGGTTCAACAACGTAGTCGTAGATGTCGGGATTTTCCTTCTCCATGATGCCTTCGAGGGTGCTGTAGGGGGTGTAGTAGACGGCGTCCTTGGGGGTGAAGCCTTGCACATGGCCGTAGGCCACGCGGAGGGTGAGGTTGGCGTCGGGGAAGAAGTTGGAGTCGGGGTATTGCTGCATCATGCCGCGGACGTAGGTGCGCATGAGGCGATTGATTTCGCGGCGGTTGATGTCGTAGTCGGCCTCTTTGTCGGGGGTGTAGGCATAGGTGTAGGCGATGTTGAAGAGGTCGACGGCGGGGTCAGCGCCGTTGACGACCTTCATCCAGTCCTTGGCTTTGTATTTCTTGAGGAACTTGTCGTATTTGGCTTTGTTGTTGAGCATCGACTTGTCGTAGATGTTTTCGAGCATTTTCTGCACCCCGGCCTCGTCTTTGCCTTTCTTGTCAAGATAGGGGGCGTAGCCGGCGCGCCACATGTAGAGGAAGGTTTCGACGAAGATGGCGCGGTCGACGGGCGAGTGGAGTTCGAAGTCGGCAAAGTATTTCTCGTTGGCGGCGATGAGTTTGTCGCATTCGATGCGGGCGGCGCTGTCGTCGGTGGCGGTGGTGCGGGCCATGCTGTAGAGTTTGTAGGCGCGGTTCATGAAGTCGGAGGCCATGACGGCTTCGTTGAAGTAGGTCCACTCGAGCTCGATGGGGCGGATGCGGTCGTAGGCGCGGCCCATGTCGCGGAGCACGTTTTTGTACTCAGGACGTTTGTCGGCCCAGGCTTGGAACGCGGCCTCCTGGGCTTTTTTCTGCTCGACGCCTTTGAGGCGCTGGATGCCGAGGGTTTCGCCCTGCCATTTTTTCCAGCCGTTGGCGATGGAGGCCACCTTGGAGGCGTATTTGAGGCGTTGGGCGGGCGACTGGTTCATGGCGGCGTTGTAGTGGCGCAGACGGATGTCGCGCAGGGCTATGCGGACGGGGTTTTCCTGCAGGGCCTGGAGTTCGACCTGCTGGTGGGAGACGTAGCGCTGGGTGGTGCCGGGATAGCCGAAGACGAAGGTGAAGTCGCCCTCGTCGACGCCTTTGAGGGAGATGTCGAGGTGTTTGAGGGGCTTGTAGGGCACGTTGGTTTTGGAATAGTTGGCGGGTTTGCCGTCGCGGCCCACGTAGACGCGGAACATGGAGAAGTCGCCCGTGTGGCGGGGCCACATCCAGTTGTCGGTGTCGCCGCCGAACTTGCCGATGTTGCTTGGGGGCGCGCCCACCAGGCGCACGTCGGTGAAGACCTCGTTGATGTACATGAAGTACTGGTTGCCATAGTAGAAGGGTTTGATGACGGCTTTGTAGTGTGTGCCGGCCACAGCCTCGACGGTGAGGATGGCGATGTTCTGCTTGACGATGCGCTCGCGCTCGGCCTCGGATGTTTTGTCGTCGATGCCGTCAAGGACGCGGTTGGTGACGTCCTCCATGCGCACCAGGCGTGTGGCGGTAAGGCCGCGGCAGGGAATCTCCTGGCTGCGGTCCATGGCCCAGAAGCCGTGGGTGAGGTAGTCGTGCTCGACGGTACTGTTGCTGGTGATGTAGTAGTAGCCGCAATGGTGGTTGGTGAGGAAGAGGCCTTGGTCGGATACGAACTCGCCGGTGCAGCCTTGGTTGAAGAGGATTACGGCATCTTTGAGGCAGGCGTTGTTGATGTCGTAGATGTCTTTGGCGGTGATGTGCATACCGGCCCGCTGCATGGCGGCCTGGTTCTTGCCCAGGAGCATGGGAATCCACATGCCCTCGTCGGCAAGAGCCACAGGGACGAGGAGGGCAATCAGGGCGATAAAGGATAAAGTTTTTTTCATGGGGTTTATAAAGTTTTAGATTATTCTTTGACTATTCGGATTATTCTGTTTTCCCTGGCTGTTCAGACAGATTTTCCAGGGCCTGGGTGGTGGCGGCGAGGAGCGGCTGGGCTGAGACCTCGGAGCCGACGGCGTGGCGCATCCAGTGCTGCGGGGTGAGGCGTCCGGCGGGGTAGATGCGCTGAATCTCGTCGGCTATGTTCTTGCCGCGGAGCTGCTGCTCAATCTGGAACTGGATGATATGACCGTAGGGATAGTTGGCAAGGTAGAGGGGGGAGTCAATCATGTGGCTGTAGATGGCCAGGATGGGGCTGTCGTGATGGCCAAGAGAGGGTTCGAAATATTGGTTCCACACCTGCCGGGCGGTGAGCATGACCTGCTCTTTGAGCTGGGCGGCGGTGGCGTCGGGGTGGTCGTAGAGCCAATGCCAGGAGTACATGTCGACCAGCGCGACTCCCATGATTTCGCAGCAGCCCCAAAAGATGTCGAGTGTTTCGAGGGCATCCCTGCGGGGGTCATTGTTGCGGAAGCCGAGAAAGTCGAGGTCGCGGGCCTGGAAGACGAAGGCCAGGGCTTCGGTGAAAGCGGTGTTGGGGACACCTTTCATGATGTAGTTGTCAACATCGTGCAGGGTGATGGTTTGCTCCACATTGTGGCCAAACTCGTGGACGGCGATGTTGTAGCCCTTATAGTCCATGCCGTCGGGGGCTATGCGGGTGCGCAGCCGGGCGTTGTCGGACCGCATGTTGCTTTCCCAGGCGTGGCCGGCTCCGCGCGAGGGGTCGACGGTCACGTGGGAGCAGATAAACTGTATCTTGTCTGGCTTGAAACCGAGCTGGCGGAGGATGGAGGGCATGCCCTGGGAGGCGAAAGCCTCGCGGTTGGGGTAGAGACGGCGGGTGAGGGCGGAGAGGTCGTCCTCGTTGAGGGTGCTGCGGCTTTTGAAGCCGTCGTACCAGATGTCGAAGGGTTGGAGGTTGCGGCCTAAGCGCTGGGCGATGAGGCCAGCCACCTGTTTCATTTGTGGCGAGGAGAGGAAGGAGGTGAAGAGACGTTCAATCTCGTCGTAGCTGACCTCCATGTCTTGGTCGAAGGCACGGGCTATGGCGGTGGGATAGCGGGGGTTGTAGCGGTCTATCTGCTGCATGGCATGGAAGTTGTCGAGAAAATAGCCGTAGCGGGTATCGGGTTCGGAGGCGGGGTTTGCCACTTGATGGCCTGTGCTGTCGAGAACGGTGTTGGCGTAGGGATTCCAGGTGAAGCGGGCATTGTTGATGACACACTGGGGGATGCTCTGGTCGATGATGCGACACATGACTTGGTATATCATTTGCTGCTTGGCCAGACCGGTGTCGCCCTCGTTGTAGTGGGTCTTGAGTTCGTCGCGCAAGCCCCAGTGGGTGATGAGGGCCATGGGGGGGAAGAGGGTGTGGCCGTGGTCATCGACAAGGCTGCCCATCATGATGTTGTAGTTGGAGATATAGTTGTCGGCGGCGGCCAGCTGGCCAGCCAGTTGCTGGTTGGCCGAAGCGGGCACTCGGGAGGTGAAGAGGTCGCCCAGGCGGGCGTAGGCCCACTGGCGACGGCTCCACTGGCTGCCCAGCTGGTTTTTCTCTTCGAGAGTGTAGAACGGGAAGTTGAGAACCACGGCAAAGGCAATTTTTTGTTGGTACATGTCGTCGTCGAAATGGGCTGAGGGGTCGAACCCGCCGAACATCTCGTCGAGGGCGGTGGGCTCCGGCCCATCAACATGGAGCGGGAGTTTGAGGTCGACACTGATCTTGTTGAAACAGCCCCAGAGACTTTCCATATTGGCCTGGAGGGTCTGGGCCATGCTCCACAGGGCAGCCGTGTCGACCACAAAATGGTCAAGGCAGAAGGCGGTGAATTCGGCCGGGGTACCATCGGCTGGGGTCCAGAGGGCTGCCGTCTGGGGCACACTGCGTTCGGCGCGTGTCATCGCCTGGTCGCCATAACGGTGGCGCAGACTGTCGAGAGTGGTCTGGATGGTTGCGGAATCGATGTTGCTCATGGTTTGAGAGGGATTGTTTTCATGCCTGCACGACACCCCTAACAACAAGGAAGTGGCCAGGATGAGAATCAACGTGGGTTTGATTTTACGGGATGGGGCAGAATGATAGTAATGCATACTCGTCAAATTAAAAATTCAAAATGCAAAGATACAAATAAATTTTCGTATCTTTGCAAATTATTTTGACAAGGAAACAGTGATGCAAGTTTTTTTCGACTATCCCTGGTATTGTGTGCCGCTTTGTCTGCTGGCAGGCGCGGCCTATAGTGCCGGGCTGTATTGGCTGGGACGCGGGCGCGGCATGGCGAAAAGCAAACCAGCCATAATATTGTCGGTGGTGAGGTTCGTGACGGTGTCGGTGCTGGCTTTTCTGCTGCTGGGGCCAGTGGTGAAGCGCAAGGTGAACCGCCATGAACGCCCGCTGGTTGTGGTGACACGCGACGTGAGCGGCTCTATCTCCGCAGCCGAGCGGAGTATGCCCGAAGGACTGGAGGCCCTGGAGAAGCAATATGATGTGGTGTACGACTCGTTTGGCGCAGGGAGTACCAATATTGCGGCCGCCCTGACGGACATCGCAGACCGATATGCCGGGCGCAATCTGGGTGCGGTGGTACTGGTAAGCGACGGCATCCACAACCAAGGCCCTAACCCCGAAGCGGCCGCCACGGCACTCAGTACGCCAATCTATACCATAGCCCTGGGCGACACCACACCCAAACGCGACGCGTGGGTGGCCAACGTGCGTTGCAACCGCACCGCCTATGCGGGCAGCCAGCTGCCTATGGAGGTGACTGTGCGCGCCTCGCAGCTGCAAGGCCACCGCGCCACACTCAGCGTCAGCCAAGGCGGGAGAACCCTTGCTACCCAGCCCGTCACATACGAAACCGGCACCTTTGCCCAGACTCTCCCCTTTTCCATCAACCTCGACAAGGCAGGGCTGCAGACTTTCAGCCTCACCCTTTCGGCCTCGCCTGGCGAGGTGACAACTGACAACAACAGCCGCACCGTGACAGTCGAAGTACTGGAGGGACGACGGCGCGTGGCCGTCGTGGCTCCAGCCGCACACCCCGACCTCGGAGCCCTCAAACAGAGCATCGAGGCCAACCCCAACTACCAGGTCCAGCTGGCTGTGGGCACACAGGGGGTGGCCCAATGGAAATCTGACACGTTGCAAAAGTTCGACATGGTCATACTGCACAACCTGCCCTGCGACGACGGCTGGCTGCGGTGGATAAAAGGGCTGCCGCAGGGTCTTCCCCGCCTGTACATAGTGGGTGCCCGAACCGACTTGGGCCGTTTCAACTCGTTGCACAGCGGATTAGAGATTACGGCAAAGAAATCGCTCGCCGAGCAGGTGACCGCCTCTCCCAACGGAGGGTTTACCCTTTTCTCACTCCCTACAGACATCGCCAACCGCCTGGCCAGTATGCCTCCCCTTTCGGCTCCTTTCGGCTCCTACCGCACCGCAGCGGGAGTGCAGAGCCTTTTCTATGCCACCGTAGGGGGACAGGCCACCGACCGGCCGCTACTGGCCTTCGGCAGCCAAGAGGGAACCCGTTGTGCCTTCGTCTGCGGCGAAGGACTTTGGCGTTGGCGGCTGCACAGCTACCTGATGACAGGCAGCCATGACGATTTCGACCAACTTGTGGAAAAGATGGTTGTCTACACCGCTACCCAGTCGCGCCGCGACCGGCTGCATGTCAATGCCGAGCGCATCTACCGCCAGGACGAACCCGTGACACTCCATGCCGAATTCTACGACGACAACTGGCAGCCCACCAACAGCCCAGCCGTAACCTGCACACTGACGGTGAGCGATGCCGGGCACACCACCTCGACCTCAACCTACGATTTCCACCCTTCCGGCACGGGCTACACCCTGCCCCTCGGCACTCTGGCCCCCGGACGCTACCAGTTGCAAGCCACCACAAACTTCGGCGGAAAGGTCTACTCATGGACCGGCTCATTCGTGGTGGAGGCCTACGACCTTGAGCATCTCAACCTCGTGGCCAACCACACGCTGCTCAACACCATCAGCCAAACAACCGGAGGCGCAATGCTTGCACCATCCCAAGCCAGCCAACTGGCAGAGTTGCTCGCGGGCAGGAAAGATTTGAAAGAGATACTCTACAGCCACACCCGCTACACTCCCCTCGTTTCGCTGCCCTGGCTGCTGGTGCTGATTATCCTCCTGCTGGCCATCGAATGGGCCGGACGCAAATACTTCGCCGACAACATATAGCCACCACCGCATGTTGCACCAGTACACTCACCTCCCCCCATTAACCAACTAACACCTATTCACCCTGATGGCCACCCGCTTCATCAAAAACTCCGGCACCCTCCTTACGGGCAACATCATTGCCCAAGGGCTTGCCTTTGCAGCCTACACTGTGCTGTTGCGGCTTTTCACCCCCGACGACTTCGGCCTCTGCAACGTATTCTTCAGCTACACCGAAGTCCTCATCATCCTCTCCACCTGCAAATACGAGATGGCCATCGTCATAGCCGACACCGACCGCGAAGCCTCGGACCTGGCACGCCTCTCCTTCCGGATCAATACACTGCTGTCGCTGTTGCTGGCAGCCGTGGCGGCCACGATGGCCCTCACTGGCCTGACGGTATCCAAACTGCCGCCGGCGTTGCTACTGCTCATCCCCCTGCTTGTCTATTTCACCGGCACCTACCGCGTCTACGTGTTCCTCTGCAACCGCCACAAAGATTACAACCCACTGGCTGCGGGCGAGGTTGTATCCGTCGGCGCAGCCACCGCCACACGCATCTTCTTCGGCCTGCTGGCTCCCGTCGTGAACCTCTTCCACACTGTCGGCCTTCCCCTCGGCTCAGTGCTGGGCAAGATGGGCGGCCACCTCTACCTGCGCCACATCGCATGCCACAAACGGGGCTTCTACCAGCCCACACAGACCCCTCTGCGCCCCCTGGCCCGCAAATACATCAACTTTGCCTGCTACGTCATGCCGCGCGAACTTGTCAGCAGTTTCTCCTCCAACCTTCCCCTCATGTGGCTGAGTATCCATTTCGACAAACCTCTCCTTGGTCTTTTCTCCCTGGCCCTCACCTTCACCCAACGCCCGGTCGGTGTACTGGCCAACACCTTCGAGAAAGTTCTCTACCAAAACATTGCCGCCAAGGTGCAGCAGCGCCTCGCCCTGCGGCGCGATGTGAGGCGTTTTGTCCTCCTGCTCGGAGGTGGCATCCTGGTGGGCGGCCCCCTCATCTTCCTCTATGCCGAACCCCTTTTCGTACTCCTTTTCGGCAGCCAGTGGGTCGGCACAGGCTACTATGTGCGCTGCCTCATGCCGTGGATGTCCCTCCTCGTGGTCTGCAACTCCCTCTCCTTTATCGGCAACATCTTCAGCACCCAGCGTGTCGACTTCATCCTGCAAGTCATCCAACTGCTGCTCCGTGCCGCCGCCCTCTTTGTCGGCATCCGGCTGGCCGACTTCGAACTGGCCATCCTCCTCTTCGCCGCCGTGAGTGCCGCCAGTGCCGCCGTGCAGCTGGGCTGGTACCTCTTCCAAATTTACCGCTACGACCGCAGGCTGCTGCGCGGCATTTGATTGCGCCATGCCGCAAACAGCCAGCCCCGGAATTAAACGTCAAAAATATCACTTTAACCCACCACCCGCCATGAACCGCCTCTATGCTCTCATCCTAATGGCACTCCTGCTGCCGGGCAGCGCCGCCGCACAGCAACCCCGTCCCGATGCCACCCGGCCTTTCGTCCGATGGTGGTGGAACGGCAACAAGATTGAAAAAGCCGAAATCATACGCGAACTCCAGTTGCTGCACGATGCCGGTATTGGCGGTGTCGAAATCAACCCCATTGAATTTCCCGCCAAGCGGTGCGACTCGCTGGGCATTCCCTCGCTCACTCTGCTCAGCGACGAGTGGCTGGACATGCTCCACACCGCCCTGAGCCACGCCAAGCGGCTGGACATGCAGTGCGACCTCCTTGTGGGGTCTGGATGGCCTTTCGGGGCAGAAGACCTCCCCATGCATCAGCGCGCCCAAGTGATGCTCACCTACGCCGCACCCCTCACCGGCGAAGTGCTGACCGTAGACCAACTCTTCCGCGCAGTCGACCCACAAGTGACTGTCCCCAACGGCGAGCGGCAATTCGAGCTGGTGGCCCTTTGGGTGGTCCCAGACTCTATCACCAGCATTGAAGAGATGGAAGCACTGCCACTGCCCCAAGGCGACACACTTAATCCGTCCCGCAACAGCGGGATGCTCTACGCTCTAATCCTATGCCGCTCCTTTGCCAGCGTCATCAACGGAGCCCCGGGCGCTTCGGGACCAATAGTGGACCACCTGAATGCCCAAGCGGTACGCAGCTACCTGGAACGGGTGCGGCACGCCCTCGAAAGCCACCTCGGCCCCATGCGAAACTGGATCAGAGCCTATTTTGCCGACAGCATGGAGCTGGAGGGGAGCAACTGGACCGACGACTTTGCCCAAGAGTTCCGTCGGCGTCGGGGCTACGACCTCATGCCCTGGCTCCCCCTCACCATGTTCAAAACCGGGCGCCTGGGCGAAGTTGTGGACTACCACTACGGCTCCCGCCTGTCGCCCACGATGAAGTGGGCCGTAGCGCGTGCGCGCCATGACTTCGAACTCACCAAAGCCGAACTGCTGCACGAGCGCTACACACTCACCTTTATCGACTGGTGCCACGCGCAGGGGGTGAAAGCCCGCTCCCAAGCCTACGGGCGCGGCTTCTTCCCCCTCGAAAGCTCCCTCCCCTACGACATACCCGAAGGCGAAAGCTGGACCACCAACTACCTGCGCCACCGCATAGGCGAAGAGATGCCCGACAGCGACTACCGCCGCGGCCGCGCCTACACCATGATTAACAAGGTGGTCTCTTCAGCCGCCCACCAAAGTGGCCGCCGCCTTGTCAGCGCCGAGGAGATGACCAACACTTACCGCCTGTTCGAAACCACCCTCGAACTGCTCAAACTGGGCAGCGACATGAGCGCCATCAGCGGCACCACCCACTCCGTGTGGCACGGCTTCAACTACTCACCGCCCGCTGCCGGATTTCCCGGCTGGGTACAGTACGGGAGCTACCTCAACGAGCAGAACTCTTGGTGGCCCTATTTCCACCTTCTCAACGAATACCGCAGCCGCACCAGCGCCATCCTCCAGCAGGCCGACATGCAGACTTCCATTGCCATCCTCCTGCCTTACGACAGCCTCTGGGCACAATACGGCGTGCAGACCGAACCCTTCCCCAACTACCCCAAAGGCAGCCCCTACGACATCCCCTTCCTGCTGTGGGAGGCAGTGCACAAAAACGGGGGCAATTGCGACTTCGTCACCCGCCGCCAGCTCGACTCGGCATCTGTCCGCGACGGCAAACTCATCGTAGGCTGCAGGAGCTATTCCGCGCTGCTCGCCACTCCGCCCGACACGTGCACCCCCCTCTTCAAGTCTCTCCACCCGGGGCTCACCGTCGTCGCCGTACCCGACCTCCCCGACCGCAATTACCTCGGCTGGTACCGCGTAGCCGGGCGGGAACTCAACCTCCCCCATGCCGTGACTATCGCCGAGCCTGACCCCTATCTGCTGCAGAACCATTACCGCAACGACCGCGGCGACGATATCTTCTTTTTCGTCAACGCCTGCCTCCGCTGCGCCGTCGGCTCGACCATCACCTTCCCGGGCGCGATCCACCAAGGGCGCACGGCATGGGTCTACAATGCCGCCACGGACCAGAAACAGCCCCTCCAGCTGGCGGACGGCTCCTGCTGGCTCTACCTTCCGCCCGCCGAAAGCCTTTTCATCCTTTTCGAAAACTCCGACTCCGACACCTCAGACCATTCCACCGCGTGGAACCCACCCTACTACGAAGGCATGGACTACCACCCCCTGCAGACCGAATGGCACCTCACACTCAAACATGCCATAGAGGGATGGACCCGCGACACTGTCATGACGCGTCTGTGCGACCTCCGCGAAACCCAGTTTAAAGACTTCGCCGGCACCCTCGTCTACACCGCCCATGTGCCTTACGACAGTCTCGGCCCCGACCCAATCATCGACCTCGGCGGGGTCTACGACATTTGCGAACTGAGGGTCAACGGCACCAGCTGTGGTGTCAAATGGTATGGGCAGAGGGTGTACGACAACGTCGGGCCGCTGCTGCGCCCAGGCGTCAACACGATTGAGGTCAGGGTGACGACCACTCTGAACAATTATGTCCACTCGCTGACCGACGACAGGGTGGTCCAGCATTTCGTCCTGAAGCGCAAAGTCCCCACCACTCCCGCGGGGCTTGTAGGAGCTGAGGGGCATATTGCCCTCTTTTGAGAGGTGCCCTGCCGATACCTCAACGCGATTTGAGCCGCTTGTAAAAATCCCTCACGCTGCGGACTATGTAGAAGGGAAGCGGCCGGTTGGCATAGAAATATTTGTCCATCAACCGGCTGAAAATACTCTTGGGATTTTCGCACAGCTGCATCCGGCAGTTTCGGGCGCATTCGCGGACTTCCGGCAGGGCCATCATCCGGGCCACATATTTGTACTGACTCCAGCATCCCAGGCCCGAATGCTTGTAGTACTCCCTCCGCGTCAACCCATAGGCGACGGCGGTCAACAGCTGCTCCCTGTAGATTCCGACCAGTTTGTCGTTGTCCCCCACCCAGTCCCGACAGAGGGCCATCCGGCGGTTGTAAAGCATCAACGTGTAGTCCATCCCGTTGGCCCTGAACGATGTTGAGGTGTTCCCCTTGGGATAGAAAATGTAATGGTAAAAAACCTCGGACAGGAGGCAAGCCTTCGTCACATGGGGCAGCAGCGCGAGCAGAAAAATCTCATCCTCGTGCATCGGGATATGCTCAAACCTAATGCCTTGGGCAAACATCCGCCGCAAGAAGGGAAGACTGAAAAATTTCATGGGCAAAAAGCCAAAGCCATATTCCAACCCGGCCAGCTGGTTGCAGTAGTACGCTTTCAACTCCTCATTCGTATTCAAATCTATGGGATTGTGACGGACGACGTCTTTGGTGCCTGCCGCCACATTCTCCACCATAAAACCGAAGCAGGCCATATCGAAGCCTCCCCGCTCCATGGCCGCCACATTCCGCTCCAGCAAATCAGGTTCCACCCAGTCGTCAATGTCGCAAAAATAGAAATAGTCGCCTTTGGCATTCTCCACCAGCACATTCCTCATGGCGCCCACGCCCTGGTGCTGGCAATGCAACACCCTCACCCGCTCATTCCCGGCCGCAATCTCGTCACACAACGATGCCGTAGAGTCTGTCGACCCATCGTCGGCCAATAGAATCTCGAAATTGCTGTAAGTCTGGCTCAGCAACGAGTCCAACCCCGAAGGCAGGAACCGCTCGGCATTATAAACTGGTATGCCGACTGTAACTAACGGTAAATCATTCATAATCATAACTCAATTAAATAGACCCGGCACTGCTGCGCATGGCCGTACCGAAATGCAAAAATACGATTTTTCACAAATATAGATTTAATAAAAAAACGCGCTGGCGCACTGCCGCATCAACAACTAGTTGGAACCAAGCGCACTGCACGCTCCGGCACCGTTCACACCGAATCTGTTTTACCATATCCCCGGCGCCATCGCTCCCCATCTCGGACCAGCCGGCCCCGTCCTTTCCGCTGCGCTGCAAGTCCGCTCGACAAACGCCATATATCCAACCCACACACGGCACATGTCTGGCGCCCACAGGTTGATGTATAATGGGAATGTCGCAAAAATGGAATCTTACGATCGGGGGAAGAGCGGAATGAAGCCGGCTGCCGGGCATGGGGGCGGTGCCGTCACAGCTGGGGGGCAGCGGGGCCGCCCCAGCCCAGTTTTTGCTGGATGGCGCTGAAGAAACTCTGGCTGCCCAGGCGGACAAGACGGATGGAGAATCGCTCGCGCGAGAGGTTGACTTGGGTTCCATGTGGCAGAGGCTGCCGCCGGGAGTCGATGCCGAGGCTGAACTGCCCGGGCTGGCTGTGGGTGACCAGCCGCAAGAGGGCACTGTCGGGCACGATGATGGGGCGGAGGGTGAGGTTGTGGACACCGATGGGGGTGATGACGAGGCATCCGCTGTCGGGGGTAAGGATGGGGCCTCCGCAACTGAGGGAGTAGGCCGTGGAGCCGGTGGGTGTGGCCACGATGATGCCGTCGCCGCTGTAGGTGGCAACCCGGTCGGCCCCGACGTAGAGGTCGGTGTGGAGCAGGGGCTGGTCGACAAAACGGTGCAGGTAGACCTCGTTGAGCACAAAGGTTGAGAGGCTGCCGCCGGGGTGGTTTGCCTCAACGTGGAGCAGAGTCCGGGGCTCGAGGGTGTAGTTGCCCGCCATGAGGTCGGACACAAGGCTGTCGAGGCTGTCGCGCCCGGCGGCGGTGAGGAATCCAAGATGGCCGAAGTTGACCCCAAGCACAGGTATGTCGTGTTGGGCTATGAGGTGGACCGAGCTGAGGAGGGTCCCGTCGCCTCCGATTGACAGAAGGAAGTCGAGCGGACAGGCGGGCAGGCAGTCGCGGACGATGTGGGTGGCGACACCGCGGGCGTTGAGGAGGGTTATGAGACGGTCGAGGCGAGGCTGGTTTTCGGGGTCGATATGGCGGATGTAGAGTGCTATGTTCATGGTGCTGTGGGATTGTTTCTTTGTCTGGATGGCTAAGGGTTCAACGCAGCAGGGTTACCGCGCCAGTGTAGGTTTTCTTTGTCCCGTCGCTGTGGCGGCAGGTGATCCGATAGACGTATACTCCTTGGGGCTGGGGCCGGTGCTGGAGGTCGCAGCCGTCCCAGCAGTCGGCAAGGTCGTGTGTGCGGAACAGGCGATGCCCGTGGCGGTTGTAGATTTCGAAACAGTAGTCCTGCGACAGGGGCGAGGGGAATGTGGGACAGAGGCGGCCAAGGTCGGGGTCGCCGGCTTTGATGATGTTGGGAATCCATGCGTCTGGCTCGACAGCGGGCGGGATGAGCACAACGACGGTGTCGGAAGTCGTATGGCGCTGTGCGCAACGGTCGGGCACGGCAAGCCGATAGGAGTAGGCGGGGACGGCGTGTGTGAGGTCACGGTCGGTATAGGAGAATATCTGTTGGGGGTCGGCGGAGGCCGCGGGGTAGAGGGTGGCAAGAGGCTCAAAGGGCGACCAATGATAGTCCTGAAGGCCGTTTTGCTGCGCCACTGCGGCGGAGCGCATAAGGAGGCAGCTGTCGGCAGGGTAGTCGGGGTCGATCTGGAGTGAGAGGACGATGGCCGGGAGAGTGTCATCGTAGCGGGCGGCGAGTATGCGTGAGTATAGGGCGGTGTCGGGCTGCGGAAAAGCGAAGTGGAAAACCATGGAGAGGGCTTCGAGGCTGTCGGGGGTGTTGCGGACTGAGAGGTACGCGCTGACTTGGGAGGTGGAAAGGTCGGCTATGAGTGTGTCGAACTGGAAGGGGCCTTGGGGACCAACGGTGTGCTGGAGCCAGGGGCCTCCGCTTCCGAGACGGTAGTGAAGGGTGTAGCGGGCAACACTGTCGGGCATGTTGATATAGCGGTTCCAGGTGCAGGAAAGCCTACGCGAGCAGGGGGGCGCGGTGAGGCAGAGGGCGGGGTTGTGGAAGTAGGGGGTGAGGGGGCTGGCCTGAAGGCAGCTGTCGAAGGCAAGGATGCGAAAACTGTACTGGGCGCAGGAGTCGGGCGAAAGGCTGTCGGGACAGAGGTAAGTGGTGTTGAGACGCCCCCAGACGGTGTCGAGCTGGAGACAGGGGGAGCCTGAGCAGATGTAGTAGCCCATCACATCGGTGTCGGGACTGGGATACCAGCTGAGGAGAATCCGCCGCAGGGTGGTGTCGACACTGCAAAGACGCAAAGCACAGGCCGCGGTGGGGATGTTGTCCTGAAAGAAAAGGCCTGCGGTGTCGGAGGTGAGGAGGGTGTCGGGGAGTTGGGCATGGACAAGGTAGCTGACCGTATCGGCACAGATGACGCGCCTTAGAGTGTCTACATAGTGAGGGGCGGTGAGGGTGGCTATGGGGACGAAAAATTCTTGGTCGGGGTAGCGGCGCAGCAGCTGGTAGTGTTCGGCCCCGGCGACGCTGTCCCAGCTGAGACGGCCCACATGGTGGCCCACCACCGCAACATCGCGGAACAGGAATACGGGGCCCGGCTGCGCCTTAACAGATTGGAGGAAAAGCAGTAAAAGCACGACGAATGCAAGGATTCGGCGGGGAAAGGGGGTGGCGGGATGGGAGTACTGCTGCATAAGGGCGGAATCCAGTTTGGGGGGTCAGTTAAGAAGGGCTGAGTTTTTGACAAGCTGGCTGTAGCGCCCGTCCAGCTGGAGGAGCTGGGCATGGGTACCCGTCTCGACGATGCGCCCGCCTTCGAGAACCACAATGAGTTGTGCGGCGGCGACAGTGGAGAGCCTGTGGGCAATGACGAGTGCGGTGCGTCCGGCCAGGAGGGACTGGAGGGATTGGCGGACAAGGGCTTCGCTCTCGGTGTCGAGGGCACTGGTGGCCTCGTCGAGGATGAGCAGGTCGGGCTGGCGGAGAACGGCACGGGCGATGCTGATGCGTTGCCGCTGGCCGCCGCTGAGGAGGGCGCCGCTGTCGCCCACGGGGGTATCGTAGGCTTGCGGCAGGGAGAGGATGAAGCCGTGGGCCTGCGCACCCCGGGCAGCCTGGACGATTTGCTGAGTGGTGGCGGCGGGGGTTCCGTAGGCGATGTTGTTGCGGACGGTGTCGTTGAAGAGGAAGGTGTGCTGGTCGACAACACCTATGCGCTGCCGGAGCGATTGGGTGGAGAATGACTGGATGGGCTGTCCGTCAATGAGTATTTGGCCGGCGGTGGGTTCATGGAACCGCATCAGGAGGTCGGCAAGGGTTGATTTGCCAGAGCCGGAGCTGCCCACAAGAGCCACTGTGGAGCCGCGCGGAATGGTGAGGTTGATGTCGGTGAGGACCTCGGTGCCGGGGATGTAGCTGAAATGGAGGCCCCGGATTTCGATTTGCTGTTTGAGGCCGGGGAAAGGTTTTGCCGCCGGGGAGTCGGGCAGGGTTTCGGGCAGTTCGAGAAACTGGACGATGCGCTCGGTACAGGCCTTGCCCTTTTTGATTTGGGAGATGGCTGTAGTGAGTTCCTTGGCAGGGGGTATCATGAGCACAAACATCATGATGTAGGAAACGAAGAGGTCGGGGGTGATGCCGACATCGCCTCTGATGACCAACGACGACCCGAAAAGGAGGATGCCGATGACGACACAGTTGCCGAGGAAGTCGCTGACGGGCGAGGCAAGGTCTACACGCCTGAACACTCGGATGCGGAGACGGGCATGCCGGGCCGAAGCCTGGCGGAAACGCCGGTTGGAGAAACCTATGGCGGTATAGGCTTTGATGATTTTGAGTCCGATGATGGTCTCTTCCATGAGCGACATGAGGAAGGAGTTGCGCTGCTGCAACTCGGCCGACTCGCGGCGCAGACGGTGGGTGATGCCGGAGATGACGAAGGCGACAATGGGGAACATGCAGAGCACAAACAGCGTGAGCCTCACGCTGATGTAGAAAAGCATGGCAATGTAAAGAACCAGGCTCACAATGGCGGCCAAAAGTTGCTGGAGAGAGCCGAGAGTACTCTGGTCATACTCGGTGATGTCGCCCGCAAAGCGGGAGAGGATATCGCCCCGGCGGTGGGTGCCGAAGAAGGAGAGAGGCAGACGGAGCACTTTGTGGAAAAGGCGGCTGCGGAGGTCTCGCACAATGTTGGCACGGACGATTGAAATCTGGACGAGCGACAGATAGCTGAAAATATTCTTGCAGGCATATAGCCCCAGCAGGATGAGCGAGAAGTAGACAAGCGCATGTTTGGGGCCGAAGGTGATGAGACGGTCATAGAGAGCTTGCAAGGCCTGGGAGAGCAGACTGGCATCGGCGGCGGGCGCTACCGGGACCGTCTGGCCTGAGGGGAACAGAATCTTGACAAAGTCGGCCACCGAAAGGGCCGTGGCCATGGTGAACACCACCGAGAGCACCACAAGAAGCCCGTATGCCGCCAGACGGGCGGCATAGGGGCGGGCATGGTGTAGGGTGAACGACATGGGCCGGAGAGGTTGTTAGCTCAGTTTGTAGCCTATGTAGTTGTGGGGAGTTATATTGCGGATGCGGTCTTTGACGGAGGGGTCAACCTGCAGGGTGTCGACAAAGTCGGCAATGGTCTGGGCGGTGACTTTCTGGTTTGTGCGCGTGAGCTGCTTGAGAGTCTCGTAGGGATTGGGGTAGCCTACGGAACGCAATATCGTCTGGATGGCTTCGGCCACAACAGCCCAATTGTTCTCCAGGTCGTTATAGATGGCTTGCTCGTTGAGGAGGAGTTTGCCCAGTCCCTTCTCAAGCGAGGCGAGGGAGATGAGCGTGTGCGCAACAGGAACCCCAATATTGCGGCTGACGGTAGAGTCGGTGAGGTCGCGCTGCAGACGGGATATTGGCAGTTTGTGGCTCAGATGTTCAAATATGGCATTGGCCAGGCCGAGGTTCCCTTCGGCGTTCTCGAAATCGATGGGGTTCACCTTGTGGGGCATGGCCGAGGAGCCTACTTCGCCGGCTTTGATTTGCTGCTTGAAGTATTCCATCGAGATATAAGTCCACATATCGCGACAGAGGTCAATCAGGATGACGTTAATCCGCTTGCAGTTGTCGAAATAGGCGGCCATGTTGTCGTAGTTTTCAATCTGGGTTGTGTATTGCAGACGTTCCAGACCCAGATGCTCGGCCACAAAACGGTTGCCAAACTCGCGCCAGTCGACATCGGGATAGGCAACAAGATGGGCATTGAAGTTTCCCGTGGCCCCGCCAAACTTGGCCGAGAAGGGAATCTGCGAGAAGTAGTCAAGCTGCCGCCGCATACGGTAGACGAAAACCATTATCTCTTTGCCCAACGATGTGGGCGACGCCGGCTGGCCGTGGGTATGCGCCAGCATGGGGATGTCGGCCCACTGGTGGGCACGCCCGTCAAGCAGCGCAAGGATGGCCTCATAGCGGGGCAGGAGAACCTGCTCGTGGCATTCCTTGAGGAGCAGCGGGACGGAGGTGTTGTTGATGTCCTGCGAAGTAAGTCCGAAATGGATGAACTCCTTATATTGCTCAAGGCCGAGACTGTCGAAACGGCGCTTGATGAAATATTCCACTGCCTTGACATCGTGATTGGTGGTTTTCTCTATTTCCTTCACCTCAAGAGCCTCCTGGTCCGAGAAGTTGCGATAGATGGCACGCAACTGCTCCGGAAGTTCCGGCCTCTGGGCAAAAAGCTGCTGCATAGGCAACTGCGGGAGACTGCCCAAGGCAATGAAATACTCAATTTCGATGCGGACACGGTAACGGATCAGAGCCCCCTCGGAAAAGAAGTCGGCCAAGGGCTCCACCTTGCTGCGGTAGCGTCCGTCAATGGGGGAGATTGCGTTAAGACTGTTCATATCAGATTTTGTTGGATTTGACAGATTCGTTACTGTCAACTTGATTGTTCAGGAACTTGTGTTGCTCAATAAGTTTGATAACCTTGCGGTCGTGGGAGGCATCGATGAGGGCCTGGGCATAGAGGGTGTTGTGCATATCGGTGCCCAGAAATTCAACCCATCCCTTCTCAATCATTTCGAATGCCTTGCGGCGCGGTCCCTCGCCATAAAACCCTATCAGGGAAAGGATATTTATCTGGAAGTAGACTCCCATGTCCTTGAGATGCTCCAGTTTCAACGACGAGCTGCTGTAGTAGGGATACCTCTCGGGGTGGGCCAGAATGATTTCGTAATTCTTCATCTGTAGGTCGAACATCACCTGGTCGAGCCCTATCACCTGTTGGTGAAGCGAGAACTCCGTGAGTAAATATTTGCCACCAACCAGGAGAAACTTGTTCTGCTTGACCCTGTCGGCAAAGCCACTGTCGACACGGTACTCGCCTGCAACACCTTTCAACTCGGGGATGCCCTGCGCGTTGGCGCTGGCGAAGTCGAGTTTCATATTGTCGTAGCGGCGCAGTATATCCTCCTCTTCATTAGGGAAGCGGGGGAACTGATAGTGAGGAGTACATATCACACGCTCAAAACCTGCATCGCGCATCACCTTCATGCAAGCCAGCGACTCCTCGTTGCTCTTCGAACCGTCGTCGACACCTGGCAGCATGTGGCAGTGGATGTCCACGCCCAGCGGTGCAAAAGTGGGGATGGCTGTTTTAGATTTTGGCTTAAAAAAATCGAACATAACTTATTGTGTATTGTAATTATTAATCAACACGTTTAATGTCGGCTCCAAGCAGGCGCAGACGCTCGTCGATGTGCTGGTAGCCGCGGTCTATCTGCTCAATGTTGTCGATGCGACTCTTTCCCTCGGCCGAAAGGGCGGCGATGAGCAGCGCCACTCCGGCACGGATGTCGGGCGACGACATCCGGACCCCCCGCAGCCTGTGCTGCTGGTCCAGCCCGATGACCGTAGCGCGGTGAGGGTCGCACAGGATAATCTGCGCACCCATATCAATCAGCTTGTCGACAAAGAAGAGACGGCTCTCAAACATCTTCTGATGTATCAGCACACTGCCCCGCGCCTGGGTGGCCACCACCAGGGCAATGCTGATAAGGTCGGGCGTGAACCCCGGCCACGGAGCATCGGCAATCGTCATGATTGAACCATCCATGAAGCGCTCAATCTCATAATGCTCCTGCGAGGGGACGAAAAGGTCATCGCCCCGCTGCCACACCTCTATCCCCAGCCGGCGGAACACCTTGGGGATGAGACCCAGATGCTCCATTCCCACATTGGGAATCGTGATGTCGCTTTGCGTCATAGCCGCCATCCCGATAAACGAACCCACCTCAATCATATCCGGCAGGAGGCAATGATGGCATCCCTCTAACTCCGAAACACCTTGGATGGTGAGCAAGTTGGATCCCACGCCGCTAATCCTGGCCCCCATTCGGTTGAGCATATTGCACAACTGGTATATGTAAGGCTCACAGGCGGCGTTCATGATGGTGGTGATTCCTTGCGCCATGACCGATGCCATGATAATATTGGCTGTGCCCGTCACCGAAGCTTCATCAAGCAGCATATAGCATCCTTTCAATTGCTTGGCCTCTACACGGTAACCCCCTCGGCGGTAAGTCACGGTGGCACCGAGCTTCTCCATGCCGAGGAAATGGGTATCCAGACGGCGGCGTCCTATTTTGTCGCCGCCAGGCTGCGGCACCACAGCTTTGCCATAGCGTGCCAGCAGCGGCCCCACAACCATGATGGAACCCCGCAGGGCTGCAGCCTGCTGTGCAAAATCATCACTCTCCAGCATATCGAGATTCACCTCGTCGGCCTGAAACTCATAGCTCCGTCCCTCGGTGAGAATCTCACGGTCGTCGTTCAGCCGACGCACCTTCACCCCCAGCAGCTGCAACAGACTGATGAGCTTGTTGACATCGCGGATGTCCGGCACATTGTCGATAGTAACCTTGTCGCTGGTCAACAGCACAGCACAAATCACCTGCAAGGCCTCGTTCTTTGCGCCCTGGGGGTGGATTGTGCCATGCAGCTTATGGCCGCCTATTATCTCAAATGAAGACATAACTGACAACGAATCTTGTTACTTCTTTTTCTTCTTCTTTTTGTGAGTCCCGTTGGCGCGGCGCTCCTCGTCGGTGCCTTTCAGATACTCGCGGAAATCTTTGAACTGGAAATCGACAGGCAAGTGGAGTTTCTGGTCAGACAGGCTTTCCAGCTGATGCTGTATCACATCGTCCTCGACCGTGTCGCAGTTCCAAAGCAGATAGTCGCGCTTCATGGCATGCGCCATCAGCCTTACAAGTTCGTCGCGCTCCTCCCCTTCCGGGTATTCAGCCACACGCTTAATCATATTCTCCATGATGGAGCCATAGTGGCGGAAACGGGATTTCTCATGATGATAGCCTATGGCGTTAGGCTTGAACTCCACAGACTCCTCACGCGTGATCTCATACGGCACATCGACATCCAGCTCCCAATTGGCCAGAATCATCAAATGGACCCAAAACTTGCGCTTATAGTTGGCGGCATCTTTGGGGTCGGGGCTGTTCTGAGCCATTATGTCGACGATGGCCGATGCCATCACATTCCGCTTATCGCGGTCCTCGACAGTCTTGGTGTACTGTATCAGTTTGTATATATTACGCCCGTAGTCGTTAATTATCAGTTTTGTTCGTTGGGTGTTATATTCCATCTTATTCTAATTATTACTCTTTTTTGCCGGGAGCAGAAGGCGCATCAATATATGCCTCCCATATAATAGGGATTGAACGGCATGGCCATGCGATAATAGTCGGTCGGCGAGGCATACATGCCCCATGGTCCGCCAAACCCATGCATCCATGCGTCGTGATACATGTAGGGCAATGTGCCATAGTGGTCGCGCAGCACCGTGAACGAGAGACTCAGGAAACTATCCTCATTGAAACGGAACGCGGCAGCGGCCGATATAGCCGTGGCCGACACATTCAGCATTTCGCCGTTGGCCAATCCATACAGCGGGGCGTAGCTGCCGCTGATGTGATAAAGCGCACCCGCCAGCCACACATTCTTCCCTGCTTGATACACCGCCTCCACATGAGCCGATACCAATCCTGTACCCCCGTTGCGCTTATAGGGGACAAGACTCTTGGCCGGTTTCGAAAGCGTGAAGTTCGGGTTGAGACCCATGTCGGACGTGATTCTGAATCCCCCGCTGACAACCCATCGGTTGCTTGGCCTATAAACCAGCGACGGAGCCACCGACGTGAAAAGCCTGTTGTCGCCGTTGGCTGAACCCATAAATCCGGTTCCCACCATAAGATGGGGCTCCCACTTAGGCATACGGACACTGTCGTTCCCGATGCCGTCCGGCAACAAAAACTGCGCATGGGCCACGCCTTGACGCAGCGACATCGCCATAATCAACAGCAGTATAAACTTCAATCTTTTCATTGCACAACTATAAAATTATTATTACAACGCACGCGAACTAATTTTATTGTGCCTACAGTTCCATTAATTTCATAAACGACGGCGGGAAAGGTGTTTTAAACTCCAGCCGCTTCCCGGTGACGGGGTGGACAAAACCCAGTTTGAAGGCATGAAGCGCCAGCCGATTGATGGGCGAAATGTCATCCTTGTAGCCATACATCGGGTCGTGAACCACAGGATGCTTCTCCTCGCGCAGGTGAACCCTGATCTGATTGCGGCGGCCAGTTTCCAACCTCAACTCCAACAACGAATAGCGACGGCTGCGTTTCACCACCTTGTAGTGGGTCACGGCCAACTTGCCGCCATTGTCAGTCGGCGAGGAAAGCACACAATACTCCCCGTCAGTGAGCCATGAGCGGATTGTTCCCTCAGTGGGTTCCATCTTGCCCCACGCCACAGCCACATACGCGCGGTCGTAGACCGTGGCCTTCC
Source organism: uncultured Bacteroidales bacterium (assembly GCA_947168665.1). Lineage (GTDB taxonomy): Bacteria > Bacteroidota > Bacteroidia > Bacteroidales > P3 > Colimorpha. Next base: position 33,791 of record CAMVMX010000012.1, read on the forward strand.
AATCCTCCTCAAACTGCTTGGCCACCTGCTTCGATTTTGCCACAACCATCAATCCCGAAGTGTCGCGGTCCAGCCGGTGCACAACGTGGGCATGACTCCGCTGGTGGGTTAGGTACAAATACTTATTCAGCACTGTGATGACAGTTGTGTCGTTGACATTCTTACTGTACGACAACAGTCCTTCGTGCTTATTCACCACCAGCAAATGGGCATCCTCATACACAATGTCCAATTCCCTCGGACGGTACTTCTCTCTGAAGCCCACCTTCTCGACAGACACCTTCATGCCTGGCTGCAATTGGAAATTAAACTGGCTGACCCGCCGCCCGTCTACAAAAACCTCGTGGGCGAGTATCTCTTTCACCTTCGTCCGGCTGCTGTCCGGCATTTTCTGTTCCAGAAACTCAAGCAGCCCGCAAACCGCGTCAACATTATATTCTACGTGTTTCACGTGAAACATTTATTTGGGTTATCAACATTATTTCTCAACTTATCAACAGTCTCTCCCCTACCCCACGGCCCAGCAACAATCGTTCAATACAAATCGAGGAATTCATACTTGTTGCCCGCACTTTCAATAAACCGCAGCATGTCGTCGTGGCTTATCACCAGAGAGGCGGTATTGTCGTTTGGGTGAAAACTCACTTTCTCGGCTTCCAGCAATTTGTCATCCACAAACAGTATCACCTCGTGATTGACATCGTTGACCAAGGTGAACAGCGACACCGAGCCAGGTTTCACCCCAAGGTAGCGCATCATTCTTTCGGGCGACGCAAACGACAGCTTTCCTTGGTGCAAACGGTGCTCAATGTCGTGGATATTCATATTGTGCCGCGCATCCATGATTACCAGATAGTGCTTGTCGCCTTTGTGGTTACGGAAAAAGAGATTCTTGCACAACACAGTCCCCTCACCACGGTAGAATTGCTGAGCAATCTCGATGGTGGGAGCCTCGGGGTGCTCATAATAGTCGAATCCGATTCCCAGCTCTTTCAGCCGGTCGTATACCTGCTGCTGCCCTCTCATTTGATGATGCCCAACTGCCGCGACATTTCGAGCATCCGCACAATGGGCCGTGCGGCGGCCTCGATAATTTCGGCTTTCAACTCAATCTCCGGACTCTCATCACGCATACACAGATAAAGTTTCTCCAGTGTGTTCTGTTTCATGTATGAGCAGTCGGCGCAATTACATCCTTCCTGAGCTGTAACGGTGATGAACTCCTTGCCAGGATTGTTTTTGCGCATTTCGTAGAGAATGCCCGTCTCGGTGGCGACAATGAATTTTTTGTGACCCGACTTTTCGATATAAGTGAGCATGGCCTTTGTGCTGCCCACAAAGTCGGCCACCTGCAGCAGAGCCGCGTTGCACTCGGGGTGCGCAATGACGGCGGCATCGGGGTGCTGCATCTTCAGCTTCATCACCGTCTCAGCTCTCATGGCGTCGTGCACCATGCAGACACCGTCCCACAACAGCATGTTACGGCCCGTGACACTGTTGATATAGCCGCCAAGATTCTTGTCGGGCGCAAATATGATTTTTTGGTCCTCGGGCAATGAGCGAACCAACTTCTCGGCATTGCCGGAGGTGCAGATAAGGTCGCTCATGGCCTTAATCTCGGCAGTGCAGTTGACATACGAAATGACCATGTGGTCTGGATGCTCGGCCTTAAACCGCGCAAACTCGGCTCCAGGGCACGACTCAGCCAGCGAACAACTGGCTGTCAAGTCGGGAAGAATCACCTTGCGCGTTGGATTGAGTATTTTGGCGGTCTCGGCCATGAAATGCACGCCGCAGAAGACAATGATGTCATTGTCGCACTGCTGTGCTTTCTGAGCCAGAGCCAGACTGTCGCCGATATAGTCGGAAAGATCCTGTATCTCGTCGCGCTGGTAATAATGACCCAATATTACGGCATTCTTCTCTTTTTTGAGCCGCAAAATCTCGTTTTTATAAAACTCGTTGTCCATACATTATGTATCTAAGTAATTATCAAACACTCCTGTTGTTGAAAGAGGTGTGGTTGCAAAATGCAAATATACAACAAATTTTTCACATTCCGGGTGTTAATCTTGCGCAGCCAGTGTTTTTCTTTTGCAACTTCGCGCAGCGGCTGCCACGCAACGGTCTTTCCACTGCCGAAGATTCGACGTAGGTTCGTTCTGGCTTCACTTCTTCCTCATCCGACTAAGGCCACTGCAACAACAACTATTCCGACTGCATGCGGACAAATGCCGTTTAACAGAAATAGAAATAAGGTGTGAGGATACAAGTCAGTTCTGACTGTTTTGTGGGCCACTTGGGGCCGGTGATGGGTGTTTGGATTAGAATAATCTTTATATTAGGTTTTATATCTTATTTTTATTTTTATGGTTGTCTGTTTTGTTGAAAAGTCTGTATGTGGTTTTTTGCATTGGTTGGGTGTCAACAATCATTCAACAGGTTGTTTCGACAGAATATGTTGTGAAACAGAGGAGTATTGGTTTATCAACAGGCTGTTGGCACACAGGCTAACAGGTGGATGTTAAAATCCAGAAACGCAGTTACGGGTGTTGATGATTGTTGAAAAGTGATGAAAAGAAAGCCGTTTTTCAACAGTTTCGAGGGGGTGGAATTTCTTTCAGTTTTTATTGACAGGGTTGTAAGCCCATTGTCAACAAAAGGTGTTGATATTTATTAGTGGGTTGATTATCTTGCATGTGGAGGTGTGTTTAAAAAGATGTGAATAATTAAACGGTGTTTGATGTCAGAAGTTTACGTTTTTTGTGCTATCTTTGCATCGTGAAAAAGTTTTAAACACCCTTTGAAATGAAAGAAATTATCCCTATAGCCTGCGACCACGCGGGATTTGAGTTGAAAGAGGCTGTCAAGAAGCATTTGATTGACAGAGGATTTGAAGTGAAAGACTTCGGAACTAACAGCAGCGAAAGTGTTGACTATCCAGATTTTGCCCATCAGGTGGGACATGCTGTTGATTGTGGACAGTATCGTCGCGGCATTGTGATTTGCGGCAGTGGCAACGGTGTGCAGATGACTGTCAACAAGTATCCCAATGTGCGGTGCGCGTTGTGCTGGAATGTGGAGATTGCGCATCTTGGCCGTCAACATAATGATTGCAATATTGTGTCGCTTCCGGCCCGGTTCATACCGCAGGAGTTGGGTTTGCAGATTGTGGACGAGTTTTTGGACACGCCTTTCGAGGGCGGACGGCATCAGCGCCGAGTGGAAAAAATCAGTCAATTGATTAAATAACAATATTGTAGCCTATGCCGTCTGTTGTATATCCTGCCGAGACATTTGAGGGTTTGCGGCAAGTTTTTTCGTGCATAGACAATACGACCCTCGAGGGCTGTGACACACGCCAAAAGGTAGAGACTTTGTGTCAACGGTCGTTGCAATTGGTTGATAGGTTGAGAGGTATAGGACCTGTGGCGGCTGTTTGTGTTTATCCTGTATTTGTCAGGCAAGCCGCTGGGTTGCTGCGTGGCAGTGGCATAAAGGTTGCTTCGGTGGCGGGAGCTTTCCCGGCCGGGCAGTCTCCCCTACCCCTTAAGTTGCAGGAGGTGAGATATGCGATTGATGAGGGTGCGGACGAGATTGATACTGTGCTGTTGCGCGGGGCATTGCTTGAGGGTGAGTATACTAAGGTGTTTGATGAGTTGGCGGCCATCAGGCAGGAGTCTGCAGGGCACACGCTGAAGGTGATTCTCGAAACAGGTGAGTTGAAGACGGCTGAAAACATTGCCAAAGGGGCTGAGATTGCTATTGCGGCGGGTGCGGATTTTATCAAGACGTCGACAGGCAAGATTGCGATTTCGGCCACACTGGAGGCTTCGGAGGTGATGTTAAATATAATAAAGCAGCATTACAATCGCACCGGAAAGAGGGTCGGATTTAAGGCTGCCGGAGGCATTTCGACACCCGACGAAGTGTTAAAATACTACGAACTCGCGGTTCGCATTTTGGGCAAAGAAGAAATTAATAACCAATTTTTTAGAGTCGGCGCCAGCCGATTGACAGAGCGACTCTTTGCTTTTTTAACAGAGCAGAATTTTGCGATATGAATTTTTTTTTGTTATTTTGCAGTTTTATAGTTTTATATATTAGATGAAACCATTACAGAAGAAACTCGCTCGTTACACGGCTCCACAAGAAGCTAAGGCTAAGGGTATTTATCCTTATTTTACACCTATTTCCTCCGAGCAGGACACGGAAGTTCTTGTCAATGACAAGAGAGTGTTGATGTTTGGATCTAATTCTTATCTTGGTCTTACAAATCATCCCAAAATCAAGGAGGCCGCCAAGGCTGCCATTGACAAGTATGGCACTGGCTGCGCAGGGTCGCCGTTTTTGAACGGTACTCTTGACATCCACATTCAGCTGCAGGACGAGCTGGCAGAGTTCCTGGGCAAGGACGGTGTCATGCTCTTTTCGGCTGGATTTCAGGCTAATTCGGGTACAATTCCTTGCGTGACAGGGCGTAGCGACTATGTCCTGTTTGATGAGCTGGACCACGCTTCTATCATGGAGGGGAAGCAGATAACCTTTGCCACTACCATGAAGTATAAGCACTGCAATATGGACGACTTGGAGCGCCAGTTGCAGAAGTGTCCCATCGAGGCCAGCAAATTGGTGGTTACGGACGGTGTCTTCTCCATGGAGGGGGATGTGGCACCCATCGACCGTTTGGTGGAACTCTGCAATCAGTACCAAGCCACGCTCATGGTGGATGAGGCCCATGGTCTCGGTGTCTTTGGGCGCGAAGGTCGTGGAACGTGCGACCATTTTGGAAAACTGGATGATGTGGAGATAGTTATGGGTACATTTTCGAAGTCGTTGGCTTCTATCGGCGGTTTTGTGGCAGCCGATAAGGAAACCATCAATTATATGAAACATAATGTGCGTCCTTATATCTTTACCGCTTCTATCTCGCCGGCGTCTACGGCGTCGGTGCTGGCTGCGCTGCACATTATGCGCACTGAGCCTGAGCGTAATGCGTCCCTGTGGGACAATACAAATTATGCCATGAAGGCTTTCAGGGATTTGGGTTTTGAGATAGGACATACGCAAACTCCCATCATCCCTCTGTTTATCCGCAATGCAGAGAAAACGTTCATTCTCACTCACATGATATTTGAGGAGGGTGTGTTTGTCACGCCGGTCATTCCGCCTGCAGTCCCCTCGGAGGATACGCTGATCCGGTTTGCACTCATGGCCACCCATACACATCAGCAAATTGATTACGCTGTCGAGAAAATCTACAAATGCTTTAAACAAATGTCTGTGTTGTAGTAAAACCGAACACCATGGAATCTATCATAATTAAAGAAGTATCAAGCCGTTCTGAGCTACGTGCTTTTATTAAGTTTCCGAACAAGCTGTTTAAGGAGGTACCCACATACATTCCCCCTCTGATGAGCGACGAGTTGGGTCTGCTGACAAAGAAAAACCCCTCGCTCGACCATTGTGACTTGAAGTTGTGGCTCGCCTACCGCGCCGGCAAGATTGTAGGCCGTGTGGCAGGCATTATCAACTATTCGGTCAATGAACGCTGGAACAAGAAAGCAGTCCGTTTCGGATGGTTTGACTTTATTGAGGATTATGATGTGTTCTCAAAGTTGCTTGAAACAGTGGTGTCTTTCGGCAAAGAGAAGGGAATGAATGAGATAGAAGGCCCATTCGGATTCACAGACATGGATAAGGAGTGTTGGGTGATTGAAGGTTTCGACCAAAGGCAGAATATCAGCACGCTGTATAACCCCAAGTATTACATTGATTTTATCCAACGTGCAGGATATGAGATTCCTTGCCAGTGGGCTCAATATCAGATTCATGCTTCGCAACCTATCCCCGACAAGGTGGCTCGTATCAATCAGCTCATCATCCAAAAGTATAATCTGAAACTGCTGAAGTTCAAATCGCGCAAGGAGGTGTATCCCTATGCCCGCAAGTTCTTCCATACGATCAACGCTGCTTTCGTCGACTTGTATGATTTTGTGCCACTTACGGAGAAAGAGATTGATACATATATCAATGAATACTTCCCTTTCATCAATCTTGATTTTGCTACTTTTGTGGTGGACCAGGATGATAATCTGGTGGCTTTTGGACTCAGCATCCCCGACCTTAATGACGCTTATAAGAAAGCCAATGGACATCTATTCCCGTTTGGCTGGTATCATATACTGAAGGCGCTGCGCAAGTTTAAAGATATTGACTTGCTGCTCAATGGTGTGCACCCCGACTGGCAGAAGCGCGGTGTGCATTCCATCTATTACGCTGAAATGAATACCAATGCCATCAAGCATCAGGTGCAATGGGCGTATTCGAATCCTCAAATCATTGGGAATGAAGCTCAGAGGATATGGGATACAACTTACAAGTCAACCCCTATCATGAAGAGAGCCGTTTTCAAGAAAGGTATTTGACAGGCTGCAAAACGCATAAAATGCAAACGGGCGTTGGGAGGTTTTTTCCAACGCCCGTTTAATTAAGGCTTGGTTTTGTAGTATCCGACCAGAATATCGACGAACCAATTGCCGGGAAGGATTCTTTTAAGAACAACAGAGAACCATTGCTCTAAATTGGCAACAACATAGCGGAGCCGAGGACGTTTGCACTCCACAATCTTCACAATCTTCCGGGCCAGTACATCGGGTTTCAAACCTCCGTTTTCTTCCTTTTCTATCAGGTTCAGAGAGCGTTGGAAGATGGGGCCATAGTCGGGGTCGTTCAAAGTGGCTTCCGAGTTGCGGCGGCTGGCTGTGAAGTTTGTAGCAAAGTCGCCCGGTTCGACCAGGGATACGGATATTCCGAAGCCCTTCACTTCGGCACTCAGAGCCTCGGAAAAGCCCTCTATAGCGAATTTCGAGGCAGAGTAGAACCCTTGGTAGGGTAAGCCCATAACGCCGCCAATAGAGCTTAAATTTATGATTTTCCCGCAGCGCTGTTTGCGCATGTAGGGCAATACCTTTTGGCACATGTTCACACAACCCATAAAGTTGACTCCCATTTGTGCCTGAATTTCTTCGGATGTGGCCAGTTCGAGCGAACCGCCTATGCCCATGCCGGCATTGTTTATCAATACGTCAATCCGTTTTTCAGTATTGTATATGTTACTTACAATCTGTTCGATACGTTCTGTATCGCGGATGTCGCACTGTATATAGTGGATGGAAGGGTGGTCCATTTCTCGTCGACAGATACCATAGACTGTGTATCCTTTCTGGGCAAGCCTTTCGGACACGGCTTTGCCAAATCCCGACGAGGCTCCGGTGATGATGATTACTTTCTTCATGATGTAGGTTTTGTTGTGCAAAAGTACGATTTTTTATTGAATTGGCGATATACGAATTATTTTTTGTATCTTTGCAAGTTATTTTTGTCGTGTGAAAAGAACAGGAACTATATTTGATAATCTCAACCAGTTCATCCGTAAGTATTATAAAAACAGGATGATAAAGGGGGTATTGTATTCGCTTGCTCTCCTGTTGACTTTGTATTTGGTGGTGGCTCTTCTTGAGTATTTTGGTTATTTTGGCAGTGTGGTGAGGGCTATTCTTTTTTGGTCTTATTTGGTGGCTGCTATCGCCATATTGGGTTACTATGTAGTGGTTCCTTTGGCAAAAATGTTCAGGCTGGGCAAGGTGATGTCCTACGACGATGCTGCAAAGATTGTGGGCAACCACTTCCCCGAGATTAAAGACAAGCTGTTGAATCTCCTGCAATTGCAGCGAATTGACGAGTCATCTGACGATAGTCTTCTTGCTTCTGCCATTGAGCAAAAAACTGCCCAGCTCAGCCCTATCCCATTTCACAAGGCTATCAATCTTAAAACGAACAGAAAGTACATTAAATACGCACTCGTACCGTTCCTTGTCATATTGGTTTTGCTAATAGCCTCCCCTACCCTTCTCACCTCCCCCTCTCACCGCATTGCCCACTATAATACCTATTTTGAAAAGCCTGCACCCTTTTCTTTTACAATTGATAACCCCCGTCTTCAGGTTACTCAATATGATGATTTCGAGTTGCATGTGTCGGTAAATGGTGAGACTGTCCCGGCTGAGGCATTTATTGTGATTGAGGGCAATTTGTTCAAGATGCGCCAGAATGATAAGACGCATTTTTCGTATACTTTTAAAACAGTGCAGAGGTCGTGTAGTTTCTATTTGACTGGAGCTGAGGTGCGCTCGGTTGATTATGAATTGGTTGTGATGCCGAAACCTGCCATAGTCGATTTTCAGACTATCCTGACATACCCCGTCTACACGCAGAAAGCTTCGGAGACACTCGCCAATGAAGGTGATGTAGCGGTGCCTGAAGGAACATTCATTAAGTGGTCATTCAATACACAAAATATTGATACTCTCTACTTTGTTGCAGATGATAAAGTTCAAGCTATCGTACCCGACGATAATGGGCGAGCCTCGTTCTCCCTTAGGGCTTTGCAATCATTTAACTACTGCTTTTATGGGTCTAATTCTTTAGTGCACCAGTCGGATTCTTTGAAATATTCAGTCTCGGCAATCAGTGATGCAAGTCCTTTGATTTCAGTTGATGAGATGGCAGATTCTGCAAATATGGAGCGGCGATTTTTCCGGGGTCGCATCAAAGATGACTATGGTTTTAGCAAGCTGGTTTTCAGAACTATAAAGACAAACGTTTCTGACACTTCTTCAAAGGTGTCTGAGACTTTTGAGATAGGTCTTACAAAAGAGGCCGTGCAGGAATTCTATTATACTATGGATTTGTCTGAGATTGAGTTGGCTCCTGGCGATAAGTTAGTGTATTATTTCGAGGTGTGGGACAATGACGCCGTGCATGGTCCAAAATCGGCCACCTCGCAGCGGTTTGAGTTCTCTATCCCTACGGAAAAAGAGTTGGATAACATATTGAGCCGTAATTCTTCCGAAGCGCAACAGCAGGTTCAAAAGTCTGTTTCGGAACTTAAAAAGATGCAGGAAGATATCAATGAATTGATGCGAAAACTGGTAGACAAGAAAGAGCTTGACTGGCAAGATAAAAAGGATTTTCAGGAACTGGCAAAGAAGCAGGCCGAGATAAAGCAGATGATGCAGCAGATGCAGACCCAATTGCGCGAAAATAAACTACTTGAACAGAAGTTTAAGGACCAAAGTGAGCGGTTGATGGATAAGCAGCGTGAACTGGATAGGTTGATGAATGAGGTATTGAATGATGAGATGAAGCAGCTGATGCAGGAGATGGATAAAATGATGCAGGAGATGGATAAGAAGAAAGTGCAGGAGCAGCTTGAAAAGATTAAATTAGATAATGAGGACTTAGAGAAACAGCTGGATCAGAATATAGAGTTGATGAAACGCCTGGAACTTGAAAAACAAGTAGAGGACGCAGTGCAAAAGGCTGAGAAACTTGCTGAAAAGCAAAGGGAACTGTCCAACAAGACGGATGATGCCAAAGGCAAAGACGAGAAGGCGAAGGCTCTGAAAGAGCAGGAGGATTTATCCCAGCAGTTTGAGGAGCTGAAGCAGGATATTAAACATATCCAGTCGGAATATAAAAAGATAGATGAAAACATTGATTTTAAGGTGGATGTCAATCAGATGGATAAGATTGACCACAATCAGCAGTCCGCTGAAGAGAAATTGAATAAGGGCAATAATAAAGATGCTTCAAAGCATCAAAAGGAGGCTGCAGATCAATTAGATGAGCTGTCTGAGCAGCTGGCAGCCGCAGCCCAAGATATTGAACAGCAGGATTTGGCTGAGGATTCAGAAGCGATACGGAAACTTTTGAAGAATTTGGTCCGTCTGTCATTCAATCAAGAGTCCCTTATCAATCAAGTGGCTTCCATCTATATCCAGGACCCTAAATATCAGTCTGTCATTGTGTCGCAAAACAAAATCAAAGATGATTTTAAAGGTGTCGAGGATTCGTTGAGAGCGATTGCGAAACGCCAAATAGCAGTTGCTAAAATGTTGAATAAAAACGTCAGTGATGTCAAAAACAATATCGGCCGCTCTCTTTCTGGATTGTTAGATATGAACCAGTCATTCTATGGTTCTTATAAAAACACACAGTCCTCACAATCAATGCAATATACAATGACTTCCTTTAATAATCTTGCACTGGTAATGGCAGAGTCATTAGACCAATTGCAGAAGCAGATGCGGCAGAATGACCAAAAGAAAAACAATGGTAGCTGTAAAAACCAAGGCATGAAAATGAAAGGAAACTGTAGCAAACCAGGGAAAGGAAAACCGTCTGCCAAATCGATGAAAGAAATGCAGCAAGAGTTGAACCGACAGATGGAAGCCTTGAAAAAACAGCTCGACAAGCAGGGTAAAGATAAACAGGGTGGCCGGAAAAAGATTGGTGATAAAAACAGTATGCAGATGAGTGAAGAATTTGCACGTATGGCTGCTCGGCAAGAGATGATCAGGCGTATGATGCAGGAATATGGGCAAGAACTCAAGCAAGGGGATGCCGGAAATGCTAAGCTGTCCCGCGAAATAGATAAATTGCTGAAACAGATGGAGCAAACAGAAACTGACTTGGTCAACCGTGTTATCTCACAACAGACTATTAATAGGCAGCAACAGATTCTGACCCGTATGCTCGAACATGAAAAAGCTGAAATGCAGCGCGAGAAAGAGGAAAGGCGTGAAAGTCGGGAGGGGAAAGATGTGTTCCATCAGCCTTCTCCAAGCGATATTGAGCGGTACAAACGTATGCAAAAAGAGAGTACAGACATGTTCAGATCGGTCCCCCCTACCCTTTCTCCGTATTATCGTTCCAAAGTTCAGGATTACTTTTTCAGTTTTTGATGAGCCATTAAAAAAATTGTCGTATCTTTGTATAAGAATAATTGTAATTATTTGCGATGGATAAGATTGTAATACAGAAGGATGAATCCTATATACGCAAGCTGGAAGATTTTCTTGCTTCGCTATGCTACGATAACCATCTTGATAAGTATCATGCTGCTATATCGGTGCCAGTTATGAATATCATCCAATTTGCTTTCGATGATAGTCAAAGTGGTTCGGATTTTGTAACTCTTAAATGCGGTTATTGCAAGGAAGGTCTCTTTTTCAAGGTGACTGCCTCCTGCAACTGTTTCCAATCCGTTCTATCCAATATTCACTCCACCCCAGCCCTCTCTCCCCTACCCATCGCGCTTGTCCAAATGCTATCTGACGAGGTTTCCGTTCTTGACGAAGGCAGAACTGTACAGCTCATTTTTCATCTTGCAGGTATCCCGGTGAGGGAAATGTATCGTCGAATGGAGGTCTTGGAATCTTTCTATGCTCCGACTCCGGATACAGCTGTTTTGACTACTAAATAACCCGATGAGATTTTCACCAGCAAGTCAGCTCATCCGATATGCATCAGTTACTTCAAGGAAAATAAGGAATAATGTCCTATTTTTAGCTGTAATATGCTTTGTCTGTAGTGTTTACGTACCGTTTTCGCAATTACAATATTAATCCGCTAAAAAGTTATCTTGTCTTTTTTGTCTTATTATGGCCATTACTTTTTCAATACAAGATTTAGATTTTTCCCTGACCGAAGAATCCAAGTTGAGAAAATGGATTTCAAAGGTTATTTCGCTCCGAAGAAAGTCAGTAGGGATTATCTCCTATTTGTTCTGTAACGATAACTTTGTGCTGAGGGCTAATCAATCGTTCTTGAACCACGATACTTATACCGATATAATCACTTTCGATTATGTAAAGGGTGATGTCATCTCTGGCGACATTATGATAAGTGTTGACCGTGTACGCGAAAATGCGGTTGCGTTCAATGTCCCATTCGAACAAGAGTTGAAAAGAGTGATTATTCACGGAATCCTCCATTTATTAGGGCAGGGAGATAAAACCGATGTGGAAGCGATGCAGATGCGAAACCTCGAAAACGAAGCATTAGAATTATGGAAAACAATGGATTAACATCTCCGTTCCTCGCGAAACACCCCATTCTCCCCTACCCTTTTAATTTCATTTCACAGCTATATCCTAATTAAAATGAATTGGTTTTTCGATGTCATTGTCGTAGGTGGAGGCCATGCAGGTGCTGAGGCTTCAGCAGCGGCAGCTAATTTGGGGGCTAAAACCTTACTTGTCACTATGAATATAGACACCATCTGTCAGATGTCGTGCAATCCGGCGATGGGTGGGGTCGCCAAAGGGCAAATAGTGCGTGAGATTGATGCCCTTGGTGGTTATTCTGGGCTTGTCACAGATAATTCAATGATTCAGTTCAGGATGCTCAATCTCTCAAAAGGACCAGCAATGTGGAGCCCAAGGGCGCAATGTGATAAGGCGCAGTTCTCTCTCAATTGGAGACATGTTCTTGAAAATATTCCCAATCTTTCTATCTGGCAAGATGAGGTAGTAGACCTAATAGTCAATAATGGCCATGCCTGTGGTGTCAGAACCCGTCTCGGTCTTGAAATCTCATCTCGTGCAGTTATCTTGACCAACGGCACATTCTTGAATGGTTCTATTTTTATTGGCGAAGGTTCATGGTCTGGTGGTAGGATAGGGGAGAGGCCTTCTGTTGGCCTCTCTGATCGCCTTCAAGACTATGGCTTCTCCGTCGAGCGTCTCAAAACGGGTACTCCAGTTCGGATTGATGGTCGCACTATTGACTTCTCGAAGTTGGCTATCCAACCGGGTGACGATACTCCACAAACGTTCTCCTACCTTAACGTCGCCTCGATTCTTCACCAGCGGCCGTGCTACTTGGCCTATACTAATGTCCATACCCATGAAGTACTCCGCACCGGTTTTGACCGTTCCCCTCTCTATACTGGTGTCATCCATGGGCATGGCCCTCGTTACTGTCCGTCCATTGAGGACAAGATAGTTCGATTTGCCGACAAAGAGCGTCACCAGTTATTTGTAGAGCCCGAGGGTCGTGATACGAATTCATATTATCTTAATGGATTCTCCTCCTCATTGCCGCTCGAAGTCCAACTTCAAGCCCTCCATACAATTGAAGGGTTTGAGCATGCTCAAATCTTCAAGCCTGGTTACGCTATTGAATATGACTTTTTCCCGCCGACACAGCTTAATTATACCCTCGAAACCAAGACGATTGAATCTTTGTATTTCGCTGGTCAAATCAACGGTACTACAGGGTATGAAGAGGCGGCTTGTCAAGGTCTCATGGCTGGAATTAATGCTGCTCTTAAACTAAAAGGCCAACCGCCATTTATTTTAAATCGTACCCAAGCATATATCGGTGTGCTTATAGATGACCTTGTCACCAAAGGTGTCGACGAGCCATACAGGATGTTCACCTCCCGGGCAGAGTACCGAATATTACTTCGTCAGGACAATGCCGATATTCGCCTCACTCCGTTGTCTCACTCCATCGGCTTAGCTTCCGACGAGCGGATGAGCAGGGTAGGGGAGAAGGTTCGCCTCTCGGACAATCTTCTCAAAACGGTTCAGGATACTTCGGTTCTTCCTACCGAGGCCAACGGTCTTCTTGAAGCTCTCTCAACGCCCCCTATCCAGCAGCGGGTTAAGCTTGTCAGCCTCCTTCTGCGACCAGAAATCAATATGGAGCACCTGTTGGCAATTTCGCCCCAACTGCAAGCGGATGTAGATGAACTACCGGACACATTGAGGAATGAGGTTGTCAATTCAGTTGAGATAATGTTGAAATACCAGCGGTACATCGAGAAAGAGAAAGATGTCGCCGACCGTATCCTTAAATTCGAAAATATCCTTCTCCCGGATGACTTCGACTATTTCTCCCTGCCGGCACTATCCTACGAAGCACGCGAAAAACTAAGTAAGATGCATCCTCGCACACTTGGTCAAGCCTCTCGCATCAGTGGTGTATCCCCCGCCGATGTGTCAGTACTTTTGATTTACATGCAGCGTATCAAGTGACTCCTGTTTCACGCGAAACTGGCCACTTAAATATCATGTTCCATGTAGTTTAGTCTTTCGTGATTCGTCCGTGATTGACCTAATACAGCCTCTTTTTTCCCGTCTTGGGAATTCTGCGGTACTGGTCGCCCTAACTTCTCGCTAAGGTCGTAAGCCTTAATATTGGCATCGCCCTATATGATAGTATTGCCTACCGAAATGCTAAAGGCCACCACTGTTATAATGCCTCCTTGGTGGCCATGCGGGATTCGCGCTATCCACGTTCAATACGCATTATTTTGGGCTACCTAAAGGCAAAGCAGATACTGGCGTGCTTCCGGTCCTAAATTAAACAGCAAATCGATTGAGCTCATGTTGGGCATAAAACCATAGCGGCTGTCAAACACCTGGCTATAGGGTGGGCACGGGGTCATATTTTGTCCATGCTTTGCAGTAAGAGAAAGTCGCAAATCCGTCTCCCTGTCATCCATAGGGAGGTATTCACTGCTGTACTCAATCGTGCAGTTGATTTTCAGCTTCTCCAATAGGAAAGAGAGGATATCATGATTCAATGCCAACAGCATTCTGTACTCTCTGAGGAGAATATTCTCAAGGCCATCTCTATAATAGAGGAAATAAGGGGCGGCATTATATGCTGATTCTATGGCTCTCCAATGCCGCACATTCCATGGTTCATGGTAACTGACCTCTACATTGCAGGTCTTGGTATGGTTCCCTTCGGGTTTTGAAACGGGTACATTCAGCATCAACTCGCCATTTCCTGTTGCGATGACAGTCCTGTTGCGGAAAGTCTGCTTAGGGAAAGTCTCATGCTGCTCAATCACCACCCGCTCATGAGTGGCCAGGCAAGCCATATAATGGATTGAAGGGAGGTAAGCTGTCGAGAGCAGTGGTATGTTAGTGGTCATCTTCTGCTATTTCCCGATGATGGCCGACAACAACTCATCGTGGTCGAAATAGAAATCGATGTTCCCTTCACCAAACGAAACCCGTCTCTCACCCCAGTCCTCATTATCCACATCCTGTTCAAAGTATTGATTGTCAACCATTAGTTTCACAATCTCTTTTTCCCCCATATCGAATATTTTTTTATTGAACAGGGTTGCTTCCTCGTCAGAGATATCAATGCACGACAAGATAGGGGAGTCCCCTTCAAAAAATAGAGTCAATCCGTCCTCATATCGGAGCACCGTTGTTGTCTCATCGCCGGCGCTCTCTATTGTCTCCACGCTGTTGGGTTCGCCCAGTGTGGCCACCACTTCTTCTATGGGCATATCGAATTTTATATCCCCGTAACCTTGCTTTATTTGGATGTCAGAATTCATTATTTTTGCATTTTTTTGAGAAAACAAAGTTACGAATATTTTGTTGAATGGCCAAATATTTATTTCTTAAAAAAAATATTCTCATACCTATTGTATTGTTTTGCAATCAATTGTCACCTGAGTTAAAAAATTGGAAGCAAAAACTTTTGGTCGAAAGAGAAAAAAGTTGTACTTTTGCAAACTCAAATTTGAGGCGACTAAGTAGCTCAGCAGGTAGAGCACATCCCTTTTAAGGATGGGGTCCTGGGTTCGAATCCCAGCTTAGTCACACTTCTTATTAGTCCGACTAAGTAGCTCAGCAGGTAGAGCACATCCCTTTTAAGGATGGGGTCCTGGGTTCGAATCCCAGCTTAGTCACTTACTCAACACCGGGAACCCCCTTTCCGGTGTTTTTTATAAGTGATAATGCTCATGACAACGGTCCTGAACCATAAGCGGTGGTTGGTGTGTGTGGCCTTCATGCTCTGCTTCCTCGTCCCCTGCCATGCGCAGCAGACGCAGGAACAATTGGCCGCGCATTATTATTCCAGCGGCCAGTTCGAGCAGGCGGCCGAATGCTACGAAGCCCTCTATTCCCGCACCCCCAACAAGTTCTACTACCAGATGCTCTTCCGCTCGCTTGTCGAACTCAAAGAATACAAAGATGCCGAGCGGCTTGTCGAGAAGCGCATCAAACAATACCCCAACGACCTCTACCTCCACGTCGACTTAGGTCGGCTCTACGAAATGCGTTCCGAGCGTCGCAAAGCCGCCAAAACCTACGAATCCGTCGTCCAAAAAATAGGCTATGACTCCAAGCAAATCAGCGAGTTGACACAAGCCTTCGAGTCCGCCGGCCACCCCGAATACGCCATCCAAGTCTACCTCCTTGCACGCAAAAAGACAAACAACGAATTCCTCTATGTCAGCGAGTTGGCAACCCTCTACAACCGAGTCGGCGACTACCAATCCATGATGCAGGAATACTTCGACCTCCTCGACAAATCCCCCAACATGCTTGGTTCCATCCAGATTTCTCTGCAGCGCGTCCTCAACGAAACCTCCAACCCCAAGCTCGTCGACGGTCTGCGCCAGGCCCTCATCCAGCGTGTCCAGCAGCAGCCCGACAACAAGCAGTACATCGAGATGATGCTCTGGTTCTCCCTGCAGCAGAAAGACTTCCATTTTGCCCTTGTCCAAGCCAAAGCCGTCGATGCCCGTTTTCCCGACATGGGAGGCGAGCCCCTCATGCGTGTCGCCTCCATCTCGCGCTCCAACCAGGCCTACGATGTAGCCGACGAATGCTACTCCCTCGTCGTGCGCAAAGGCCCTGACAGCCCCTATTACTTCGCCGCAAGGGTAGGGGGCCTCGAAGTCGATTTCGAGCGTCTCAACCGCCATTTCCCCATCGAGAACCAGCTCCTCAGCCAACTCCTCCTCAACTACCGCTCCGCCCTTGCCGAGCTGGGCAAAAACACCCGTACCATCCAGCTCATGCGCAACTACTCCGACCTCATGGCCTACTATGCCGACAGTGTCCAGCCCGCCGCCGACATCCTCTACGACATCCTCGACCTCCCCAAACTCTCCCCCAAAGATCGCGATGAAACCAAACTGGCTCTGGCCGACCTCCTCCTCTTCGCGGGCGAAGTGTGGGATGCCTCACTCCTCTACATGCAAGTCGAGAAAGCCAACAAAAACGACGTCCTCGGCTCTCTTGCCAAATTCAAGAACGCCAAACTCTCCTACTACAACAACGACTTCCTCTGGGCCAAAACCCAGCTTGACGTTCTCCGGGCCTCCACCTCCAAACTTATCGCCAACGACGCCATGGAACTCTCCCTGCTCATCAGCGACAACATGGAGGACGACAGCACCTTCGACATGCTCTCGCGCTACGCCGCCGCCGACCTCCTGCTCTACCGCAACCTGCTCGACTCCGCCTGGCAAGCCTTCGACGACATAGCCCGCAGCGCCCTCTCCCATCCCCTTTTCGACGAAGTGCTATACCAGAAAGCGCGCATCCGCATCCGCCAGCAGCGCTATGCCGAGGCCGACACCCTCCTCCAGCAGCTTGCCGACTTCTATCCCGACGGCCTTCTGGCCGACGATGCCCTCCTCCTCCTTGCCCAGCTCAACGAAGAGCGTCTTGGCAACCCCCTCCGGGCCCGCTCCTGCTACGAAAAACTCATCCTCGACTACCCCTCCAGCCTCTACGTCGACCAAGCCCGCAAACGCTACCGTGTCCTTTCCTCCAGCCTCCCGCCCGACAACATCCCCTAATCCGCCACTTTTATTCATCCCTATAAGTTATTTTCATCTGGCAAAATGCACCTAAACAAGTGACAATCCAATATCAAGCATTATTATCGTTAATAGAATAGAGACCACACCCTCATGAATATAAAAACACTTCGGTGCACATTGTCCTTGGCCATTCTTTTCCTGCTGGGTCCCATATCCGTCCATGCACAGGACTCCGTCCTCTTCTCCAACGCCTCCACCGTCTATGTCGACGGCACCACCAGCCTCTCTGGCATTATTTTCGACAACGGAGGCCTCTCAGCCAACTACTCCAACCATTTTGCGGGCATGGTCATCATTACCGCGCGCCTGGGCGACACCATCGAGCTTTCTGGCTCCTACACCACCGAGTGGATGAACGACTACCTCTATGTCTACAACGGCTCTGGTCGCACTGGCACCACCCTCGGCACCTACAGCGGTACCGGCAATCTCCACTGCGTATCTGTCACGGGTGTCATGACCCTCTACTTCTCCTCCGACGCCATGCTCAACCGTTCCGGCTTTGCGCTCCACTACACAGTCCATCCCACACCCTGCTCCAACTTCATAGCCGACTTCTCCTATGCCAACCTCACCGCCACCTCCGTCACCCTCACCTGGCATGCTAATGCCGACACTGCAGCCTTTCATCTTTCGGGTGCCGGAGTTGACACTGTCGTTACAGGCAGCTACTGCCAAATCGACAATCTCTCCCCCAATACCGACTACACCTTCCTCCTCGCCGCCCTTCCCGACACCGCGCAGTCCGATTGTCTGCGCACACTCTCCCTCCGCACACCCTGCTTCAACGCCTTCATCCGTGGCGCGCGTCCCATTTGCGACAACGACACCCTCATCCTCCTGGCCGACAGCGCCGACTCCTACCGCTGGTCCACCGGCCAAACCACGCGCACCATCAGCGTCACCCAGCCCGGTGTCTACACCCTTGTTGCGGCCACTGCCGGCGGCTGCTTCGACACCGACCAAGTCACCATCGCCCGTCGCCACATGGACCTCGTCATGAACCTTCCCTCCGTCCTCTGCCCCTCCGACTCCGCTCTCATCTGGGTGGGCTTTGGTTCCCAGGCCCCAATTCGTGTCGACCTCGGCCAGAACGTCCTCTCCGAGGCCAGCCGCATCTTCCTCCCCGACGGGGTCAACTGCGAGCCCAACGGTTGCTCCTACCGCTCCGAGCTCGACTTCTCCGACTTCGCCCCCGACGCCCGCATCACCGATGTCAACGACATACGCTACGTCATGCTCAACATCGAGCACTCCTACGCCGGCGACATCTACATCAACATCACCTGTCCCAACGGCCAGAGTGCCGACATCATGCGCTATGGCGGCACAGGCAACTCCGACTGCAACAGTTTCATCGCCTCCTCCAGCCGTGGCTGGCAGAGTGGATCCAACGCCTTTGTCAGCACCGACTTCGGGCAGCCCATATCCACCGAGGCCTTCAATGCCTGCGACTCCACGGCCTACAACAACAGGTCCGGCACCGGCTGGCGCTACTGCTGGTCCAACGCCACCGATGCCGGCTACACCTACGCCCCTGGCGACGGTCTCATCTACCGCATGCAGAACGTCACCGGCTCCAGCTTCGACTCCTCCAACGTCGCCATGGGTTCCCAGTTCTACCACCCTGACCAGTCCCTCTCCGCCCTGATAGGGTGTCCCATGAACGGCACTTGGTTCATCGAAGTCATTGACGGCTGGAGCGGCGACAACGGCTACATCTTTGGCTGGACCCTCGCCCTCAATCCCGAGCGCCTCTCGCGCTACAGCTATGTCCCCACCGTCGAGCATGCCGACCTCCTCGGCCCCTGGCAGGAGCGCCGCAGCGACACCTCCTTCTGCATCGTCGCTCCCGACAACCTCCAGGCCGACACCACTGTCCTCTACACCGTCCACATCTACGACAGCAATGGCTGCCGCCACGACACCACCTTCTCCCTCACCTTCCGCGCCTCCACCACCCTCACCCTCTTTGACACCGTGCCCGAAAGCAGCCTTCCGCGCCTTTTCCGCGGCCACACCCTCACTGCCGACACATCCAACCTCGTACTCACCATCCCCTCCCCGGGTGGCTGCGACAGCACCCTTATCTACAACCTCCACATCCTCCCCAACTCCCGCTCCTCCATTGCCGACACCGTCTGCGACTCCCAGCTGCCCTACCTTTGGAATGGCCGTTCTCTCACCGCCGCTGGCACCTATGTCGACACACTCCCCAACGCCATCGGGGCCGACAGCATCATCACCCTCGTCCTCGAAGTGCTTCCCACCTACACCATCCACCTTTTCGACACCATCTGCGACAACCAGACCGTCACCTTTGCCGGCACCATCCTCTCCACCCCCGGCACCTACTCCGTTTCCAGCCACACCCTCACCAACCCCCAGTGCGACAGCTCCACCCTCCTCCACCTCACCGTCCATCCCACCTCCATCGGTCGTATCGACACCAGTGCTTGCGACAGCCTTCTGTGGCAAGGCACCGCCTATCGCCACTCTCTGGTCGACACCCTTGGCAGCCCACTCCCCAACACCTTTGGCTGCGACAGCATTACGATCCTCCGCCTCACCGTCCACCACACGCCTACTGTCCGTTACCTCGACACCTGTACCGAAAACCAGCTCCCCCGTTCCTTCCGCGACTCCCTTTTCTATACCGATGTAACCGATGTCCCCGTCGTCACCCCCTCCGACAGTCTCTGCGACAGCCTCATCATCTACAGCCTCCACGTCTTCCGCAACGTCATCACCCAGTTCGACACAACCGTGTGTCTCAACCATTTGCCCCTGACGTGGCACGGCCACCTCTTCACCGGCAATGCCTCCTTCCGCGACACCCTCACCTGCCTCAACGGAGCCGACAGCATCATTGTCGCTACCCTCCATACCCATCCCTACTACTCTCTCCAGCTTGCCGACACCATCTGCCAAGGCGACACCTATCTCTTTGGCGGAAAGCAGCTTACTCTTACTGGCACTTATGCCGACTCCCTCCTCACCCTCAACCAGTGCGACAGCGTCATCAACCTCCAGCTCCAAGTGCTTGACACCATCCACTTCCAGCTCCTTACGGACTACACCTGCCTTTCGCCGGCCCATTACCTCATCACCGCCGACTCCTCCGCGCTATGGCATTACCAGTGGACCTCCCTTCCTCCCGACCCCTCCCTCACCACCCAGCAGCACCTCAGCCAGATTCAAGTCAACCCCACGCTCCCCACCGTCTACTTCCTCACCGTCAGCCATGCCGGCACTGCCCGTTGTGCCGCTGTCGACAGCCTTTACCTCCAACCCATCGTCCCCCTCCATATCGACTGGGAAATCAACAAAAGCTCCCAGCAGCTCGAAATCATCAACAATAGCATAGGCTTCACCTCCCAGTCCTGGTTCGTCAATGGCCAGCCGACCGCCAACCACACCTCACGCCTCGTCTATTATGCCGACTCCGAGACCGACTCCGTCATCGTCACCCTCATCATCGCCAACGACTTGTGTGCCGATACCCTCACCCAGACCTTCTCGCTTCTCAACTCCTCCATCTACTTCCCCAACGTCTTCACCCCCGGTGCCGACCTCAACAACCGCTTCGCCGCCATCGGACACGGCATTCTCGAATACGAAATCTGGATTTTCGACCGCCAAGGGGTCAAAATCTACCACAGCACCGACATGTCCGAGGGCTGGGACGGCACCGCCAACGGCACCCCCTGCCGCCAGGCGGCCTACGTCTACCTCTGCCGCTACCGCATTGCCGAGTCCCCCAGTGGCTATCAGACCGCCAAAGGCACAGTCGTCTTGCTTCGCTAATACAGCTCATTCTATGGAATATAAACACTCACATCCCCCCATGCGCCGCCCTGCCGCCGATGGCTCTGTCCGGGCCAAGAAAGCCCTCGGGCAGCATTTCCTCACCGACGAGACCATCGCCCGCCGCATTGCCGACTCCCTCACCGGCCTCACGCCCCACGTGCTGGAGATAGGCCCCGGCATGGGTGTCCTCACCAAATACCTCTATGGCAAAGAGGGGCTCGACTTCCACGCCATCGAGATTGACCGCGAGTCCGTAGACTATCTCCACAGCCATTACCCCGGCCTCCACGTCATCGAGGGCGATTTTCTGGCCCTCGACCCCGCCACCCTCTTCTCCGAGCCTTTTGCCGTCATCGGCAATTTCCCCTACAACATCTCCTCCCAAATACTCTTCAAAGTCTTCGACAGCCGCAGCCGTGTGCCCGAAGTTGTCGGCATGTTCCAGAAAGAGGTGGCCGAGCGTGTCGCCGCCCAGCCGGGCAGCAAGACCTACGGCATCCTGAGTGTCTTGCTATCAGCTTTCTACAATATCGAGTACCTCTTCACCGTCTCTGAGCACGTCTTCAACCCCCCGCCCAAGGTCAAGTCCGCCGTCATCCGCATGCGCCGCAACGGTGTGGAAGCCCTGCCCTGCGACGAGAGCCTCTTTGTCAAAGTGGTCAAAACTGGCTTCAACCAGCGGCGCAAAACCCTCCGCAACGCCCTGCGCCAGCTCGACCTGCCGCTCGACGCCGTGCCCGTCCGCTTCCTCTCCCTCCGTGCCGAGCAGCTCTCCGTCAACGACTTTATCACTTTAACACAATCATTATCTTAACCCCATGTCAGTTTTAGAATACATCGTCCTCTCCTTTGCCCTGTCCATTCCCGTCATGCTTTCGTTGCGTGCTTGTGCACACAAAAATCCCATCCGCCTCACGCAGGGACTGGCCGTCGCCCTCCTCATCGCCCTGGTTCACGTACTGCTCATGCTTGCAGGGCTTTATGTTGGAAACCTGCTCCGTTTCGACTTGCCCGAATTTGACAATCTCGTCTATCTCGGTCTGCTTGTTGCGGTGGCCCTCCGCATGTTCTTCCCCGCCTTCCGCAAAAAGGAGAAAGAGTTGCCCGCCTACGACATTTCGCGCTGGCTCACAGTCCTCCTCCTCGGCATCGCCACTGGCACCAACACCCTCTTTGCCGGCCTCGGCCTGGGGTTCCTCGTATCGTGGCATTCCGATATGTGGCGGGTCGCCATCCCTCTGGCCGTGGTGCTTTTCCTGCTGGCCTATCTCGGCATCATGCTGGGCCGCACCGGCAAACCCGTCCGCGCCCGCCGTTGGCAGCTCATCGCCGTCCTCTTCCTCCTTGTATTCGCCGTCAAGGGAGCCTTCTTCTCCAACTGAATATTGCAGTGGCCTTGTTGCCGTCGGCATGCAGTAAAGTCCATGCTTTCAGCCCTTACCGGGCGTGATGAATGATTGCTCCGTCAGTCCGCCGTAGCTCTCGGCGGCCCGCAGCAGTGCCTCCTCCGTCATGTATTGCTCATACAATGTGCTGCGGGTCAGTACCCCTTGGCTCGAACAGTGTCCGTTCCGGGTGTGCACTATGGCCCAGCCTCGGTTGGTGAGGCCTACTGCGGCCCCTGCCAGCGCCAGTTGCCCGTCCACCGTCGCCGGCTCCAGCTCGGCAAAACGCCACGCGCTCTCCCCGTGCCCAAGGCATATCTCCTCCATCGTCACATACACTTTAGGTATCATGCTTTCAGTTGTTTGAGTCAACGAGTACAGTCTTACCCCGTCGCCCTCTTTCCACATCCCGTTTCTGTCGCAAAGTGCTCGTACCATGTCTGTTCCAGTTGCATTGGCGGGCAAAGGCCTTGCCGCATTAATCGAAGTGACCAAGGCTGGTGTCCCCCCTGCGTCGCCCCAGTGGTAAGCTATGTCCTGCAATATGCCGTCGCTGACCGGCATACCCGGCAGCAGCAATGCCCCATAGTTGAGGTACTCCTCCTTGGTCATAAACACGGGCGTCATTTTGCTCATCAGCGAGCAGAAACGCCCGTAGGCCGTCTTGCCGCCCTCCAGCAGCGGTTTGCCGCTTGCCCGCAGGGCCTTCCACAGGTTGGTGCTGTGAGCCAGTCTCTGCCGGTTAATCAGCTGGCTGCGTGTGCGGGTCGTCGGCATGTCGCTTGTGGCCGAGCGGATGATGATTTTGCCGCATCGCGTGTACAGTGTCACGTTGTCCTTCTTCAGGCTTCCGCTCACCGCGATGCCCTTTTTCTTCATTTGTGCCATGTTTCTTTCCTCCTTTGTTTTTGTCCACCGCCTTCCCCGCTCCTTCATCGCTCATTTAGCGACGAAGGAGCGGGGAAGGCGGTGGATTCGAATGATTAAAAATCTTGGTTACACGAATTTATATGTTTTTTTGGTTTCATTTTCCGGTGGCAAAGATACAATTCTGTTTGCTGATGTGAGATTGTCGCCACCGTTGTTTGCGCACATTGTCGTCAACTGTCCCAATTGCTTCCCGGTTTTCTGCATGGCGCATTCCGCTGCCCGCTCATATTGATGCAGGGGACACCACGATGCAAATATACGAGAGGCGCGACAATGAGCAAGGCACGTCGGCTCAGTCGTCCGTCTACTACAGCGATGCGACTTTACGGGTGTCGCCTCTTTATTAACAAATGCCGTGTCACGGGACAGGGTCAATGCGAGCAGGTAATAGGTTAAAATAAGGAAATAATTATTATTTTTTTTTGCAGATATTATTTTTTTTCATATATTTGCAGCATCTATAATCATAAATTATTACTTTATGAAACGCTATATCATATTAAGAAATAGGTTTTTGAGTTTATTACTGCTCGTATGTGCAGTATACTCAAAAACATTAGCACAAGCCCCTGTTTCGCTTCGCGTGATGCCATTGGGGGACAATCAGTGCATTACTCATACCCTTGATGGAACAGAAATCATTCCTGGAAGTTTTACTGTCCGGTCCTGCAAAGGTAACACCGTTATGTACGAAGCTGTTGGTACTGGTTTTACCGATTACAGTTGGTCAATTGTTGGTGGAACTGGAAACCCTTTGGCTGGAGGCAGTCAATGCTCAGTAACCTGGGGAGTAGGGGATGTTGGCGCAATTGAGGTAACAGCGTCGACTTCTGAAGGAGTCTCTGTCAGCGCAAGGCTTGAGATAGTGCTTGAGGACAAACCGCTGAGCCGTTCGGTGTCTACTCCGGCGTATGTAACAAACCCTTTAGTTCCCGGGGAAAAAGATTTGTATGTGTGTCTGGGAGACAGCATAACAATGATAGATGCAAGCCAGACATCAACAACTCCTATAGTGGACTATTACTGGCAGTCGCCGTGGGGGGTGTCGACGGGACGAGAGTATTCCTTCCGGGCGATGTCCGTAGGAGATAATCATGTACTTGTGCACAGGGTGACCAATGAATGTGGCTGTTATGATGAAGAGACAATAATAATCCATGTCTCGCCGTCGTGCCCACTGAAGATGAATTGTTACGGAACAGTATGTGCCAATTCATCAGTAAGCTATCAAGTTGGTGAGCCACCATGTAGCCAGTACAGCTGGGACATAGATGGAGGGACACTCTTGCATGGTCAAGGGATGCAGACGATAGAAGTATTGTGGGGGGCGCCACAAAGCGGCTATGGGACAATTACACTGGATGCGAGCGGGTGCGATTGTCAATGCAGGGAAATAAAATCTGTCAAAATCCCTGTTATATCTGATGCCGCCGTCATAGAGGGTCCTGATGTCATCTGCAAAGACGAGGTTGTGAAATATTCACTGCCCCTCTGGGGTGGTACGGCTTACAGCTGGTCGGTGTCGTCACCCACTGCTAATATCATATTAGGGGACTCAACGAATGAAATGCTCTTAAGAGTGCCGCAAGCTGGGACCTATACGCTGACGGCCCATTACCGTTGCGATATTCTGAATTGCGGGCCGTATCAGGTAACGAAGACAATTATGGTGAAAGACAATTTGGAGATAGTTACACCACAGTCTTCTATTGTATGTTTGGGTCAGCAAGTGGAGTTTGGGACCAATGCAACAACAGGTAGTTCATGGACAATAAAATATAATGGAACAGAATGTTACCATTCCGATGTGCCTGCAGTCAATCTTAACTACACGTTCACGGTCAGTGGCTTTTATACTGTAGAAGCTGTCAATGGAGAATTCTGTAACCGAGCTGAGCGCATCATAGAAGTGCCGCCAGTGCCGCCGGCGCCGCTGAATGTGCGGGGACCTCATGAGGTGTGTCCGGGCAGCTCGGAGTATTATATGGCAGATGCCACGTCGGATGATTATATTATTTTGTGGGAGTGGGACAACGGGCAGCCCGATTTGGCGCAGGCCGTGGGTGAGCGGGTGATGGTGACTTTCGGCCCTGATGCGGCCGACATCAGTGTCTATCAGGTGGACCGCCGGACGGGCTGCCGGTCGGCGGCTGTGGTGTGGCATACCTATCTGTTTGTTTTCGACCCCTGGCCCTACTCGTCTCCAGTCAAGGTGTGCGAGGGGCAGTCGTTTGACCTGAACCTCTTGCCGGACCACCCCGATGTGCCGGTGCTTTATGAGTGGAAGACCCCTGAGCCTCTGGCCTATACCCTTACGGTGGTGGGTGACCATCTGCAGCGTAATGTGCAGGTGATGACCAACTACTTGGGCCACATGATGCAGGTGCCGCTATATCTGACGCGCAAGGCCTGTGGCGTAGACCGGACTGATGTTGTGACGGTGATAATAGGAATGATTGACCCGCCGGTAATACAGAATGAGGTGTTCTGCAGTAATACGCTGTGCCATCTGAATGTGGAGTCTGTCGAAGATCTCGCCAACGTCGACAGGGAGCAGACCTACTGGGAGGTGAGCGGCGTGGGAGTGGTGCGTGGCCTGCCAGGACATGTGGTGTTCCCTCATGCGGGGACTTACAATGTGGTGTTGCATTATGTGTCGAAATATGGATGCGAAGCAACATCCACACACACATTTACGGTGAACGAGTTCCCTGCCCTTGATTTGGTGGAGAGTGGGGGACAGTTGTGCGTGACAGGAGGTGAAGGGATGGATCTCACCTACTTGTGGACACCAGGATACGAGGCGCAGCCTTGTATTCCCACCCCTGCAGTGTCAGCCAGGTGTACCGTGTGCGCGCAGAACGGCTGCTGCACTACCATGACCTACATGCCACCCCTGCCGCCATGTGTGGTGGAGTCGGGGATGGTCAGTGTGGTTCACAAATGCTATAACATAGTGGAGGTGCAGCTGGCGGCGGGAGTGACGTTGCCCGCCACACTCACATTCTTGTGCGATGGTGCGCCAGTCGGGAGCAAGGTCACACTGAAGAGTATGGTCAGCCGACTGCTGGTGCCAGCGCGGTGTGTGGACGGCATAAAGGTGCAGTGGGGGCCTGACAACGCCTGCCACTGCGAGACGGTGGGGATGGAGCCGATAAACAGCGACTGCTGGCTCAATTTCGAAATTAGTGGAGATTGCAGCGGCAATATAGTCATTCAGAACCAGTCGGAGTGTGCGGTCGCCCCTGAAATGCAGGTAGAGGTGGCGTATCTGGGCGGCCAGACCCTCTACGGTGGGGAACTTGTGGATGCGGTCGTGGTCCCGGCCTTTGTGGGAACGACTGTGGAGCAGATGTTTGCGATAAGGGTTAGTATAGGCACTGACCACGATTGCTATATCGACTACATCCGCGCTTTCGGCCCGCAGGTGCTTATAAGCAATCTGCCGCAGAGCATGCAACTGTGTGTGAGTACCCCTGCGGTGTTAAGTGCCACTTTGAACGGTTGCGTCAAAACGGTGCAGTGGGGATTTGGTGACCTATCGTACAACTTCGGCAACAATATTTACCATACTTTCAGCAGTGGGTCACACCATGTGGCACTCTATGTGGAGGGGTGCAATGGGTGTGTGCAGTCGGGGGAAATAAATGTGGATGTTGCAGTGAACGATATAGGTCGCGACATTCTCGATAACTACACGGAGATGATTTGCTTCGGGACTCCCAAACCTGTCGAATATTATTCTAGTTCTGGTGCCTTTCCTTCCCCGGAGTATCTTTATTACTGGACTCCGCAGGTGACGCTATATGATGTGAATAGTCTAATCAAAAAAAAGTTTGATGTGTATGAGGGTGGGGACTACCGAGTGCTGGAGGTGAACCCGACCACCGGGTGCAAGGGTCAGGCAACGAAAAATGTGAACTACCCCAACGAGGTGCTGGCAAGCATCAGGTGCAAGAGTGCCTATTGCGAAGGCGAGGAGGCACTGGCCATAGGCTACGCCGGCGAGCAGTACCAATATCGGTGGAGCCTGACAGACGGCACCGGGAACTTGCTGGAGTCATCGACCGATGCCAACTATCGCTTCAGAGTTCCGCAAGGAGAGAGCTTCACCCTTGAACTGGAAGTGACGGACAATCAAGGCTGCACCAACCGCGACACCAAAACCATTGCCATCAACTCCCTCCCCTCGGCGCCAGTGATTGCTTTCGGCGCCAATGCGTGCATCACTGAGGGGGCGGTGGAGTTGTCCGTTCCGCCGCTGTATCGGTGTGCAGTGTGGAGCAATGGTCTCAGTGGTTACAGCACCCAGTACTATACTGATGGCCCGGCCAGCGCCTATTATGTAGATGCTGAGGGGTGCCGCTCGCCCCAAGGGGGCATCATCATTCCGCAGGCTCCGGACTTTGGGGGGTTGCTTACGGGCTGCTACCCGATGTGTGAACATGCTACCGCGAATACTTCCGTGTATACACTGGGGTGTGCGGCTGGGTCGGCGTGGTCGTGGCGCCGTGGAAACTGGGTCATGCAGTCAGGTACGGTGCCGCCGCCGCCCGGAGCCATTGGGCTGAACATCTCTGGCGCGGGAGTCTACCGACTGTGGGTGGATTATGGGCAGGGGTGTACAGCTGTGTCGCCCGTGTTGGATATAATCCCGATAGACTGTACGTCAACAAACACCGGCCTGGTCCCCGCAAACCGCACGTTGAATTGTGTGGTTCAGAAAGTGTCGTGCAGAAGACAGGGTTGCGGTGTGGAGTATACGCTTGATGTGATGTTGAGCAACATGTTGCCGAGTGCCATTACGGTGGGATCAATAGTCGGCACGGTGCCGCTTGTGTCGACCACGCCAATGATTCCGTTCACCGTTGCAGCCAGCGGCTCCCGGGCGTTGCAAGTGGTGTTTCAATATGATTTCACCACACCTTCGGCAGTGCGGTTCAATATAAGGGATAACACCGGAGTTGTGGTGGGATTCTTTACGGCAGACCTAAGGCAGAGCATGGAGTGTCTCAGTCCGGACAACTGCAGTGATCCGGTGAACCTTGTGTGCAGTTTGAACATGGGGCAGAGTGTGGCAGGAAGGGTGGCCTACTACGACATTGTGTGTACAACGCCGGGACTCCTAAATCAAATAATAAAAGTGTGGTGTGACGGCCCTGGAGAGATGGTGTCAGAAATCAGTGGCAACCCATACGTGGGTCTGTTCATGATAGACTATGCCCGCCTGACACAGATGGTGGCAGCCGGAGAGTCGTTCTGTTTCAATGTTCTGGTATGCAAAGAGGGCACTTCGCCCTGCGTCAAGGAGGTGTGTAAGGAGGCTAATGAGCTGTACGAGCAGTGCGCACAACTGCCGCAAGGAGGGGAACACTCGAAGAGCGCGGGAGGAAAGGCAAGAGGAGGGGTCCGCTATGCGTTGCACCCCAATCCGACCACAGGGGTTGTAAGGGTGGTGGATGCCGCCTCAGGATTGAAGGCCGAGGAGTTGGAGGCGGTGACAGTGCTGAACATGAAGGGTCAGGTGCTGGTGCGCTCGGGCGGAAGCGGAGAACTGGATTTGTCGGCCCTGCCGCAAGGTAGCTATCTGGTGACGGTAGTGGGACAAAAGGGAGAGGTGGAGCACCTGAAGCTGATCAAATTGCAGTAGAGGTGCAGCAGATTTACATTATTCATTTAATTATTAGAAGGAGATATTGATATGAAAAATAGGGCAGCCAAATCGGCTATAGATATTGTCATGTTATTGTTGTGTATGTTGAATGCCCAGGCGGTGGCCCAGCAGACCGATTTTGAGCAACGGCAGACCGATGTGGAGTTCAGGTGGCTCTCGACGGTGAGCGGCAATGATGATAGGCTGGGGTGTGGTACGAATTTTGTTGTGGACGAGGAAGGTAACACATACTATGGAGTAACTTTTATGAGAGGTGCGCTTTGGGAAGACTACACCTCTGTATACCCAGAATTTGATAGGGATCCGAGAGTACAGACATCATTTGCCAGCGGGATAGTGGTTGTGAAAATCGACACGCTGGGCAACCGAGTGTGGGCCAAACATTATGCTTCTAATTTGGCAGAACACAGCAAGCCTCCGTACTTAAAAATACGGGATATGCAATTAAGGAATGGTCTGTTGTATTTTAGTATGGAAATATCAGGACAAAACGAGCAACATCTTTATGCTGACCCATTTATATACATGTTTGACACTACGTATAACTGGCCTTCGCCAGGCAGCAGACTATTGCCTGACAGCCTAAGGTGTTTCCCGTTTACTGAAAGAACGGGTGCTACTGAGGGCATTTTATTTACTATGGATTTAGAAGGGAATGTAATTGACAAGCGCTGCCTAACTCGGGTAGAAAAAGGTTATGAAAGACATTATAGCCGCCGTCGGGATACCATTACCGGAAGTTATGTTTGGGATACTGTTCTAAGCCCATATAGACAAAACGCCTTTTTATCTCCGACATATATTAGAGATTACCATAATAGGAGTCACCTTTTCGTGAGGAATCTGGCTACTAATCAATATTTAGTAGTAGATGAAGACACTGTCTATGTTGGAGATCAGCCGTGGTGGAGGAATGGTTGGCAAGATTCGGTGTGTGATGTATACCACTTAGTACTTGATTCAAATTACAATATAATTAGTTGGAAGCCGATGGTGTGCGATATTGACAGGCAGTGTATTACTAATTATCCTGGCATGAATAGAAATCCAGGTTATTATCCGACTCTTGCCCGAGTCAGTATTGAAGGGTTGGCGGTTGACGAGGAGGACAACGTCTACGTGACAGCCAATTTCAATTCGTTCACTTATGACGTTTGGAAGTATTCGAGGACAGGTTATAGTACTTATTCTGACAGTACAGGTACTCAATCGTTACCTTGGCCGGATCCACCCAATATAGAGTATCCATTTCGGATGATGCTTGATTCGACACACTATATACTGGTGGAGAGTCTGTATGCAGCGGAACAAGTGCGAGCATTGTTAAAATTTGACACTGCGGGGAATCTTTTGTGGGTGCGGCAGCGGTATATGGAAAGCACAGACACAGTACCTTTCCCGTGGGACTTTGAATACTATTTGGCACCGTTGTTAGACTCTCAATATGTGTACTGTAAGCAACATTTTGCGCAAGGTTGGGAGGGGATAGGAAAGTACCACCCAGCAATGATTTATAACGAGGATACGCTTGTTCCTGTTTCGTATTTTTTTGACGAAGACCATCAGATTAGGCTCGAAACGGTACCAGTTGACCCACCAGACACGGCTTTCTACCAGAACTATGATATACGACCAACTTACCGCATGTTTTCGCGATTTGTTTATTATGTTGTATATGATAAGAGGACAGGAGATTACGTGAAAGTGATTTTTCCGGGTAAGGGATGGATGGAATCAGAACCGCATAACTATTACCTTCCCCAATATTCGGAACCTTTGGCAACCACGCCATTGCGGGACGGCAAGATATGGTCTAAGCAGACGCCAATAGTACAAGCACCATTACTAATAGACCGCCCTCATACCCCTCAACGCCGCATTGAGGTTACAGACTTGGAAGACAACAGTACGGTCGCTATAGACTCAACCATTTACTCTTGGTGTCCGAGCCTGTATTTGTCTGACAGAGGGCAGGTTGTGGCTTCGTCCTATGGTCTATGTTACAGCTGCCCACCGCGGCCGATAAATTATCCGTCTGTGGCTGGGGACACTCCAATATATGTCAGTTATTACATGCCGGAGTATGACCGGAGGAGGGTGCCTCCCTGTCCTGGGGTGGACAGTGTGGAGGCGGTCAGCGCGATAGGGAGCGCCACGTTGAGGTGGCGCGGAGGCGAAGGGCAGCAGGTGTGGCAGGTGGCGCAGATGGCGGCGGACAGCACGGGAGCCGAGCCCGACAGCACGGCATGGGAGCGCGCACTGCTGACAGAGACGCAGGAGCAGTCCATCACGGTGGCGCTGGACACGTGTGTGTGGCTACGGGTGCGGGGCATGTGCGGCACGGGGCATTACGGCCCGTGGAGTGAGGCGGTGGAGGTGTGCCCGAAGGTGGGCATTGGCGCGGAGGTGATGGCTGGAGGTGTGGTGCTGGCCCCCAATCCGACTAACGGGCTGGTGGCGGTGACCGATGCATTGTCCGGCATGCCGATGAACGGGGTGAGGGAGGTGGAGGTGATGTCGGCCATGGGCACTACGGTGTTGAGCCAGCGCAACAGCGCATACTTTGACACACGAGCACTGGCCGCCGGCACCTATTACGTGAAGGCCGTGACACTGCGCGGCACTTATCTTTTGAAACTGGTGGTGGAGCATTAGCGCTCGGAAGCACCAAGGCTATATCAGCGGGGGACGGTTTGCGCTGGGCGCGACTGTTCCCCGCTGGTGCAATAAATGAGGCGCGACGGCGTTATTATGGCTGTATGTTAGAGCAGTTGGGCCTGTTGGGCCTTTTTATCGGTTGTATGTTGGCGGCCACGGTGGTGCCGTTCTCGTCGGAGGCTTTGCTGGCGGGGGCGCTGGCGATGGGTTATGACAAGTGGGTGGTGGCGGCAGTGGCCACGGCAGGCAACACGGCTGGGGGGATGATAAGCTTTTTGCTGGGGTGGTTGTGCAAGTGGGAGTGGATTGAGCGGTATTTGAGGGTGAAGCGCGAGAAGTTGATGGCTGTGCATGAGAGGGTGGGCAGATACGGTGTGTGGGCGGCACTGCTCACATGGCTGCCGATAGTGGGGGACTTGATAGCTATTGCCATGGGGCTGCTCAGGACGAATCCCTGGGGCACGGTGGTGCTGATGGCTTTAGGCAAATTGACGCGCTATCTGATAGCGACGGGCCTGTTGGGATTGACGGGCTGGTTTTAGTAGAGTTGGTATTTTTTCTTCAGGGAGCGGATGCGCTCGGCTGAGGCATGGATGTCGTCGGCCGAGAGGAGTCCGTTTTTTACAAACTGGAATATGGTCTGCACGGCATGGGGGACAACGTCGGGGTCGTAGCCGCCGCCGTTGTTGGAGAGGCAGAGGAGGTCGCATCCGGCTTGGATGGCCATGCGGAGGGTCTCTTCGAACCCGTAGTGCCGGGTGATGGCTCCCATGGCGAGGTCGTCGGTGACGACGACACCGTCGAAACCGAGTTGGGCACGCAGGATTTCTTTTACGATGGAGGGGGAGAGGGAGGCAGGGAGGTCGTTGCCAAGGTTGCGGTTGATGACGTGTGCCACCATCACCATGTCGACGATGTCTTTGTCGATGAGTGTGCGGTAGGGCAGGAGTTCTTCTTCCTGCCAAGTTTTGGTCACGTCGACAAGGCCGGCATGGGTGTCGCCGGAGGCACTGCCGTGGCCGGGGAAGTGTTTGAGGCAGCCGATGATGTGTTTTTTGTGCAGTTGGTCGAGCCAGAGGGTGGCGAAGTGGGTGACGGCGACGGGGTCGGCCGAGAAGCTGCGCTCCAGTTTGCCAATGACGGGGCAGGAGGGGTTGACATTGACATCGACGCAGGGGGCGAAGTTGAGGTTGACGCCGGCGGCACTGAGTTCGTCGGCAATGATGGCGGCATAGCGGGCGACACTGTCGTTGCCGCCTTGAGCGGTGGCTTGTGCGCTCTTGGTGGCGGGGAAGCCGTCGCGGGCACGCATGCGGGCTACGTTGCCGCCTTCTTGGTCGATGCCGATGAGGAGGTGGCCACCGGCGTATTTCTGTAGGTCGGAGCAGAGGTTGCGGAGCTGGCTGGGCGACTGGATGTTGCGATGGCGGGTGCCGGTGGGGGCATCGTATTCGAAGAGGATGACGCCGCCGATGTGGTATTGCTGTATGTCGCGGATGATGTGGCTCGTTTCGTTGAGGGTGGTGCCGCGGAAGCCGACAAGGAGCATCTCGCCGATGTCGCGCAGAAGCTGCTCGTCGGTCGGGGTGTTTGTGGGCTGGATGGGTTGTGAGACGGGGGTATTGCCCTGGCCACAGGCGGTGGCCGTCAGGGCGATGAATAGGAGGGTGAGCAAAGGGTGTTTCATGTTTGGCAGGAATTTTTTTCTGAATGTTGTTATGCAAAGGGGATGCGGTTGATGATGCTGCGGCCGAGGGTGATTTCGTCGGCATATTCGAGGTTGTCGCCGATGGCGATGCCACGGGCAATGGTGGTGATGCGGACTCCGAGGGGCAGCAGTTGTTTGTTGAGGTAGAAGGAGGTGGTGTCGCCCTCCATAGTGGTGGGGAGGGCGAGGATGACTTCGTCGACAGGGGAGGGGATGCCTTGCTGCACGCGCTGGATGAGGGAGTCAATGTTGAGGTCGCGAATGCCGATGCCGTCAATGGGGGAAATTACCCCCCCGAGGACGTGGTAAAGGCCTTGGTACTGCTGTGTGTTCTCAATAGCCATAACATCTTGCACGTTTTCCACCACGCAGACGATGCTTTGGTTGCGCTTGGGGCTGGAGCAGATGGGGCAGGTGTCGGTGTCGCTGAGGCAGTGGCAAATGTGGCAGTAGTGGATGTCGGTGGTGAGGCGGTGGATGGAGTCGGCCAGATGGAGGGTCTCGTCAGCGGGCTGTTTGAGCAGGTGGAGGGCGAAACGCAGGGCCGAGCGTTTGCCTACACCGGGCAGGGTGGAGAGGTGTTCGACGGCGTTGGCCAGGGTGTTGGAGGGCAGTTCCATTGGGTTTTCTTTGTTTGAATTTGCAAAGGTACGATTTTTTTTTGTATTTTTGCATTTTGAATTGCTTGTTATGGCTTTTAATGACAGGCAGATTATTAGGTACAAACAAGATAAGTTGTATGAAACAGATAGCCGATTTTACTATTGTGGGGCGTGAGCAGCTGGGCGAACAGTATTTCAGCCTTACGTTGCGCCATCCCGACCAGTTGCCCGCTATCGAGGCTGGGCAGTTTGTGGAGGTGGAGGTGAGCGACTGCCGTGAGGTGCTGCTGCGCCGCCCGATATCAATCCATGATGTGGACGAAGAACAGAATACGCTTAAGCTGCTGGTTCAAATTGTGGGCAAAGGCACACGCAAGTTGTCTGAGCTGAAGGTGGGCGAGAGCCTGAACCTGATTTTCCCGCTGGGGCATGGCTTTAGTGTGCGGGGTGAGCGTCCGCTGCTGGTGGGTGGCGGTGCCGGTATAGCCCCGCTGTTCCATCTGGCCAAGAGCTACAGCCGGAAAGGGGTAGAGCCTACGATTCTGTTGGGTGGCCGTACTAAGGCGTTGATTCCTGTACGCGACGCCTTTGAGCAATACGGACGTGTTTTTTATGCCACGGAGGACGGCTCGCTGGGCGAGAAAGGGCTGGTGACTCAACACCCGGCTTTTGCGGGCCGGTATGACCATATTTGCACTTGTGGGCCCACTCCGATGATGAAGGCTGTGGGGCGTTATGCGATGGAGAAGGGCGTGGAGTGCGAGGTGTCGCTGGAGAATATGATGGCTTGCGGCATAGGTGCTTGCCTGTGTTGTGTGTGCGACACCGACGATGGGCATAAGTGCGTTTGCAAAGAGGGTCCAGTGTTTGATGTGAGGAAGCTGACCAAATGGTTGGCGGCAACCAAATAATCTGTTTTCGATATGGCAAAGTTAGAGACAAAAATCCACAATATTGTGCTGAAGAATCCGGTGATGACGGCTTCGGGCACATTTGGCTATGGCGAGGAGTTCGCTGATTTCATTGATTTGAGCCGTCTGGGTGGCATCGTTGTGAAAGGCACCACGGGCGAGCGCCGCCAGGGCAACCCTTATCCCCGCATGGCCGAAACCCCTGCTGGCATGCTCAATGCCGTGGGGCTGCAGAATGTGGGTGTGGGGACTTTCTGCAAGGAGGTTTACCCCCGCATAAAAGACATAGATACAAATATTTTGGTCAATGTGAGCGGCTCGTCGATTGAGGAGTATTGCAGCGTTGCCGAGCAGGTGGATGCCTTAGACAATGTTCCGGGCATTGAGTTGAACATCAGTTGCCCCAATGTGAAGAAAGGAGGCATGGGTTTCGGCACAGACCCTGCTATGGCTGCGCAGGTGGTGAAGGAGGTTCGCAAGGTGTATCGCAAGACTTTGATTGTGAAACTTACACCCAACGTGACCAGCATTGTGGACATCGCCAAGGCAGTGGAGCAGGCCGGGGCTGACAGCGTGTCGCTGATTAACACGCTGCTGGGCATGGCCATTGATGTGGAGCGCCAACGGCCTTGCCTCAGCACTATCACTGGCGGCCTGAGCGGCCCTTGCGTCAAGCCCATTGCGGTGCGCATGGTGTGGCAGGTGGCTCACGCGGTGCAGATTCCCGTGGTGGGGCTTGGAGGCATCAGTTGTGCTGCCGACGCGCTGGAGTTTTTGATGGCCGGAGCCAAGGCAGTGCAAGTGGGAACTGCCAATTTTCTGGATCCTGCGGTGACTGTGAAGATTGTCGACGGGCTTCAGGACTACTGTCAACGACATCAGATTGAAGATATTAATGACATTATAGGAATCATATAACTGACGGTAGTTGTCTTGTAAGGTATGATTTTGATTGCCGATAGCGGTAGCACGAAGACCCATTGGGTGCTGATGGGGGAGGGATGTGAGCGGCACTGCACCACGGAGGGACTCAACCCCCTGTTTGCCGATGCGGCTGTTTTCGGCCGTGAGGTGAGTGCTATGGGGCGAGAGCTGCAGTTGGAGAGGGTGCGGGTGAGTCAGTTGTTCTTTTATGGCTCTGGCTGTGGCACTGAGAGCGCTTGCGGACAGGTGAGGGAATGGCTTGGGCGGACAGTGCGGGCGGACAGTGTCGAGGTGAGCGGCGACTTGCTTGGAGCGTGCCGGGCCACTTGCGGACACAGTGCGGGCTTGGTGGGTATATTGGGTACCGGCAGCAATATGTGCTACTACGACGGGTGCAAGATTGCCCGCCGCAGGGTTTCGACAGGCTACATTTTGGGTGATGAAGGTTCAGGCAACCATATTGGCAAACGATTGCTGAAAGACTATTTGGAGGAGCGAATGCCAGAGCAGGTAAGGGACCTGTTCTATGCCGATTACCCCTGCACAACGGCTCAGTTTATAGACCACGTATACCGCCGGCCCAATCCTAACCGTTACTTGGCTTCGCTGGCCTCTTTTGCCGATCGCCACCGCCGGGAGCCCTATGTGCAGCAAGTGTTGCAGCAGTGTTTTTCGGCCTATTTCGACCAGTTGCCTTACTTTGGCGAACAGGCCCAGTTGCCCCTCAGTTTGGTGGGGGGACTGGTGTCGTCCTTCAGCGAGGAGTTGAAGGCCGCCGCCACCGCACAGGGGGTGACGCTGGGCGCCATGGTACAGTCGCCCATTGCGGGATTGATGCAGTTCCACGGCAGGGGAGCCTCCGACGGCGTTTTTTTTGCTGCCCAGTAAAATATTAATAGCGTTACTGCGTTACTTACGAGTTTAAAATTACATATCACAATGGATTTATCAAACATCTTAGCCATCTCTGGCAAACCCGACTTGAACGAACTGGTGTCGAGAACCAAAAACGGCGCCATTGTAAAGAACCTTGTCAACGGACAGAAATTCCCTGTATTTTCGAGCAACAGCATCAGCCAGTTGAGCGAGATACGCATGTTCACCACCGATGACGAGAAACCCCTTGAAGAGATTTTCGAAAGCACGTATAACTTGCTGGAGGGCAAGCCCACCGATTTCGACCCCAAGAAGGCCGACAGCAAGGAGTTGTTCGATATGCTGGCCAAGGTGCTGCCCAACTACGACACCGACCGTGTGCATGCTTCCGATGCTAAGAAACTGTTTTCGTGGTATAATATCCTGCTCAATGCCGGCAAGCTGACCCCCACCGAGGAGGACAAGGAGGCTGAGAGCGCCGAGGCCGAAAACATCGAGAAGGCGGCCGCGCCCAAGCCTGCCGCACCGAAGCGCACCACTGCCCCCAAACAGGCTGCCCCCAAGGCTACCACCCAGGCCAAGTCGGCTCCTAAGCGCACCACAACCGCCAAGAAAGCCATCTAATTGGTGCTTTGATTTTGTTTAACCTTATAATACCAAACAGAAACATGAAGAAATTGTTACTTTCGTTGATGGCCCTCACAATGGTTGCCACAGTATTGTCGTGCAAAAAAGACCCCAATCCCAATGAGGGTAATGTACCCGCCGTGCCGGTATACAAAGAGGGTGTCTACAACCCCGTGATGAAAGTTGCGTCGGTGACCAAGAACGGAGACCCTGACCAGGAATGGAGCTGGCAAGGCGACAACCTGGACCGAATCACCTGGATAGGCGGTGAGGTCAAGTCCTACACTTACGCCGACGGCTATATCACCAAAGTGGAGTCCGACTTGTCGCTGGGCGAGGAATTACGCTACACCTATGCGGATGGACGGATGACCAAGTGCGATGTGTACTACAGTGGTGCCTTGGCGCTGCAGATTGACCTCCAGCACAACGAGGTTGGCAAAATCAGCGGCGGCCAGATAACGATTGACGACAATTTTCTCATGACTTTGGCCGGACAGTTGCTGGGCCAGGGTTCGTTCTTTGAGAAACTGGTGGGCACACCCGCCGCCGAGACCATGGTACAGCTGGCTCAGATTGCCAAAGCTCACGGCGACACCAAGCTGAGCATCTCCGACAAGGTCTTTTCGACCAGTTTTGTATGGAATGGCGAGAATGTCGACAGGCAGGTATTGGAAGGCTCGCTTGTGCTGAATGTCACAGCCGATGATTTGGATTTGCTTCAGCAGTTTATCGACATCCCTGAGCAGTACCTCTCTTTGATACAGATGGTAATGATGGCCGGTGGTGGCTCACTCCCTTTGCAGGTAAGCATTGCCGACACCATCTCGGCCACTTATGACGACATGTACAACCCCATGTTCTGCAACTGGGGCGAACTCCTCAGCCCGCAGACTCTCTCCCGTGCCAACATGCTTACCATGAGCAACAATGCCGCCATAGCCCTCTCTATCTCTATGATGGGACAAAGCCAGGAATTGTTGCGCAGACCGTTCAACACTACCGAGGAGTATCATTACGAGTATAACGACCAGAAATACCCCACCAAGGTTACCGGTACCGACGAAATCATTTACACATATAAGAACTAAAAAATCAATGATATACACTGAAAAAGACCAACAATTCAAACGCTACACTGTCACCTCGGCGCTGCCCTATGCCAACGGGCCTGTCCACATCGGCCACCTTGCGGGGGTCTAT
Organism: uncultured Bacteroidales bacterium; assembly: GCA_947168665.1. GTDB lineage: Bacteria > Bacteroidota > Bacteroidia > Bacteroidales > P3 > Colimorpha. Next base: position 72,599 of record CAMVMX010000012.1, read on the forward strand.
GTCCCTGCCGATGTCTACGTCCGCTATCTGCGCAGTGCCGGTGAGAAGGTAATGTTTATCGGTGGCAGCGACGAGCACGGTGTCCCCATCACTATCAAAGCCCGTAAAGAGGGTGTCACTCCGCAGGACATCGTCGACCGCTACCACAAGATAATCAAAGACTCTTTTGCCGAATTTGGCATCTCATTCGACATCTATAGCCGCACTTCCAGCCCCGAGCACCACAAAACCGCCGCCGCCTATTTCAAGAAACTCTACGACGAAGGGAAATTTGTGGAAAAGACCTCCATGCAATACTATGACGAGGAGGCACACCAATTCCTGGCCGACCGCTACATTACCGGCACTTGCCCCCATTGTGGCAACGAGCACGCCTACGGCGACCAGTGCGAAGCCTGTGGCACCTCCCTCAATGCAACCGACCTCATCAACCCCAAGTCCACCCTCAGTGGCAATCCTCCCGTCATGCGCGAAACCAAACACTGGTACCTCCCCCTTGACCAGGATGAGCCTTGGCTGCGCCAGTGGATTCTGGAAGAACACAAAGGCGACTGGAAAACCAATGTCTACGGTCAGTGCAAGTCGTGGATTGATGCCGGTCTGCAGCCCCGTGCCGTTACGCGCGACCTTGACTGGGGTGTGAAAGTACCCGTCGAGGGTGCCGACGGCAAGGTGCTGTATGTATGGTTCGATGCCCCGATTGGCTACATCAGCTTTACCAAACAGTTGAAAGGCGACGACTGGGAGCAATGGTGGAAAGACCACGACACCAAGCTGGTCCACTTCATAGGCAAGGACAACATCGTCTTCCACTGCATCATCTTCCCCGCCATGCTCAAAGCCGACGGAAGCTATATCCTGCCGCAGAATGTGCCCGCCAACGAGTTCCTCAATCTCGAAGGCGACAAAATCAGCACCTCGCGCAACTGGGCTGTTTGGCTCCACGAGTATCTCAAAGACTTTCCCGGCAAGCAGGATGTGCTGCGCTACACCCTTTGCAGCAACGCTCCTGAAACCAAGGACAACGACTTTACATGGAAAGACTTCCAACTGAAAAATAACTCTGAGCTGGTTGCTATTCTCGGCAACTTTGTCAACCGTACCCTTGTCCTCACCCACAAATTCTTCGACGGCAAGGTACCCGCCTGTGGCCCGCTGACCGACCTTGACCGCGACACCATCAACGAGATTGCCACCTTCCCCGAGCGTGTGGGCCGCAGTATTGAGAGCTACCGCTTCCGCGAAGCCCTCGCCGAGATGATGAATCTGGCTCGCCTTGGCAACAAGTATCTCACCGATACCGAGCCATGGAAACTGGCCAAGACTGACCCCGAGCGTACCGCCACCGTCCTCAACCTCTCGCTGCAGATTTGTGCCAATCTGGCTGTCCTCTGCGCGCCTTTCCTGCCCTTCACCGCCGACAAGATGCACCGCATCATGAACCTCCCCGCCATGGGCTGGCGCACCGCCGGACGTGTCGATCTCCTCGCCGCCGGCCATCCCATCGACAAACCCGAACTCCTTTTCGAGCAGATTGACGATGCCGCCATCGAGGCCCAGGTCAACAAACTGCTTGAAACCAAACGGCAGAACGAGCTCAACGCATGGACTCCCGCCGAGGTGAAACCCACTGTGGCTTTCGATGACTTCGGTAAGATGGACATCCGTGTCGGCACCGTGTTGGAATGCGCCAAAGTGCCCAAGGCCGACAAGCTCCTGCAGTTCAAAATTGAAGATGGCATGGGCACACGCACCATCGTCAGCGGCATTGCCAAGTTCTATCCCGAACCGGAGAAACTGGTGGGCATGCAGGTATGCTTCATCGCCAATTTCGCCCCGCGCAAGCTCAAAGGAGTCGAGAGCCAGGGCATGATACTCAGTGCTGAAGACAAGGATGGCCGCCTGGTGCTGGTCACCCCCAGCCAGCTGGTCACCCCCGGATGCAATGTGGGATAACCCATGAAAGTATTGCTTTTGGGCGCCAGCGGACTGCTCGGCCACAATGTTTTGAAACATCTTCTGCAGCAAGGTCATGAAGTTCATGCCTTGCTGCGGAACGTTTCTGCCCTCCACACCCAGGCCTTCCCCTCCACCCATGGGCTGACCCTCTTCCAGGGGTCGCTGCTCGACGGCAGCACTCTCGAGACTGCGGCGCAGGGCTGCGAAGCCATCATCAATTGCGCCGGTGTCACCGACATGTCGTTGCTGCGCTACGAGGACTACCTTCCTGTCAATCGCGACCTTTGCGGCATGCTGGTTGCGGTGATGGAAAAACTCAACATCCACCGCCTTGTGCACACCAGCACCGCCAACACCATCGGCTATGGCACACCCTCCCAACCCGCCACCGAGTCCTCACCCATGCAGTCCCCGTTCAGCCGTTCCTTCTATGCCCTCAGCAAGCGCGAAGGCGAGGAACTACTGCTTCGGGCCTCCAGCAGTCACCCCGACTGGCATATCATCATCCTCAACCCCGGCTTCATGGTCGGTCCCTACGATACCAAACCCTCCTCGGGAAAACTCCTCCTCACGGGCTATCGCAAACCCCTCATGCTTTCCCCCAAGGGGGGCAAAAGCTTCATCCATGTGGCCGATGTGGCCGTTGCCGCCGTCAATGCCCTCACCATGGGGCGGCACGGCAGCCGCTACCTGCTCACAGGCCAGAACATGTCCCTCCAGCTTTTCTATCGCCTCCAGGCCCACACCATGCACTACCGCCAACTTCTTCTGCCATTGCCCAACTGGCTGCTCAGCCTTGCGGGCAGGGTAGGGGACATGCTGCGGTTCTGTGGTCTCGCCACGCAACTCTCCACCCGCAACGTGCGGCAGCTCATGGTGCGCGAATACTACGACAATACTGCCGCCGTCACCCAGCTGGCCACCTCGCAGACACCCATTGCCCAAGCCATCCCCGACTTCTTCAATTGGTGGAACAGCCGTCCCGCCAAGTCCATACGGTAGGATTCAACCACCCTCATTTTGCACTCTGCCGGCAGCCCAAACCGCACTGACGGGCACCCCAGCCCCTTTTTGTATCGATTAAAACAGCCCCGAGGCAATTTTTCCAGCCCAAGTGCGTTATGCATTCAAATATAATATTCTCTTATCATGAAAAAGCTGTTATCGATCATGCTTGTGGCCTCTGCGCTGCTTGTCTCATGCAATAATGCCAATACCGACGGCCCTCAGAAGAAAGGCTCCTCCGGCAAGACGCTTGAACTGATGATTGTGGCCGACAAGGATGTTTACCGTGGTGAAACCAAGAATCTTATCGACTCCCTCTTCGGCCGTCCGCAGATAGGGCTTCCCGTCCCGGAGAAGATGTTCGACATTATCAACATCCCCATCTCATCCTACAAAAACACCGAAATGTTCCAGAACCACCGCAACATCATCTTCTGCGACGTCAACCCCTCCAACCCCGACAAAGTCTACATGCACATCGACGAGTATGCCGCTCCCCAAGTGGTGTATGATTTTGCCGTCAAAGACCAGGCCTCGCTCCGCGACATGCTGCGCAAATACGAACACCACATCCTCAACCAAATCTACAATGCCGAGCACCGCCGTGTCATCAAAGCCTTCAAAGGCATGGAAGGCTTCAAAGTCAACGAGGCCATCCGCAAGCAGTTCGGCTTCGGCCTGATGTTCTCCAACGAGTTTGCCATTGCCAAGCAGTGCGACGACTTTGCCTGGGTGCGCAAAGAGGCCAAGGACTTCGGCATCGGCGTACTCATCGATGTCTTCCCCTACGAAAACCAGAACGTCTTCGACGAGCAGCATATCCTCGACCGTCTGGACACCATCATGCGCCGCCACGTACCCGGCAGTGCCGACAGCAGCTATATGGGCATTGAACGCCGCCGCGACGACCACGGCAACTACCTGGCCCCCATCCAGCTCCGCAAAGTCGACTTCGATTCCAACTACTGCATCGAGACCCGTGGCTGCTGGCGCACCTTTGGCGACTTTATGGGCGGTCCCTTCGTAACCTACACACTCCTCTCGCCCAGCAAGACCAAAGTCATCATGCTCACCGGCTACGTCTACTGCCCACGCAATAAGCCCTGGACCAAACGCGACCTCCTCATGCAGGTCGAAAGCATCTGCTGGTCCCTCAAATTCTGACCTTTTGGCACACCGAGTCCCCCTTCATCATTATGCGTAGACTTTTGCTCTTTCTGGTCCTTCTCGCTGTCGCCCAGCCACTCCTTTCCCAGAAAATCCTTGATCGGACCGAACTGGGCATCACGGTTGGCGGTATGAACTACCTCGGCGACCTTAACAACCAGAGCATGTTCGGCAAGGTCAACCTTGCGGGCGGCCTCCTGGCCCGCCTCCACCTCGACTCCCGCTGGGCCCTCTCTGCCGGGGCCTCATACGGCCATATCGAAGGGGGCAACCCCGACCACATCAAGCTCCGCAACCTCAGCTTCCGCTCCTATGTGGCCGAGGCCTACATCCGGGCCGAGTTCAACTTCTTCCCCTATGGTGTCCGTTCCGCCACCTTCAAGCGGGCCACACCCTACATCTTCTGCGGTTTCGGCGCCTTTCGCTTCAACCCCATGGCCCTCTACACCGACCCCTCCTCAGGTCTCGCGCAATGGTATGCCCTCCAGCCCCTTGGCACCGAAGGCCAAGGCTCCAAAGCCTACCCCGACCGTGCCAAATACCTGCTCTTTGAGGTCTGCATGCCTTTTGGCATAGGCTATCGCTGGCGGCTGGCCCAGAACGCCCACCTCACCGTCGAGTACGGCTGGCGCAAAACCTGGACCGACTATCTCGACGACGTAAGCACCACCTACGTCGGTGCCCAGACCTTCACCGACGGCACCCACGGCACCATGGCCGCCACCCTTGCCGACCGCAGTGCCGAGGTAGTGCCAGGCTACGTCAACGCACCCGGCATCAAGCGCGGCGACGACTCCCTCGACGACTGGTATTCCTACTTCAATGTTTCCCTCACCTTCTCCACCGAGATGCTTTTCGGCTGGATGCGGGGCAAAGTATGTGAAAAATAATCCCTCATTGCCATACAATAAACACCGTTATGAAACTCGAAGACATTGACAAAACCCGTGTGCCGCAGCATGTGGCCATCATCATGGACGGCAACGGCCGCTGGGCCCAGCGCCAAGCCCACAAACGTATCTTTGGCCACCAGCACGCCATGACCGCCGTGCGCCAGGCTGTCGAAGCCGCCGTGGCCTGCGGTGTCAAATACCTCACCCTCTACACCTTCAGCACCGAGAACTGGAACCGCCCGCAGGACGAAATCGACGGCCTCATGCAGCTCCTCATCAAAGCTGTCCACGACGAGACCAAGACCCTCATGGACAACAACGTCCGTCTGCAAACCATCGGCGACCTCGACCGCATTCCCCAGCCGTCGCGCAGCACCCTGCAGGGATGTATTGACCAGACCGCCTCCAACACCGCCATGACCCTCGTGCTGGCCCTCAGCTACAGCTCCCGCTGGGAGGTGGCGCAAGCCCTGCGCTCCATCTGCGCCGAAGCCCGCGACGGCCGTCTGCAGCCCGCCGACATCACCGAGGACACCCTCCGCCGCTACCTCGTCACGCGCGACTACCCCGACCCCGACCTCCTCATCCGCACCGGCGGCGAACTCCGCATCAGCAACTTCCTCCTGTGGCAGATGGCCTACACCGAGTTCTATTTCAGCGACCAGCTCTGGCCCGACTTCCGCCAGGAGGACTTCTTCGCCGCCCTCTACGACTACCAGAACCGCCAGCGCCGTTTCGGCAAAACCGGCGACCAGGTGTCGCACCAATAATCCCCCCATCCCTGACAGCCCCGGCCATGAAACTCCTCCGCTCCCTTCTGCCCTTTGCGGCCATGTTGCTGCTGGGTGCCGCCGTGCCCCTCCGCGCGCAGAAACTCGGCGCCGAGGACATCACCCCCGTCTACGACCTTGTAAAGACCTTCAAACGGCTCATCCCCTACCGCGACACCGCCAACCACCTCACCATCACCCACGTGTTCATGAGCACCGACTATCGCTACATCAAGCTCACGGTCTTCTACGATGCCGACCAGAACCCGGACAGCATCACCCCCTACCACACGCTCCACTACCTCGTCGACAACGACCAATGGTCGCTGCAGCCGCTGGCCGACCACACCTTCGACCTCCGGCTCACCCTCTCCTTCCGCGACCATCCAGTTTCGAAGACCCACAGTTTCACCACCGCCGATCTGCAAGAAACCCTCAATCCCTCGGCCAAAACATTTCTGGCACAAGTGGCCCGGAACATAGTAGCGCGGCTGCCCATCACCCTCTCCGACGACGGCGAAACCATGGTGCGCTGCCACTACGACCCCAAGGCCAACCTCTTCACCAATGTCTATCAATACCCCGACTCCACTTGGCCCGCTATCAAAACCTTCATCACCGACAGCACCCAGCGTGTCCGCTACATCAGTGCGTCGCATGTGCTGGCCGACACCAACGGCCTGCCCGAAGCGGTGATTGAAAGCGAGGCCACCCTCAGCTACCACTACCTCAACCAGTCGCACACCGACTCGCTGGTGGTGAACATAGCCCCCTGGATGTGGGAACCCCTGGCCGAACAGTTTTTCAGCTCCGTCGAGCCTTTTCTTGCCGACAGCGTCGGCGACTCCAGCTCCTATATCCTCAGTCTGATTGCCTACAATGTCGACAAGGCCTGTCCCCAAGCTGTCGACTCCCTCACCACCATGCTCAGCTGCCGTTTCGACCCCGTCAACCGTGTCATGACCTACACCTACCGCGTCGACGAGCTGGCCATGCTGAATATGGAGAGCAATGCCGAATCGCAGAGCCGCCTGTTAAGCAATATTGAGCAAGTGCTGGTATCCGAAGCGGGGCGACCGTTGGCCGAATTGTTGGTGGCCGTGCAGGCCGCTGTGGTCTACCATTACTCCTCGCCCCACAGCCGCTCACCCCTCACCTTCACTGTCACGCCCGCGCGGCTGGCCGAACTGCTGGCCCCTTAGCCCATTCCGCTTTCGCCTGTTCCCATCCCCCTCGCCATACAGTGGCAAGGTTCAGGTATAGCAGGAGTTCCGTTTTCGATTCGCCCTGCCGTCGCTCCTATGGCACCCCGTGTGCAGTAATTAAACCCCGTTCCAACGCCGCCCGGTGGGAGAGATGGGGTGTCTTGGCTGCAGGAGTGGCGCAGCGGGAGTGGCGCAAGGGCAAAAAAAGAGCGGCAGCCGGAGCCGTGCCGTGTGGCGTGGGCTACAGTTGCCGCTGTGCAGGAAGAGGGTGCCCGCTGCGCAAAGGGCTGATTTCTTATTGCAGTTTCATGCGTCTGCGGAATTCCGACGGACTTTCGCCGGTGTGGGTTTTAAAGAACTTGGAGAAGTTGGGCTCGGAGCCGCAGTGCAGTTTTTCGGCGATGACGGCCACGGTGTAGTTTTTCGGGTCGGTGAGCAGTTCGCGGGCGGCGCGGATGGTGGTTCTGTTTATCCACTCGGAGGTGGTCATGCCGGTCAGTTTCTTCATCACGTTGTTGAGGTGGGTGGGGGTGATGTTGAGGCGGTCGGTATAGTAGGTGACCGAGCGGATGGGGCATGAGTTCTGGTTGAGCATATAGAGGAACTCGCTCTTGATTTTCTGCGGGTTGGGCAGGTCGATCAGGCCTTTGGTCTGCAGCACGATTTCGTTCACCTTGCGGAGGTGGTAAATCATGGAGATGATGATGTGCTGTACGCTTTGTGCATACTCGCTGTGTTTGTTTTGCGTGAGCATGTCCATCATGTAGAAATAGTTCTCGATGGTGGTGAGGTGCGGCTCTTCGATGTCGATCATCAGGGGTTCGTAGCCGATGAGGTCGTTTTGGCCGGAGGCGAAGGTGGGAAACGAGGCCAGACGGTAGACGCAGTCGGGCGAGACAGCGTTGAAGGCGATGACGCTGTTGGCGGGAATCAGGAGCAGCGAGTGCTTCACCAGGTGGAACCGGATGAGCGACACTTCCATGTCCATCGTCCCTTCGGTCATGAAGATGATGGTGTGGTCGATGCTCCGTTGGGTGCGGTCAAAGGCTATTTTTTTGACATCGGGGATGCACTCCGAAATGACTTTCACCTTTTCAAAGAAAGGATTGTTGCCTTTTCTGTCTAATACAGAACCTGTCTTCTTCGATAGCTTGGGTTCTTCTTTGAGGTTGATTGCGGGCTTGTCCATCTTGCTTCTTTTTATGGTCTTAAAATTTTTGCAAAGATACGGAAAAGAATCCAATTATGCCGAATTCGAAACAAAAAAATTCACCAAAGTTAAGAAACAGGGCCCCTGTGAAAACGGAACAGCCATATAAACAGCTTGTAATAAGATCATAATATTTCCAAAAGTGTAATCATTCCACTTGTTGAGGCAACGTGCCTTTGGGGTGTGTGCGGTGGTGGAGAGTAATGGTTATGAACAAGTTTTATGGGCGCAGGGGGTCGGGGTTGTTCAGCACGGAGCCGCAGTGGCGCGACGGTCCCGCCGAGAACATTTTTTTACGGCCATATATAATAAAAATAAAAAACTGGAGTTATAGAGGTTCGAGTGCTTGTGTCCCAACGGGCGGAGGCGCTGAAATGCAAGTTAGAAAAGTAATAGAACTTAATGAAAAAGATACTGTTTATCCTGCCGTTGCTCTTTGTGCTCGGCCTTTCGTATCAGGGCAGGGCCCAGGTGGTTGTGGGCAACCAAGAATACGACATTGACTATCTTACTCCCAAGACTTACGAGATTGGGGGTATCACCTTTTCGGGTGCTGAGAACTATGACACACGCATGATACTGCTCATTGCCGGGCTGCAGGTGGGCGACCAGATCAAGGTGCCGGGCGACAAGCTGGCCACTGCTGTGGACCGCCTTTGGAAGCAGGGTCTTTTCGAGGATGTGCAAATCTACGTGACCCGCATACAGGGCGACAAGATTTTCTTCGAGATTGAACTGCGCAGCCGCCCCAAGATGACGATGTTCAAAATCAACGGTGTGAGGAAGAGCGACGAGAAGAAACTGAGGGAAGAGATGAAAATCGCTTCGGGCGATGTGGTGACGGAGAATCTGCTGGCCAACTCGCGCAACCGCATCCGCGCCTTCTATCTGGAGAAGGGTTATACCAATGTCAAAGTGGCTACCCGCACCGAGGCCGACACCATCCTCTCCTCGGCGGGCGAGAACAAGGTGAATGTCATTTTCGATGTCAACACCGGCAAGCGGGTGAAAATAGACTCGCTGATATTTGAGGGCAACAAGCAGGTGAGCACCAACAAACTGCTGCAGCAAATGAAAAATACCCACGATGTGAACTATTACAAGAAATTCTTCGTGTGGACCAAGGGGTTCTGGAGCACCTCGAAGTTCCAGGAGGCCAAATTCAATGAAGACCTGCAGAATGTTATCACCTACTATAATGAGAACGGTTTCCGCGATGCCCGCATCGTGTGGGATACTGTCTATCCCGCGCCGAAACCCGCTGGTGAAAAGGATGGCGGGCAGGACCGCCTGATAGTGAAAGTGAGGGTGCATGAGGGCAATAAATTTGTGTTCCGCAATATTGCTTTCACAGGCAACACTATTTACCCTTCCGACCTGCTGCTGAAACATTTGCGCATTGAAAAGGGCGACCCGTACAACCGCACTCTGCTGGAGACCAACTTGCGCTACAATCCTTCGGGTACGGACATCAGCTCTATGTATATGGACAACGGCTACCTCTTCTTCAAGGCCATGCCTGTGGAAGTGGGCGTTGAGAACGACTCCATCGACATCGAAATCCGTATTGTCGAAGGGAAGCAGGCCCGCATCAAGAATGTCATCGTTGAGGGCAACACGCTCACGAATGACCGCGTCATCATGCGCGAGCTGCACACCCGTCCGGGCGACCTCTTCAGCCGCGACGCCATCCTGCGCAGCCGCCGCGAGCTGGCCACCCTCGGCTATTTCAAGGAGGAGTCTATCATGCCCGACGCCAAGCCTAACGACCAGGACGGCACGGTGGACATCGTCTACAAAGTGGAGGAGGGCAACACCAGCCAGATACAGCTGCAAGGTGGCTATGGCAACAAGATGATTATCGGCCAGATCGGGCTGACGCTGAATAATTTCTCGGTCCGCAATATTTTCAACAAGAAAGCTTGGCAGCCCCTGCCTGCCGGTGATGGGCAGAAGCTGTCTATCAACGCCGTCACCAACGGCACTTACTACTATTCCTTCAGTGGCTCGTTTACCGAGCCGTGGCTGGGCGGGCGTCGTCCGCAGTCGCTCAGTGTGTCGATCTACCACCACTTTATGAGCAACGGCTGGTGGGTTAAGAAAAGTTCCTCCTCCTATGGCGACCTGCGCATCAGCGGAGCTGGGGTGTCGTTCACACGCCGCCTCAAATGGCCTGACGACTACTTTATCATCTCCCACAACATATCTTACAAGCACTATAACCTCAATAACTATTCCCTCTTCAAAAACTCGTCGTTCATCAACGGCAAGGCCAACGACCTCTCCTATGGCATCACCATCAGTCGCAACTCGCTCGACTCACCCATCTATCCCCGCAGTGGATCGGAGATTTCCATCGCGGGCTATGCCACACCTCCCTACTCGGCGTTGAGCGGCCGCGATGTATCCAACGTCGCCGAGGAGGACAAATACCGCTGGACGGAATACTACAAAATCAACTTCCGCGGCTCGTGGATGCTTAACCTTGTGGGCGACGTGGTGCTCAACGCCAAAGCCCGTTTCGGCTGGATGGGCTATTACAACAAGAAGATTGGCCTTTCGCCCCTCGGCCGCTACTTTGTGGGTGGCGACGGTCTGCAAGCCTACGCCTACGACGGGCGCGAAATCATCCCCGTGCGTGGCTACGACGATAGCAGGCTGAGTCCCCAGGAGGGTGCCTCCATCTTCACCCGCTACACCCTCGAAGTGCGCCAGCCCGTTATTGAGAGCGCCAGCGCCACCATTTGGCTGCTCGGATTCCTCGAAGGCGGAAACAGCTGGTACAACGTCAAGGACTTCCAGCCCTTCAGCATATATAACTCCGCCGGATTGGGAGTCAGAGTCTTTATGCCGATGTTCGGCTTGATAGGTGTCGACTGGGGCTACGGATTCGACGGGTCCGGTATCGGAGGCTCGCATGTCCACTTCAGCATCGGCCAAAGCCTCGACTAACCAATAACACAAACACTCATTCACAACAAACATGCGCAAACTGGCAACCATACTGCTGTTCATAGTCTTCGCCCTCCCTATCCAGGCGCAGAAATATGCCTGTGTCAACACGGCTTATATCATGGGCAGTGTGCCGGAGTACAATCAGGCACTGAACAAGGTAAACAAATATGCCGAAGAGTGGCGCAAGGAGCTTGAAGCCAAGCAGGCAGAACTCGACGAGTTGCGCGAGCAATACCAACAAGAGTCTTACCTCCTGCCCGAAAACCTCAAGCAGCGGCGGCAGGACGAGATGCGCACCAAAGAGGCTGAACTGCGCAGTCTCCAGCAGCAGCGCTTCGCCCCCGGCGGCGACCTTGACCAGAAAAGGGCCGAGCTGATGAAGCCCGTGCAGGACCGCGTCTACAATGCCATTGAACGTGTGGCACGCGAGAAGAACTACGCCTTCGTGTTCGACAAGGCCGGTTCCGCCACGCTGCTTTACGTATCCGAAAAATATGACATCAGCAACCAAGTGCTCGAACTGCTGGGCGTCAAGCCCGGTGCCAACCCCGACGCCGGAGGCATCAATCCCAATGCCACCCAGCAAAACCCCAAGAACCAACAGCACAGGCAGCAAGACAATAATAGCATGGACAAGAAGCGTGAACCCATGTAGCCCCACCGAAACAAAGCGAAAAGTGAATGGCGGAGCCACAATTTACCAATCACGAAACATTAACAACAAACAAAAACCGATACACACAACATGAAAAAAGGACTTATCGTAGTAATGACAGCCCTGCTGGCCCTCGGCGGCAGCGCCATGGCCCAGAAGAACATCAAACTCGGCCACATCAACTCCAACGAACTGATGCAAATCATGCCAGGCCGCGACTCGGCGCAGGCCGCACTGCAAAAAGAAGTGGAAGCCCTCCAGGCCGAACTCGAGACCATGAACAAAGAGTTCGAGACCAAGTACAACGACTACATCGCCAAGCGCGACCAACTCTCCGAACTCATACGCAAAACCAAGGAGACCGACCTTCAGAACATGCGCGCCCGCATCGAAGAGTCGCAGTCCAACGCCCAGAAAATGCTCGAAGAGCGTCAGGAAGCCCTGCTGAAACCCATCGTTGACCGCGCCAAGAAGGCTATCGAAGAGGTGGGCAAGGAGAATGGCTACACCTATATCTTCGACTCCGGCATCGGCACCGTCCTCTACTCGCAGGACAGCGACGACATCATGCCCCTCGTCAAAAAGAAACTTGGCCTCAAATAAAGAGACCTCAGTAACAAAACATTTGCAACCGAGCCGACACCTGATGCAGATGTCGGCTTTTTCAAAAACGCCGACAACAATGTTAGTGAAGACCTTTGGCAGTGCCATCTACGGTGTCAACGCAATGATGGTGACCGTGGAAGTGAGTGTGGAGATGGGGTTGAACTTCACGCTGGTGGGGCTGCCCGACAGTGCCGTGAAGGAAAGCCAGCAGCGTATAGCCACCGCCTTGGGCCAGTATGGCCTCCACATCCCCGGCAAGAAGGTGGTGATAAATATGGCGCCTGCCGATGTGAAGAAAGAGGGGGCCGCCTACGACCTCACCATCGCCATAGGCATCATGGCCGCCGCAGGCAATATGCGGGCGGACGATTTGGACAAGTATGTCATCATGGGCGAACTGTCGCTGGACGGCAGTCTGCGTCCCATCAAAGGCGTTCTGCCTATTGCCATCGAGGCCCGCAGGCAGAAGTTCAAAGGCATCATTGTGCCCCAAGAGAACGCCCGCGAAGCCGCTATCGTCAACAATTTGGAGGTTTATGGAGCCGCGAATGTCAAGCAGGTGATAGACCACCTCAACGGCGAGGTGCTGATGGAACCCACTGTGGTGGATACCCGTGCCGAGTTCATGCGTCACCTCAACCACTACGAGTTCGATTTTTCCGATGTCAAAGGTCAGGAGAGCATCAAACGTGCCTTGGAGATTGCCGCCGCCGGCGGCCACAATGTCATCATGATTGGTTCTCCAGGCTCAGGCAAAACCATGTTGGCCAAGCGTATGCCCTCCATCCTGCCGCCGTTGAGTCTGGAGGAATCGTTAGAGACCACGCAGATTCACAGTGTGGCGGGCAAGATGAAGAAAGAGGACTCGCTCATAGCCATCCGCCCCTTCCGCGCCCCACACCACACCATCTCCGATGTGGCTCTGGTAGGTGGCGGCACCAATCCCCAGCCGGGCGAAATCAGTCTGGCCCACAACGGGGTTCTCTTTCTTGATGAGTTGCCGGAGTTCCGTCGCCAAGTGTTAGAGGTATTGCGCCAGCCTATGGAGGAGCGGCGCGTCACCATCAGCCGTGCCAAGATGACAATCGACTATCCGGCCTCCTTTATGCTCATCGCCGCCATGAACCCCTGCCCCTGTGGCTACTATAACCACCCTACAGTGGAATGTACCTGTCCGGCCGGGGCGGTCAAAAGGTACATGAACAAAATATCAGGCCCGCTGCTGGACCGCATTGATCTCCATATCGAGGTGACGCCTGTGCCCGTCAGCCAGCTCAACAATATGCAGCCGGGTGAGAGCAGTGCCGCCATTCGCGAGCGCGTTGTGGCCGCCCGTGCCATCCAGACAGCCCGTTTCCAAGGCCATGCCGGCGTCCACTGTAATGCACAGATGACCAGCAAGCTGACCCGCGAACATTGCAACCTGAGCAATGAATGCCGCGCCATCATTGAGACGGCCATGAACCGCTTGGGACTCTCGGCCCGTGCCTACGACCGCATCCTGCGCGTCAGCCGCACCATAGCCGACCTCGAGGCCAGCCCCGACATCCAGCCCCACCACCTGCAAGAAGCCATCACCTACCGCAGCCTCGACCGCGACAGCTGGGGCCGCTAAAAACCGCAAAACATGAAACGTATCCTCACATTCCTGCTCCTTGCCCTGCCGTTCTGGTGTGCCGCCAACGACGGGGTCTACTATGCCGACGGCAACCAACTCATCCCCATCACCGAGACCGACATCAGCGTCCGCAAAGAAGTGCTCACCATCACCCGCATCGGCGACCGCTTTCACGTCGATGTCTACTATGAGTTCTTCAACCCCACGGCCGCCAAGACACTCTTGGTAGGTTTCGAGGCCCGCGACCCCTACCCCTGCTACAAGCCGGAGGCCTATGAGAAAGCATACCCCAACCACCCCTTTATCTACGACTTCACCGTCGAGATGAACGGCAAGCCGCTTCCCTACAGCGTGGCACATGTCGACCTCCCTTATTTCGAATGGAAAAAATTCCCGCCACTGCCCGAATACTACCGCGACGGCCACTTCGCCACCATCGACTTCAAGCAGCACATCGCCGAGTTGCGCGACTCGGAGAACTACTCCAATGCCCACATCGACTATGCCTACCACTTCCAGGCCCACTTCCAGCCGGGTGTCAACATCATCCACCACACCTACCAGTACCAGGTGTCGATGGTGAACATCTACAACTACTACCTCCCCTACGTCCTCACCGCCGCCAACCGCTGGGCCAACCACCAGATTGACGACTTCACCCTTATCCTCGACATGGGTGACTACCAGACATTCTTCGTCCAGCCCTACTTCTATTCCACCCTCAGCCAGTGGCAAACCGAAGGCCAGGTGAGAAAGAACGAATATAGAGAATGGGACTCCGAACCCAATGCCATGTTCCACGTCAGGCACGGCAAAGTAATCTTCCACAAAGCCAACTTCCACCCCGACGGTGAATTGTGCCTCTACAGCCCCCGGGGACTATGGATATACGACCTTCAAAGCAAGAAAGACCTCTTCAATTCAATCCGCCAGATGTACAGCCAGCCGTGGGAAGACATGGATGCCGAACAGTTTGTCGACCCCGCCCAACCCTTCACCAAAGAGGAGCGCCGCATTCTCCGCAACCTCCCCTTTGCCCGTCGAGGCTACTGCTTTAAGCGTGCCGCCCTCCAATCCTTCTACAGCTCCACCGACTGGTATCTGCCCGACACCACATATATCCCCGACCTCGACGCCCTCAGCCCTGCCGAGCGCCGCTGGGTAGACTATTGGTCAAAATAAACCTCCACCCATTTATGAACAGACAAATCCCACTCCTCGTCACCCTCATGCTGCTGGCCGCCGTGGCCTCGTGCAGCCACCAACCCGCATCCCCCGACTCCCGCGACACTGTGCAAGTGCCTGAAGGCTACACCGGCGAAGACAGCATTGCCTATATCGAAGATGCCGTCATCCACAGCCCCATCGCGGTCGAAGATTTGCTGGGCTTGTCCGAAACCCATTCCATCCAAAGCTGGCTGTACAACTACAACAACTTCGACCGCGCCAAGCAGGACCCCACCAACGCCAGAGCCTATCTGGCCAACCACCACGACTCCTGCTCCATGCGTCTGGCCAACCGTTTCATGCGGATGTATCAGCTGGTCACCACCAATGGTGACGCCATGGACCTTTTGCAATTCGCCCTGGCCACCAACGCCGCCCTCGACACCTTCCGCACACAGATGCCCTCCGTGCCCCCCTCGGCCGCCCTTGGCGAGATAGAGCGCGTCATGGACGAATTCTCCTCACAGACGCAATTGGAGTTGAACATGCAGGCCAGTGTCCTCTCCGCCCTCGACGACTATCGCACCCTCGAAGCCTATCGCCTGTGGCTTTCCTCCGTCCCCCAGAGGCTCCACTCGCTGGCGCAGGAAGAGTACATCGCCTGGCGCAGCCTTTTTGAAGCCCGCTTTGCCCTCTGGCGCGATGTGTCGTACAGGCAAGAACGGTACAGCATGAAACCCATGGAGATAGCCGGATTCTACCAGCACTTGTTGCAGAACCGCCGCGCCGAGCTGGCACAGGAGCGCTCCATCCTCCTGAACGGGCAGACCTACAAGCAGCAGGGCCGCACCGTTACCACCCCTCAATGGGAAGCATGGATTGCCAAAAACTCCGTGCCGGAAGATATAGAACTGCTTAAAAAGTCGGGCATGGAGGACTGCCTGCCCGACCCAGACACCGTGAAAGAGCGTGTCAACAGTTTGCGCCAGGCCTTCGCCCGCTGGCTCGCGGCCCGCCAGGCGTTGGCCGCCGCACTGCCTGAAGGACAAGCCACCTCCTACGACAACCTCACCGCCGACATCCACAGCCGCATCATCGGCCAGCTTCCACTGCTCACCCCGCGCCCTGAAGATTGACGGCACGACCGTTCCTGCCCTTGTTCTTCACCTCTATAAAAGTACTATGTATACACTGGGATACAAATAAAAGAGAAAAGAAATAGAAATAAAAAAGTGAATAAACACAGGATATATATTGTGAGTGTGTTGCTGCTGGCTTTGACGGCGGCCTGCACTCATATTTCGGGAGAACCCGCCGAGGGTGTATCAGACAGTACTGGAGGGGATGGACCTGTTGCGAGTGTTGTCATCGACATCGAGGAGCTGAAATCGCCCGACAAGGCACTGCCAACCGTCAGCTACGACACAATCATCGCCGAAATGATGCACAATATGGGCGAAGATCACACACAAACCGTGGCGCACAACCGCTGCCCACAGTCATTGGTGCAACTGCCACATCCCTTCTTCGACGGTATGCATCAGGCATACGCCGACCACCGCCCCTTCGTCCTCTCGCCCGATGCCGTCTGGCTGCTCATCTGCCAGGGGTTCTCATACCACATCAATTTTAACGCCGAGGAATTGCGCCACATGTTTGTGGACTTTGAGGACAAGAAAACACTCATTGTCGTGAGTAACGGCATCAGGCTGGACAACCCCAACAGTCCGTGGGAGCATTACTTCCCTGAGTTTACCAAACAGATAGCACAGTATGTTGGCGATAGCCTTGTCAATACACTCACCTGCAACTTCTCCACCTCCACAGTCGTCACCCGTGCCGCCTCGCAAATCACCATCATGTCGGCCATGCAGGAATATTTCAGCTACAAGCTGTTTGAAATCTGCGGCATTCCACAGGTCATCCTTGAAGGCACCCCGGAGGACTGGCACACCATCGTAGAACGTACCGAGTCTCTTCGTAAATACCAACTCGACTGGTGGGTGGACGAACTGGTGCCGATCCTCCGCAAGATAGAGAGTGCTGCCGGTGGCGAGGTGGACACCAAGTTTTGGCGCGGAATGTACAAGCAGCACGGCCTTGAGCACGAGATGTGCGGCGACCCTTATTACCTTGCCGACGGATGGATAGTCAAGTTTTATCCCTACAATGACTACAAGCTCCGCAACGACCTAAAAGGACTCCACGACGGTGCCGACGACCTCCCGTCCGAAATTGTCTCCGTCCCCTTGGAATTCACCGACCCGAACGGCAAAAAGACCGACCTCACCCTATGGACGGGATTTGTGGGCCTCACCCAGGATGGTGCGTCTTTCGCCCTCCGGCCTGAGATAGGCTGGTTTATCACATGCAAAGAGTAATACACACAAATATATAAGTATCATAATGAAGATTTTGTCATACGTCCTTCTTGTAATTCTTACCCTCTTTGTGCCACAGGCTGTATGCTCGCAGCAGGTGGTGCACGACGACTGGGACGGCCTTCAGGTGGTTTTCGACCCCCAGCCTGTAACCTTTGGACAAACCGTTTTGGACGGTCAGCCGTTCACCACCGTCTCCATCGACGGCTACTTTCCCTCCTCGGCCGAGGGGGCTCCCTTGTTGCCCACCTTCTCGCAGTTGATAGAGGTGCCCCTTTGTAGTGGTTTCGAGGTGACGGTGAGCGACACCCAATATGACACCCTCCAGCTCAGCGGCTCTCCTCTCATGCCCACGCAGCCTTCGCGCAGCAAGTCCGACACCACGCCTGCCAAGCTGGTTTATAATGCCAAACTTTACGCCTCCGATGCTTTCTATGGGCAGGAGGAGGCTTTGGTGGAACCTGTCGGCATTGCCCGCGACCGTCGTTTGGCACGTCTGCAGTTCTCGCCTGTGCGCTACAATCCTGTGCGCGGTCTGCTTGTCATTTGCCGCCATGCGGTAGTCACAGTGCGCTATACAGGAGCCGACCAGTCAGCCTCCATCAACCTCTTCAATCGTTACCACTCTCCGGCCTTCGGCATCGGAGGATCGATACTTAATAGCCTTTACCCCAAATCGGTGCGCACATCGGCCCCCATCCGCTACCTTATCGTGGCGCACAGCTCCTTCCGCGGACAGCTGGATGATTTTGTGCAGTGGAAACGTCGCAAAGGCTACCTCACCGACATAGTCTACACCGACTCCTCAGCAGTGGGTACGACCACCACATCCATCGCCGCCTATGTTCGGAGCCAGTATACCAACGCCACCGCTGCATGCCCTGCCCCTACGTTCCTCCTGCTGGTAGGCGACCACGAACAGCTTCCCGCCTTCACAGGCACCACCTCTTCAGAACACATCACCGACCTCTACTATATCAGCTGGACCACTGGCGACAACATCCCCGACTGCTATTGCGGCCGTTTCTCGGCACAGAACGTCAGCCAGCTCACCCCTCAGATTGAGAAGACCCTCATGTATGAGCAGTACACCTTTGCCGACCCCTCGTTTTTGGACCGTGCCGTGCTTGTGGCGGGTGTTGACGGAGGCTCGTCGGGCGATTATGGCTACACCCATGCCGACCCTGCCATGGACTATGCCGCCACCCATTACATCAACGCCTCCCAGGGATTTTCGCAAGTGCGCTATTTTAAGAACAATACCTCCATTGTCCCCTCTGCAACGGGTGTGACGATAGGCAGCAGCGCTTCGTCCAATTCGGCCACCGTGCGCAACTACTACAACCAGGGGGCTGGCTGGATAAACTATTCGGCCCACGGGAGTGCCACCAGTTGGGGGACCCCCAATTTCACCACTACGCACATCAACTCTATGACCAATACCCAGAAGTTTGGCTTGATGATAGGCAACTGCTGCCTGACGAATAAGTTCGAGACTGCCACCTGCTTTGGCGAAGCCCTTCTGCGCAAGAATAACTACTGCGGAGCTGTGGGCTATATAGGTGGCAGCAACAGCACCTATTGGTACGAGGATTTTTATTGGGCGGTTGGTTTGCGCAGCAGTATCGGCCCCACTATGTCGATGGCATACAGCAGTGCCAACCTTGGTGCCTACGACCGCCTATGCCACACACACGGCGAGCCGTACAGCCAGTGGGCGCTCACCCAGGCATCTGTCATGATGGCGGGCAATATGGCTGTGGAGAGTTCCACGTCGAGTCGCAAGCTCTACTATTGGGAAATCTATCACCTCATGGGCGACCCCTCGGTCATGCCTTACCTCACCCAAGCCCAGCCCATGACCGTCTCGGCCCCGTCGGTGGTTGCCGTCGGTGTACCGCAAATCGTTGTCACCGCTGCCCCGTATGCTTACGTGGCTCTCACCGATACGCTTACGCATAGCTTGATAGCGGCGGCATACGCCAACAGTACGGGTGCGGCAACGCTGACTCTCCCGCCATCCTTGCCCGCAGGGGGATATGAATTGGCAGCTTCGGCCCAGCAGTACCGTACGGCCTTCCATCCCTTGCAGGTGGTGAACCCCAGTGGTGCCTATCCGGTGGTGGCTTCGGTCAGGGCTCTCCAGCCTTTGGATGCGGGCGACACAGTCCCCATGGCCATCACTCTCGTCAATCTGGGCGACAGCAGTGCCACCAA
Organism: uncultured Bacteroidales bacterium; assembly: GCA_947168665.1. Taxonomy (GTDB): domain Bacteria; phylum Bacteroidota; class Bacteroidia; order Bacteroidales; family P3; genus Colimorpha. Next base: position 92,407 of record CAMVMX010000012.1, read on the forward strand.
TCTGACCTTTTCTGTCACTCCGACCGACAGCGCCGCCCTTACCCTTGTCCCTTCCACGGCCTCGGTCGACAACCTTCCTGCTGGCGACACCGCCACATTCCTGTGGCAAGCCATTGTGAGCCGACAGGTGACAGACGGTTCTACCGTCCGCCTGGCCACTGCCACCCAGTCCGCCAGTCTTGTCGCTCCCAACACCGCCACCTACGACCTTACGCTCAACGCCCCGGCCGTTGCCTTCCGTTTTGCTGTGGCTGGTGGCAGCATACTTCCCGGCTCCACGGCCACCCTCACAGCTGTGTTGGTCAACCATGGCCATGCCCCCCTCCATTCCGACCGCCTCACGGTCGCTTCCCCCACCCGTCTGCTGGCACTGCCCACGGCTGCCACCTACTCCTCGTCGCTGTTTACCCTTGCGCCGGGCGACTCCGTCACATTTTCTCTTTCCCTCCATGCCGACAGTCTTCTGCCCCAGGCTATCGAAGTCCCACTTACCGCCAGCTTCCAGTCCTGGCCTTCCGCCCCCTGTCAATACCCTTTGTATATAGGCGCGCTGCCCATTGAGACCTTCGAGGGCGGCACTTTCCACACCAGTGGTTGGGTGCAGGGTCCTTATCCCTGGACCTTTGCCAGCTCCGGTGCGTATGCCGGCACCTACTGCCTCCGCTCGTCGGCGAGCCTCACCCACAACCAGACGGCCCAGATCAGTCTTCCCCTTACCCTCACCCAGCCCGATAGTGTTGCTTTCTTCTACAAGGTTTCGTCCGAAGCCAACTATGACAAGTTTCACGTCTATCTGGACAATACCAGTTTCATCACCGAGTCTGGTCTGGTGGACTGGACCCGAGCCGTTGTGCCTGTCCCCGTCGGCAACCACACCCTCCGTTTCACCTACGAGAAGGACTATAGTGTGAACCGCAACAGCGACTGTGCGTGGATTGACAACGTTGTCCTTCCCCGCATGGCGCAGCCTGTGGTTTTCCGCGACGACAACCTCTGTGTGGGCGATCTCTACATCGTCGGCGCGGACACCGTAAGCACAGCCGTTGCCTCGAATGGTGCTTATGTCGGCTCCGGCACGGCCGACACCGTGGTGCTGGTCAATTACACCATCCACCCCGTCACAGTGAGTACTGATACAGTCGTGGCGTGCGACAGTCTTGTCTGGAACGGCACTACCTACACGGCCTCGGCTTCGGACACCCTCATGAATCGGAGCATGTATGGCTGCGATTCGCTCCTCCTGCTGCACCTCACGGTCCACCAGTCGTATGCCGCAGCCGACACGGCTTGGGCTTGCGACACTCTTCTGTGGCATGGTGTCGGATTTACTGCCACGGCTGATACTGCTGAGCTGTTCACTGCCACTACAGGCTGCGATTCGATTTTGAGCCACCACCTTGTGGTGTACCACTCCGTGATTGACACCATTACCGACTCCATTGTTGGCGGCACCTACTTGTGGAACGACAGTGCCTACACCCATCCAGGCACCTACATGCAACGTTTCGCCACCATGCAGGGCTGCGACAGCACAGTGATTTTGGTGCTGACAGAGGGTGGCCGCAATCCACAGGCGATTGACGCCCTCCCGGTGTCCCCAGCCGTGAATGTATATCCCAATCCGACAGCGGGAAGGGTTGTGATTGATGCCGCTCGGGTGCTGTGGGTGGAGGTCTTTGACGTTGAGGGGCGGCGCGTAGCCACTTTTTATGACACATCCCGGCTCGACCTCTCTATGCTGCCCGCTGGTCCATACTTGTTGCGCATTGCGCTGCCCGGCATGATTGCCACAAAAAAATTGAGAGTTGAGAATTAATTTCTCAACTCTCAATACCTTTCGGCACAGGTGGGGCACGCTATGAACTCAGTTCATCAGTCGGCTCTCACCCCAGGTGTATTGTGGGTAAGCTTTTTTCAGGTCGCTTGCCGAGCCTTTCACTCCGCTCCCGCCACTGGTGGCGAAGACGCAGATTACTTTGCCACTCAGGTTGTGGGCTTCGATGAAAGTGTTGATGATGGTGGGAGCTGTGTACCACCATACGGGGAACCCTATCCACACAGTGTCGTAGTCGGCGATGTTGGGACAGGTGTTTTTGATGGCAGGACGAGATGACTTGTCCTTCATCTCTTTCGATGAGCGAGACTGCTTGTCGTGCCAGTCGAGGTCGGCCGAGGTGTATGGCACGGCGGGAGTGATTTCGAAAAGGTCTGCCCCTTTCTCTTTTGCCAGCCTTTGGGCGGCGGCTTTCGTGGTTCCGGTGGCCGAGAAGTAGGCCACAAGTGTGCGTTTCATTTCTTTGTTTTCCTTTCTGTTTTGTGCATAAGCTTCCGTACCCATGAGTACGGCCACCATGCAAAGGATTGTTACGATACGTTTCATTTTGTTATGTTGCTGTTTAATATGATGTCTTAGATTGCCTGTGTTTGGGTCAGTCGATGCTGACAAGGGTGTACTTGCGGGTGCCAAGACCAATCTGCTCGGCATATTCCACGGTGTGGGTGCCATGCAGCTTGTTGATACGCTTGATGAGGGGCTCGGCGTTATCCTGCGGAGTGTTCTGGTGGTTGAACACAAGGTCCAGACAGGCTTGGTCGAGTGCCACGGGGTCAGTTGAGGCCAGTATGCCGATGTTGGCCATGCGTGGAGCGGCCGGGTGGCCGTCGCAGTCGCAATCAACCGAGAGGTTGTTCATCACGTTGATGTAGATGATGTCGCGTCCCTCTTGTTTGAAATAGTTGTGTACGGCCTGTGCTGCTGCGGCCATCGACTCCAAGAAGCCGTCCTGATCACTGCTCATCCATCGGGTGGTGCTGCGCCCTGCCGAGTGGATATAGAGTTTTCCACTGCTCGATGCCACACCGATCGACTGGTTTTTGAGCACCCCTCCAAAACCGCCCATGGCGTGTCCCTTGAAGTGAGCAAGGTTAATCATGAAATCATAGTTGGCAAGATGCGAGCCTACAATGTCGTAACGGATATGTGAGGAATCGGTCACGGGCAGGTAGATGACACCCTCCTCATCCATGATGTCCACTGTGGCAATGCTGTCATATCCCCTTTCGGCTATGGCTTTGCGGTGGCGTTCGGTGGTGCTGCGGTTGCCGCCGTATGCGGTGTTGCATTCTACAAGGTTGCCTCCCACCAGCCGCACCAGTCGGCCGATCAAGTCAGGTCGCAAGTGGTTGCTGTGGCTCGACTCGCCAGTGGAAATCTTCACTGCCACACGGCCGTGGGCAGTTACACCAAGGGCCTGATATAATTTCACCAGCCCTTCGGCGCTGATGTCGCTGGTGAAGTAAACGGTTGCGGCGGGGGTGTTCTGCTCGGTCGAGTCGGGTGTTGCGACATTCCGGGCTGGCAGGTTCTTTGCACAAGCCGTCAGGCAAAGGGTCAGGCACAAAGCCAGATAGCCTATTCTCTTCATCTTGCGTTACCGTTAATCGTTTCACCTAAGGCCTTGCCCATTTTCATGCAGTCGCCCAACACGTCGCCCGTGCGCAGGTATTTGTATGTGGGCATCTCAAACAGAACGGGTCTCAACTTTGCATAGTCCGGTTTCCCCTGTCCGTCGAGTTTCTCTTCTTCGACGTATGTGCCAAGAATAGAGCAGACATAGTTCTTGAAGCCGTCAATCTCGTAGGTGTCAATTACCTCGCACTCCATAGCCAACGGCGACTGCTCGATAATGGGCATCCCGGCCTCGCCCAGATGGTACTTAAACAGCCCCGACTTGTCGGTCTTGGCTCCGCTCACGGTGTCCGCATAGTCGGCGGTTGCCAGGAAATCTTCGTCAATAAGATTCACAGCCAATCGTTTGGTAGCATCGATGGCTTTGACGCTATAGTGAGCGGAATGTACACTCAACATCAGTTTCGAATGGCTCACAATGCCCACATGGGCCACCAGCATCCAGTTCACTTTTCCGTCCTCGCCGACAGTGCCCACCACCGTGGCCGGCGTGGGGTAGAGGGCCAGTTTGTTTCCTATGTTCTTTTTCATTTGAATGATTAATTAAGAGTTGCAGTCTTCAATTCTCCATGGTGTGTTCCCAGTCGCCACGCGTGTCGATGCCGGTGGCGTCAGCCAGTGCTTCCAGCCGTTGCACCTCTTCGTTGGTGAGCCGTATTTCGGCGGCCTCTGCGGCCTCGGTCACGTGGTGTTGCTTGGTGGCTCCGACAATGGGCATCGTGCCTTTGGCCACAGCCCACGCAATCCCCACCTGCGAGCAAGAGGCATTGTGCCGTCCGCCGATGGCGGCCATCTCGTCAGTCAAGGCTTTCAATTGCGGCAGCACTGGGTTGTATTTGCGGCCGCGGTCGCTCTCGGCTGGCATGGGGTTCTCCGGCGAGAACTTGCCCGTCAGGGCACCCTGCTCCAGCACCATATATGACCAGAACTCAATGCCGTTTTGATGGCAGTAGTCAAGCACGCCGCCGCGCTCGCTTGAGCGGTAGAGCAGCGAGTAGTGGTTCTGTACAGCACTCACCCTGAATCCCGCCTGCCCCAGGATTTTGTTGGCACGGCGAATCTCCTTGATATTGTGGTTCGAGACACCCACGCGTCTCACCTTGCCCGACTGCAGGAGCGGTATCAGTCCGGGGGTCCAGCGTTCCACGTCCATGGGGTTGTGGATCCAATATACATCGATGTAATCAATGCCCATACGCTTCATCGAGGCCTCGGCCATGCGCTCCACACTGTTGTCATACATCTCTGCAAGCTGCGGAGTGAATTTGGTCGACACCAGCACCTCTTCGCGTGGAACGCGGCGCATCAGTGTGCCAAGGATACGCTCCGACTCGCCCATGCCATACACCGTTGCGGTGTCCCACAGGCGCAGTCCGCTGCGCACCGCGGCATCAAACACCGGCTGCAGGTTCTTCTCATCGGTGCTGACACCGTAAACTGTGTTGCCCCCAAAAGCCCCCGAGCCCCATGCCCAGGTTCCCAATGCAATTCTCTCTTCTCTCATAAACTATTGATAGTTAATGTTGTTATAAAATCGTTGTTCTTCAAATTTCCAAGTGCAAAAATACAATCATATTTTCATTCCCCGCCTACCTGAACTGCTGAGAATAGTACCCATTTTACGGTTTCCGCACAGATAGTGCATCCTTGCATCTCACAGTCACAATGGCCATCCATCTGCGCCAAGGGCTGTTCATAGCCCCCATAAAACCTTTGCAATCTGACGGCGGCAGCCCCCTTTTTTGCAAAAAAAGTCGTATCTTTGCAGCAAAGAGTAGGATATGGACCAAGTGCTTAACGTACATACAGTCAACGATTACGCCCGCTATCAAGGGGCCGAGGTGCTGCATCGGCATGTGAGTGTGATACACTACGACGAGCTTGAGCATTTCCGCCACAGCCTCAACCGCTACGATGTCTACGGCATCTTTCTGGCCGACGAGGTGACGGAAGGGCTCACCTATGGAGTAATGAACTACGACTTGGCCCATCATGCCCTGATGTGCGTGGCTCCTGGCCAGATTGGCGGCAAGACCGACGACGGCCAGCCCCACCGCTCCAAAGGGTGGGCCTTCCTCTTCGACCCCGCGCTGCTGGCCGGTCGCGAGCTGGGACGCCGCATGCACCGCTACACTTACTTCGCCTACAGCACTAGCGAAGCTCTCCTGTTGACCGATGCCGAGCGCGACACTATCGCCAATCTCTTCGACTCCATCCGCACCGAGTTGCGCCGTCCGGCCGACGACCACACCGACAACATCATCGCCGCCCACATAGCCCTTCTTCTCGAACTCATTGGCCGCTATTACTCGCGCCAGCTGGCCACCGCCCTCCCGTCGCAGTCGGGTCTGCTCAGCCGTCTCGAAAGGCTGCTCCATCGCTATTATGCCGACGAGCGCTATCGCGAGCAGGGCCTCCCTTCGGTCAAATACTGCGCACAGGAGCTGTGCCTCTCGCCCAACTACTTTGGCGACCTGATACGCCAACTGACGGGTGAAAGTGCCACAAAGGCCATCCGCCGCTTCGTGATGCAGCGTGCGCAGACTCTGCTCATCGGGGGCCACACCGTGGCCGAAACCGCCGAACTACTCGGCTATGAGCATCCGCAGCATTTCACCCGTCAGTTCAAAAACCATTTCGGCATGACGCCTACCGCCTTAAAAAAGAATTGAGAATTGAACGTTTCCAATTCTCAATCCTCAATTTTTAGTTCTTCTCGCTTAGCAGGTTCTGCCGGAAAAACTGTTCCAGCTTGTCGTAGGGGATGACTCCCGCCACATCGTCGTACAGGTCCACGTGCGATGCTCCGGGTATGATCATCAGCTCCTTGTTGCCCACCGTGGCGCTCTCGCCCTCCACATGCTTGCCGGTCATCTTTTCGAAAGCATACTCGCTGAAGTAACGGCTGTGTGCCTTCTCTCCGTGCACGAGCAGCACGGGGGTCTTGATTTCGGCGGCCATGTCCAGCAGGGGCTGGTTCAGGAACGACATCGTGCCCGTCACATTCCAGCCGTCGGTGCTGTTGCCGCTGCGCTTGTGGTATCCCCGCGGGCATTTGTAGTAGGCGTGATAGTCCTTCACAAACCAAGGGGCATCCTCAGGCAGGGGGTCCACCACTCCGCCGCCGCGCTTATAGGTGCCGGTGCGGTAATCCTCCGTGCGCTGTGCGGCCCAGGCCTGGCGCTGTGCGTCGCGTGCTTCGGGGCTGTCGGTGCTGCCGAAATAGCCCTCGCGTGCCACCTTGCTCATGTCATACATCGTCATAGCCACCGTGGCGCGGATGCGCGGGTCGAGGGCAGCAGCGTTGACAGCCATGCCGCCGAAACCGCAGATGCCCAAGATGCCGATGCGCTCGGGATCCACATTCTCCTGCACCGACAGGAAATCAACCGCCGCCAGGAAATCCTCCGTGTTGATGTCGGGGCTGGCCATGCGGCGGGGCTCGCCGCCGCTCTCGCCGGTGAACGAGGGGTCGAAGGCCAGGGTGATGAAGCCACGCTCGGCCATGTGCTGGGCATAGAGGCCGCTGCTCTGCTCCTTCACGGCGCCAAAGGGGCCGCTCACGGCAATGGCCGCCAGTTTCCCTTCAAGGCCCTTGGGGGTGTACATGTCTGCCGCCAGCTCTATGCCGTAGCGGTTGTGGAACGTCACCTTGCGGTGCTCCACCTTGTCGCTGAGCGGGAAAGTCTTGTCCCACTCCTGTGTCATTTCCAATTTTGCCATATCCTTTTCGTTTTCTTGTTTCGGTTCGTTAGTCGTGCATGCCGCCATCATCACTATAGCCAAGCATGCTGCAATCCATCTGGTTTTCATTTCTGTTAATTATTTTGGGTTGTTTTATCTGCTTCTATCTTAAAGGTGACGGTCGCACGGCCCTCGCCCACGGCATCCCTCAGCCCGGCCGGAGCCTCCACTCGGCCTATGGGCGAATAGGCATAGCGGGTGGCGAAGGTCTCATAAAACACCACCACGCAGTCGTCGCCATATAGCATAATGTCGCCCGTATGGATGGTGTCGGGGCGTGTGCTGTTGGTGGGCAGGGGGCTGGAGAGATTGTGGTACTTCTCGTTGCCGTTCAGCTCGTTCATCTCGATGGTCAGCGGCAGCAGGTTGCAGAACGCCTCGGCGGTGGTGTTGTCCTGCAAGGCGACGGTGAACGACTGCCCTGCCACAACCATGCTGACTGCAGGCAGCTCCCGACTGGCCGGCGTAGGTGGGCGGTCTTCACGCTCGCAGCCCACGGCCAGCAGCGCCGCCAGCATGCCTGTTGCCCAGATTGTCATCATTTGTATGTTCATTATTAATTTGTTAAACCGAGTCTGACCGTTTCTTTTCACTTTGCAAAGATACGAATATTATCTCAACCGTGTCTACCTCTTTTACTGAACCATCTACCCCAATTACAGGAATCCGCCGGCCCGGTGGGCTGGCGGATTCCCCCCTCAATCGGTTTTGCGGCTCAGGGCATCGGGGGTCAAGATGCCGGGTTGCTCCACGTTGCCGTAGCTCTCAGCGGCGCGCTCCAGGGCTTCGGAGGTGGTGTACTGCTCATACAGGCGGCAGGTGGTCACCACCTTCTGTGTCGAGGCGCTCTGTTCCCTGTCGCTGTATACCACCACTGCCCAGCCTGTGTTCTCGTCGTCGGCCCCGCCGATGGCCAGCCGTCCGCCCACCGAGAAGAACTGCCAGTCGCGCAGCGCGGCGTTGGGTCGTGTGTCTTGATTTAACTGCACCTCGCAGCACGTAATCCGCACCTCGGGCCACCCCTCGCCCGCCACCTGCTCCAGCCGGTAGAACCGCACGCTGTCGTCCGGCAACAGCTGGGGGTTGCGGTGGTTGGTGCAAAGCAGGTAGGCCAGATTGTCGTTGCACACTATGGGCAGTTCCCTCACCTCGTCGGCGTCCAAGCCCGTCAGCCAGTCGGTCAGCACCACGCGCCCGCCGCCCGCCAGCACCGCAAAGTCATACTCCACCCTGGGCAGCCGCCCCTCGCTCACCACCATGCCCGGCATCAGCAGCGCCGCCCCGTGCTGCGACTGCTGCTTGGTCAGGTAAACCGTCGGCAACGACGAGTTCGCCCGAAGGAAGGCGTTGTAGGCCATCATCCCTTCCTGTGCCGTCATCAGCGGCTTGTAGGGCTTGAGGAAGCACTTCCACAAGGCGATGCTGTGGCGCATCTTCTCCCTTGCCTTGAATTGTCCCATCGACTGGCGGTTTGCAGCCGCCCGCGTGCTGATGCGTGCATACACCTTTCCGCCACGGCGGTAGAGCGTGACGCCCTGCCCCGCAATGCGCCCGGTGTAACCAAATGTTTTGTTCTCTGTTTTTCCCATATTGTTATTGTTTTTAGATTGTACATTATTTCTGCTGTAGAGACAAAAAAGAAAGTAAATAGAAACAAAATAGAGAGTATATAGTTTTGTTTGAACGGGATGCATCCAGTCGCACTCCTCCGTCCGACGGGGCAAAGATACAACCCTTTTTGCAGCAACAACCCCGTTCGTGACGCAAAGTCGCCCCAAACAACTCATTTCGACCAATTCAGTCGCAAATGTTCTGGTTATAATCCAAAAAACGACTTTCGGGCGACTGTTTTTTCGGTTATATCCGAAAATATTTGTATATTTGCATCGTAATACGGGTTATATTCTATGATAGTAAGAGAGCAGTATATTAAGAAAATCCAGCCGTTTATGGATAAGCCTGTGGTGAAGGTCATCACGGGAATCAGGCGCAGTGGAAAGTCGGAATTTCGTTAATATTCGATTTAAGAGATATCTGAAAACAAAGATAAAGAGATGAAAGAAGAATCTATTATTGAATTGCTGAACCACGTTTATCTGCTTGAAACCAAACGTCTGCAAAAGGTAGAGGAAGAAAGGAAACGGGGTGAATGGTTCAATGTGTTTAATTTGCTTGGAGTAAGCAGTGATGAAGTACGTACACATTCTGCCTTTATTGCTGAACTGCTTAATCCACAAGGGAGTCATGGATGTGGAGACGAGTTTTTAAAAGCTTTTATCGAAGCAATTCCAAGTCTTAATGGTTTTGATATTGAAACCATGCGGACAAAGACACAGGTTGAACTCTTTATTGGACAAATAGACAAAGAATACACAGAAGGCGGCCGTCTTGATATTATAGTTCATACAGATACCCATGCTATCATTATTGAGAACAAAATATACGCAGGAGATCAATATAATCAATTACTGCGGTATTACAAATATGCAGAAAGTAGATATAAGAACAACAACCGGATTTTGTATCTTACCCTCGATGGTGGAAGTCCGTCGGAAGGTTCTACTGGGAAACAAATGAAGGAAGAGAAAGATTTTTATTCTATTAGCTATGCAAGAGATATTACTAATTGGCTGCATCGCTGCATAGCAATAGCTGTTAGTAAACCTCTTGTTCGTGAAACCCTTTTCCAATATCTAAACCTAATCAAACAATTAACAAATCAGACTATGGAACAGAACGATAAAAAAGAATTATTTGAATTGCTTACTAAATATCCTGAGGCTACATCGTCAATTTTAAAAACCAACATGGATGAGTATATTCATTTCTTGTATGAGAGATATGTCCTTCCGAAAATAATGCCTTTTGCAAAAAACAACAATTTGCTTTACCATGAAACGGAAAATTTATGGTCTGGAACACCTCATAAAGGTTTTTATTTCTGTAGAGAAGATTGGAAGCATTATGCTATATGGATTTATTCCGAATCCAAGGGATTAGTTAATTTTTATGATGGTATATCTACCTTAATTGGAGTGCCCTGTCGTATAACTAAGCAATCCAGATTAGATTGCATGAAAGATAAATCTACTGATTATTGGCCTTATGGCTCGACCTGGCTTAAATATAGAACATGGGATGCAAGTGTAATCCCTGATATGATTGACAAGGACGGTCATAATCCTTTTGCCGAAACAATTATTGAAAGAGTCAAAACAATACTTGAGGAGGTTGAACGCAAACAATTGCCAGAGAATGACAAATGGTAAGGATTGGCTGTATATAGATCTGTCACCTCAGATGAATGGTATTGAGGCAAAAAAGAATTGGAGGCACATAATATTTTTCTGTCATTTGCGTTATTTGATTAAAATTGATAACAATGCAACGCACTGTCATAGACAAGATAGAGTATCTCATATTGCTTGTTTCGGAGTTTGCCTCACACAACAATGTGTCCGAGGTTCAGGCTTATCGCTATCTCAGTCAGTATGGTGTATTGGCACTTTGTGAAAAGCATTACAACATTATGCACACTCTCTCGGTGGAGGACAATATGTTGTTGTTTCATTTAATATGTTGAGAGAACCAATTCTCGGGTTCCTATTTTTTCTTTGTATTACGTTTCACTTCTTTTGCTGCTGTCTTGATGGTGTCGAGATAGGCTTGTTCCACAGGAGACAATGTGGACACTTGATACTTTCGATATTCATTTCTTGCTTTATCAAGGGCTTGCTGATGACTGACATTTCCCGAACCTTCAAGCAGGGGTCTTCCCCCTGAGGTGAGGACGGCGTCCAACTGTCGGATATAGTCACTCATGTACATTGGTCTGTGCTCAAGGGCGTTGACCTCTGCAATGTCGAAATAACCCGAAACAAGGTTATTCAAAATCCGTAGTTCATTTTCTTTCAGATAGTTTTTGGCGATGCCTATGTCCTTGATTGAGGGCAACTCGCCAGTGAAGGTGGTCAGCCCCATAAAAGGCTTGTTAGCATCGGCACGCTCATAAATGACCTCTGCCGCTGTATGGCCGTGGGCAGCATCGTGCAGTTTGTTTTGAACCATCTTAAAGAAGAGTATTGACTGCTCGGATTTGGGGTCGTAATCCACGCTGGTGGCATACAGGTCGAGTACCTGTCGGTAAAGCACCTTCTCGGACGACCGAATGTCACGTATGCGTTCAAGCAGTTCGCGCCAATAGTTTCCACCACCGTTGCCTTTAAGCCGCTCGTCGTCCATGGTAAACCCTTTGACCAGATACTCTTCAAGCCGTTCGGTCGCCCATGTGCGGAATTGTGTGCCACGTGGTGATTTTACCCTGTAACCAACAGCAATGATGACAGACAGATTATAGTAGTCGACTTGGTAGTTTTTTCCGTCGGCAGCAGTTGTTGCAATTTTTGCAACAACTGAATCACGTTTTAGTTCTCCTTCGTTAAAGATATTCTTTATATGCCGCGAAATGGTTGATTTATCACGCTGATACAACTCCGCCATCAAGTCAAGACTCAACCATACTGTTTCATCATGGATGTTGACATCTATCTTTGTCAAACCGTCTTCGGTCTGGTAGATGACAATATCGCCTGATGAATTATTAATGACATTCTTGGAGTCCATTGTTTATTTCAATTTCAATTTGCAAAAGTACTAACTTTTTTTGATATGGGCAAATTTGTCTTCCTGTTAGAAATAAGTTCCAATAAGAAACGCTTCGAGGAGTTGTATCTATACGGCGGTTTTTGTTTGGCTTGAAGCAATAATTTTAGGTGAGTAGCGTTAAAATTGTAGAAGATTTAAAATGTCGGCAAACTAAAGATATGGCAACAACGTCTATCCAGCAAACTCAATTTGTTACGCTGGCTATTGGGGCGACGGCGCAGCGTATGGGTATTACGGCTACCGAGTTGTACAATCGTTTAAAGAGACATGGTCTGGTGCGGCGTTTGCTGATAGACTGCTACGACACGCTGCATGCCGAGAGCATTGACGGCTTGGTGTGGAACGTGCAGGAGGCTCTTAAGAACTGGGAAGCACGAGAAGGGGCTAAACAATGAGAGACCAAGTCCTTTGGCGCAAAGAAGGTCGAATAGTCGCTATGCTTACTGACCGCCTCGGTATCGACATTGAGCGAGCGCTAGATATCCTTTACAATTCACATACCTACGCCCTGCTTATCAATCCTGACAGCGGACTCCAGCTACAAAGTGACGAGTATATTATGACTGACCTGCTACGCGAATTAGAAACATGGGAAGGGAATAGTGCAAATGGAGACATTTGAATGACTATCTTGCCAAGGTTAAAATAATTGGTGTGGTGGGCGGTATTGAGGCAAAAAAGAATTGGAGGCACATAATATTTTTCTGTCATTTGCGTTATTTGATTAAAATTGATAACAATGCAACGCACTGTCATAGACAAGATAGAGTATCTCATATTGCTTGTTTCGGAGTTTGCCTCACACAACAATGTGTCCGAGGTTCAGGCTTATCGCTATCTCAGTCAGTATGGTGCATTGGCACTTTGTGAAAAGCATTACAACATCATGCACACTCTCTCGGTGGAGGACAATATGCAGACTCTCCAATCCTATTGCCGTCGGAAAGGAGGGACGCTATGATGCGACTCTATCACGGTTCCATTATCTGTATCGACAGTACGCTTTCTGTACACAGCGTGCTATTGACAAACTCGTGAGGATATGAACGTATCGCAGGTGGAATTCCAGAACATGAAAGAGGACATCGTGAAGGACATGATATCCCGATTGATGGAGGAACGTGGTTTGTCCATGCAGGGTGCTTTTGACAAGGTCTATAACTCACGTCTCTTCGAGAAGTTGAGTGATCCCAAGACAGGCCTATACTTCCAGTCGTCGGGGTATGTATATAGCTACTTGCTGGACGAGCTGTCGTAAGATGTAGGGTGTGGTTTCACTGTAACATGTTGTTGGTTAAACCGCAATGTGCTGATAAATGAACATGGAGATTTATATAAAAACAGGTTTATATTATGAAATACCATCGAAAGAAACAGAAGTCGTCGAGGAGGTGGGTTGTCACACTGGGGTCGCTGCGGTTTGAGACGCGGGGAGTGCGGTATGGGGCAAAGTGGCGTGCGGAGGAAGAGGCGGAGGGACTTTTTTATGAGGCGTATTGGGATGAGGAACACCCCGAACGGCAGGTGGAGCTGTTCAGCCGGTCGTTGGCGTTGAATCCGCGTGACGGAATCGTGTACCTGAACCGTGGCATTGCCTATGATGCCCTTGGGGATATGGAGCGGGCGCTGGCAGATTTTGAGCAAGCGATACGGCTGTGTCCCAAGCGGGCGGAGGCGTATAACAACCGCGGCTATTTGCGCTATAAGCAGGGGAAGTATGAGCAGGCGATTCCCGACTTCACCAAGGCGGTTGAGCTTAACCCGGAGTATGCTCAGGCTTTCTGTAGCCGGGGCAGTGCCTATGGCATGTTGGGACAGCATGAGCTGGCGATGGCGGATATTGAAATGGCTATTGAGGTGGACCCCGACTTTCAGTTGGCATACGTGAACCGCGCCGCTTTTTATATGAATATGGATCGCTTCCATGAGGCAGAGGAGGACTTGCAAGATGTGTTAGAGAGAGACCCCGACGACAGCACTCGCGCATTGGCGGAGAAGTACTTGGCGATTTGTCGCGAGCAGGGGAGAAACTGAGGAGTAAGGGTATGGACGGGATGATGTTCGCCGAGCAGTTGAGGAGTGGCCTTGTTTTGTGGGATGTGGAGCAGATGTTCCACTCCCGGCTGTCGGACGGGCTGGTGGAGGCATTGGCTGCGCTGGGGATTGGCCCTTTGGACAGGGAGTTGAAGACTAAAAAGGATTGCGACGAGGTGGCGAGGGTGATTGAGGCCAATAGGGAGAGGATGGACGCGGCGTTGTATGCGGACTGTGTGGCTGAGCTGAGGGAGGTGAGGGATGATGTGCGGTGGCTTGCTTCCCCTGTGGGCAAGAGGGTGATGGCGATTGAGCGGTGGTTGGTGGAGGCAAGGAAACGGGCAGAGGTGTGTTTTCCGCAAAATGAGATTGTGATGGGGCGAGACCTGATGGCGGAGCCGGACAATCTGACGGTGGGAATCGTGGCGGCCACGCGGGAGGAGTATGAGGCTATCCGTAGAGCGATAGCGGACTGGCAACCGCCAGTGAAAGCCGATTATAAGGGGGTTATTACAGCAGAACAGCCTTGAAAGTACAAGGCTGTATTTGTTCATGTGTATCGGTTTTGGTGGTTGATGTCGCCAGTTGTGAGAGGAGCGATGGGCGGCAGGAGACCGCTATAGGGCTCGCACGGCGTCGTCGGTGGCGAAGAGGTCGTCGAGGGTGGGGTTGGCGATGAAGTGGGCCCGCTGCATCTGCTCTTCGACGAAGTCGGCTATCTGGAGGAAGGTGATTTTGCCTTCGATGAAGCGTTGCACGGCCACCTCGTTGGCGGCGTTCATGATGCAGGGCATGTTGCCCCCGCGGGCGATGGCGTCGTAGGCCAGCTGGAGGCAGCGGAAAGTGCGGGTGTCGGGCTCTTCGAAGGTGAGTTGGGGATAGCGGTGCCAGTCGAGCCGGGGGAGGTGGCTCTCTATGCGTTCGGGGAAGCTGAAGGCGTACTGGATGGGTGTTTCCATGGTGGGGATGCCGAGTTGGGCTTTGATGCTGCCGTCGATGTATTGCACCATGGAGTGGACGACGGACTGGGGATGGACGAGCACTTGGATGCGCTCGGCGGGGATGTTGAAGAGCCAGCGGGCTTCGATGACTTCGAGGCCTTTGTTCATGAGGGAGGCGGAGTCGATGGTCACTTTGCGGCCCATGCTCCAGTTGGGGTGGTGGAGGGCATCGGCGAGGGTGACATGCTCGAGTTGCTGGCGGGTGTAGCCACGGAAGGGGCCGCCCGAGGCGGTAAGGAGTATCTTGTCGACATTGCCCATTTCGCCTACCAGGCTTTGGAAGATGGCGGAGTGCTCGGAGTCGACGGGGAGGATGGGCACGCGGTTGCGGGTGGCGGCCTCGGTGACGATTTTTCCGGCGACGACCATGGTTTCTTTGTTGGCCAGAGCAATGGCCTTGTGGTGTTCGATGGCACGGAGGGTGGGGCGCAGACCGGCGAAGCCTACGATGGAGGCCAGCACGAGGTCGATGGTGTCCATCTCCATGAGGTCGGCAATGGAGTCCATGCCGGCGAAGACTTTGATGTCGTGCGGGGCAAGGGCGTCCTGCACTTGCTGGTATTTATCGGGGTTGGCGATGGCAACGGCGTTGGGGTCAAACTCTAGGGCTTGTTGGATGAGTAGGTCCGCGTTGCTGCCGGCGCAGAGCACTTCGACGGAGAAGAGGTCGCGGTGGCGGCGGATGACATTGAGTGCCTGGGTTCCGATAGAGCCGGTGGAACCCAGTATGGCGATGCGTTTCATTTGTTGCGTTTCTTTTTGTTGTTTTTCTCTTTAGGAGACCGCTCTTTTTGTCGTTGTTCCACTTTCAGGCGGAGGAGTGAGTCGGCTTTGCTGCGGCGGTAGACTATCTCTTGGTCGTCGAGTGTCTGGTCTGGGATGCTCTCGTCGGTGGCGATGGTTTTGCCGTTGATGACATCCTGGATGATTTTGATGTGTTGCTCGTGTTGGTCGATGATGAGTTCGAGGGAGTCGATGGTGCGGGCGTTGCGGATGGCCTCTTCGCGCAGTTCGGGCTTGATGAATCCCGGCACGAGGCTGCGCAGGGGGGTGAAGGCGATAAGGAGTGAGGCAAGTACCAGCATGACGATGGCCGCGATGCCGGCATAGGTGAAGAGGTTAGTGCCCGTCAGTTCGGCGGAGAAGGTCTCTTTGAAGGTGTCGGTGTCCATCACTACGAGGCGGTGCTTGTGGCGCATTCGCTCGCGGAACTCCTGCCAATTGTTAGAAAGGCGCAGCCGCAGGGCCGCGCCTTTCTCTTTTATCGCTTTCAGTTTGGGATTGTCCATTAGAAGAATTTGTTGCGCTGGTCAACCACTTTGGCATGGTCTTTCAGCACCTGCTGGATGTTGCGGAGGTTCTGCATGAAGCTCTGCTGGCGCTGGCTGCGGATGGCGTCGGCAGCGGGGGCGGCGGGATTGTCGCTGCGGCTGTTGACGAAGACCATGTAGACTCCGTTGGCACCCTGGATGGGCCCAACAAGGGTGTTGGGTTCGGCGGCGGCGATGGCGGCCTGGACTTTAGGCTCCATGCCGTATTTGCCCAGGAAGTAGTCGTTGAAGGAGATGCTGTCGAGGGTGTCGAGGGCCACATTCATTTTGGCGGCGATAGCCGTCAGGTTGGCGTTGGCGCCCTTGGCCTCTTCCAGACGGGCTTTGAGCAGCTCGGCTTTCTTCTCGATGCGGACTTGGTTCTCGATGCTGGGGCGCACTTGGTCGAGGGTGGCGTACCCAACTTTGTAGACGTCTTTCAGGGCGGCGACTATGTATTGGTCGTCGGCTTCGAAAATCTGGTCGGCAACATCGCCCACCTGGGTCTTTTCGTTGTAGGCCCACTGGACAATACTGCGGGCGTTGTTGATGCCGGGCATGGAGTAGGACATGGCGTTGATCATGCTGTTGCGCACCTGCAGGTTCTCGGCCTGGGCGGTGGCGGTCATCTCGGCAAAGGTGCGGTTGTTGCCGGCAAAGCGGTTGGCGTTGTTATAGATGTTGCGAGTGGTGGTCTCGGAGGCAGCGATGGTGCGGGCGATGGTGGCTACACGGTATTTTCTGTGCGGGGTGGTTTTGCCGGTCACCTTTACTACGAAATAACCAACCTCGTTGGGGTGCTTCACTACAAAGACACCGCCTTCGGGGGTGTTGACCAGGTCTTCGTTCAGGAAGCCATAGTTGCCGTCGAGCTGCCACATCATGTCACCGTTGTTTTCGGCTTTCTGCGGGTCGTCTGAGTACTGGTTCACGGCCTCTTCAAAGGTCATAGCACCGCTGCGGACAATGTTCAGGACGCTGTCGGCAAGCAGTTTGGCCTGTTCGTCGCCACGGGTGATTTCGCCGCCAACTTTGTCGTTGAAGATGTAGATGGCACTGGCGCGCAGACTGTCGGGACGGTTGGCCACGTCAAGCACTTTGGCCATCATCCATTCGTTGCCGACCATGCGGGGGCTGATGAACGAACCAGCGCTGGCCCCCATAAGGGCTGAATCCATGGGCGAGCCGAATTCGCTGGCCTTGCGGTAGGTGGAGTCGTAGCTGCGGTCAGACTCGGAGTTGACGAAGAAGATGAGCTCTTCGGGTTCGATGGTCTGGAACTCACCCCAAGTCTTTTCGACTGAGGCTTGGATGTCGGCCAGGTCCTGCTGGGTGGGGACGATGGGATAAACAATATAATTGAGTTCGCGCAGCTCCTCGCGCAGACGGAATTCGGCCTTGTGCTTTTTGTAATAGTTCTGGTAGTCGGCATCGGTGAGGGTAATCTCGTCGTCCGAGACAGACTGGTAGGAGCAGTTCAGGGCGGTCACGTTGCTCAACTTGCTGCTTAGGCTGGCAATCTGCTGGGCGATGTTGTTGGGCATATACATGCCGCGAGAGATCAGCGAGCTGTATTTCTGCTGTTTGCGGTCGGCCTTCACGGCTTTCTCCAGCTCAACCCACTGTATACGCTGCATGGTGTCAAGGTTTTCAAAGTTGTCGACGTAGTACTGGATGGTCTGGGTCTGGTATTCACCGGTTTTGGGGTCGGTGAAACTCTGGCGCAGATAGGGATGGATGAAGGTGCCCACGTACATGTCGTTGAGTTCGGCGGGGCTGACGGTCAGGCCCAGTTTTTCAAACTGCTCGTCGGTGAGGGTTTCGCCCACCAGGGTCTGCCACACTTGGTCGCGCAACTGGTACTCTACGTCGGCAGGAATCTGGTTGATGCCCTGCTGGCGCTTATAGTTGTTCTCCATCTCTTCCGTCATTTCGGTGAAGCGTTGGTAGCTGATGGTAGAGCCGTTAATTTTGCCCATGTCGGGAATGCCGCGATTGTTCTTGGTCAAATCACCGATGATGAATGCAACGATAGCCACGCCTACTACAGCCACGGCTACCCACGAGTGTTTTCTAATACTTCCTATAATTCCCATTTGTGAGTATTTTTTATATATTTATATTTTTATTTTTTCGCTACTTTAAGCGTGCAAAGGTACAAAGAAATTTTAGTGTATGAAACTTTTTTGCCGAAAAATATTTGTAATTTCTCGGCAAAATTCTAAATTTCAACCTGTTGTATTGAATCAAAAAAGCTCACAGCCGAGCCTCGAAACCGAAAGGGAGTAGGCTTTCTACCCCCGTTATCTGCCGAATTCTACCCTTGTTGAGATAGCAGTAAACCGTTACCTTCTGCCCGTAGCGCTGCTCATATTCAGCCATCACCTGTCGGCAGGCGCCGCATGGCGAGGCCTCGCAATAGTGGCCGTTCTGAAACCCCACCACGGCCAGTGCCGTGACCGGCTGGTCGGGATGCTGGGCCGAGGCACTGAACAGGGCCACCCTTTCGGCGCAAAGCCCCGATGGGTAGGCCACGTTTTCCTGATTGGAGCCGGTCACTACGGTGCCGTCGGCCAGCCGCACTGCCGCTCCCACATGGAAATGGGAATATGGCGCATAGGCATCGCGTGCGGCGGCCATCGCCATCTCCATCAGGTGGCGTGCGGCGGCATCCAACTCGTCCAGGCCTCCATACTCCAGGCAGTCTATTCTGAGTGTTTTTTTCTCCATGGTATGTCAATTTATATTGTTTCCAGCAGACTATTCGCCGCTTTTTTGTATCTTTGCAAATCGAAAATGAAAACGCTCCAGTTCGAAAAATATTGTGTCCTTGGTCTTTCGCCCATGGACGACATCACCGACCTCCCTTTCCGTCAGCTCTGCAAGGAGTTTGGGGCCGACCTTCTCATCACCGAGTTCATCGCCTCCGAGGCGCTTAACCGCGAGGCCGAGAAGAGCTATCGCAAGATGCGTTTCACCCCAGACCAGCACCCCATCGGCATCCAGATATTCGGCGCGGACGAAGATGAGCTGCTACGCTGTCTCGACATCGTCGAGGCGCAAGAGCCCGACTTTGTCGACATCAATTGGGGCTGCCCCGTGCGCAAAGTGGCCGGCAAAGGGGCGGGGAGTGGCATCTTGAAGGATATTCCCAAGATGCTGCGCATCACGGAGGCGTTGGTCAAGCGGTCGCGGCTGCCGGTCACGGTCAAGACCCGTCTGGGCTACGACGACAGCGACAAGCCCATCGTCGAGCTGGCCGAGCGGCTGCAGGACGTGGGCATCGCCGCCCTCAGCATCCATGGCCGCACCAAAACCCAGATGTATCAAGGCTCGGCCGACTGGACGCTGATTGGCCAGGTGAAGAATAATCCCCGCATGCACATCCCCATTTTTGGCAATGGCGACATCACCACCCCCGCCCAAGCCATTGAGGCGCGCCGCCGCTACGGCGTCGACGGCATCCTGATAGGGCGTGGAGCCATCGGCAACCCCTGGATATTCGAGCAGACTCAACGTCTTCTGCGTGGCGAGGAGGAACGTCCTGTCACCGTTGCCGAACGTGTAGAGGTGTGCCGCCGCCACTTGCTTGCCGCCGTCGAATTCAAAGGCGAACATACAGCCATGTTCGAAATGCGCAAACACTACGGCGGCTATTTCAAAGGTCTTCGCGACTTCAAGCAATTCCGCATCCCCATGGTCAACACCACCACCCTCGACCAAATCCTCCCCATCCTCGACCGCGTGGCCGAGCACTATGCTAATGAATAAGAGGGCGGTCGATAATGATGGGGCAAATAACAAATGGTAGGCAGGAATCATTGTTTCCTATGCACTATTGAGTGAAAATGTAACGTAACCCCCAAAGATGATGTTTGAGTGCCGAGGATGGATTCGATCGAAAAATACTATTTCTGAATAAGATTTGGTTGATTCAGATTTAATTCGTATTTTTGCACCGTGAAATAATCTATTATAAAATGAACTTCGAATCACTCGTCGGACGTATCAATCAAGTGCAGGATGTGCTCCAGTCTCAGGCGGCCCACGCCATCAACCTTGCGCTTACAGCCCGCAACTGGCTGGTGGGATATTATATCGTTGAGTTCGAACAGCACGGAGAAGACCGCGCTAAGTACGGAGAAAAACTGCTCAAGACTCTTGCCAAACGGCTTAACAGACGCGGATTTGGAGAGCGTCGGTTATATGAGTTCCGATTGACATATATCGTATATCCACAGATTGGACCAGTTATCGCTAATTATATTGTTAATAACAACAAAGATGATATTTTGCGGTTGCCGACCGCAAAATTGCAACTAAATGATAATCTGGAAGAAGAAAAATTGCGGTTGCCGACCGCCAAATCTGACGAAGAATGGCAAACACC
>CAMVMX010000013.1 GCA_947168665.1 uncultured Bacteroidales bacterium
ACGTTGCTGGTGGTGAAGTTGGTGACATCGGGACAGGTGGCGGTGGCAAAGGTGATGGTGTCGCCCCAGTCGCCTTCAATCAGACCCGTGCCGCAGAGGGAGCGGATGGAGGCATTGTAGGTGAGGCCGGGGATGAAGCCGCCGACGGTGGCGGGACGGCTGCTGACGCGGTAGACGCTGTCGAGGCCGCCGGTGAACCATACGTGGATGTCCCAGTTGGTTTCAGTGCTGCCGGGTGTCCAGTCGAAGGTGGCGGTGGCATTGGTGACGGCAGTGGTGTGCAGGCCGGTGGGCGGCAGGCAGGGCAGACTGTCGGTGAGGAAGGAACCTTCGTACCAGTTGGAGTAGCCGATGGTGTCGGCGGTGCAGTCCTGACGGATGCGGAAGGTGTAGTAGGTGGAGGGCTGGAGGCCGGTGAAGGTGTGGGTGTTGCCAGTCACGGCGATGTCGGTGGCGGGCCAGTTGGTAGCCGCGCTCTCCTTGATGTTGATTTGGTAGTCGGTGCCGTCGCCTTGCCAGGTGATGGTGGCGGACTGGTAGTCGAAGTTGACGGAGGTTACGATGGGTTCACGGCAGGTGGGGCCTTCGGGGCAGGCGATGAATTTGAGGTCGCCCACACCAGGAAGGGTGCCGGAGGTGCCGCCCGTGGGATTGTTGATGTTGTAGGCCGAGCCGTCTTGGTAGAGGTAGCGGGTGCGGACGGAGGAGGTGGTGTGCATGTTGAAGGAGGCGCCGCTGGAATAGGAGCCGTGGCGGCGGTTGACGGTGACGAGGAGGTTGCTGTGGCCGTCCCACTGGAAGGTGGTGTCGAGGCCGAAGAGGCGCCATCCGCCATCGGTGTAGGTGAGGTCGGCGTCGTGGGCCACCTGGATGAAAATGTGGGAGGTGTCGGGAGTGATGAACCCAGTGGAGAGGTCGGTCTCAGGCACGTTGGCGAGGTAGACATCCATGTGGGTGTAGTAGTTGCCTTGGGTGCCGTTGACGGGGTTGAAGGCCATGGCGGAGATGGGGTCGGTGAGTCCGGCGAGCTGTGCGCTGTCGATGAGTGTCTGGATGTAGCTGTAGTTGTAGAAGCTGTAGCCCATGGGGGCGTAGGTGGTGGTGGTGGCAGGCCAGGCGGGGTCGTAGCCGAGGCGCGAGGCTCCGTTGTCGCACATCTCGGTCTGGAAGGCAAAGCCGTCGCTGAAGAGGCTGCTGTCGGGGCCGCAGATTTTCTGCACCCAGACTACGTAGTTGCCCAGGGTGTCGAGGCCGGTGATGGTGACGCGGTTGGTGGTGGTGTTGATGTAGGTGTTGGTGCTGGGCGAGGCTCCCTGCTGGCGCCATGCCACGCGGTATTGTCCGGCGACGGGGCCGTCCCATTCGAGGGTGGCGGAGGTGCTGGTGAGGGATACGGTGTCAAGGTTGACAGGACGGGGGCATGAGCTGTAGTCGATGTGTATGTTGTCGACTGCGGCGGGGCCGCCGATGAAGGGGTAGGAGGCGCCGGTGTTCTGGTTGAACCAGAAGAAGGCGACACGGTGGACACCGCTGATGGTGTCGAAGGAGGCGGCATAGGTGTGCCAGACGGTGTCGAGCCGGACGGCGGCTATGCGGTAGAGGTCGTTGACGTTGCCCCAGGGTGAGGTGATGTTGGCAGTGGGTGCGACGACTGCGACAGCGGGATCGACCAGGAAGACCATGAGGCCGTCGTAGCTGTTGCTGACGGTGCCTCCCACTTTGGCGCGGAAGGTGATGGTGAAGCTGCTGTCGATGGTGCCGAAGTCGATGTCGCGGTAGGCGGAGGCGTTGACGAGCGAGGAGAAGTTCTCGTTGCCGTAGGTGGTGCCGCCGTCAGGCGAGATGTACATGGAGTAGCTGCCGGAGTCGACCATGGCAGTGCCGCGGGCCCAGTTGATGTGGCTGTTGGAGTTGGTCTGCCAGCCGTCCCAGTCGGCAGTGCTCTCGAAGTTGCAGTGGTAGGGGATGGGGGCAGCCACCTGTGCGGTGCTGAAGGGGCAGGGCTCGCGGTTGTAGAAGGCGGTGTCGCCGCCGCCGCAGAGGCTGCGCACGTAGAACTCGCCCTCATAGCTGGAGGGAAGGCCGGTGAGGAGGTAGGGGTTGGAGGAGGTGGTGACCATGGTGCCGGTGCCGGGGGTGAAGCCGGCGGGACCGTACTCGATTACCCAGCTGGTGGCATAGTCGGTCTCGTGCCAGGAGAGGGTGACGGAGTTGGAGGTGGCGCCGTAGGCCATGAGCGAGTCGGGACGCGGGCAGGGCGAGATGGGTTCGATGGTGAAGTCGTCTACATAGGAATACCAGTAGGCACCGGTCATGGAGTAGGCGGAGCGCAGGGCAAGGCGGTTGCCATGGCCAGTGTAGTTGTTGAAGGGGTATTCGAAGAGTTCCCACTCAGTGTTGCCGTTGATGACGAGGGTGTCGATGGGAGTGAAGGTGTTGGGGTTGTCGTCGGTCATGGCACCAATCTCGAAGGTCGGGGTGTAGGAGGTGCTGGACGACTTGGCCCAGAAGGAGAGGAGCAGGGTGTTGAGTGAGAGTTGGGTGGTGTCCATGAGGGGCAGGGCTACGATTTGGTAGGTGCCGTAGGAGGTGGAGGAGGTGACGTACCAGTAGAGGCCTTTGGTACCACCGTTGGTGTGGTTGTAGGTGGTGCTGTTGCCGAGGTAGGGGTAGTAGTAGGAGGTGGCGTCGGTGATGCGGCTCCAGCAGGGGATGCCGAAGTCTTGCGACGACGAGCTGGTGCCGTTGTAGCTCTCGAAGTCGTCACTCCAGGGGAGTGTGGATATGATGACACACTCGGTGCGGGTGTCGATGGAGGTGGTGCTACTGGTGTCGGCCGGGCCGCAGATGGCGCGGACGTTGATGGTGTACGGGGTGTTGGGCATGAGGCCGGTGAGGGTGAGGCTGGTGTCGGAGACTACGGTGTCAAAGTCGCCGCAGTTGACGGCCCACTGGTTCTCGCTGCCGGTGGGTATCCAGCTGATGGCCACAGCGTCGGTGGCAGTGCTGTCAACCACCACTTCGAGCGGTGCCGGGCAGTGAGGCATGGTGTCGAGCATGATTTCGTCGACGTAGACATACCAGTTGCCGGTTTCGCCGAGGGCGCGGATGGCAACCTGGTTGCCGGGTCCTTGGTAGCGGCCGAAGGGTATGGTGAAGAGTTCCCAGTTGGTGCTGTTGCCCACCTCGATGGTGCGCATGCGGGTGAAGGTGGTGTCGCTATTGTTGCGCATCACGCCCACTTCGAGTTCGGGGTAGTAGGAGGTGCTGCTGCTTTTGGCCCAGAAGGAGAGTTGCAGGGTGTTGACGGGATGAACGGTGGTGTCAACCGGCGGGAGGACAACGTAGGCGTAGGTGCCGTAGGAGCCGCCGGAGCTGGTGTTGTACCAATAGAGGCCGCGGTTGCCGCCGTTGTGGCTGTAGGAGGTGGAGGAGGATACGTAGGGGTAGCCGTAGTAGGAGGAGCCGTTGTTGAAGTGGTTCCAGCAGGGGACAAAGTCGCGCGAGGTGGAGGAGCCGGGGTCAACCCCCTCGAAGTTTTCGAAGAAGGGTAGGCTGTCGATGAGGCCGCACTCGGTGCGGAAGCGGACGAGCATGGACCACTGGCTGGTGTCGGGATAGCAGTAGGCACGGACGTAGAGGTCGTAGGCGGTGCTGTGCTGCAGACCGGTGAGGGTGTAGGTGCTGTCGCCGTAGATGGTGACGGGTGTCCCGGCGTCGGGCGAGGTGCCGGCGGGGAGGCAGACGAGGTCGAAGTCGATGGCATTGCCGGGACGCCAGCTGACGTCGGCACTGTGGAGGGTAATGTTGCTGACCGTTATGCCCTGCACACGGCGGCAGTCGGGTATGACGTCGATGGTGAGGTCGTCAAGGTAGGGGTAGCTGTAGTTGCCGTTGGGCGAGAGGAAGGTGATGTACTGCCCGTCGCCGGTGTAGCTGTCGAAGTAGACTTCGAACTCTTCCCACTGGCTGAGCTGGCGGGGAGTGACGGTGGCCACTTCGGTATAGGTGGAGAAGTCATTCGGGTCGGTCATCACGCCGATGGAGAGGGTGTGGTCGTATGAGGTGTTGGACTTGTAGAGCCAGAAATGGGCGCTGAGGCTGTCGATGGACACCGAGAAACGCGGCATGGTGAAGTAGCTGTAGGAGCTGGAGGTGGAGTACATGTACATGGAGCTGGAGCCGCTGTGGGCGTAGGAGGTGGAAGCGTAGGGGTAGGCAGTGGTGGTGGAGGAGTAGTTGGTGAAGCGTGTCCAGCAGGAGGGCATGGCTGCCGTGACCGTGCTGGAGGGGAATCCCTCGAAGCTGGTGGTGAAGGGGAGCGGAGTGACATCACACGGGGTGGTGACGCTGATGACGGTGGCTACTGAGGTGTCGCCACAGAGGGAGGTGATACGGATCTCGTAGGTTTGGTTGGCATCGAGGTCGGTGAAGAGGTAACCCGGTGTGGTGACGGTGGCCTCAGTGGTCCAGGCTGTGGCTCCCTCCTCGCGGTAGTCCACATCCCAGACTGTCTCCTGGTATCCCGCTGTCCAGTTGACGGCAATATAGTCGGTGCCAGCCGAGTCGACCACGACCATGGGACGGGCGCAGGTGCCGGACTCGGAGCAGCCGTCGGTGATGAAGCTGACGGAGGGCAGGTAGGTGCTGGTGCTTCCGCTGCCGGTGCTGAGGCAGTCGGCGTTGGTGAAGGGGTCGCTGTCCTTGTAGCGGTAGGCGGAGGCCCCGGTGCGCGTGGTGTTGGTGCTGTAGGCATAGAAGCCGGAGCTGGAGTGCGACGCGCCGGAGGGCTGGTTCATGAAGGTGGAAAGGATGATGTTGCTGGTTCCGTTCCAGAAGAAGGGAGTGTTGAAGGTATAGTACACCCAGCCGCTGTTGGCACTGGTGGCGGTGCGAATCTGTGGCCCGTAGACGAGGGTGAGCTGGGAGGAGTCGACCATAGAGCTGGTCGAACTGAAGGAACTCAGTGTGGTAGTGCCCAGAGAAATGGAGAGCTCTTTGTCGTATGAGCCTGCCGCGCTATAGCCCACCCGTAAGCCTTTTATCCAGCCGGGGTGTACGCCCGCTTCGGCCAGGTCTTGGGCGGTATAGATGGCTTGGCAGAAGGTGTTGCCCCATGAGGTGTTGACAAAGACGCCGGTGGTGCTTGACTGTCCGTCGGAATAGAGGATGGTGTCGTTGAGTGTGGTGTCGTAGGCCACGCAGGGCAGGTTGCCCGTGCGGAATGCAATGCTGTCCGGCGAGCCGTATTCACCCGCGCCGCAGTCGGGACGGACGCGCACGCGATAGTTGGTGGAGGGCTGCAGCCCGGATACGAGCATGGAGCGGCTTGTGGCGGTGAACGAGGTCACGGGTGTTCCACCAGTGGTGAACACGTCGACTGCGCAGGCCGAGGGTGTGCCGCTGAAGCCAGCTTGATAGTTCCAGGATACGAGGGCGCCGGTGGTGCCAACCTGGTCGATGGCGAGGTCGGTGATGCCGGGACAGACCGGAGCAAGGTCGAGGGTGATGTCGTCGACGTAGGCTGTCCAGTTGGCGCGCAGGGCGCGGATGGCCACATGGGTGCCCGAACCGCTATAGGCGGCCAGGCCGGTGGTGAACTCTTCCCACTCGGTGCTGTTAGACACTTGCACGGTGCCTACCTGTGTGAAGGTGGCGGGGTCGTTGGGGTCGGTCATCACACCCACTTGGAACACGGGTGAGTAGCTGCTGCTGCTGGAGCGTACCCAGAAGGAGAGCTGCAGGGTGTTGAGGGGATGGATGGTGACATCGATGGCCGGAAGAACCACAATCTGGTAGTCGCCATAGGTGCCGGTGGTGGTGGTGTTATACCAGTACAGGCCACGGCTGCCGCTGTGGGCGTAGGTGGTGCTGCTGCCCACGTAGGGGTAGCCGAAGTAGGAGGTGCCGTTGTTGAGGCGGTGCCAGCAGTCGATAAAGGTGGCTGAGGTGCTGCTGCCGGTGGAGGGCACACCGTCCGAGGTCTCGAAGCCCATGGTGAGGGGGATGGCGGAGGTGGGGTTGCACTCGGTGCGGAAGGTGATCATCTCGTAGCCCGTGGTGCCACTGCAGACGGGAGTGACGTAGACATCATATTCGGTGTCGGCCGTGAGACCGGTGATGCTAAAGGGATGTGCCGAAGCGGTGGCGCTGGTGCCGGTGCCGGGCGTGAAGCCGTGGGTGCCGTACTCGACCGTCCAGTTCGTGGCGTCGCCGATCTCGGTCCAGTTGATGGACGCGGAGGTGGCGGTGACGAACTGGGCCACCATATTGGTTACTTCGGGGCAGTCGGGCATCAACTCGAGGGTGATGTCGTCGACGTAGGCTGTCCAGCTGGCGCGGAGGGCGCGGATGGCCACATAGTTGCCCGTGCCGGTGTAGGCCGAAAGGTTAGCCGTGTAGCGGCGCCAGGCGGTGGAGTTGTCCACATTGATGGAGGATACCGGCTGGAAGGTGTTGTTGTCGTAGGGGTCGGTCATCACGCCCACCTGGAACGAGGGATAATAGCTGGTGCTTGACGACTTGGCCCAGAGGCGTATACGCAGGGTGTTGATGGCATAAAGGTCGGTGTCGACTGCCGGGAGGACAACTGTCTGGTAGTCGCCGTAGGTGCCGGTGGTGGTGGTATTGTACCAGTAGAGGCCACGGCTGCCGCTGTGAGCATAGGTGGTACTGGCTCCCACGTAGGGGTAGCCGTAGTATTCGGTGGCGTTGTTGAGTCGGTGCCAGCACTCGACGAAGACGGAGGTGTTGCTGGCTCCGGCGACGAGCACGCCGTCGGTAGTCTCAAAGCCCATTGTGAGGGGCAGGGTGGTCATCGGGAGACACTCGGTGCGGAAGATGAAGCTGGCCGAAGCCGCAATGCCGTAGCATTCGGGCGTGATGCGCAGCTCGTACTCCGTGTTGGGCTCGAGGTCGGTGAGGGTGAAGGGGAGACTGGTGACATTCTCGTAGGTGCCGGTGCCGGTCTCAAAGCCGCGCAGACCCCATTCAACATCCCACGACAGGGCTTCGCCCTGCTCGGTCCAGCTGATGTTGGCCGACTCGGTGGTGATGTTCGAGGCGGTGATGTTGGTCACTTCGGGGCAGTCGGGGATGAGGTCGATGGTTATGTCGTCGACGGCGGCATACCAAGTCGAGGAGGGACGCAGGGCGCGGATGGCGATGTATGCGCCATAGCCTTCGTATGTGTCAAACTCGGTGGTGAACTTGTTCCAGGCAGTGCTGCTGCCGGGGTTCACCTGCACAGTGTTGACGGTGGTGAAGGTGGTGTGGTCGGTCGGGTCGGTCATCACACCCACGTTGAACACGGGGTGGTAGCTGGTGCTGGTGGCCTTGGCCCAGAAGCTGACGCGCACACTGTTCAGGGTTACCACATCGGTGTCGATGGCCGGGAGGACAACATAGTAATAGTCGCCGTAGGTTCCGGTGGTGGTGGAGGCGTACCAGTAAAGGCCCTTGGTGCCGTCAGGCGTGTGGTTGTAGGAGGCTGAGCTGCTAATATAAGGCCAGCCGAAATACTGAGTAGCGTTGTTCAGGTGGTTCCAGCAGCGGATAAAGTTGCTGTTGGCGGTGGTGCTACTGCCGGTGGCTTGGCTCTCAAAATCCTCGACGAAGGGGAAGGTGGAGAGACCGCCGCATTCTGTCAGCACCGTGAGCGCGGCTGCCATGCTCGTGTCGTCGGCCGAGCAGATGGCTCTTACGGTGAAGTTATATTGCGTGTTGGGCTGCAAACCGGTGAAGGTGTAGTTGGCCGAGGTGGTGTAGTCCTCGTTGTAGCCGTTGCTCACAATCCACATGCTCGCGTTGCTGCCGGCGCTCCAGCTGAGGCTCACCTCGGTCGAACCGACATAGACGGCGGTGAGGTTTGTGGGCTGCGGGCAGGTGTTGCGCACCAGCTGCACATTGTCGATAGCCGCCGGGGGCTGAGTGCCGCCACTGGGATCGTTGCGCCACATGAACACCCACTTGTAGCTGCCGGGGGTGGTGATGTGGAAAGTACCCGTGCGGGTCTGCCAGGTGGACTGCAGGTTCAGCCGGGCGCCGCCGTCGAGGGCTATGCCGCCCGTCGGCACTGCCGAGCTGTTGTTGAAACCGCAATAGCTGCCAGCCGTGAACATCACGCTCGCGGGCACCAGTGCGGTGCGGATAAAGTCGTAGGAACTCTCGCCATAGGTGCGCCAGTCGAAACTGTAGGCATACTCGCCCGTGTCAGTCAGGTTGAAAGTGCGCTCGGCGAAGACGTAGCTTGTGGACGATGTGTTGAAACTGTTGGTCAAGCCTCCGTCGTTGGAGATGTACATGCTGCGCGAGCCCCCGTTGTTGGCGGCTTCGCCCACATACCATTGGTTTGCCTGCGTCCCGTTGGTCATTTCCCAGCCGTTATTGCCGCTGTCCTCGAAGGAGCAGATGTACGGCACCGTGGCGGGCAGGCCGGAGAGGGTGTTGAAAGTGAAACCTTCCCATGTGCTGGTGTCGCCCATGCAGTCGGCGCGGACATAAACATAATAGGTGGTGCCGGTGTTGAGGTTGTAGAGCGTCAGGGTCGAGTCGTAGGCCGTCTCGTTGAACGGGGCGGTTCCGCTGCCCGGCACAAAATCAGTCGTGCCGTACTCCACACTCCAGCTCTCGGCCGAACCTGTTTCCGTCCAGCTGATGCTGGCCAGGTCTATGGATACGCTGTCCAGCCGGAGGTCATCCACATGCGGGCAGTTGGGTATTTCGAACACCGAGATGTCGTCTATGTAGATGTAGTTCGACGAGGTCGAGCCGCCGTCAACCATAATGGTGATGTAGCCCGATGCGGGAGCGTTGCCCATCGACTTCTCAAACTTCTGCCACTCGGTCGAGGTGGCCGTCAGGGTGTACACAGTCTGGAAGGTGGTGTGGTCCGTGGGATCTGTCATCACGCCCAGCTTGATCTGGCCGGAGTACGAGTCGCTCGACTTTCTGGCCCAGAAAAGCACCTGCAGCGTGTTCACGCTGTCCTCGAACTCAGGCAGGCACAGCCAGCTGCGTGTTGTAGTGCTATAGCCATAGAAGTATAGATTGCGCACGCCGGTGTGCGGGGAGGTGGTGCTGGAATACGGGTAGCTGGCGCCGTTGAACGAACCGCTGCTTAGGTAGCCACGGCTCCAGCAGACGGCCAGCGGGCTGCCCGAGCCGGTGGCGGTGAGGTCCTCAAAGCCGGAGTAGAACGGCAGCGACTCGTGGGCGATGGGCACACAGTTCGTCAACACGTTCATTATGGCTGCAAAGGTGTCTGTTCCGCAGATGGTCAGCACCCGCACATCATAGTTAGTGGCCGGGGTGAGGCCTGTGAGGGTATAGGTTGTCGAGCTCAGCCCTACGGCTGCCGAAGTCCAGGTCGGAGTGCCGCTCACACGGTATTCCACGTCCCAGGCTGTCTCGTCATAACCGGGAATCCAGCTCAGCGTCACCTCGTCCGAACCCACAGAGTCGAGACTCAGGGCAGGGGCGGTGCAAGTGGCCAGCTGGCTGCATTCCGCCATATAGAAGTGTATGCTCGCCCGGTTGGACGAAGTGCTACCGCTGGTGGACGTTGTGTAGTTGGTCAGGGTGAACTGAGTGCCGTCCTTATAACGGTAGAGGCTTGCTCCCGTGTGGGCTGCCGTATAGTAACCGCTGAAACTGCTGCTCGACTGGCTGGTGCCGGTGGGCTGGTTCATGAAGGTGCAGATGGCGATGTTGCTTGAGCCATCCCACATGAAGGGTTGGCTGAACGTGTAGTGCTGCCAGCCCGAAGTGTTCAGCGGGTGGGCCGTTGGGCCGTACACCTGCTGCATTGTGCCGGGATTGATATAGTCTGTGGACGACGTGAAGCTGTTTCTTGTCGTCGTCCCCATAAAGATGGTAAACTCCTTGGCATACGAACTGTTGTTCGAGAAGCCGAAATCCACCCCCATGATGGCGCCGGAACTGAGTCCCGCAGCCAGCAGTTCGGAGGCGGTGAAGATGGTCTGGTACATCGTGTTGCCATACGAGCTGTAGACCAGCATGCCCGAAGCGGTCGATGTGCCGTTGCTGAACAGCACCGTGTCAGGCGTTGAGGTCAAGTCGGGCGTCAGGCAGGGCATACGCATGGTGGTGAACGTCACCGAGTCCCAAGCGCTGTAGCCGTCCGTGCCGCAGTTGGTGCGGATGCGAACCTTGTATTCCTCGTTGGTGTTCAAGCCTGTCAGGGTCACAGACTGGAGGGTGGAGGTCAATACGGTCGGGGCGGCCGAGCCGTCGGTCGGGCCGTATTCAATTTCGTAGCCCACGGGCGTACCCGCAGACCCCGCCATCAGAAGCCACGAAAGCCTTGCGCTTCCAGAAGTCAAGTCGTTCAGCGTGATGTTCATCACCGCCGGACACAGTGCCGGCGGAGTTGGAGTCAGTTGATAATAGCGTCCTTGGCCCGGCCATACACTGAACGTGGTCGACGTGCCGGTGAAGAAAGAAGAATGGGTTGTAGGGTTGATCATCAGGATGTCGGTCGCCGAGGCGGCGATGCCGATTTGGTAGCTGTTATAATAGGAGGCCGCGGTCTGTCCGTAAACGAAGCGCACGCGGCTGCTGTCTTCCATGAATTGGATTTGGTAGTTGACCAAGTCACCTTCCGAGTCGTACTCCGACGGGGTGTTGTACTCAATCACCAGGATGCGGTTGGGGGCGGTGCCCGTCAATTCATACTTAACATACGACCCACTGGCTTCCAGCGTGTTGTCCATGCCGAAAGCCGTGAGGAAAGGCAGATCGTTGTAGTCAGAATTGGTGAGGGTCGTGAACGGATTCAGCCAATAATTCGAGCAGACTGAACCCAGGCGTACCCGTCCGTTGCTGTTGCACGAAAACTGTGTGTAGCTTGTGCCGGCAAACGTGAAGGGGAAGCCGATGTTGATGAGGCTGGAATACGCGTCGTCCTCCCCCTCAATTTCCGACACGTCGGTGGCGGAACTCGAAAGGGTGACCCATGCCGTTGTACTCACGCCCGTTTCCAGGCGGTAGTCACGCGCATTCTGTGCCTGTGTAGCCCACGGCACCGCAAGCAGCGCCAGGCAACACAACAAAAAGCGTAGTTTTTTTTGCATAAGGCTTGATTTTTTAAATGATTAAACGGTTATATAATAATTAAATGTATTGACAATTAATTTGTTGCAACAATAGCTCTTACATACTTTCAACATGACAAAATTATATATTATTCCCCATAAATCCAAATTTTTTTTAAAATAATACGATTTTTTTTAGTCTTGCTGCAATCCAATATTCTGTAAACCATTTTAATATAATGTATGTGAGGCAGTCTTGTTATGTTTATTTAAAATATGGCTATCCGCAATTGGCATGTGCGCGATGTCGCGTCTCTCCGAGACGCTGGTAGTATGCGGGTTTTCAACCACCGCACTGCGCTTCGCTTGTGCGGTGTTATTGATATTAAGCCTCTCCGAGGCTTTTTGTCGGTAACTGCGGATAATCATATTAATGGTCAATTGTTGCGGTATATTTTTTAAGAAACCTGTATGTGTGCGTCACTCCCCTGCCGGGATGGCATGCGCCTCGAACCCCGCATCATAGTCCTCGGTCCGGTTCATAGTCCCTCTGAGTGCGGCATACATTTTCGATTTGTTCGGGCGGCAGGGGTAGAAAAGTTGTGGAGGGTCTGTGAAAATGGAGCTTGGCGATGGGAGGCAGGGCGGTGGGAGGGGGAGGGCAGGCAGATGTGTGAAAACGGGGAAAAGGGTGCGGGCGGCCCGAAGGGCCGCCCGCACCAAATAAGTTCAGCCTGTAGTGGGTTAGCGCACTATCAGTTTGCGGACGATGTTGAGGTCTGTGGCGGTGATGCGGACGAAGTAGGCACCCTGCGCCAGGCGGTCAACGTCGATGGTCTTGGAGCAGTCGGCGCTGCACTGGAGGGTTTCGGTGGCAACGGCACGGCCGTTCATGTCGACAACTTCAATCTTGACCCGTCCGTCGACGCCGCTCACGCTGATGGTGGTGGAGCCGGAGGTGGGATTGGGATGTATTGCGCAGGAGGCTGTGGCGGCGGAGCCGATGCCGAGGGGCTGAGTGGTAAAGGTGCTGACAGGACTCCAGGAGCTGTAGTTGTCGGAGCCGCAGATGGCGCGGACGTAGAGGTCGTAGTCGGTGTTGTAGTTGAGCCCGTTGATGGTGGTGTTGGGTTCGGCGGCGGAGATGAGGGTGCCGGTGCCGTGGACGAAGCCGGCGGTGCCGTATTCGACTTCGTAGGAGGTGTTGCCGGTGGCAGGTGTCCAGCTGACGGCTACACTGTTGCCGGTGACGGTGGTGACGATGCCGTAGGGGGCTTCGCAGGGGTGCGAGCACTCTTGGGTGGTGGCTTGGACGTTGGCCCAGGATTCACTGTTCCAATCGGTGCCGCAGACGGCGCGGACGTAGAAGTCGTAGTCGGTTTCGCATTCCAGCCCGTTCAGGGTGATGGAGGGGTTGGAGGAGTTGGCGGTGGTGCCGGTGCCTTGGTTGAATCCGATGTAGCCGTATTCAATAATCCAGCTGATGGCGGCGGGGTCGGCTGTCCAGCTGAGGGTGACGCTGCTGGCGGTCACCTCGCTGACGCTGAGGCCGGTGACATCGGGACAGGTGGCGGTGGTGAAGGTGATGGTGTCGCCCCAGTCGCCGGGTATGAGGCTGTTGCCGCAGAGGGGCTGGAGGCTGGCGGAGTAGGTGACGCCGGGCATGAGACCGCCGAGGGTGACGGGATGGGTGCTGGCGAGGTAGATGCTGTCAAGGTTAGAGCTGTTCCAGATGTGGACGTTCCAGTTGGTTTCGCTGCCGAGGGGTGACCAGTCGAACTGGGCATTGTTGTGTGTGATGGCGGAGACGGCAAAGCCGGTGGGGGTGATGCAGCCGAGGCTGTCGGTGGTGACCACGGCGGTGGCCCAGATGGAGGCAGTGCCGCCGGGGCAGTGCTGGCGCACGCCGACGGTGTAGAGTGTGGAGGGGGTGAGGCCGGTGAAGGCATAGCTGTGGGCGGTGGTGGTGGCGAGGGGCGTCACGGAGGCGTTCCAGCTGCCGGGGGTGATGGCTACGTCGAAGGTGTCGGCTGCCGAGGCCCAGGCAAGGTTGATGCTTTCATAGTTGTGGGCGACGCTGACGATGGTCGGAGCGGGGCAGGATACGGAGGAGGTGACTTGGATGTTGTCGAGGCAGCAGGAGTAGAAGGTGGCGTTGTGGTACCACTTGAAGGCAAGGTAGCGGGCAGTGGCGGGGACGCTGTCGAAGGTGACGGTGTCGAAGATGCCGCGACCGGTCTGGAGGCCGCTGCCGCTATGCTGTGTGGCGGAGGAGGCGGCGATGTCGCGGACGGATACGAAGTCGGTCTCGTAGTTGTCGCCCGTCATGTAGCCCACGGAGAGGGTGCCTTGTGAGCTGCCCTCGGTGCACATCCAGTAGGAGAGGGTAAGGGTGTTGATGGGTTCGGCGGTCATGGGCAGGCGGAGAATCTTGGTGTTGCCGTAAGCGGCGCCGCTGCCGGAGGTGAGGACGACGCTGCCGCTGCCCTCAAGGGTGTACCAGTAGGTGCCGGAGCCTACGACATGGGGGGTGTAGACTGTGTTGGTGCCGTTGGTGTAGCCTTGCCAGCAGGGGGGCAGTGTGCCTTCGGAGTTGTAGGCGACGGCGGTGAAGCCTTCGAAGCCTTCACGGATGGTGTCGTAGGCGGACATGTAGCCGCAGACGGTTTGGAAGAGGAGTCCGTTGGAGTAGTCGCTGCGGTGGTCGGCATCGCAGATGCGGCGCACCCAGAAATGGTATTCGGTGTTGCTGTTAAGGCCGTAGAGGGTGGTGTGGTTGGTGAGTACGGTGTCGTAGCGGTTGGTGGTGGCGGCGGCATCGGCTTGGCGGTAGGCCACAATGTAGGTGGTGCCGGAGGCGGGACCCGCCCATGTGATGTCGGCTGAGTTCTCGGTGACGGAGGTCACGCTGAGGTCGTAGGGACGGGCGCAGGGCTGGTCGTAGACGTGGATGCTGTCGATGGCGGGAGCCTGGCCTACGAAGTCGGCTGCGCCGGTGGACTGGTTGAACCAGTAGAAGACGAGGCGTTGCACGCCGCTGACGTTGTCGAGTGGCACGGTGACGGTCTGCCAGCCGGAGGTGCGGCGGGTGAGGTTGAGGAAGACATCGTTGACGTGGCCCCAAGGAGTGGTGAGGCGTGTGTCGGACGATTGGACGAGGACGGAGGGGTCGGCCAGGATGAGGGCTACGCCGTCGTAGTTGCCGGCCTGGCTGCCGCCCACATTGATGCGGAAGGTGACGTTGCAGCTGCGCGGGTCGGGACCGAAGTCGATGTCGCGATAGGCGCAGGCGTTGACGATGGACTGCATGTCGGTGCCGATGGTGGAGCCGCCGTCGGCCGAGATGTAGATGCCGTGGTGGCCGTCGGTGTAGGGAGCGGTGCCGCGGTACCAGCCCACGGATGTGTTGCTGGTGGTTTGCCAAGCGGTCCACTGGGCGGCGTCTTCAAAGTCGTAGAGGACGGGCACGGTGTCGGGTATCTGTGCGGTGGAGAAGATGCCCTCTTCGAGCGACACGTCGCTGAGGCTGGTGGAGGTGGGGCAGTAGGCTTTGACGCGGAAGGTGTAGACGGTGGAGGGGGTGAGGCCGGTGAGGGTGGCGGTGTCGGACAGTACGTTTTCATAGTAGACTGTGGTGGAGCCAACGGGCTGGTAGACCACTTGCCACTGGGTGGAGCCGATGGTGTCGGACCAGGTGAGGGTGGCGGTGGTGGCGGTGGAGGAGATGGACTGCAGGTTGTAGGGTCGCGGGCAGGGTGAGAGCTGGGCGATGGTCACATCGTCGATGTAGGCATAGCCGGAGGTGGTGCCGCGGTTTTTGCGGAAAGCGGGATAGGAGCCATGTCCGGTGTAGCCGGCAAAGGAGACTTGGTAGAAGCGGACGGTGGCATCCATGGTGATGGTCTGGACGGGGACGAAGGAGGTCTGGTCGGTGGGGTCGGTCATCATGCCAAGGATGATGCTGTTGTCCGTCGTGGAGGAGGAGCCACGGCCCCAGAAGGAGATTTCGAGGGTGTTGGCGGGATAGACCAGAGTGTCGACTTCGGGGAGGACGGCTAAGGCGTAGTCGCCATAGGTGCCGGTGGTGGTAGACATGTACCAGTAGAGAACGTTGGTGCCGCTGTGGGCATAGGTGGTGGAGGAGTAGGGGTAGGGGTAGTAGCCGTTGGTGGTGCCGTTGTTGATGTGGTTCCAGCAGACGGGGAGGGGAGCGGTGGTGCCAGTTTGCAGGTTCTCGAAGTCGAAGGTGACGGGCAGCACATCGATGGGTACGCAGTGGGTGGTGAAGTTGGCCGGGAAGGACCAGTTGCCGGTGTCGGCACCGCCGCAGATGGCGCGGACGTAGACGTCGTAGTGTGTGCCGGGTGTGAGGCCGGTGAGGGTGGCGCTGGTGGTTGTGGAGGTGGTGCTGGTGCCCGAGCCGGGTGTGAAGCCTTCGGGGCCGTATTCTATTTCATAGCCGACGGAGGCGGCACGGTTGGTCCAACTGACCAGTGCGGTGGTGGTGGTGACGTTGGTGTCGGCCACGGTGACGTTGAGGGGCGAGGGGCAGGAGGGGATGTAGTCGACGGTGATGTCGTCGATGTAGACATAGCTGTAAGTGGTGGTGGAGCCGGCATATAATTCGGGAGTCTCGTTGTAGAGGGCAATGTATTGGCCGCTATTGGGGAATCCGGCAAAGGGAACTTCGATGCCACGGATGGAGAGGGGTTCGTCGTCGTGCATATCAATGGTGTCGACGGGGGTGAAGGTGGCGATGTCGGAGGGGTCGGTCATCAGTCCCACCACTATACGAGAGGTGTAGTTGTTGCTGGTGGAGCTGTAGCGGCGCATGTTGAATGTGATTTGCAGACTGTCGGCCCGGGCAGCCATGAGGGGCAGTGCGGCATAGGAGTAGTAGTTGGTGGTGGAGGAACGGTAGGCATAGAAGTAGAGGCTGATGTTGCCGTTGATGGCGTTGGTGGAGTAGGGGTAGGGATAGGCAGTGGTGCTGTTGGTGCCTTTGCGCCAGCAGGAGTTGAGGGGGTTGGCGGAGCCGGAGCTGTAACTTTCAAAGTTTTCGGTGAAGGGCAGCGGGGCCGGATTGCAGGGGGTGCGGAAGGTGAGGGGTATGGACCAGTCGCTGGTATCGCCCGAGCTGCAGTAGGAGCGGATGTAGAAGTCGTATTCGGTGTTGCTGTTGAGAGCGGTGAGGTTGATGTGGGTGCTGTCGGTGAACTGGTGGAGTCCGGCCAGCGAGGCTATGGTGTCGGGGTTGAAGCCAGAGGGGCCGATGGCGGTCTCGTAGCGAACGCCGGTGCCTTGCCATGCAAAAGCGGCGGAGGTGTTGGTGAGGCTGGTGAGGGCGATGTCGGTGGGCCACTCGCACGAGGGAATTTCAGAGCAGATGTTGAAGATCATGTTTGTGCGGCTGTAGGTGCGTGTGGCGGTGTTGTTGGCGGTGGAAGCAGAGGTGCGGTAGCCGTAGCAGGAGCGGTAGTCGGGGCTGGTGGAGGAGTAGTAGAAGGTGACACCGGCCGAGGAGGTGCTTTGGCGGGCCAGGAGGAGCATGAGGTTGCGTGTGCCGGAGTAATGGAAGGCGGTGTCGAAGGGGATTTCGACCCACTGGCCGGCGGAGCATACAATGTTGCCGGAATAGAGGAGTGTCATGTTGGCACGGTTGAGGGTGTCGTTGGCAGGTGTGGAGCTGAAGGCTTCAAGGTCGGTTTCGGCGGCGTAGATGCGGACATCGTTGACGGTGCCGCCAGTGGAGCCGCAGTGGAGTGAGATGCTGTTGATGGTGTTGTTAGTGTAAATGCCCATGGCTGCAAGCTCTTCGACGGTGAAGATGTTGCGCGAGTAGGCGGTGGGATAGGAGGTGGAGGGATACATGGTGTAGGTGGTGGTGGAAGAGGTGCCGTGGCCAATGGTGTCGATGATGTTGATGGAGTTGGGACCGCAGTCGAGGAGTGTGGAGAAGGAGGCGACGCTGGACCATGCGCCAGAGTCGGCGGAGCAGAGGGCACGGACGGCCCAGTAGTAGGTGGTGTAGTCGGCAAGGCCGGTGAGGGTGGCGGCGGTGTCGTAGACGGTGACGGTCTGGGTGGCGGTGGCGGGGTTGAAATTGGGCGAGGTGCCGTAGGCTATGACGAAGCTTGAGGGCGAGAGGCTGCTGTTATGCCAGGTGAGGTCGGCGGAGTTGTGGGTGACGTTGGAGGCAAGCAGGTTGGAGCTGCGGCGGCAGTCGGGGATGAGTGAGACGCGGACATTGTCGAGATGGGAGTAGTTGGTGGAGTCGTTGGGAGCCAGGAAGGCGATGTAGCCCGATGTGCCGTGGTAGGAGTCGAACATGACTTCGAATGATGCAGAGTCGCCAGCGGAAAGGTTGCCGGGGTAGCAAGTGGCTATGGGAGTGAAGGTGGTGATGTCGTAGGGGTTGGTCATGACTCCGACAGCCAGTTTAGAGGTGTAGGAGGTGCTGTGGCGGACTATGTCGAAGTTGACCATGAGTGAGTGTATGTCGGTTTCGAAGAGGGGCAGGGCAGCGTAGGAGTAGTAGGTGGAGGTGCTATAGAAGCGGAGTGAGTTGGGTGCCGAGACGCTGTTGGAGGAGTAGAGATAGGGGTAGGCGGAGGAGCTGTTAGTGCCTTTGGTCCAGCAGGGGTCTAAGCCCTGGCCGTCGGCAATGGAAGTGGTGGCAGGGTAGGAGTCGAAGTTCTCGGTATAGGGCAGGCTGCTGGCCGGGATGGGCAGGCAGGCGGTGCGGAAGGCGAGAGGAAATGTGGGGTTGGAGAGGTCGCCGGAGCAGGAGGCGAAGACGATGCATTCGTATTGGGTGTTGGGCAGAAGGCCTGTGAGGGTGGCGAAGGTATCAGTGGTGGTGATGAAGAGTGCGGTGTCGGTGGCGAAGCCCGGTTGACCATAGTAGATTGTCCAGTCGGTTGCCAGGCTGTCCGCACTCCAGGTGATGGTGGCGCTGTCGGCAGTGATATGGGCAGCGGTTATGTTCTGCGGAGTGGGGCAGGAGGAACGTCGGGTGACGGAGATGTTGTCGAGTTGGGCGTAGGCGGTGGCGCTGTCGGGAAGGAGGAAGGCAAGATAGCGTGCGGAGCCTTCATAGTCGGGGAAGGTGAGTTGGAAGCGTTCCCAAGTGGATACGGCAGAGGGCTGCACATAGGCAAGGGTGGTGAAAGTGGAGATGTCGTTGGGGTTGGACATGGCTCCAATCCTCATGCGGCCATAGTTGACAGAGGTTTTATAGAGGTCGAAGGAGAGTTCGAGGTGGTTGATGTCGGTCTCGAAAGCGGGGAGGGCGAGGTAGGAATAATAGCTGGCGGTGGCGTAGAAGTACATGCTGTTGGGTTCGGAGCTGTGTTGTGTGGTGTAGACGTATGGGTAGGCGGTGGAGTAGTTGGTGCCTTTGGTCCAGCAGGGGTTGATGGTTTGGCCACCGGCGGCAGTGGTGGTGGCGGGGTAGGAGTCGAAGTCTTCGAGATAGGGGAGACTGTCGTCGGGGATGTAGGGACAGGTAGTGGTAATGGTGAAGGTTCGGGGGTCGGACAGTTCGTCGCCGCAGTCGGAGCGGACGGATATGGTGTAGGAGGTGGCGGGGTCGAGCGAGGTGAGGGTGAGGAAGGTGTCGGTAGTGGTGGTGACGGTGACATAGTCCTCTCCGTAGTTGGTGGGGTAGTATTCGACAGAGAATCCGGAGGCGGGTTGCGCGGTGCGTGAATCGGGTGTCCAGGCGAGGGAAATGGAGTCAGGCGCCAGGGCGGTGACGACAACATCAGCGGGACGGAAACAGGTGGGTATGCGCATGAGGGTGATGTCGTCGAGGTAGATGTAGTTATAGTGGGAATTGGTGGCGGGAGCCGGACTGTAGAGTACTATGTAGCGTCCTGTACCAGTATAGGAACTGAAGGGGACTTCGATATTGTGGATGGAACTGGCGGCTTGGGGGGTGAGGTCGACGGTGTCGATGGGGGTGAAGGAGTCGATGCTGTCAAGGCCGTCGGCTATGCCCACAATAATCATGGAATGATATGTGGAGGAGGTGGTGGAGTAGCGTTTGGCCATGAACTGGAGCATGAGGCTGGAAACGGGGAGGTCGGAGGCTACGGGAGGAAGAACGGCATAGCAGTAGGTGTTGGAGGAGGAAGAGCGGTAGCCGTAGAAGTAGAGGCCTCGGTTGCCGTTGATGGCGGCGGTGGAGTACGGGTAGGGGTAGGCTGTTGTAGAGGAGGAGTATTTGGTCCAGCAGGGGCTTATGGGGTTGGAGGAGCCGGTGCCATAGGATTCGAAGTCTTCGAAGTAGGGCAATTCGGCAAGGGTGATGGTATCGCAATTGGTGAAAAGGGTTGCGGAGTTCCAGGTAGAGGTGTCGGAACCGCAGATGGCCCGGATGTAGAAGTCGTAGCCGGCACCCATGTCCAGATTTTCGATGAAGGTGGTGGTGTCGTAGGCGGTGAGGAGGATGCCTGTGCCAGGGGTGAAGCCTTGGCGGCCGTATTCAATCTGGTATTCGTAGGCGGCGGCTTCGCTGTGCCAGGTGAGGTCGAAGGAGTGGGCCGTGGGATTCTCGGCTGCGATGTTGTCAGGACGCGGACAGGAGGGAGCGAGGTCGACGGTGATGTCGTCGAGGTAGGTGTAGGAGGCGGTGGAGGCAGTGGAGAGGAAGGCAAGGTAGCGGCCAGTGCCTGTGTAGTTGTAGAGCGGGACTTCGAAGTACTCCCAGTCGCTGGCGGAGCTGACTTGGATGGAGGTGAGTGTGTCGAAGGTGTTGATGTCGTCGGGGTCGGTCATGACACCGATGGTGAGATGGCCGTAGTTGGCGGAGGTTTTGTAGGCCCAGAAACTGAGCTGGAGTTCGGAAAGGTTGTTCTCGAAACGGGGAAGTGTGGCCCAGGAGAAGTTGGCGGAGTTGGCAGAGTTGTAGAAATAGAGGGCGTAGGAGCCGGAATGGTGCTGGGTAGTGGAGGGATAAGGGTAGTGTGAAGATTGTGTGAATTCGTGACGGTTCCAACAGGGATTTATCTCCCCGCTACTGCCGCTGGCGGTGGCATCTTCAAAGCCGTAGGTGTAGGGAAGACTGTCGGTGGGGATGGGGTAGCATGGGGTTTTGAAATTGGTGTACCATGAGGGATTGCTATAGGAAAGGTCTGGGCATTGGGACATTACGTAGCATTGATACACTGTGCCAGGGGTGAGGCCAGAGATGGTGGCAGGATTCGTGGTCACGTCGATGCTGTCGAGTGTGTCGGCGATGGTGGGTGTGCCATAGAAAATGCGCCAGACGGATGTAGTACTACTGTCAGTCCAAGAGGCGAGGACAGAGGTCTCGTCAACGGGTTGGATGGTGAGGTTGGTGGGGTCGGGACAGGAGCCCTGCTCGACAATATAGACATCGTCGATGTAGGCATAGGTGATGGATGAGGAGCGGCTCATTTTCCACGCTATGCGGCGGTTGGTGCCGCTGTAGTTGGCAAAGCTGATGGTGTAGTGCTGGTAGGTTTGGCTGAGGTCGATGGAGTCGACGACTTGGAAGGAGGCAGCCTGGGCATCGTCATTGATAACACCGATGTAGAGCCTTGCATCGTTGGTGCTGCGTTTGGCCCAGAAGGACATGCGGACGTTGGCCATGCTGTGTGTGGCGGCAACTGGGGGAAGCACCATGTATTCGTTGCTGGCATAGGAGGCGGTGGTGGATAAATAGAAGTAGAGGTACTTTGTGCCGCTATGGGCGGATGAGGTGCCGCTGTTGATGTAGGGGTAGTAGTTGTAGGAGCCAGTGGCATCGTTGATGCGTGTCCACCCTTGAGGGAGAGCGGCGGATGTGCCGGTGGCATCATTCTCGAAATCATGAATGTAAGGCAGACTGAGGGTTGTTTGAGCCTGTGAGCCTGCAACGGTCATAAATAAGGTGACCAGTAGAAGGAATAATCTCTTTTGCATAATATGTAATGGTTTTTTATAAGCAAAAAATATGACTGCAAAAATAGGTATTTTATATGGATTAATGAGTTTGTGAACGGGATTTAACTATTTTTTAGCATTTTGGAACATGAAAAGCATTCAAGTTTCGGAAATTATGATGGGCGGTAGCATGGAATGTTTCGGTTTTGCACATAAAAAAAACGCCCATGACTTTTGGGGTTATGGGCGTTTGGGAATGAACAACGGTGGGTGTTATCGTGTGCGGCCGGGGTATACTTTGAGAGCCTCGGCGAGGCATTTGATGGCGGCTTTGAGGTCTTCGATGCAGAGGCAGTAGGTGATGCGCACCTGATGGCGTCCGTTTTCGGGATCGGCATAGAAACCGGTGGCAGGGGCGAGCATGACGGTGGAGCCGTTGTACTGGAAGTCGGTGAGGAGCCACTGGCAGAAGTGGTCGCTGTCGTCGATGGGGAGTTCGCAGACGGTGTAGAAAGCACCTTTGGGCATGGGGCAGAAGCAGCCGGGAATGGCGTTGATGCCTTCGACGACCACGTTGCGGCGGGCGACATATTCAGCCTCGACGGCATCGAAATATTCCTTTGGGGTATCGATGGCGGCTTCGGCGAAAATCTGGCCGAAGGTGGGCGGAGAGAGTCGGGCTTGCGCAAGGCGCATGAGGTAGGAGAATACTTCGCTGTTGCGGGTGATGACGCATCCCACGCGGGCTCCGCAGGCGCTGTAGCGCTTGGATACGGAGTCGAAAAGGACAACGTTGTTCTCGCATCCGGGCAGGTTGAGCACACTGAAATGCTCGGCCCCGTCGTAGCAGAACTCGCGGTACACCTCGTCGGCAAAAAGGAAGAGGTCGTATTTCTTCACGAGTGCTCCCACGGCGTAGAGGTCTTCTTTGGAATAGAGGTAGCCGGTGGGATTGTTGGGGTTGCAAATCATGATGGCGCGGGTGCGCGGAGTGATGGCTTTCTCAAACTCTTCGACATGGGGCAGTGCAAAGCCGCTGCGGATGTCGCTGGGAATGGTGACAATCTTGGCATCGCAGAGTTTGGCAAAGGTGTTGTAGTTAGTGTAGTAGGGTTCGGGGATGATGATTTCGTCGCCGGGGTTGAGGCAGACGGTGAAGGCCATTTGGAGAGCCTCGCTGCCACCGGTGGTGACGAGGATGCGCTCAGGGGTGATGTCGATGCCGTTGCGTTTATAGTATTCGCAGAGCTTTTGACGATAGCTCATGATACCGGCGCTGGGGCTGTATTCGAGCACTTTGATTTTTGTTTCGGACAGGGCTTTGAGGGCGCCCTGGGGGGTCTCGATGTCGG
The DNA here is from genome assembly GCA_947168665.1 of uncultured Bacteroidales bacterium. Classification (GTDB taxonomy): domain Bacteria; phylum Bacteroidota; class Bacteroidia; order Bacteroidales; family P3; genus Colimorpha. The sequence continues at coordinate 22,298 of CAMVMX010000013.1, forward strand.
GTTGGCCGATGTTGAGGTGGTAGACGTGAATGCCGTGGGCTTTGGTTGCATCGGCAAATGGCACCAGCTTGCGGATGGCCGACTGGGGCAGTTCGAGTCCTTTTTGGGAAATGGAGGGCATGGCTTTTGGAATGTGTTAATGTGATTATACGTATATGTGTTAATACATTAATGTGTTAATGCGTTAGTTTTTTACATTTAGACTGCTAACACATTAACACATTAACGCAATGACACTGGCTATTAATTCTTGTCTTGAACGACGTTGCCTTTGATTTTCACTACTACGCGGGCTTCATTGACGGCGTTGGAAGTGATGGTGACGGTCTTGGTGAATCCGCCGGTGTTGTTGGTATTGTAGCGGACGCCAATCTCGCCGGTTTTGCCGGGCATGACGGGTTTCTGGGTCCATTTGGGGGTAGTGCAGCCGCAGCTGGCGCGGACGCTGCTGAGAATGAGGGGCTCGTCGCCGGTGTTGGTGAAGGTGAAGACGCAATTGCCGTCGCCACCTTTCTGGATGGTGCCGTAGTTGTGTTCACGTTCTGCGAAGACAATCTTGGGGCCGTGTTCTGGCTCGGTGGTTGCTTTCTTTTGTTCTTGTGCATTTGCTGCGCCTATCGACATGATGGCGATGAGGCATGCTAAAAACATTTTCTTCATATTGTCAAGTTTTATGTTTGTTTTTGCTCTTTAGTATCCGTTGCACACGGTTTATTGCTCCCTGCCGCGAAGCCTGTGGATTTAATTTGCCTGCACTAACTGGGTTTCGTTCTTTTTATTGTGCGGGGTCTGTTAATAATCAATAAAAGTTGCCGGCGGAGCCGATGCGTCGGCTGCTTACTTCCCGGCTTTGTCAAGTTGGGCAAAGATGCTGTTTTGGCTGATGAATTCGGGCACAATCTCTTTCATCTTGGCCACCAGTTTCATCTCGTCGAAAGTGGGCATAAGCTGGTGCAGTTGCTCGTAGAGGTTGTCAATGTCGGTGGAGGCGTAACGGCGAACCTGGGCTCGCAGTATCTTGGGATGATAGGTGGGGAGAGTGTTCTCCTTCGTGGCCAGGAGCTCTTCGTAGAGCTTCTCGCCAGGACGAAGGCCGATCTCCTTGATTTGAATATTCTTCAGTCCGGAGAGCTGTATCATTTTGCTCGCAAGGTCGTAAATCTTCACGGGTGCACCCATGTCGAAGACGAATATGTCGCCACCGCCACCCATGGCTCCCGCCTCGAGCACAAGGTTGCACGCCTCGGGGATGGTCATGAAGTAGCGTACGATGTCGCGGTGGGTGACGGTGAGTGGCCCGCCTGCGGCCAACTGCTTTTTGAACAGGGGGATGACACTTCCGTTGGAGCCCAGCACATTGCCAAAACGGGTGGTGACAAAATGGGTGCTGTTGGACGAGCGGCTCTGGATATATATCTCGGCCATGCGTTTGGTGGCTCCCATCACGTTGGTGGGGTTGACGGCCTTGTCGGTGGAAATCATGACGAATTTCTCGGCATTGTACTGCATGGCAAGGTCGGCGATATTCTTGGTGCCGAACACGTTGACAAGGAGGGCTTCGTAGGGGTTTTCCTCCATGAAGGGGACGTGCTTGTAGGCAGCAGCGTGGTAGATGATTTGCGGCTTGTGGGTTTTGAACACCTGCTCCATGCGTGCCTTGTCCTTGATGTTGGCTATTACGAAGACCATGCTGTCGACGGCTTTGTTGTAGGGCTCCGTATTGCGCAGCTCGAACTGAAGGTCGTACATGGGCGACTCGGCTTGGTCCACCATGATAATCTTGGCGGGATGGTACTGGGTGAGCTGACGGCATATCTCGCTGCCGATAGACCCGGCTGCTCCCGTCACCATCACCACCTTGTCATATACCTGACGGACAATGTTGACATTGTCCAGCTTGATGCTTTCGCGTTCCAGCAGATCCTCGATTTTGATGTCCTGGATTTGGTTGGCCGTGAACGAGTCGTTGATCCACTTGCTGATATGCGGAACCGACTTGACCTGTAGGCCAAGATCCAAAGCCTGATTGGTGATTTCCTGTTTATAACTTATCGGGATGGAAGGGATGGCGATGAGGAGGATAGAAACATTGTTCTTCTTGATGAAATCGGGGTTTAGCACATTGCCGCGCTGCATGATGTGGACGCCGTTGAGGGCAGCGTCTTTCTTCTGCCGGGCATCATCGATATAGGCCACAATGCGGTAGTTGTGGTTGGGGTCCTGTGTGAGCGCGTTGTAGGCTATCGTGCCCGCACTGCCGGCCCCATAGATAGCGATGTTGACTGTGGGCCGTTGCCGGCGGATATAATCATTGTAAATGTTTTGGAGAATGAGTCGCGTGCTGATCATGAACACAATTTGCATTGCAAAGGTCATGAGTATTTCGCTATAGGCCGGGGTGAAGCGGTTGGTGACGATGGATATGTTGTTGTTGATTAGATTGAAGGCAATCAGCACCCCCGTGGCAGCCAGATTGGATATGACCACTTTATAAATGTCGAACATGCCGGAGTGGCGGATGAGACTCCGGTGGGTTCCAATCAGAAGGTAGAAAACCACTGCAAGCACCCCAAAAGCACACATCTTGACAATGAGTGACGGCCAGTCGATATACCCCGCCGTCCGCAGCCGGAAAAGGTCGGTGATGGCAAAGGCCACAACGAGGGTGAACAGGTCAATGATTAATATCGTCCAGCGCGAGGCGGGGTTCCGCCGGTATCGTCTTATAAAATTAATTATGATTAATTTTATGCGGTTTCTTGTTTTGTCCATTTCTGCTTCTTGTTTTAGTTGAGTTGTTATACATGTTTTCCAAAGGTCGGCAGCCGAGACTTTCCGCAGTGATATGCGGCCACGTCAGACCTCGTTGTGCCGTACCTTCCGATGAAATCAAGATGCAAAAATACAACTTTTTTTTCAAATGCAACAAAAATATTTGATTCATGGAGTGGTTACGCCGTATTGTACAGCCTATAATGACAACACCGCCACACTGGCAAAACAAAGTGTGGCGGTGTCCGGGAACCGGGCAAACAATCCGTTTCAGATGGTCAGAGCAGCTCCGCTCTGAGGCTCGCGGCGTTGGTGAACACTATCCCGTCTATGCCCAGCCGCTTGGCGGCTTCCACATTGTCGGGATTGTCGTCGATAAACGTGGTCTCGTCTGCCCTGATGCCGAAGCGGTCAAGGGCCAGACGGAAGATAGCGGGGTCAGGCTTCACCAACTTCACATCGCCCGAAACTACATAATTGTCAATCATCTGTAGTATTTCGAATTTCTTCCGTGCCAGGGGGAACGTTTCCATGGACCAGTTGGTGAGTCCGAAAATTCGGTACCGGGGGTCGGCTTTGAGTTGCTGTAGCAATTCCCTCATTCCGGGCATTTCGCCCGGAAGGGTATCTTCCCAGTCCGTGATGAACATTTCCAACGGTGCCGCATAGTCGGGAAACAACGCTTTCTGGCTGTTGATGCACTGCTGCTGGTTCTCGCCGGCGTCGATGCGGTTGCGCAGCTCAGGATTGCACACATGGCGCCAGAAATACCAATACTGGGCCTCGTCGCCGCCGAAATAGGGCAGATACACCCGTTGCGGCTCCCATCTCACCAGCACATTGCCGAAGTCGAAAATCAAATTGTGTCGAGTCTGCATAGGCGGGCCTATCTGTTGGCATACATGTCATCGTAATACTTCAGGTAGTCGCCGCTCGTCACATTGTCCAGCCATTCTTGGTTTTCAAGGTACCAGCGCACCGTTTTCTCAATTCCCTCCTCAAACTGTAGCGACGGCTCCCAGCCCAGCTCGTGCTGCAGCTTGCGGCTGTCGATAGCATAGCGCATGTCGTGTCCCGCGCGGTCGGTGACGAAAGTGATTAGGTCGTCGTCGGCCCCTTCCGTGCGGCCCAGCAGACGGTCGGTGGTGCGGATAAGCAGATGGATGATGTCGATGTTCTTCCACTCGTTGAATCCCCCGATGTTATAAGTCTCGGCCACACGTCCGCGATGGAATATTGTGTCGATGGCACGGGCGTGGTCCTCCACATAGAGCCAGTCGCGCACATTCTCGCCTTTGCCGTACACGGGCAGGGGTTTGCGGTGGCGTATATTGTTGATGAATAGTGGTATCAGCTTTTCTGGGAACTGGTAGGGGCCGTAGTTGTTGCTGCAGTTTGTCACCACCGTGGGCATGCCGTAGGTGTCGTGGAAAGCGCGCACAAAGTGATCGCTCGATGCCTTGGCCGCACTGTAGGGGCTGTGGGGCTGATATTTCAGCTCCTCGGTGAAAAACTGGTCGCCATAGGCCAGGTGGTGCTTGCCGCTCGAAGCCTTGGTGCTGAAAGGTGGCTCGATGCCGTCGGGGTGCGTCAGCTCCAAGGCACCGTACACCTCGTCGGTGCTGATGTGGTAGAAAAGCTTGCCCTCCCACTTCTCCGGCCGCGACTCCCAACTCAGTTTGGCCGCTTGCAGCAGCGACAGCGTCCCCATCACATTGGTGCGGGCAAACGTGAAAGGATCTTTAATGCTGCGGTCCACATGGCTCTCGGCCGCCAGATGGATGATGCCGTCCACCTCGCATTCCTGCATCAGCTTCATCACCCCCTCAAAATCGCAGATGTCCATCTTCACAAACCGGTAGTTCGGCCTCCCCTCCACATCCTTCAGATTGGCCAGGTTGCCGGCATAGGTCAGCTTGTCGAGATTGATGATATTGTAGTCGGGATACTTGTTCACAAACAGGCGCACCACATGGCTGCCGATGAATCCAGCACCCCCCGTGATAATGATTGTTCTTTTCATGTCGTAGCGTAATATATCGCCTGTCCAAACGCAGAACGGGCTGTTTTATTGTGCGGCGGGGCATAATTCTCCTCTGTGCGGATTCTGCCCCAGCTCCCCCTCTCAACTCGATGCCGCCGCCGCACTGGGCTACAACACCCTCAGTTTCTTGGTGACAATGCCTGCGGACGTATGGAGGGCGGCGATGTATGTGCCGGATGCCAGCTGGCTGATATCCACCACGGCCGACACACCTTTAGCCTCTTGCGTCATTACGCGGCGGCCTTGCAGGTCGTATATTTCCACCCGGCTCAGCCTCAGCGAGGAAATGATGCTCACCTTTCCACGGGCGGGGTTGGGCAGCAGACGAGTGTAGCGGCTCAGGTCGCCAGTCTCTTCTATGCCTTCGGTTCCCCCGCCTCTCGTCTGCAGTCGGAATATTTTGGGGTTGCTCCATGCGCCCCAGCTGCTGTCGCAGGGGCACCATCCGCGCACATACACTTTATACTGCGCATGGGTGTTCAGCCCCCTGAGGGTGATAGTGGGTGCGCTGGTTGTCTGTACGGTGTAGTTGGCCTCGTCCAGGCCCACCATGCCATACTTCACCTCCCACCGCACACTGTTCACCGCATCCCACATCAGGGTTGCCGTGCTGTCGGTGTTTTCCACCAGGCTCACACTGGTCACCTGCTGGCAGTGCTCGATAGTGGTGTCGAAATCCAGGTCGATAATAGGGAAAATCAGGGCAGAAATTTCATAATAGCTCTTCCCATGAGGACCGTGACCGAACTTCACCCACTGGTGATGTCTGAACTTGACCCACCAGTACTGGTGCTGGACCGTAGGTTGGTCGCAAGGATAAAAATTGAGAAGATACCGGTAGCGTGTGGGGTTGTGGTCCCATAGCCACATCCTTTCTCTGTGCCCTGGCCATATTGGCAGGGTTTCCCAGCCATAACTGCCGTCGTTGTTCAATGCTGTGCCCGCCACCACGAATGTGTCCTCCACCACCACAGGGGTGTCAAAATAGGCCTCATAGAGTGGCACTACAGGGGCGGGGTCATACACATGGGGGAATGCCGGGTCTTCGTGCTCCATGAACCACCCCCAGTCGCTTGGGCTGGCGGTTGAATCCCATATACCATTCATAAAGTAGCTGTAATAAATAGGCGAATATTCAGGCGGCAGCACGATGTTCTCATGCTGCTGCTCAATGCGCCAGGGGGCAGAGGCCAGCCGGCGCATGTCTCCGCCCGGAATAGGCTTGTATAGTATCAGCGAGTCCGTAAAGCGGGTGGCGACCGATGTGTCGCGGGTGTTGAGTATAAACATGTCAGTGTTGTTTTCCCGCGCAACAGCACTTTCGTACCTATTCATGAAGAAACTGAAGGTGGTGTCGCTGGGCCTTTGCATATAGCCGCATGCCCCTATGCCTACAATTTTGATGGGCCTGTCTGTTGTTAGTTGGTTACCGACTATAAAATTTCCCACATCGCCTCCCACCGCATCTATCGAATCATCGATATGTATCCTCATCTGAATCACCCCGTGAGCCCAGAACTGGATGGCAGTGCTGCATTTGTTGGTGTCGCTCTCATCCCACGTCATGTGAGGTGTGGCAAAATAGTTGGATGGAATATGCCGGAGGGGTGTCGACCCCGGAGTTTGTGCCTGCAATGCGCCTGCCAGCACGATTGTCGACACGATAAGCAATAAACCTGTTTTTTTCATGGCACAGAAATTTTTAGTTGTTATATTTGTATTTCATGCGGACTTTTCTGTTAATCACACAGCTTCGGACAATCGGATTTGGTTGCGATACACTTGTATTCTTGGAACATTAGAGTCATCCACGCAGTGGGCTCGTGTAGGTTATACATGGATTTGTGAGGGACAAGGGGGAGGTTGCTCAGATCATTACTTACCACACTGCTACAGTTTGTTGGCCCAGTAAAAATATTGTTATACCAAAAAATCAATGGACTTGCAGAGGTTTCCCTCGGACGAGGTCGAGGGCCGCAGCCCCGCCATACAGACTAATTGCGGCCAGAATTGTTAATATGATAATGCGTTTCATGATGGTATATTTTTTGTGTGTTTTGAATATCAGTGATATGTGTGAGTATGGTGCAGATTGTTTCTATCGCAAATATATAATTTTTTTTATATATTGCAAATTTTTTTACTCGGAAATGATGTTTTTTTAACTATAATAACTTTTCTGAATCACCATAGGGGCGGCAGCACCACCCAACTAATCGGCACTGCTGTTCCCGCCATCGGTGCCAATTGTGGCTCCCAATAGCATTTTGGGGCTGCCATAAAACGAACAAGCACCGGCACCACAATTGGTGCCGATGCCTGGTCGTGCGGGGGTGCGTCCCCGTGCTGTCAATGATGGGTCAAATCATTTCAATGCTGCGCTTTACGAACTGCGTCAGTGCCTCGCCTTTCAGCAGCCCGTTGGCCAGCAGCGCCAAGTCCGTGAGCTGGTGTACCAGCTGTTTCTGCTTTTCGGCGTCGGTTTCCTTCAGCACCTGCTCAATCAGCGGGTGGTTCACGTTCACCACCAGGTTGTAGCTCTCAGGCAGTTCGCCGTAGAACCCCATGCCGCCGCCGCTGGTGGCCGCCATCTCTTTGTAGCGGCGCATAAATTCGCTCTGGGTGATGACCATCGGCTGGTCGTCGCTCTCCATGCTCTCCATCTGCACCGTATACTTCTGCTTGTCCACCTCGGCCTCGATGATGGGTTTCAGCTTGTCCTGGTCCTCTTTGCTCATCTTCTCCAGAATCTTGTCGTCGTGGGCAATCAGCTTCTCCACCGTGTCGGCATCCACACGCACAAAACGGCTCTTGTCCTTCTTCTGCTCCAGCAGGTTCACCCAGTGGGGTGTCAGCACACTGTCCATCAGCAGCACATCGTAGCCCTTGGCCTTGGCCTTGGCTATGTAGGCGTGCTGCTCCTCAGCGTCGTTGGCATAGAGGTAGCACACATTCTTGTCCTTGTCGGTCTGCAGGGGGGCGATCTTCTCGCGGTAGTCATCCAGGCTGAAGTACTTCCCTTCCGTGTTCTTCAGCAGGGCGAACTTCATGGCGCGGTCGCAGAACTTCTCGTCGGTCAGCATGCCGTACTCCACGAAAATCTTGATGTCGTCCCACTTGTCCTCAAAGTCCTTGCGGTCGTTCTTGTACATCTCCTCCAGCTTGTCGGCCACCTTCTTGCTGATGTGGGTGGAGATTTTCTTCACATTGCTGTCGCTTTGCAGATAGCTGCGGCTCACATTCAGCGGTATGTCCGGGCTGTCCAGCACGCCGTGCAGCAGCATCAGATAGTCGGGCACCACGCCCTCCACGCTGTCGGTGACAAACACCTGGTTGCAGTAGAGCTGAATCTTGTTGCGGGTGGGGTCGATGGTTTTGCGCACTTTGGGGAAATAGAGGATGCCCGTCAGGTTGAAGGGGTAGTCCACATTCAGATGGATTTGGAACAGCGGGTCCTCGAAATTCATCGGGTACAACTCGTGGTAGAATTTCTTATAGTCCTCGTCTGTCAGATTGGCAGGGCTCTTCTTCCAGGCCGGGTCGGTGTCGTTGACTATGCGGGGCTGTTTCTTCTCCACGCGCTTGGGCTGCTTCTTCTTGCCGCCGTTGCCGTCGTCCACCTCGTCAAACTCCGTCTCGCTGTCCACCCACACGCTCTCCTCGCCAAAACGGATGGCCACGGGCATGAAGCGGCAGTATTTGCGCAGCAGCTGCAGCACCTGCTGCTCGTCGAGGAACTCCTTGCAGTCGTCGGCGATGTGCAGCACGATGTCGGTGCCGCGCTCGGTGTGCTTCTTGTCCTCCTCCATGGTGAACTCCGGGTTGCCCTCGCAGCTCCAGTGGATGGCGGGTTCGTCCTTGTACGACTTGGAGAAAATCTCCACCTTGTCGGCCACCATGAATGCCGAGTAGAACCCCAGGCCGAAATGACCGATCAGGTTCTCCTGCACGTCCTTGTACTTGTCGAGGAAGTCGGTGGCGCCGCTGAAGGCTATCTGGTTGATATACTTCTCCACCTCGTCGGCGGTCATGCCGATGCCGCGGTCCTTGACGGTGAGGGTCTTCTTCTTGCTGTCCACCTCCACCTCTACGGTCAGGTCGCCGGTCTCGCCTTTCAGCTCCCCTCGCGATGCGAGGGCTTTCAGTTTCTGCGTGGCGTCGATGGCGTTGGACACCAGCTCGCGCAGGAATATCTCATGGTCCGAATAGAGGAACTTTTTGATTACCGGGAAGATGTTCTCGGTCTGTACGTTCAAATTACCGTTCATAGTATGTTGTCGTTGTTTTTATTTCCATCGTTCTCCGCTCCCTGCCGGGGCGGGGGGTGCCGCCTTGGGGCTTCGGCGCCGCGCCGTCGCTCCGTGCGCAGGGGCAGTGGGTCGGGTTCAACTTCTGTGCCAAGCCGCGGGCGTGCCAATTTGTCAGCCGTGGCCCTGCGTCCGCTTCTTCCGCCCTGTTCGCGCCCCGCAGGGCAACCCAGTTGTCCCATGCCGGCCGAACAAATGGTGTCCAAATGTGGCATAAAAGCCGTAGGATGAGCGGAGGAAGGGCGAAGGCCGCCTCAGAGGTAATTTGGCGCGGCGCGCCCCGGCGGGGTGGGGCGGGGCCGGCGGCGGGCGGGACGCCCCGCCGCCGGGCTGGGCGTGTAAAGTCCGCCGTGGCGAAAGAAATTCTGCTTATGTGAGAAAAAAGTTGTATCTTTGCAGCCGATTTATTAACACAGGGGTACTTGACAACCCCCTTTAACAAAACAAGATAATGAAGAATAAGACACGACAAGTGAGTGTGCTGTTCTGTGTATTGGCAACACTCTTCGCGACCTGCCTGATGGCGGCGAATCTCTTTGCATTAAAACAATTTTCGGTTGGGCCGGCCCATTTCACGGGGGCTTTGCTGGTGTTCCCGCTCAGCTACATCATCAACGATGTGGTGGCCGAGGTGTGGGGCTTCCGCAGGGCGAAGCTGCTGATATGGATGGCCTTCGGCATGAATTTCCTGTTTGTGCTGCTGGGTGCGCTGGTTGATGTGCTGCCTGGCGAGGGGGTCAATGTCGAGCCGTTCCATGCCATTTTCGGCCTGGCGCCGAGGGTGGCGGTGGCGTCGTTCCTGGCCTTCTTGGTGGGTTCGTTTGTCAACGCCATGGTGATGTCGAAGATGAAGGTGCGCACGCAGGGCAGCCGTTTTGCGCAGCGGGCGGTGCTGAGCACGCTGGCCGGCGAGGCTTGCGACTCGGTGATTTTCTTCCCCATCGCGCTGGCGGGGCTGGTGCCGTGGAGCATGATGCCCTCGTTTGTGCTGTGGCAGGTGGGGCTGAAGACTCTTTATGAGTTGATTATCCTCCCCGTCACGGTGCGTGTGGTGCGGATTGTGAAGAGGCACGAGGGGGTGGATGTCTACGACCGGGGCATACGCTACACGATTTTTAAATGATAGGTCCAGATGGATAGAAAAGCAGACAATTTGCAACAACTGGGGCACAAGGTGCCTTACCGTACTGATTATGCGCCCGAGGTGCTGGAGGCATTCGAGAACCGGCACCCGGAGCATGACTATTGGGTGGAGTTCCTCTGCCCGGAGTTCACCTCGCTCTGCCCTATCACCGGGCAGCCCGATTTTGCCGAGATACGCATCATGTACATCCCCGACCGCCGCATGGTGGAGAGCAAGAGCCTGAAGCTGTATTTGTTCTCGTTCCGCAACCACGGCGATTTCCATGAGGATTGTGTCAATATCATCATGAAGGATTTGGTGAGGCTGATGGAGCCCCGCTATCTGGAGGTGACGGGCGTCTTCACCCCCCGCGGCGGGATAGCCATCCACCCTTATGTGAATTACGGCCGTCTGGGCACGAAGTATGAACAGCTGGCCGAGCACCGCCGAATGAACTACCGACTGCCGTAGGGCGGTGGCGGCGACACTTTTTTTCGGCAATGGGAAAGAAAAAGTTTGCTATGTCGAAAAAAGTTTGTATCTTTGCAAACTCAAAAAGGTACTGAAAAGTGCCTTCCGAGACTGAAAGAAGTAAGATAAAATTAATATTAACAATCGTTTACGAGCCACTGCTTAAAACGGCAAAATGAACCCAAAAAGATGAAAAAAGGCATCCATCCCGAAAATTACAGACTGGTTGTGTTTAAGGACATGTCCAACGACAACATGATTTTGACCAGAAGTTGCGCCGCAACCAAAGAGACCGTCACCTACACCGATGGTAATGAGTATCCCGTTGTGAAGTTGGAAATTTCGAACACTTCCCATCCTTTCTTTACCGGCAAACTGAAACTCGTTGACACCGCCGGACGTGTCGATAAGTTCATGAGCAAGTACAAGAAATACGCTAAGAAGTAAAATGTAATTGTTTTGAAGTAATTTGTTTTAGGTTTTTAGATTAAAGCCCCCGTCGGATGACGGGGGCTTTTAATTTGCGTGAGGGTGGACCTATCGGGCCAGCCAGCGGTAGAGGATTTCGACGGGATGGACGGCGTGGATGCCGGTGCCGTCGAGTATCTGCTGGCGGCAGGAGGTGCCGGGGGCTGCCACGAGGGCGGGCGTATGCTTGTCGGCCCTGTCGAGCAGGGGCTTGGCTTTGCGCAGGGTGGGGAAGAGGACCATCTCGCCGATGGCGAGTGAGGTGCGGTAGTGTTCTTTTTCGTAGCCGAAGGAGCCGGCCATGCCGCAGCAGCTGGAGGGTATGATGTGCAGCTGGCAGCCCGGCAGCAGCCGCAGCATGGCGGCGGTTTTCTCGATACCCACCAGCGCTTTCTGGTGGCAGTGGCCGTGGAGCCAGATTTCGACGGACTGGGGGCTGAACTGGTCGGCGCGGATGTGGCCGCGGGCCACTTCGCGCATGATGAATTCGTCGTAGAGGAGGCAGTTGCGGCCCAACTGCTCGGCATCGCTTCGCAGGGCGGGCGGCACGAGGTCGGGGTATTCGTCGCGGAAGGTGAGTATGCAGCTGGGTTCAATGCCCACCAGGGGGGTGTCGTCGGTGACGAGGCCGCGCAGCAGCCGCACGTTGCGGCGGGCAAAGCGCGAGGCGAGGTGCAGGCATCCTTTGGAGATGGCGGCGCGGCCGCTCTCGGCATGGCGGGGTATGACTACTTGGTAGCCCAGCGCGGTGAGCAGACGGGCGAAGGTGAGTCCCAGCTCGGCTTCTTGCAGGTCGGTGAATTCGTCGGCAAAGAGGTAGACTTTCCGTCCGTTGGGTGTGTGGGGCTTTTCGGCTTTGACGAGTTGACGCATGGTGCGCCGCGAGAGCGGGGGGATGGCGCGCTCGGGCGCGAAGGATACGATGCGCTTGATAATGGTTGACGACCAGCGGGCGGAGGCCAGGTAGTTGTAGAGCGGGCGGACGATGTAGCCCAGCCGCTCGACCAAGGCCATGCGTGCCACCATCCAGCTGCGCAGGGGGGTGCCGTGGCGGTCGTAGAGCATTTGCAGCACTTGGGCCCGGATGCGCGTCATGTCGACGTTGGAGGGGCATTCGCCTTTGCACCCTTTGCAGGCCAGGCAGCTGTAGAGGACTTCCTGCAGCAGGGGCGAGGGGTTCTGGCCGTCAGGCAGGCCGCGGGTGAGGACTTCGCGCAGTATGTTGGCGCGGCCGCGGGTGGACTGCAATTCGTCGTGCGACTGTTTGAAGGTGGGGCAGAGTGTGCCGCCGATGGTGTTGCTTTTGCGGCAGTCGCCGGCGCCGTTGCACTGCTCGATACGGCACATGAGGTCGGTGTCGGGGCAGCGGTAGGTCTGGCCGACTTCGTAGCGGAGGGACTGGTCCATGGGCGGGGCGTCGACAATCTTGTGCATGTTGAAGACTCCGTCGGGGTCCCAGCATTGTTTCACTTGACGCATCATTTGGTAGACTTCTTGGCCGTACATCAGTGGGATGAATTCGCCCCGCAGGCGGCCGTCGCCGTGTTCGCCGCTGAGGCTTCCACGGTGTTTGCGCACCAGGCGGGCAGTCTCTTCGGCCACTTGGCGGAAGAGTTGGCGGCCGCGCGCCTCTTTGATGTTGAGAATGGGGCGCAGGTGCAGCTCGCCGGTGCTGATATGGCCGTAGTAGACGCATTCCAGCCCCAGCCGTTGCATCATTTGCTGGAAGTCGTCGAGGTATTGCGGGAGGCGTTCAGGGGCTACGGCTGTGTCCTCGACCACGCCGATGGGTTTGTTGTCGCCTTTCACGCCGGTGAGTACGCCCAGTCCGGCTTTGCGGAGGGCCCACACGCGGGCGATGTCGTCGCCATAGACGCGGCTGCAGTGGTAGGCGAGGCCTTGGGCCAGGAGTTCGCTTTCGAGGGCGTCGGCATGGCTGTCCATGTCGGGGCCGTTGAATTCGGCTATCAGCAGGGCGGCGGGTTCGCCTTGGATGAAGAAGCGGTTGCGGTCCTGGGTGCGGTTGTTGCGGCAGAGTTCGAGGATTTTTCCGTCCATCAGCTCGATGGCTACGGGGCTGTGGCGCAGGGCTACGAGGTTGGCTTGGTAGCTTTGGGGCAGGGAGTGGCAGTGGGCGCAGAGGACCATTTGCTGCTGAGGGGGGAGTGGGTCGAGCGAGAGTTTGATGGCGGTGATGAAGCAGAGGGTGCCTTCGCTGCCGCAGATGAGTTTGCAGAGGTCGACGGCGTCGGGCTGGGGAGTTGCGCCGGGGAGGGCGTTGAGGTTGGGCGAGAGGGCTTCGTCAATGGCGTAGCCGCAGCTGCGGCGGCGCAGGGAGGGGTCGGGGAAGTTGTCGGCAATCAGTTTGCGGGCGGCGGGGTCGGCGGCCCAGCCGTCGAGTTGGGCGTAGATTTGCTGCAGGAGGGGGCTGCCGTCGCGGCTGGCGGTGGTGAAGGGGGTGCCATCGCTGAGGATGCCCCGGATTTCGAGTACATGGTGGCGGGTGCTGCCATAGACGAGGGAGTGGGTGCCGCACGAGTTGTTGCCCACCATGCCGCCGATGCAGCAGCGGTTGCTGGTGGAGGTTTCGGGGCTGAAGAAGAGGCCGTGGGGTTTGAGGACAAGGTTGAGTTCGTCGCGGACCACGCCGGGTTCTACCCACACCCACCGCTCGCCGGTGTTGAGCTTGAGGATGCGGTTCATGTGGCGGCTGATGTCCACCACGATGCCGTCGCCCACTACCTGCCCGGCAATGCTGGTGCCGCCGGCGCGGGGGATGAGGTGTGTGCCGCGCCGCCGGGCTTCGGCAATGAGTTCTTTGATGTCCTCTTCGTTGGCGGGATAGGCCACGGCCTGGGGCATTTCGCGATAGGCCGACGCATCGGTGGCATAGGCTATGCGGTGTAGCGCATCGGTGTGGAGTGTCATGGCGGGGGATTAATAGTCGAGAATGGTTTGGAGGATTTTTTCGGCCGCATGGGAGTCGCCAAAGAGGTGGGGGAAGTGGACGGGGTGGTCCACCAGGCGGCGATAGGCTTCGGTGATGCGGTGGTAGTTGGCGTCGGCAATGATGCCGGCACCGTGGTCGACAATCTCCACCCACTCGGTTTCGGGGCGGAGGATGACGCAGGGCTTTTCGAAAAAGAAGGCCTCTTTCTGCACGCCTCCGCTGTCGGTCATGACCAGTTTGGCGTTTTGTTCGAGCAGGTTGATGTCGAAGAAGTTGGCTGGCGGGATGACAGTGAGCCGCTCGGAGCCGGAGGGGAAGAGGGAGGGGGAGTTGTCGAGGATTTTGCGGGTGCGGGGGTGGAGGGGGAGGACGATGCGGATGTTGTCATGTTGCGCTATGTCGGCCAGGGCGCGGAGTATGGCGCCGAGGCGCGAGGGATTGTCGGTGTTGTTGTCGCGGTGGATGGTGGCAAGGATGTAGCCGCCGGGCTGGAGGCCGAGTTGCTGCATGATGGTGCTGTGCTGCCGGGCGAGGGAGGCGAAGTACATGCTGTTGTCATACATGACGTCGCCGCAGTTGCACACCCGCCGCCGTTTGCCGTTTCGGAAGGTGGCGGGGCTGTCCATGAAGCCTTCGCGCCGCAGGTTGTCGACGGCGGTCTGGGTGGGGGCGAAGCAGATGCTGGAGAGCTGGTCGCAGACGATGCGGTTTACCTCTTCGGGCATGGCCATGTTGAAGGAGCGGAGGCCGGCTTCGATATGGAAGACGGGGACGTGTATTTTCGAGGCCGCCACGGCCCCTGCAAGGGTGGAGTTGGTGTCGCCGTAGAGGATGATGCCGTCGAAGGGCTGGGAGCGGAGCACTTCTTCGATGCCGTCAATCATGCGGGCGGTCTGCCGGCCGTGGGAGTCCGAGCCGACACCGAGGTTGTAGTGGGGTTGGGGGATGCCCAGCTGGTCGAAGAACACTTGCGACATGTTGTTGTCGTAGTGTTGGCCGGTGTGGAGGATGAACTCTTCTATTTGGTCGGGATAGTGGTTTTGCACCGCACGGCTTACGGCGGCGGCTTTGATAATCTGGGGGCGGGCCCCTATGATGGTGAGTATTTTCATGCTTGGGGTTTGCTTGTGGCGTCGATGAATTGTTGGGCGAGGGTGGCGTAGTCGAGGTGCTGGAGGGCGTATTGGCGGCCTTTTTGCCCCATGGCGGTGAGCTCGGCGGGCGGCATGTCGGCCAGCCGCGCTATGGCTTCGGCCACTTTGGGGGCGTTTTCGGCTTCAACTTGCAGTCCGCAGCCCACGCGCTCGATAAGGCTGCCTGGCTCGTCGACCGAGTTGACGATGGGTTTGCCGGCCATCATGTAGTCGGTTATTTTGTTGAATGAGGTGCCGTAGCGGTGGAGGATGCTGTGGACTCCGCCGGCATAGCAGATGTCGAAACGGTCGAGGAGTTGGGGGATGGCTTTCTTGTCGATGGGAGGGAGAAAGTGGACGGCGGCAAGGCCGTAGCGTTGGGCCAGTGACTGGAGTTCGGCTTTCTGCGGGCCTTGCCCTACGAGTACGAAGGCCAGCCCGCGGCGGTGCTGCAGCAGCCGGGCAGCCTCGATGAGGACGTGCATGGCTGTGGATTGTGTGTGCCCGCCGGCAAAGCCTATGATGGTGTTGCCTTGGACTTTCAGTTGTTGGAGCAGGGTGTCGTGGGGTTCGGGGATGGGCAGGGTGTTGGCGGGCAGCCATTCTTCGCTGACAAAGCCATTGGGTATGCAACAGAAGCGGTCGCGGGTCAGTCCGTGGCGCTCCATGTGTGGGAAGGATTTGTCGGGGATGGCAACTACCATGTCGCAGTGGCGGTAGGCGTAGTCTTCGCCGCGTTGCAGCAGCCAGATGAAGGGGTGCAGCCGTGAGTAGCCGCCGATGATCATGGGCGACAGCGGCCAGAGGTCGTGCACTTCGTAGACCAGCCGCGCGCGGCACCGCTTGGCTATATGGCGGCAGGGATAGATGTCGAAGGTGTAGACCGACGAGGCTATCACTATGTCGGGGTGTAGTGCCGCAAGGGTGTCCGACTGGCGGAACACCCGGCTGACGAACTGGAACATGCTGAGGACTCTTGCCATGCCGTTGCCCTCGTAGGTGCGGGTGGGCAGCCAGCGGTAGTCTATCCCTTCGAGTGTTTCTTGTCCGGGATGGGGTTGCCGTTGGCGCAAATGCGAAAAACTGGCAGCCACAATGGTTACGCGGTGTCCCATCCTTACCCATTGGCGGGCCATGTAGTAGGAGCGGAACTCCATGCCGTACTGTGGGGCGCCGGCGTAGTGGCTTACCATCAGAATGTTCATGGCAGCAGGGCCTTGGAGGCTATATGTTGCTGATGAGTTGTTCTGCCACCATGCGGATTTCCTCGCGTGTGAGGTAGGGGTGCATGGGGAGGGACAGCACGCTTTTCGAAAGCCTCGAGGCATTGGGCGTGAGGGCAAAGCTGTGGAGTTCCTTGAAAGCGGTCTGGGCACTCATGGGGGTGGGGTAGTAGACCATGGTGGGGATGCCTTTGGCCTTGAGTTTGGCTTGCAGCACCTCGCGGTTGAATGTGCCGTTGCCCGAAGGGACGCTCAGCTGCACAGTGTATTGCGCCCAGCTGCTGGTGTATCCCTCTGGGATATAGGGAGGGGTGATGAGTATTTCTTTCTTGATGAAACGGGTCATGCCGCTGATTAGCTGGGTGTAGTACTCGGCAAAGCGGTTCACGTCGGCCAGCTCGTGTTCTTTGAAAGCTTTGAATTTCACTCGCAGGATGGCGGCTTGCAGGGTGTCGAGACGGGAATTGAGGCCGATGCGCACGTTGTCGTATTTGTAGCTCCCTTTGCCGTGCACGCGGTAGGATTCAATCAGTGCCGCCCACTCGTCGTTGTTGGTGAACACGGCGCCGCCGTCGCCATAGCAGCCCAGAGGCTTGGCGGGGAAGAAGGAGGTGGTGGCGATGTCGCCAAAGCTGCAGGCACGGTGCACGTCGAATCCCTCGCCGTCGGGCTTGGGGAGTTTCACGCTCCCGCCGAATCCTTGTGCGCCGTCCTCAATCAGGTACATGCCCTCGCGCTTGGTGATGGTGCGCAGGGTTGTGAAGTCGGCCGGAAGGCCGAAGAGGTCGACGGCAATCACCGCCTTGGGGCGCAGGGTCATATTGTCGTGGACCGACCGGATGGCATCGTCCAGACTTTTGGCATCCATGTTGAAGGTGCGAGGATCCACATCCACAAACACTGGCGTGGCCCCTTCGAGCGACACTACCTCGGCGCTGGCGAAGAATGTGAAGTCTGGCACAAACACCGCGTCGCCTTTGCCGATGCCCAGCGCTTTCAAGGCCAGGGTCAGCGCGTCGGTTCCGTTGGCACAGGTCAAGCAGTGTTTCACACCCACATACTGGGCCAGTTCGTGTTCCAGCTCTTTCACAGCGCCCCCCATAATAAAGGCTCCCGAGGCAGCCACCTCGGTCATCGCCTGGTCAATATCCTGCTTCAATGCAGCGTACTGTTTCTTTAAATCTCTGAATTCCATAATGAGAATCTTTACCTATCGCGTTTATAATTGTTTATTTTGTGTCTGTCAGCGAGTCGTACAGGTCGAAGAGCACCTGCTCCTGCGAGGCCCAGTTGTATTTTTTCCGCACCGCCTCGCGGCCGTTCTCACCCATCTGGCGGGCCAGGGTGGGGTTGTCGAGCAGGTGGTTTATCGCATCGGCTATGGCGCGCACATCGTGCGGGTTCACACACAGGCCGCACTGCTCGCCCTCTATAATTTCTTTCCACAGCTCGAAGTCTGTCGCCACCACGGGTATGCCGGCCATCATGTATTCAAACATCTTCAGCACACCCAGTGTCCCCTTGTGGTAACCCACATTGGGCGAATAGTCGAGCAGCACCAGCCCTATGTCAGCCCGGCGGTAAACCTCGCTTACCCGCTCTGGTGGCAGCACTCCCAGATACTCGACCCGCTGCCACATCTTCAGGCTCCTGAGCTTCTCCATATAGGAGGGTATGAACGACCTCCCGGCCAGCAGGTAGCGGGCTTTTGTATATTGCAGGCTCTCTATGATATTCTCGTGCATGTAGCGCTCGTCCACGCCTCCGGCAAAGCAGACGTACTGTTCCTCGCGCTCACACCACTGGTGGGGGGTGTCCTCGAATACGGGGTAGTTCGTCACCATCGCGCAGCGGCTGTTCACCTGCTTCAGCCTGTCCACTATCGATGGGGTGACCGTCACCACGGCATCATAGCGTTTCAGTTTTTCCCGCTCCATGGTCGCGTACAGCGCCGAGAGGGGTTTCCGGCTCCACCGGGGCAGATATTCCTTTGTCAGCAACTGGCCAGGCACATCCTCGTGCGAGTCGAATATCACCCGCCTGCCCCCACGTTTCAGTCTTAGGCCCAAGTCCATCAGTTCAGGGTCATGCAGGTGGTACACCAAAGCATCTACCTCGGCGGCACGACGGTATACCCTGTCCAGAAACAGTTGCCGCTCAAGTCGGCCGGTGGGCAGCTCCACTCCCCTTATCTTCACCCCCTCACGCTCGCCGTCGTCCACGTTGGGAGCCACCAGGAACACCTCGTAGCTCGGCTGGCCGTCGGCACCGGTGCGTCTCGCCAGCGATAGACACTCGCGGTGGAATATGCGCACGTCGTCGGCTGGGTGCACACTCGTCACATGACACACTCTCACACCCATGGTTTCAATATCTCATGTCGTTCCACCCGAAGGGGTGAGGGGCCAGCGGTAGCCGTGCCAAGGGATGATAGTCGCCTTTCAGCCCGATGGGGGTTGAATGGCGGATGTCGCTCACCATCTGTATGCAGGGGCGTGCCTCGCTGATGCGGAATCCGCGTCCGGCCAGAATCTCTTCATAGCTGCGGGTGTGCAACTCGGTGAACCCTTGGCTGAATTCAAACTCGTCGCCGTCAATCATGATGGTGCGGTAGGTGCGTTTCTCGCCCTGAACGGCGTTCTCTGGCAGACAGGCGGCATTGATGCTCAAAAAGTAGCGCACGCGGGCCTGTTTCAACTCCAGGAATCCGGCCACGCGGTCGTGCGACATCACGTGTACTACGCTCCGCTGTACCGGCCCGAAAATCCATTGCAGCATGTCGTAGAAATGCACGCCGATATTTGTGGCCACGCCGCCGCTCTTGTGCACATCTCCCTTCCACGACGAGTAGTACCACTTGCCGCGCGAGGTGATGTAAGTCAAGTCCACGTCGTACACCTTGTCTTTCGGACCCTCTTCCACCTTCTTCTTCAGGGCCACGATGCTGTCGTGCAGCCGCAGTTGAAGGATTGTGTAGGCCTTATGGCCTGTTTCCTCCTCCATGCCCAGCAGGTTGTCGATGTTGTAGGGGTTCAGCACCAAGGGCTTCTCGCAGATTACGTCGCACCCCAGCCGTAGGCCGTAGCGGATAAAGGCATCGTGTGTATAGTTGGGTGTGCAGATCGACACCCAGTGCAGCGGGTTGTCGGTGTGCTGTTGTTTCGAGCAGAACCGGTCGAACTGCTCCTGCTCGGTGAAGAACGAACAGTCGGGGAAAAAACTGTCCAGCCGTCCCACGCTGTCGAACTTATCGTATGCCGCCACCAGTCTGTTCCCGGTGTCGGCGATGGCTTTCAGATGTCTCGGTGCGATATAACCTGCGGCACCTATCAATGCAAAATTCTTCATGCTTGTTTATTGTGTAGTTCTAAAGCATTGCATGCTTTTTCAAAGTCTTCCGTCAACCAGTTCGCGCGGCATGATGGCCTTCACGTCATAAATCACGTGGTTCTTTGTCAGTAGCGAGTCGAAGTCAATCTCCATTTCGCGGAACTGGCGGTGAGCCACGGCGATGATAGCGGCGGCGAACTTCTCGTCTGGCAGTTTGTTCACGATGTCGATGCCGTACT
The DNA here is from genome assembly GCA_947168665.1 of uncultured Bacteroidales bacterium. GTDB lineage: Bacteria > Bacteroidota > Bacteroidia > Bacteroidales > P3 > Colimorpha. Next base: position 42,358 of record CAMVMX010000013.1, read on the forward strand.
CGTGTTTCACGCGCTCGGGCGATGCCCAGGGGTCGAACACCGTGATGTCGGCGTTGTATTCCTGCAGGGCGCGGTAGATGTCAATCACCCTCGTGTTGCGCACATCGGGGCAGTTCTCCTTGAACGTGAAGCCCATGATGATAATCTTTGAGTGCAGCACCTGTATGCCTTTCTTCAGCATCAGTTTCACCGTCTGGTCGGCCACATAGGCCCCCATGCCGTCGTTCATGCGCCGTCCGGCCAGTATGATTTCGGGGTTATAGCCCAACCGCTGGGCGCACTGGGCCAGATAGTAGGGGTCCACCGAGATGCAGTGTCCGCCCACCAGACCGGGGTTCATCTTGATGAAGTTCCATTTCGTCCCGGCGGCCTCCAGCACATCCTGCGTGTCGATTCCCATCAGGGTGAAAATCTTCGACAGCTCGTTCACGAAGGCGATGTTGATGTCGCGCTGGCTGTTCTCAATAACCTTGGCGGCCTCGGCTACCTTGATGCTCGAAGCCCGGTGAGTCCCGTTCTGCAGCACTGAAGCGTACACCCGGTCCACCAGGTCGGCCGTCTCGGGGGTCGAGCCGGACGTGATTTTCTTGATTTTCTCCACGGTGTGAACCTTGTCGCCGGGGTTGATGCGTTCGGGGCTGTATCCCGCATAGAAATCCACATTGAACTTCAGTCCGGACACCCTTTCCACCACGGGCAGACACTCGTCTTCCGTCACACCCGGATACACAGTCGACTCATACACCACCGTGTCGCCTTTCGCTATCACCTTGCCCACCACCTCGCTTGCGCCATACAGCGGCGTCAAGTCAGGGTTGTTGTTGCGGTCCACAGGGGTGGGCACCGCCACCACATAGAAATTGCAGTCCCGTATGTCCTCAATGTTGCTCGAACACAGCAGGCCGTGGTTCTTTATGGCGTCCTGTAGCAGCTCGTCGCTCACCTCAAGGGTGGCGTCGTGTCCTGCCATCAATGCCTTCACGCGTGCCTCGCTCAGGTCATAACCAACCGTTTTGTACTTTGTGGAAAAAAGTCTCGCCAATGGCAGACCGACGTATCCCAGTCCGATGACTGCAATCCTAATATCTTGCATAAGATTCTATTATGTTGTTTTTTATGTGTTGTTTCAATCCATTTCGCATAATTCGGTACGCACAAATTCAAAATGCAAAAATACGATTTTTTTTTTGTTTATCAATAATTGTGATTAGTGATTGACGACTTGTCTGTTCACTTTTCATCTTTCGACTTTCTCCCCAGTCCCGGTTGCCGACTCTCGAGTCCCGTCTGCCGCCGTGGCGTGCGGGGCCAGCAGCATCCCGTACCACCAGCAGATGAACAACAACCCCATTTGTCGGCCCAGCATCACCTCGAACACCAGGAACCCGCCGTAGACAATCGTGAACAACACCATAGGCAGGTTCCGCCGGCCGCGGCCGAAAGCGGCGGCCACCGGAACCAGCATCATCAGCACCAGCAGCGTCAGCCCGGCGGCACCCGTCATCAGCAACGTTTCCAAATACATGTTGTGCGTGTTGTACCGCTCTGGCTCATAGCCCTCGGCAAAGTCGTGCGCCCTGTACCGTTCCCTCAGCTCTGGCCAATAGCCGTCGCAGCCCCAGCCCGTCAGCGGGTGTTCCGCCACCAGCTCCATGCCGCACTGCCACATCACCTGCCTCCCGTCGCCGGGTTCGCCGGCCAGCATCTTCTCGGCCGAATAGACGATGCGCCAATACAACTTCGGGGCGGCCAGATAGGTGGTTCCCACTCCAGCCAGCAGCAGCAGGGCGCAGACGCCCGTCGCGGCCCAGCGCTTGCGCACCAGTGCCATGTGGGCCAGGCAGCCCAGCGCCAGCAGGGCCATCACCACCAGCCCGGAGCGCGACCCCATTATCACCATATATCCCGCCAGCACAGCCATATCGGCCACCGCCACCCACCGCCACCGGCGCCAGCACGGCTCAGCCCAGTGCCGCTCAACGATGGCATACAGCAGCCCGATGGCCGTAATCAGATACATGGCCAAATAGTTGTGGTGCAGCGGGTCGAAATGGAAGTCAATCAGCAGGCTTGGCGGAGTCCCCGTCGCGAACCTTACGGCAGCCCTTGCCGCCATGACGGCAAAACGCACCGTCAGCACCCCGGCCAGCAAAAAGACCAGGGCCTCCACATGGTGCCGTTTCAAATACCGCAAATCGCTCAGCAGGAACACTGCGGGCAGTGCGGCCATAGGCAGCATCAGCACCGCCCGCTGCCATGCGTCGGCGGGATGGCTGCTCCACCATGCCGACGCGGCGCACAACGCATAATATGCCACCATCAGCCACAGCCCGGCCTTTGCCCAACGGCTCAGACCCCGGCTTCCCGCCCTTCGGCTTGCCATACACTTCACCACCGTTGCCAGACACAGCAGCACCAAACTCCAAACGCCGGCATTCCAGTCTATTGGCACAGATGCCGTCATCAGCATGGCCGCCATGTACCACATGGCGTCATACCATTGCATATCCGCAAAAAATCGCTTTATCATTTTTCCCATCAGACCTGTTTTTTGATTTGCAAAGGTACGCCTTTTTTGCGAAATAACAACTATTCCCCATCCCAAAATTCCGTCACTGCCGCCATCCATCTGCTTGTTCATTTTTTCACGCTTCACATTTCACAAGCCGCCCTATTAGGTATTCCGGCGAAGTTTCGGGCGGCCCATTAAAAAAAAAGTTGTATCTTTGCAGTCTCATCATTCAACGGCAACAATGGTCATATATCTTATACTCACATTCATAGCACTGATAGCCTATGAACTGCTCTATTTCGCCCTCGCCAAGCGGCTGCATATTGTCGACCGCCCCAACGGGCGCAGCTCCCACCACCGGGTGGTGCTCTTGGGTGCGGGCGTCATCTTCATCCTCGCCATGGTCCACTACGCCCTCTTCAATCCCGCCAGCGGCCTGCTTCTGCACCTCGGCGGCGGCGGACTGCCCGGCGCAGGATTCCTCCCTTTCCTTGGCGGCGCCCTGCTGCTGGCCGTGGTGAGCTATGTCGACGACCTCCGTCCGCTGCCCAGCTGGCTCCGGCTGCTGGCCCAGTTTGCAGCCATCGTGCTGGCCTTCTACTCCTCCATCGCCACCCTCCACCTCTGGCAGATGATTCTGCTGGTCATCGTCTTTGCCGGCATCCTCAACGTCTATAACTTCATGGACGGCATCAACGGCATGCTGGCGGCATACTCCCTCGCCGTGGTGGGCATCTTCTTTTTGGTCAACCAGTTTGTCCATCCCTTTGCCGACCCCCTCCTGCTTGCCACCCTCCTGCTCGCCATCCTCATCTTCGGCTTCTTCAACTTCCGCACCCATGCCCGCTGCTTTTCGGGCGACGTGGGCAGCATCGTGATGGGTTTCGCGGTGGTCTATCTGCTGGTGCGCTACGACTCCTCCATGCCCGATGAAGGGCAGAACGTCAGCTTCCTCTGCTTCATCATCGTCTTCCTGGCCGACGGGCTGCTGACCATTGCCAAGCGGTTCCTCACCGGGCGCAACATCCTTGAGGCCCACCGCGAACATCTTTATGAAACCCTCGTCAACGACCTCCACGCGCCCCATCTGCTTGTGGCGGCGGGCTATGCCCTGCTCCAGGCCGCCATTAGCGCGGGCTACCTGGTCGTGGCCGACAAGAATCTTTACACCTTTGTCGTGGCTCTCTGCCTGGTGGTGGCCTACGGCCTTTTTTTCAACTACTGCCGCCGCAGAGGGCTGTCGACCGACAAATAGTTATCAACCCGCAGGCTCCGGCCTGCACATCCCGCGGCCCAGAGCCGTCATCAAATATGAAGAAAGAAACTTTTATCGCCGTACTGGTCACCTTCCTCGTCACCACCCTCGTCTGGTTTTTTATCTACCTGGTGGTGCTGCCCGCCGCCAAAGGCAGCGCGCGGCACGCCCGCGAGGCCGACGAAGAGCAGGTCGTAATCCAGCCGCAGTCCGACCCCTTGGTCCCGGCCAATCAGTCCAAAATCAGACGCGAAGTGGACTACTCGCACACCATCCTCGGCCATTGGGAGCCGGTGGAAGTGTCCGTCGTCGAGCTCGACTTTTCGCAGTACGGAACACTCAAAGCCCTGTCGCACAAGCATGGCCACCCCACCACCACCGACTACAAGTACAAGCTTCAGGGCGACCGCTTGGGCTACACGATGATGGTCGACTTCTACGAGGGCGACTGGCACCGCATCGAGATTGACTCCGTCGCGCCGGACGAGGTTTATCTCTCCCTTTTCGACGACCCTGAATTGGGTGGCCGTTACCGCCGTCATTGATGTAGCTGACCGTAAGTCAATGTTTTAGCTGTTTTTAAACAGCGCGTTCCCCGCTCGTTCATCGTTTTTTGAGCGATGAACGAGCGGGGAACGCGCTGTGCTGCGGCAGTAAGGGCGCGGCGCGGCGCAGTGGGGTGCGGAAAAAGCGCAGCCCCGCGGCCGATATGTGGCGCGGGACTGCTGCTGAGGGTCTTATGGCTGCGCGGGGGTCAGTCGATGATGTCGAATCCGAGGTAGGGGCGCAGGCATTCGGGCATCACTATGCCGTCCGGGGTCTGGTTGTTCTCCAGCAGGGCGGCCACGATGCGGGGCAGGGCCAGGGCGCTGCCGTTGAGGGTGTGGGCCAGCTTGGTCTTGCCGTCGGTGTCTTTGAAGCGCAGTTTCATGCGGTTGGCCTGGAAGGTCTCGAAATTGGATACGGACGACACTTCGAGCCATTTTTGCTGGGCGGCGCTCCACACCTCGAAGTCGAAGGTCATGGCGGAGGTGAAGCTGATGTCGCCGCCGCACAGTTTGAGGATGTGGTAGGGGAGCCCCAGTTTGTCAAGCAGTCCGCCCACGTGGTGTTTCATCACTTCGAGGGTGTCGTAGCTGCGGTCGGGGTGTTCGATGACGACGATTTCCACTTTGCTGAACTCGTGCAGCCGGTTCAGGCCGCGCACGTCCTTGCCGTAGCTGCCCGCCTCGCGGCGGAAGCACTCGCTGTAGCCCACATGGCGGATGGGGAACTGGGAGGGGTTGACGATGACGTTGCGGTAGAGGTTGGTGATGGGCACCTCGGCGGTGGGGATCATGTAGAAGCCGTCGAGGGGTATGGCATACATTTGGCCCTCCTTGTCGGGCAGTTGGCCGGTGCCGAGGCCGGAGGCTTCGTTGACCATCAGCGGGGGCATGATTTCCTCGTAGCCGGCGGCGGCGGCCTCGTTGAGGAAGAAGTTGATGAGGGCGCGTTGCAGTCGGGCTCCCTTGCCTTTGTAGACGGGGAATCCGGCTCCGGTTATCTTGTTGCCGAGTTCGAAGTCGACGATGTTGTATTTGGCGCAGAGTTCCCAGTGGGGCAGGGCGCCGTCGGGCAGGGAGGGTTTGGAGCCGAATTCGGCCACCACCACGTTGTCGGCCTCGCTCTTGCCGCGGGGCACGGTGATGTGCGGGGCGTTGGGCAGGGAGATGAGTTTGGCGTTGAGGTCGGCGTCGACGGCGGCTTGCTGGTCGTCGAGGGCTTTCTCCTGCGCCTTGAGGTCGGCGGTGCGGGCTTTCTTGGCTTCGGCTTCGTCACGTTTGCCTTGTTTGAAGAGCATGCCGATTTCTTTGGCAATGGCGTTCTGCTCGGCTTTGACGGTGTCGGCTTTCTGCTGGAGGGCGCGGCGCTCGGCGTCGAGACGGATGATTTCGGCTATGCGTTCTTCGACGTTTTCGACATTCTTGATTTTGAGGCGTTCGATTATTTCCTCTGTATGTTCCTTGATATATTGCAGTTGCAGCATTGTATGTTTGTTTTGTTCAAACGGCAAAGATACACATTTTTTTTTATTTGTGCAGATGTTGGTGGGCGACAATGGGGTGAAACTCTGTGCAACCCCGTGGCGAACGGAACAGGCTCATCCGTGTGTGGTACTCCCTTCGGAGGTTGCACCTGATCCCCGGAATGGGAATTGTGGTTCGGGTGTGATAACTTTTGATGTTACACCCGGATTGGTCTATTGGGCAACGGAGTGTTCCGAAAGGATGGATGCGGCGCTCATTTCCCGATGCAGAAGCGGGAGAATATGGTGCCCAGCACTTCGTCGGAGGTGACCTGGCCGGTGATGGTGCCGAGGTGGTGGAGGGCGTCGCGGAGGTCGATGGCCACGAGGTCGGCAGGAAGATTGTCGGCAAGGCCTTGCTCGACATGGTTGAGGGCTTGCTGCACCTGGCGGAGGGCTTCGAGGTGGCGCAGGTTGGTGAGCATCACGCCTTCGGTGTGGTCCATCCGCTGGCGGACGGCCTGGACGAGGTGTTGTTTCAGTTGGTCGAGTCCCTGCCCGGTGCGGGCGGAGAGGGCTATGCCGGAGGGATAAGGCGGAGGGGTGAGGTCGGCTTTGTTGTGGACGATGAATGTGATTTTGTCCTGTTGGGGGATGCCGTCGAGCAGTTGGTGGACCTCGTCGAGGAAGGCGGGCGAGAAGGGTTCGGTGGCATCGCGGACGAAGAGAATGACGGTGGCGCGGCGGATGGATTGGATGGCGCGGTCGCGGCCGATGGTCTCGATGGGGTCGTCGGTGCGGCGGAGGCCGGCGGTGTCGATGAAGCGGAAGGAGAGTCCGTCGAGGGTGAGGGTCTCTTCGATGGTGTCGCGAGTGGTGCCGGGGATGGGGCTGACGATGGCACGGTCGTCGTCCAGAAGGGCGTTGAGCAGGGAGGATTTGCCCACGTTGGGTTTGCCTACGATGGCAACGGGTATGCCCCGCTTGATGGCGTTGCCGAGGGAGAATGAGTCAACCAGCCGGGTGATGTTGTGCTGCAGCTCGGCCACGAGGGAGCGCAGCTGGCGTCGGTCGGCAAATTCGACATCCTCGTCGCTGAAGTCGAGTTCGAGTTCGAGGAGTGCGGTGAGGTCGACCAGCTGTTGTCTCAGTTGGGCAAGGAGGTGTGCGTAGCCTCCGCGGAGCTGGCTGATGGCCAGGCGGTGGGATGCGGCGTTGGTGGAGTCGATGAGGTCGGCCACGGCTTCGGCCTGGCTGAGGTTGAGGCGGCCATTGAGGAAGGCTTGGCGGGTGAACTCGCCGGGTTCGGCCAGGGATGCCCCGCTGTCGAGGAGGGCTTGGAGGAGTGCCTGCTGGACGTATAGCGAGCCGTGGCAGGAGAATTCGACGGTGTCGAGTCCCGTGTAGGAGTGGGGGGCAGGGAAGAGGGTGACGACGACTTCGTCGAGAAGTGTGTGGCCGATGCGGAAGGGGGAGAGGCTGTGGGAGCGGCCATCGGCCGGAAGCGAGACATGGCGGGAGGCAATGGGGATGGCGTCGGGACCGGAGAGCCGGACGACGGCTATGCCCCCGATGCCGGGAGGGGTGGATACGGCGGCGATAGTGCGGGACATGGCGGATTAATTTTGTCGGGGTGTGTCGGGATGGGGGTCGCGGATATAGTCGTCACCGAAAAGGGTGGTCATCTCGTCCTCGGTGAGGCCGAGGTCATTTTTGATTTTGTACATGTTGGGGTAGGCCAGGAAGAGGAGCAGGATGAGGAGGATGGTAATCATGAGGAGGGAGGTGTCGGACATGAGGAGGATGAGGATGCTTTCGATGATGACGATGGAGAGTGAACCCCGGTAGAGGGAGGTGATGTAGGAGGTGTAGCCGGTGAGTTTTTGGTCGAGGGAGGAGAGCTGGCGCAGACGGGGCGTGGTTTTGCGGATGGTCATCAGGGCCATGACTACGGCCAGGACGGCCAGGATGGCTCCGGCAATGAGCATCCAGCGCGATACTTGGGGGCTCTGGTAGCTGATGTGCCAGGGACTGAAATGAAAGATGACGACGAGGAGCACGGCGGCGATGGAGCCGTAGAGGCCCCAATTGGCGGTGCGACGGATTTTGCGGATGAGGTTTTGCATGGAATTTGTGAATGTGTTGATTCGTAAATGTGTTAATTCGTGAGTGGTGAGTAGTGGGTAGGAGCAACTCTTAGCGCGATAGTTTGTCTTTCAGGAAGAGGGCGGTGTAGGAGTCGGGGCAGTGGGCGAGGTCTTCGGGCGTTCCGGCGAAAACCACACGGCCACCGTCGCGTCCGCCTTCGGGCCCCATGTCGATGACCCAGTCGGCGACCTTGATGATATCGGGGTGGTGCTCGATGACGACGATACTGTGGCCGCGCTCAATGAGACTGTTGAATGCGGAGATGAGTTTCTGGATGTCGTGGAAGTGGAGGCCGGTGGAGGGTTCGTCGAAGATGAAGAGTTTGGGCGAAGCGGTTTCGCCGCGGATGAGATAGGAGGCCAGCTTGACGCGCTGGGCTTCGCCGCCGCTGAGGGAACTGGAGGACTGTCCTAACTTGAGGTATCCCAGGCCGACATCCTGGAGGGGTTTGAGGCGGGCGAGGATGGAGGGATGCTGGTTAAAGAAGTCGATGGCTTGGTCGACAGTCATGTCCAGCACCTGCGAGATGTTGGTGTCGTTGTATAGCACTTCGAGGGTCTCTTCCTTGAAGCGGGTGCCGTGGCATTCTTCGCACACGAGGTGGAGGTCGGCCATGAACTGCATGCCCACGGTGACGTAGCCCTCGCCTTCGCACACTTCGCAGCGTCCCCCCTCGGTGTTGAAGGAGAAGTAGCCTGGCTTGTAGCCGCGGGCTTTGGCCAAGGGTTGCTGGGCGTAGAGCTGGCGGATTTCGTCATAGGCTTTCATGTAGGTGGCGGGGTTGCTGCGTGTGGAGCGGCCGATGGGATTTTGGTCTACCAGCTCGACTCCGGAGATGCGCTCCAGGTCGCCGGAAAGGCCGGCGCATTTGCCTATATAATCGGTTGCGCCGTCGAACCGTTTTTGCAGCACGTCGTAGAGTACCTGCTTGACGAGTGATGTTTTGCCCGACCCGCTGACCCCGGTGACGACGGTGAGGACACCCAGCGGGATGTCGACATCGACCAAGTGGAGGTTGTTGCAGTAGGCGCCGTGGATACTGATGCGGTCGCGCCAGCGGCGGCGGGAGGCTGGCAGGGGGATGGAGAGTTTGCCCAGCAGATATTGGGCGGTAAGGGAGTCGGCAGGAGGGTTTTCGACCAGTTGCTGCGGAGTTCCGGCAAAGACCACTTGGCCGCCAAGGCGTCCGGCCCCGGGGCCGATGTCGATTATGTAGTCGGCGGCCCGCATAATGTCCTCGTCGTGCTCGACGATGATGACGGTGTTGCCGAGGTCGCGGAGTTGCTTGAGGACGTGTATGAGGCGCTCGGTGTCGCGGGGGTGGAGGCCGATGGAGGGCTCGTCGAGAATGTACATGCTGCCCACCAGTGAGCTGCCCAGCGAGGTGGCGAGGTTGATGCGCTGTGATTCGCCGCCGCTGAGGCTGTTGGAGAGACGGCCGAGGGTGAGATAGCCCAGGCCTACGTCGAGCAGATAGCCCACTCGGCTTTTGAGTTCGGTGAGCAGCCGCTGCACCACTTTCTGCTCGTGGGGGGTGAGTACGCTGGGAACAGCCCCCTCGGCAGACGACGGAGCTGGGGAGGCGGTGATGGAGTCAAGCCAGAGTGCAAAGTCGGATACAGGCATGTCGAGCAGCTCGGTGATGGAGCGGCCGCAGACCTTGACGTATGAAGCGTCTTTGCGCAGGCGCGAGCCGTTACAGTCGGGGCAGGTGGTTTTGCCGCGGTAGCGCGACAGCATGACGCGGTATTGAATCTTATAGTTCTGGCTTTCGAGCCATTTGAAGAAGCCGTCGATGCCCTCCCACGACCCTTTGCCGTGCCACAGGATGGCACGCTGGGCGGCGGTGAGCTGGCAGTAGGGGGTGTGGATGGGGAAGTCCAGTTTGACAGAGAGCCGTATGAGGTGGTCCTTCCATTCACTCATCTTCTCGCCCCGCCAGCACATGATGGCATCGTCGTAGACGGAGAGACTTTTGTTGGGGACGACGAGGTCTTCGCTGATACCCATCACATTGCCATAGCCGCCGCAAGTGGGGCAAGCACCATAGGGGTTGTTGAAACTGAAAAAGTTGGGGTTGGGCTTCTCAAAGGTGATGCCGTCGGCCTCGAAACGGTTGCTGAACGGCTGGGTGCGGACGGTGCCGTCGGGGTCTTCGGTAAGGACCACACAGCTGCCGCGCCCTTCGAAAAAGGCAGTCTGGACAGACTCAGAGATGCGTGCCAGCTGGTCGTCGTCGCCTTGGCGCACTTTGATGCGGTCCACCAGGAGGGTGACATCGGTCTCGTCGTCGGCTCCAGAGGCGAGGAAGTCCTCTATGCGCACAATGGTGCCTTTCACGGCGATGCGGACAAAACCTTCCTGATGCAGCATCTCCAGCTGGGGCCGGAGTGAGTGGTCGGCATCAAGCAGCAGGGGGGCATAGAGAGTTATGCGGGTGTCGTCGGCAAAACTGTAGATATAATCCACCACGTCGCTCACAGAGTGGCGCTTCACCTCCACACCCGAAACGGGCGAATACGTGCGGCCGATGCGGGCAAACAGCAGTTTCAGGTATTCGTATAGCTCGGTCGAGGTGCCTACCGTCGAGCGGGGATTGTTTGTGTTGACTTTCTGCTCGATGGCCACGGCGGGCGAGATGTTCTCGATCAGGTCCACCTCCGGTTTGGCCATGCGCCCCAGAAACTGGCGGGCATAGCTCGAAAGGCTTTCCACATAGCGCCGCTGCCCTTCGGCATAGAGGGTGTCGAATGCCAGGCTCGATTTGCCCGACCCGCTGAGGCCGGTGATGACCACCAGTTTCCCTTGCGGAATGTCGACCGATATGTTTTTTAGGTTGTTGACCCTCGCGCCGTGTATCTTTATCATTGTTGATGAGTGTTAAGCATTTGAATAATTACCGCTGCACTGTTTCGCAGTACACGTAAAACATACTGGGATAGGGCTTTCGCCAATGGAGTCCCTATCCCAGGGCAACTGCAAAGATACACAAAAAAACGCAATTATCGCCCAAACCGGTGTGGATTTCTGCCGTAAGATTGTGGGCAAAGGCGGATGCAGAACTCTACAAGTATGGTTGTGCGGGCAATAGCCAGTATATTTGGGCAAAAGTCATGTCTTGGCAATGTCGGCCATTCGGAGTTCTTGACGGGTAAACGGGTGGTAGACAGGATATGCGATTGCCTCTCTCCTGTGTGTGGTCATAAATGGTTTTTGTGTGTAGGCGTCAGCGAATACGACCAAGCCGGCACGGAGCTGACATTAATCATCTGCAATAATTCATCACGATAATCATTCTTGATTGCTTCTTTTTTTACAGTGCGCAAGAAACAAAATACAAATAAACAAGAAACTAAAAAGAAAAAAAACAGTAGAGGAACTATTGGCGCTATTGGCCCTTTCAGGATAAATCAAAAAGATTGCCTTTTGTACTTGCCGGTGTCGGACTCTGGGTGGCCTTCGCTTTCGAGGATTTCCTTGATGGATGCCTTTTCGCCCGGCAAAACGGTCATCAAGATTTCTGAGACATCAAGGTAGGCTCTGTCGTGGGCATGCGTTTGGCGGCCCGTCCGGGCCGGAAGCATTGTTTGTTGATTATGCTTGAGTGGCGCAACGGAGGGTGCGATATGGTGCGGCAGAGTGTTTGGCCTATTGTCAAGAGGGGTGCAGGGCGATGCGGGGATGGGTCTGGCGTATACAGAAAAGCGCACCCAGACTGGTGGGTGCGCTTGTGGGTTGTGTTGTATGACGGTCAGAGCTTGTCGTTGCTGCCGAGCACGTTGACGATTTTGTGGATGTACATCTTCTTCATGCTCTCGCGGGCGGGCTTGAGGTATTGGCGGGGGTCGAAGTGGTCGGGGTGCTCAGCCATGTGTTTGCGTATGGCGGCGGTCATGGCCAGACGGCTGTCGCTGTCGATGTTGATTTTGCAGACGGCGCTCTTGGCGGCTTTGCGCAACTGCTCTTCGGGGATGCCGACGGCGGCTTTGAGGGCTCCGCCATATTTGTTGATGGTGTCCACCTCGTCCTGGGGCACGGAGCTGGAGCCGTGGAGTACGATGGGGAATCCGGGAAGTTTCTTCTCGACGGCTTCGAGCACGTCGAAGGCCAGTGGGGGAGGCACAAGGCGGCCGGTCTGGGGGTCGACAGTGCACTGCTCGGGTTTGAATTTGTAGGCGCCGTGGCTGGTGCCGATGCTGATGGCCAAGGAGTCGCAGCCGGTGCGGGTGGCGAAATCAATGACTTCTTCGGGTTTGGTGTAGTGGCTCACCTCGGACGACACTTCGTCCTCGACACCAGCCAGAACGCCGAGTTCGCACTCGACGGTGACATCGTACTTGTGGGCATATTCCACCACTTGGCGGGAAATCTTGATGTTCTCTTCGTAGGGCAGGGCGCTGCCGTCGTACATTACACTGCTGAAGCCCATGTCAATGCAGCTTTTGCAGGTCTCGAAGCTGTCGCCGTGGTCGAGGTGCAGAACGATTTGGGGGTTGGGGCAGCCCAGCTCCTTGGCATACTCGACGGCGCCTTCGGCCATGTAGCGCAGGAGGGTCTGGTTGGCATAGTCGCGGGCGCCCTTGCTCACCTGCAGGATGACGGGGCTTTTGGTCTCGACTGCGGCCTGGATGATGGCCTGCATCTGCTCCATATTGTTGAAGTTGAAAGCGGGGATGGCATAGCCGCCGTCCACAGCTTTGGCGAACATTGCGCGGGTGTTCACCAGTCCTATTGATTTGTAGTCTACCATATTGATGTTGTTTTTATTTGAGTAATTGGGTTTTATATTCAGCCTGTTGAATGATTTTGCAAAGATACTAATAATATTTAATACGGCAAAATTATTTTTTGAAAAGTCCGAATACGGCGGCTCCGCTGCCCGTCATGCAGGCATAGCTTGCGCCCCGGCGGTACATGTCCTCCTTTAGGGTCGCGATGGCGGGGTGGGCCGGAAACACTGAGGCTTCGAAGTCGTTTACGATGGTGTTGCGCCACTCGGCAACGGGCTGGCGCAAGGCTGTAGGCAGGTGTGGCCGGCGGCCGGGGGTGAGGTGGAGGCCGGCGTAGGCTTCGCGGGTGCTGACGTGTTCGTCGGGAGGTATTTCGATGACGATATTGTAGGCCGACAGGTCGAGGTCGAAAGGCGTGAGGCGGTCGCCGATGCCGGTGGCGTAGGCCGGCCGGTTCTGGATGAAAAAGGCGCAGTCGGCACCCAGCTGGGCGGCGCGGGCTTCGAGGTCGGGCACCGAGAGGCCGAGGGCATACAGCTGGTTGAGCATTTTGAGGGTGAAGGCGGCGTCGCTGCTGCCCCCTCCCAGTCCTGCGCCGAAGGGGATGTGCTTATGCAGCCGGATGGCGACGGGACCGATGCCGAACTCTTGCTGGAGGAGCTTGAAGGCTTTCATGCAGAGATTGTCGGCAGGCGGATTGTCGAGGGCAATGCCGTCCTGCGTCATGGTGGTCTCGCCGCTGGGGAGGAGGGCGATTTCCAGCTCGTCGCACAGTTGCGTCACGGGCAGGAAGACGGTTTCGAGGTCGTGGTAGCCGTCGGGCCGTTTGCCTACCACGTGGAGGCCGAGATTAATTTTGCAGTTGGGCCGGCTCAGCAGCCGGGGCGTCGGCGAGGCGTTCATAGGCACGGATTATTTTGGTGACGAGGCTGTGGCGTATCACATCGGTGTTGTCGAGACGGATGATGGAGATGCCTTTGATGGATTCGAGGAGGCCGAGTGCTTGCACCAGTCCCGACTGCTGGTGGCGGGGGAGGTCAATCTGGGTGATGTCGCCCGTGATGACAAACTTGGCGTTGCGCCCCATGCGGGTGAGGAACATCTTGAGCTGTGCCGAGGTGGCATTCTGAGCTTCGTCGAGGATGACGAATGCGTTGTCGAGGGTGCGTCCGCGCATGAAGGCCAAAGGGGCAATCTCGATGGTGTTGTCCTCCCAGTAGGAGAGTAGTTTCTGCTGGGGAATCATGTCGCGCAGGGCGTCGTAAAGGGGCTGGAGGTAGGGGTCCAGTTTGTCGCGCAAGTCGCCGGGCAGGAATCCCAGGTTCTCGCCCGCCTCGACTGCCGGGCGGGTGAGGATGATGCGGCGGATTTCCTTGTTCTTCAGGGCACGGACGGCAAGGGCCACGGCGGTATAGGTCTTGCCCGTTCCCGCAGGACCGATGGCAAAGACCATGTCGTTCTCCTTGACAGCGCGGACCAGCCGCTGCTGGTTGGGTGTGCGGGCACGCACGAGCAGCCCGTTGCGGCCGTGGACTAAAATTTCGTCGTTGGTCTCGGCCTCGGGTGTGGAGCCGCCGTTCTCGAATATCTGCATGATGACAGACTCGTTGAGGCGTCCCACTTTGTCGTAGTAGGTCTTCATGGCCTGCAGTTTGCCTTCGAAATGGGTGATGTCGTCGGGATCGCCCACCACTTTCAGCATGTCGCCGCGCACAATGATTTTCAGCTTCGGGAAAAGGATGCGGACAAAGTCGAGAATCTTGTCGTTGTCGCCCCAAAAGCGTGTGTAGTCAATCTCTTCGAGTGATATGATTTTTTCTGTAACGGGTTCTTCCATGCTGCAAAGGTACAAAAGTTTTGTTACATGGTGGCGATTATTAAAAAAAAATGTGTATTTTTGCATTCCATTGTAGAACAAAAAAACGCAAAAAGACTATGCAGAATTCATACGCTATCGGAATTGATGTCGGAGGCACGAACACTGACATCGGATTGGTAAGAGACGACTCGAAAATTGTGTCCCGGAGCAGTATCCCCACGGGCAACTACTCCCTGCTGGAGCCATACGTGGCCGACATCATGGAGCAGATTAGCGCCATGGTGGCGCAGGGCGACCCCGAAAAGGGAGTGAAGAGTATCGGGCTCAACGAACTCACGGGCATCGGAATTGGTGCACCCAACGGAAATTTCTATACCGGCTGTGTCGAGTGGGCCCCGAATCTGACCATCAAAGGCCTCTTGAATTTCGAGGAGGAATTCCACAAGTATGTCAGCATTCCTGTGGTGCTGAGCAACGATGCCAACGCGGCTGCCTATGGCGAATACGTTTATGGTGGAGCCAAATGGATGGATCATTTCATCATGATTACACTCGGCACCGGCGTGGGCAGCGGCATTGTCGTGGATGGCCGGCTGGTGCACGGCTCGACGGGTACGGCTGGCGAACTGGGCCACAATATCCTCATTCCCGATGGCCGCCGCTGCAGTTGCGGACGCAAAGGATGTCTGGAAGCCTACACTTCGGCCCGTGGCATTGTGCAGACTTATACCGAACTGCGCAAGGAAAAAGGCGTACCGGCCGAAGCTGCTCACATGGCGGGCTGGATTGCCCCCGCCATCGAGGACAAGGACATCACCTGCAAGATGATTGGCGATGCCGCCAATGCCGGCGACCCGCTGGCCGTTGAGACTTACCGCAAGGTGGGCGAATGGCTCGGTCTGGCCTGTGCCAACGCCTGCACTTTCTCCGCCCCGCAAGCCATATTCCTTATGGGCGGCCCCACCAAAGTCGGCGATCCGCTGCTCATCCCGCTGAAGGAGTCTTTTGAAGCCAATCTGCTGAATATCTATAAGGGCAAGTGCGAAATCCGTATGTCGCAGCTTGCCGCTAACGAGGTGGCTATACTCGGCGCGGCAGCCCTCATCCGCCTCAAAACAACAAAATAGTGAAAAGGGACGGAAAGTGAATGAGCGAGTAGGCCATTACCCCATCACGTATCACCAAAAACAGCGCATACAAAATGAGACATACGAGGACTTTTATGATAGTTTTGCTGGCGGTAGCCCTTTTTTCAGGATGCCAGCAGGGACTGAGCCGTTACGTGAACCCCTTGGTGGGTACTGACGGACATGGACACACCTACCCGGGTGCTATAGTCCCTTTCGGGCAGATACAGCCCAGTCCGGACACCCGTCTGCAAGGTTGGGACGGCTGCAGCGGCTACCACTACAGCGATGACACCCTCTACGGCTTCAGTCACACACACCTCAACGGCACAGGTTGTGAGGACTATGGCGACATCCTGCTCATGCCAGTTGCCGCCGAGGGCAAAGAGTGGCATTTCTCACAGGACATGCCGCAGTCTGAGTTTCGCTCGCCTTTCAGCCACAGGGGCGAAAAAGCCTCGCCAGGCTACTACCGCGTTGTGCTGGACCGTAGCCGCATTATGGTCGAACTCACTACTTCCGAGCGTGTGGCCTGCCACCGCTACACCTTTCCGGGCCGGGGACTCAAAGGTTTCGTCGTCGACCTGCGCCACCGCGACAAGGTAATCAGCGCCGGGTTCCACCGCCGGGGCGACACCATCCTCACTGGTTGGCGCGAAAGCAACGCCTGGAATCCCGACCAGTGGTGCTTCTTCGCCCTACAGTGCAGCCAGCCTATCGAAGAGGTCAAGTATTTCGATGGCGGCAAGAAAGCCCTCGTTGTCCTGCCCGAAAATTGTAAGGATGTCGAAGTGTACGTGTCCATCTCGGGTGTTGATGCCGACGGGGCTTGCCGCAACCTTGCCACCCGCCAGGGACGCACTTTCACCAATCTCCGCGCCGATGCCCATAACCGCTGGGAAGAGGCTCTGGGCAAAATTCAAGTCGAAGGCGGCACGCGCACCCAGCGCCGCAACTTCTATACCGCACTCTACCACACCTACACCTCGCCCTATCTTTGGAGCGATGTCGATGGGCGCTACCGTGGCATGAACGACACTATCTACCATAGCGACAAGCCGGTCTACACCGTCTTCTCCCTCTGGGACACCTACCGCACCCTCCATCCCCTCATGACCATCCTCGAACCCAGCATCACTGAGGACTGGATTGCCACCATGCTCGACCAATACGACAAAGGCGGCGAGTTGACCATGTGGGAGCTTTCCGCCCACGAAACCCATTGCATGATTGGCTACCATGCCTGCCCCGTCATCCTCACCGCCCAACAGGCGGGCATCCTTGACCAGTGGACCGACCGTCGTCGCCTTGCGCTGCTCGACGCCATGATAGCCACCTCCAACCGCACCGAAGCCCATCAGGCCTACGCCGCGCAGGGCTATCTCGACAGCCAGACCGACAACGAATCGGTATCCAAAACCCTCGAGTATGCCTACGACGACTGGTGCATAGCCCGCTATGCCCAGCATGAGATGATGCGCGGAGTGTTCAAACCCGACACCTCCGCCACCTACCGCCGCCTGCAGGACATCTACACCACCTACATGCGCCGTGCCCAGTCATGGCAGAACATCATGGACCCCGACGGCTTCATGCGCGCCCGCCGCAACGGAGGCTTCATCACCCCCTTCAACCCCACCGAGGTCAACAACCACTACACGGAGGCCAACAGCTGGCAGTACAGCTCCTACGTGCCACACGACGTGGCAGGCTGGATTGCCCAGCACGGCGGGAAAAAGCGTGCCGAAGCCTTCCTCGACTCTCTCTTCAACTCCAGCAGCCAGACCACCGGCCGCGACCAGAGCGACATCACCGGCATGATTGGCCAATACGCCCACGGCAACGAACCCTCACACCATGCCGCCTATCTCTACGCCTACCTTGACGCCCCCGACAAGTTGGACAACACTGTCCACCGTATACTGGATGAGCTCTATACACCCCATCCCGACGGCCTTTGCGGCAACGAGGACTGCGGACAGATGAGCGCTTGGTACGTCATGAGCGCCATGGGATTCTACCCCCTCTGCCCCGGCAGCGGCGAGTACGTCACCGTCACACCCCTCTTCGACCGCGTCACCATCCACACCGGACGGGAGGACATACTCATCGCCAAGTCCGACTGGAAACCGGGTCTTTTCTGGGACGGTAAAACCTTCGCCTCCCAGTCCTCCAACCTCTTCCCGAAAGACCTTCGCACACCGCCCGCCCCTTGGTTCTCCGACTGGCAGCAACGTTTCAAAGATTCCACCTTTGTGTCCCTTGCCGTGCGTGGTGCCATTCCTGCCTCTGACAGTGCAGCCGGCTCCGTCGCCCCCCGTATCTACTATACCACCGACGGCCGTACCCCCGACACCAACGCTATTCTCTACCAAAGCCCCATCCTGGTCAAGAATGATGCCACACTCCGCGCCGTATCCTATGACCCGCAAAGTGGCCGATACAGCCCCGTGGTCCAGCAGAGCCTCACCCGCTTCATTGCCGACAAACGTCTGCGCTACATTACTCGTCCCGCTCCGCAGTACGAGGAGAACGGCTCCGAAGGCCTCATTGACCGTCTCTACGGAACTCCCAACTACCGCATCGGCGGCTGGCAGGGCTGGCAGGGCGACATGGAAGTCGTAGTCGACCTCCTGCAGAGCAAAACCGTCACCAGCGTGGCCGTTGACTGTCTCGACAACATGAAGAGTTGGATTTTCTTCCCGACCCGTATCGAAGTCAGCCTGTCCACCGACGGGCAGCACTTTACCCCCTGGACTCAGCTGGACAACAAAGAGTTCCAACCTGTCCGCGAGCGGCAGGAAGAGAGCGTGCAACACAAATTCGTCTGCCGCGGACCTTACGCCACGGCCCGTTATGTCAAAATCAAAGCCATAAACTTTGGTCCGTTGCCCGACTGGCACATCAGTGCTGGCGAACAGGCATGGCTCTTTGTCGATGAGATAGAAGTTGGAAGCCATTTGGCAACCTTCTTCTCCTCATTCTCAGACGAGGGCGAAGCGACCCACTAAATCCACAAAACATTTAATCACACATCCCACCATCATGAAAAAACTCATCATAGCATTAGTCATCCTGTCGGCACTCGGCCTCACCTCCTGCAACACCAAAGACTGCCGTTGCTACGAACTGGTTGGAGGCCGTTGGACCGGCCCGCGTACCAACATCACATCCGCCGGCACCCCATGCAGTTCGCTCAACAACCGTACAGTTGTATGCAACGAGATGGAAGACCCCATCCTCAACCCCGACGACATCGGTGTTGATTCCAAGCGCAAGCAACCTGCATCTTAAACCTATTCCCGCCAGCCAAGGAACTGGGATGACTCTCTTTTTGGGGAGAAAAGTGCTATTGGTCAGTATTTTGTCTTATAGCAGAGGAGTGTAATTGTGCGTTGCTGTCGGGTTCATTTCGCTTGTATAATTGTCTGAGTGACTACTTACTATTAGTTGGGGGCAGTTGCCCCTTGCAAAACTGATAGTGAGAGGTGTCTTTTGGCATGCTCTTTGAAAATCTATGTGGCCGCACTTCCTTGGATTGCAGTGATTATCAATTATTATGGCTTGTTTTTTGGGTGGAGTTTCTTGTCGAAATAATCTGGGACAGCCCGTTTGCCTAAATTGAGAGTCGCTTGGCGGTCCTATAGTATAGGCTTGCCGTTTCGTTGATTGTTAAAAATGCCATTATTTAATGGCTGATAGTAGGGTTGGTTACGCCCGTCTTGGGGTTTTGTGTATTGATTTTTTTTTGATATATTGTTTTTTCAATGTATTTTTGCATTTGAACTACTGCTGGCTTGGTTAAAGGATTCCACCATGCAACTGTATTTAAAAGCGAATCCATGATTTATTTTACTCTTATGAAATACTCATTTAATACAAAGTTCAAGTTGTCAATGCTGGCTGCAACAGCCATGTTTTTTTTATGTGCTTGTACTAAGCAAGACAGGGCCGACTACTACATTCTAAAACGAGTGATGGCAAATATGTAGTTGCCCCCAAATACGCAAGAGCTGAAATTTCAATTGTAGCCAATGCAGGTATTTTGTATGAATTATTAAGTTCAATGTATGAGTAGAGCTTTTTTTGTAATTAATGCGATAGTGTTTGTGTGTGTCTTGAATATTGAAGGGCACACACAAACACAGCCTTTTTCAAGATGGGATGATAGTATTCATCACAACTTGGCACGCTTGGACTCGTGGTCGTTTGATTTAGTAGGATTATCTTATGACAATGACACGCATAACCCAGACACTATTTTGATGTTTCATGTGGATGCTTCTGCAGACCGGACCGATTTACTGTCCGATTATGAGTCAGTTCGCTTCCGCAAAGATAGCATGTGGGTTGTCGACCATCTGAACGGAAGCTTTTCTTTTGGTCCAACAGCAGCCGACACGATTCGAGGTTTGAGTCCCTTGCACCTCGTATTTGCCAATCATTATTTGGGCGATTTAGGTTACTCGGCATATTGGTTTTCTTTCCCACGCATATTTCGTAGTAACAACTTGTCGGACAGGGATACTTTTGTTAATGGTCAATTATATAAACTCCTACAGGAAAATTGTCAACGCTCATGGATGTTTAATTCCGAAACAGGAGAGTATGATATACCAATATATGACACGGTTTACTATTTTTTGGATACTGCTACTATGTGGGTGGAACAAGTTGATGTGCATAACTCCCACTCCCGCTCCCACTATAGGTTTGCTGCGCTGAATATTAACGAGAATAAGAATAAGGATAATCACGACATATTCGCTGCTGACAACCCCCAGTACATTGATTATGAAGAGTATCATTTGCCCTATCAAATCCCAAGTTCTATAGTGTTGATTACAAATGAGGATTCTGCCGAATCCCCCACCAGTTTATTTAATTTCCCATTGGTTAATGTTGAGGGGGATACTCTTCGGCTGAAAGATACAACTGGATGGAAGCTGATCAATTTCTGGAACTATTCCTGCGGTGCCTGTATTAGACATTTCAAGCAGATGCAAGATGAGATAAAAACTCAAGGATATAGAGACTTTGAGCATGAGGGTATAAGTCTTTATTGCGTCAATTACCTTTCGGGCAACACTCAAAAATTTCACGATTTTGTGCGCAGGTATGGTATGGAAGATATTGGCTATTCGGCCCGTGACTTGAACTGTGTAAACATTCAATACACTCCCTACTTTCTTTTGTTTGCTCCGAATGGAGATTTGGTATTCGAAGGTCAGTACAAGAATACGAGGTCTTTATTGCGGACTAAACGTAGCTATGAACGCCGTCACAGAAGAGGGTTTTAATACGATTCAGTTATGGCTTACGCGCTTTTGGCTCTGCTGCTTTTGTCACCAATGGAGTTCTCATTATAAGGTTTTGGCTCGAATCATGCGGCAGTGGAATCGGTTGACGGAGTCAAAGATTCCATTATAATATTTTAGCCCCAAGCGGCCCAGAATCATCGCGCGATGTCTTGGGCAAAAAATAGGCAGGTATTAGCCGGTCTGAGTTTGTCCGATATTTGGTTGCAACGGTGCGCGAGGTGGCGTCAGGATTATTTCGATCGGGGACTTCTCTTGACAGGAGTCTGGGTGAGGATAATGGCGTTGGCGACGGGGCGTTGGCCAGCGGTGTCGAAGCGGCCGTTGTCCGAGGGGTGGTTGACGATGCCTTCGTTGCCGCGGTCTTTGATGTACATGGTGGTGGAGCCACCGCCGTCCAGGTTGACCGCGTCGCAGCACCCCAACCACCGCATGACCCTTGTCAGTTCGGGCAGGCTCAGGCCCTCGGCTTCGCGCGAGTGGCGGCCGTCGACTACGAGCAGCACCACTGTCCCGTCAGGCTTGAGTCCGATGGCGGTGCGGTTGTGGCGGCCATAGACGAAGTGGCGGTCCATCCGCTGCGGGATGTCCATCCCTTTGCGTATCAGCATGGGCCCGGCGGTCATGATGTTGCTGTCGGGCAGGGCCCGCTCGGCCATGCGGCTGCTGTCCGGCACCAGGAAGCGGGGACGGCGTGTGGGGGTGAGCCGGATGGTGGCATATTGGTAGTATTTGCGGTAGATGCTGTCATTTCGCGACGGGGTGTTGACCCCGATCTCGCGTCCGTCAATGCGGAGATAACATACGGGTACACCCGTCCGCATGTTGAAGTAAGAGCCGTTGATGGCGGCCAGGGCTCCGTGGCGGGCGGCAAAAGCGGACACTGTGGTCAGGTGTGTGTCTGCCACAAAACAGAGCCTTGACGGCGAGCCGGAAGGTATCTCGATCACGCTGAAACATTGGTTGGAATTGAAAACTTGCCGGTGCATGAAATGGTGGTGCAGGTAGCGGAACCCGTTGAGGGTATCGGCGTGCCAGTCGGCGTTGACAAAGGCGGCAGAGTCGGCGGTGTAGTCGCGCTGGGCCGCAGCCCCTGTGGGTTGCAGCATCCACAGCAACAGGACGCAAAATACGATTTTCTGTAATGCGGCAGTGGAATGGCAGGTGGGTTGTGTGCGGGGTGAGGCCGGATGTATGATGTTCTTCATTCTCATTTTCTTTTTGGTTTTCTGCAGACGATGCATGCAACTGTATTTGTGTTGGCCAGTTTAAGGCAATTTTCAAAAGTTCCCTGTTGGCGATTCACTTATCACAATCACCTATTTCAACTGCCAAAGAGCCGGATGAGGTCGGAGGCGTAGGATTTGGATACAGGTATGTCGTCGACGCCGGGGTGTCCGATTTCGGCATAGATGCCTTGGGGTGTGCGGCGCAGGGTGCGGACGTGGCTGAGGTTTATAAAGTAGGAGCGGTGGCAGCGCACCAGCCCGCTTGTGCCGGCCAGGCTTTCCATGGCTTTGAGTGTGTTGCGCAGACTGTAGCGCACCAGTTTGCCCTCGTCGTCGTAGCAGATAGTGACGTAGTTGCCCGCCGACTCGAGCGAAATGACCCGGTCGGCCCCCACCACGAGCTTCACATTCCCCTTCTCATCGGCAAAGCGTACCATACCGCTCTCGTTCCGCTCCACCCCCCGGCGCAGCTCTTCGACCATGGCTTCAGATTGCCGCAGCCGCATGTCGCGGTCAATCAGCTCTATGGCCAGCCAATAGCCCACGTAGGGGATAGCTGCCAGCGAAAAGCCGGTGATAAGTATTTGCGGCAAGATGGAGAAGAACGCCAGGTGGAGGAACAGGGAAAGGAAGAGGTCGACGAAAAGGCTGCCCGCCACCCATTCGCTCACCTGCCACAGCACCCACTCGCGGCGGGTGAGCGTGTGCCGCACCCAGGCCACGCACAGCACTGTCCGGCTCAACCCCAGCACTCCCAGCACGATGGCACACACCACCGGGAGACAGAAGCTGATGTGTTCGCGCCAGCCTTCCTGCAGGGCATTGGCCTCGCCGTAGAAGAGGGGCTGGTAAATGACTACGAACATCATGATGAACACTGGCACCACGATGCAGAACAGCACATTGTTTTTAATGCTATAGTATTGTTCCGAAATCCTCATAATCAATCTGTATGTTTGGCGATTTGCGATTGCATTAATATGTAAGTGGCAGGTGCAGTCAAAAAACCAACGCATTTACACATTAACACATTCACTTTTCACGCTATTCAATTCTGTTGTTCTCTTTCCGGCGGCGCAGCCAGGGGAAGAGGTCGCCGAGGTTGTCTATGTCCTTGGTCAGTTTGATGCCCACTCCCTGTTTATAGGGCAGTTCGGTGCGGGTGTAGAAGCTGGTGTTGGAGCGGTGGAAACCGTAGATGTTGAAGTAGGGGTTGAACCGGTAGCCCGCTTCCACATCGCCCACCAACACGTTGGCTGTGGTGTTCTCCATCTCGCGGGTGGTGTTGCCATAGCCGAAGGTAGACTCGAAGTAGAATTTATCCCATTGTTTGCTGATTCCGACATCGAACTGTCCGGGACTGTTCCCATTGCCGGCATAATATTTGAAATTCACATCCACCACTTTCACCAGGTTCGACACCAGACTGCTGGCCGATGAGGTGAGGATGTTGATGCTGCCGCCGTCGCCCAGCACATTGGCGTCGCTCTCGGTGGTCCCGGAGGGGGTGAAGCGTCCCAACAGCAGCAGCGAGATGGACTGGTTCAGTATGTCGCGCTCGTTGTTTTTGTCGATGTAGGTGAATACTTGGTCGGCCACGCTCTGCTCGGCGTTGGGCAACTGGATGTCGAATCTGATGGCGGGGTCCTGCAGGGTTCCGGCCAGCGTGATGATGTTCTGCACCTGCACGTAGGTGTCCGAGGCTGAGGCCGACGAGCTGCTGCCCACCAGTGTGCCCAGATTCACCCGCTGCCCATAGACGGCGTTGATGTTGAACCGTGCATCATTGATATTGCCGGGAAAGTTGAGGGTACTCCCCTCCTCAATGGTGAAGTTCTTGTTGATGAGCTGTAGCAGCGAGAGGGAGAAATTGCCCGATGTGAACTCATAGTCGCCCAAAATGTTGGGCTCTTTGCCATCGCGCATCACCACCTGGATGTCGCCGCGGCCCACGGCGGTGACGTTGGCCGTCAGCTGGTCAAAGTCCATGGGCAGGTGGACGGACACTCCAGGGGTTACCGACACGTTGGCCTGTAGGTTCATGCGGTTCGACGACACCCGCCGCTGGGCTGTACGGTTGCGCCGCACCGCGGGGTTGTGGGATACGAACACGATATACTCGTTTTCGCTCACCTGCTTCCGGTTGGATATAGGCACATGCAGGTCGCTGCCGTTCAGTGCGGTGGCTTCCACAGTCACCTGCAGGGCATCGACGGGTCCGTTGACATCGGCGTCGGCTGCTGCCATCAGTTTGCCGTAGAACGTCTCGCCGTCAGCAGCTTTGTTCAGCACCATGAGGCGTGAGGTGTGGAGCCTCAGCGCTATGTGGGGTTGGGGCAGGAGGGTCATCGACCCGTTGGCGTAGGCCACATTGTTCTCCAAATCCCGCAGTGTGAAATTGTTCAGGTTCAATATATTCTTCTCAATCCTTACGGTGTCGTCCATCAAGTACGTCACCCCGGTGGGCTCCAGTTTGATGCGTCCTTGGGTCAATCCCAATGCTCCGTTCAGCTCCAATGCGTCGGGGGTGCCGCGCAGCGAGGCGTAGCCTCCCACCGAACCCTCCAGTTCCGATGCCACCGACTGCAGCAAAGGCTTTGCAGCCGATGCCGGAATGCGGTCGGCGGTCAGGTCCAGGGCCAATTCCATCCGCTTTCCCGTTGGATTCAGGAAGCCGTGCAGTGCCAGTGGCTGATAATCGCCGGCGTCGGCCACAATATCCACCATCATGCGGGGGTCGTCGGCCTCCTGCCGGGTGGCGATGGTCAGGTCGCCCAGTGCTTGCTTGTTCACGGCAAACCGCTCCACTTTCAGATTGGCGTCAATCTGGGGGGTGTGGCTCAGCCCTTGCACGCGGAGGTAACCGTCCAGCAGACCGTCAATCTTCAACGAGTTGTTGGCCAACAGCAGCGAGCCGAGCTGCCCCACATCGAAGTCCTCGAAACTTCCTTTCACATAGTCCTCCACCGGGACCGTCGCGTCGGTGGCGCCGCCGGGTATATTGGCATCGATGCGCACAGACTGCTCCATGCCGTAGACCTTCAGATTGTCGACCTTGATGTGCTCGCGGTTCATCCAGATGCCGTCGGGGCATACCACGCTCCACTGCTGCCCCAGCACGTAGAAGTTGGGGCGGGCCACCATGATGCGGTTGCCCGAAGCTGACGAGGTGAGTATGAATTCCAGGTCGCCGCTGTTCTGCAAGGGTTGTGGCGAGTCCTGTCCCCATGTCAGGGCAAGGGTGGAAATGTTGCGTCCCATGGCGGCGGTGACGGCGGGACTCTGCATCAAGGCCATACCCCCCGTCCGGGCGCTGGAGGCCAGCAGACGCAGACGGTAGCTGTCGCCCACCGTGCCAGTGCTGAGTCCCACATCCTGCAGGATGAAGGAACCCATGCGCAGCGAATCGCTCTGCAGCACCAGTTTCAGCGACTCCCCATAATTGTAGTTGCCGTGCAGCCGCGACCCTCCGGCAATCATCAACGAGGGCATCCAGTCGGCAAACGAGCCGTCGTGGTCGGTCCACAGCAGTTCAAGGTCCATCTTGTCGTCAGCCAGCTGGCGGTAGGCTGCGTCGAGGGTGGCGCTGTCGGTTGGGAAAGGATTATAGTAGGCGGGCAGGAATCGTGAGCAGAAGTCCTGCGCCATGACAGGCAGATGGGTGTAGGCAAACTGTCCCTCGGCCGAAGCATTGAACCAGTCGCAGTCCACCGTGAGCCGTTTCCTCAAGGCCAGAGGCAGACTCTTGCCCGAAGGCATCTGGGCGCGGACGCCCGCGTCCGCAGGGTCGGTTTCGGCGCGCAGTGCTACATGCTTCATGTCCAGCTGGCGGCTGCCCACCACAAGGTGGGTATTGTCGAGCGTCAGAGTGCCGGCCAGCTCTTCCAGTTCCTTGCCCTGCAGGTCGGCGCAGAGCCGGGTGGTGAGCCTCACCGCCGAGTCGCCCTGCAGCAGGTGCAGCGTGGTCAGCTGTGCGTCGGTGAGCGCCACATCAGCCTTGTAGGCATGGGTGTTGAGGTCGGCCGAGAGGGAAAGGTCCAGGCCGACGAGTGTGTCGCGCAGCTCGGCCTCGGCGCTGAACACACCCTGTGCCAACTCGGCCGAGATGGCGGTGCGCTCCAGCGTTTCCCCTTTGAGCAGGGTGTTGTACAGGCGTCCCTCGAGCGACACGTCCATTTTCTCAGGGTCGAATCCCGTGCCTTGGAAGGAGAGGTGCATGCCTGTGCGCCACACCCATTCGTTGGGCAGCAGCGAGCGGATGCCCAGCATGCGGGAGTCGATGTCGCCCCAGTAGGCATAGTCGCCGCGCAGAGTGTCGTGCACCATGCGTGCGTGGGCTTCCAGGTCGCCCACCTGGCTGTTCATATTGGCCCAGGCCTCTATGTCGTGCATTCCTCCGTTGGCTTCGGCGCTGAGGGCTATCTCGCCCATGTGGCGCACGGCGGCGGGCAGGGGCAAGGGCATACTGTCGGGCAGCAGCACCCCGCTCAGGTCGGCATAGCTGGTGTGCAGCCGGTGGAGGACGGCATGGAGGGTGGTGCTCTCAATCAGCGGGAGGCCTTTGATGTGGCCGTCGAAGAGCAGATCACTGTTGTCGCCGAAATGCACCATGAAGTTCTCGGCCGTGAGGTTGGCGATGGTGCCGAAAACGCGGCCCTGTGGCTGGGCGGTGACAGCGGCGCCCCACAGCACTGGCGCCCACCAGGCGGCATCGCGCATGCTCACCTCCGTTCCCTCCTTCAGCACCACATCGTGCTCCACAGTGTTGCAGTAGTCGCCCATCTCTTCCCATCCGTTGTAAACCAGATGGGCGTCCAGAAACACGCGGCTGTCGTCGGTCTGGAGGTCCAGATTGGTGGCGTGAATGCCCTGCGGCCCCACATCGGCATCCATCGAGAGGTCCACGATGTGCAGTCCGCACTCCTCGGTGGTGCTGAGCGACACGATGCGGCACACCACATGGTCGTTCACGACGCGGATGTTGCGTATCACCCCGTTGATGTCCCAGTAGCGCATGTGGGGTATATCGACCCCGTGCAGGTGGGGAGGCCTGCCTTCGGGTTCGGGGAGGTCCTGGATATAGTCTATGTTGTGCATCCTCAGCTCGCCCACCTCGACCGTGAATGGCGGTGCGGGCTCCCCGTCGCTGGGCGTGGCGCGCTGCTTGAAATAGTCGATGATGAAGGCCAGATTGATGCCGGAATGCCCGTCGGGAGTGCGGAAAGTGTGTAGGTGGTATCGGCCGTTCCACAGCTCGACGGTGCGGAACGAGAGCCCCGACCCGTGGAACGGAAAGCGTTTGAAGCGGCATGTGATGCGGTCGCCCACGAAGATGGTGTCGTGCGTGGGGGTGATGAGTTCAATCTTGTCCAGGATGACATGGCTGAAGGGGTTGGCGTGCAGCGCCCCGATGCGCACCTTGCCGCCCCATTCGCGCGAGAAATAGTTGCCCACCACAGCCCCGATGTATGACTGCACCACCGTGCTGTTGAGCATGGCTATAAGCACATAGAGCCCCAGAAAAAGCCCCATGGCCACTCGCCGCACCGCATTATTTTTTGCCTTACTCATTGGTTTTTATGCTCGTAAGCCGGGATGTCGCCACAGGCGGTGGGTCGCGGATTGTTTCCCGGTCTTGCGTTCTGAATAATCCGTTACAACGCCGATTGGGCTGAAAAATTGTGTCTGCGGGCCGAAAGTTGTGCGAATTCTTTTCCGTGGCGCGCCGCAGCCCCGCTCCTCCGGCCGCCCAGCGAGGGCCTCTGGCGGCCATCCGGTTCGGCTGGAGAGGTAAAAATGCCCTCGAAATGAATTAGAAATGGCGTAGTGCGAGCGGTGGAAGAGCGTCGTGCCGGCCACTGGCCGCAGGCGGTTCCGGCCGCCAGCTTCGCCGGCGCCGGAACCGCCTGCGGCGGGGGTGCGATTTTTTTTTGTATTAATTGAGATTTTATTTGTATTTTTGCAGTCTATTATCTATAATGGACTGCCCGTGTGGCAACACTAAGAAGTACTGTAATGGAGAAACCTTTGATACTGTCTATCGAATCGTCGTGCGACGATACTTCGGCTGCCGTGCTCTGCGGCGACCGCATACTGAGCAATGTCATCGCCTCGCAGAAGGTGCATGAGCAATACGGTGGCGTGGTGCCGGAACTGGCTTCGCGCGCCCACCAGCAGAATATTGTGCCGGTGGTGGACACGGCAATTGCCAATGCCGGGGTGCGGCGCGACGACATCCAAGCGGTGGCTTTCACCCGGGGTCCCGGACTGCTGGGGTCGCTGATGGTGGGGGTGTCGTTTGCCAAGGGGTTTGCCCAGTCGTTGGGTGTCCCGCTGATTGAGGTGAACCATTTGCAGGCTCATGTGTTGTCGCATTTCATTAAGGAGAGTGACGAGAGTGTGGTGCCGCAGTTCCCGTTCATCTGTCTGCTGGTGAGCGGCGGGCATACGCAGATTCTGCTGCTGCGCAGCCATTTCGACATGGAGGTGCTGGGGCAGACCATCGATGATGCCGCCGGCGAAGCGATTGACAAGGCCGCGAAGATTATGGATTTGGGCTATCCGGGCGGACCGGTCATCGACCGGCTGGCCAAGGAGGGCAACGCCGGGGCATTCCATTTCGCCACGCCCCACATACCGGGCAATGACTACAGTTTCAGTGGCATCAAGACGTCGTTCCTCTATTTCCTGCGTGACCGCCTGGCCGAGGATCCGGATTTTATTGAGAAGAACAAGGCCGACCTCTGCGCCTCGATCCAGCAGTGTATTGTAGGCTTTTTGGTCAAGAAGCTGGAGCAGGCGGTGAGGGAAACGGGCGTGAAGGAGGTGGCGATTGCCGGTGGGGTGTCGGCCAACAGCCTGTTGCGCAGTGAGGTGGAGCGGCTGGGGAAACGCCGTCGGCTGCGTGTGTTTATCCCGAAGTTCCAGTTCTGCACCGACAATGCCGCCATGGTGGGCATAGCGGGCTATTTTAAGTTTTTGAAGGGTGAGTTTGCAGACATTTCGCTGCCGCCATACGCCAGGGCCGACAGTTGAGGGGGAACGAGGGGCATGGCCGGCAGGTAAGAATTGAATGATAACGATATGAAACGCTTGTTTGTCATACTGGTTGCGCTCGCGGGGTGGGTCACCGCCGCCGGACAGGACATCCATTTCTCGCAGGTGGATGCCGACCCGGTGTTGCTGAACCCCGCCTACGCCGGTTTCTATCAGGGGTCTGGGCGTTTCGGGGTGGTGTACAGGAACCAGTGGGCTTCGGTCAGCATTCCGTACCAGACGGTGGCAGTGACGGGCGAGATGGCGTTGTGGCGCGGAGGGGTGCGCAACGGGTTGAGTGTGGGCGCGTCGGTGTTCAACGACGACGCGGGCACATTGAGCTATGGCACCACTTCGGGCCATCTGTCGCTGGCTTATTACCATGCGCTGAACCGCGCAGGCACGAGTGTACTCTCGGTGGGCATAGAGGGCGGATGGGCGCAGAGCGGTTTTGACCCTTCGCAAGCGGAGATGGAGGATGAGTCGGAGCGGTTCGAGAGGCCTAAGGTGGGCTATCCGCTGCTGGCTGCGGGTGTGGCCTGGTACTGGCAGCCGATGGCCGATTTCCATGCCAAGGTGGGCTTTTCGGCGCGCAATGTGAACAGGCCCAATATCTCTTATATGCAGCTGGATGAGACTTTCATGGAACGGAGGTACAGCCTTTTTGCCCGTGCGGAGTACCGCTGCTGGCAGAGTGTATCGCTGTTGCCGGTGGTGCTGGCCCAAGTGCAGGGGAGGCACCGGGAGCTGATTTACGGCGGCGATGTGAAGTGGTATATCGAGGAGGGCGGAGCCCGCGAGGTGAGTCTGCGTGCCGGGTTGGCATACAGACATGCCGATGCGTTGATCGCCAGCCTGATGTTGGAGTATGACGCGTTTCTGTTCTCTTTCTGCTACGATGCGAATGTGTCGGGGCTGTCGGTGGCGAGCGGCGGCGTGGGGGCTTTCGAGGTGGGTGTGGTGTATCGTTTTGCCAAGAACGGGAAACGGACTAAGCGCATTAAGTGCCCCCAGTATTAGGGCTGTGGCATGGGTCGGAAAACAATAGTGCCCGGTGTGTGCCGGGTTTGTAATAAAGGTTTGAATATATGATGAAACGAATGGTCTTTTTGGCTGCGGCAACGATGATGGCGGTCTGTCTGCAGGGACAGACGCGCTATGAGTTGACGCATGTTGCGCCGACGGTGAATACCACGGGCAGCGAGACGGGAGGAGTGTTGGTGGATGACAGTATTCTGCTCTATTCCTCGATGATGAGTGAGGATGCCAACCGTCTGTATCTGGTTGATTTCACGCCGGTGTTGACGCAGGTGATGCAGGTGCGTGTGTCCGCTGACGGTTCGCTGGGCGAGCCGTCGCTGAACCGCTGGGGACTGAACGCGGTGAGTACGAACTGCGGCCATGTGGCTTATGACGCAAAGAACGATATTCTGTATTTCGCCCGCAGTACACCCGCGAAGGACGGGCAGTACCAACTGTATTATACCAAACGGGTGAACAACCGCTGGAAGAAGGCTGTGAAGCTGGGTGGCGATGTGAATGTGGAGGGGTACAGCAGCACGCACCCGGCGGTGGGCTATCTGCCCGACGGGAAACCGATTCTCTATTTCAGTTCGGACCGGCCCGGCGGCGAGGGCGGCATGGATATTTGGTATGCCGTGATAATCGGCGAGGGGCAGCCGGGCAACAGCACGAATCTGGGGCAGCCGGTGAACAGCCCGCAGGACGATGTGACCCCGTTTTATTCGAATGAGGAGGGATGTCTCTATTTCTCCAGCAACAGGAGTGGGGGACAGGGCGGTTTTGATGTCTATATGTCGGAGGGGTTCAGGAACAGCTGGCAGCTGCCCCGGACACTGGGCAAGGAGGTGAACAGCGCGTATGACGACCTGTTTTTCAACCTGCAGCCTTGCCGCTGCCGCTGTGTGCAGGAAAGGGCCGACACGGCCGAGGTGGTGGTGGCGTGCGGTTTCCTGTCGTCGAACCGGCCTGGCTCGCTTTACGAGACGGACAGCAACTGTTGCAACGACCTGTACCGCTGGCGAAGGTTGTACAGGCCAGAGGGAGTGCAACCCGCCCAGCCGGAGACACCTCCGAGTTTGCGGGCACTGGATTTGCTGCCACTGACCTTGTATTTCCATAACGACGAGCCTACGCCCTGCACGCTCGACACGACCACACGGCTGGACTATTCGTCGACCTACAGGCGCTATTATCAGATGCGCGACGAGTATAAAGGGGCGCAACCGAGTCCTGTGGACAAGCGCAAGTGGGATTCGATACAGGGGGCTGTGGACATCTTTTTCGACTATGAGTTGAAGAAGGGCTTCAACGACTTGGGCGAGTTTCTACAGTTGCTCTATGCCGACTTGCGGGCCGGAAGGAAGGTGTGCATAACGGTTGACGGCTATGCGAGCCCACTGTTCGAAAGTTTGTATAACGTGAACCTTTCGAAACGTAGGATATATAGTTTCAGGAACGAGTTGCTGCACTGGAACAACCAGGCGTTGCTGCCTTTCTGGAACAACGGGGCGTTGAAGCTGACGACGGTGGCCCACGGGGCTGCGGACAGTAATGCGGTGGCTCCGTCAGACCCGCTTCGCAACCCGCGGAACGTGAAGTCGGTGTACAGTATGGAGGCCGCCCATGCCCGCCGGATTGACATTGTGGATTATCATTACATCAAATAGTTCGATAAAACAATAGATTATGAAGATTTTGTGCGTGGTGCGAAACTATGCCCCCCATGCGGGCGAAATGAAGGCCGAGGTGCCACAGGAACCAACTTTCTTTATGAAGCCAGACAGCGCGTTGAATCCGAAGCAGCTGCCGCTGTTTTATCCAGACTTTACTGAGGATTTGCAGCATGAGGTGGAAATTGTGGTGAGGATTGACCGGCTGGGGAAGTGTATAGACCCCCGTTTTGCCCACAAGTATTACGACTCGGTGGCGCTGGGCATCGATTTTACAGCCCGCGACTTGCAGCGCAAGGCTAAAGCGGCGGGGCTGCCATGGCTGGTGTCGAAGGGATTTGACGGCAGTGCGGTGGTGGGGCCGTTTGTGCGGTTGGAGGAGTTGCGCCAGGCGACTGGCAGAGAGGGCCTGTCGATATGCAATCTGGGTTTCGACCTGCGCCGCAACGGTAGTGTGGTGCAGGAGGGGAACACAAAGGATATGATTTTCGCTGTGGATGAGTTGATAGCCCATATATCGCGGTATATGACGCTCCGCACGGGCGATATGATTTTCACTGGCACACCAGCCGGGGTGGGGCCTGTGGCAATAGGCGATGTGCTGCAGGGTTCGATAGAGGGACAGCCTATGTTGCGCTTGGAGATTAAGTGACCCCGGATATACCTGATGAGCAAATAGTAAGGGCGGCCCTAAAACGAGCCGCCCTTTTCACGAAATAGAAAGGAGGATTTTTTTTCAGTTTAACTGTGAGAGACGGAGGCTGGCTGGCAACCGTCTCTCAGGGGGGTTAGAAGTGGAAACCAACGCGGAGTCCCATCACGCCCATGCGGCTGCTGGGACGCCCCTCGAAAATCTCTTCGGTGGGCGAAGCCGATTTGGCGGTGTATTCGATGTAGTGGTTGCCAAGCCCCATGTAGTAGAGGTTGACGCTGACAAACTCGCCAAGGTAGGTGCCGATGCCAGCCATCCAGGCCAGTTCGCCCGTCAATTTATAGCGGTAGGACTGTGAGGGATAGCCGTTTCGGGTGATGATGAGCATGTCGTAGCCGATAGCCACTTCAGCAAAGGGACGCACGTCGGGCATGAGGTTGTAGCGGTATTTCAGACCCAGCATGACGGGGATGTTGAGGTACTGCGGGAATGTGGGGTATTTGCCCAAAGAGTCGGCGTGGTTGTCGTAGGCCTTGCGGATTTTGGAGCCAGAGTTGTTCCACAGCACGCTGGCTTCGGCATAGGGCTGCAGCTCACCAACGCCTACATCGAACCAAAGACCGAAGCGGCCTGTGAATCCGAGTCCTGCACTGGCGCCTTTGCCTATGTTGTTGCGGTCGAGAACAGCAAAACTGCCAAAGGGTTCGAGTTCGACAGCGTTGTTGAACTGTGCAACAGGTAGTGTGCCGTTGATGAACACGGAGGTCTCAGTTTGCTGGGCGTTGGCACGGACACCTGCGAAGAGGAGGACTGCACAAAGGCATAATGATTTGATATAACTGCTTTTATTCATAATGTTGTGTGTTTTGTTTGGAATACAAAAATAGTAATTTTTTTTTACTTCACAATCCCAGAATGAAAAATTAGATGTTGCAGTTGATTTTGCATTGGTGTTTAGCTATTTCGGCACGTCCAATCTGGATCATGCGGCGGCAGGAGGCCAGGTAGCGGCTGTCGCGCTGGGTGTCGAGCAGCAGGAGGTAGCCCATGATGATGTAGGCCAGGCTCTCGGCAAGTGCGCGGACGTGGTGTTCGAAAGCTTCGCCGGCACCCCCGTCGGTAAGCTGGTCGTGCATGGCGCGGTAGTCGGCGGTCATGGCGCGAAGGGTTTCGCGGAGGGGTTCGAGTTCGGCGTTGAGTGGCTGGGCGTCGTAGTCGGCAATGCGTTTGAGGTAGTTGCCGTTGCTGATGCCCTTGGTGGCGGCGACGACTTGGAGCTGCGAGGTGCCTTCGTAGATGCTGAGGATGCGGGCATCGCGGTAGAGGCGTTCGCAGGTGTATTCTTTCATGAAGCCACTGCCGCCGTGGATTTGGATGCAGTCGTAGGCGCACTGGTTGGAGTACTCGCTGGCCATGAGTTTGGTGATAGGAGTGAGACAGTCGGCGTTGCGGAGGTGGGCTTTCATGGCCTGACGCTCTTCGGCCGTGAGGGGACAGATTTTTGATAGGCGGTCGTAGCAGTTGGCGAGGTCGACCTGGCGGGCGGTCTCGTAGAGAAGTGAGCGGACGGCATCGGTCTTGGCACGCATGGTGTT
Organism: uncultured Bacteroidales bacterium; assembly: GCA_947168665.1. Classification (GTDB taxonomy): domain Bacteria; phylum Bacteroidota; class Bacteroidia; order Bacteroidales; family P3; genus Colimorpha. The sequence continues at coordinate 76,479 of CAMVMX010000013.1, forward strand.
GAGGATGTCCTGTACGGGAATCATCTGGTCGATGGTTTTGCCGAACTGCTCGCGGGTGGCAGCATATTCGACTGCTTCGCGACAGGCGGCTTCGCACAGGCCCACGGCTTGGGCACCCACACCCAGACGGGCTCCGTTCATGAGCGACATGGTGTATTTGATGAGGCCTAAGCGGCGCTCACCCACCAGCTGGCAGGGGGCATTGGTGAAGACGAGTTCGGCGGTGGGGGAGCCGATGATGCCCATTTTATGCTCAATGCGACGGACGGTGAGGCCGCCGTCGTTGCGGTCGTAGACGAAGTAGGAGAGGCCGCGCCCGTCGGTGGTGCCCTCTTCTGAGCGGGCAAGGACGAGGTGAATGTCGGCATCGCCGTTGGTGATGAAGCGTTTGACACCGTTGAGACGCCAGCAGTTGGCAGCCTCGTCGAAGGTGGCTTTGAGCCGCACGGACTGGAGGTCGGAACCGGCGTCAGGTTCGGTGAGATCCATGCTGCAGGTGGCTCCCTGGTAGATGCGGGGAAGGTATTTGTCTTTGATTTCCTCGGAGGCGAAGTCTTCGATGGTGTCGGCGCAGTCCTGCAGCATCCAGATGGTGGCAAAGCCCACATCGGCACGGGCTACAATCTCGCCGGCCATGGTGGTGACGGTGCCGGGCATGTTGAGACCGTGGTATTTGCGGCGCTGTTTGATGCCGTAGAGACCGGACTGGGTGAGGACTTGATGGTTCTGCGCAGTGCCGGGGGCATAGACCACGCGGCCGTCGACCACCTTGGGGCCTTCGGCGTCAACCTCGGCGGCATTGGGGGCGATGACTTCGGCAGTGATTTCGCCGATGAGGTCCATGGCTTGCTGGTAGCCCTCGACGGCTTCGGCCACATTGGCCGGGGCATCGGGGTATTGGCCAGCTTCTTCGAAGTTGTTCTCGCGGAGGGTGGCTATCTTTTCGATATCGGGGTGCTGAAGGTAGAACTTCAGGCTTTCGTTGTCGCTATAATAGTTCATGGCTGTTTTTGCTGAGGTTAATTATTTTTTGCACGACTGGTAGGCGTTCATGAGGCGGGGTATGATTTCGCACACGTCGCCGATGATGGTGTAGTCGGCAATGGAGTTGATGGGTGCGTCGGGGTCGGTGTTGATGGAAATAATCTGACCCGACTGCTCCATGCCCACGCGGTGCTGGACGGCGCCGGAGATGCCGCAGGCGATGTAGAGTTTGGGACGCACCGTGACGCCGGTCTGGCCAATCTGGCGGTCGTTGGAGCAGAAGCCGGCATCGATGGCTGCACGGCTGGCCCCCACTTCACCGCCAATCATGTTGGCAAATTTGTAGAGCATGTCGAAGTTTTCTTTGCTGCCCATGCCATAGCCTCCGGCTACGATGATGGAGGCTCCTTTGATGTCGACACCTTGGGGGTCGATTTGGCGGCTGATGACTTTGAGGCACTCGTCCTCGGCACGCAGATATTTGGAGGCGTCGAGGCTGATGAGTTTCCCTTTGCGGTTGGAATCGATGATTTCCTTGCGCATCACGCCCTCGCGCACGGTGGCCATTTGAGGACGAGTTTCGGGGCTGACAATGGTGGCTACGATGTTGCCGCCGAAAGCGGGACGAATCTGGTAAAGGATGTCGTGATATTCTTTGCCGGTCTTGAGGTCGGTGTGGTCGCCGATTTCGAGGGCTGTGCAGTCGGCAGTAAGGCCGCAGCGCAGGTGGGAGGCGATGCGGGGCGCAAGGTCGCGGCCCACGCTGGTGGCGCCGTAGAGTACCACCTCGGGTTGCCGCTCGCGGATGATGCCGTCGACTATGCTGAAATGCGGCAGTGTACGGTAGGGCGACAGGCGCGGGTCGTTGGCATAGAGGATGGTGTCGACACCGTAGGGGTATAGCTGCTGTTCGAGGTCGGCCACGTTGTTTCCGGCCACGATGGCTTCCAGTTCTCCTCCCAGGCGGTCGGCCAGACGGCGGCCTTTGGAGCAAAGCTCGAGACTTACGTCGGCAACACGGCCGGATTCGTTGATTTCAATATATACGAGTATGCTGTTCATAAATTTATCCAATGATGTGGTTGGTGACAAGGTTTGAGATAAGGCTGTTGAGTGCTTCCTGTGTGTTTTCGACCCGGATGTTGTCCTTCTGGGTCAGCACCACGCTGTCCACGTTCTTCACTTTGGTGGGGGAGCCGGAGAGTCCCAGCCGGTCGAATTCGGGGTTTACATCGTCGGCTGTCCACACGGGGATTTCGAGGTGGCGGTTTTTCAGCACAAGGTGTGCATGGCGGAAACGGGGACGCGGAGCACTGCCGCACACGGTGACGAGTACGGGAAGAGGAGCCTCGACAACCTCGGTGCCACTCGAAATGCGGCGCTTGATGCGGATGCATTTGTCGCTTACTCCCAGCAGTTCTTCGGCGTATGTGATTTGGGGTATATCCATCTTTTCAGCCACCTGGGGGCCCACCTGTGCGGTGTCGCCGTCAATGGCTTGGCGGCCGCCGAAGACGAGGTCGACATGGCCCAGTTTCTTTACAGCGCAGGAGATGGCGTATGAGGTGGCCAGCGTGTCGGCTCCGGCAAAGCGGCGGTCGGACAGCACAAAGCCGTCGTCGGCTCCACGGTAAATGGCTTCGCGGATAATCTCTTCGGCGCGGGGAGGCCCCATGGTCACTACGGTGACGGTCGAGCAGGGCATCTGCTCTTTGACTTGAAGGGCCATTTCGAGGGCGTTGAGGTCTTCGGGGTTGTAGACGGCCGGAAGGGCAGAACGGTTGATGGTGCCTTCTGGTGTCATGGCTTCGGGTCCCACATTGCGGGTGTCGGGAACCTGTTTGGCCAATACTACGATTTTTATACTCATGTTGTTCAAATTAATGATTCAAGTGTTGATAGATGTTTGTTTTTGGGTGCGTTGTCCTGTAGGGTCGAGCCCCGGACATCCTGGTTTGGAGCAGCCGGACGGGACTGCGCAAGCCCGCTCAGCAGGCTGAGTGGGCATCGGTCTCGGGGCTGATGCGCTTCACCATGCCCTGCAGGGCGGTGCCGGGACCCACCTCAATAAACTCGGTGGCGCCGTCAGCAATCATGTTCTGCACGGTGGCGGTCCAGCGGACGGGCGAGGTGAGCTGAGCCACCAGGTTGCGCTTAATCTGGTCGGGATTGTCGACGGGAGTGGCGCACACATTCTGATAGCAGGGGCAGATTGGGGTGTGGAACTGGGTACGCTCGATGGCTTCGGCCAGTTCTATGCGGGCAGGCTCCATCAGAGGGCTGTGGAAAGCGCCGCCTACTGCCAGGGGCACTGCACGGCCTTTCAGTTCTTTCAGCCGCTCGCAGGCCTGTGCCACACCTTCCACTGTGCCACTGATGACCAGCTGGCCGGGAGTATTGTAGTTGGCGGCAACGACGACCTGCCCCGCAGCGGTGATTTCGGCACATACATCCTCAACTGTCTTGTCGTCCAGTTTCAGGATGGCGGCCATGGTGGAGGGCTGTTTCTCGCAGCAACGCTGCATGGCGTTGGCACGGGCAATGACCAAGCGCAACCCGTCTTCGAAGTCCATGGCACCGGTGGCCACCAGCGCGCTGAACTCGCCAAGGGAGTGTCCACCCACCATGTCGGGCATGAATTCGCTGCCCATATAGGTGGCCAGGATGACAGAGTGGAGGAAAATGGCGGGTTGGGTTACTTTGGTCTGTTTCAAGTCGTCGGGCGTACCAGTAAACATGAGGTCGGTGATGCGGAAACCGATAATCTCGTTGGCGCGTTCAAACAACTCGCGGCAACGGTCGTTATTGTCGTATAAATCTTTGCCCATTCCTACGAACTGGGCTCCCTGACCGGGGAAAACGTATGCTTTCATAGTGGAATAGTCTTGTTTGTTAATAAATAGTGAGCGGAGAGAACCCTTGGGCGCTCCCCGCATTTTTCGCTTAACGATTATAGGCTGATGCCTCCGTCGATGCATATCACCTGGCCGGTGACGTACTCTGAGAGGTCCGAAGCCAGAAAGAGGCTTACCCTTGCCACATCCAGCTCTGTGCCGGCGCGGTGCATGGGGATGTCATCGAGCCATTTCTTACGGGCATCGTCGGGTATGGCGTCTGTCATTGCCGTCTGGATGAAACCGGGGGCTATAGCGTTGCAGCGGATGTTGCGCGAACCGAACTCTTGGGCAAATGACTTGGTGAAGCCGATGATGCCCGCTTTGGCGGCCGAGTAGTTGCACTGGCCCCCGTTGCCATTCACGCCCACCACCGAACTGGTGTTGATGATGCTGCCGCTGCGTTTTTTCATCATATAGGGAATGAAGGCTTTGCAGTAGTTGAACACCGAGCGCAGGTTGATTTGGATGACCAGGTCCCAGTCTTCGGGCGACATGCGGAGCAAAAGATTGTCACGTGTTATGCCGGCGTTGTTCACGATGGCATCCACGCGGCCGTAGCGCTCTATGACTGTCTTGGCCAGGGCTTCGGTCTGTGCCCAGTCGGCTGCATTAGCGGTGTAGAAAGAGCAGTCGGGATTAATAGTCTGGAGTTTTTCCATCAGTTCCTTGCTGCTGTCGGTTTCTTTCAGGTCGGTCACAATCACTGTGGCGCCTTCTTCGGCGAAGAGTTCTGCCGTACGGCGTCCAATGCCGCGGGCAGCACCCGTAATCAAGGCTATCTTGTTCTCTAAAAGGTTCATTTCAAATGTTTTGTTATTCTATATATTTTTTCAATACGTGAAGGGATGATGATTCTCACGTATCAGTTTTAAACGTGGATGCGTGGATAATATTGTGTGGCCCGAAAAAAACTTCTATTCTTTGTCTTTGTCCACCAGCACAAACGAGAGTTTGCCCTTGCACGCTACCTTGTCATCCACGTATGCTGTAGCGTCAATGAAAAAGATGAGTCCTTTGCGGTTGGTTATGCGGGCTTTGACAGTGATGGTGTCGCCAGGGTGCACGGGCTGACGGAATCGCACATCGTTGAGGCCGGTATATAGCGTGAGGCGGCCGGGAAGCTCGTCGAGCATCAGAATGGCTGACGACTGCCCCATGATTTCGCACAGGATGACTCCTGGCACAATGGGATTGCCAGGGAAATGTCCTTGCAGGAAATACTCATCGCCCCGCACATGATAGTGCGATATGGCCATATCGCCATCCAAATCCATGTCGTCCACGAGCAGCATAGGTTCGCGGTGGGGGAGATAATTCTTTATTTCTTCTCTTGTCAACATAATATCATCTTTTTGGGGTTACTGTCTATCAAATCGGTGTTTGCCGAATCGGCTTATATCAGGGTTCGGCAAACACTGGAAAAATCAATTATTTTACACGCCGCAATGCTACGCAAGCATTCTGTCCGCCAAAGCCGAATGAGTTGGACAGCGTAATGTCCACCTGGCTTTTGCGGGCGGTGTTGGGGATATAGTCCAGGTCGCAAGCCGGGTCGGGTTCCTGGTATCCGATAGTGGGTGGCAGCATACCGTGCTTGATGGCCAAGGCGCAGATGATCAGTTCTACAGCACCGGCCGCACCGAGCATGTGGCCAAGCATCGATTTGGTCGAGCTAATCTCCACCTTGCGGGCCACCTCCTCGCCCAGTGCTTTTTTGATGGCCATCGTCTCGCTGGCATCGTTGAGCGGGGTGCTGGTGCCGTGGGCGTTGATGTACATCTTCTCCGTGGGCTGGAAGCAGGCCTCTTCGGCGGCCAGGCGGATGGCCTCGGCTGCATTGCGTCCTTCTGGGTGGGGAGCAGTGTAGTGGTAGGCATCGCAGGTGTTGCCATATCCGCTCACCTCGGCATAGATTTTGGCTCCGCGTTTGCGGGCGCATTCCTCACTTTCCAGAATCAGGATTCCGGCTCCTTCGCCCATCACAAAACCTTTGCGGCGGGCATCGAAGGGTACAGAGGCCGACAGTGGGTCGGGGTTTTGGGTCAAGGCCTTCATGTTGTTGAAGCCAGCCAGGGCAATGTCGCAGATGGCACTTTCGGCACCGCCGCAAATCATGGCATCGGCACGCCCTTCGCGAATCAGCCTGTAGGCTTCGCCCACAGCGTGGGTGCCGGTGGCACAGGCCGTCACTACGGGCAGGTTGGGTCCTTGGCAGTTGTATTTGATGGCCACGTTGGCCGAACCGATGTTGGCAATCATCATGGGGATGAAGTGGGGCGACACGCGGCGTGTGCCCTCTTCAATCATCTTGGTGTGCTCGGCGTTGAAAGTCTTGATTCCGCCAATGCCCGAGCCCACAGCGCATCCAATGCGCAACGGGTCCACGTCAGTGCCTACTTGAAGGCCCGCGTCCGTCATGGCTTGATGGGCTGCCGCCAGGGCAAAGAGTGTATACATGTCATTGCGGCGTACCGTACCCTTGTCAATGTCATACTCCTCGGGCTTGAAGTCCTTCACCTCACCTGCCACATGGATAGGGAGCGTGTCGCTGTGGGGGGCGGCAATGGGCGCAATACCGCAACGGCCTGCCATCAGTCCTTCCCATAAAGACTCGATATTGTTGCCCAGAGGTGTCACACACCCAAGGCCTGTTATATATACCTTATTCATAATGTTGTTTCTTTTTTGTTGATACTGTATTGTTATGAGCCTCTCGGCTCGTGGTTTTGATTAATATCTCATTAACAGCGACCCTGTGGTGAATCCCGATCCGAACCCGCTCATCACTAACAGATCGCCGCGCTCAATCTTGTTGGCCCTCACCAACTCGTCGAGCAGGATAGGGATGCTGGCAGACGATGTGTTGCCATACTTCTGCACCGTGGTGGGGTATTGCTCGGGGGTGCCGCCCAGATACTGCTCGATCCCCTTGATGATGCGCAGGTTGGCCTGGTGCAGGAGGAAATACTTCACGTCCGACACCTTGTGGCCTGTGTCTTCAAGCAAGCTGCTGATTTCCTTCGAGCAGCTACTCACCGCCATGCGGAACACCTCGCGCCCATTCATCACCATCGGGTGGTCTACGTAGATACCTTCCTCTTCAAATGGGGTGGGCTCCAGTCGATTGCGCTGGTACAGCACCTCCGTGTTGCTCACGGTGGTGGTGCGGGCACCGAGGTAGCCGTCGCTGTCTTCCACAATGGCTGCGGCAGCCCCATCGCCGAACAGCACACTCGTCTCGCGCTGTTTCCAGTTGCAGAAACGTGTGGGTTCCTCGGCGGCCAGAACCAGAATTCTACGGGCGCGGCCTGTCTTTAGGAATGAGTCTGCGATGTCCATAGCATAGACAAATCCTGCACAGGCAATTCTAATGTCAAAGCAGGGGCATGAGGCCCCGATAGCACCCTGAACGATGCAGCTCATTGAAGGGTACACATAATTGTTGTTCACATTAGAGCAGAGGATATAGTCCAAGTCCTCCGCTTTCAGGCCTGAGGCCTCCAAAGCGCGCTCTGAGGCGGCAATTGCCAAGTCATATAAACTTTCGTCAGAGAGAATGCGACGTGTTTCTATTCCCGTGCGGGTGCGAATCCATTCGTCGCTGGTGTCGAAGAACTCCGTCAGCATGTCGTTTGTCACGACCTTTTTGGGCAGAGCACTTCCTGTTCCGATAATCTTCATTACAATAGTCCTTTTTGTTCTTTATCACAAAGGGCACAATTTTGCCCTTTTTATAATCCAAAATGAGTTGCAAAGAAACAACGAAAGTTCCAAACCGCAATGTTAAATTTAGTATGCCGAGCAATAATGTTGGCTAAAGGGCGTTATTGAGGGCGAAATCGTCTTATTTTGGGCGAAATTTGTTAAATACTCAAGCGAGATGACCATTGTAAATCAGTTAAAATTATATATTCCCAAGTTTCTCACACAGAAAAAGACCAACATCCTTTTCTTTGTCTTGGTACTCCTTTTCTCGGCCTTTTTTGTGGCCGTTTATCAGCCCCTCGGGCTCTTGAATCCCCCCCCACTCCTCACTTCCCTCCACCATCGCCTCTATTCCATCATCCTTGTCCTCATCGGCCTTGCAGTGTTCAGTATCAGTCGGCGGGTACTCTTTTTAGTGCAGCAACGTGTCTCGATCAGTCTCGGGGGCTATTTCCTATGGGTAGGGGTTGAGTTCATCATGCTTGTCGCCTCGCTTTCGTTCATTGCCTGGAATCTCAACGAAGACTCCAGCGTCACATACCCCCTGATTGCAGAGCGCACAGCCATTAGTATCATAGGCCTCCTCGCCATGCCTTACATCGTGTCCGTCCTCGTTTTCCTTCTGCAGCAAAAGCGGTTGGAGATAGCTTCGCTTACCAGCCAGCTTGACCAGACCACAGTCGGAACCCCCGTTGTGGGGCGCGAGGATGTCCTCCAGTTCTACGACAAAGGGGGCAAACTCGTGCTGGCCACCAAATGCAGCAATGTCCTCTACATCGAGGCGGCCGACAACTACACCGTCATCCACTTCCTCAGCAGTGAGAAAGAAGATACCTTGGTACTCCACAACTCCCTCAAAAACATTGCGGAGACCTTTTCCTCTCAAGGTATGGTGCGTTGCCACAGGGGTTACCTGGTCAACCTTGCCAACGTAAAGTACATGCGCAAAGAGAAAGACGGCCTCGTTCTCGAGATTGCCCATTGCGACAGGCTCATCCCCGTGTCCAAGACCTATGCCCACGATGTGGTCCAGCAGTTCGCCAATTAGTGAAAGGTGAGTGGGCTAACGTGTGGTTGACTTGGACTTTTGGCGACTTCAACCACTCGTACAACCACACATTTTGATGTTAAAACCGACGCTTCGGGCAATAAAAATGCCCTGCTTCCGTTAAACCATGTAATTTAATAATCAAGCATCATGTTAGGAATACTTTTTACCGTAATTGTAGGGGCTCTCTCCGGCTTTTTGGCTGGCAAACTGATGAAAGGCTCTGGCTTTGGTTTCCTCGTCAACCTGCTCGTAGGCATCGTTGGCGGCTTTCTGGGGGGCAACCTCCTCGCCTGGTTAGGCATCAACTGGGGCAAGACCTTCATCGGCTACCTGGTCACCTCGCTCATTGGTGCCATCATCCTGTTGTGGGTAGTATCCCTTCTCACCAAAAAGAAATAAGGGATAGTCTACTGCCTCCGCGCCTCTGTGTACCATTAGAAAGAGTGGGCCGCCAGAATCCAACGGCGCCCACTCTTTTCTTGTTTGGATTATGCCTAAATCAGCCGTGCGACGCTGATTTTCTTCCATTTCTTACCCATGCCCAACAGGTAAGCGTCCTGGTTCTTTATCAGCAGTTCGCCTTTGCCGAGGGCTGCAATATCCTGCCGCAAGTTCTGCATCTCGCGTTGGCTGAGTCCGTAAAGGTCTCGCAGCACACTGTCGTTGATTGTCTGCTGCTTCATTATCAACGGGTATTGGGCGTTGGTGTAGAAGTCGAAATACTTGCTTCTGTAGCTGTCCATACTCTGGGTGGCCAGTATGATACTCATCCCCTTGTTGCGTCCCACGGCTATCAAGTTGCGCAGCGGTCTGTTGTCGAACCCTAACATATAGTGGGCCTCGTCAATAATGGTAAAGTGGCGCAGCTCCACACATTCTTCGCTCGTGGCCTGTGGCGGCAGCTGTTCATATATCGAGTTCAATTTAGAAATCATGAAGTACACGATAGCCTTGGCCAGCACCCCCTCCTTCGGGTAGCTGTCCAGTTTCACGATAAAGCTGTTGTCCACCAGCGATGTGCTGTCCTGCTCGGCAAAGATATTTCCCCTCACCATCTGGCTCAGCACCGAGCTGATACTGTCCATAATCTCAGCGTCTTTCTGCCTTGCTTGGTAGCAGTTCAGCAGCCGCTGTAGTGAAAAGGGGCGGTACCCCGTCTGTTGGTATGCGTCCATGATGGCTTCGCTCAGCCGATTCGACATATTGGCGCTTATCTTTGTGTTGTCCAGTGCTGTGAGGGCCGATGCCAGTTCTGTGGAATACAGATTCACCTCGTTGATACTGCTGTGCGAGAAGTCCCTGAACGGGGTGAATGGCAGGGGATGCTGCATCGGGTCGAGGATTGCAGTCTCGTCCACCTCCAGATAATTCAGCCACGCCCTGTTCTTCGGGTCCGAAAACTCTCCCTTATAGTCGAACAACAGGAAGTTCACCGGGTAGTTTGTGTCCACCGTTTCCTGTCTCAGTCGGCTGGCCAGCAATGCCAGCAGGTTTGTCTTTCCGCTGCCGGTTGTGCCGGCAATGAGGATTTGCGTGTTGTTCACATCGCGTCCGTTCAGGTCCAGCGTGGCATCCATATCTCCCTCATAGGTGCCTATGCTGATGTTCAGTCTTGGTATCTTGTAGGTCTTTTTGCGGGTGCCATACTGTGCCATCAGGCATTCTTCCAAATGGTTTTCTTCCATCAGCCAGTCACGTCCGAGCAAAATCTCGTATGCCACAATCCGCGACAGTGTTGCCTGCTCCTCCCAGTTCACGTTGCATTTGGCATACCGCAGTTTCAGCAAGGGGGCGTATATCTTCCCCAGGTCATTCTTCGTGAAAAAACTCGGCACTATCCGCTGGCTGCTTTTCGACAGTGCTACGGCCTCCACAGCCTTCATGTCGCGCGGTGTGCGCAGGCTCAGCCCTGTCAAGAAACATATCCGCATCACCATATTGTTGTTCAGCTGAATACGTTTCCGTCCTCCTGCCTGTTTCAAGTTCAGGCGTTGCTCTATAGTCGTCTTCAGTTCCAGCAGACTGTCTACAATGTTTTCTGCCTGCCGCAGATTCGAAAATTCTATGTTCATAGCCGTCATTGTCAATCGTTTATAGTGTTTAGTGGTACACCGAAATAACCCTCCTCCACTGTTGTCTGTTGCTCCTCCACATTGCGTACCAGTGTATACGACTTCGCCACAAAGGGCTCCAGCCTCACATAGTCGCGGTCCTTCCGTATTTCCGATGTCGTGCACAGCAATATCGTCTGGCTCGCCAGCCGGGGGAAATACTCTTCCATCAGTGCGTCGCGGCTCGCCTCGTCCAGCACTCCCATCACCGTGTCTATCATCACTGGCGGGTTGTAGTCGCCCAGGTTGCGCAGCACTTTCAGCAGCACCTGGATGAATATCTGCTTCGAGGCGGCGTTCAGGTTTGTCAGGCTTATCTCATTTCCGTGTGTGTGGTACAGGCGTATGGCAAAATGCTCCAGCGTGTCGCTCAGTTCCACCCTTGCAATGCAATCCTTGTAAGCCAGCAGCAGCTTGTTCAACTGTTGCTTCATTTCTGTTTCAATCTGCGACTTCTTCCGTTTCAGCAGTGCGCTGCTGATTTCTGCAAACAGGGGCTTCAGCTTTGCCAGGGTGTCGTACCGTGGGTCGGGTTCTTGCTGTATCTGAACGTCAAATTTGTGAATCTTGTTGTCAATGCCCCTTATCTTCCCTTCCAGCTCCCGGGCCTCGTCCTTCAGCTGGTCCAGCCGCTTCTTTTGGCTCTCATAGTCGTTGATCAGCTCCTCGCTTCCCTGTTGCAGCGATGCCTCCAAGGCCGCTTTCTGCAGGTTCAGGTTCTCTATGTCGTCCAGCTGGTCGTCGATGTCCTGCCTCATGCGGTCCAATGCCGGGAAGTTGTTGAACGCACCCATCTTCATCAAGCCGTCCAGACTTTCCACATCGTTGTCGTCCAGATAGCTGTAGGGGTCATTGCGCTGCATCGACTGCTGCTCCGCCACCAGGTGTTCCACCATGTTCTGCTCGTCGACATTGGGCACACACAGAGCCAGGCTTTTCATATACTCCAGCAGCCTGTGGGCGATGTCGCGCAGCGTCTCCACCGTATAGCTGCCATCCTGTTCCTTTTTCAGACTTTCGCGCAGATGCACTATCTGCTCTATCTCGTCCTTCATCGAGTATGCCAAGTGCGACACAAACACATTCTGCTCTATCTCGTCCACAAAGGCCTTCAGCTCCTCGCCGTATCGCTCTGCCCGCTCGCCTATGGTCTTTATCTGTGCCGTCACCGTGTCCAGCTTCACCCGTTGGGCCCGAGCCTCTTCGGCGCCGTTCTTGGCGGCGGTATACAGCTCTTGTATGTCAGCCAGATACTTGTATATCCCGTCTTGGTCGGTGGTGTTCTGCTCCAGCTGTTTTTGCAAGTCCTTCTTCTCCTCACACAGGCGGTCGTATGCCGCGGCCTCCTGTTGCGCCTCTAATCGCCGTTGCGCCCACTGCTGCTGCACCCGCTCGGCATTCGCGCTCAGCTGCACGAATTTCTTAAACCCCATCACATTCTCTATGTTGTCCTGTATGATTTGGGCAAACACATTCTTCTTCATCAGCTCGCTCGTCTGCATTGCGTCGAATAGGAAATACTTGCTCAACTCCTCGGGCAGATTGGCGCGGATAATCTTGTTCACCTGCTGCTCTCCCTCGGCGCGGTCGCGTGCCGACGATGCGCTGCCGTATGAGAAGACTGTCCCATCCATGTTCAGCATCACGCTCTCCACGGGCTTCCCGCTGTCGTTGAGGATATAGGTCCGCCGCATCACATACTCCTTTGTGGCTGATAGTATCTGGCCCGAGAAAGCCAGCTCCAGCTCTATCTTCGGGGCCTCATGTCCCCGTGCCCCGTCGTTCAGCAGCTCGGTGAACTGCTCGCGGTTGCGTATCTTCAGCCCATACAGCGCTCCGCACACTGCTTCAAACAGGGTGGTCTTTCCCCCGCCGTTCTGACCTCCTATCAGCACGATACTCCGCTCGTCGCTCACCCTCAGGTCCAGGTCCAGCGACAGGTAAGTCTTGTAGTTCCTTATTTTTACTCGTTCTATTATCATGGCTCATTTCTGTTTTATCTTCATCACTGCCGCCTCGATGATGTTGCCTGTATCCTCGTCGTTGGTATCCATGCTCTCGGCTCTGAGGGTGTGGTAGGGGCGCAACACCTCCTCCTTCAGCCAGTCGAAGTCCACCTCGTGCCGTTGGCATATTTGCTCGATGGTGTCCAGGTCCTCCCGGCGGATGCCGTAATGTACAAACGATATGTCTATTCCTTTCTTCATGAGTGTTTTTTTATTAGGTTTCTAGTCTTTCTAGTTTCTATAGCTTTTCTATATACTCCCCCTCTTACCCCTCGTCTGGGAAGAAGGCTTTCCACCTCCTGTGGTCGGTGGTGTTCTCTATATAGGTGTCGCAGTAGAGCCAGTTGCCCGAGGGAGAATCTTCCACTATCACGCCGCCGCCCATGCCCTCATGCTCCCGCACATAGTCTATCAAGGCGTTGTGCTTGGCCGGTGCCTCCCCGTCGCTGTCCGCGCTCTTGGTGTCGAACAGCATCAGGCGGCCGTTCTTCAGCTGTATGATAAAGTCCACATAGAAGAGTCCGCGGCTTTTGCCGTCCGTCTTGGTATAGGCTATGGCGTAGTGGTCGCGCCCTTTGTCGCCGTTTTTGTACCACCAGTCTATCTGTTCCCTGTGTTCTTCAAGGAAAGTCTCAAACCGCTGTTCGGGTGTCGAGGCTCGTTTCAGTCGGATGAAAGGCTCCAGGGCGTGGTTCTCCACGTCAGGCACTGCCTCATTGGTCTCTTCGTCATACAGTCTGTCCTTTGGCAGCTCCCATCGTGTGTCCACTATCGCGCGTTCCGCCGCCTGCTTGCGGCGCTCGTCCACCTGCCTTTCGTAGGTGGCTATCGCCTTGCGCACAATCTCGGCATACTTTCGGTTGTTATCCTGCTTGGTGCTCAGGATAACCTTCCGTGCCTCGGTCTCGAAACATTCAAACAGTTCCTCCATCAGCTCCAACAGGCATCGGCTCAGTGTGGCCGCCGACAGTTTCTCGAAGGGGGCGATATTCCGCTCGCAGAAGTCGGCAAACAGTCTTCGCAGCTCGCCTCCCTTCCGGGCAAAGCCATAGCGTTGCCCGTCTTTCAGCACCGTCTCGCCCTCCAAGTTCAGGTCCACATCCTCCGGTATCCACACCTGCACCTTCTGCACGTCGAAGGTGACGTGTGCCCGCAGTTCCGCGCTGCGGCGGTTCACGGCGCAGGGGTTCTCAGGCCCGGTGGGGAATGGGTCGTCGTCAAACTCCAAGTGGGTTTGCGAAAGCCCCCAGTTGTCCACAAACGTCTGCCGCAAGGTCTTCTTGAAGTCGCTGCCCAGACGCATACGGCTCTCGCCCCGGCGTATGCTCGTGCTGCTGTCGAGGGTGATGGGGGTCACATCCTCCCGCCGTTTGGCCACCAGTCGGCTGATGTAGCCTATCCCGTCCGCCACTATCTCTATCTTGTCCGCGCTCAGGTCGGTATACACATAGCCCTTGTTCAGCAGCGCGTCGGGGTAGAAATGCTGCTCCGGCATGCGCAGTATGCGGCCCACGGTCTGCATGGTGAACGTCATGCTGTTCATTTTGCGGAATATCAGCAGCACCGCAGCCCGGGGGCAGTCCCATCCCTTGGCAATGGCCTGTTTGAACAGCAGGGTCTGCACCATGCTGTCCGGCTTCTCTATGCCGTCTAAATTCTGCTTGTCCTTGCTGTCGCTCAGCCATACCGCTAAGCGGCCGTTGGCGGTGGTCATGTTCCAGTTCGTCATTTCCAAATACTTCTCCACCGTGTCGCGTATGCGGGTGTCGTCGTCGTTCAGGGCGGCCTTGTCGTTGGGCAGCTGTATCAGCAGCAGCGGATTGATGTTCGCGCCCTGCCGCTGGTAGGCCTCGGCTATCTCCTGTCGGCGGCGCAGGGCCAGTTCCAGCAGGTGCTGCGTCAGGTCACGCTCGTCGCTGATGTCCTTGCTCACGTTGGGGTTCAGCACAATGCCCTCCTTGATCATCTCCTCGGCAATCACCCGCTCGCGCGGTATGCTCACCTGCTGCTCGCCCCGTGTGAGGGGTGTCGCGCTCACGCGCAGCTCTATCTTGGGGTCTATTCGGTCTAACACCTTGCGGCTCTTGTCCGCCCGCTTGTCCCAGAAGTCGTGTTCCTCGTCAATCACCACGATGATGGGGTGTCCCGCCTCGCGGGTGCGGCGGGCGGTCTCGAATATGGAGCAGCCCTGCTCCGTGTCGCGCACCATCAGGTTCTTCTCCTTGTTGATGCTCTCCCAGTTGGCGAAGAGCACCTCTCCCGGGTGCAGCAGGCCCTCGTTGCGGTCCACCTCGTCGTACATCACGGGGCGCAGCTCGCGCGTCTCGCCGAAGTAGTTCTTCATCTTGAAGTAGCTCTGCTCGTGCAGGGCGTTGGGGGCAATCCATATCATCACCGGCTCCTGCTCCCGTCCGCGCGTCTGCAGGGCCACCTGCTCCAGTGCCATAGTGGTCATCACTGTCTTGCCGCTGCCCGTAGGGGCCTCGAACACCAAGGTGTGTCTCGTGCCGCCCAACTCTAACATGTCTAATGTGTGCTGCACAATCTGGCTCACCGCCCGCTGTTGATAGTCAAGTGTCTTCATTGGTTGTCCTCCTTTCTTTCGTTGATGTCGCTGCCGTCAATAATCTCGTTGTCGTAGTAGCGGTCCTCCTGCGGCAGCACACGGCGGTAGGCCTCGTAGATGGCAGCGGGCAGTGCGCACAGCTGCACACGATCCTCCACCTCGGCAAAGTCGTCGTCGTAGGCATAGTTGGTGTAGGAGAAGGTATAGACTTTGATGGGGTTAGAGCATACCCCGGCCTTCGGCCACCCCTCTTTTGAACATACCCCGGCCTTCGGCCACCCCTCTGAAGAGGGGATGGCTGGCGCGGCGGTAGTCGCATTAGCGGGTGCGGGAGGTGTAGTGGTAGTCGCATCAATGGGGACGGGTGGTGTGGTGGTTGTCGCATCAATGGGGATGGGTGGTGCGGCAGCATCCCCTCCTTGGGAGGGGTTAGGGGTGGGTATAGAGTGGTTGTGAGTATCCTTTGCGGCCAACTTCGCCCTATCGTCCACTCGGTTTGGTTTTGAGCATACCCCAGCCTTCGGCCACCCCTCTGAAGAGGGGAGGGGTGGTGTGGTTTTGAGCCACTCAACGATACGGGGGATGGCCTCTTCGCTATAGATGACCATCATCAGGCGGTCACCCTTGCCAAACAGGCGCACATGCTTTCGGATGTTGCGGATTTCTAAATTCTGGATTCTCAGTTCCTCGAAGATATCCTCCTTGATGCAGAGCAGGTCGGTGGCGGCGGCCATGAGGTCGCGCATATTGCGGTTGGTGCGCTGGCGTGGCAGCAGCCGAGTGCGGTAGTATCGCAGACTGTTGTCCCTCAGCCCCTCCACCTCCACGCCTTTGGGCGTGGTGTAGCCCTCTATCACGCGCTTGTTGCGCTCGTAGGTCACCTCCTCGCAGATGTTGTTCTCGTTGTTCGTCACCAAAATGCACTGCCGATGTCCCCCGTCCTCCTTGTTCAATTGCATCACCGCATGCATCGTCGTCCCACTCCCCGCAAAGAAGTCAGATATAATGGAGTCGGCTGTGGTTGTATGATATAGTATTTTCTTTATTAAAGAAGAAGGCTTCACAGTATCAAATCCAGTCTCTTTCCCCATAATGGTATTAAGTTCGTTTTTGCCATTCTGTGCCGTCCCGATGGAAGAGTCCATATGAGACCAAAATGGGTCGTACGATAGTTTTTTTTCCTCATCATTAGGGTAAACGGCTTTTTTTACAATACCATTATCTATTTCAATTCGCCCTCTTTTTATTAAGTCTTGCGCTGTGTCAAATCCAATTTGCCATCGCTTGCCTTTACGAGGGTATTGTCCGAGTATTGGGAATTTCATAGACTCCCTATTGTAAAAACCAGCATCTGATTTTTCAATTATCTCCAGTCGACATGCACCATATCTACCATTATTTGGGTAATTCCTTTTTTTATCCTGTATTTCTAATCGAAAACCATTTATTATCTCTTTCCTTTTTGCGTAGAATAATATTGATTCAACTTTCTGTTGTAGACCATATTTGGCATTTCCTGCATTTGTGGGTTGAGTTGTGGATTCCCAAGTGATATGACCAATGAAGTTTTTCTCAGTAAAAATTTCGTCGCATAATATTTTCAGTTGAGCAAATTCAATGGTATTAATTGAGATTAAAATAGTCCCTCGGTCGGAGAGCAGACGTTTGGCGATGCGGAGGCGTTTGGACATGAAGGAGAGCCATTTGCTGTGGCGGTAGTCGTCGTCGGCATCGACGTAGTGGTCATTATAGGAGAAGTCTTTATTGCCGGTGTTGTAGGGCGGGTCGATATAGATGACGTCGATGCGGCCCTCGTGGGTGTAGGTGAGGGCGGTGAGGGCTTCGAGGTTGTCGCCCTCGATAAGGATGTGGTTGGGGGAGGAGGGGGAGGAGCCGGGGATGTAGCGTTCCGGCACTTCGTCGAGTACGGGCAGGTGGGTGCGGAGGCGTTCTTCCACCTCCTCGGGGTGGTTCTCCCACACAAGGCCGTATTTCTTGGTGTTGACGAGTTCGAGCAGGGCAGCCCGCTCGTCGTCGCTCAGCCCCGCCAACGTTTTGATACGCTGCCGCAGGGCCTCACGATTGATTTTCGTTGCCATAGTTGTCTGCGTTTTAGGCGTGGGCTTATCTTCGACAGGCAGGCAACTCAGTGAAGACCTAAAAAAAACAGAGACGTGGACTTGGTGTATTTTGGACTTATCCACGTCCTGAGGTCCTGAGATTACCTGCCATCGTCAATAAGTCGCGTCCACGCTCTGCATCGCAGACGCTTGCCGACTTACTCACGACGATGGCTATTGAAATTTCTCAGGTTTCAGGATCGTGCCGAATAATTCGCTCGCGCTATGTTATTATGTCGTTTTTTATTGTATGTTGTGTGTCACATTGTTTTGTCGTGTTTTGTTGTGTCTCAGTTGTATCGTCCAGGGATCGTTGTGCAGTTGCTGAACTGCATTTGCCCGCCGCCGTCAACAATAAATGTCTTGCATCAATGGCACAGGAATGGCGGAACGAGCGAAGTGGCTGCGGCGTCACACCCCGGCAGCCACCCACCGCGTCCTCAGTCTTTGAGGATGGGGAGGGTGGTGTGGTAGAGAATCGTGGCAGCGCTCCTTGTTCATGATGGTGATGAGGTTGACGGCGAGATGCTCTCTATTGGTTGGCGTATTGCTGCACTTCGTCGTGGAAGAATTCGATGGCGACGCCGGCTTGGCGGAAGAGTTCTTCGCTTTCGGCCCCGGCGTGGTATTTGCGCTCGCAGACTACGCGCTTGATGCCGCAGTTGATGATGAGCATGGCGCAGGTGCGGCAGGGGGTCATGCGGCAGTAGAGGGTGGCGCCGTCGAGGGCGATGCCGCGGCGGGCGGCCTGGCAGATGGCGTTCTGCTCGGCATGGACGGTGCGGACGCAGTGGGTGGTGACGCGGCCGTCGGCCTCAATGGTCTGGCGGAAGAGGTGTCCGACCTCGTCGCAGTGGGGCAGGCCGGAGGGGGAGCCGACGTAGCCGGTGACGAGCAGCTGGCGGTCTTTGACGATGACGCAGCCGGAGCGCCCGCGGTCGCAGGTGGCACGCTTGGAGGCAGTGTTGGCCAGTTCCATGAAGTATTCGTCCCACGAGGGGCGGCGGTACATGATTTTGCCCAGCACTTCCTCGACTTGGCGGCCCAGGTCGTCGACGGTGCCGTTGTTGTCGAAACGGAAGTCGGCGTGGTCGATGCAGTAGCGGAGGTTTTGTTTGTTGGGGTCGTCGCTGGTCATTTCGCGCTGCTCGTTGGCGAGGAAGGTCTGGTAGTCGATGTGGTCGGTCTCGCTGCCGCGGAGGACGGCGCGCTCGTAGCGCACGCGGGTGTCGGCGTCGACGGCAAAGAGGTAGAAGTTGGGCTTGGCGCGGAGGGCGTCGACTTCGCCGGGGGTGCGGATGCTTTCGATGATGCAGTTGCGGCCGGAGGCTTGGGCGCGGTCGTAGAGCTGCTCGACAATCCACGAGGGGGAATGGGCGGCGCGGAGGTCGTTGCCCACGAGGGTCATGCTGTCGCGGTTGACTTCGAGTCCGCGGCGTTTGATTTCGTCGATGAGGAAGGCGCGGACGGAGTAGTGGTCGAAGTCTTTCTGACGCTGGAGGTATTCGACGATGGTGCCTTTGCCGGCCCCGAGGGTGCCTGTGATGCCGATGGTAATCATGGTGAATGTGGGAATGTGTTAATGTGGGAATGTGTTAATGTGGGAATGTGTTAATGCGGGAATGTGTTAATTTGGGAATGTGTTAATACGTTGGTGTGTTTAGCATTTGTATTTGTATTGTAGTTGGGAGAGTTCTTGGTTGGCTTTGACGATTTTGTTTTTGAGGCCAGCCTTGTAGGCCACGAGGCGCTGCATGATGTCGGGGTCGGCGAGGGCGAGCATCTGCATGGCGAGGATGGCGGCGTTCTGCGCGCCGTTGATGGCCACGGTGGCCACGGGGATTCCCGGAGGCATCTGGAGGATGGCAAGGGTGGCGTCGAGGCCCTCGAGGGTGCTGCCTTTGATGGGGACGCCGATGACGGGCAGGGGTGTCTCGGCGGCGATGACGCCGGGGAGGGCGGCGGCCATGCCGGCGCCGGCTATGATGACTCGGATGCCACGGGCGGCGGCGCCACGGGCAAAGTCGGAGACTTCGGCGGGGGTGCGGTGGGCCGAGAGGGCATTGACTTCGAAGGGAATGGCCATCTCTTCAAAAAACTGACAGGCTTTCTCCATGACGGGGAGGTCGGAGGTGGAGCCCATGATGATGCTGACTAAGGGTTTCATTGCTTGTGGTTTTTGTTGGACGGGGGTTAGTCTTGTTTGTGGTATATCTGCCAGGCACGGAGAAGCACGTCGGGGCGGGCGCCCTCGTAAAGGACTTTGTAGACGGCCTGGGCTATGGGCATGGAGATGCCGTGGGAGCGGCGTATCTTCTCGAGGCTGTTGACGGCGTAGTAGCCTTCGGCTATCATGTGCATTTCGAGCTGGGCGGTCTTGACGGAGTAGCCACGGCCCACCATGGTGCCGAAGGTGCGGTTGCGGCTGAGCTGGGAGTAGCAGGTGACGAGGAGGTCGCCGACGTAGGGTGGCATGTTTTCGGGGGTGATGACCAGGTCGGGGACGGTGCCCATCATTTTGAGGAAGGCGTGCATCTCGGCAATGGCGTAGCTGACGAGGACGGCCATGAGGTTGTCGCCGCTGCCCATGCCGATGCAGAGTCCGGCGGCGACGGCGTAGATGTTTTTGAGGGCTGTGGCGTACTGGATGCCGCGTATGTCGGTGGAGGGGTTGATGTTGATGTACTGGCAGCGCAGGTGCTGCATGACGGTGCTGGTGAGGTCGGGGTTGAGGCTGGCGGCGGTGATGAAGGTGAGACGCTCGCGGGCCACTTCTTCGGCGTGGGTGGGGCCGGAGACGATGGCCAGCTGGCTTTCTGGCACATGGTAGTAGCTCTGCAGGTAGTCGGTGACGATCATGTCGGCTTCGGGGATGAAGCCTTTGATGGCCGAGACGAACTGGCGGCGGCGCAGGGTGTCGGGGTTTATCTGCAGCATGGTTTTGTGCAGGAAGGCGGTGGGGATGACGAGGTAGATGATGTCGCAACGGTCCACCACGTCCTGGGGATGGCTGCAGATTTCGACGCGCGAGGGGTCGATGATGACTTCGGCCAGGTAGCGGAAGTTGCGGCCGTGGGTGGTGAGGCTTTTGCGTATGTCGGGTTCGCGCACGTACCAGCAGACCCGTGCTGAGGGCTGTTCGAGCAGAAGCTTTACGATGGCGGTGGCCCACGAGCCGCTTCCGAGTACTCCTATCATGTTATTTCAGGTTGCGGAGGATTTCACATGTGAGGTCCCAGAACATCTGGACGGTGCGGATTTCGATTTTCTCGCCCGGAGCATGGACACCGCGCAGGGTGGGGCCGTAGCTGATCATGTCCATGTGGGGGTATTTCTCGCCGATGAGGCCGCATTCGAGGCCGGCATGGATGGCGCGGACGATGGGGTCGTGGCCGAACATGCGCTTGTAGGTGTCGACACCGACGCGGAGCACGCGGCTGTCTGGATTGGGGGTCCAGCCGGGGTAGCCGTCGCCGTGCGAGACGTGGGCTCCAATCATGCGGAAGGTGGCTTCAATCTTTTGTGCGGCGGCGTGTTTGGCACTCTCGACGGAGCTGCGCTGGCTGGTGGCGATATGGATTTGGCGGTCGTCCATCTTGACGGAGGCCAGGTTGGTGGAGGTTTCGACGAAGTTCTCTATCTCGCGGCTCATGGCCAGGACGCCGTGGGCACAGGCGTAGAGGGCGTTGAGGAGGTTGTATTGTGTCTGGCGGTCGATGAGGCAGGCGGGCTCGGCAATGGGTTCGAGGGTGACCTGGAGGTTGGGTTCGGTGGTGCGGAATTCGAAGCAGATGTGCTCGGCAAAATTGTTTACCATCTGCTTGAAGGCTTCCTCGTGGTCGTGGGCCACGACGATGTCGGCCCAGGCTTCGCGGGCAATGGCGTTGCGGAGGTTGCCGCCGTCGATGCGGGCAAGGCCTATCTTGTGCTGCTCGGTGGCGTTCCACAGGATACGGTTGAGGATTTTGATGGCGCAGCCACGGCCGCGGTTGATGTCGTCGCCGCTGTGGCCGCCTTGCAGACCGGATACTTTGACCCGGAAGGAGCTTTCGCCAGCGGGGACGGGACGGGTGGTGTAGTCGATGGCCACGGTGGTGTCGATACCACCGGCGCAGCCGATGCAGTATTCGCCTTCGTCCTCGTCGTCGAAGTTGAGGAGGATGGAGCTTTTGAGCCAGTCGGTATGCAGGTTGGCGGCCCCGGTGAGGCCGGTTTCTTCGTCGACGGTGAAGAGGCATTCGAGGGGGCCGTGCTGGAGGGTGCTGTCGGCCAGGACGGCCATGGCGGCGGCCACGCCGATGCCGTCGTCGGCTCCGAGGGTGGTGCCGTCGCCTATGAGCCAGCCGTCTTCGACGTAGGCCTGGATGGGCTGGGAGAGGAAGTCGAAGTCTTTGTCACCGTTCTTTTCGCACACCATGTCCATGTGGGCCTGGAGGCAGACTCCGGGAGCGTTCTCGTAGCCCGGTGCGGCGGGTTTGCGTATCAGCACGTTGCCAACCTCGTCGGCGAGGGTTTCAAGACCGAGGCTGCGGCCAAAGTCTTGCAGGAAGGCGGATACGCGGGCTTCGTGCTTGGAAGGGCGGGGAATGTTCATCAATTGGCCGAAGTATTGCCATACTGCGGCAGGTTGGAGGTTATTAAGGGCGTTGTTCATGGTCGTTGTGTTTATTGTTGTTGATTGTGAGGTTCAGGTATGTGGGGTTCGGGGTGGCGGGTTATTGCAGGACGATGATTATCTGTCCGGCAGATTGGCCGATTTTGACGATGTAGACACCGGGTTTGACAGCAAGGCTCCAGGTGTCGGCGGGCAGGGCGGGACGTGAGTCCAGCCGCCGGCCCATGATGTCGAAGAGGGTCACGGTTTCACCGGCCACACCGCTGGCCACGATGGTTCCGTTGCGGGAGTAGAGGCTGTGGGTGGCTGCGGGGGTGGCGGGGATGTCGGTGTAGTCGTAGCCATGATAGGAGGTGTCGGGTTCCATCCCGATTACCGCGCCGTGCCATTGGGTGAAGTCGTTGCGGTTGGGAGTCATGGCGTCGAGCTTGAAAAAGCCGTCGGCCTGTCCGCCCCAGCCCCAGTTGATGTGGAAGAGGTTGGAGTCGACCTCGTCGGAGAAATAGCCGTCGATTACGTAGCCGTGGCCCGAGGTGCCGCTGTGGCCAGCGGGGCTGTTGTCTTTGGCCCACCCGGCATAGTAGACGGGTTTCTGGTCGGACAGGCTGTTGTAAATCATTTGCATCCAGAGGGTGTCGTCGCCGATGGAGTCGCGCATTCCGGAGTAGGAGAATTTGTAGCCAAAATGCTTGCGGAGGCGCACGGGGGCGCTGACGTCGGGACTGAGGTGCAGACTGGTGTCGAAGAGGGCATACTCCGGCAGGGACCATGTGCCGCTGCCATTGGGACTGTAGCGCATGTCGAAGGCCACACCCAGATGGTAGAGCAGTGTGCTGACGGCCTCAATCTCGGTCCCGGTGCTTTGGATGCTGATCCGTTGCGGCATGTTGTCCCAGTCGTAGTAGGTGTGTTCAAAGTCGGCCGAGAGCACGCCGTAGCTCCAGTCGGGATAGGCGGCCGGGTTGTCGGCCCCGTTGTAGGAGTGCATCCCGAAACCGTGCTCGGGGTATTTCCAATAGCGCATAATCATGCCGAAGGCGGTGGCCACGCATCCCGTCACGGAATTGCGGGGGCAGTGGCGGTTGTAGGGAGTGCCTTGGTCCCAGTTGGTCTTCAGCAGGTTGTTGATGCGGTCGTGGAAGAAGTCGCCTTTGGCCTCAAGGTTGCCGTTTTCCAGCTTTTGCCATTTGAGGGCCACATGGGCCGGGGCGGCGACTTTGGCCTCGCGGCCAAGGTCGATTTGGTTCATGTAGTGCAGCAGGTGGTCTTCGAAAGCGGGATTCTTGGCAGGGGTGCTGCCATCGTGGCTGCCGCTGAGGTCCAGCATGCCCTCGACCGAGAAAGCCAGCACGGGGTCGGCCATGTCGTCGCCGCTGACGATGATAAAGCCTTCAATGCCGTTGTTTCTAAAGTTATAGATGTAGAGCTTGGGCTCCATCCCCAAATCGACGGGGGTAAGCTCTACAGGCTGCTTGGCGTTGGTGTTGTGCAGTTCGGCGCAGAAAAGGGCCACGGCGTTCTGTGCAACGCGGGCGGCACGCTCTTTGCCCACGGGTGAGGCAAAGGTGGCCATTGCCGCCAGCAGCATAATGCATAAAAGGATTGCTTTTTTCATAAAATGGTGTTATAATGGGTTTTACAATTCTTTTCAATTGCCGAAGTAGGCCACGCCGCTCTCGAAGATGCGCTGGTCTTGGTCGCCTTCGATGTTGAGGTAGGTGCCGGGGCGCCAACGCTCGCTGTGGGCCATCTTGCCGAGTACCCGTCCGTCGGGGCTGGTGATGCCCTCGATGGCCATGAACGAGCCGTTCATGTTGTACGGCTCCTGCATCGTGGCGTTGCCGTGCAGGTCGACATACTGCGTGGCCACCTGCCCGTTGGCGAAAAGCTGGTCTATGCAAGCCTGCGGGGCCACAAAGCGGCCCTCGCCGTGCGAGATGGGCACTACATAGGTCTTGCCCAGCTCGGCCTGCTGCAACCAGGGCGACAGGCTGCTCACCACGCGGGTGTGCGCTATCATGCTTTGGTGGCGTCCGATGGTGTTGAATGTGAGGGTGGGGGCGTCGGCATCCTGCGGGCGGATTTCGCCATAGGGTACCAGTCCCAGTTTCACCAGGGCCTGGAAGCCGTTGCAGATGCCCAGCATCAGGCCGTCGCGCTCTTTCAACAACCGCATTACGGCATCGCTGATCATGGGGTTGCGGAACACGCTGGTGATGAACTTAGCGCTGCCGTCGGGCTCGTCGCCGGCCGAGAAGCCGCCGGGAATCATCACAATCTGGCTGTTGTCAATAGCCTTGGTGAAGGCCTCGACACTCTGCTCGATATGGCTGCTGCTGAGGTTGCGGAACACCAGGGTTTCCACTTCGGCTCCCGCCCGCAGGAAAGCGCGGGCCGAGTCGTACTCGCAGTTGGTGCCGGGGAAGGCGGGGATGAACACCTTGGGACGGGCAGTCTTGTGCTTGCAGACATGCACCTCCTTGGTTCGGAAGAGTTTCGGCTGCCCAAGACGGGCCGGGGTGTTGGCACTGGCGGTGGGGAAGATGCTCTCCAGGGTGCCGGTCCAGGCTTTCAGCATCTCGTCCATGCCGATAGTCTCGTCGCCGATGGTGAACTGGCCGCTGTCGTTCACGCGGCCTATCTTGCGTGCCACGGCGGGCAGGGGGCCGCAATTGGCCACCTCCACTACAATGGCGCCGTATTTTTTCTCAAACAGCTCGTCGGGGCTGAATTTGCCGTCGAATGCCACGCCCAGCCGGTTGCCGAAGGCCATCTTGCTAACAGCCTCGGCAATGCCGCCGAAACCGACCGCATAGGCCGACTTGATGGAGCCTTTGCCCACAGCCTGATATAGGGCGTTGTACATGGCAAGCAGCATCTTGTAGTTAGGCATGCCCATGGCGTCGGGCTTCACCTCCAGCAGGTAGAGGTAGTTGCCCGGCTGCTTCAGCTCGGGGGTGACGGTGTGCTTCAGGTTGCTCACGCCGACTGCAAAACTGCAAAGCGTGGGGGGTACGTCGATGTCGTTAAATGTGCCGCTCATGGAGTCTTTGCCTCCGATGGCGGGCAGTTTCAGACCCATCTGTGCGTCGTAGGCGCCCAGCAGGGCTGCGAAGGGTTCGCCCCAGCGGTAGGGGTCGTTGCCCAGTTTTTTGAAATATTCCTGGAAGGTGAGGCGCACGCGGCTCGCGTTGCCGCCCGCGGCGGCAATTTTGGCCACCGAGTCCACCACCGCATAGGCGGCTCCGTGGAAGGGGCTCCAGCTGCTCAGGTAGGGGTCGTAGCCGTAGCTCATCAGGGTCACCGTGTCGCACTGGGCTGAAAGGGTGGGGAGCAGTCCCGCCATGCATTGGGTCGGCGTGGTCTGCGTCTTGCCGCCGTAGGGCATCACCACACTGCCGGCGCCCACCGTGCTGTCGAACATTTCCACCAGACCCTTCTGCGAGCAGACATTCAGGTTGGCGAGGTTCTCCAGCCAGCGGTCTTTCACACTTGCCTGGGGTTGGCTGGCCCCGGTGTCGGCGGTTGCTTGGTCGGCGGGCATGGCCACCCGCACTTCGGTCTCCTGGTGGGCGCCGTTGGTGTCGATAAAGCGGCGGCTCAGGTTCACTATCTCTTTGCCGCGCCAGCTGATGACCATGCGGGGGTCGGCGGTGACGGTGGCCACCACCACAGCCTCCAGGTTTTCCTCGTCAGCATATTGCAGCATCTTCTCCACATCGGCGGGGGCCACCACAATGGCCATCCGCTCTTGGCTTTCGCTGATGGCCAGTTCGGTGCCGTCGAGGCCGGCATATTTCTTGGGTACCTTGTCGAGGTCAATCCGCAGCCCGTCGGCCAGTTCGCCGATGGCCACGCTTACGCCGCCTGCGCCGAAGTCGTTGCACTTCTTGATGAGGCTCGACACCTCTTCGCGGCGGAACAGTCGCTGGATTTTACGCTCGGTGGGGGCGTTGCCCTTCTGCACCTCGGCTCCGCACGTGGTGAGCGAGGCTGAGTTGTGGGCTTTGGAAGCTCCGGTGGCGCCGCCGCATCCGTCGCGGCCTGTGCGGCCACCGAGCAGGATGACCACATCGCCGGGGTCGCTGCTCAGCCGCTTCACCTGGCGGCGGGGCGCTGCAGCAATCACTGCGCCGATCTCCATGCGTTTGGCCACATAGTTGGGGTGGTAAATCTCGTTCACCAGCCCGGTGGCCAGGCCTATCTGGTTGCCGTAGCTGCTATAGCCGCGGGCGGCAGTGGTGACAATCTTGCTTTGGGGCAGCTTGCCGGGCAGCGTCTCGCTGACAGGCTTGCGGGGGTCGGCGGCCCCGGTCACACGCATGGCCTGATAGACATACGTGCGGCCGCTCAACGGGTCGCGGATGCAGCCGCCCAGGCAGGTGGCCGCTCCGCCGAAAGGTTCTATCTCGGTGGGGTGGTTGTGGGTCTCGTTCTTGAAGTTCACCAGCCACTCCTCGGTCTTGCCGTCCATCTTCACCGGCACCACGATGCTGCAGGCGTTAATCTCGTCGCTCACCTCCTGGTCGTTCAGCAGTCCGGCCTTGCGCATGCGCTTGGCGGCCAGAGTGCCGAGGTCCATGAGGCATACATACTTGTCGTCACGGCCCTCATACTGGTCCTTGTGGTCGGCCAGATAGCGGGCAAAAGCCTCCTCCAGCAGCGGGCGGTAAAGGCCTTCGTCGAACTCCACCCCCTTCAGCTCGGTGGCGAAAGTGGTGTGGCGGCAGTGGTCGCTCCAGTATGTGTCCAGCACACGTATCTCGGTCACCGACGGGTCGCGGTGCTCCTCGTCGGCAAAATAATGCTGTATGTGTTTGAAGTCGGCCAGTGTCATGGCCAGACCCATGCCGTTGTAGAGCGTCTCCAGCTCGTCGGGACTCATGGCGGCGAAACCGTCGAGGATGGCCACATCGGCCGGCTCGTCGTAGTGCTCCTCCAGAGTCGAGGGCTTGGGAGCGTCCGTCACCCGGCTGTCCACCGGGTTCACGCAGTGCTTCACCACCGCCTCGCGCTGCTCGGCGGTCAGCCGGCCGCTGACCACATAAGTCGTGGCCGAGCGGATGATGGGCTGCTCGGTGGCGTTCAGCAGCCTGACGCACTGCATGGCACTATCGGCCCGCTGGTCGAACTGGCCAGGCAGATACTCCACCGTAAACACGAAATCATCGTCGGCGTGGGGAAACTCCTCCTCATACAGCCTGTCCACCGGCGGCTCGGCAAACACCGTTCCGCGGGCTTTCCCGTATGTCTCGTCCGACAGGTTCTCAATATCGTAGCGCACCAGCACGCGCACCCCTTCGGGTTCCACGCCCAAATAGCGTTCCAACTCCTCGCGCAGCCCCTTGGCCTGGGCCGCATACTCTTCGCGCTTCTCAACAAAAATTCTTCTTATCATAATTCAGTTTTTTTCGCTTGCAATGAATAATAATCGTATTCTTAGTTAAAATCAAAGTCCAAATGCTCCTGTCGCGGTGCGGTCACTTCCGACCCTTGGGCCGGATGGCCCACCCCTCAGGGTGGCAGGGCGTGTGGCGGTCGAAAAACTCCACCATCCGCTCCACGTCGGCCTCATAGTCGCCCGTGGGGTAAATCGTGGGGCCGTAGCCCGCGCGCTTGTTCTTAAAGTCCATAAATCCCAGCACGATAGGCACGCCCGCCTGGGTGGCGATTTGGTAAAAGCCCCGTTTGAACCGCTTCACGGGCTTGCGGGTCCCCTCGGGGGTGATGACGATACACACGTCGTCGCACCCATTCAAGGTTTCTACAGCCTTGGCCACCAAATCGTTGTGTATGTTGCCACGGTCCACCGGCACCAGCCCCAGACGGTGCAGCAGCCGGCGGGTGAAAAAGTTGAAAAACTCTTTCTTCACCAGTATCTTCGGATTCACCCCCGCCGAAAACAGGACGGCGGCCCCCACCAGATAGTCGGCAAAAGCCGTATGCGGAGCCACCGCCACCACACAATGGCGCAATTCCGGCCGCTCCTCCAACGTGGGCACCTCAAACTTCCAACCGCACATCTTCACTATTCGAATCCAAATCTTTCTCATTACTATATCTTTATATAATAAATGGGTCTGCGGGGCTTGCCCCGTTCAACCGTGCAAAT
This sequence comes from uncultured Bacteroidales bacterium, assembly GCA_947168665.1. Classification (GTDB taxonomy): domain Bacteria; phylum Bacteroidota; class Bacteroidia; order Bacteroidales; family P3; genus Colimorpha. Next base: position 104,646 of record CAMVMX010000013.1, read on the forward strand.
ATACGAAAAAAAAATCATTCCACATGTCAAGACTATCTTTTTTTGTCCATCGGACACATTTTTTTTGCCATGTCAGTCAAACTTCGTATATTTGCAAAACCAAACGCATCAGCGCAATCGGCGCAAGCGTTTGGCAGACAACAGGAAAGATGGCAGAGCGGTCGAATGCGGCGGTCTTGAAAACCGTTGACCTGCGAGGGTCCGGGGGTTCGAATCCCTCTCTTTCCGCCTCCTAAACGCTGCGGGCAATCCTTGCTTGCAGCGTTTTTTTTCATGGTTTTGATTCCTTCACCCGGTTCGCCCATCCGGCAGATGCCACTTCCTCCACTCGATGTTCCCCACCGATTCTGCACATGACCGCCATTCCCTCTGGCCGAAGGCGGCGAACAGGGGTCGGCTTGGGGCGAATGTCGCAGGCAAGGAACGGAGTCAGCGAGAAGGGGAGTTGGCTGCGATCCAGGCGAATCAAAAAGTTTGATATATGCTTTCGACGTCACATTGTGAAGCGGAGGCTCACTTTGATGGCGTGGGGCGAGGCGCCGTCTTCGAGGTAGGTGAGGCGCCGCACGTAGTCGATGCGGATGAGTTTGAGGATGTTCTCGATGCCGACGCTGTATTCCATATAGGGGGTGTTGGTGAGGAATCCGGCCCCGGCGGGCAGGAGGTACAGTCCTTCGGGACCCGAGGCGGGGTCGTTCTTGGCCGACATGCCTCCATACAGCAGGCTGAACCCCAGCACCTCGCGCAGCTTCAGCTCTTTGATGAGGGGGATGTGGTTCAGGATGAGGCCTTTCATGTGGTAGGTGGCAAACAGGGCCACGTAGCGGTCTGCGATGAACTCCATGGGCCGCATGGTGTTGAACGAGTTCTCAGACATGAAAGCGCTGCTGTTCCCGTTGGGGACAAACAGCTTGGGCATTGGCACGGAGTTCCACACGATGCCACCCTGCGCCCGCAGGTCGAGGTAGCCGAAGGCGGCAAACCACAGGCGGTTGAAAGCGCTGAAGGCGGACCGGTTGTAGTAGAATCCGTCCAGCAGACCCATTTCGTGGCTCAGCGATATGGAGGTGGCGTTGCCCGAAAGGTTCAGCATGGAATTTTCGCCCGAGCGGCCGCTGCCGGGCAGTGCGGCGGGCGAGAAGTTGATGGTGGCAGCCCATTGGGCGTAGTTGATGTTGTCCACCCGCTCGGTGCCGCCGGGGGTGACGCGGTAATAGTTCAACAGACCGGTGGGACGTATGTTTTGAGCGCCGACCCAGGTGTCGATGCCGATAAAGTCGGGCCACTGCTGGCGAAGGCGCAGCTGGATGTCGGCCACGTATTGCGCGGGCACCTCTTGGTTGGTCCACATCAGTATGTTGTCGCGGTCATACTGGTCGAATGACAGCCCGGGCGACTCGATATCGTATCCGGCATGGAGGCAGATGAACCCCTGTGGGTTTTCGCGGGCAAAGCGGCGTTTGGGCGCGAAGGTGTGGATAAGGTTCAGGTTGAATTTGACTCGTTTGTCCTTGAATCCATAGGCCACGTAGCCGTCGGCGAAATTGCGGGGGTTGAGCTTTGCGGTGGTCATGCCGCCCACCCTGAGACGGAGGCCCTCACTGCCGTTATGGCTCACGAAATTGTATATCGGTCCCAAATCCAGACGGCTGTTTTCGCGCCCCGCGCGGGTGGGGATATAGCCGGTGAAGAGGGTCTCTACGGTTCGGATGGTGAAGCGCACAGAGGGAATGCGCATCAGTTCGTAACGCATGCTGTCCAGAAAGGTCTCGGCCAGCGACAGTGGCACGGGCCGACGTGCGTTCCATTCCCGCCGCATCACCCGGTGGGCGTTGGGCAGCTCGGCACGCGACGACATGGGCGTGAACAGGCTGTCCGGCTGGGGCAGCAGCGTGTCGAAGCTGTAGTCGTAGTAGAGTTGCAACTTGTGGGCATACACCTGCCGCAGACGTTTGCCGACATAGAAACGGCCATACGTGTCCGTCCGCGTGGGGCAGTAATGCCCCGACGGGTCGCGCTCAAAAGTCTGTACCACATTCAGGTCGCGCACATAGTTCAAGTCTACCGCCTCAGGCACACGCAGCGAAACTCCCTTCACCGCGTAACTGCTGTCCGCCACCACATACATGGTCCCCACAAAGCCGAAATTCCCCTTCGTGGCCGGCACAAACGACAGCTCAATGCAGCGCACGCTGTCCACCTCCACTGTGTCGGTGATGTAATAATGATAAAAAGTGGTGGCCAGCACCGACGACAGCGGGCTGACGAAACGCACGGACATCAGAGGAATCTCGTTGGCGAAAATATCCACCGTCGGGAAAAGCGCGTCGAGGTCGTCGTTCCAGCCCTCCTGGGTCAGGTTGGCGTCCACGCCGTCGGCGCGGTTGGCTGTGGTCAAGGTGCGCAGGGCTCCCTCCACGCAGTTCTGCGTCTGCAACCGCTCGTGGATGGAAAAATGCAGAATCTCGGCATTGTCGAACTCGGCCCGGTCGATATACTTCTCCACAAAGCTGAAATGCTTCCAGAAAGCGCTGTTTTCGAAGTCGGGGTGGAACTGGTCCAGGCACATGTTCAGCTTCTCGAACACCCGTCGGCTGAAGGTGCCAGTCCTTGTCACATCCGTCGTCCCCTTGCGCTCAATTACGTGGCGCACCAGCTCCACTGCCGGGTTGTTGCGGCGGCTGTAGCGGCCACTTCCGCGCTGGGCGGTGACGTTTACAGCCTGCAGCGTCTTTACATCGGGTTCCATGCTGACCTTCAGGCGGCGCAGACCGTGCCCCTTGATTGAGACCGACTGGGGACGGTAGCCGACCATGCGGAATTGAAGCACCGTGTCCGCCGCCGTCACGCTCAAATCGAAACGGCCCTCGATGTCCGACACCGTGCCGTAGCGCGTGCCGGGGATAGCCACCTGCACAAACGCCAGCGGCTCGCCCGTGGAGCGGTCAGTCACCGTGCCTGAAACGGGATAGCCCCGTCCCTGGCCCCATGCTGTCCCGCTGGCGCATACGACAAGCACCATCAACGCCAGCCAGCGGCAAAAAGCCCCAGCCCCGAGATGTCTGAATGTGTGTATCGCTTTGATAATAATATTATTATGTTTAATGTTTAATACGATGTTTGCGTTGCAAAGATACACTTTTTTCGCATTTTGTGGCAGATACACCGTATGGTCTGCTCCTATCGGCTTGAAATTATCCCTTCGCCACTCCACAATAACACAACCTTTTTGTCGTTATGCACCCATGTTTATCGGAGAAATCATATCCCTCTTTGTGGCTCTGTCGTGGACAGTTACAGCCCTCTTTGCCGAAGTGGCGTCCAAGCGCATGGGTTCCCTTCCGCTCAATGTGGTGCGCATGGTCATGTCCCTCTCACTGTTGGCCCTCACGCTGTGGGTGGTCATGGGTGTGCCGTGGCCCCGCTTTGCCGATGCCGACACCTGGCTGTGGCTGCTGCTCAGCGGCGTGGTGGGCTACGTCATTGGCGACTACTGCCTCATGCAGGGCTATATCTATATCGGGTCGCGCTTCGGCCAGCTCTTCATGACCCTTTCTGCCCCCACCGCCGCCATCATGGGCCGCCTGCTCATCGGCGAGCAGATGCGTCCCTTGGCCATCGTAGGCATGTGCGTCACCCTCTTCGGCATCGGCCTCTCCATCCTCTCCCGTCGCGACGAGCCCACCGCCTCGCCCCACCAGGTTCCCCACTTCAAGCTCAGCCTGCCCCGCCGCGGCGTGTTCTACGCCAGTGTGGCCGGCATCTGCCAGGGCTTCGGCTTAGTGCTGAGCAAGATAGGTCTTGAACACTACAATGCTTCTATCCTTGCCTCCGGCCATGCCCTCGACGCCGCACCCACCGAGGCTCTCGTCCCCCTGCCGCTCTATATCAGCATGCCCTTTGCCGCCACTATGATACGGGCGTCGATGGGACTGGTGGGCTTTGTGGCGCTGTTGCTGCTCTTTGAGCGCGACGGCAAGGCCAAGCTGCGCCGCGCCGTGCGCGACCGCAAGGCCATGTGGTGCGTCCTCGGGGCCACCGTCTTCGGTCCTTTTGTGGGCGTCAGCATGTCGCTGCTGGCCACCATGTACACCTCCACCGGCATTGCCCAGACCCTCTTCGCCCTCACCCCCATCCTCATCATAGCCCCCTCCGTCTGGCTCTTCCACCAGCGCGTCACCCCCCGCCAAATTCTCGGAGCCGTCATCAGCGTGGTGGGCGTAAGCCTCTTCTTCATCTGACCCACTATGGGGTACACAATAGATGCGGGCGGCTTTAGCCGCCCGCATCTATTTGCTGTGGGATTGCAAATCCCGTTCTCAACTGTGGCGGATTGCAAATCCAGACCAACGGCACGGTGTCGAACATCCGCCAGGTCGGGAAGCCGAGGCCAGCAATGGTCTCGGCTTTCAGTCATATAGTGGCTATTAGGCCGAATGTACAATGTCGAGGTCTCAGCTCGACAAACGGCCGGTTTCGGCTCTGCTATTTTGCCTTCTCTAACGTGATTCTCCTCATCTCAGCATTATCGTCGAGGGCCGATACCGACAGACGCTCTTGGGTGAGCGAATCGATATGCCACGTCGGATAGAGTGAATTGTTGTCGAAGCCGAGGAAGATTGTGTCGCTCTGCACACTCCACGACTCGATGAGGTAGAAGGTGCCGTCGTCATTTTTAATCCACTCGGCCCTGTTATGAATCATTTTCTCATCGCCAGCATTGGACCGAATGTAGAGTGTGTCGTTCTCCATGAAGCAGTATCTCCATGGAAACTCATTGGTGACGATGTCTCCCGAATCCCTGTCAGTCACATGCCACATTCTGACGGGTTGCCATTCGCCGATGAGTGCCTGTTTGGTTTGTTCGTTGGCCAGCTGTGCGCTGTCGACCACGGTGTCGTTTGTCGTTGTCCCGCTCTTGCAGGCGGTCATGGCGGCGAGAGTGAACATCGCCGCACATACTAACATTATTTTCTTCATTGTCTTAATGTGTTTAGGTAGGCTCTAAAAATTGATTGTTTTTGTTTTCTGGCTTAGACGGAGAGCTTAGTTTAACCGCTTCGCCAGACTTTTTCGCTGTTTGCAAAGTGTACAGGGGTTCAGCATTGTGTTGCTACCCTCGCCTTAGGGTGTTATTTCAGGCTGTTCTACATATTTTCACCTCGCTTCCTGTTGGTTTTTGTTGATTATTCTGTTATCTTATCCCGTTTTTTACAAATTGCCCGTACCTGAACATATTGTACGTTAGACATTTCAAGAAGATGTGAACTGTGGCTCTTGCGATGCCTATGGTCCGCACTGTCAGCCCGTGCATCGCGCCTTCCATAAACCCGAACACGTGTTCTACTCGGGTGCGGGCGGCTTTAGCCGCCCGCTTCTATTTGCTGTGGGATTGCAAATCCCGTTCTCAACTGTGGCGGATTGCAAATCCGCCACAACAGGTGTGGGATTGCAAATCCGCCACAACGGAAGTTCTTTAATTGCTATTCCTAGCC
>CAMVMX010000014.1 GCA_947168665.1 uncultured Bacteroidales bacterium
GCAAAGATACAACCATTTTCCAAACCGCCAAAATTTTTTTTCGCTTTTTTTCGAAGTTTTTTCCGCCACGACTGTCACCCAGCGCGTTGCGCGGCGATTTTTTTTTGAATAAACCGCCCCACAACCCCGAAACAGCCCCGCAATCCCGGGATTTTCCACCCGTTTTTCCGAAAATTCGGGCCAAATCCGACTGGAAAATCATACGCATCTCTGCAAATTACTTGTTTTCAGTATATTTATACTATTCAGACACAAAGGGGGGATACTTGTATCATATTATTAATAAGTATTTTACGCTTATCTGATAAAATTGTGGGTTGGATGACACCGAGCAGCAAACCCAGTTTTTGAACCTCGACAAATCAATGATGAACCCCGGCAATATCACTGCCATACCTCATCATTAAAATTACATTATATATACAAAACATGTCTAACGGTGAAAACGAATGCCGTCACCCATTGAGAAAACCAGGTGACGGCAGTTCGAAAAGAATACAACCCTGTCTATAGGGCACAAAGAGATGATTATTGCTGGTGCTGCTGCGCCAACCGGTTCACAACGTTCTGATACTCCACGACCTGTATCATAGCATCGATTAGTTGAGTGTCCGGCACAACCTGGTTGCCTTCCTCGTCGCGAACCGTTCCAGAGAACGTCTTTGACTGGCAATAGAGGCGTCCTTCGCAATTGTACTTGCTGCCATCGGGCATGGTGAGCGTCCCTTCAAGACAGTAGGACCCGTCCTCCTCCTTCTGGATTGTACCTTCGAAAGTGAGAGTGTCCGAGCCGGAAATAATAATCACCTTAATTGGAGCAGCCTTGGCCGAAAGCGGGCTGCCGGACTGGGGAGAAGATGTTGACGATTGGTTGGCGACAGCTCCGTCATCCTGCTTGTTGCACGATGCGAAAGACCACGCAAGTCCCGCCAAAAGGCAAAGGACAAAAACAAATCTACTTTTCATGTCTTTACTGTTTTTGATTGTTAATAATTAATTTATGAAGAATAGGCCTATTCCGATACATTGGTGTCCCAGTTACCGCTTTTGACAGACGAGGCTATGATGCTCATCACAGCCGAGACGGCATCCTCCACCTCCTGCTGAGGATGCGCAGTGGAACTATCGGCTGGGGAGAATCTCACCTCTCCCACATCAGTAGTCACCGACATTTCAGCATGTTGCCGACCATCATTCCCAACCCGCTGCATATCGCCGTCGGCTGGTTCGGCGGGGACTGGGTGATTTTCCTTTCCGATAATGACCACGGCCGAACTTTCCGTGTCGGCACTGACGGGCGGGACTGGAGTTTCTTGAATGCACGACGCGAATACGACAATCGTCGCCAGCCATGCAAATGGTTTGATTGAGCCTGTTTTAATCATAGGTGTTGTAAAATATTGGTTTTCTTATTGTTCTTAATATATTCCCTGGCCACATCGGCCATATATTGCAAAACAGCCGGACTGCAACTGCTCTCGTATTCGAAAATGTATACGCTGCGCTGAGTGACCGATGTGCCTATAGTTCTGGCAATTGGGTGACCCGCCGAAGACACTGCCGGCCCCGAAACAACGACTTTTTTCAGCCCGAGGTGTGTACGGGAAATACCGAACTCTTCCAGCAGCAGGGCATAGACCGAATCGCTCAACGCCTGGACTACAGTAACATCGGCGCGATGGCTGTCGTCAATACTATATCCCACAAACGACACCACCTTGACCCCCGGCCTGTCTTTATACCTATCATAATAATCCGTTGCGCGGCGCTGTCCACATCCGGCCAACAGCAGGCTTGCACAAATCACAACGGCCGTTAATCTCATGTTATTCATAATGTTGCTATTGAAGATTCCAGCAATTCAATCCCAGCCTGACGCGAGCAGTCCTCATTGCAACTATAGGACTGATAAGGCCGGCTGACTGTTTGAAACAAGAAAAGGAGCGCGACCGAGGTGGCGACCAAAGCCAAAACCGCTGCCCGAGCCCAAATCGGGAAACCATCGGTCTGCTGCCTCCTCGCGGCCTGGCGGAAAGAATGGCGGAACTCCTTCTCGCCCTGATGCCAGCGGCGGGCAGCCGTGAGGTAATCTTGCAACAGTTGGTCGGCTGGGGCGTGGCAGTCTGGCATCGCGCCAAACGGCTCATACTGTGGATGACTGTTATTTTTCATGGTGACTAAGTAATTTATCTTTTATAAAAGAATGAGCTTTCCCAAGCATCCGTTCAGTATAGCTGACACTGAGTCCCAGCCGGGCGGCAACCTGGTCGAGCGGCAAAGCCTCAAGGTCATACAACTCGACCACACGCCGCTCCGTGTCCGGCAGCAGGGCGAAGAGTTCCTCCATCAAAAGCTCCATCGAGTAATAGTCATACCGCCCTTGCGCCGCATTCTCCGGCAAGTCAGCCACCAGGATGTGCCGGCGGCGGTCGCTGAACATGCGGGACTTGAGCGAAGCGAGCACCTTAAAGCAGTACGCCTTGAAATACCTGACATTCACTCCCATACTCACTTGCTCCATCGTGCGGGCGAGACTTTCCTGCACCAAGTCCTGAGCCTCGTCGAAGACAGGCGTGGCCTTAAGGGCACTACACATCAACATGGCATACAGATTGTTCAAATCCTCGTCCGTCATTGCCCGTGCAGGCTGCGCTGTTTTATGTTCGGGTTTATTCATTTCGGTTAGTTTTGCCATATAAGAGCGTTTCACCCCCCTATCTCCGATATCGGAACGCAATTTTTTTTCACCCTTTCCGTCATAATCCGTGCCAGCTGGAGCATACCCGCCGACGGCCGAGTAACAAAACGGCCGTCCCGACGGCCCCTCGCCGCCTCACATGCGCCATCAGCATCTGACAATAGCCCGCCGACGCTCTACCCCCATTCATAAACCACTCCTCCCCTGCCGGACGGAAATTAATCTGTCCCACAGGGGAGGTCGAAATACCGAATAAAACAGATGTGAAGAATGTTAAACGAGCGAAGGCAGAGCGCAGTCCATTGTCTGGCCTTGCGGGAATCGGGGGCGGGGCCGTCACTCGACTATGAGACGACGGGTGAGGGAGGTCTGGGGGGTGACAAGGGTGACGAAGTAGAGGCCCGGGGCAAGGTCGGACAGTCCCAGCGTCATGCGCGGCGAGAGGGAATGGAGCGTGAACCGCTCGCGCCCTGCGGCGTCGCGGAACACGAGGCGGCACTCCCGGCACTGGGCCGCGCCGCCCGTCAGGCTGACGGTGACCGCGCCGCCCGCTGGGTTGGGCATGAGGACGAAGAGCCCGCTGTCGGCCTCGGGTATGCCCTCGTAGTTGGGCTTCGGCCCGAAGAAGGCGGTGAAGAGCGTGTCGCCCGCGACGGTGAGGACGCGCGGGTTGGTCGTGTCGCCGTCGCCCCACCGCGTGAAGCGGTAGCGGGGGTCTGTGGCCACGGCCTCGACGCGGACCTCGTCGCCCTCGTAGTAGAAGCCGCCTCCCGTCACTATCCCGTAGGGACTCTCGGTCCGGCACACCACCTCGTACTGCTCAGCTGAGGCAAAGTAGGCCACAAAGGAGGTGTCGCTCTCGATGGGGACATAGCGCGGGTTGGACGTGTCGCCGTCGTCCCAGCGGATGAAGCGGTAGCCCACACGGGGCCGCGCGTAGAACCGGTGCCTCACGTGCTTGGAGAGCTTGCCCGACGGCCCCGCCGTACCCATGGAGCTGTCCGCCGGGCGCACGTCGACATCGGCAAAGTCTATCTTGGGTATGAAGGGTCCGAAGCACACCACCCCCCCAAGGGCGTCGGGCCGCGGATAGAACATGTTGCTCTTGATGTTGAAACTGCCGGACGTCTGGTTCCGACGGTCGGGGCATGGAAATCTCTGGCCATACTGTGGATTTGGAATTTCTATGTCAGTACTCTCAATCAAGGTATAGAATGTGGGGGGCGAAGGGAAATGGCTGTCGTTGACCAGCCGGTCGTTCTCCTCGGTGCCGCCCATGTAAAAGAGGATGTCAACATAGATGGGCGTGTCGAGGGTCACCTCGGAGATATAGGTGTAGCGGTAGCGAAACCGCGCCGAGTCGATGTGCCGCGGCAGTTTGTAAATCTTCCGCTGGCAGGTGTCCCACCGGGCTGTCCCGAGGACCGTCACCTGCTGGCTGACGCTGTCGTAGTTCAGCACGTAGACGTACTCCGGCTTGCGGGGACCGTTGAGCACCGGCCACCCCTCCGACACGCTGGGGTTCAGTGCTTTGTCGATAGAGAGGACGGCTATCCCCACTATGGCCGCGGGTTGGGCCACACATTCGGAGAAGCACCAGAGGTTGTCGGGGTTGGACCCCGTGCCGTGCCATGTGATGTTGAAGGCCCCGTGCGTCAGCGCAAGGGAGTATTCCGAAGTGTCGGTGTAGGTGGGGCACTCGTCATACCAGTATGAATAATAATAGCCCGGCAGCCGGCCGTTGGGGCCGGTCACCGTGTCGTAGGTCTGCCCTGCGGCTCCGGGCAGGAACAACAGCATGGCGGCTGCGCTGAGCAGCGCCTTCACGAGGGGTTTGAGAGTCTGTGGTGTTTTCATGGTTTGAGGTCTGTTGATGGGTTGGTCTTCGTTCTGGGCTTTATCTGTCGCCGGGGGCGCCGGCCTTTGCACGTGCCGGAGGCTTCGGCCTGTCCCCCTCAGGCACGGCCAGGGCGGAGCGGAGCGGGTCGCACACCACCTCCCACGGATGGGTCGTGGGGATGAGACGGGTGGTGGAGTTCCACTGGAAAATATTATATTTATAATGCGGGCCAACAGGACTTTCAGTATATTCCGGCTCCGCCAGGGGGAGAAGCTGCGGGCTGCTTTCCGTGGCGGGGTAGAAGCAGTCGTAACCCTCCGCCATGAGCCCGGGTATGTCGCGGTGGTGGAGAAGACTGCCGTCGGAGGCCCGCGAACCCACCAGCGAGACCCGTCCGCTGCTGATGTCCATCGACGTGTACGCATGGACCTGGCTCTCCACGACGGGCGTCGGCGCGACCCCCCACTTGAAAAAGTAGAGCCTCGTGACGGCTCCCTGCCCGTTGATGCGGGACTGGACCAGGGCGATGCTGTCGCTCCTGCCCATCGCTCGCACCTCGCCCAGGCAGGTGTCCTCGCCCACATAGGCCAGCAGCTCCCTGGCCTCGGCCATGGCGAACACGCCCGCGCTGCTGCACGTCAGCCTGAACAGGTTGACGCGCTCCTCGAAGTAGTCCACATTCTCGGTGGCGAAGTACTCCCGCCCCTCATACGCCACCGTGACATCGTTGCCGCTGGGCATGGCCACCAGGCGGATGTCGGCGGCGTCCGGGTGCCAGGTGTGCGAGACCGTCGTGCCCGCCGGCGACATCCCTCCCGCGTCGAATTTATACAGGTGCTTGAACTCGGCATTGAAGCCGACCTCGAAAAAATTGCCGATGCCTACGCTCCGCATCCCGAACGTCCTGTGCTCGCCCTCGAAACGCGACACCGTGAAGAGGCTCTTCTCGCCGATGCCGATGTCCGTGAAGTCCTCGGCGGGGTCGTCGATGCTGTAACGTCTCCCGTACCACTGCTGCTCGCCCGTCTGGCCGCGCAGCAGCACCACGCACGGCAGCGACACTGCGCTGTCGGTGCGCCCCACCAGCCCTATCACCGTGTCCGCGCCGCTCACTTGGACCGCCATCCGCGTCACCCCGCTCGTCTTCTTCAGCTTGTGGAATTTGTACTTGAGGTTGGAACCCAGGCTCCGCGGCCCCACACCGCCGCCGGACAGGATGTTCAAGTGGACCGCGATGCTGTCGAGCTCCACGCGGCAGACGTAGCCCGTGCGCTCCACCCCGGCATCCCTCATTATCGGGACTTCCGGGTCACCTGTGGGACTGGTCATGGTCCCGCAGATGAAGCACACGTCGCCCACCACCTCCATGTCGGTGACTGTGTAGCTGATGCTCCCGTAGTAGTTGGACATCGGCGGCATCTCGTAGCGGAGGTACCGCCCGGGCTGGAGGCGGCTGCGGCAGAGGAACGTGTGGCTGTGGAGGTCTCTGCTGTATTCGTATATCAGGTCGCCGCCGTCCGGCATCTGCCGTACCAGCAGGCCCCTGCCGTGTTCGGAGGGGCAGGTCAGCGTGGCCCTCGCGGGCTGCCCCGCGGCCGCGCCCGCCACGGACAGTAGCAGGACCGTAAGGATGGTGTGGATCGCCGTTTTCATATTTCGGTGTCTGTCTGGGGGACCTTGCTGTGCGGCGCACTGGCGGGACGGCCCCGTTGCCCCGCCCGCCGGTTTCCCTGAATTTTTACGCTGCAAAGATAACAATAATTTCCGGTTCGGTGAAAAAATTGTATCGGGAAAACAGAATCTACAACTGTAAATATTTATAATACAACTTGATTGATAGTATACAATAACAAATGCGCGGGCGGGGCCGTCACTCGACTATGAGACGGCGGGTGAGGGAGGTCTGGGGGGTGACAAGGGTGACGAAGTAAAGGCCCGGGGCAAGGTCGGACAGCCCCAGCGTCATGCGCGGCGAGAGGGAATGGAGCGTGAACCGCTCGCGCCCTGCAGCGTCGCGGAACACGAGGCGGCACTCCCGGCACTGGGCCGCGCCGCCCGTCAGGCTGACGGTGACCGCGCCGCCCGCTGGGTTGGGCATGAGGACGAAGAGCCCGCTGTCGGCCTCGGGTATGCCCTCGTAGTTGGGCTTCGGCCCGAAGAAGGCGGTGAAGAGCGTGTCGCCCGCGACGGTGAGGACGCGCGGGTTGGTCGTGTCGCCGTCGCCCCACCGCGTGAAGCGGTAGCGGGGGTCTGTGGCCACGGCCTCGACGCGGACCTCGTCGCCCTCGTAGTAGAAGCCGCCTCCCGTCACTATCCCGTAGGGACTCTCGGTCCGGCACACCACCTCGTACCGCTCGGCCGAGGCGAAGTAGGCCACGAAGGAGGTGTCGCGGTCGATGGGGACGTAGCGCGGGTTGGACGTGTCGCCGTCGTCCCAGCGGATGAAGCGGTAGCCCACCCGGGGCCGCGCGTAGAACCGGTGCCTCACGTGCTTGGAAAGCTTGCCCGACGGCCCCGCCGTACCCATGGTGCTGTCCGCCGGGCGCACGTCGACGTCGGCAAAGTCTATCTTGGGTATGAATGGTCCGAAAGACACATAGCCATCATTATTGTTTTGATCTACTATGAAGTGAGAATCCTTATAACGGTAGCTGCCGTACTTCCGATTGCGTGGGCATCGTATCATGGGACTGTTTGGAACATAAACCGGGTTCCCATCCAGGTAAGTGTAGAATATGGGGGGTGCAGGGAAATGGCTGTCGCCGACCAGCCGGTTGTTCTCCCAAGTGCCACACAGATAGAAGGTGGAGTCGACATAGATGGGCGTGTCGAGGGTCACCTCGGAGATATAGGTGTAGCGGTAGCGGAACCGCGCCGAGTCGATGTGCCGCGGCAGCTTGTAGATCTTTCGCTGGCAGGTGTCCCACCGGGCTGTCCCAAGGACCGTCGCCTGCTGGCTGGCGCTGTCGTAGTTCAGCACGTAGACGTACTCCGGCTTGCGGGGGCCGTTGAGCACCGGCCACCCCTCCGCCACGCTGGGATTCTGCGCCTTGTCGGTAGAGAGGACGGCTATTCCCACTATGGCCGCGGGATGGGCCACATAGTCGGATAGGGACCAGAGATGGTCAGGACTGGAACCGGTGCCTGTCCATGTGAGAAAAAAAGCCCCGTGAGTCTGTGCAAGGGAGTATTCCGAAGTGTCGGTGTAGGAGGGACACTCGTCATACCAGTATGAATAATAATAGCCCGGCAGCCGGCCGTTGGGGCCGGTCACCGTGTCGTAGGTCTGCCCTGCGGCTCCGGGCAGGAACAACAGCATGGCGGCTGCGCTGAGCAGCGCCTTCACGAGGGGTTTGAGAGTCTGTGGTGTTTTCATGGTTTGAGGTCTGTTGATGGGTTGGTCTTCGTTCTGGGCTTTATCTGTCGCCGGGGGCGCCGGCCTTTGCACGTGCCGGAGGCTTCGGCCTGTCCCCCTCAGGCACGGCCAGGGCGGAGCGGAGCGGGTCGCACACCACCTCCCACGGATGGGTCGTGGGGATGAGACGGGTGGTGGAGTTCCACTGGAAAATATTATATTTATAATGCGGGCCAACAGGACTTTCAGTATATTCCGGCTCCGCCAGGGGGAGAAGCTGCGGGCTGCTTTCCGTGGCGGGGTAGAAGCAGTCGTAACCCTCCGCCATGAGCCCGGGTATGTCGCGGTGGTGGAGAAGACTGCCGTCGGAGGCCCGCGAACCCACCAGCGAGACCCGTCCGCTGCTGATGTCCATCGACGTGTACGCATGGACCTGGCTCTCCACGACGGGCGTCGGCGCGACCCCCCACTTGAAAAAGTAGAGCCTCGTGACGGCTCCCTGCCCGTTGATGCGGGACTGGACCAGGGCGATGCTGTCGCTCCTGCCCATCGCTCGCACCTCGCCCAGGCAGGTGTCCTCGCCCACATAGGCCAGCAGCTCCCTGGCCTCGGCCATGGCGAACACGCCCGCGCTGCTGCACGTCAGCCTGAACAGGTTGACGCGCTCCTCGAAGTAGTCCACATTCTCGGTGGCGAAGTACTCCCGCCCCTCATACGCCACCGTGACATCGTTGCCGCTGGGCATGGCCACCAGGCGGATGTCGGCGGCGTCCGGGTGCCAGGTGTGCGAGACCGTCGTGCCCGCCGGCGACATCCCTCCCGCGTCGAATTTATACAGGTGCTTGAACTCGGCATTGAAGCCGACCTCGAAAAAATTGCCGATGCCTACGCTCCGCATCCCGAACGTCCTGTGCTCGCCCTCGAAACGCGACACCGTGAAGAGGCTCTTCTCGCCGATGCCGATGTCCGTGAAGTCCTCGGCGGGGTCGTCGATGCTGTAACGTCTCCCGTACCACTGCTGCTCGCCCGTCTGGCCGCGCAGCAGCACCACGCACGGCAGCGACACTGCGCTGTCGGTGCGCCCCACCAGCCCTATCACCGTGTCCGCGCCGCTCACTTGGACCGCCATCCGCGTCACCCCGCTCGTCTTCTTCAGCTTGTGGAATTTGTACTTGAGGTTGGAACCCAGGCTCCGCGGCCCCACACCGCCGCCGGACAGGATGTTCAAGTGGACCGCGATGCTGTCGAGCTCCACGCGGCAGACGTAGCCCGTGCGCTCCACCCCGGCATCCCTCATTATCGGGACTTCCGGGTCACCTGTGGGACTGGTCATGGTCCCGCAGATGAAGCACACGTCGCCCACCACCTCCATGTCGGTGACTGTGTAGCTGATGCTCCCGTAGTAGTTGGACATCGGCGGCATCTCGTAGCGGAGGTACCGCCCGGGCTGGAGGCGGCTGCGGCAGAGGAACGTGTGGCTGTGGAGGTCTCTGCTGTATTCGTATATCAGGTCGCCGCCGTCCGGCATCTGCCGTACCAGCAGGCCCCTGCCGTGTTCGGAGGGGCAGGTCAGCGTGGCCCTCGCGGGCTGCCCCGCGGCCGCGCCCGCCACGGACAGTAGCAGGACCGTAAGGATTGTGTGGATCGCCGTTTTCATATTTCGGTGTCTGTCTGGGGGGCCTTGCTGTGCGGCGCACTGGCGGGACGGCCCCGTTGCCCCGCCCGCCGGTCTCCCTGAATTTTTACGCTGCAAAGATAACAATAATTTCCGGTTCGGTGAAAAAAATCGTCGGTACAGGGCACCTACCACATACAACGACATGAAAAACTGTTTATTCGCCTTAGTTAAGCATAACTGATTTTCATGAAAGGTTCTCCATGCCGCGTCTCATCAAGGCTCCCTTATGCTGATTGCCAATAATCATCAAATTTTTTGACAAAAAAAAGGACTCACACTACGGCTCGGCTAAAATCACCAATAATAGTGATTGGATGGATGGAAAAGAATATGTTATTTTGCAAATGGAATAAAAAAAATAACGAGAATGCTATTATCAGACTTACAGAGTGGAGAGAGTGGAGTAGTGGTGCGCGTGGCGGGTCACGGAGCATTCCGCAAACGCATCATAGAGATGGGTTTCATCAAAGGGGTGACGGTTCAGGCTATCCTGAATGCCCCGCTGAAAGACCCAATCAAATACCGCATCATGAATTTCGAAGTGTCGCTGCGGCGCAGCGACGCCGAGAAAGTGGAGATAGTGACCCTGGCCGAAGCCGAGAAGGAAATCGCCAGCCACAAGGACTTCCGCGCCATCGACGCGCCCGAAAAAAAGCTGGAACACATAGCCGAACACCGCACCCACACCATCAACGTGGCCCTGGTGGGCAATCCCAACTGCGGAAAAACCAGCATCTTCAATATTGCCGCCCACGCCCATGAGCGGGTGGGGAACTACAGCGGAGTGACGGTGGACGAAAAGGTGGGGGTGTTCCAATATGAGGGATACACTTTCAACCTTGTCGACCTGCCCGGCACCTACAGTCTCAGCGCCTATTCGCCCGAAGAGCTGTATGTCCGCAAGCATATTCTGGAGAAAGACCCCGACATCATCCTCAACGTGGTGGACGGGAGCAACCTGGAGCGCAACCTGTACCTCACCACGCAGCTCATCGACATGGACATCACGATGGTGATGGCCCTGAACATGTACGACGAACTGCAACGCAGCGGCGACCATCTGGACATAGAGCAACTGTCGACCCTGCTGGGCATGCCCATCGTGCCTACCACAGGGCGCAACGGGCAGGGCATTGCCGACCTGTTCAACAAGATTATCGAAGTGTTTGAGGGTCGCGACACCAAGACGCGCCACATACACGTGAACCACGGTCCAGAGCTGGAGCGGTGCATCACCACCCTGCGCACAGAGCTGTACGAACACGGCTTCAGCGACCGCCTGTCGACCCGTTTCCTGGCCATCAAACTGCTGGAGAACGACCGGCAGCTGGAGCAGTATGCCGCAGAGCGCGACACAGACGGCAGCGTGCTGGCCATGCGCAACCAGATTGCCGAAGAATACAAGCGCAGCAGCGGCCACCTGCTGGTGGACAACCGGGACGACAGCGGGCACAAGGTGGCAGTGGAGCAGTCGCGGCAAGACATCGAGTCGGCCATCACGGATGCAAAATACGCCTTCGTGCGCGGCGCTTTGGCCGAATGCTACACGAAGAACGAGAAAAGCACCCTCCACCAGCTGACGGACAAGATTGACGCGGTGGTGACGCACCGGTGGATAGGCTATCCCGTGTTTCTCATCGTCATGTTCATCACCTTCTTCTGCACCTTCGCCGTGGGGCAGTACCCCATGGACTGGCTGGAGAGTCTCTTCGGCTGGTTAGGCGACGCGGTGGGTTCAGTCATGAGCGAAGGGCCGCTGCGCTCGCTGCTGGTGGACGGCATCATTGCCGGCGTGGGGTCGGTGCTGGTGTTCCTGCCCAATATTCTCATCTTGTATCTGTTCATCTCGTTCATGGAAGACAGCGGCTACATGGCCCGCGCGGCCTTTATCATGGACAAACTGATGCACCGCATGGGGCTGCACGGCAAAAGTTTTATCCCAATGATTATGGGCTTTGGCTGCAATGTGCCTGCCATCATGGCCACCCGCACTATCGAGGACCGCAAAAGCCGCCTCCTCACCATGCTGGTCATCCCCATGATGAGCTGCTCGGCCCGCATACCAGTGTACGTCATCCTGGTGTCGGCCTTCTTCAGCCAATATGCCGCCTACGTCCTGACGGGGCTGTACCTGCTGGGCATGGTCATGGCCGTGCTGATGGCCAAACTGTTCAGCCGCTTTTTCGTAAAAGGCGAGAGCCTCCCCTTCGTCATGGAGCTGCCCCCCTACCGCATGCCCACCGCCAAAGCCGTCCTGCGCCACACATGGGAGAAAGGCAAAGAATATCTGAAAAAGATGGGTACCATCATCCTCGGAGCCAGCATCATAGTGTGGGCACTCAGCTATTTCCCCACCAACGACAACCGCCAGTTGCAGGCCGAGAACTCCTATATGGCCAAGATTGGCAAAACCATCGAACCCGCCATGCGCCCCTGCGGCTTCGACTGGCGGCAAAGCGTGTCGCTGCTGGCCGGCATCGGGGCCAAGGAGGTGGTGGCCAGCACAATGGCCGTAGTCTACGCCACCTCGGACGATGAAGCCGTGGCACTCGAAGAGGACTTCGAGAGCGAGGAGGGCGGGAGCCGCATCTCCGAGCTGGTGCGCGACAACATGACGCCCCTGTCGGCGGCCAGCATGCTGCTCTTCATTCTGCTCTACATGCCCTGCATCAGCACCATCGTGGCCATCAAGAACGAGAGCGGCAAGTGGAAATGGGCTTTGTTTACGGTGGCCTACACAATCGGGCTGGCATGGCTTGTGGCCACAGCGTTCTTCCAAATCGGTTCATTGCTCCTATAGCCATGCTACAAACCGCCATAGCACTGCTCATCGTGGCGGCGGCCGTGGGGTTCGCCGTCCGTAGGCTGGTGCGCACATTCCGCAGCAAAAAAGGATGCTCCTGCGGCTGCAGCCACTGCCCCGCCGGGGGCAAGACCTGCCACTGCCCCGACAAGCTCCAGCTGCCAGACATCCACCTGGACGAATAGCCCTCTCTCGGAGACTCACCCACAACATCCCTCACCTGCTTTTTCAGCTGATTCGTGGTGTACCGAACCACTAATCGTCACGGATTCTCTGCCAATTTACCATCAGTAAAGTCATGATAATACGTATTGTATATATATTTTTTTCATGAGCCAGTACTTATATCCGCAAATTTATGTATCTTTGCAGTCGCTTACAAGAGCAACGTAAGCAGTTTGCAAGAAAAGCATTGCGATAAGGTCCCTTTTACCGAATTTCGCCAAAGTTCATGAGGAAGGACGAGCATTTTGCTTTCGCTTGTTGTGTATGCTATGGGCTCACGCCTCGGCATATCTTCAGGCGTGAGATATGTTCTATAAAACCCGTTTCCTCAAAGGTGTTTGGCGATACCTGGTAAAAGACGGACATGAGTACATAAGTCTCATGCCTTTCTTTATTGTATGAATTGCCTGTTGGGGACTTGGGGCGAACAAAAACATCAAACACTTATGAAGAAAACCGTCTACAATGCTCCCGTCGTGGAGACCCTCGCCGTAAAGGTTGAGGCAGGCATGCAAACCTCTGGTTCTGGGACACCCACAAACACCACTCGGTACGAGTCCGACAGCTGGGACACGCCTTCACCCAATAATGGTACGCCCCAGTATACTTGATGCTCACAACGCTGTTTCATACTCCCTGGCTTCGCCGTACCCCTTTGGGAAAGGGGATGTCGCGGTGGCGGGTTGGTCTTCCCCGCTGACAGTATAGAATACATGTGGTGTTTCAGCCTACCCTCTTGAGAGGGGTTAGGGGTATGAGAACAAAAAAAGTCATTAGTAACAACAAACAAAACCTTTATTCATCATGAAGAAACAATATCTCCTTGCGGTGGCTGCGGCCTCGCTGCTGTTGGCCACGGGCTGCCAGAAAGAGCAGGAGTTGGTCACCTTAGGGGCAGAAATCAGCCAGCCCGCAAAGACCTATATCAACGACCGCTATCCCTGCTGGAACGAGGACGACCAGGTGTATGTCAACACCGATGCCTACCCCGTCTCCGCCATATCCGGCTCATCGGCACAGATTGCTGACGTGGTGGGTGCCGATGCCTACCGCGCCATCTACCCAGCCTCGTTAGTGACAGAAGGCAGCAACATCGCCAACAATGCCACCATACCTGTCACCCTGTCCGCCACACAGAAGTACCAAGTTGTTGACGGCCACCAGCGCGTCGATGCCCCCATGGGTGCCTACACCGACGGCAGCACGCTCCTGTTCCACAACCTCTGCTCCATCGTCCATGTAGTGGTCAACAACAACACCGGCAACGACATGACACTCGGCAGCCTGAAAGTTGAAGCCGCCAACGCCATGCTGAGCGGCACTGGCACCGCCACCGTCAACGGTTCTGATGACGACGGCATCACCCTCTCCTCCGATGCATCCCACGCCGTCTCCCTCCGCCTGTCGGGAGCCACCAACGTCACGTTGGCCGCGGGAGCCCAGTCCGCCTTCGACATCTACGTCCCCTCCTTTCCCACGGACAACGTCACCATCACCCTCACCACCACCAACGGCTACTACTTCGAGCTCACCAAAAGCAATGTAGCCCTGCGCCACAACACCTACACCACCGTAACCCTCAACGTAGACCACCTAACCCAAATCCTCGCCGCCAAGCTGGTTGATGGTCCTACCTTCAATGCCGCCATTCCTGAAAACACTACGGCTGTTGTCTTTGAGTATAACAGTAGTGTCAGTTCTGGCACATTACTTTCAACTTCAAATTCCCCTGTCCCTATATATGGCAACCTTGATGGCACGACATGGCGGGTCACAACAAGTGCCAGCATGATGAATGCCAACCCTGATTGCTCAAACATGTTTGAAAGAAAAACATGGGATGGCCTAACTTTCGTTTCAGCGTTGAGAACGATAGACTTTGGCGAAGGCTTCAACACCGCCAATGTGACGGATATGGGCCAGATGTTTCACGGGTGCAGCAGCCTGACGAGCTTAGACCTCTCCAACTTCAATACCGCCAATGTAGAGAATATGGGCTGGATGTTTGGGTGGTGCCAAAGCCTGACGAGCTTGGACCTCTCCAGCTTCAACACCGCCAATGTGACGCAGATGGGCAGTATGTTTTCGAATTGCCGCAGCCTGACGAGCCTAGACCTCTCCAACTTCAATACCGCCAATGTAGAGAATATGGACTGGATGTTTGGGTGGTGCCAAAGCCTGACGAGCTTGGACCTCTCCAACTTCAACACCGCCAATGTGACGGATATGAGATTCATGTTTTCTGATTGTAGCAGCCTGACGAGCCTGGACCTCTCCAACTTCAACACCGCCAATGTGAGGAATATGGAGGAGATGTTTGACAATTGCTACGGTCTGACATGTCTGAACCTCTCAAGCTTCAACACCGCCAATGTGAAGAATATGGAGTGGATGTTTGAAAATTGCAGTAGCCTGACGAGCTTAGACCTCTCCAACTTCAACACCACCAATGTGACGAATATGTTCAGGATGTTTTCGAATTGCCGCAGCCTGACAAGCTTAGACCTCTCCAACTTCAACACCGCCAATGTGACGGATATGCAGTTGATGTTTAACAATTGCAGCAGCCTGACGAGCTTAGACCTCTCCAACTTCAACACCGCCAATGTGACGGATATGAACAGTATGTTTTCCGGTTGCAGCAGCCTGACGAGCTTAGACCTCTCCAACTTCGATATGAGCAGCGTTACTAACAAGTGGTATATGTGCTACTTCCTTTCTTATAATTCCGGACATTGTACAATCACCTGCCCATTGGCAGTGGAAACGGAGCTACTGAGCGGTACAAGTCTGCCCACCAGCAGGGTAACCTTCACTTGGCTGAGACCCACATCCAAGTAAGGTAATTGCCAACGGAATACCTTTGCAGTCTGACCGTGCCGGAGGCACGGCATCCTATTAACCCCACACTAAGCGACCGCAGGGAGCGCAGTGTGGGGTTTCCTGTCGACCCATCCTGCGTGTCGAAGACACGCTACCGCCGCAACGCTGTAGTGTGCCTCCGGCACACAGCCTTAGCCACGCAAGCCACCCCACACTGCGTCTATCGACTTAGTGTGGGGTTAATAGGACGATGTGCTTTCAGCACATGCCAATTTTTGAAAGCTTACAACCATGGAGATGTGCAAACACCTGTGTTGCTGATGTCCGTGCCGGAGGCACGGCATCCTATTAACCCCACACTAAGCGACCGCAGGGAGCGCAGTGTGGGGTTTCCTGTCGACCCATCCTGCGTGTCGAAGACACGCTACCGCCGCAACGCTGTAGTGTGCCTCCGGCACACAGCCTTAGCCACGCAAGCCACCCCACACTGCGTCTATCGACTTAGTGTGGGGTTAATAGGACGATGTGCTTTCAGCACATGCTGGTTTTTGCAAGCTTACGATTATGGAGATATTAAAACTCCTGTGTCTCCACGAGGCTTGAACCGCCAAACCCATTTCGGCACATAGAAATCGACTTCATTGTTGCACTTGTAACTAGAATTTAGGCGAAGTAAGGCAACTGCCATCCACAGGATTGCCTGAAGACAAACAGGGTGTTGCAAGTTGCGCTTGTAGCACCCTGTTGCTTTCCAAGGGTACACATTGTCAGTATAGGAAC
This sequence comes from uncultured Bacteroidales bacterium, assembly GCA_947168665.1. Lineage (GTDB taxonomy): Bacteria > Bacteroidota > Bacteroidia > Bacteroidales > P3 > Colimorpha. The sequence continues at coordinate 16,203 of CAMVMX010000014.1, forward strand.
CCGAACATCCAGAGGGGGATGTTATGGAGAGAGGCGTGCTCGATGTCGTCCCTCACCACGTAGGCTTTCGCGGGGTCTATTGTAAACACTTGGCGGCGGGTTCTGTTTTTCCCACCTATCTCAAAAAGTATATCCGTCAGCCTCTAAGGGTTTCCATAATACTATTTTTCAATGCAAAGATATGAATAATAATCAAAACTGCACACTCTACAGTGCAGTTTTTTGCACGATAGAGGATGCAGATTTATCAGGAATACCTGCTACTGACAGACCAAACAAAAAAAACGTTGCGGCGACTGCTACAACGTTTTTCTCTTGGCGGAAAGGAGGGGATTCGAACCCCTGAAGCGCTTTTAACGCTTACTCGCTTTCCAGGCGGGCCTCTTCAACCACTCGAGCACCTTTCCGTGGGTTGATTTTTGCGCTGTCGGGAGGGCTTCCCCCTCGGCGAAATCGGATGCAAAAGTACTACTTTTTTCGAGAATAGCAAAAAAAAATGTATTTTTGCATTGAAAGAAAAATACAGACAACATAATAAAACATTTAAAAATGAAACGATTAGTACTTTCAATTATGACCATCACAATGCTTGCCGCAGTGGGCTGCAAGAGCAACAAAACGGAAGAAAAATCGGAACTACAACAGAAAGTTGACGAGTATGCCGAGTTTACGTTGACGACGGACTTGAGTGTCCTGACGGAAAAAGAGAAGCAACTGCTGCCTGTCTTTATCCAGATTGCGGACATCATGGACGATTTGTATTGGGACCAGTATTTCGGTGCCGAGAACCGCGCCAGCCTGGACACCATCACCGACCCGGCCATGAAGGCCTTCGCAATGATACAGTACGGCGCCTGGGACCGTCTGGGCGAGGAGCGCCCCTTTATTCCCGGCTACGGGGAACGGCCGGCGGGCTGCAATTTCTACCCGCTGGACATGACCACGGAGGAGTATGACGCACTGGCCGACCCGGAGAAGAGCAGCCAGTATACCGTAATCCGCCGGGACGAGAACGGCGCCTTGAAGGTGGTGCCTTACCATGTGGAATATGCCGACCGCCTGGCGAAGGTGGACAGCCTGATGGGTGTGGCCATCGAGCTGGCCGAGGATGCCGGACTGAAGAAATACCTGACGGAGCGCCGCAAGGCTTTGATGACGGACGACTACTATGCCAGCGACCTGGCCTGGATGGACATGAAGCAGAGCCGTCTGGACTTTGTGGTAGGCCCCATCGAGAATTATGACGACGCCCTGTATGGGAGCAAGACAAGCTATGAGTCGTTTATCCTGGTGAAGGATGAGAAGTGGAGCAATGACCTGGCCAAGTTCGTCACGATGCTGCCCCAGCTGCAGAACGACCTGCCTTGCGACCCGAAATACAAACCGGCTATGGCCGGCGCGGAGAGCGACCTGAATGTGTATGACGTGATTTACTATGCAGGCGACTGCAACGCGGGTTCGAAGACTATTGCCATCAATCTGCCCAACGACGAGCGTATCCACAAGGAAAAGGGCGCACGCCGTCTGCAGCTGAAGAATGCAATGCAGGCCAAATTTGAGACCATCCTGATGCCGATTGCCAATCTGCTGATAGCCAACGACCAGTTGGACAATGTGAACTTCAACGCCTTCTTCAGCAATGTGTGTTTCCATGAGGTGGCTCACGGCCTGGGCATCAAGGAGACGGTGACCGACGGCAAGAGCCTGCGCGAGGCATTGGGCAGCCAGTACAGCGCATGGGAAGAGGCCAAGGCCGACATCTGCGGCCTGTTTCTGACCACCCACTTGATTGAGATGGGCGAGATAACGAACTGCACGAAAGAGGATGCATTCGTGACGTTTATCGCTGGTATTCTGCGCAGCGTGCGTTTCGGTGCCACCGAGGCTCATGGCATTGCCAACATGATGTGCTTCAACTACCTGCAGGACAACGGAGCTTTTACCCGCAACAATGAGGGAAAATATGTCATCGACGTGGCCAAGGCCGAGGAGGCCATGAAGAGCTGGGCCGCCCTTATCCTGAAAGTTGAAGGGGAAGGCGACATTGATTTTGCCAAGAGCTATTCGGCCAAGAACGGCAAGATTCGCCCCGACCTGCAGAAGGACCTTGACATGATCAGCACCCACAATATCCCGCGCGACATTCGCTATAACCAGGGACTGAAAGCCCTTGGATTGTAGGTCATACCGCCATACAACAGCGGGATAAAATCCATCAGGGAAACCGCCTCGGGAGATATGCCCGAGGCGGTTTCTCGTATAAGTTGGAGTGTGGGGCAGGACTCAACGAGAGGGAACCATTCATGTGCCGAACAGAAGAACTTAAAGAAATTACCATATAATTCGAAAAAAACATTCTTGATTCAGAAAAAAAATGTATCTTTGCAGTTAGAAATTTTGGTTTATTATTTGGTATAATAGACGGAATTTTGGTTGATTACGCTGATAGTCCTTGGATAGGGACAGGCGTTGAAAGGGAGGAAAATAGCCCCAATCTTCCAAAACCCTCACAAAGATATGCGAGGGAGAGGGAGAATTGCATACAGCCAAAAGGATACAGCAAGTACACAGATGGACACTGAGCAAAGCGAGAAAAGATGGTATGCCGCGAAGGTACAGTACAACCGGGTTCAACCCATCAAGGACCGATTGGTGAAAGACCAAGTACTCTGCTTTATACCTGAGGTGATTTCCTCGCTTGTGTTCTTCCTGGCCACCGACGACTATGTGGGATTCTTTGAGCGAGAGTTTTTCAGCCGTCTATGGATTTACCGAGATCCGCTTACGCACAAGCCCTCCCCTATACCCGACAATGAGATGGAGGTATTCATGTTTGTCTGCACTGCCGGAAGACAGGGGCTGACCTATCTGGGCGAAGACAAGCCCGAGTATCACCAAGGCGACCGCGTAAGGGTGACCGACGGCCCGTTTAAAGGAGCAGAAGGCCACATAGTCAGAATAAAAAAGGACCGAAGACTGGTGGTTAGTATCCGTGGGATTGCCGCAGTGGCAACCACCTATATCCATCCCTCGCTGTTGGAGCACGCCGACTCCAGCGAACCGAATCCAACCCATCGGCACCAAGCATTTGCATTTACTGGATACCGCGACATTGACACTATGTAGTTTATGAGAAAGCCGTTGTTCCCACTCGACCCCATCAAAGAGAAATACTACTACCCTGGGAAGAACTTTTCGGAGGCAGGAAGCGAGGGGTGCGACATTCTGGACCCAGAGACGATTGCCAACGAGGATGTGAAAAGGCTTTTCATATCGATGGAGGCTGCACCAATCAAGCAGGTATACCGCTGGTGCCTGGACCATAAAGACGAGTTTGCCCCTTCCTCACTGCTGTGGGGTTTGAAGAATAACGGCGGAACCCCAATTCCCGACAGGGAGAACGGGGAGCCGTATGACGCCATATTCGTGGGGCGCCCCCTGCATACGATTTATGAATTAGACGTCTTCCTGAGCAATGCTAACCGGCATCTGAGCAATGGGGGGTATCTGGTGTGCAACTGCCGCACCTCGTCGGTGAAGAAGGCAGTTATTTACAGTCTTTATCCCCGTGGCATCAACCGCATCTATTATGGCTTCCACTATCTGTGGCACCGGGTATGCCCTAAAATGAAAATGACGAAAGGGCTGTACTTTGCCATCACGAAAGGGCGGAACCGCACATTCCACCGGGTGGAGATATTGGGAAGGCTGTATCACGCCGGATTTGAAGTGGTATACGAAAGCACCACTCACGGAGAATTCCGCATCATAGCCCGCAAAGCAAAGGATCCCGTGACCGAGGGGACTCCCAGTTCGTCGCCAATAGCCAAGCTGAAACGGGTAGGCAAGGATGGGAAAATTATCACTGTGTATAAGTTCCGCACAATGTACTCGTACAGCGAGTACCTACAGGAGTATGTATACGAGCATCGGCGACTGGACAAGAGTGGGAAATTTTACCACGATTACCGGGTGAACACCCTTGGCGCACTGCTGAGGAAGACCTGGCTGGACGAGCTCCCAATGGTAGTAAACATACTGAAAGGGGAGATGAAACTGGTGGGGGTCCGCCCGTTATCGAGACAGTTCTTCAACCTGTACACCCCCGAAATGCAGGAACTGCGCATCAAAACAAAACCCGGCCTGCTGCCCCCACTCTATTATGAAAAGGTGCAACCCGAAACCCTGGAAGGGATACAGGAGTCGGAGAAACGCTACATTGAATCCTATCTGGCACATCCGCTACGCACTGACTGGAAATACTTCTGGGGCATTATCGGCAACATCTTTATCCACCATAAACATTCACACTGACACAACCAAGAATCCATGAACGAAGCACAAGAGTGGACGACAGTAATCAAACCGAAAGACAAGATATGGTCGGTTGATTTCAAAGAGTTATGGAAATACCGTGATTTGGCGACCCTTTTTGTCAAAAGGGACATTATCACACAATACAAACAGACGGTTCTGGGGCCTTTGTGGTTTATTCTGCAACCCGTGATAACTGTCTTGATGTATATGGTGGTGTTTGGAGGCATAGCCGGCATAGCCACTGACGGAATCCCCCAGCCGCTATTCTATCTGGCGGGCACTTGCATGTGGCAATATTTCTCAGACTGTTTGAGCAAAACCTCCAACACTTTTGTCAACAACAGCGGGCTGTTTGGCAAGGTGTATTTCCCCCGGTTGATTGTGCCTATATCGAATGTCACATCAAACCTGCTGCGATTCGGCATTCAACTATCACTGTTTGTTGTGGTATACATAATCTACAGCACTATCGGCTGCGCCGCGAGCGTCAACTGGTATGCTTTGCTGTTCCCCCTACTTGTAGTCATGATGGCTGGCTTGGCCCTGGGATTCGGCATCATTATTTCCAGTATGACAACGAAATATAGGGATTTGCAGATTCTGTTTTCTTTCATTGTTCACCTATGGATGTATGCAACGCCTATTGTGTATCCACTCAGTTTGGTGAAAGGGAAGGTTGTTGCGGGACTGGACATGTACAACATCATGCGACTTAATCCAGTCACCCCTGTAATTGAGACATTCAAATACGGGACACTCGGAGCAGGTGAATTTATCGGGTGGGGATGGCTGGCATACAGCTTTGTCTTTATGCTGGTATTGCTGCTGCTGGGCGTTGTGATATTCAACAAGACTCAAAAAAGTTTCATGGACACGGTCTAACCCGCCTTCTGCCACGAGGCAAACTCCAGCACATTAAAAAAGTAGAAACACATTGGCACTTAGCATCCACTAATGAAAAAGGCACTCATCACAGGCATAACGGGTCAAGACGGCAGTTTTCTGGCAGAATTTTTGCTGGAGAAAGGCTATGAAATTCATGGCATAATTCGTCGGTCGTCAGTGGACTACCGGGAGCGGATCGCCCATTTGGAAGGGCACGCAAACTTCCATCTCCATTATGGGGATGTGGGCGACACGCTGAGCATAATCAAAATTGTGCGAATAGTGATGCCTGATGAGATATACAATCTCGCCGCCCAGAGCCACGTCCAGGTCAGTTTCGACGCTCCAGAATATACCGCCAATGTCGATGCCACGGGGGTGCTGAGAATCCTGGAAGCCGTGAGGCAATGCGGAATTGAGCGGACTTGCCGTATATACCAAGCCAGTACATCTGAGCTTTACGGCAGGGTGGAACAGGTTCCGCAGAATGAGGACACCCCTTTCCACCCGTATAGCCCATACGCTGTGGCAAAACTGTATGGCTACTGGATTGTTAAGGAATACCGCGAGGCATACAACATGTTTTGCTGTAACGGAATCCTGTTCAACCACGAGAGCGAAAGGCGCGGTGAGACTTTTGTGACACGGAAAATCACGCTTGCCGCAGCCCGAATAATGCAGGGCAAGCAGGAAATGCTGTATTTGGGCAACCTGTCATCGCTGCGCGACTGGGGATATGCCAAAGACTATGTCGAATGCATGTGGATGATTCTCCAGCATCCACAGCCTGATGACTTCGTCATAGCCACCGGAGAACAACATACGGTGCGGGAATTCTGCCAATTGGCATTTCATTATGCCGGGATGGAATTGCAATGGGAAGGTGAAGGCTTGGAAGAACGAGGTGTATGTACGGCAGTCAGTTCGGCCGTACCCAATGCCCAACACCTTGTCGGGAAGACACTGGTAGCTGTCAGCCCGGATTTTTACAGACCCACTGATGTAGTAAACCTGTTGGGCGACCCGTCCAAAGCCCAACGCCTGCTGGGTTGGAATCCTGAGAAAACAACATTTAAAGAACTGGTCCGGCTAATGACCGAGAACGACATGGCTAAGGTGGCATCGGAAGATGCCGCCACAAGAGTACGTTGCAACTTGGCCGAATATCTGGAGAAAGGAATTGTGAAATGAACCTCGACTCGAAAATCTATGTGGCAGGACATCGGGGCATGGTGGGGTCTGCCATTGTGCGCGAACTGAAGCGTCAAGGCTACACCCAACTCATTCTCCGCACTCACAATCAACTGGACCTCTGCAACCAAGAATCCGTCAATGCTTTTTTTGCAACGGAAAAACCGGAATATGTATTCCTGGCAGCCGCCAAGGTGGGTGGCATTATCGCCAACAAGACCGCACCGGCCGATTTCATGTATCAAAACATGATGCTCGAAATGAATGTCATCCATGCTGCATGGCAGAACGGATGCCGCAAACTCGAATTCTTAGGGTCAAGCTGCATTTATCCCCGTCTGGCGCCGCAGCCGATGAAAGAAGAGTGCTTACTGACCTCGGCACTTGAACCAACCAACGAAGCCTACGCTCTTGCCAAGATATCCGGCCTTAAGTACTGCCAGTATCTTAACCAACAATACGGCACCCACTACATCAGTGTGATGCCAACCAACCTCTATGGCCCCAACGACAACTACCATCCTGAACACAGCCACGTTCTGCCCGCACTCATAAGGCGTTTCCATGAGGCCAAAACCCAAAACCTGCCTGAAGTCGTATGCTGGGGCGACGGAACCCCGCTTCGCGAGTTCCTATATGTCGACGATTTGGCTGAGCTATGTGTCTATTTAATGAACACTTACGATGGCGACCAGACCATCAATGCGGGTACCGGTAAAGAAATAACAATAAAAAACCTCACTCATTTGGTGGCCGAAATCGTGGGGTATAATGGCAAAATAGTTTGGGACACCTCCCGGCCCAACGGAACACCCCGCAAACTGCTTGACGTCAGCCGGGCAGAGCAGCTGGGCTGGAAATACAAAACAGAATTAAGCGACGGTATCCGTATGGCATATCAAGACTTTCTCACAAACCCCATCCGGGCCGAAAGATAAAACAACATGGCAACAGCGATTGAATTCAACAACGTATCCAAGCAATACAGGCTCGGACTCGTGTCTACCAAAACATTGAGCCACGATATACAACGGTGGTGGACTATCAACATTCTCGGCAAAGAAGATCCTTACCTGAAAATAGGTTCTGAGAACGACCGGTCCACTAAAGCCGACAGCGAATATGTATGGGCATTGAAAGACATTGACTTCAAAATCGAGCAAGGCGATGTCGTAGGCATTATTGGCCGCAACGGTGCCGGCAAGAGTACACTACTGAAACTCCTATCGAAAGTCACTGGCCCAACGACTGGCACCATCCGCGCCCGGGGTCGAATCGGGTCATTACTCGAAGTCGGGACCGGCTTCCATCCGGAGATGACGGGGCGAGAGAACATCTACCTCAACGGAGCCATACTCGGGATGTCAAAGGCCGAAATAACGCGGAAACTGGATGAAATTGTCGACTTCAGCGGCTGTGAACGTTATATCGACACCCCGGTCAAACGTTATAGCTCCGGCATGACCGTCCGGCTGGGATTTGCCGTCGCCGCTTTCTTGGAGCCGGAAATACTCGTGGTGGACGAGGTTCTCGCTGTCGGCGATGCCGAATTCCAAAAAAAAGCCATCGGCAAGATGCAAAATGTAAGCCAGGGCGAAGGCCGCACCGTTCTTTTTGTCAGCCACAACATGACCAGCATCAGGCAGCTGTGCCAACGCGGCATATTGCTGAAGAACGGAAGAATTGAACGTGACGGCGAAATCAGTGATGTGGTAGACTACTATCTTGGCAGCATCAAAACTGTTGGAGACTACAACAGAATGGGCAACGAGATGGTTCGAGTGCAGGATTTTCGGGTTGAAAAAGAGTCCCTAACTCTCGGCGACGACTTGGTTATCGAAGTGGACATTGAAGCATCCCGTAATGTAGAAAACGTTGATATCAGTTTTGATATTACCGACGAATTAGGAAAGCTGGTGGCTCACGTATCAAACTTTGATGACAACTACACCATCAAACATTTAAACCAAGGTGACAAAAAAACAATCCACTGCCGGATAAAAAATATCAACCTTGCTCCAGGGTGCTACCTGTCAAGCATTTGGCTCGGAAATCCATACGTAATGTATGACATGGTGTTAGGATGCATCAAATTCAGTGTAAGCCAGAACACCCATTTCATCAAACGAATCACCCCCTATGACAAATCTGCGAAAGTAGTGTTCCAATCTGAATGGTTTTAGCGATGCCAGGAGAAACAAATATAGCATTAAGCATTTTAGTAATATCTCATAATCAGAAGGATTACATTTCTCGCTGCTTAGATAGCATTCTACGGCAACGCATCAATGAACCCTTTGAGATTATAGTCTCTGACGACAATTCCAGCGATGGCACTTGGCAAATCATAAAAGAATACGAGCAGCAATACCCCGTCATCAAAGCCGTCCAATGCAATTCGGACGAATGCAAACCTGTCACACGTTCTGAGCGTTGCGGCTGGAATAAGGCAAACGTTTACAACCACGCCAGCGGTGAATTCTTTGTCAATATAGATGCTGACGACTATCTGAAAAGTGATGATATATATCAGACACAACTCGATGCCTTGAGACGTAATCCGGATTGCTCAATGTGCCAGCAGCGGGTTTGGCAAGTAAAAGATGGCCAACCCCTGTCATCTGGATACGCATGGCCCCAGCACCCAATTCTGAAAGATGGCATAGTTCTTGACCATTCTGATATCATTCAAAACGACTTAATCGGCGTCAACCCTACATACATGATTCGGCGGAATGCAAAAGAAAACCCCACTGAGAAATATGGGAAATGGTATGACGACACAGTGATTACATACTACCATCTTCAGTTGGGCAAAGTCGTGTTTGTAGACAGAGCCGACTACGTCTGGGTTCAGTACGGAACAAGCATAAGCAATTCCGACAAAGGATGGGACAGAGAACTGCTGTATGCCCTGCTTCCCTTCCACCATGCCCATTATTTTCCGCAACTCAAAAGCCTTCTTCTGGCTCAACCCAACCTCAACCTCGTACACGTCACAAAGGAATCCGTCTTCCACAAAATTCGGTTGCAAGATATAACTATTCAATACATAAAACAATTTGATGGGTTCGTCCCCAATTATTTTGCAAACGGTCAAAAGGGAATCTGGAGCAAGCTTCGGCTGGCAAGAATCCTCTTCCTGTATAAACAACTCCGAAAGAGCTCACACAAAGACGAAAAGGCTTTGGATAAACTATACAGACTCGTCATGCAATAACTTCTCTTACAAAACTTATGGACATATTAGACTGCACAATAAGGGACGGCGGATACGCCACCAAGAACAATTGGACGCCTGACGCGCTACGGAGAATCGTGTCCACATTGTCTGCCGCCGGCATACGTTTTATTGAGATTGGCAACAGCTTCGGGCTGGGTTCTTACCACAAATTCTCCCTCCCCCTTTCCGACAAAGAATTCATGGACAACTGCCTGCCATACAAAGGTGACTCCCACATAGGCATGTTCTTCTACTACGGCACAATCGACGACATGAAATGGTTCAAAGACTGCGGAGGCGAATTCCTCCGCGTCGGAGCCAATACCAACGACATCGAAGCCGCCATCAAACACATCAAAAACGCCAAATCAGTCGGCTTGATGGTAAGCTGCAACGTGATGAAGACCTACTCCATCAGCCGCTACAAACTAACCCACATGGCCGAGAAAATAGTCGATGCAGGAGCCGACTGCATCTATATCGTGGACTCGGCCGGCGGCATGCTTCCTCGACAGGTGGCGGGATACATCGAAGCCATTAAGGAATTCTACGACATACATGTCGGATTTCACGGACACAACAACCTGCTTCTGGCCAATGCCAACAGCCTGGCCGCCATAGAAGCCGGAGCCACCTTTGTCGACGGAACCTTAAAAGGCGTCGGGCGCGGTGCCGGCAACGCGCAATTAGAGTCGCTCGTAGCCATCTTCCAAAAGGCCCATATCCTGCCCAACAGCTGCAACGCCTTGGAACTGGCCAGCACGGCTGAAGAAGTGATTGGCGACCTCATGCCAAAAGGCAGTTCTAAGCGCGAAATAAATGTCGGGATGGTCAACTTCCATGATTCCTTCACAAACCTGCTCGAAACCGTGTCACAAACATACGGCGTCGACCCCGATGCCCTGATGGCGGAAGTCTGCAAAATCAATATAATCAATCCATCGAAGGAACTCTTCGAATTTGCAGCAAAACGGCTTAAAGAAGGAATGAAATTCGAATTCACTCCAGCCTATTCCCACAAAGTGTTTTAACGGGTCTATACCCATCCACATCATTCTGAAATCTTTATATGACCGATTTTAAAGACAGTTTCAAACAAATGATCCATGAGATGGAGCGCCTGGTTACAATCACCAACAAACGTTCCGTTCTCATCCTGCTTCAACATACTGACGAGAAAGACACTGCCCCTCGTGTGCCTGCCGTGCGCGAAAGCATCACCAACATCATCGGCTTTGTCGCTCTGGGGGACGAACATTATCTCCCTTACATTATTGACGAATCCGTCGGCGTTGTGGACACAGTGATGATCGACATGGACAACAAGCGAAGCAACTCCCAGCGGCTATGCCTTACGGCACAACAACTCGCGGAAAGCAAAGGCATGTCTGTGGCATACTACAGCGATTATGCCACTTGGATTTCATCCGCCATCGCCTTCATGTTGGAGATAGAAAAAAAATTCCGTGAAAAGAATGTCTTTGAGTGCACACGGCTGCTGACTGGCCGCAACCCATTGGCCACAGAGATGATACTGGAGCTAATCAACAAGGGCATTAACATCTGCCTCCTGAAGGAGGAATATCCCGAGCTGAGACTCCCGATAGTTGGCGGCCACATTACAATAGATTCCGAACGCATCCACCTTGTGGACAGCTCCGAATTCTCGAATTTCGATGTATTGGTTGGATGCGAAATCCAACAGACAAGCCCTTGGTTGAACCAGCTTTCCCAAATGCGTTTTAAATACATCTACGACATCGGCACCCGGAATTTTTCGCAATCTTTTATCGAGACGCAGCGCGAAAACGGGGCTCAGATATATCGTTCTGACGACCGTGCCGGCATTTCAGGCATAGTTCTGAACCTGATGGAAACCGCCGAACTGATTTCGTCACGCCTGGGAAGAACATCCATCGGAGGCATACCCGTCGTTAGTGGTGGATATGTGGGCAAGCCTGGCGACATCGTTGTAGACAACTATCTCGACGCCCACGTCATCCTTGGAATAGCCAACGGCGACGGGTCGTTCAAAAAAAACCTCACGACTGAGGACACCAACAACCTACAAAGAATAAACAAAATAATCTGACCGATGGACAACTGTATCATGGTGCTGCCGGGTACGGTGTGGCAGATTCCGCTGATTAAACGGATTAAAGAGCTGGGCTACCGTGTGGCCGTAGTTCACCCATACCCCGATGCCCCCGCCTTTAAATATGCCGACGAGATTGTCTACTCCGACATCCTGGACCGCGAAGCAGTGCTGGCCGCAGCAAGAAAGCTCAACGTCAAAGCCGTCATGTCCGACGAATGCGACATCGCAACCCCTACCCTTGCCTATGTTTCCTCGCAGATGGGTCTTCCCTCACAGACGGAAGAGATGGCCCGCCTGTATACCGACAAATCGCTGATGCGCGATTTCTGTCGCGACCACGGACTCCCCTGCCCGAAATACAAAGTATGCGAGACCGTCGCCGAAGCCGTCGCCTTCTACAACGAACTGAAAGCCGCGAGCGCGGACGCGAAGCCAAAGATGGTCATCAAACCCATCGACGCCAACAGCAGCCGTGGTGTATTCACCATCCAAACGGGCGAGCAACTGGTCGCCCTCTTTGACCAGTCCATATCCTTCTCCCACCACCGCCACGCAGTGATTTGCGAACAGTTTATATCCGGTGCCGAATTCTCCGTAGACGGCATCCGCCTGCCCCAAGGCCACGTCTGCCTCGCCATATCGGAAAAACAGCAATTCCCCTACAACAAAAACCTGGACAACCGCCTCTACTTCTCCTACACCAATCCCCGCTACGACTACGACCGACTGCGGGCCGTGAACAACCAGTTTGTAGAACTCTCGGGACTGCCCTTCGGATTCACCCACGCCGAATATCGCTACGAAAACGGCGAATTCTACCTGCTGGAAATAGGCGCCCGCGGAGGTGGCGGACTCCTCTCCTCCCACGTCGTCCCCGCCCTCACCGGCATCGACAACTACAAAATACTCATCGACATGTTTGTCGGCAACCCCGTCACCACAGTCATCGACCCGCAAAACCTGCGAAACAACCGGGTGGCCTTAGTCAAATTCTTCGACACCACAGAAGAAGGCGGAATCGTCAAAAACATCAAAGGCCGGGACCTCCTCGACACCCAAAAATTCATCCTCCACTGGCAACTCAACTTCAAAGAAGGCGACCGCATCAAACGCCCCACCGACGGAGGCAACCGCATAGGCTACTACATCGCCTGCACCGACAACCCCGAAGCCATGACCCAGCTGGAAGAACAAATCGACAAGCATTTCGAAATCGAATATGAGTGACAACACACCACTTGTCAGCATCTGCTGCCTCACCTTCAACCACGAACAATTCATCCGCCAATGCCTTGACGGATTCCTGATGCAGCAAACCACCTTCCCCATAGAAATACTGATCCACGACGACGCCTCCACCGACCATACGGAAACAATCCTACGGGAGTACGAAAAACAATACCCCGACAAAGTGTTCCCCCTCTACGAAACGCAGAACAAATTCCAACAAGGCTATGGCGGACGCATGGACATAGAATTCAACTACAAGCGCGCACGGGGCAAATACATAGCCTACTGCGAAGGCGACGACTACTGGACAGACCCCCACAAACTGCAGAAACAAGTAGACTTCATGGAAACCCACCCCGACTACTCAGTCTGCTTCCACCGCTGCCAACACCTCAACACCTACACCGGCCAACTGAGCGCCGACCACTGCGGCCCCTACTTCGCCCACGGCGAAGAGGCAGTCGACATCAGCCTCGAAATGTTCTTCGAACAGTGGATAACCCAACCCCTCACCATGATGTTTCGGTGCAGCAGTTTCACCCCCCAGTGGCAGAAACAATACAAGCACTACCGCGACATGCACGAAATCTACCACCTACTCACCGTCGGCAAAGGCCGGCTCTTCAGTTTTGTCGGGGGAGTCTACCGCTACCACGCCGGCGGAGTAAACAGCATGATAACCGCGCGCCAATACTGCGAAAACTCCTACCTCATCGACCGCGAATTCTACCAAATCAACCGCACCCCCTTAGCCAAAAAAAACTACCTCAACACCCTCGCCTCCTGCATCACATACTACGCCAAACACAACACAGCGCGGGCCATCCAGATGGCCTGGCGCCACCTCATCACCTCGCACGACCTACACGCCTTCGCCAAATTCGCACTATTCATAATCAAGCAATTCAAATGCCACCGATCACCTTCTCCCAACAAATAATCCAACCGTTGAGCGAAGCCATGCAGCAACGCGCCGACCAGCACGCCTTCTGCATAACCGGCCACTACTACACCTATCGCCAACTTGCCGACAGAGTCCGCTCCATCCGGGCGGCAATCCGCCAGCTTCAGCCCACGGGGCAAGTTGTCGCCCTGCTGGTCAATGACCACATAGACACCTATGCCTCCATCCTCGCCCTGTGGTGGGAAGGGCTGGCCTACGTCCCCCTCCATCCCCTGCAACCCGACGAGAGGAACCTAAACATAATCACCCAGACCGGCACCCAACTCCTGCTCCACTCCGCCGAAAACCACACCCTTACCGCAACCACAAAAAGCCTCGGCCTGCAAACCCTCTGCACCACACAACTGGAGACCGCAACCACCGACGACACCACACCCAGCCAAGTGGCAGACAACTCTTTAGCATACATCCTTTTCACCTCCGGCAGCACCGGCACACCGAAAGGCGTGTGCATCTCACGGCTCAACCTTGCCACCTTCATCAACTCATTCTGGCAGACAGGCTTTGCGCTCGGACCCGACGACCGGTGCCTGCAGGCTTTCGACCTCACATTCGACGTCAGCATACAAGCCTTCCTGACCGCCCTGCTCCGAGGAGCATGCGTTTACACCATCCCCTACGGGCAAGTAAAATATATATATGCCGCATCCCTACTCATAGAACACGGCATCACCTCTGCGGCCATGGCCCCATCCATGCTCACCTACCTCAGGCCCTACTTCGGCCAACTGCGCATCGAAAGCCTCCGCACCACCATCCTCACCGCAGAAGCCTGCCCCATCGACCTGATTGAAGACTGGTTCACCTGTGCGCCCAACACCGCCATCTTCGACTTCTACGGCCCTACCGAAGGCACCATCTACTGCACATCCTACCAGCTCAGCCGCCAGCACACAAACCTGTCCGCAAACGGGGTTGTGGCCATCGGGAAACCCCTCGCCAACGTGCAAGCAGTCATCCTTGACGAAAACGGCGGCACCGCCCCCCACGGGCAGAAAGGCGAACTCTGCATAGCCGGCGACCAAATCACCCAAGGCTATTGGAACAACCCTGAGCGGAACCAGGCCGCATTCGCCACCCTGCAATCCAACGGCTCCGACACCCGCTTCTACCACACAGGCGACCTCTGCACACAGCTGGCGGACGGCAACATCCTTTACTACGGCCGCATAGACCAGCAAGTCAAGATACAAGGCTACCGCGTCGAACTGGGCGAAATTGAATACCACGCCCGCAACTTCTACTCCGGCCAGTACCGCACCGTGGCCGTCGCCTTCTCAAACAATGCAGGCCTCACCGAAATCGCACTCTTCATCGAGGCCGAGACCTCCGACACCACATCCCTCAACCAATACCTCCAAAACAAACTGCCGCACTACATGCTCCCCTCCAAAATACTCTTCCTCAAAAACTTCCCCACCAACAAATCCGAAAAGACAGACCGCACCGCCCTGAAAGCGATGATTGCTGACAACTCGTCAAATCACTAATCCACTCCATACCCTCAAAATACTTTTCACTTCACCTGCACTTTGTTTCTCATCCACAAAGTAAATAGAAACAAAACAGAAACCAACAGGAAATAAAACAGAGACAAAATTGATTGAAGTCAAGACATACACCAACAGCCAGCTCTCCCAATGGCTTGACGGCGACGGCAAATCGGAACTCAACGAAACCATCATCACCCCGACCCGGGCCCGGGCCATCGCACACAACCCATACGCCAAACCCGACGACCCCGCAGTAGCGACCGTCGTGGACCACGGCGAAACGGTCGCCTTCACGGCCCTCTTCCCCGACCTCATCGGCGGAGAGCCCTGCTACTGGTTCAGCACCCTCTGGTGCCACCCTGCCCACCAAGGCAAAGGCTATCCCTTAATAGCGATTGGGACACTCATGGAACACTACACTCCAGCCCGTTGCCTGGACTCGTGGGGAGCCGACGAAACCATCGGGATATTCAAATACTTCGGCCACCAAACCTACTTCTTCCCCCAATACAAACACACCCTCGCCACACTCAATCACCCCACACTCAAACAAATCGCATCCTACGGCCTGAAGCGCGGCTGGCAGCCACTCCGCAAGCGCAGAGAACTCGACAAACTGTCCGTGGCCCCGGGCTGCACAATCCAATACGTCAACCACATCGACTCCGAAACAGCCGGGTTCATCCGCCGCCACTCGGAACACGACCTCCTGCCCCGCCAGGCACAAATGCTTGACTGGATAATGCAATACCCCTTCCAGCACACAGCGCCGCTCCTCGACCGCACCGCATCCACCAACCCGTTCCCCGACTGCGTCTCTACCTACTGGATAAGCGGAGTGAAAGTCATCCAAAACAACAAACTCATAGGCTTCTACATCATCCGGCAAGCCGACAGCGAACTCTCCATCAAATACCTATATTACCCACAAGACCTTGCCGCTGCCACCTTCGGCACCATTGCCGGACACATCATCCAACTCCAGGCAAAAAGCTTTACCACTCGCAACAAAGAACTGTCTGACTACATCAACCGCCTCGGCATCTTCAGCAAAGCCACCACCGCAAACATCTCCTACTCCCTCCCGCCGTCGTTCCCCCTTCCCCAAAACGCCATCCCGCAAGGAGGCGACGGCGACGCATTCGTATAGACACCACAATAACACAAGACAATAAACATCATGAGCAACATCGACCAAAACGAAGTCAGGGAAACCATACAAGCCATATCTCGAAAAGTATTCGCCGACCCCCAACTGACAATATCGGAGGCCATGGGGGCGACCGACATCCCCGGATGGACCTCCCTGTCGTTCACCCAACTGCTTACGGAAATCGAATCCACATACGGCTTCAAGTTCAAGATCACCGAAATAATCAAAATGCAGAATATCGGGGGCATAATTGAAGCAACCCTCAACCACCTCAACGCCTAAACCGGCCAGACCCCGAAAGAAGCCTGATGCCACTCCATACAACCCGAGTCTGAACCTGCGCCGACCACCACTCATAATTAAAGAACAACACAATTGAGCTCAATCGTCAACAAAATCATCAAACGAGTCCGAAAGGCATACCATTCACTGCTGCTGTCACCCATCGAAGTTTGGGTATTCCATGCAGTCACCCCCACCTTCAACCCAGCCTTCTGCCTCCCCGAAGACTGGAACTCAACCCTCGACTTCGAAAGAACCGTCAAAAAACTCAAAAAAAAATACACCATAATAAGCCTAGAGGAAGCCTATCAGAAGCTACGGAAAGATTTGTTCCGATTTAAACGGTACGCCGTATTGACATGCGACGACGGGTTCAAATCCACCCTTGCCATACTCCCTTTCCTGGCATCGGAGGGGGTTCCTATTACATTGTTTATCAATCCAAAATATCTTGACGGTGTGAGCTTCCGGGGAAACTATACTGCCCACCCGGAATACATAAACGAGTCTGATTTAAAAGGCATTGACTCTCCCTTGGTCACAATCGGCATGCATGGCTTTGAGCACATTGATTGCTCAGAACAAAGCGCGGCCGAATTCCGCGACTCCGCCACTGCTTGTATCAAAACGCTGGAAACGCATCCCCGTTTCGTACCTTTCTTCGCTTACCCGTGGGGCAAGTATAGTGCGGCTACGCAGCAGGTTCTTATGGAGTTGAACATTACGCCAGTCCTTTGCGACGGGGCTTCCAACTATCGTTACCATAATGGGATAAGTAGAAAATGCATTGAGGCTTCGCGGACAGATCTCGCACCAGGCGGCTTGGTGTAGTATGGGAGCCATTTTTGCCAAACAGAATTTTACCTTATCGCAAAATACCAATCGATACTAAGAGTCACATCAAGTCATGAAAATATCCATTGTAACAGTTAATCGGAATAACAGTTTGGGGCTTGAGAAGACCCTGCGCAGCGTTGCCACACAAATGCCGGCCGACTTCGAACTGATAGTAATCGACGGGGCAAGCACCGACCGCAGCGTGGAAGTGATTGAGCACTATGCGGCCGAGATACCGTCGATGAAGTGGATATCCGAGCGGGACACCGGCATATACAACGGTATGAACAAAGGCATACGGATGGCGACTGGCGAATACGTTATGATGCTGAACTCAGGCGACTGGCTGACGAAAAACGACATTATGAAGCAGCTGTGTGCCCAAATAAAGGAGCATGACTGCCCGGAAATTCTTTATGGCACAACCACAAAGATCTGGCCCAATGGCAGGACTCTGCGGAACAAGAGCAGCGATGCTTCGTTTACTATGTTCAGTTTTTACCGAGGTACTTTGGACCATGTGGGGACTTGCATCAAACGCGAATTGTTTGACCAGTATGGGTTTTATGACGAGTCGCTCCGTATCTGTTCCGACTGGGCATGGTTTATGAAAGTTGTGGTGTTCGGACAGATAAAGCCTGTTCATGTGGATGTGGATACAGTTTATTTTGACATGACGGGAATCAGTGAAAACAACGGGGAAAACAAGGATCTGATTGAACGTGAGAGACGGCAGATAATCGAGACCACTTTGCCCCCTTTGGTACTTGCCGATTACGACTCCTTTGCCGACGACATCGTTTTGATGCGCCGGATTCATAGATACCCTGCGGCTTATAAGCTGGTGCGGACGATAGAAAGGCTACTGTTTAAGTACGAGAAATGCAGGAAATAAAATATTCTGTTGTTATACCTGTTTACAATAAGCGCAATTATGTGGTTCGCGCAGTTGAGAGTGTGTTGGCCCAGTTGCATCGGCTCAATGACAAGGGAATTGGGACGGAGTTGATTGTTGTTGACGACGGCAGCACGGATAATTCCTGCCAGCTGGTGTCGGAAAGGATTGCCGGGTTGGACAACTGTCAAATCGTGCATCAGGAGAACAGCGGTGTCGCCGCAGCCCGTAACAAAGGAATAGACCTGGCGCGGGGCACATACGTCTGTTTCCTGGATGCCGACGATTGGTGGGAGCCGACATTTCTTGATGAGATAAATGGTTTGATAGCAGAACTGCCCGATGCGGCTGTTTATGCGTCGGGGTTTTATTTGGTCAAGAACGGGAGGAAGAGGGTGGCCCCGGTGGGTGTGGATGCGGGTTTTGAAAAGGGATATATAAACTATTGCCTTGTGTATGCCAAAACGCTGTGTATGCCGGTGACATCCAGTTCTGTGGCAATACGGAGGGAGGCTTTGGTGGAGGCGGGCTGTTTTGATGAACGGCTCACACTGGGCGAGGACTTTGTGTTGTGGATAAAGCTGGCTCTCGCCCATAAGATAGCCTTCGTCAACAAGCCATTGTCGAACTATTTTCAGGATGTCCCTGTCGGCAAACGTGCCACGAGAAGACTTCACTCCCCGGAACGGCACATGCTGTGGAATCTTGACTTCCTGTCTGCAGAAGAGAGCAACAATAAGGATTTAAAGTACCTTTTAGACCGATTGCGGTGCGGCGGCTTAAAAAGATATTATCTCTCCCGCACATACCATGACGCTGCAGTTGCGGAATTGGGAAAGGTGGACTGGAATCACATAGCCGCGCCCGTATACCGCTTTTATCATTCACCTCTTTGGCTCCAACGGATTCTATTCTTGATAAAGCAAGCCGGTTCGCGCTGCAAACAAGTTGTTGCAAAGCGTCCGAGATTTAAATAAAGTGCCGCACCGCTTAGACTGATATACCATTTCTGAAAACCAACAACATTAAAAGCTTTTTTGCCTTGGTACCCTTCTTTCCAAAACAGATTTCATCAAAAGCAGTAACCATATACCTGTTGTCGCTTGGGGCAGTGAGCCTCATTTTTGTCAAGTATATGTTAGGGCTTGATTTCTTAATTATCGGCATAGTTTGGGTTTTGCTGTTTTTTGGATTGTCCAGCAGATTCTCACGGAAGTGGGTTGACTATGATGAGAAACGTTTCACCCGAAAGTTATTCATTACAGCGTTACTGTTCCGTATTGTTTGGGTGCTGTTCTCCTACATATTCTTTATCATCAAGACTGGGATTCCTTTCGAATTTAGCGCAGCCGACTCATTCGACTATCATGCATGCGCGGAATGGTACATTGATATTGGTTGGAGCGAAGCCTCCGACAGATTGGCCCTGACGCCCTTAAGCGACAGGGGCTACATAATATACCTGACCGGCCTTTACAGCATATTTGGTCCTAATATATTGATAACCCGCTTTATTAAGGCAATTTTAAGCGCTTTTAGCTGTGTCCTTATCTATCGGCTGGCCCGCCGCAACGTTGGTGAGCCGGCTGGCAAGCTGGCGGGCATTTTCTGCTGTTTGATGCCCAATCTTATCATGTATTGCGGTCTGCATCTTAAGGAAACCGAAATGCTGTTCTTGACCATCTTTGCGTTGGAGAGGGCCGACGACTTGCTGAGAAGCAAGTCGGTATCGGTTTGGAAAATCATCGTGGTGGTTTTACTTACACTGTCATTGTTCACGTTCCGAACGGTGTTGGGTGTCGCGGTGTTGTTCGCTATCCTTACCGCTCTTGTATTTTCCAGCCAATCGGTATTAAGCCGTTGGAACAGGACCATTCTAATTTTTTGGGCGGTGGTGGGTCTTCTCGTCATGGCGGGGGGTACAATCACTAACGAGGCTCAGGGCTATTGGGAGAGCCGAGACGAGAATCAGGTTGCCAAAAGGGAGCATCAGATGTCAAAGGGTGTGTCCTGGGCCAAATATGCCACGGGTGCTGTCATGGCTCCCATCATGTTTGTCCTGCCTTTCCCTACGATGGTGGATGTCGACCAGCAATATAACCAACAACTAATGCATGGCGGCAATTTTGTCCGCAATTTCTTGGGTGGTTTTGTTCTTCTTACTCTTTTCAGTGCCTTGTTTGTCAAAAAGAATTGGCGCGACCTGTCTATGATTGGAACATTTGTGGTTACGTATTTGGGAATTATCTGCATGAGTGGATTTGCGAATGCGGAACGATTCCTACTTCCCGGCCTGCCGATTCTCCTCACTCTTGCCGCCTACGGTGTAACATTGCTGAACGGGCGCAACTACCAATGGGTGCGTGTTTGGTTCTGGATTGTGCCTTTACTGGTGGTTGGGTGGGCTGTGTTCAAACTGGGCTCGCGCGGTATCCTGTAACTGAAAGAATGCAGATGCCATTATGACCAACACACAAAACAATAGCACTATCTCTCTCAAGAAAATAAAGGTTGCCTTCTATTTTGGAGCGTTAAACCGAGGCGGGGCTGAGACTTTGGCTCTTGATGTGTTATCGCATCATAGTTCACTTCCTTTCGAGGCGGTATGTCTTTATCGAAACGAGGGGGTTCTGTCACAACAGATGGCTTCAACGGGAGTTCGGATGGTACGGATTCCCCGAAAGCGCAGTTGGATTGCTTATCTGTGGCGGTTGAGCCGCGCCATCAAGGCAAATGAGATCGACATCCTCCATGCTCAAACTTCATTGAACGCCATCTTGGCAATTGTCTGCTCCTGGTTCACTGGTGCCAAAGTGGTAACGACTTTCCATGGCTTTGGCTATGTCAATGCCCCAAAGGCGCTTCGGCGGATTATCTTCAGAGGGAGCGACCGGATTGTTTTTGTCAGCGAAGGCTTGAAACAGGCTTTTGTGAAAAGGGGGGTCTTTGGCTGCGAAAAAAAGATTATGGTGGTTCCTAACGGCGTCAACTTCAGCAAACTCAAATTACGGGAAAACTGTCACCGCATTGATGAGAAAATTGAGATGTGCATGGTAGGCAGTTTCGGCGAAGGCAGGAACCACATGCTTGTATGCCGTTTCCTCCATCTGCTGGAACAAGAAGGTGTGGACTTCCACTTCACATTTGTCGGAGCCTCTCGGCCCAAAGAGATGGAGCTTTATAACCAATGTGTCGACTACTGCAAAAATAATGGGCTGGACGAGAAGGTCACTTTCGCCGGACTGTGCGACAACGTGCCAGACATTCTCGGCACGATGGACGCGTTTATATATTCAACCCGCCACGATAGCTTCGGACTGGCAGTAATAGAAGCCATATCGACCGGAGTACCCACCTTTGTCAACGACTGGTGTACAATGGTCGAAATCACCCATAATGGCCGATGGGCAACACTCTTCAAGTCCGATGACGAGACATCACTCCTGACAGCATTCAAAGATTTCCTCTCGCACAGGGAAGAATATCTAACAAAAGCCCGGAAGAACGCAATTGAAGTACGAGAGGCCTACGGCATAGAAAAGCACATCTCTGCCCTTCAAGGAATATATCAAAGCATCGTATAGCATCAAGATTGAATATTCATTCCGACATCTCAATGTCCAGAAGCACCGACAGAAGATTCAATCTCTCAGCAAGAAGTCATCATCCCCAAAGGGGACGAATTGTATTATCAGGCATGCCAAATGGCTGACGGACTATTTGTTGGCTGAAATATACCCCTCCCGCCCAGCAGACGGGGATTTATCGAGGCCGACCATGAGCCTGTCTACAAAGTTTACCGACGGGACCCTATTCAAACAATAAAGAAATCAAGCAAAGACTTGGGATATATTAAAAATAATGACATCAACGAAATTAACCATCACTGGCGGAGCCGGATTTATCGGATCCAACCTCTGTGAGTATTTTTTAAAAGAGGGTTTCGAAGTCACCTGTCTTGACAACCTCTCAACAGGCTTCAGACGCAACATTGAACCCTTTCTCACCTTACCCAACTTCCACTTTATCCAAGGGGATATTCGGGACTTGGGAACTTGTCGGAAAGCCGTAGAGGGAAGCCAAGTTGTGCTGCACCAGGCAGCTTTGGGGAGTGTGCCTCGCAGCATCAACGACCCCATCAACACCAACGCAAACAATATTGACGGATTCCTCAACATGCTTGTTGCTTCCCGCGATGCAGGGGTCAAGCGTTTTGTCTACGCCGCCAGTTCCTCCACCTATGGCGACAGCGCAGTCCTCCCGAAGCGGGAACACCTTATTGGCCGACCTCTATCGCCATACGCCATCACCAAATTCGTCAACGAGCTATACGCAAACGTTTTCTCTTCTCTCTACAACATCGAGACCATCGGGCTGCGCTACTTCAATGTGTTCGGACGCAGACAGGATCCCAACGGAGCCTATGCCGCAGTCATTCCCCTATGGGTAAAAGCACTTATCAACCACCAGTCACCATTCATCAATGGCGACGGTACCTACTCGCGCGACTTCACTTATATTGACAATGTAATTCAAGCCAACCGCTTAGCTGCATTAATCCCAAGCGACGAACTTCATACCCGAATGGCTGCCTACAACCAGACGCTTCCGCCCGATGCGCCAAAAGACACCGTGTTCAACGTAGCCTATGGCGGCAACACAACACTCAATGCACTCTTCGACTGCCTTCGTGGCAATCTCGCCAAATTCGACCCCACCATCATTTCCGTTCAACCCACCTACCGCGACAACCGGCCGGGCGACATACCCCATTCGCAAGCCTCTATCGACAAAGCACGCCAAGTGCTCAACTATCAGCCTCAATTTGATGCCTTGAGCGGTTTCTCCGAAGCCTGCGAGTGGTATTGGAACAATCTCAAATAGATGAAAGTAATCTTTGTTGCAAGCGGCAACAAAAGCGTGGGAACGGTCAGCGCTTTTGTCCAGTCGCAATTCGAGTCCCTCCGCCGGGAGGGGCTCGACATGGTTCTCTTCCCGGTAAGGGGAAAAGGGTGGAGGTCATACGCCCGTGCAATCAGGGGGCTCAGGAGGGTTGTCCGAAAGGAGCGTCCGGACATCGTTCATGCCCACTATTCGGTGTGCGGGGTGGTGGCGACTCTTGCAGCCATGTTTACCCCTGCCAAGGTGGTGGTCTCTATATTGGGAAGTTTCCCCCACAATGGTTTCAAACTCAGGTGGGTCCGATTTTGCATCAAACATGTGTGGGATGCCACTATCGTCAAGTCGCAGCGCACTGCCGACCAACTTGGAGTCAGCCTGCCGGTGGTCCCCAATGGCGTCAACCTGAACCAGTTTGTGATTACCCCTCAGCGGGAGGCCCGCGCTGCGTGCGGCTTCGCCGATGGGAAGAAGTACGTAATATGGTGTTCCGACCCTTCGCGTGTCGAGAAGCGGTTTTCGTGGGCGCAGGAGGCTGTGAGCAGGCTGCACGACGACTCGGTTTGCCTATACCCGGTCTACAATAAGCCTCACGACGAGATGGTGAAGTATTTTTGTGCCGCCGACCTTATGTTGCTCACTTCCGAGTCCGAGGGCTCGCCCAACGTCATCAAAGAAGCCATGGCCTGCAATTGCCCTATTGTAAGCACCGATGTGGGCGATGTGAGTTGGATTACCCATGGGGTTGACGGGACGTTTGTTGCCCCTTGTGGCGACACGGAGGGGATTGCCCTCTGCATCCGGCAGGCGTTGCAGCGCGGCGGCCGGACGAATGGCCGCGACAGAATCGTCGAATATGGCTTAACGACCGAAACGATAGCAAAAAAAATCATGTCTATTTATGAGTCTATATAATTTTTTGGACGAGAACTTGTTCCTCCCCATCGGCGACCTGGTCAACGGGAGCCAGGTGGCCTCCGAGTTGAAACGGATGAGACGCAATGATTTCCTCTCTGAAGAGAGGATAGACGCCATACAAAACGCCAAACTCCAGAAACTTATCAATCACTGCTATCAAACCGTCCCGTACTACACACGGCTCTTCGACCAGCTTGGCATAAAGCCGGAGCAGATCCGCTCACGCGAAGACTTGAAATTACTGCCCGTCCTCACGAAACAAATTATCCGCGACAATTACCAGGACCTTTTCAGCACGGCTGTAAGCACCTCCCGCCGACATATCGCTTCCACCGGCGGCAGCACCGGCACTCCCCTTACTTTTTGCATAGATAACGCCGAGTGGAGCGCATGGAAGGCTTCCACCCTAAGAGCCTGGGAGTGGTACGGACTCCATCTGGGCGACAAGATCTTTTCACTGGGGGGGAACTCCATCAACCAAAAGAAGAAAATCATCACTTTAAAAGGTGCCTACGACCGGTTCATCATGCGCAACCACAAATTCAGCAGTGCCAACGTGACCGATGAATGCATGATGGAACACTACAGCAACTTAATGAAAATCCGGCCGGCCGCCATCCGTGGTTACGGCTCTTCCCTCTACATTCTCGCACGATTTATCGAGAGAAAACAGCTTCCAGTCTGCCCTGTCAAGGCTGTTCTCACCACGGGCGAGATCCTTGTTGAGGAATACCGCAGGAAGCTTGAGCAGGTGTTTCATGCCCCAGTGTATGATGCTTACGGAGCAGGTGACGGTGGCATTCTTTCACATGAATGCCCTTCTCACAAAGGCCTCCACATCAGTGAGGAAGAATGCATTATAGAAATCACCGACCCTCTGGGCAATCCTGTCCCTGACGGCGAAGTCGGGAACGTCTGCACCACTGACCTCAACAACTTTGTATTCCCGTTTATCCGTTACCAGGTGGGGGACATGGCTGTCATGAAAAAAGAGAGATGTGACTGTGGACGACACACTCGTCTTATCCACGAGGTTATGGGGCGTGCCGGCCGCCTTGTCTACAACAAAAAGGGCACCCCAATCTCACCGCTCATGCTTTGGATTATGATGTATCCAGAACTGAACTACCACAACCCCTCCCACCAAGCAGTGTACTCCAAAATCGACAAATTCCAAATCCGGCAGGACAAAAATGGCGACATTGACATACTCCTAAAGCTCAATGATGCCAATGAACCCCACGAGCAATTCAACTACATACTTACAAACTACCGCAACCATTTCGAAGGGTCGCAAGTCAACCTGCAATTTGTTGACAATATACCCACCCTTCCCTCTGGAAAAGAAGACTACTGTGTCTCTGAATACACCCACCAGCAATAATCACATATTGTATTGTTTTTCAAACCATCATTGACATGCAGTACGTAGAACGCCGAACCCTGAAATCCATCCTGAAAGGCATCTGGACTCACACCCTCTCCGACATAGCCATGTTCACCTTCCCCCATCAGGTGACGACTACTGTCCACCGCCTTCGGGGAGTCAAAATCGGCAAAAACAGCAGAATATCCCGAAATGTACTCCTCGACGACCACAACCCGGAACTAATCGAAATCGGCAATGGCGTCTACATCACCTATGGTGTCAAGATTATTTGCCACAAACGCGACATGGCCTGCTACACTCCGGGCATCAACCCCAAGCAATGGCCTTTCAAGACAGCCAAAGTGGTACTCAAAGACAACTGCCATATCGGCATCGGCAGCATCATAATGCCTGGTGTGACCATCGGCGAGGGAGCCATCATCGGCGCCGGAAGCCTTGTCACCCACGACATACCTCCCTTTAGTGTAGCCGTAGGGGTTCCTGCCAAAGTAGTTAAGACATACCCGTCCACCACCTCCAACAAAGACCAATAACACCCGTATCGTGAAAAAGTATATTTTCGAACTCAACCATCCGAAGCATTACTACCAATTCAAATACATAATGCAAATCCTCCAGCAACAAGGCAACGAAATCCTTGTGCTGGCACGCGACAAAGATGTCCTTCTCAAAGTATTAGAAGAAGAAAACATCCCGTACACAATCTTCGGGAAACACCACAAAAGCATGTCCGCCAAAATCCTGGGGACATTCTCTCTCATCAAAAACTATCTCTCCATAGCCCACCGCTACAATCCGGACATCATTGTATCCAAAGGATCCTGGTACGGCACTTTCACAGCCAAACTGCTGCGCCGCAAATCCGTTATCTTCATCGATTCCGAAGTCGTGACCATAAACAACAAATTTGTCGTTCCCATCTGCACCAAAGTTATCACCCCCCAATCATTCAAACTCAACTACGGGCCGCGCCATATCCGAATCCCCGGCATCTTCGAGGACTGCTACCTTGCCCCGACAGTCTTCCAGCCAGACCCCTCCATCGTTCCGAACTACAACCTCCGGCAGCCCTACGCCATACTCCGCTTTGTGGGCTGGGAGGCCAACCACGATGTGGGCCGATTCGGCTTCACCCTCCAGCAAAAAGAAAATCTTGTCAAAGTCCTCTCGCAACACCTTACCGTCTATATCTCCTCGGAGAAACCCCTTCCCCCACACCTTGACAAATACCGCCTTCCCACCCCGGCAGCACTCATCCACCACGTACTCAGTGCCGCCACCCTCTACGTAGGCGACTCGCAAACCATGTCCGCCGAAGCCGCCCTCCTCGGCACCCCTGCCATACGCTCCAACTCCTTCGTGGGACCAAACGACATGTCAAACTTCGTCATGCTCCAAAACCAGCATCAACTCCTCATAAACATAGCCGACCCCGACGAGGCCATCCGCCAAGCCGAAATCTTAGCCTCCGCGCCTCAGAAAGAGCAATGGATGCAACGCCGCCAACAATACTACACCAAAATTGGCGACATCAACAACCAAATAGTCCAAATCCTCAGCAACCTCTAAACAGACCTGGATAACGCTATGGACTTCACTCTAACAAAATACCGTCAACTCCTCACCGCTCTCATCCAGAGCAACATCCCCTTTCATTTGCGTCACGACGTCGACCTCCTGCCATCCAACTCACTCCGCACAGCCAAAATCGAAACAAGCCTCAACCTCAAAGCCACCTACTACTTCCGCACTGTACCCGAAAGTCTCAATCCCGCCATCGTAAAAGAAATCTCCTCCCTGGGCCACGAAATAGGCTACCACTACGAATCACTCACCACCTGCCACGGCAACCTCGAAACCGCCTATCAAGACTTCTGCCGCAACCTACAACACCTCCGCACTCTGGCTCCAATCACATCTATCTGCATGCACGGCTCCCCCCGCAGCCCCTACGACAGCCGCGACCTCTGGAAACACTTCGACTACCACTCACTCGGCATCACCCACGAGCCATATTTCGACACCGACTTCAACACCACACTCTACCTCACCGACACCGGACGGCGCTGGGACGGCTACAACGTCAGCCGCCGCGACAAAATACCCGTCTACCAAGACCAGTGGACCCGACAAGGACTCACCTTCCACACCACCGACCAACTCATCGCCCAACTCACCGATCCCAGCTCACCCTTGCGCCAGTCTGGCCTCCACCTGCTCATCACCACTCACCCACAACGATGGGCACCTCCCGGACCGCACCACCTCAAAGAATACCTCTCACAATCATTCAAAAACATCCTCAAACGGATACTCATACTCCATACAGACAAAAAACAGCAATCCCAACAATAAAAAAGCATCATCCACGTTAATCCATTCACATTGTTTACACCCATGAAGACAAAACTGAAGATAACATTTCTTGCCCTCAGTCTGGCTTTCGCTTTCACCTCCTGCGTCACCCCAAGCCAAGTCAACTACCTGCAAGACATGCGCCACGGAAGCCAAATCGAGTTAGAGAACAAATTCCAGGCACGCATCTGCCCCTATGACGAACTCGACATCTACGTCTACGGGCCTTCTGGCGAGGAAGACCTTGCCAAGCCATTCAACATCAGCAACAAAAGCATTGGCACCACTACAGGCACCCAACGGGGATCATACCTCGTCGACGTCAACGGCAACATCCAGTTCCCTGTCCTTGGCGAAATACACGTGTCGGGCCTCACCCGCCTCGAACTCCAAGACACCATCAAACACCGTCTTGAAAATGGCGGATACCTTACCCAAGCCGTCATTATGGTCCGGTTCGCCAACTTCAAAATCTTCTTCCTCGGAGCCGAAGGCGGCAAAGCCATCACCATCACCAACGAGCGCTGCACCTTCCTCGAAGCCCTTGCCCTCAGCGGCGACCTCAGCGTCTACACCAACCGCAACAAAATAGCCATCATGCGCGAAATCGACGGGAAGATGGTCATGCGCTACCTCGACCCCCGCTCCTCCTCCGTCTTCCAAGACCCCTTCTTCATGCTCCAGCAAAACGACTTCATCATCACCCAAAACTACAACACCTCCACCACCCGCCAGGAGGCCCGCAACTTTGTCGGCATGTGGTCCTCCACCGTCATGTCCTCAATCACCCTTGTCCTGACCGTCATCAACCTGATAAACCGAAAATAAAAGCATAATCATACAACACGCATTCCATGGACGACAAAAATACCCAAACCACCCAAACCGACCTCTCATTCCTCGACGACAAACAGTCGGTAACATTCCACATCAAGGACATCGTCTTCCTTATTCTGCGAAACATCCACTGGCTCCTCCTCTTCGCCATCATAGGAGGCCTTATAGCCAACCTCAATGCACGCAGACAAGTCAAAACATACGCCAGCCACGCCAAGATACTCATCCGCAGTGGCAACGAACTCGGCATCAGCGACGAAGACACCCGTGAAGCCACCCTCCGCACCTCCCTCGGCCTCCGCTCCTTCTACTCCAGCACCATCAACAACGAAATCATGATACTCACCTCCAAAACCACCATACGCAAGGTGGTCGAGGACCTGAACCTGCACACATCCTACTCCACCAAAACCAAATACATCCACCGTGACAAAGAACTGTACAATACCACCCCCATCGAACTGGCAGTGGCCGACCGGGAAGAAGGCTTCTCATTACCCGCCAAACTCGTAGCCACCATTATCGACAAGAACCACGTCCTCCTCCACCGCCCCGGCCACCACTCACTCTACATCCCCCTCGACAAAACCGTCATCACACCCATGGGGCGGCTCACCATCCACAAAACCTGGGCCTTCCAGGAAGACTTCATCGGGCAAGACATCATCATCCGCAACAGATCCATCGACGCCGTCACCGACTACTACCGCAGCATACTCTCCGTCGAGCGTGACAGCGAAAAGAACACCATCCTCAACCTCTACATGCGCGACCCCTCGGCCCAGCGCTGCGCCGACTTCATCAACACCCTCATCCGCGTCTACAACGAAGGAGCCGTCAATGACAAAAAACGAATCATCTCCGACACCTACAACTACATCAACGAGCGCATCAACATCATCAGTGGCGACCTCGACGCACAAGAGTCCGCCATGGCCAACTACCGCAGCAGCAACGACGTCATCACCTCTGCCACCATCGGCGAGCAATACATCCAGTCCAACTTCCAGTCCAACCAAGAGATAAACCGCCTGCAATCCGAACTCGAGATGGTACGCATGCTCCTCTCCACAATCCGCTCAAGCGACGGCAGCCACGTCATCCCCATCGGCACCATGACCAACCCCGTCATCGTCCAATACCTCAACACCTTCAACCAAAACGCCCAGGCCATCGCCCGCTACAAAGAGATGGGCACCACCAACAACCCCGTGGCCACCAAAACCATCGAAAGCCAGCAACAACTGCGCCAAGACCTCTCCTCCATGACCGAAGGCTACATGGCCTCGCTCGAACAGCGCATCGTCAACGAGCGCAACATGGCCAATTCCGCCTCCATCAAAATGCGCTCCGTCCCCCACAAGCAAATCTACCTCGAAGGCCTGGAACGCAACCAGAAAATCAAAGAGCAACTCTACGTCTCGCTCCTCACCCGCCGTGAAGAACTCATGATCAGCCAACCCTCACTCGAAGGCAGCGCCAAAGTCATCGACGCCGCACAAGTCAACAACACACCCGTCGCCCCCGACACCGAGCGCATGACATTCCTCGGCCTCATCATCGGCCTTCTCGTCCCCATAAGCTTCTACTTCCTGCGCCGACTCTTCGACACCAAAGTCAAATCCTATTCCGACATCGAATCCGCCACCTCCGTCCCCTTCCTCGGCGAAATCCTCTCGCTCGAGCAATCCAACAAAACCAATGCCAAAGGCAAGAGCAGAAAAGAGAAGAAAGTCGAACAGGCCATAAGCCAAAAAGACAACGACCGGGAACACGGAACCATTGTCATCAACAATGAAAACGACAGCATAGCCGAATCCTTCCGCCACCTCCGGGCCAAAATCGAATTCCTCAGCGGAGAACCCGGCCAAGCCAAAGTCCTACTCTTCACATCACTCATGGCCAACTCCGGCAAAACATTCATCACCAGCAATCTGGCTGCATGCATCGGCCTCACCGACAAAAAAGTCCTCATCATGGACATTGACCTCCGCAAAGGCTCCCTCACCCGTCGCTTCTACAGCAAACACAAAGACGGCCTGACCACCTACCTCACCGGCAAGAAAGAAAACATCGACGACCTCATCCAGCACGACATCCCGGCTCCCGGCGTCGACGCCATCTTCTCCGGCCCCATGCCCCCCAACCCCACCGAACTGATCAGCTCGCCCCGTTTCAAAAAACTCTTCGAAACCCTCCGTCCGCGCTACGACTACATCATCATCGACTCCACACCCGCCGGCTTAGTCGACACCGACCTCATCAAACACGTTGCCGACCACACCTGCTTCATCATCCGCGCACGCAAGTTCGACAAGCGCATGCTCCTCGACATCGAGCGCCTCTACAAAGAAAACGCCTTCCCGAACATGTACACCATACTCAACGACGTCCTATACGAAAAACGAAAAGGCAACGGCTACGGTTACGGCTATGGCTATGGCTACGGTTATGGCTACGGTTACGGCTATGGCTACGGCTATGGCTACGGTTATGGCAACAATGACTACGACGACCTCGCCGAACCCCGAAGCAAAAAGGACTCCATCCTGAACTTCTTCAGATTCAAAAAATAGCCCCAAGCCCAAGTGGAAAAGCACCGCGACATAACCGTCACCTCCCCCCTGCTTCCCGACCCCGACGAACTCGGCCGGCTGATGAAAGACATCTGGTCCAGCCGGTGGATAACCAACAACGGCCAATTCCACCAACAACTCGAAACCGCCCTCTGCCAATACCTCAAAGTCCCCTACATCAGCCTCTTCACCAACGGCACACTCCCCCTCCTCACCGCCCTGCAGGCCCTGCGCATCAGCGGCGAAGTCATCACCACCCCCTACAGCTTCGTAGCCACCACCCACTGCATTTGGTGGAACGGCCTCCGGCCCGTCTTCGTCGACATCGACCCCGCAAACTGCGGCCTCGACCCCGACAAAATCGAAGCCGCCATCACCCCCCGCACCACCGCCATCCTGCCCGTCCACTGCTACGGCAAACCCTGCGACGGCGCACGCATACAGCAAATAGCCGACAAATACGGCCTCAAAGTCATCTACGACGCCGCCCACGCCTTCGGCGTAGAATCCGGCGGACAATCCATCCTCAACTGGGGCGACATGTCCACCCTCAGCTTCCACGCCACCAAAGTCTTCAACACCGCCGAAGGCGGCGCCCTCGTCATCCACGACGAAGCCACCAAACGGCGCATCGACTACCTCAAAAATTTCGGTTTCGAAAGCGAAACCGAAGTCGTGGCCCCCGGCATCAACGGCAAGATGGACGAAGTCCGTGCCGCCATAGGCCTCCTCAACCTCAAGCAAGTCGACCGCGCCATCGCCGCCCGCCACCAGGCCGCGCTCCGCTACCGCGAAGCCCTGCGGTCCGTGCCCGGCATCCGCTTCTTCGACGACATGCCCGGCGTCAAGCACAACTACAGCTACTTCCCCATCTTCGTCAACGCCGACCAATACGGCCTCAGCCGCGACCAGCTCTACAGCCGCCTCCTCAGCCACGGCATCTACGGCCGGCGCTACTTCTATCCCCTCATCAGCACCTTCAGCACCTACCGCGCACTCCCCAGCGCCGCGCCGGACAACCTGCCCAACGCCACGCGCATAGCCAACGAGGTCATCTGCCTGCCGATGCACCACCTCCTCACCCCCGCCGACCTCGACCGCATCATCGACATCGTGGCCAACCCCGACAAAGCATAACAGACAACCCATTCCCCTCAACCCTACCGCTCCTTTCCCCGGAAAGCGAGCGGTTTTTTTATCCTCCGCCACAGCCCCGCTCCCCCGCTCCCCCTCCGTCCCCTCCGCCCTGCAGCGACTCCATCTGAACCGCCGCGAGAAGTCGAAATGGCATTTACGTGTGGAACAGAAAGTGCCAGACGAGCGAACCTGGAGCGAACCCGGCCGCAAAGCCCGCGCGCACGGGGCGCGGCGACGGGCGGCGATGTACTTTTTTTTCGCCCAACCAGAAAAAAACTGTACCTTTGCATCCTGAATACAGAGACTTGCGACAATGAAAGACAAGCAGAACTCACTGATTATCTTGAAATCGACCTTGAGCCGACTGCCCTCCTACTATTGCCTCATCGAAAACCGCCAGGCATTGGGCGAGGAGTATATCTCCGCCACCACCATAGCCGAGAGCCTCTCCATCAATCCCGTCCAGGTGCGCAAGGATCTGGCCAGCATCTGCTCCGAACCCGGCCGCCCAAAGCTGGGGTTCAAAATTGACACACTTCTGTCCGACCTGAAAATATACCTGGGCTACGACCATTACGACGAGGCCGTCCTTGTGGGGGTCGGCGCTCTGGGGCATGTGCTGATGCAATATACCGGCTTTGCCAACTACGGCTTGGGCATTGTGGCGGGGTTCGACAAGGTGGTCCGCGAAAAAAAGATAGCCGACAAACCCGTGCTGTCCATCTCGAAGCTGGTGTCATTCCTGCGCCGGACCCACATCAAGATAGGCATCATAGCTGTGCCGGCCTCCGAAGCCCAAGGGGTGGCCGACCTGCTGGTTACAGGCGGCATAAAAGCCATCTGGAACTTCGCCCCGGCCACCATCAGTCTGCCCGAGACCATTCTGGTCAAAAATGAGAACCTTGCCGCCTCGCTCGCCGCCTTGACTGCCGAGCTGCTGCGCCGCGGTTAGCGTGACCCGCCGCCGCCGGGACGCGGCCCCGCATTCCCCTTCCTCACCATCAAGTTTGAATCCGGCCTTCGACATGTCTCATTGTACTGGAAGAAGTGTCTTTCGGGCAATATATTCGATAAAAAATGATTGATTATTGAAAAAATATTTTCTTGGTTTTCAATATAATAGGATGAATTCAGAAAGTTTTATTTGGTATATTGTGTTTATTTTGTAATTTTGCAATCCGAAAAGAGAGAAGAGGTCATTGACAAGTGTCTATCACAGAGAAGGTAACGTCCACTTTTACGGCTGCAAAAATACAGAAAAAACAGGATAAACGGAGCCAAAACGCCTTTATAAGTTTCGCGGCTATCGTTTTCATCGCTCTTCGTTGCGAAAGAGGCTCTTCCCAACGCCGATGTACGCCAGGGAAACACTCCGCCACTACCGACTGCCCGAACTACGCCACCCCACCGGAAAGCCCTCCGCCCTGACTGACACTATCGGCACGACAATTGACTCCAGCCCATACGGCTGGGGTTTAAACATATATAAAAAAACAACAATATGACTATCAAAGTTTGTGTTGGCAGTTCATGCCACTTGAAAGGATCATACGATGTCATCGAGGCTTTCAAAGAGGTGCTGAAGAAGTACGATGTGGAAGACCTGATTGACCTGCAGGCAAGCTTTTGCCTGGGACACTGCGCCAAGGGGGTGACAGTGCTGTGCGAGGGGAGCGAACCCGCCGCCAGAGGGCCTCAGACCGAGGTCTGCGACGAGGGGTTTATCCTTCATGGGGTCAACGCCCAGAATGCCGAGGAATTATTTGCTACAGAAATCTACCCTAAACTAAATCTGAATTAGACGAAAATAAGAGATGTCAGAATATCTTGAATTTAAGACGGTACAATGCAAAGATTGTTACCGTTGTGTACGAGAATGCCCTGTCAAGGCCATCGAAGTAAAGAATCATCACGCCCAAATCATTGAGGAACACTGCATTCTGTGTGGACACTGCACTATGGTTTGCCCGCAGAACGCCAAAATAGTGCACAGCGAGCTGCCCGCAGTGCGACAGCTGCTGGCTTCGGGCCAGAAGGTGGCCGCCTCGGTGGCGCCCTCGTTCATCAGCAGCCTTCGGCTGGAGGACTTCTCCACACTCCGCATCGCGCTGGCCAAGCTGGGATTCTCGATAGTGGAAGAGACCGCCATCGGAGCCCAGGCCGTAGTGGAGGAATACAAACGGGTGCTGGCCAAGGGCGAGATGCGCAACTTCATCACTTCGGCCTGCCCCGCCGCCTGCCGGCTGATACAAATGTACTACCCCAAAGCCCTCCCCTATCTGGCTCCTGTCGACTCGCCCATGGTGGCCCACGCCAAGATGCTCCGCCGCAACGACCCCAACCTGAAGGTGGTGTTCATCGGCCCCTGCATCGCCAAAAAGCGCGAGGCCGACGAGCATGGCATCGACGCTGTGATGACTTTCGAGGAGCTGAACTCGCTGTTTGAAGAGAACGGCATCGACCTGCACAGCATCAACCACCTTTCCATCGACTCTGAGATGGCTCCCGCCAACCGGGCCAAGGCTTTCCCGGTGACGAGGGGCATTATCCGCTCATTCGACGCCCTGCCCGAGGGCTACCGCTATATGGCTGTGGACGGGGCTGCCCGACTGGCCGAAGTGCTGGAGAATATCGAAAATCTGGACCATGTGTTCATCGAGATGAACGTGTGTCCCGGTGGTTGCGTGGCAGGGCCTTGCTCCATTAAGCATGAGGGCGGTGTGCTGAAGGCCGAAAGCGACATTACTGCATACGTGGAGCACGAAATGGCCATCCGCCGCCACGCTCCCGCACCGGAAGCAGGGGTGTCGCTCAGCATGGCCTACCCCCGGCTGCGCTCGCACAGCCGACCCGCCAGCGAGAAAGAGATTGAAGAGGTGCTACACCGCACGGGCAAGTTTTCCAAACAGGATGAGCTGAACTGCGGAGCCTGCGGCTACACCTCCTGTCGCGAGAAGGCTTGGGCAGTGGTGAACGGCTATGCCGACATCGACATCTGTCTCCCATACATGCGCAAACGGGCTGAGAGCCTGGCAGTGGAGATTGTGCGCAACTCGCCCGAAGGTGTCATCCTGGTAGATTCGGACATGAACATCGTTGACTGCAATGCCACGGCCATGAAGATGCTGGGCATGACTGGCAGTCCCGAAAGCCACGTGGGCAGGCCTGTGGCCGACTTCTTCCCCCCGATTGAGTTTTACAATGCCTACACTAACAAGCAGCGCATTGAGAACAAATGTCTGCACATCGGCTCCACAAACCGCTATGTGAGCCTGACGGTCAGCCTGCTGAGCGAGCAGAATCTACTGTTCGGCCTAATGAAGGACATTTCAGACGAGGTGAATTACGACAAGAAGCTGGACAAAGTGAAATTGGAAACCATCAGCACCACCGACGAGTTGATCATGAAACAAATGCGCGTGGCGCAGGAGATAGCATCGCTGCTGGGCGAAACGACGGCCGAGACCAAGGTGGCTTTGCTGAATCTGAAGAAGATGCTGCACGACTCGGTGGCCATGGAGGAGAATGAGTGATGAAGGAGCTGTGCGTTGAATACGGCTACACCTCGCTGAACCATGTGGGCGAGGAACTGTGTGGCGACAATGTGGAGATGTGTGTGCGGGGCGATTATACCACCCTGGTGCTGGCCGACGGGCTGGGAAGCGGGGTGAAGGCCAATATCCTTGCCACCCTCACCAGCAAGATACTCTGCACAATGGTGGCCAACGATGCCGACATTGAGGAGTGTGTGGAGACCATCATCCAGACACTGCCTGTGTGCAAGGAACGGCAACTGGCCTACAGCACATTCTCCGTGATTCATGTAGACAAGAACGGGCATGGACACCTGTTTGAATTCGACAACCCCGAAGCCATCTGGTATCACGATGGCCACACGCAGAATTTCCCCAACCGCGAGTCACATATCATCTGTGGCAAGCAGGTGTTTCACACTGAGCTGAAACTGGATGCGGGCGACATGGTGTTTGTGATGAGCGACGGCACGATACATGCCGGCATTGGGCAGATATTGAATTTCGGCTGGCAGCGCAAGGAGATTATGGAGCATTTGGACAACAATGTGAATGCCCACATGTCGGCCCGCGCTGCGGCATGTCTGCTTGCCTCGGCCTGCAACGACCTTTATCTGGACCGCCCTGGCGACGACACTACTGTGGCTGCCATCCGTGTCCGGCCCCGCATGGAGGTTCACATCATGGTGGGACCCCCGGTCGACAAGGAAAAGGACCAGTATTATGTAGAGCGGTTTATGGAGGGCGCTGACAAGCGCATAGTGTGTGGCGGCACAAGCTCGCAGATTGTGGCCCGGTGTACCGGAAAACAGTTGAAAACAAGCTTCGATTTCCCCGACCGCGACGTGCCTCCCATCGGTTTTATCGACGGAATCGACCTGACGACCGAGGGGGTCATTACCCTGCGCCGTTTACTCACCCTGTCGGAGAAATACGTGTCGACCAAAGACCTCACTCCCAAGACCTACAACAAGAAAGACGGAGGCTCGCTGCTGGCAAACATCATCTTCGAGGAGGCTACGCATGTGGTCTTCTTTGTGGGTCAGAATGTCAACGCAGCACATCAAGGGCTGGATATAGATATTACCATGAAGCTGAAACTGGTCGAGCATATCGCTGAGAACCTGCGCCGCATGGGGAAAAAAGTAACAGTAAATTACGATTGATTTCATGGAACAGAAGTTATTCGACACCAACGTACAGTGGATAAAGTACAAAGTACTGAAAGAGGTGATACGCCGCGCCTATGAGGGTGGGCTTGAGAACGCCTATCTCGAAATCCCGAAAGTCATCAGTCCGGGTCCAAAATCGGAACTGAACTGCTGCATCTATAAGGAACGTGCCATCGTGCAGGAGCGTATCCACATGGCCATGGGCGGCGACAAGGAAAACCCGAACCCGGTGCAAGTGATGGAGACCGCTTGTGACGAATGCCCCTCGGCAGGAATGTTGGTGACCCCGGCATGCCGCGGCTGCCTGATGCACGCCTGTCAAGACGTATGCCCGCGCGGAGCCATCACAATCGTCAACCACCGCTGCGTGATCGACAAGTCGAAGTGCATCGAATGCGGCAAATGCTCGCAGGCGTGCCCCTACAGCGCCATCATCGCGCAGCACCGTCCCTGCATGCAAAGCTGCAAAGTGAAAGCCATCAGCATCAACGAGGAGGACAAGGCCGTCATCGACAACAATAAATGCATCTCATGCGGTGCATGTGTCTACAAATGCCCCTTCGGTGCCATCACCGACCGAAGCCTGGTGCTTGACATCATCAAGATGCTGAAAGAGTCTGAAAATAACACGCGCTATCGCGTCTATGCCGTCATCGCACCCGCCATCGTGAGCCAGTGCCGTTTCGGCCGCATCACACAGGTCGTCACCGCCATCAAGAAACTGGGGTTCCATCAAGTGGTGGAGGCGGCACTGGGCGCAGACATTACACTGTACAACGAGGCCCGCGAATTCCGCGAAAAAGGCGAGGGGGCTGTGATGACAACCTCGTGCTGCCCGGCTTTTGTGAGTTTTGTCGAAAAAAACTTCCCCGAATTCAAGGATGCCATCTCGTCGTCAGTCTCTCCGATGGTTACAACAGCAAAGCTAATCAAACACTCCGACCCCACAGCCCGCGTCGTCTTCATCGGACCCTGCGCGGCCAAGAAAGGGGAATACACCCTGGCCAAGACGGGCGGGATGATTGACAGCGTAATGAGCTTCGAAGAGCTGCAGGCCTTTGTGGATGCCCGCGGTATCGACACCACTCAGTGCGAAGACACCATTCTGGACAACGCCTCCTACTATGGCCGCATCTTTGCCAAAAGCGGCGGACTGGCACAAGGGGTGGCATACGTGGCAGAACACCTCGGGATTGAGGGAGTGAAGCCTGTGGCCATGAACGGCATTGACCAGTGCCGCATGCAGCTCAGCCTGCTGCGCGCCAAGAAGGCCACAGCCAACTTTTTCGAAGGCATGGCATGTGACGGCGGCTGCATCGGCGGTCCGCTGTGCATCACCCACTCGCCGCGCAACGTGGTCGATGTGGACAAATACGGCAACGAGGCCAAAGAGAAGACCATCGACGGGTCTGTGAGACTGTACAAGATGTCGATGGGCGAAGACAACGAATAACAATTAAATTTTAACAATAAACAATGACAAACAAGAAAAATTTCCGTACAGAAAGTGACCTCCTCGGTTCCAAAGAGGTTCCCGAAGAGGTGTACTACGGCGTGCAGACAAGCCGCGCAATGGACAACTTCCACATTAGCGGACACCTGCTCTCCAGCTACCCCAACTTCATCAAAGGCATGGCCATCACTAAGAAGGCCGCTGCCATGGCCAACGTTGAGGTTGGCATGATCAGTGCCGAGCAGGGCGAAGCCATCTGCTGGGCTTGCGACCAGCTCCTTTCGGGCCGCTTCCACGACCAATTCCCCATCGACATGATTCAAGGCGGTGCCGGCACCAGCACTAACATGGCCGCCAACGAGGTTATTGCCAACCTGGCTTTGGAAAAGATGGGCTACAAACGCGGCGAATATCAATACTGCTCGCCCAATGATATTGTCAATGCTTCACAGAGTACCAACGACGCCTATCCTTGCGCCATCCATATGGCTATGTGTCTGGAGCACCTCGCCTTTATGCCCCATCTGGAGCAGATGATTGACTCGCTGGACAAGAAAACCAAGGAGTTTGCCCATGTCATCAAAATGGGCCGCACCCAGTTGCAGGATGCTGTCCCCATGACCTTGGGACAGACCTTCAGCGGCTTTGCAGCCTCATTGCGTGGCGAAGTGGCGAACCTGCGCAACGCCGCCGACGAATTCCTCACTGTCAACATGGGCGCAACCGCCATCGGAACAGGTATCTGCTCCAAACCCGGCTACAGCGAGGCTTGCATCAAAGCCCTCCGCAAAGTGACTGGCTGGAACATCAATCTGGCCGACAACCTCATCGAGGCCACCAGCGCCACCAGCTGCATGATTCAGTATAGTTCAGCCATGAAGCGCCTGGCCCTGAAGATTAACAAGATGTGCAACGACCTGCGTCTGCTCTCCTCCGGTCCGCGCTGCGGCCTGAACGAGATTCACCTGCCCGAGCGCCAGCCCGGCTCGTCCATTATGCCCGGCAAGGTCAACCCCGTCATCCCCGAAGTAATGAACCAGGTGTGCTATAAAGTAATCGGCAACGACATGTGCATCACCTTCGCCAGCGACAACGGCCAGTTGGAGCTCAACGTGATGGAACCCGTCATCGCCTACACCCTCTTTGAAAGTGTCCACCTGCTTGAGAACGGACTCGACACCCTGCGCACCCTCTGCATCGACGGCATCGTGGCAAACGAAGAGCGCTGCCGCCAGCTTGTGCAGAACAGCATCGGCATCGTCACCATGCTCAACCCCATCATCGGCTACAAACAGAGTACCAAGATTGCCAAAGAGGCCAGCGAAACCGGCCGTGGAGTGTATGACCTCGTGCTGGAACACAAACTGCTCACCAAGGAACAGCTTGACGAGATACTCAAGCCCGAGAACATGCTTCAGCCCATCGAAATCAAGCTCTGAGCATCTTTCATCGTTCTAAAATAACTCCCGCCGTAGATGGTCTCTGCCATCTACGGCTTTTTTTCATTGTAAAAACCAAGAGACTTGCGTCCTAAATCTATTGGGAGTGCTAATCCTCTACGGCATTTATCTCCTTTGGCTGATTCACGCCCAGCAACCAACGGACTGATGCGGATAATACAATCTTTCCCTTGAATAAACATCCTTTGTTCCGACCATCAAGGACACAATCAAGGACTGTATAGTATCAACGGCTACAGAGTCCTGCATGCACAAAATTATTCATCTTCGAAGAAAATGCTCCACCATTTCCGTTTGGCGGGCTCAGCGGGCTGCTGTTGATTGACCCCCAGGGCTTGCAAAGTGGATTCAAGGCCTTCGCGATTGTCCGTCAACACCATCAAACGATCGCCTTGCCTCAAGAGCGTTTTACCCGTGGGGACAAAGTAATTGTCACCCCTCTTTACCATGATGGCCAGGGTCTTTTCCGGCAGACGCAAATCCATCAGCCTACCTCCTGAAGCAAGCATAGATGGGGTTATTTCTATCTCGCTTGTGGTGGACTTTATCTCTTCTGGGAAATCAATGTCAAACTGTTGTGGCGTGGTGGGAGAGGACGGAGCTGGCGGATCGGATACATCCAACCATTTCGCCACAAGCGGAAGCGAGGTGCCTTGCACCACAAGGCTCACCAGGGTGCAGAGAAACACAATGTTGAACATATCCTCACTGTGAGGAACACCCGATGCCCGGCAAAGAATTGCGAAGATTATGGGCACTGCACCCCTCAACCCGACCCACGAAACAAAGAGGCGGTCGTTGAGTGTATAATTCCGAAATGGTGCCAAGGAGATGAAGACAGACAAAGGTCGAGTCACAAGAATCATTACAAAACTAATAATGAGACCTGGAAGCAGAACCGATTTCAGCTCAGAGGGGTTCACTAAGAGCCCTAATGTAAGAAACATTGAGAGTTGTGACAGCCATGTGACAGCGTCGAAGAAATTGCGGGTGGACCGCTTGTGGACAAACTTGGAGTTCCCCACAATCAATCCGGCAATGTAAACGGCCAAATAGCTATTGCCATGGAGGTAATAAGTGGCTGCAAAAATGAAGAAACTGCCCACCAATACCAAGATGGGATAAAGGGCGGCATTGTCCATATTAATCCTATTCACACACCAGACCAAACCTTTTCCGAATAGCCAGCCAGCCACCGCCCCAATGACCAGCTGCGTGACCAGCATCCAGAGCGCACTGCCCCAGTCGGGGCTGCCTCCTTGGGTACTCAGCGTGATGAACGTAAGCGTCAAGACGTATGCCATAGGGTCGTTGGCACCACTTTCCAGCTCCAGTGTGGGTCGGAGGTTATGTTTGAGGTTCAGTCCTTTCCCCCTAAGTATGGAGAAGACGGAGGCCGAGTCGGTACTGCTCATGGTTGCCGCCAACAGGAGACAAAGCATGACCTCTTTGCCAAACACATCGCCCATTATCAAATAGAGCATTCCTCCTGTAGCGAGGGCTGTGATTAGCACTCCCGCCGTGGCAAGAGTAATCCCCGGTGCAAGGACAGGCTTTATATCGTCTATTTTCGTGTCAAGACCACCCGAGAAAAGGATAGCACTCAGTGCAACCGTACCCACTATTTGCGCCACCTTGATATTGTCGAAGTAAATTCCCAGGCCGTCGCTGCCAAACAGCATGCCTACGCCGAGAAACAACAACAGAGCCGGTACACCGAAACGGTTGCCGGCTTTGCCAGCCAAGATGCAGGCAAAGAACAGGAATGAGAAGACAAGAAGCAAGAGCTCTATTTGCATAATTCAAAAGCGATTGAAAGATGGCACCGGACTGGTAATCCGATGCCATCGGATTGAGATACTATTTAATCCAAGACTGAACAGCGGCGGACTCGGCACCATCCAGCCGAAACACTTCAGTTTCCGGTTCGAAGTGGCCGACATCGTAACGACCCCCTTGTAGCAAGGCAAACTTGCCATCGGTAGTCCAGGCCAGCTGTGCACCCATATTGGTGCTTACCTGGGGTTGGAGTTTACCCAACTCAGCGTAACGATGGTCAGCGAGAGCCGTCTTGAGCTGTTTGTAATCATCAATTGAGAGGTAGATTGACCTCATCTTGATTGATTTACCTGTCGGGAGGTATTGGTAAACCCACATGGTCTTTGTAATGCACAGAACGGATATCACTGCGCCGACAGCAGCTGCCGCCGACCCTACAGTAAGCAGAAATGTTTGTAAACTGTCGGACAACGACTTAGAAAAACTCACAACGATAATGGCTACTCCTATGACTGTCAACAACAGCCACAGCGTGGGGTTTTTGCCTTTTTTCTCAACTTCGTTGTTCATGTGTTTTAATATATATTCATCTATCTTTTCCATTGTTTTACTGATTATTAATGTTGTTTACATAAATATCTGTAAGGGGATCAAGGGATTTACCTTGTTGCCGCAATACTTGAGAATAATAAATTGATTCG
Source organism: uncultured Bacteroidales bacterium (assembly GCA_947168665.1). Lineage (GTDB taxonomy): Bacteria > Bacteroidota > Bacteroidia > Bacteroidales > P3 > Colimorpha. The sequence goes on from CAMVMX010000014.1 coordinate 58,981, forward strand.
GGAGCATCACTATACCGTATCAGCACCAGCTGAGGTGTCGACACACGTTTCACTCTTCCCAAAGCCTCCTCGTCGCCTTTTTCCAAAGCCTCTACAAGCTCCTGTAGCGAAGACTCACTATAATAACAAAGGGTAGGCTCCAAGCGACGGTGGAGAGTTTTATGATAGGGGAAACGGCTATCGCCAAAGAGATAAAAACAAAGGATGAAGAAAAGGGTGAACGCCCCAATTGCTCCCATGTACATAAAAAGGCTTGAGACTACTGGTTTCATGTTGTTGCCCAAAAGGAATATCGCACTGCAGACTGCACCAATAAAAACTATTATCCATCCGCTCCAAAGGGGTTTGATGCAGTGGCGTATCTCAGGCCTGTTATAAATTTCCTGTTTGATATTTTGCATAGATTACTGCTTTAATTTATTGTCAAATACAACTCATGCTGCTCCTCATACTTTTCTCTCTGGAAGAAAAAGGTCTGCGGAGCTGCCGAAAAGGTGATAACAAAAGCAGTAATCAGAGCCTCAAATTAAGCAGGAAATAGATATAACACCCCGGCACGGCCACGGACTCCTGCACAGACCCGTCGCACAGGGGAGCAGTGGACCAGCAGAAAGAAAGCTCCCTGCTTCCACCGCAATTGAGACTCTGGACTGGACGTGTAACCCTGCATGTGGGTACGGTGGGCTGGCTGTCAACGGCCAGCAAATCTTCCAATCCTATATCTTTCCATTGTGGAATCTCATTGTCGTTTTGGTGTACAACATCCTGCCGCAAGCCGAAATCAAGGTCAGCCCGCGCCGACGACTCGTTGCCCCACAGCAGTGGTACAAGCACCAGCAAGACCTTCGCTCCCTGCCAAAGGAGATTGCAGAGAGGATGCTTCATGTGGCGATGCTGGCAACTAATCATGATTCCGACTGTTCAAAAGTGACTTAACAATACGTTCATTCGTTTTTTTCCGGGCTGTTCTGGACACTGTCCTCCCCTTCTTTGCTTCCAAATACACCCAACATCCGCAGCAGATAGAAATACAGGGCGATAAACAGCACACCCAGCATGACATTCCCCAACCCTATATAAGAGCGGTCGAGGAAAAGGACAGGCATGAGCATGAGAAGCAGTTTCGAAAGGGCATAAAAATGAAAGCCATTTTTCCGAAGTTTCCACATCAAGCAGAGTCCCGCAATGGAGGCTGCATCAAGCACTGCCGAAAGTAAATAGTACCATTGCGGAATGCTGAGCGCCCTTTCGAGGAGTATGCCCCATTGGTCAGGGACAGCATCGGGATGGGTGTCGTAAAAATCCTTTACCGTAGGGAGAGTCAACCCACTGACAAACTCAGACAGTAGATAGGTGCCCGTCACCACGAAACTCAACACAAGCAGCACCCTTAATGATTTCTGGTTGACCTCGTATTTTTGTTCGTCCATTGTTTGAATGTGTTTGTTGATTGTGATTCTTGATAGGGGATTAGTGGCTCAGCTGTTCACCACCTCCACCATTTCACTGAATCAATTCACAGCACTGCCGCCATTTGCCGCTGGAGTTTACATGCCTCTTCCGCTGCACGCTCGGCGAAATCCATGCCTGTAGAGGCGTAGATGATTCCGCGTGAGGAGTTGACCAGCAGACCACAGTCGCGGGTCAAGCCGTAGCGGCACACCTCTTCCAGACTGCCCCCCTGAGCTCCGACTCCGGGGACGAGGAGAAAATTATCAGGGACAATGGCTCTGACCTGTGTCAGCATATCGGCTTTGGTGGCCCCCACCACATACATCATATTTTCCTTATTGCCCCATTGCTGGGAAGTTTCCAGCACCTTCTCAAATAGCTTATGCTCGCCGTCGGCAGGGAGAAACTGGAAATCGAATGCCCCTTTGTTGGAGGTGAGGGCGAGCAGGATAACCCATTTCCCCTCATAGACCGTAAACGGCTGCACCGAGTCGGCTCCCATATAGGGGGCTACGGTGAGCGAGTCGAAGTCATAGTCGCCTTGAGGGTCAAGGAACGCTTTGGCATACTGCTGCGATGTGTTGCCGATGTCGCCGCGTTTGGCGTCGGCTATGGTGAAGGCGGCCTTATCAAGGCTGTGAAGATAGTCCATAGTCTTCTTCAATTGGACCAGCCCCTCGATTCCCATTGCCTCATAGAAGGCCAAATTAGGCTTGTAGGCCACTGCGTAGTCTATTGTAGCATCAATGATGGCCTTGTTGAACAGAAACACTCCATCGGCTTCGTCGCGCAGGTGCTGAGGCATCTTGTTCTTGTCCACATCTAATCCCACGCACAGGAAGGAGCGGCGCTTTTGTATGAGGTCAATTAATTCTTGTCGAGTCATGATATTAATCTTTTTTGAATGTGTTGTGTCAAATCGTAACTTTATGGAACTTCTCCGTCAACTGTTGGGAAGTGATATGCTCCAAACGGTCGTCGGACACTATGCGCCCGTGGTTGATAATGATGGCGCGGCTGCACATGGCCTCCACCTCCTGCATGATATGGGTGGAAAGGAGAACCACCTTGTTTTTGCCGGCATTTTTGATCACGGCTCTTATTTCTTCAAGCTGGTTGGGGTCAAGACCCGTTGTGGGTTCGTCAAGAATCAGCACCTTGGGGTCGTGGATCAATGCCTGTGCCAGACCCACACGCTGGCGGTAACCCTTCGACAGCTGCCCTATCCGCTTGTTGCTTTCGGGGGTGAGGCCCACCAACTCAATCATCTCTTCGACACGCTGATTACAGTGCTTCATACCATAGACTCCAGCGGCAAACCGCAGAAACTCGCGCACATACATGTCGGTGTAGAGGGGGTTCTGCTCTGGCAGGTACCCTATCTGGCGACGCACAGCAAGTGGTTCGTCGTAGATGCTATGCCCACACACTGTGGCCTCACCTTCCGTGGGAGGGATGAAGCATGTCAGGATTTTCATGAGGGTGGACTTGCCGGCACCGTTGGGGCCAAGCAGCCCTACCACTTCCCCCTCGCGGGCAGCAAAACTGACATCATCCAAAGCTTTCTGCCCGTCGTAGATTTTTGTTATATGACTAACCTGTATCATTCTGTTTCCAAAATCTGCATTGCCTTACAAACGGCAAAAATCGAATAATAGTATTCCACCGCCCTGCTATTTTTTTTGGTGACGGCGGCTTGGCGATAGGTGATTAGTGATTAGTGGCTCATCTATTCCCACCCTTCACTGAATCAAGTATTTCCTTAGCCCGCTGCAAAGAGATTCGCTCCCCATCGAGGAAAGCCACCACAAAAGCATCCTTAAACCCCTTCTCGCGCACATCTTTCTGATATTGGGCTGCCTGACGGGCTGTTGCAAAACTGCCCGTTGTGTAGCAATAAGTACCCTTTTGGATATAATAGCCGTAATCCGTTATGCCTTTAAACTCGCGCGAACCCTCTTTCAGCTCTCTGCTGGCAGTCATAAACTGCACCTTGAACACCACCTCGCCCTGTCTGGGTTGTGAAGGCTGTGGGCGCTCGGTTTCATCTGTTGCATCCGTAGACTGCGGAGCTGGCGGTTCGGTCGCCTGGGCGGCCACGGGTTCCTCAACCGGGAGCGGCGGCTCGACATGGGTCTCTGCTGTCGACGGGACGAAAGTGGTAGGCTCATCAGCCCTGGGGGCTTCAGGCGTTTTCTCCTGCGCGGGCTTAGCCGTTTCGGGTTTGGGCTCTTCCGGCTTGGGCTTCACTGGGGTATTATACTCTTTCTTGGCCTTTTCCTTATAGCCTTTCAAATCAATTTTCAGCTCTTTCGGAGCTTTCACCCCCTCAACACTGCTCTTGTAAGTCACAAACGCCTTGAAAATACTTGAAACGATTGCCGCCTGTCCCTCATCGGACATCATGTACTGCTCCTCCTCAGGATTGCTGATAAAGCCCACCTCGGTAAGTACCGCGGGCATAGCCGTCTTGTAAAGCACAAAAATCTCAGCCTGCTTCACTCCCCGGTTGATGGTCTTGATGGCCGATTTGTACTGGTCCTGTATGAAACCGGCAAAATCAAGACTCTTGTCCAGATAGGCATTCTGGTACATGGCAAACATCACATAGCTTTCAGGCGAGTTGGGATCAAACCCCTGATAGTCACTATTGTCCTTATAACCTTTTTCGAGCAGAATGTCCGCATTCTCCTTCTTTGCCACCTCCATATTGGCCTTGCTCTGCGAAAGTCCCATCACATACGTCTCAACCCCCGTAGGCGTGCTGTTAGTCCACGAATTGCAGTGAATGGAGATAAACAAGTCCGCCTTGGCCTTGTTGGCCAAGCGGGCACGGTCGGCAAGAGTGATGTCCACATCCGTGGTACGGGTATAGATGATAGTCACATCGGGATAGTTGTCCTCAATCAGTTTACCCAGTTTCAGCGCCATTTGCAACGTAAGCGTTTTTTCCTGCACCCGTCTGCCTACAGCACCCGGTTTGTCGCCGCCGTGGCCCGGATCAATGACCACTGTCCGCACCTGTCCACCCTGTTTTTTTTGAGAAAAAACAGGACATGTTACACAGGCCACCACAATAAATAGAGCAAATAAGCGTTTCATTTTCAGTCTTGTATTTTATTTTTTTATTATTCAGCAAAAAGTTGGTATCTTTGCAAATTCGTTTTGCAAAGATACAACGAAAATCGGAAAGCAAGAAGAATTATGCGGAAACTTTTGAACATCTGCCTGTTAGTCTGTCTCATGGCTCTCCCTGTGGCAGTTGGCGCACAAAACGATTCTGTGCGCCACAACATCGATGTCCCCCTCCGCACACCTGACACAACTGCCCCCATCCTCACACTGCCCGACTCGCTTCATGCCTTGCCCGACAGCCTCAGCGCCACCCTCGACTCCCTCGACTCCCTAAACCACACCGCCACCCTTCCCCCTCTTGCCCCCTCGCCCAACGCCCTTTCCAGCATCGTCCACTACAAGGCTGCCGACTCCATAGCCATCGACATCAACAAACGCAAAGCCCAACTCTACTCCAAAGGTGTTATCGAGTACGACGGCATGGAACTCAAAGCCGATGCCATCCGGGTCGACTTCGACCGCCAAACCCTCCGCGCACAGCCCGTCACCGACACAGCCGGCAAAATCACCGGCCGCCCCTTCTTCAAACAAGGCGACGACGAATACATGGCCGACACCATCGTCTTCAACTACAACACCCACAAAGGCCTCATCTCCGGCGTCATCACCCAGCAGGGCGACGGTTTCCTCCACGGCTCGCGCGTCAAACGCGTCAACGACTCCGTCATGTACCTCAACGGCGGCCAATACACCACCTGCAACCACGCCCACCCCCATTTTGCCATCAACTTCACCCACTCCAAACTCATCACCGGCGACAAAATCTTCACCGGCCCCGCCTACGTCACCATCGAGGACGTTCCCACTCCCCTTGTCCTCCCCTTCGCCTTCTTCCCCATGAGCCACGACCGCACCTCCGGCATCCTCATGCCCTCATACGGCTGGATGAACAACCGCGGCTACTATCTCAAAGACGGCGGCTACTACCTTGCCATCAACGACCACCTCGACCTCTCCCTCATCGGCGAAATCTACACCAACCTCAGCTGGGCCGCCGAAGCCCGCAGCAACTACTACGTCCGCTACAAATACAAAGGCGACATCGACATCCGCTACGGAATCACCAAAGAGGGCATCCCCGGCGACAGCAACACCTTTCACAAATTCAGCGACTTCAAAATCGCCTGGAAACACGACCAAGACTCCAAAGCCAACCCCCGCAGCCGCTTCTCGGCCAACGTCAACCTCCAAAGCCGCAACTACAACAAAAACACCACCAACCGCAACGACTACTTCAACAGCACCACCACCTCCTCCATCTCCTACACCGCCCAATTAGGCTCCTCCCTCAACTTCGCCGCCTCCCTGCGCGAGTCCTACAACGCCCAAACCGGCCTCTTCAACCTCAAGCTCCCCTCGCTCTCCCTCAGCTCCACCACTTTCTACCCCATGCGCCGCAAAGAAGCCGCCGGCAACCTCCGCTGGTACGAAAACCTATCCCTATCCTACACCCTCTCCGCCGACAACAACATCAACGCGCAAGACTCCGACCTCCTCAAACTCCAAACCCTCCAGCGCATGCAATACGGCGTCCAGCACTCCATCCCCCTCGCCCTCACCCTCAAAGTACTCAAACACTTCAACTGGACCAATTCCGCCAGCTACAACGAGCGCTGGCACTGGTCCACCATCCGCAAATCCTTCGACACCGCCACCAACGCCCTCCACATCGACACCGTCCGCGGCTTCCGCGCCAACCGCGAAGTCAGCTTCAACTCCTCCCTCTCCACCCGCATCTACGGCATGTTCAACTTCAAGTACGGCCCCGTCAAAGCCCTCCGCCACGTCATTAACCCCTCCGTATCCTTCAGCTACCACCCCGACTTCGGCAACCCCGCACTCGGCTGGTGGCAGTCCTACACCGACAACACAGGCTACGTCCACCGCTACTCCATCTTCGAACAAAGCCTCTACGGCGGCCCCGCCGACGGACGCTCCGGCCGCATCAACTTCAGCATCGGCAACAACCTCGAAATGAAAGTGGCCAACCCCAAAGACACCGTCACCGGCACACGCAAAATCACCCTCCTCGAAAGCCTCAATATCTCCATGAGCTACGACATGGCCCGCGACTCCCTCCGCTGGTCCGACCTCTCCATCACAGGCCGCACCACCCTCTTCAAAAACCTCGTCATCAACTACTCCAGCTCCTTCAGCCCCTACTATATCGACAGCGAAGGCCGCAAACACAACCGCTTCATCTGGAACGAACCCGGACAGAAAAAACTGCTCCAGAAAAACAACTCCAACTGGAGCACCCAAATATCCTACAGCATCAACAACAACACCTTCAAACCCGAAAAGGAAGGCAAGCCCGCCAAATCCCAAGGCCAGCAAATCGTGGCCCCCATCATGCAGTCCCCCTACAACTACAACCCCTCACTCCTCATGGGCACCTACGCCGACTTCTCCATGCCCTGGAACCTCTCGCTCAACTACACCCTCAGCTACGTCAGCACCTACGTCGCCGCACAATACAACTTCAAAAACGACATCATCCAAACCCTCAGCCTCTCCGCCAATGCCAACCTCACCGAAAACTGGCGCGTAGCCATCTCCACCGGCTACGACTTCGTCAACAGAGGCCTCTCCTACACCTCCCTCGACATCTATCGCGACCTCCACTGCTGGGAAATGCGCTTCAACTGGGTCCCCTTCGGCTACTACAAAAGCTGGAACTTCGTCATCAACATCAAAGCCTCCAGCCTCAAAGACGTCAAATACCAAAAGCAACACCCCTACCAAGACAACCAAGGCTACTACTCCTATTGAATATGTTAATGTGTAAATCGAATCTCAATTTTCAACCAGCATGACCGACAAACTATACCATCCCATAGGCGAAGTGGCCCAAATGCTCCAAGTCAACCCCTCCCTCCTGCGCTACTACGAGACCGAGTTCCCAACCCTCCGTCCCCACAAAAACAAAAAAGGCACCCGCTATTACACCGACAGCGACATCGACCTCCTGCGCCAAATCCTCCACCTCACACGCGACTGCGGCTACACCCTCGACGGAGCCCGCCAGCAACTACGCCTCGACAACAACCTCGACGACAAAATGCAACTCGTCAACACCCTCACCGAAGCCCGCCAGTTCCTTGCCTCCCTCAAAGAGTGCCTCTGAGGCACCGCACACCCCGCAAGCCGACATTCCCTCACAGTGCGCGGCAGCACACCCCATCCCCCACCACCCTTTGCCCTATCCCCCCCCCGATTTGTCCCCAGTTTCATTCCAGCATATCTGACAATTTGTTTTACAAAAAAAACAATATGTATGAAAACATTCGTATATTTGCTGCAACACAATAACCACTGCTAACACCATCAAACCATTAACACACAACACCATGAAACAATTCATTTATACCTACAAGTACCCAATCCTCCTTTCCGGCAAGAATACGAACACAGGGAAGAAATGTGTAGAACCTTCCTCGAAACAAATTTTCCCATTCTATTAGAATAGCACCACTCATTCCATGAAAAAAGCCCTCATCACCTTAATAACGGCGATAGCAGCACTGACCGCCGCCGCACAGGACACCGCCCACTACCAATCCATCTTCGGCCACCTGTCCTCCTCCTGGCACGTGGCTCGTTTCATCCATTCCGACGGCCGTGGCGGCGCACGCACCACCGTCCTCTCCTACACTGCCGACTCCGCTCTCCACGCATCAGGATGGCATCCCATCCTGGATGGTCCCGACACCGTGTTGTCGCTTTGGGAGTCCCCCGACCGCTCCCGCCTCTTCCTGCGCTACCCCGGCGACTCCACCGCCCACCTCCTCATGGACCTCAACCTCCTCCCGGGCGATACCCTCTACATCCCTTTCGCCGCTGGTCCCGACACATTGGCCATTGTGGACAACGTCTACCATTCGGGCGGACTGAAGCACATCCGCACCACCCTCGCTCTCCCTTTCAGCCCCTACGTCGGCATTGACTCCTCCGCCACCGCTCACAGTCACGACCTCCCTGTCCCACTCACCCTCATCGAAGGCGTCGGCCCCAGCTGGGGGCTGGACTTCTCACGGCAGAGCCTCGACTCCCTCCTCGCAGTCACACCCCTGCTGCTCTGCCACTTCCGCGACTCGGCAAGAACCTACCACCAAACCGTCGACACCGACTACCCCCGTCCAGACGGCTCACCCAACGACCCCTGCTCTGTTGAATACATCCGCTACAAGTCAGTATTCGGAAAGGAGTCAAGCGACTGGTACATATTAAAGGCTGACGGCGCAATAGACGCAGGACGGGCTTATACAAAAATATTCAACTATTCATCAGACTCCTCCGAAACGGAAACACACCCCATAACCGTAAACGACGATACTATCTTGTTTTTACGAGAGAGCCACGACCGCTCCAAACTCTTCGGACGTGAACATGGCGACAGCACGGAACACCTAATCATGAACCTCAATCTCCATCAAGGCGACACTTTCGTATTACACCACGCAGGATGGGAAACCGAATGCACTGTCGACACCGTTTACTATGTCGACGGCATGAAATACATCAGCACCGACTTATTTTATCATTATCCAGACTACGCGTTTATCGATGAGTACGTCCTCCCTATGGTATTCATTGAGGGTATCGGCCCACGTTGTGGTTTTGAACACATTGTCCACGATAATGGTGGCTTTTACCCGGAAAGCGACGGCCATGGCTATACATCAATACTCCTATGCTGTTACAAGGACGGACAGAAGGTTTATCATAACGACAATGTCAGTCGATTCGGACACCCGGACGACACCTGCATCATTCAATACCAGTGGCATCACATCGACACTATAGCCCCAGAGGGTATGGCACTCCGGCCAAACCCCGTATCAGATTTCTTGACAATCAACAACCTTCCCCAAAAACCATCAACCATTACCATCCAAGACTCCTACGGTCGCGCCTGGATGACTCTTACCCACACAGGGGAATCTGTCACTTTAAACCTTTCGCATCTGCCTCCACAGATATACTTTATCACCATTTCGAACTTCACAAACACCCTTATAAAGAAAATAATCAAACTTTAGAATGAAAAAAATATCTTTGCCATTATCCTGATATTGCAGTCAGTTTCTTGCATGTCGCAATCCGCAACAAATGCAAGGAATGGGTATTACTTCTGCCCCAATGGAACCATCCGAATGCTGATAGTATTTGCCGATGTCGAAAACGACCCATGCACCGATTCTATCCTCAGATGGTCCCCATTTCAATTACTTCCTTATAAAGATAGTTTAATTGACATAGCGACCTGCAGTAATATGCAATATGGTATTTCCAGATTTTACCAACAAGCAAGTTTTGGCAGCCTTAATATTATTGGGGACTATTGCGACCAACTATTATCTTTTAATTACAGCTCTTTTAGCAACAATAACGAAACGCAACGGCTTTTAGTAGCACAAAAAATAGATTCCCTTTTTACAAATAACGTTACTACTATGCATGGGTTCAATGTATCTGACTTTGACAATTGGTCTTTCCCCTCAACATATTGCCCCCCAAAAAACATCTGTCCGACAATAACATAGACTTATTAGTTATCGTCTGGAGAAGAAACTATCTATACCGACAGGAATCCCTGACAGAAAACGAGTTCATCCTTCGAGACTTTCTAACAATCCATCTTCGGCCACCTGTCCTCCTCCTGGCACGTGTCTCGTTTCATCCATTCCGACGGCCGTGGCGGCGCACGCACCACCCTCCTCTCCTACACTGCCGACTCCGCTCTTCACGCATCAGGATGGCGACCCATTCTGGAATCATCAAGCTATCAACAGCAGCCTCCGCTTCCGGCAGACAGGGCGGAGAAGAACAACTACAGCCAGGAGCCGTCGCCCGCACCGAGGCGGGGCAGGCGGGCAACGACGACACTCCTTACCCACTACGTTGCCAGTGTTTCTCTCCCATTTATCCACTGCTGAGGAAAAAAAGTAGAAACAAAATAGAAAAGAAAAAGAAACAAAACAGAAAAGAAAAGCCTCTTGGCCGGGAGGCAAATCGGTCTGTGATTTGCTGATTCAGGTTGTCACTTTTGTGTCCTGCGGTTTTTCGGCTGCGCGCACTTTGTCCTGGAAGCGCTGGTTGGCACGGGCCAGGGCTGTGTCGGCGTTGATGCCGTGGTCGTGGGCCCAGTGGATGAGGTTGAACAGGAGTGTTCCGACGGTGTCCTCGTCGGGGGTGGCATTGCCGCCGAGGTTGAGCGGATCGGGGGTGTCGGCGGGCAGGGTGGGATCCACGCCGATGCCGGCGGCTTTCTCCTGCAGACGGACGGCTTTGACCAGCGGGGGCAGACTGGCCGGCACCCCGTCGAGGACGGAGCGGCGTCCTTCGTGCATCTTGAGCTGCTCCCAGCTTTCGCCCTCGTAGGTGTCGGGGTGGAAAATGAAGGGGTGGCGGCTGATGAGTTTGTCGGTGATGGCGTTGAAGATGTCGGCGGGCGCGAAGCGGCCTTCCTCGTCGGCTATCTTGGCGTAGAAGAGGAGGTGCATGAAGAGGTCGCCGAGTTCTTTTTTAAATTCGGCGTTGAGCGAGTCGGGGGAAGAGCCGTCGGGAGGGTCGGCGAGGCGGAGGATGGCTTCGCTGAGTTCGTAGGTTTCCTCGATGGTGAGGTAGCGCAGGCTTTGGATGGTCTGGACGCGGTCCCACGGGCATTGGCGGCGCAGGATGTCGAGGGTGTGGCTGAGCCGCTGCAGGGCGTTGATGTCGGTCTGGTTCATATACGGCGCACCTCCTCTATGCCTTCTATTTTCTCCAAGTTTTCGAGCAGGTGGTTGAGGTTGTCGAGGTTGAGGACGTAGAGCATGATGATGCCGCGCACGATGCCTTCGACGGCTTCGAGGGTGATGGCCCGCATGTTGAGGTCCATCTCGCCGGTGACGATGGCGGTGATTTCCTGTAGGAGGCCTTTGCGGTCGATGGCAGTGAAGGCTATGCCGGAGAGGAGGGCCACGTGCTCGCCGGGGCGCCAGCGGGCGCGGACGATGCGGTTTTCGTGGTTGGCCATCTCGTCCATGGCCACTTTGCAGTTGGTGCGGTGGACCATGATTTTGCCGTCGGTGACGATGCCTACCACGTGGTCGCCCTGCACGGGTTTGCAGCAGGGCGCGGGTTCGGTAGAGTAGCGCTCGTATTCCTCGTCGAGGAGGAAGGACCGCTGGCTGCTGGCGGCGGCCTGGGGGGCGGGACGGATGGCAGTGCTGTCTTTGTCGAAGAGCGAGGTGTACTCGCCCATGAAGTAGGTGTTGTGGTTGGCGTTGACGCCTTTGCCGAAGCATTGGGCTATGTCGTTGCGGGTAGTGATGCCCATGGCCAGCTGGAAGTAGAGGTCGATGTCGCTGTTGAGGCCGAGGTAGCGCTTTATCTGGCCGATGGTGGCGGAGGTGTAGGGGAGGCCGAGGGAGCCGAGAATTTCCTGGAGCCTTGTCTTCCCCTCGTCGCGGTAGCCTTTGCGCTGGCTGCGCAGGTGGTCTTTGATGGCTTCGCGGGCGCGGGCGGTACGAACGAGGCCCAGCCACTCGTCGGAGGGGCGGGTTTTGCGGCTGGTGAGCACCTGCACCTGCTCGCCGGCGCGGAGGGTGTAGCCCACGGGCTCGACTTTGCCGTTCACTTTGGCCCCCATGCAGTGGAGGCCAAGATTGGTGTGGATGGCGAAGGCGAAATCGAGGACGGTGGAGTGGGCAGGGAGTTTAATCATGTCGCCCTTGGGGGTGAAGAGGTATATCTCTTTGATGTAGAGCGTTTCTTTGAATTCCTCGACGAGGTCGAGGGCGCTCTTCTCGGTGTTTTCAAGGGTGCTGCGTATTTGCTGCAGCCAGAGTTCGACGGGGCTGTTTGCGATGTTCTCTTCGGGGTGGGCTTCTTTGTAGAGGAAGTGGGCGGCCATGCCTTTTTCGGCTATGACGTCCATGCGGGCGGTGCGTATCTGCACTTCGACCCACTGGCCGATGGGTGTCATGACGGTGGTTTGGAGCGACTCGTAGCCGTTGGTTTTGGGGGTGGTGATCCAGTCGCGGAAGCGGGTGGGGTCGGGCGGGAAGGCGGATGAGATGAGGGAGTAGACTTTGAAGCATTCGGATTTCTCGGCTTCGAGGGGTACGTCGAGGATGATGCGCATGGCGTATAGGTCGTAGATTTCGTCGAACTTGACCCCTTTGCGCTCCATCTTTTTCCAGCAGCTGTAGACGGACTTGATGCGGGTTTTGATGGTGTATTTGTAGCCGTTGGCATCGAGCATCCGGGTGACGCGCTTGGTGAAGCACTCTTTGAGGCGGTCCTCGGTGCCGGCGGTCTTGTTGATGAGGGCGGCTATTTCGTTGTACTTGTCGGGGTTGGTGTACTTCATCACCAATTCCTCGAGTTCGGTTTTGATGGAGTAGAGACCCAGCCGGTGGGCCAGGGGGATGTAGAGGTATTGAGTCTCGGACGAGATGGCCAGTTTTTTGGTGTCCTTCATGGCTCCGAGGGTGCGCATGTTGTGCAGACGGTCGCAGAGTTTGAGGAAGATGACGTAGGCGTCGTTGCACATGGAGAGGAGTATTTTGCGGTAGTTCTCGGCCTGTTTGGACTCGGTGCCGGGCATCAGGAGGAAATCCTCTATCTTGGTCAGGCCGTCGACGATGACGGCCACCCGGTCGCCGAAAATGGTGCGGATTTGGTCGAGGGTGATGTCGGTATCTTCCACCACGTCGTGCAGCAGGGCGCAGACTACGGCTATGGGGCCGAGTCCCACTTCCTGCACGGCGATGAGGGCCACGGCAAGGGGATGGAAGATGTAGGGCTCACCGGACTTGCGGCGGGTGCCGGAATGGGCTTTCTTGGCCAAGGAGAAAGCACGGAATATTTCATCCTCCTGTTTCTGGGTGAGGGGGGAGTTTTTGCGACAAGCGGCAATCAGCTCGTCGTATTTGGCTTGGATTTCTTGCTCTTCACGGGCCTCGTCAATCACATACATGGGCGAATGGAGTTATATTCTTTATCATGGAAACACCAAAAGGAACGAAAAAAAGGTGCTGAGTGTGACGCTCAGACCAACGGTAAGATAGATATCATGGAAGTCGGTGAGGACTCCCAGCGAGCCGCTGTAGTAGCAGAATGAACCCATCCCCTGGGGCGAGCACATGCGGACTCCCGTTTCGAGCATGGGGCGCACTTCGCCGAAACGGCCATCGGCACAGCGGATGCCCCCGTTGCCATAGAGATGCCAGTCGTGACGGCTCCACGGGCGCGAAAGGCGGTAGTCCACCTGGCCGGCAAGCCACAGATTGGCATAGCCGATATAGCCCGCCACACCGAAGCCCCAAAGTTCGGGGATGTAGGCATAGTCAAGCCCTACACCAAAATCGGACGACCCCGCGAGCAATTTCAGCTGGGCAAAATGTTCGCAGAAGGGGCTGCCAAAATAGCGGATGGGGTTGATTCGGGGGGACGAGTATTGCACGGTGTCGTAGGTGGCGGCGGCGGTGTCCACCACATGCCTGCTCTGGGCGGCGGCCTGGCAGCAGGGGAGCAACAGGAGCAGGATGAGCGTCAGCTTTTTCATTCCATATTGGCTTTCTCTTTCAGTTTGGCCCGGATTTTGGTTTCCAGCTCGTCGCACAGTTCGGGGTTGTCGCGCAGCACTTGTTTGAGGGCTTCGCGCCCCTGGGCCAGCTTGGTGTCGCCGTAGCTGAACCACGAGCCGCTTTTCTTGATAATCTCGTGTTCGACACCGAGGTCGATGATTTCACCCAGTTTGGAGATACCCTCACCGAACATGAGGTCGAACTCGCAAGTGCGGAACGGCGGGGCCACTTTATTCTTGACAATCTTCACTTTGACCCGGTTGCCAACGTTCTGGTCACCGTCCTTGATGGCTTGGATGCGGCGTATGTCGACACGCACTGAGGCATAGAATTTCAGGGCGTTGCCGCCGGTGGTGGTTTCGGGGTTGCCGAAAAGGACGCCTATTTTCTCGCGCAACTGGTTGATGAAGATGCAGCAGCAGTTAGTCTTGCTGATGGTGGAGGTCAGCTTGCGCATGGCCTGGCTCATCAGTCTGGCCTGGAGGCCGACCTTCGAGTCGCCCATCTCGCCGTCGATTTCGGCCTTGGGGGTAAGTGCGGCCACCGAGTCGACAACGATAATGTCGATCGCCCCGGAGCGGATCAGGTTGTCCGCTATCTCCAGCGCCTGTTCTCCATTGTCGGGCTGCGACACCAGAAGGTTGTCAATGTCCACTCCCAACTTCTTGGCATAGAAACTGTCAAAGGCGTGCTCGGCGTCGATAAAGGCGGCTATGCCGCCCCCTTTCTGACACTCAGCTATGGCATGGATGGCCAGAGTGGTTTTGCCCGACGACTCGGGGCCAAAAATCTCGATAATACGGCCTTTGGGGAATCCGCCCACACCGAGGGCCGCATCGAGGTTGATGCTGCCGGTGGAAATCACATCGACTTTGACCGACGCCTGGTCGCCCAATTTCATCACTGAGCCCTTGCCGTAGTTTTTTTCAATCTTGTCAAGCGTACTTTGTAGAATCTTTAATTTTTCGAGTCTCTGAGCCTCGCTGTCAGTCATCTCTTTTGCCATAATATACAATTGTTTACGGTGATGTTATATATAGGGTTAGAATATGCTTACCAAGTTACAAATATACAATTTTTTTTTGAAACCCCGCGAATAAAAAAAAAATGCGTATCTTTGCAACCCAAACAATAACAAATCATGGAAATCCTTAGCAATAGAATCTTGAACATGGCCGAGAGCGAAACCCTCGCCATGACAGCCAAAGCCCGCGAGCTTAAAGCGCAGGGCAAAGATGTAATCAGCCTCTCTATAGGTGAACCCGACTTCAACACCCCCGAAACAGTCAAGGAGGCTGCCAAACAGGCCATAGACGACAATTTCACCCACTATCCGCCCGTGCCCGGCTATGCCGACCTCCGCGAGGCAGTATGCATGAAGTTCAAACGCGACAACAACCTCGACTTCAAGCCTGAGCAAATTGTCGTGTCAACAGGTGCCAAGCAGAGCATCTACCAGCTTGTGCAGTGCTTGGTCAATCCCGGCGACGAGGTCATTATCCCCACCCCCTTCTGGGTGTCGTACAAAGAGATTGTCCGCGTGGCCGAAGGCAAATGCGTTTATGTCAAAACCAAAATCGAGAACGACTTTAAGGTAACTCCCGAACAACTCGAAGCCGCCATCACCCCCAAGACCAAACTCATCATGTTCTCCAGCCCCAGCAACCCCACCGGCATGCTCTACACCAAAGAGGAACTCAAAGGTATAGCCGATGTGGTGGCCCGCCATGAGAACCTGTTCATCATGGCCGATGAAATCTACGAACATATCAACTTCGTCGGCAAACACGAGAGCATTGCCCAGTTCGCCGAAATCAAAGACCGCGTCATCACTGTCAACGGTGTTGCCAAGGGCTTTGCCATGACGGGCTGGCGTATCGGCTTCATCGCCGCCCCGCTGGTCATCGCCAAGGCCTGCAACAAACTGCAAGGCCAAGTCACCAGTGCCACATGCTCCATAGCCCAGAAGGCCACCGTCCGCGCCATGCAGATGGACCCCGCCACCAGCGAGGACATCATCAACATGCGCAACATCTTCCGTCAGCGCCGCGACATGGTCTACAAACTCCTGTGCGACATTCCCGGCCTCAAAGTGCGTCTGCCGCAGGGCGCTTTCTACTTCTTCCCCGATGTCAGCTCCTACTACGGCAAGAGCTTCAACGGCAAGAAGATCGAAAACTCTACCGACATGGCCTTCTACCTCCTCAATGAGGCCAACGTAGCCACAGTCATGGGTTCCGCTTTCGGCGACGACACCTGCATCCGCCTCAGCTATGCCACCAGCGAAGAGCTCCTCCGCGAAGCCCTCCGCCGCATCAAAGAGGCACTGGCCAACTTGAAATAAACCCCTTTCAGTCTAACCGCAGAATCCCCGTTCTCCTCACTGGGCAGTACGGGGATTCTTCTATCAACAACCTTCAGTCCGCACACCATGAGGTTTATCCACACCGCCGACCTCCATCTGGGACAGGTGATGTACCAAGACTACACCCGCGAGGACGAGCACGACTATTTCTTCAGCCAGCTGGAGGGCTGGTGCCGCACCTATCATCCCGACGCCCTGCTGGTCAGCGGCGACATATTCGACATTCAGCAGCCTGGCGCCCATGTCAAAAAAATATTCAATGACCACTTCGTAGCCCTCCACAACAATTTCCCCCAGATGGCCATCGTCATCACGGCCGGCAACCATGACTCCGCCTCACGCATCCAGGCCGACAATCCGATATGGAAAATGGGGAACGTCACACTCATTGGCCTGGCCCCGGCTTCCGACACCTCTTCCCTGCCCGACGGCTGGCAGGACGACTACATCGTGGCCCTGCCCCAAGGCTACATCGTGGCCCTCCCGTTCATGACCGGGGCCAGACCCGAAACCGTGCAATCCATCCTCGACCGCGTAGCGCAACGCAACTCTGCGCAGAAACCTGTGGTACTCATGGGACACATGGCTGTATCGGGCATGGACTATACCGGCCACAACTTTGAAATCGGCAACCTCCAAACTGTCGACACCAGCCAGCTGGGCCACGGCTTCGACTACATGGCCCTCGGCCATATCCACCGCCCCCAAACCCTTGGCTACAACGACGAACACCAGCCCCAAAGCGTCTACCCCACTGGCACTGTCCGCTATTCGGGCAGCCCCCTGCACGTAAGCTGCGACGAGAAGTACCCCCACAGCGTCAGCCTTGTCCAGATTGACCGCCACGGCGGCCCTGTCACCCTCAACAGACTGCGGGTGGCCCAGAAACGACACTTCTTCGAACTCCCGGCCAACGGGACCCCCGCCGATGCCGACCACGCCCTTCTTGCCGTCCGGCAATTTGCCGAAAAACACCAGTCCGGCTACTTCCGGCTGACACTCGACGGTTCCAAGCCATTCCCCGCCGACTTCAACCAACAAATCTACCAACTCATCGAATCCTACAACGGCGAAATCCGATTCAACCCCAAATCCATCTGGGCCAACATCCCCGACACCACCTCAACCGATGGCGAAACCCTTTTCGAAGTGGCAGAACTGCAACAGATGACGGACCCCATGGAGTTCATCCGCCAAACACAATCACACTACCCCGAACTGGACATCGAACAACTTGCCGAAGCCTTCAAAGAGGTCGAGGCCGAACTGCGCCGACTATCCGAAAACACTAATTCCGAGTCATGAAAATCAAAGAACTACACCTCCGCAACATTGCCTCTATCGAACGCGCCGACATCAACTTCGAAACCGACCTCGTCGATGCCGCCAGCGGCCAGCTGGCTCCCATCTTCCTCATTTCCGGCGATACCGGCGTGGGCAAATCCATCCTTCTCGACAGCATTTCGCTCGCCCTCTACAAAACCACTCCCCGCATCGAGAGCGTCGCCGACCCCACAAACAACGAGTTCAAGATATTCAACGACTCCGAAAAAACCGTCGGCATCAAAAACATAAGCCAATACACACGCCTCGGCATCGCCCACACCGACGACTGCTATAGCGAGGTGGTGTTCGAGGGCAACGACTCCGTCGAATACCGCGCCCGCCTCACGCTCGGAATCAACCGCAAAGGAGCCTACAGCACCCCCCAATGGACCGTGAAGAAAGGAACCTCCGACTGGGAACGCGTCAACCACAGCGACAGCCAAATCCGGCGAGCTGTAGGCCTCAGCTTCACCCAATTCAACCGCATGGCCATGCTGGCGCAAGGCCAGTTTGCAGCCTTCCTCTGCGGCGAAAAGAAAGAACGCGAGGAAATTCTCGAACAACTCACCAACACCTCCATCTTCTCTGCCTACGGCATGGCCATCAAAAACCTCTTCGACCGTGCCAAAAAAACAAAAGAACTGGCCGAAAACGCCCTCAGAACAGAACAGAGCCACCTCCTCAGCCCCGAGCAACTGGCCCAACTCGCACAGCAAGTCGAGACCGAAAGCCAGAAACGGGCCGCCCTCGCCCAGCAGCTTCAGCAGCTCGACGACCGACTGCTCCGCGCCACACGCATTGCCGACTGCCGCGCCAATGCCACCGATGCCCAAAACAAAATAGCATCGGCACGCACGCTGATGGCAACCCCCGACTACCTGGCACAGAAACAACTGGCCGAAACCTGGGACAACACCGAGACCATCCGCTCCCGCTTCGAAGCCAAGCTGAAAGCCGAGGAATCCATCCAAAACAGTCTCCAAAAAATAGAACGCTGCCGTATGCGGTTCCTCACCCTCTCGGCCGACCTCCAAAGCCAGGACGACCAAAACCAAGCCACCGCCCGCATGCTCCAAACCGAGCAGCACTGGCTCGAACAGCAAGGCGACCTCCCCCAACTCCATCAACGCATCTCCGAAATCGAACTACTGCTGACCAATTATGCCAAACTCTCCACCGACCGCCTGCGCCTGCAGCAAACCCAACAGGCCGAAACCGCGCTCACGCCCCGGCTTGCATCAGAACTTGCACAGGCGCAAAACGCATGCCTTGCCGCCCAGACTGCGGTGGACAACAAGCAGAAAGACATCGACCAAACCACCCTCCGGCGCAACCAGCTCGACCCTGACGCCATCAACCAAGCCCTCGACGAAGTCAACAGCCGCCTCAACCTCATCGACAAATGGAAAGAGCGCCTCGCCGCCCTGCGCCAACAGCTCGACAATATCGCCCAATCCGAACACACCCTGAAGCAACAAAAGAAAGAACTTGCCCAAGCCCAAGCCCAAGCCCAAAACAAAAAAGAGCTCTTCGACCTCGCCACCGTCAAGCACAACACCCTCTCGACACAATACAACACACTCAAATTCAGCTTAGACGAAGACCTTAAGAAACTCCGCCACCGCCTGTTCACTGAGCATGCCGAAACCTGCCCTCTGTGCGGTCAGCATCTCGACCACCTGCACCTCGACCACGACTTCGAGTACCTGCTCTCACCGCTCGAACAAGCCCTGCTCGATGCAAAAAAGGAACTGGACAGCGCCACCGTCCTGCGCGACAAGGCTCAATCGCTCCTCGACCGCTGCAAAGGCCAATATGAAGCGCACCTCCGCGAACTTGACCTGCAGCGCAAAAACTCACGCCTAAACGAAGAATCCCTCAAACTGGAACTCAGTGCCCATGGCCTCGCCTACGACACCTCACTCCCCACCCTGCTGGACCAACAACTCACCCTCCTGACACAACAAAAAGACACCCTGCGCAAACAACAGGCGGAAGCCGAATCGCTCCAAAAGGCCCTCCAGCAAATGGCCAAAGAGCGCGAACAACTCAACACAGCCCTTGCCCAAGCCGTGAACAACCACCATACCGCACAAAGCCAACTTGACCGGAACAAACAAACCCTGGACGACATCGCCTCCCGCCTGCTCGACAACCAGCAATCCCTTGCCAGCCACTCCGAACAAATCAATCAACTCATCGGCCACCACCACCCCCACTGGACAGACAATGTGGCAGCCACCCAAACCACCCTGCGCAAGCAAGCCGACCACTATGCGCAGCGCAACTCAGCCTACCAGTCGGCCAAGGCCCAGCTGGACCGCGCAACCGAGCAATGCCTCCAGCTGCACGACCTCCAAATGCAAGTGCTGGCCTACCGCCCCCAGTGGCAACAAGCCCACCCCTCCCTGCCCACTCCCAATCCCTCAACCCATAAAGAATGGAACGAACTCCTCACCGCCACTGCCCAACTCTGCGCACGCCTGGCCGACTCCGAAGCCGAACTCAAGCAGTGCAACTCCGAACTCGAAGCATGGTACAGCAAAAACGGCCATTCCGAAGCCGACCTCACCCGGCTCCTGGCCCAGAAAAGCCAACTCCAGGCGGCACGCAAACTCATCGCCGACACCGAGACACTGCTCAAAACAGCCACCAACGCCCTCAACAACTCCCTCGAAACCATAGCCGACAACCGCCAGGCACTCGGCCTGCTCCCCGCCCAGCCAGACCCCGACAGGCAACAACTCGGCACCGAACGCGCCCAACTCAACGAACAACTGGACTCCACCACCGCCCACATAGCCCTGGCCACAGGCACCCTCAACGCCGATACCGACAACCGCAGACGCTCCCAACAAGCCCAAGAACGGTACGAGCAAGCCGAGAAAGACTTCATCCGATGGTCCGCCATCTACCAACGCTTCGGCGGCAACCGCTTCCGAACCCTGGTCCAAACCCACATACTCAGGCCCCTGCTCCACAACGCCAACATCTATCTGGAGCGCATCACCGACCGCTACCGGCTCACCTGCAACGAAGAGAACGAAAAACTGACCATCCTGGTCCGCGACCGCTACAACCGCGACGCCATCCGCAGTGCCACCGTCCTTTCGGGCGGCGAGCGGTTCATGGTCTCGCTGGCCCTCTCGCTGGCCCTCTCATCACTCAACCGGCCCGACCTCAACGTCAACATCCTCTTCATCGACGAAGGGTTCGGCACCCTCGACGAAAAAAGCCTCGACAGCGTGATGTCCACCCTCGAAAAACTACAAGACATTGCCGGACAGGGCAACCGGCGTGTCGGCATCATCTCACACCGCGAGGAACTCTACGAGCGCATCCCCACCCAAATCCGTCTCACCCGCCATGGCGAAGGCCGCAGCAAGGTGGAAATCATAACCCGGTAGCCCCCCGCCTATCACCCGGTTCCGCCGCCGGAGCAAGCTCCGGCGGCGGAACTGTCCTGTCTTCAATCCCCCCTCTCCTCCCCATACCGCTGCACCGCACAAAAAAAGAGGAACCGCAGCCACTGTGCCGTTCCCCAAACATAATTATGAAAAAAAAGATTACATCTGTTCCAGACGAGCCCTCTCCTTCATGGTCATCTTGCGGTACTCATACGGAGTCATGCCCGTCCTTCTCTTAAAGAAGCGAACCACCTGCGGGGGCGAACTATATCCCACAATCTCGGCTATCTCGCCCAGCGTGCGGCCCTTAGGCTCGGAAAGCAGCATTTTAATCTGCGTTTCAGTCTTTTGCTCAATCCACTTCTTGACAGTCTGGTGAGTCTCCTGCTTGATAATGATGCTCAGATAGTTCTCAGACACATGCAGCGCTTTCGCATACTCCGAAATCGTAAGCTGGGGCACATCCTGCGTCACCACCATATTCACAAACTCAGCCTTGATTTGCTTGGCACGGGGGATTTTATGCCAGCTCTGCTTGCCCGTCCGCGAATCATACATCTGATGGGTAAAATAAAGCATCGACATGACCAAATGCATCAAATCCTCATTGGTGCGGGCGGAGCTGGTGTCAATCTGATACATCAAAGTGAAGTAATGCTCCACCACGTTGATTTCGCTCTCAGTCAGGCTAAGATACATCGTCTCAATTCCGACCATTTCCTTCTCCTCGACGGTGCCGTAATTAAAATCCAGCAGCCACGGTTCGACATCATAGGAATAAGAATCAATCAAAACTATGTAGTTGGCAGGAATAAGCAACAAATCACCTTTATGCAATTCATACGAGACAAAATTGATCTTAACCCGGGCCCCTCCTTCGCGGACATATATAATCCTGTTCTCGGCCGCGCGGCGGGGCACACCGAATACTAACCGCTCAAGGTACGGTTTCGCGTTCATCATCAACCCATGCGACTCGTCGAAAAAATTACCTAAATTATCGTCAGTCAAACCACTTTCATTTCTCTTTGGAGCCTGAGTCTTACTAATACTGTTTTTATTTCTTCTGGCCATAATACTAAAACTTTTCCGTGCAAAGATACAAATTTTTTTAAAGAAACAATATTTTTTTTACCCCACTCACAAAAAAGAAAATACTCTCACACCACAAATTACTACTGTATAATACATTATATAATGTGAAAAATATATACGGGTGAATTTACAGTGAAAAAAAAAACGTTCCCAATCAGTTCAAACAGGTATAAATTCACCTTTTTTCAATAAAATAGACATCCTTATAACAATTCCATACGAGCGTGGCCGCAAAATAAATCGACTGACCTTGAACAATATAACCAAATCGTACACAGAAACACTTCTATTCATAGGCGCGGAGGCCCGGCAGCCCCCCTAAGAACTCCGTTTTTCCTTACCCCGATTGCGCGGGCCACGCCGTTCAGTGTCCCCAGCTCCGCTCGACCCACGGCCGATAGTGTACACACACGCGACTGTTATCCCCCGGCCGGCAGATAAACAGCCTTCGAAGTGTGGCAGGCATGAGGTAAGCGGAGCGAACCGAGAGCGGGACTGCTGTTTGCGCTGGACGGAGAGGGAAAAGGATGTGCAGGCACGGAGTGGATACTTGGGTGCGGCTGGAGTGGCATTGGCTGCAGGGCGTAAACGAAGCAAGGCTGTGGCGGATGCCACAGCCTTGGAGTATGGTGCCGTTTCGAGGCCTCAGGCCTTGCCCAGAATGTCGTAGGGGACAGTGTCCGTATTGGCAGGGACCTGGGGTTCGACGATGGGTCCGAAATTACGCTCGAACTTCTGGATGTTGTCGTTGAGCGCCGCAAGAAGCCGTTTGGCATGGATGGGGCTCATGATGACGCGCGAGCGGATGGTGGCGTTGGGCGTGCCGGGAAGCATCTGCGCAAAGTCGAGGATTATCTCGCTCGGACTGTGTGAGATGATGGCCAGGTTGCTGTAGGTGCCGTTGGCCACCTCGGACGATACGTCGAGTTTCAAATCGTTTGGGGCTTGAGGGTTTCTGTTGTTAGCCATAAATTGATTTGTATTAGAGGGTTGCTTTTTCTAATTCTTCTTTGCTGCCGACGATGAGGTTCTCGTATTCGCGGAGGCCTGTGCCGGCGGGGATGAGGTGGCCGACGATGACGTTCTCCTTCATGCCTTCGAGGAAGTCCTGGCGGGCATTGATGGCGGCCTCGGTGAGTACTTTGGTGGTCTCCTGGAAAGAGGCCGCGGAGATGAAGCTCTTGGTCTGCAGCGAGGCGCGGGTGATGCCTTGCAGGATTTGCTTGGCTGTGGCGGGGTGGGCGTCGCGGACGGTGATAAGCTTCTTGTCCTGGCGGCGCAGGATGGAGTTCTCGTCGCGCAGTCGGCGGGCGGAGATGATCTGGCCGTTCTGGATGGTGTCGCTGTCGCCGTTGTCTTCGACCACTTTCATGCCGAAGATTTCGTCATTGGTCTCGTGGAAGTCGATTTTGTTGACCAGCTCGCCTTCGAGGTAGCGGGTGTCGCCGGGATCGGCGATTTCCACTTTGCGCATCATCTGGCGGACGATGACTTCGAAGTGCTTGTCGTTGATTTTCACACCTTGCAGACGGTAGACCTCTTGGACTTCGTTGACGATGTATTCCTGCACTTTCATCGGGCCCTTGATGGCCAGAATGTCGGCAGGGGTGATGGCGCCGTCGGAGAGGGGTGTTCCGGCCTTGACATAGTCGCTGTCCTGGGCAAGAATCTGCTTGGATGTGGGGATGAGGTAGGTGCGCTGCTCGCCGGTTTTGCTGGTGATGGTGATTTGACGGTTGTTGCGTTTGAGTTTCTTGTCGATGCTGACGATACCGTCGATTTCGGCCACGATGGCGGGGTCGGACGGGTTGCGGGCCTCGAAGAGTTCGGTGACGCGGGGCAGACCACCGGTAATATCGCCGGCTTTGCCGAAGCTGCGGGGTATCTTGACCATGATGTCACCAGCTTTGAGTTGCTGGCCTTGGTCGACACCGATGTGGGCTCCGACGGGGAGGTCGTAGACTTTGAGGACGTTGCCTTCTCCGTCGACGATGTTGAGGGTGGGGTTCTTGGTGCGTTGGCGGCTTTCGATGACGACTTTGTCTTGCAGACCTGTCTGGGCGTCGCTTTCGACACGGTAGGTGACGTTCTCGATGACATTCTCGAAGGATACGCGGCCTGCTACATCGGAGATGATGACTGCGTTGTAGGGGTCCCACTCGGCAATGTTGTCGTTCTTGGCGAGGTGATCGCCGGCTTGTTTGTAGAGTTTGGCACCGTAGGGGAGCAGGGCGGAGAAGAGTGTGACGTTGGTGTTCTCGTCTACGATGCGCATCTCGGCCGAGCGTCCCATGACAATGTGGTATTCGTTGCCGTCGTTGTCGGTGTAGGGGATGGCGCGGAGTTCGTCGATTTCGAGACGGCCCTCGTATTTGGCCGAGAGGCTGGAGTTGGTACCGATGTTTCCACCGGCGACACCACCGACGTGGAAGGTACGCAGGGTGAGCTGGGTACCGGGTTCGCCGATGGCCTGTGCGGCGATGACGCCGAC
This sequence comes from uncultured Bacteroidales bacterium, assembly GCA_947168665.1. GTDB lineage: Bacteria > Bacteroidota > Bacteroidia > Bacteroidales > P3 > Colimorpha. Next base: position 83,830 of record CAMVMX010000014.1, read on the forward strand.
GGCTTCGCCTTTCTGGACCATCTTGCCGGTGGCCAGGTTTCGGCCATAGCACTTGGCGCAGACACCGTGTTTGGCTTCGCAGGTGAGGACGGAACGGATTTCGACCTCTTCGATGGGTGATTCTTCAATGGCTTTGCAGATGTCCTCGGTCAGTTCCTGCCCGGCGGCAACGATGAGTTCGCCTGTATGGGGGTGGTAGATGTCGTGGACGGAGGTGCGGCCGAGGAGTTTCTCACCGAGGGATACGACCACGTCCTCGCCTTTTTTGAGGGCGGTGGTGGGCAGGCCGCGCAGGGTGCCGCAGTCTTCCATGGTGATGATGACGTCGTGGGCCACATCGACCAGACGGCGGGTGAGGTAACCGGCATCGGCGGTTTTCAGAGCGGTATCGGCCAGACCTTTACGGGCACCGTGGGTGGAGATGAAGTATTCCAGCACGGAGAGGCCTTCCTTGAAGTTGGAGATGATGGGGTTCTCGATAATTTCGTTGCCGGCGGCACCTGCTTTCTGGGGCTTGGCCATCAGTCCGCGCATGCCGGAGAGCTGGCGGATCTGCTCTTTACTACCACGGGCGCCGGAGTCGTACATCATGTAGATGGGGTTGAAACCCTGGTTGTCGGCCTTGAGCTGCTTCATGAGGGTTTCGGTGAGTTTGTTGTTGGTGTTGGTCCAGATGTCGATGACGTGGTTGTAGCGCTCGTTGTTGGTGATAAGACCCATGGAGTATTGGCCGAGCACCTCTTCGACTTCGTCGTTGGCTTTGGCGATGAGTTCTTCTTTCTCGTTGGGGATGATGACGTCGCCCAGGTTGAAGGACAGGCCGCCACGGAATGCCTGACGGTAACCCATGTTTTTGATGTCGTCGAGGAAATTGGCGGTGACGGCGTTGCCGCAAGCGGTAAAGAGGTCGCCGATGATGTCGCGGAGCGATTTTTTGCCAAGGACCATGTTGACGTAGCCGTATTCTTTGGGGACGACTTCGTTGAAGATGACACGGCCGACGGTGGTGCGGATGCGGTCGGTCTTGATGAAGTGGCCTTTGGCGTCAAGGATGGGGTAGCCGTCCTTGTCGCGCTTGATTTCGTATTCGGTGCGGCTGCGCTCGGCTATTTCGGCGGGGGTGGTGCAGTCGATGTCGGTGAGGACTTTGCCGTCGCGGTCTTTGATGACTTCCATGAAGGTTTTGTCGGTCTTGACAAACTGGAATTCATCGCGCCCATCGGCGTTGACACGGACACTGATGCAGGCGTTGAGGGATACCCGCTTTTCGTTGTAGGCGATGATGACCTCTTCGGGCGAATAGAAACGGTAGCCTTCGCCTTTCACAATCTCGGTTTCGGTGGTGCGGCGGGGCTTGGTCATGTAGTAGAGACCCAGAACCATGTCCTGCGAGGGGACGGTGATAGGAGCACCGTTGGCGGGGTTGAGGATGTTGTGGGTGGATAGCATGAGGAGCTGCGCCTCGAGTATGGCGGCGTTGCCCAGCGGCACGTGGACGGCCATCTGGTCGCCGTCGAAGTCGGCATTGAATCCGGTGCAGACCAGCGGGTGCAGACGTATGGCTTTGCCTTCTACCAGCTTGGGCTGGAAGGCCTGGATGCCCAGACGGTGCAGGGTCGGGGCTCGGTTGAGCATGATGGGGTGGCCCTTGAGTATGTTCTCGAGGATTTCCCACACGACGGGGTCTTTGCGGTCGACGACACGTTTGGCGGACTTGACGGTCTTGACGAGGCCGCGCTCGAGGAGTTTGCGGATGATGAAGGGTTTGAAGAGTTCGGAGGCCATGTCTTTGGGCAGACCGCACTCGTGCATCTTGAGTTCGGGACCTACGACAATGACGGAACGGCCAGAGTAGTCGACACGCTTACCAAGGAGGTTTTGGCGGAAACGGCCCTGCTTGCCTTTGAGTGAGTCGGAAAGTGATTTGAGCGAGCGGTTGCTGTCAGACTTGACGCTGGAGACCTTGCGGCTGTTGTCAAACAGGGAGTCGACGGACTCTTGGAGCATACGCTTCTCGTTGCGCATGATGACTTCGGGGGCTTTAATCTCGAAGAGGCGTTTGAGGCGGTTGTTGCGGATGATGACTCGGCGGTAGAGTTCGTTGATGTCGGAGGTGGCAAAACGTCCACCATCGAGCGGGACGAGGGGTCGGAGGTCGGGAGGAATGACCGGGATAATGGTCATGATCATCCATTCGGGACGGTTGTCCATACCGCGCTCTTGCATGCGGCGACGGCTCTCACGGAAGGCCTCGACGATGTTGAGGCGCTTGAGGGCTTCCTGTTTGCGCTGGTTGGAGGATTCCTTGGAGGCGCGGTCGCGGAGCTCGAAGCTGATTTGGTCGAGGTCGAGATCGCAGAGCAGTTTGTAGAGAGCCTCGGAACCCATACCGACTATGAATTTGTTGGGGTCGGAATCGTCAAGCTGGTCGTTGCCTTCGGGGAGGTTTTCCATGATGGCATAGTACTCCTCCTCGGCCAGGAGATCGAGTTTCTTGACGGGCATATCGTTGAGCGTGGCTTTGCCGGGCTGGAGGACGATGTATTTCTCGTAGTAGATTACCTGCTCCAGTTTCTTGCTGGGGACGTCGAGCAGGGTGCCGATTTTATTGGGCAGGGAGCGGAAAAACCAGATATGGGCGACAGGGACGGTGAGTTCGATGTGTCCCATGCGCTCGCGACGGACTTTCTTTTCGGTAACCTCGACACCGCAACGGTCGCAGACAATGCCTTTGTAGCGGATGCGTTTGTATTTGCCGCAATGGCACTCCCAGTCGCGCGTGGGGCCGAAAATCTTCTCGCAGAAGAGGCCGTCGCGCTCGGGCTTGTAGGTGCGGTAGTTGATAGTCTCAGGCTTGGTCACTTCACCGTAGGAGCGCTTTTTGATTGACTCGGGCGATGCCAGACTGACGGTTATCGAATTGAAATCATTTTTTAACTGTGATTCTTGTTTAAAAGCCATCTTATTATAGTATGAATTAAGAACTAAGACTATTTCGCTTGTGGGTGGGTAATCTTAATTCAGAATTAATCAAATGTAACCTCTAAGCCTAAGCCACGGAGTTCGTGGACAAGGACGTTGAACGACTCGGGGATGCCGGGAACGGGCATGTTGTCGCCTTTGACGATGGACTCGTATGCCTTGGCACGGCCCATAACGTCGTCGGACTTGACGGTAAGAACCTCCTGGAGGACGTGCGATGCACCGAAGGCTTCGAGTGCCCAGACCTCCATCTCACCGAAACGCTGGCCGCCGAAGTTGGCTTTACCACCAAGGGGCTGCTGAGTGATGAGGGAGTAGGGGCCAATGCTGCGGGCGTGCATCTTGTCGTCAATCATGTGGTGGAGTTTGAGCATGTAGATGTAGCCCACGGTGGCTGGCTGGTCAAAGCGGTCGCCGGTCTCACCGTCATAGAGATAGGTGCGACCGTTTTCGGGCAGACCTGCTTCGCGCATGTAGCCGTTGATTTGCTCAAGGGTGGCACCGTCGAAGATGGGGGTCTTAAAACGTTTGTTAAGTTTCTTGCCGGCCCAGCCCAACACGGTCTCGTAAATCTGTCCCAGGTTCATGCGCGAAGGCACACCCAGAGGATTGAGGACGATGTCGACAGGGGTGCCGTCGGCAAGGAACGGCATGTCTTCAGCACGGACAATCTTGGATACGATACCCTTGTTGCCGTGGCGGCCAGCCATTTTGTCGCCGATGCGCAGTTTGCGCTTCATGGCGATATAGACTTTGGCCATCTGGACAATTCCGCTCGGGAGGTCGTCGCCGACAGTGAGGGCGAATTTCTTACGGGTAAAGCGTCCGTTGATTTCGCGGTTCTTGATATTGTAGTTGTTCAGCAGGTCCTTGATAAGGTCATTGGTATCCTTGTCGGAAGTCCACTTGTTGGGGCTGACTTCGGTATAGTCGATGGCATGGAGTGCTTTGGAGGTGAACTTGACCTTCTTGGGGATGAGTTCTTCCTTATGGTTGGTGTAGACTCCGTTGGAAGTCTTGCCGGCCAGAATGATGAGCAGGCGGTCGACCAGTTTCTCTTTGAGTTCTTTCAGCTCTTGATTGTACTCCTCTTCGGGTTTGGCAAGAAGCTCTTTTTCTTTGGCACGCTGCTTGCGGTCGCGGATGATGCGGGCGAAGAGTTTCTTGTCGATAACCACGCCGCGAACCGAGGGAGGCACTTTGAGGGAAGCGTCCTTCACATCGCCAGCCTTGTCGCCAAAGATGGCACGGAGGAGCTTCTCTTCGGGCGAGGGGTCGGACTCACCCTTGGGCGTAATCTTACCGATAAGAATGTCGCCTTCTTTGACTTCTGCACCGATGCGGATAATACCGTTTTCGTCAAGGTCTTTGGTGGCGTCGTTGCTGACATTGGGGATGTCGCGGGTGAGTTCTTCCAGTCCACGCTTGGTTTCGCGGACTTCGAGGGTGTACTCTTCGACATGGACGGAGGTGAAGATGTCCTCGCGGACCACACGCTCGCTGATAACGACAGCGTCCTCGAAGTTGTAGCCCTTCCACGGCATGAAAGCCACCATCATGTTGCGGCCGAGGGCCAGCTCGCCTCCTTGGGTGGCATAGCCTTCGCAAAGGACCTGCCCCTTCTTCACCTTGTCGCCTTTCTTGACGATGGGGCGAAGGTTGATGGAGGTGGAGTGATTGGTGCGCTGGTAGCGGGTGAGTCTATATTCATGCACATCGTCGTCGAAAGAAACGAGGCGCTCTTTCTCGGTACGGTTGTGGCGGATGACTATCTTGGTGGAGTCGACATACTCAACAACGCCATCGCCCAAAGCGTTGAGCAGTACTCGGCTGTCTTCGGCAACAGATTTCTCGATACCTGTGCCGACAATGGGAATTTCGGGGTTGAGCAGGGGGACGGCCTGACGCATCATGTTGGAACCCATAAGTGCACGGTTGGCGTCGTCGTGCTCCAGGAAAGGAATAAGCGAAGCAGCGATGGATGCAATCTGGTTGGATCCCATGTCGATGAGGTCAATCTCCTCAGGCGAGACGATGGGGAAGTCTGCCTGGCGGCGGGCTTTGATGCGCTGGGCAATGATGTTGCCCTTCTCATCCTGAGGTGTAGTGGCCTGCGCAACGGTCTTGTTCTCTTCAAGCTCGGCTGTGTAATAGATGGGGTCCTCGTCAAGCATCACCCGGCCATTGACGACTCTGCGATAGGGCGTTTCGATGAAACCGAGGTTGTTAATCTTGGCATAGACACACAGCGACGAAATCAGACCGATGTTGGGGCCTTCGGGGGTCTCGATGGTGCAGAGGCGCCCATAGTGAGTGTAGTGCACGTCGCGAACCTCGAAACCGGCACGCTCACGCGACAGACCGCCAGGACCCAGGGCCGAAATACGGCGCTTGTGCGTCACCTCAGCCAACGGGTTGGTCTGGTCCATAAACTGGGAGAGCTGGTTGGTGCCAAAGAAGGAGTTGATGACAGACGAAAGGGTTTTGGCATTAATCAGCTCAGTGGGGGTGAAAACTTCGTTGTCTCGTACATTCATGCGCTCGCGAATGGTGCGGGACATGCGGGCAAGGCCTACACCAAACTGGTTGTAGAGCTGCTCGCCGGCAGTACGGACACGGCGGTTGGACAGGTGGTCAATATCGTCCACATCGGCCTTCTGGTTGATGAGCTGAACCAGATATTTGATGATGGAGGTGATGTCGGTCTGTGTCAGGACACGGACTGTGTCGGGGATGTCGAGGTTAAGTTTGGTGTTGATACGGTAGCGACCCACCTCGCCGAGGTCGTAACGTTTGTCGGAGAAGAAGAGCTTCTCAATGATGCCGCGCGCAGTCTCCTCGTCAGGGGGTTCTGCGTTGCGGAGCTGGCGATAGATGTATTCGACAGCCTCTTTCGAGTTGTTTGAGGTGTCCTTCTTCAAGGTGTTATATATGACTGAATAATCGATGCCATCGTGGTCTTCGACCTTGACAAGAATGGTCTTGACATCGAGTTCCAGAATCTTTTCAATATCTTCTTCGGTAAGTTCCTTGTCGCGCTCAATCACAACCTCTGTGCGCTCCATAGACACAACCTCACCGGTGTCCTCGTCTACGAAATCTTCGGTCCACGAATCAACCACACGGGCTGCCAGCTGCTTACCGATAACCTTTTTCAAATTGGATTTGGATACCTTCACCTCTTCGGCCAGAGAGAAAATGTCCAAAATATCTTTGTCCGTTTCGAAACCCACAGCCCTCAGAAGGGTGGTGATGGGGAGTTTCTTCTTACGGTCGATATATGCATACATAACATTGTTGATGTCGGTGGTAAACTCCATCCACGACCCCTTAAAAGGAATGATACGAGCCGAATAAAGCTGGGTGCCGTTGGAATGGAACTGGGTGCCGAAAAACACGCCGGGTGAACGGTGAAGCTGGGACACGACAACACGCTCGGCGCCGTTGATGACAAAAGTGCCCTTGGGTGTCATGTAGGGTATCATGCCCAGATATACAGGCTGCTCAATAGCCTGAAAATCTTCGTTCTCGGGATCATTGCACGAGAGTTTCAACTTGGCCTTCAGGGGAACGCTGTAGGTCAAGCCGCGCTCGATGCACTCCTCAATAGTGTAGCGCGGGGGGTCGATATAGTAGTCGAGAAACTCTAACGTGAAATTGTTCCGTGCATCTGAGATGGGGAAATTCTCTTTGAATACTTTAAAGAGGCCTTCGTCCAGTCGATTGTCCGGGTTGGTCTCTATCTGGAAGAAATCCTGGAACGATTTCAGCTGAATGTCGAGAAAGTCCGGGTATTCGTATTTGCGAACAGATGCAAAATTTACTACCTCGATAGGTTGTTCGATGGGTTGTTCGATAGGTTGATTGTTATCCAAGGGACTTAATGATTAAGATTTGACAACTTACAAATATAGTTTTGGGTCGTTACTGCTCCTAAGGAGAGGTGATTGGGAATCAAGAATGCCATGCAGGCTCAAGTTGCATAGCAAAGAGGAATAGGCACTCCGGCTTTACCGGAGGCCCTATTCCTCGTAGAAATCCTATAGTATCTACTATTTGACCTCAACTTCGGCACCAGCCTCTTCGAGAGCTTTCTTCAGAGATTCGGCCTCGTCCTTGCTCACGCCCTCTTTAACGGGCTTGGGAGCGTTGTCAACGAGTTCCTTGGACTCCTTCAGACCCAAGCTGGCCATATCCTTGACAGCCTTCACAACAGCCAGTTTCTTGGTGGCATCGGGAACGCCCTTCAGGATTACGTCGAAAGAGGTTTTCTCCTCGGCTGCAGCGGCACCGCCGGCAGCGGGAGCAGCGGCAACTGCAACAGCAGCTGCTGCGGGCTCAATACCATATTCTTCTTTCAGAACGTCAGCGAGTTCTTTTACTTCTTTAACGGTTAAGTTTACTAATTCTTCAGCAATAGCTTTGATGTCTGCCATGACTTTATTGATTTTAATTGTTTTTACTAATTGATTAATTGTTTGCTTGGACTTTTTACGGGGTCCATCCCGCTTGGCTTATTCAGCCTTTTTTTCCTCTAATGTTTTCAGGACACCGGTAATTGTGTTAGCACCAGACTGGAGCTGAGAAATAACGTTCTTGACGGGCGACTGGAGAAGAGCGACGATATCGGCGATAAGTTCGTTCTTGGACTTGATGTTGACAAGTTCGTCAAGATGCTGCTCACCAATATAGAAGCATTCTTCAACGTATGCACCCTTCAACACGGGTTTCTGAGCACCCTTCTCCTTTTCGCGGAACTCTTTGATGAGCTTTGCAGGAGCGTTGTTGGTGTTCGAAAGCATTATGGCTGTCTCGCCCTTAATCACGGGGAAGAGTTCCGAGTAATCCATGCCGGTTCTCTCCATCGCCTTGATCAGAAGAGCGTTTTTAACGACTTCCAACTTGACCTCTTTGCGGAAAGCGGCACGACGCAGCTTGCTGGTCAGCACAGAGTTCAGGCCTCCAATATCGGCAATGTAGATAAGCGGATAAGCCTTAATCTCTTCGCACAATTGGTCAATCAGTTGGTCTTTTTGTTCTTTTCTCATAATGACCTTTCAATAATTAAATGTTACAGTGTGGCGGCTTTCGTGTCAACCTTAACGCCTGCGCTCATCGTGCTGCTGATGCAGATACTCTTCACGTAGGTTCCCTTGGCTGCTGCGGGTTTCAGCTTGATGATGGCCTGCAGCACCTCGCGGGCATTGTCGACAATCTTGTTGCTGTCGAAAGAGACCTTGGCGACAGCAGTATGGATAATACCAAACTTGTCGACCTTAAAGTCAATCTTACCGGCTTTGGCCTCCTGGACGGCTTTGCCAACCTCCATGGTAACGGTGCCTGTCTTGGGGTTCGGCATCAGGCCGCGGGGACCCAATATGCGTCCGAGAGCACCCACCTTAGGCATTACGCTGGGCATGGTAATGATAACGTCTACATCCGTCCAACCGCCTTTAATCTTGGTGATGTACTCATCAAGACCATAATAATCAGCTCCGGCTGCTTTAGCCTCTTCTTCCTTGTCAGGAGTACACAGTACTAGGACGCGGACAGTCTTACCCGTGCCATGGGGCAGCGTGACACTGCCACGCACCATCTGGTTAGCCTTGCGGGGGTCAACACCCAGACGCACATCGATATCAACCGATGCGTCGAACTTGGTGTAGGTGATGTTCTTCACAACCTCTACCGCCTCTTCCAGCGAATAAACCTGATTTTTGTCGAACTTGGCTAAAGCTTCTTTTTGTTTCTTCGTTAATTTTGCCATGATTCTTACATTTTGTGGTCACCGCACCGCTCGCTGGCGATGCTACCACTTGTTAATTAATTCGTTTTTACTTTGCAAGGGGATTCTCACCTTTCACAGAGATACCCATGCTGCGTGCAGTGCCTGCAACCATGCTCATAGCTGATTCAATCGTGAAACAGTTAAGGTCAGGCATTTTGGCCTCTGCAATTTGACGCACCTGTTCCCAAGTGACGGAAGCAACCTTCACACGGTTGGGTTCGGCAGAACCCTTGGCCGCTTTGGAGAGCTCCTTCAACTGAACGGCAACAGGGGGAGTCTTAACTACAAAATCAAAGGACTTGTCGGTGTAAACAGTGATGATGACAGGCACAATCTTGCCAGCCTGATCCTGTGTACGGGCATTGAACTGCTTGCAGAACTCCATAATGTTCACACCCTTCGCACCCAGAGCGGGTCCGACTGGCGGAGCGGGATTAGCAGCACCACCTTTGATTTGCAATTTAATCAATCCTGCAACTTCTTTTGCCATTGATTCAAATTTTAATTTAAGGTTGATTAGTTTGTTTTACTATTCTTTCTCCACCTGATTGTAGCTGAGTTCGAGCGGGGTTTTGCGACCGAAAATCTTGACCGTAACTTTCAATTTTTTCTTCTCGTCATTCACCTCTTCGACAACTCCGGCAAAACTGCTGAACGGACCGTCAATCACCTTGACCGACTCGCCCACCAAATAAGTGTCGCTGTTGCCGTCGATGGCATCAATCTGGTCATCCATCTTGCCGAGGATACGATTCACCTCATACTGACGCATGGGGATAGGCTTACCGCCATCGCACTCACGCAAGAAGTCCAACACATTAGGAACATTCTGGATAACAGGGATAATCTCATCGCGCAAGTCGGCCTCTATCAACACATAACCAGGAAAATAAGTACGGTCTTTGACCACCTTTTTCCCGTTGCGTATGGCATAGACCTTCTCTGTAGGGATAAGAACTTGGGGTACATCCTCGCTCCAGCCTCGTTTGGCCATTTCGCTTTCGATATACTCCTTAGCCTTCTTCTCCTTACCACTCACCGCTCTGACGACATACCATTTTTTAGACTGCTGTTCCATGCTGTTAGTTAAAAGAATAGTGGGGTTTATACTCGTCCCATGCTCGGCAACTGCCAGCCAGGACGTCCTTCGGTCAGACAAACACTACAAGATGGCCTAATCTCAAAAGAATTTGGGAAGCAAGACCGGCCGTCTGCAACATTTATCCAATCAAAGCATAAAAGTATCCGAGCAATCCCTTCCATCCCATGCTCTGGACGCCAAACACGACATCCATCAAGAAGACGACAAGGGCTAATATCAATGCAGCAACAGCCACCACCACGGCGCTGCTCTGCAATTCCTTGAATGTAGGCCACGACACTTTGTGAACCAACTCGTCGTAGCTTTCCTTTACATAGTTTCCGAACTTAGACATTTTGATATCAATTTTAGCAGGGGCAGAGAGAATCGAACTCCCAACTACGGTTTTGGAGACCGTCATTATGCCATTTAACTATGCCCCTGTGGAGAGACGCAGCAAAAACTGCGTCTCTATGGGTTATTCAGATTATTCGAGAATCTTGGTCACCTGACCGGAACCAACAGTGCGGCCACCCTCGCGGATAGCGAAGCGCAGGTTCTCATTCAGAGCGATGTCGGAAATCAGATCCACAGTGATGGTCAAGTTATCACCAGGCATAACCATCTCGCGGCCTTCGGGGAGAGTAATCTCACCGGTCACATCGGTGGTGCGGAAATAGAACTGGGGACGATACTTGTTGTGGAAAGGAGTATGACGGCCGCCTTCTTCCTTCTTCAGGATATAGACCGTAGCCTCGAACTTGTGGTGAGGATGGATAGTCTTGGGGGCAGCGATAACCATACCGCGACGGATCTCATTCTTGTCGATACCGCGGAGCAGCAGACCCACATTATCACCAGCTTCACCTTCGTCAAGAATCTTGCGGAACATCTCAACACCAGTGACAACGCTCGTCAGTTTCTCAGCACCCATACCGATGATGTCGACGGGGTCAGAAGTGTGGATAACGCCAGTCTCGATACGGCCAGTGGCAACAGTACCACGACCGGTGATTGAGAAGACATCCTCAATAGGCATCAAGAAGGGCTTGTCAACGGCGCGGGTGGGCAGAGGAATCCAGTTGTCAACGGCTTCCATCAGGTCCTCGACGTTCTTCACACCGCTGGGCTCACCATTCAGAGCAGCCAGAGCGGAACCGCGGATGATAGGAATATTGTCGCCGTCGAAATCGTAAGCGCTGAGGAGCTCGCGGATTTCCATCTCAACGAGGTCGAGCAGCTCGGGATCGTCAACAAGGTCGCACTTGTTCATGAAAACAACCAGCTGGGGCACACCAACCTGACGGGCGAGCAGGATGTGCTCACGGGTCTGGGGCATGGGACCGTCGGTAGCGGCAACAACCAAGATGGCACCATCCATCTGGGCAGCACCGGTAACCATGTTCTTCACATAGTCAGCGTGGCCGGGGCAGTCAACGTGTGCATAGTGACGGGTCTCGGTCTGGTACTCAACGTGAGCGGTGTTGATAGTAATACCACGCTCTTTCTCTTCGGGAGCGGAGTCGATAGAGTCGAAAGATTTAACTTCGGAGAGACCTTTTTCTGCCAGCACCTTGGTGATAGCGGCGGTCAGAGTGGTCTTACCATGGTCAACGTGGCCGATAGTACCGATGTTGACGTGCGGTTTAGAACGATCAAATTTTTCTTTTGCCATGTTTAATACGTATTAATGTTAACAAATTTATTTTCTTCACATTCTACGAGGGCGAAACGAATCCCGTCCTCGTGATTATTTTGCATAAAAAAAGAGCTACAGACCGGATTTGAACCGGTGACCTCATCCTTACCAAGGATGCGCTCTACCAGCTGAGCTACTGCAGCTTTTTACTTCGAAGCATCGGCTTGACTCTTGCCCGGCTCCGCTTGTTGTTTGAGCGGAAGACGGGGCTCGAACCCGCCACCTATAGCTTGGAAGGCTATCGCTCTACCAAATGAGCTACTTCCGCTT
>CAMVMX010000015.1 GCA_947168665.1 uncultured Bacteroidales bacterium
TTTTGTCGAGTTTGCAAAGTTACAAAACTTTTTGCGATGCGAATAAAAAAGAATGTGTGACTGGTGATTTCACTTATGCGGGAGTACGGGTGACAGTCCGCCGGTTCGGGGATGGTGGGGGTAACGGCAGCCAAAAAACGGGCAGGGCTGGAAGCAGCGAGCAAAGTTTTTTTAGATTAGACTGTGCTATGTTAAGAAAAAGATGTATATTTGCAAGTCTGTAAATAATCAAACTAAAAACTATATGCAAAAGATTTTCAATTTCTTAATGGCCGCAACATTGCTGACAAGTCTTGTATCGTGCAACCGCGGCTACACTGTTTATGGTACTCTGCCCGCCGACGGAACCGACGGGGCAAAGGTTTATCTTCGCAATCTCACCGATGGCTCGTTCATGGACTCGACGGTGGTGGCGAATGGCACGTTCCAGTTCAAAGGCAAAGCCGACCAAAGCCAGATGGTGGCAGTGTATGCCATGTCGCCCGTCGGCCAATGGGTGAGCAACATCGTGCTTGAAAACGGCAAAATCCACATCAACCTCGTCAACGACTCGCTCTACGGCACCCCGATGAACGACCTCTATTTCCGCTCTTTCACCGACGACACCACAGCCCAGCGCATGGAGAAGGAGCTGAACGCATTCACCGAGCGCTACTATGCCGCCACCACCGCCGAGGAGCAGGTGGCCGTGGCCGCCGACTATAGCGTGGCCATGAGCGCCTACGAGGCCTACAAACTGGCCCAGGCCCGCCGCGTGTTTGACCAGAACAAGGACAATATCATCGGCGCCTATGCTCTCTGCCAGATAGTGGAAGGGGACCAAGAGGGCATGACCTTCGAGCGTCTCGACAGCATCATGAACCGCAGCGGCAAAGCCATCACCGACTTCGAGCCTCTGCGCCAAGCACGCAGATGGCTCTTCAACATCGCCAACACCAGCGAAGGCAAGAAATTTGTGGATGTGGACGGCATCGACTTCGTCACCGGCCAGCCCGCCAAACTCTCCGCCATGCTGAACCAAAACCAGGTAACCCTCATCGACTTCTGGGCATCGTGGTGCGGTCCCTGCCGCAAGGAAATCAGCGAGAATCTGGTCCGCCTCTACGACAAGTATAAAGACCATGGACTGAACATCATTGGTATTGATGTGTGGGACAAAATCCCCGACCACAAGAAAGCCGTCGAGGAGCTCGGCATCACCTATCCTCAGCTGATTGACACCACCCGCACCGCCACCGACAACTACGGCATCAACGGCATCCCCGCCATCCTGCTGCTCGACAAGGACGGCACCATCCTCAAGCGCAACATCCGTGGCGAGGCCATCGAGGCCGCCATCGTGGAAGCCCTAAAACAGTGACACATCCGGTTATAGACAACTAAAAACACAATAATCAATATGAGAGTAAAATATATCACATTGGCTATTGCCGCCCTGTTAGTTGCGGGCAGCTGCATGGCCCAGAAGAAAGGCGGCAAGACCGCCGCACAGCCCTACAACGGCGGCATCACCACCGAGATGATGCATCAGATGAAACAGAACTATGGTGGCTCGGCCTCCGACAAGGCCCTGCGCAACATCATGGTGACCAACAGCCCCGCCAAGCTGGCTCTGAACTATGAAAACGCCACGGCTTTCGACGCCCACTTCTCCAACCGTGTGGAAAGCAAAGCCATCACCGACCAAAAGTCGAGTGGCCGCTGCTGGATGTTCACCGGCATGAACGTGCTGCGCAACAAGGCTATCCGGCAACACAACCTGCCCGCCGACTTCCAATTCTCACAGGCCTACCTCTTTTTCTACGACCAGCTGGAGAAGGCCAACCTCTTCCTCCAGGCCGTCATCGACACCTACAAGCAGCCTATGGACAGCAAAGAGGTGGAATGGCTCTTCAAAAACCCCATTGGCGACGGTGGCCAGTTTACCGGTGTGGCCAACCTGATTGACAAATACGGACTGGTGCCTGCCGACGTGATGCCCGAAACCTTCAACACCAACAACACCTCCAGCATCAGCAGTCTGCTGGCCCTGAAACTGCGCGAGGACGGCCTGCAGTTGCGCGACATGGCCGCCAAGAAAGGCACCACCCCCGCCGCCCTCCAGGCCCGCAAGACCGAGATGCTGGGCACCATCTACCGCATGCTGGCCCTCACCATGGGCGAACCCCCGGCACAGTTCACCTGGCAGCAGAAGAACGCCAAGGGCGAGATTGTATCAACAGAAAGCTACACCCCCATGTCCTTCTACCAGAAATATGCCAAGACCGACTTCTCCAAATATTACATGGTGATGAACGACCCCACGCGCGAATACTACAAAGTATACGAAATCCAGTACGACCGCCACGTCTATGACGGCCAGAACTGGCGCTACCTCAACCTCCCCATGGAGGACATCGCCCCCATGTGCATCGCCTCCATCAAAGACAGCACCATGATGTATTTCAGCTGCGATGTGGGCAAGTTCCTCAACCGCGACAAAGGCTTCATGGATGTCAACAACTACGACTACGCCTCGCTTTTCGGCACCACCTTCGGCATGAACAAGAAACAGCGCGTCAGCACCTTCGCCAGTGGTTCGAGCCACGCCATGACCCTCTGCGCCGTCGACCTCGACAAGGACGGCAAACCCCTCAAATGGATGGTGGAGAACAGCTGGGGCAGCAACTACGGCCATCAAGGCTTCCTCATCATGACCAACGACTGGTTCAACGAGTACATGTTCCGCGTGGTGTTAGAGGAAAAATACATCCCCGCCAACATCCGCGCCATGATGGACCAGAAGCCCATCATGCTTCCCGCCTGGGACCCCATGTTCGCCCCCGAGGAATAGTCCCGCGCATAGCATAGAAAGAAACACAAAGAAGAGGTAAAAAGTCGTCAACCGCTTTTTACCTCTTCTTTCTTGCCATTCACTTCCCCTCACTGCCCTTTCAAGTCCTCCATGGCGCGTTGGATAAAGCGGTTGAGCGGCAAACTGGCCCGCCACACTTTCAGCACCTCGTCGAAAAGGCGGGGGCTGCCAATCATCCTCTCGGGCATAGTGTAGGAAGTGCAGTAGTCCTTGTATTTCAGCAAGTCGGCATGCTCCCAGTCGGCGGGGTAGCCCTTGGGGACCCGTTGCAGCACCTTCATGGTGAAGAACGTGTTGCCGAAATACTTCTTGTAGGCCGGCTCGTTCATGATGGCCAGAAACTCGTCGGGGCAATAGAAAATCTCCTGTCTGATGGCGGCAAGGGCTTCGGGCGAAGGCATAAAGATGCCGCCGCCGAGGTTGCAGACGCCGCTGAGACCGTAAGCCTCCTCGGCCCCGACCTGAAAGTAATAGCCCGGCACACCGCTGTTTTTCGGCCCCCACGACGAGAGGAAGCACGACACATGGGTCTTGTATGGCGTTTTGTCCGCCGAGAAACGCGTGTCGCGATAAATGCGGTAGACAGAATTTTTGGCCGTGAGGCCCACCAGCGTGTCATCGCTCTGCGACATCTCGTCAATCAGCGCCTGGGTGAAGCGGTCGAAAGCCTCTTTGATTTCGAGCCAATGGGGCTTGTGGTCGTTGAACCAGGGGCGGTTGTTGTTCTTCTTCAGCTCCTGCAAGAAAGGGAGCGTGTCGGGGTGCAGTTGGGGTGTCATAGTTTTGCTGATTTAAAACTGCAAAATTACGCATTTTTTTCGAACTGGCAAAAAACACCCCTTATTGCCTCTCGTCTCATCCAGGCCGCTGTTCCCTTATCCCCCCAAGCCGCGTCGCATATTGGCGTTTGCCCCTATCGCAGGTTCCTCCATCCGGAAGAGTCTGTTCCCGCAAGGCAGCATCCTTTTGCATGCCAGCCCATTCCGGCAAGGCGCGGCGGCCGGAATGGGCAACCTGTGGGCGTGTGGCGGCAAGGCGAGGCCGTGGCGGCCGCCGCGCGGTCAGTCCGTTGTTTAGTTTCTGTTTTGTTTCTGTTTGTTTTCGATTTCTTTTCTTGATAGTTTCTTGTTGACAAAGCAAATGGAAAAAATGTAGGAGAGAAAAGTAAGGGAGTGATAATTGAAAGAGGCGTGGCGGGGCAGGGGGCGGAGGATGTCCCGCCGGTCCGGACTCAGCCGAGGCGTGGGCGGTGCCTGGTCCGGCCGCAGGACTTTGGCCAGGGTGGGGGAGGGGACTGCTGAAGAGGTGCGGGACGCGGTGGGACTCAATTTTTTTGCATTTGCCCGCAAGGATGATGCAAAGTGTTGATTATCATTGTTTAATCGGGATGACGGGAGGGCTTTTGGGGCGTTTTTTTGTGGCAAGGCAGGTGTTTTTTTTATTTATGTCGGAAAAAATGGGTATCTTTGCATAATTTATTTATCGGTTTCGAACTAAACAATTTATTGCTATGTACACAGATACCACAAAATTCATTGGCGAAGGCCTTACCTACGACGACGTGTTGCTGGTGCCGTCGTATTCCGAGATTCTCCCCCGCGAGGTCACTGTGGCCACCCGCTTTTCGCGGAATATTAAGTTGAACATGCCCCTCGTGTCGGCAGCTATGGACACTGTGACCGAGGCAGCCATGGCCATAGGCATGGCCCAGGAGGGCGGTATCGGTGTGCTGCATAAGAATATGTCGATTGAGCGCCAGGCCAACGAGGTGCGCAAGGTGAAACGCGCCGAAAACGGCATGATTGTTGACCCGGTGACGCTGACGAAGGACGCCCTGGTGAAGGACGCCCTGCACCTGATGAGCGAGTATGGCATCGGGGGTATCCCGATTGTCGACGAGAACCGCAAACTGATTGGCATGGTGACCAACCGCGACCTGCGCTTTGAGAAGCGTATGGACCGCCCCCTGTCTGAGATTATGATTACGGACTTGATTACCACCCATGTGGGCACCACTTTCGCCGAGGCCACGGAGATTCTGCAGCGCCACAAGATTGAGAAGCTGCCGGTGGTGAATGCCGACGGTGTGTTTATGGGGCTGATTACGTACCGCGATATTATGAAGACGAAGGAGCGCCCGCTGGCCTGCAAGGACAGCAAGGGACGCCTGTGTGTGGCCGCCGGGGTGGGCATCACGCCCGACATGATGGAGCGCGTCGAGGCGCTGGTGAAGGCCGGTGCCGACGCCATTGTCATCGACACGGCCCATGGGCACAGCATCCGAGTGGTGGAGGCCCTGAAGCAGGTGAAGAGCACTTATCCCGACATTGATGTAGTGGTGGGCAATATCGCCACGGGCGAGGCCGCCATCATGCTGGCCGAGGCTGGCGCCGATGCCATCAAGGTGGGCATTGGTCCGGGAAGTATCTGCTCGACCCGTATCGTGGCCGGCATCGGCGTGCCGCAGCTGACGGCTGTGTGCGAGTGTGTGGGTGCGTTGAGACAGAAAGGGTTCGATGTGCCGGTGATTGCCGATGGCGGCATCCGCTACAGCGGCGACATCGTGAAAGCCCTCGCCGCCGGAGCCAGCACGGTGATGGTGGGTTCGCTGGTGGCGGGAGTTGACGAGGCTCCGGGCGAGACCATCATTTTCGAAGGCCGTAAGTTCAAGTCGTACCGCGGCATGGGTTCGCTGGAGGCCATGCAGAGCGGCTCGAAGGACCGCTATTTCCAGGACAAGGAGGAGGATGCCAAGAAACTGGTGCCTGAAGGCGTGGTGGGGCGTGTGCCTTACAAGGGGACGCTCAGCGAGGTGCTGTACCAGATGGTGGGCGGACTGAAGGCCGGTATGGGCTACACGGGTTCGAAGGATATCCCCACACTGCAGCAGGCCAAGTTTATCCGCATCACCGCCGCGGGCCGTACGGAGAGCCATCCGCACGACATTGCCATCACCCGCGAGGCCCCGAATTATTCGCGTTGACGGTATGCGCTGATTGGTAAAGGTGTATAATTGTAAGTTAGAATATAAGCGTAGTTTTTTATGAAGAAAGTTTTGGTTGCATTGGCGGCTTGCTTGTTGTGGCTCGGTGCCACTGCGCAGACGGCCACAGACCCTGTTATCTTTGAGATTGGGGGGAAACAGATTTACAAGTCTCAGTTCATGAAAGAGTTTCTCCGCTCAATCGGCAAGGAGCCGACGGCGGCTCCCACGGCGTGCACTTACGAGAAGCGCAAGGCGCTGGAGGATTATGTGCAGCTGTATGTGAATTTTCAGGCCAAGCTGGCTGACGCCTATGCCATGGGGCTGGACACGACAAAGTATTTGAACGATGAGCTGAAAGTGTACCGGAAGGACTTGGCTGCTCCGTATCTGATTGATTCGGCCACGATGATGGGGCTGTTGCGCGAGGCCTATGAGCGGAATCATTTTGCGCTTCATGCCGCCCACATCCTTGTTCCCTGCAATGAGTCGGCGGGCGCGGCGGACACGCTGAAGGCCTACACCCACGCCATGGAGCTCTACAAGGAGGCTCTGACAGGCCGGGATTTCTATTCGATTGCCCAACAGGAGATGCACGACCAGCGCAAGGACAATATTGACCCCACGGTGAGGGAGAAGGCTGACGATGTGAACCCCTATGAGGGCGATTTGGGCTGTTTTACGGTGTTTGATATGATTTATCCTTTTGAGTCGGCGGCCTATTCTATGCTGCCCGGACAGATTCACACTCCGGTGCGCTCGCGCTACGGCTATCATATCATCAAACTGTTTGACCGCTATCCCTATTACGGCAAGGTGCAGCTGGCCCACATCTGGGTGTCGGACAGGGACCCCAATGCCCAGGGGAAGATTACGTCGGCTTATAAGAGACTGAACGAAGGCGAGGACTTCGGCACCGTGGCCAAAAACCACAGCGACGACCCCACAACGGCGGCGAGCGGCGGCATTATGCCCGAACTGGCATGCAACCAGTTGCCCTATGAGTATGTTGAGGCTGTGGCGAAGGGACTGAAGGTGGATGAGTATACCGCCCCGTTCAAAAGCCGTTTTGGCTGGCATATCATCAAGCTCCTGAAGCAGGAGAAGATGCCTGATTTCGAAAGCCTGATACCCTATTATAAATCGCGCATGACACGCGGTGAGCGCAGCACCCGTCCGCAGCATATCTTCATCGAGCAGTGCAAGCAGCGGTATAACTTTGTGGACTACACAAAGGTGAAGACCTCGAAGAAGCGCAACGCACCCTATAAGGCAAGTTTGGCTGCAGTGCGCGCACTGGTGACGGACTCCGTTTTTTCCGCCATCTTCAATTACGATTCGAACCAGATAACCGACATGCGCCCGCTGTTCAAAATCGGCGACCGCGAATACAACTCGCGCGAGTTTGCCCGCCATATCTACAAGAACAAGGCTGTGCGCCAGTTCTGCCCGCTGGATAACTTTGTGGCCGACCGCTATAAGGAGTTTGTTGACGATATGGTGTTGAAATATGCTGATGACCGTCTGGAAACCGACAATCCCGAATTTGGTGAGCTGATTGACGAGTACCGCCACGGGTTGATGATTTTCGCCTATAACGATGTTAAGGTGTGGGGCCGCGCCCTGAAGGACACTGCCGGTTTTGAGGCGTTCTATGCCATGGCCGCGCCGACCCACAGCTATGACGACACTAACGATGCCGTCTATTTCTGGAATCACCGCGCCCGTGTCAATGTGGTCACAGTGGCCGACAGTGCCTGTCTCAAACCCTCTAAGGCCCGCAAGATTGTGGATAAGGCCATAGCAAAGGGTTGGGGTATGAACGACCTCCAGGCCAAGCTCCGGGCCAAGGTAAGCAAGAAGGCTTGCACGGCCGAGGAACCGGTGAGTGTCGAGTTGCAGGTGGTTGAGGCTGGAAACCAGACATTGCTCTCCAACAATGAGTGGGGTAAGGGTGTGTATACCCGCGCCACGGACAAGGGCTATCAGTTCCTTATTGTTGAGCAGATTCTGCAGCCCGAGCTGAAGAGCCGCGACGAGGCCCGCGGATATTACCTGAACGACTATCAGAACTATCTTGAGCAGCAGAACTGCAACGATCTCCGCAAGAAATATAATGTGAAAATCTACCAGGATGTGGTCGATGGTATTACCTACTGACTTTGTCCTGAAGTGAAAAGAGCCTCCACAAGATAATAAGTGAAGTTTCAATTGAAGACAATGAAGAGAATATCCATAGTGATTGCCGCCTTGTGCCTGTGCGCCATTGCGCAGGGGCAGCCCCGACAGGTGGTGGACGGCATTGTGGCAGTGGTGGGAAAGACCATCATCCGTCATTCGGACATTGAGCAGGCTTATACTCAGGTGCGTCTGCACCAGGGAATGCATAATGCCCAAAACGAGCGCTGCAAGCTGCTGGAGAGCATGCTTGTCAGCAAGATGCTTATACATAAGGGGATGGTGGACAGTGTCGAGGTGTCGGACGACCAGGTGGAGCGGGAAGTGCAGCGTTACCTGCAGTCTGCCGTGCTGGCCGCCGGTGGCAAGGACAAGCTGCGCCAGGTGTTCAATTATTCCTACGACGAACTCCACGACCAGTATTTCGACATCCTGCACGACCGCATCCTGAGCCAGCAGGTGGAGTATGAGCTGACGCAGAACGTGAATGTGACCCCCGCCGAGGTGTCTGAGTTTTTTGCCCAGTACAATGCCGACAGTCTTCCGGAAATCCCCACACAGTATGAGGTGTCGGAGATTGTGATAGAACCCACCATCAGCGAGGAGGAACGCGACCGGGTGCGCGAAGAGCTGAGCCTGTTGCGTGAGCGTATCCTCAAAGGCGAGAATTTCTCCATGTTGGCCAAACTCTATTCGCAGGACCCCGGTTCGGCCTCCAAAGGGGGCGAGGTGGGATTCTTCGGCCGCGGCCAGATGGTGGGCGAATTCGAGTCGGCGGCCTTTGCGCTGAAGCCCGGCGAGGTGTCGCCCGTGATTGCAACCCAGTATGGGTTCCATATCATCCAGCTTATTGAGCGCAGGGGCAACACAATCAATGTGCGCCACATTCTCATGCAGCCCAAGACCTCGTCGGAGGATTTGCTGCGTGCCCGCATCACGCTCGACAGCCTTGCACAGGAAATCCGCCAAGGGCACGTCGCCTTTGAAGACGCCGCCAAGCGTTTCTCGGACGGGGTGAGCAAAAACCAAGGCGGGTCAGTATCCAACCCGGTCGACGGCAGTGTGCGTTTCGACAAGGAGACATTCAACCAGATTTATCCCGGCATCGGCATTGTGGCTATGGAGGAGGGCGAGGTGTCCAACGCCACCGCCTTCACCACCAGCGAGAACAAGCAGGCCTACTGCTTGGTGAAACTGACCAAAAAGATTCCCGCCCACAAGGCAAATCTCACGGACGACTATGATCGCATCTATAATGCTGCCTTGCAGGCCGCCAAGACTAAAAAAGTGACCGACTGGTGCAACCGCATGGTGCGAACCACCTATGTGCGCATAGCCGACGAGTATAAGGACTGTCCGGGGTTTGTGGTTGACTGGAGCCAAGGGGCATTGGGTAGTAACTAATCAGAAACAAGGATGCTGGCGGGGTTAAAGCCAGTGCGTCAGTGCGGCAACACCCCGTCAGCAGACAGAGGATACAACGATTCATTTAGCATGTCTGACAAAGAACTTATTGACAATTTTGTACAGCAATATCACGCACTGAAAAGCGAGATGGGCAAGGTGATTGTGGGGCAAGACAAGGCTGTGGACAGCCTGTTGTTGTCGATATTCACCGGCGGGCATTGTCTGCTGGTGGGTGTGCCGGGTTTGGCCAAAACGTTGATGGTGAACACACTTGCCAAATCGCTCGGCCTCTCATTCAACCGTATCCAGTTCACGCCCGACCTCATGCCATCAGATATTACGGGGTCGGAGATTTTGGACGAGAACCGCCGGTTTCAGTTTGTGAAAGGTCCGGTGTTTGCCAATATTGTGCTTGCCGATGAAATCAACCGCACCCCGCCCAAAACGCAGGCTGCCCTGCTCGAAGCCATGCAGGAGAAGTCGGTCACCGTGTCGGGCAAGAGTTACCCCCTTGCAGCACCTTTCTTTGTCCTTGCCACCCAGAACCCCATCGAGCAGGAGGGAACCTACCCGCTGCCCGAAGCGCAACTGGACCGCTTTATGTTGAACATCCGTATGGATTATCCCTCGTTCCAGGAGGAGGTGGATATTGTGAAAGGTACGACGGCCAGCCACAATCCTCAGGTTGACATCATCCTTTCATCCGAGGACATTCTGCGTTACCAGGATGTCATCCGGCGGCTCCCGGTGCCGGACAATGTGTGCCAGTATGCCGTGCGTCTTGCTTCGTCCACACGTCCAGTCTCTGGCAATCCATCGGTGCAGACGGCAGCCTCGTCGTTGGCCACCAAATACCTCTCGTGGGGCGCCGGGCCCCGTGCATCGCAATATTTGGTAATGGGGGCCAAAACCCATGCCGCTATGAAAGGGAAATATTCACCTGACATAGAGGATGTCCAAGCCGTAGCCACAGAAGTGCTCCGCCACCGCATAGTACGCAACTATTATGCCGAGGCCGAAGGCGTTTCCACCGAAGAGATAATTGGACAGCTGCTATCCATGAGCGAGTAGATCCTATCCGCATTCGTCGACCCCAAATAATAGCCATCATGAAACGCCTTGCCTTTATCCTGTCAATGATAGTAGCCTTGGCCGCCTCCGCCCAGACTTCGGGGCTGCACATCCCGTCAGAGAAACCCATCAAGCCCCGCGACTTACCCAAGGCGTGGACCAACCCGGAGGTGTTCTGTCTGCTGTTGCATTTCGGCGAGGGCGACAGTGCTTATCGCGAGGAGGATTTAGACTTGCTTGATTCAGCCTATCAGGTTGCTTTCGACCGTCAAAACCCCCGATTGTACACTATGTCCATCGAGGCCTACGGCAATGCGAGGAACGAAGCTTTGATGCAGTCGCGTGTGGAGTCGGTCTATCGCTATTTCACCATGCGTGGACATGAAATCGTCCCCGTCCGTTATGCATACAACCCCATCCATTGCAGCTGTCATGGCGACACGACTGAACTGATCCGCTATGAGGTGCCCACCGACAAGCAGGTATACGACTGTGCCGACCTCCCGTCCAGCCGCAAAATCCTCAATAAGGACATCCAGCTTGAAGGCACCGTCTTGATCACATTCCGCGACAATCCAGTCGAATGCATTGGTGCTGGCGGAGGCTGTTATATCCCGGCCCAGGACAGCAATATCCGTGCATACTACACCCAACTCATTCTTAAAAAAGGCTCTATCTATTCGGTCGACAATACGCGCGATTCCTGCCCGCCGCCCGTCCAGATTTCCATCGACGAGCATCTCGACTACCAGCAGCTCATCGAAAAATACTTTCTTGTCCCCCACCGCCGCAACATCATTCTGCCCGTGGGCTATGTGGTGCTTCACTCCTCTTTCAACAGGCAGCCCGACGAGTGCACCGCCCTCACCGATTCCATCTTCATCAGGTTCCCGGTCACCGACGAGCAGTTGGAGTCGCGACTGCGTGTCTATGCCAAAAAGTACGGCAGCAAAGGCATGGAGTATAAGCCTCTCACTACAAAGAAAATCAAAGGGGGAGCGGTTCTGATGATACAAGGTGCGCTCAATCCCACACAGTTCGACACCATCTTCATTGCCAAGCGCATATCGGAAGATGAGGTATCCAAGTATCTCTTCCCGGCCGATTCGCCAACCGAACAAGGTGCCGTCACCATTAAAATCAAAGGTGAGGAGCGTTTCTTCAAACCCTTCCGCATGGACCGCAATGGGCAATATGAATTCCGGAAACCCTTTCGCAACATGCTCCGCATTATAGACGAGGAGGAAGAGACCCTCAACCCGTCAGACACAAATCTTTTCCGTAATGACGGAGATGAAGAAATTGAATAACAACATTCATTATGGCTTATTTACAGACTGATGTAACGAAAGTTACAACCCATGTTCTCCAGCGTATGAAAATGTCTGGAGAAAAGATTGCTATGCTCACCGCCTACGACTATTCGATGGCCAAGCTGCTTGATGCCACAAAGATAGATGTCGTCTTGGTGGGCGATTCCGCTGCCAATGTAATGGAAGGCTACGATACTACCCTCCCCATCACCCTTGACGAGATGATAGTTTATGCATCATCCGTCAAGCGAGCCATTAAGCGAGCCTTGGTGGTGGTGGACATGCCTTTCGGCACCTATCAGGGAAACTCTAAACAGGCTCTTGCCTCCGCCATTCGCATCATGAAAGAGACGGGAGCCGATGCCGTCAAACTCGAAGGGGGCGAGGAGGTGCTGGAGTCCATATCCCGCATCCTCACCGCCGGCATTCCCGTCATGGGTCATCTGGGGCTGACCCCTCAAAGCATCAACAAGTTCGGCACCTATGCCGTCCGTGCCACACAGGAAGAAGAGGCCAGCCGTCTCATCCACGACGCGCATGTACTCGAAAATGCGGGCTGTTTCAGTGTCGTCCTTGAGAAAATCCCTGCCAAGCTGGCAGCCCAAGTGTCTGGCGAATTGAAGATTCCCACTATTGGTATCGGGGCTGGCCCCCACACTGACGGCCAGGTGCTCGTCCTGCAGGACATGCTCGGCATCACCCAGCAGTTCACCCCGCGCTATCTGCGTGTCTATGGCAGTTTCGGGGCCGAAATCAGCAATGCCGTCAGGCAATACATCTCTGATGTCAAGAGTCTCGACTTCCCGAACGAGAAGGAGCAGTACTGACCGCCTTGTTTAGATTCAAGAAATACGAGACCGACTGCTAAGGGCTGTTGTGCCAGCAGTTCCGTCATACCGTATTACTCATAACGAAAAGTCCTTGCCTCCCATGTGGGGCAAGGACTTCCCTGTTCCTCAGCCAGGGACTGGCCGGGGTGCGGTGTTATTTTTTCTTCTGCAGGGGGTCGGTAGTCAGTCCGATACCCAGCTTCTTGAATATCTTGCGATCCACCTCGCTCAGCATCACCGTGGCATGTACCTGGCAGCCGTCCAGTTGCGGCAAGGTGGCCAGGGCCTTGCGGCAGTTCTCGTCGGTCAGGCTGAGCATCGACAGCGCCACCAGCACCTCATCAGTATGCAGGCGGGGGTTGTGGCCGTGCAGCAACTTCACCTTTGTATGCTGGATAGGTTCGATGATTTCCTGCGCAATCAATTTGACGCCGTGGTCGATGCCGGCCAGGTGCTTGGTGGCGTTGAGCAGCAAGGCTGCACTCGGTCCCAGCAAGGCACTGCTGTGGGCGGTGATGATTGTGCCGTCCGCCAGTTCTATGGCCGATGCTTCGGCATGCTCAATCTGCTTGCGCTCGTGTGCAGCCACTGTGGTGCGGCGGTCGGCGGTGGTCAGCTTCAGCTGCTTCATTAGCAGGGCAATCTTGTTCACTTCCGTGTCGGCAGTCTTGCCTGAGGCGAAGTTGCACAGCGCATCGTAGTATCGGCGTATAATCTCGTCCTTCGACGCTTGGCAGCACACCTCGTCGTCGCTGATGCAGAATCCTGCCATGTTCACCCCCATGTCGGTAGGCGACTTGTAAGGGTTGTGGCCGTATATCCCTTCGAAGATAGCGTTCAGTACAGGGAATATCTCAATGTCGCGGTTATAGTTGACGGTCGTCTTCCCGTAGGCTTCCAAATGGAACGGGTCAATCATGTTCACATCGTTCAGGTCGGCGGTGGCGGCTTCGTAAGCCACGTTGACCGGGTGTTTCAGCGGAATACTCCAAATCGGGAAGGTCTCGAATTTGGCATATCCGGCTTTCACCCCCCGCTGGTTCTCCTGATAGAGCTGGCTGAGGCATACAGCCATCTTGCCGCTACCGGGTCCGGGGGCGGTGACCACCACCAGCGGGCGAGTGGTTTCGACATACTCGTTGCGGCCAAAGCCGTCGGCCGAGCATATCAGGTCCACATTGGTCGGGTAGCCCTCTATCACATAGTGATAGTACACCTTTATCCCCAGCCGTTCCAGCCGCTCGCGGAAAGCCATTGCGCTGGCCTGCCCATTGTACTGAGTAATCACCACACCGCTGACCATCAGTCCGCGGTTCATAAACTCATCGCGCAGCCGCAGCACATCCACATCGTAGGTGATGCCCAGGTCGCCGCGCACCTTGTTCTTCTCGATGTCGCGGGCACTGATGGCAATCACAATCTCTGCGTCGTTGCGCAGCTGCATCAGCATTTTCAACTTGCTGTCCGGCTCAAACCCCGGCAGCACACGACTGGCGTGGTAGTCGTCAAATAGCTTACCGCCAAATTCTAAGTAAAGCTTGTTTCCGAACTTGGAAATACGTTCCTTGATGTGTTCGGACTGAATTTTGAGATACTTTTCGTTGTCAAAACCGTTTTTCATCTTTCCGTGTTTTTGGAATCAAAAATACGGGATGCAAAAATACGTCTTTTTTTTCGATTGGCGTATTTTTGTCCCGTATTTTTTTTAAACAATGTTTCTAACCGCTTGGAAACAGGTTGTTTATTGCACGATAAGTTTCTTTGTAACCGACCCTGTGGGTGTGGCGATTGTCACAAAATAGATTCCCGCTGGCCATGTGGCTGTCTCTATCGCAGCCGTTGTTCCATCGAGTTCGATGGCTGCCACCGCTTTGCCGGCGGCGTTCACCACCGTCACGCGGCTTTTCCCCGCATCGCGACCCTGGGCATCCAGCGTCACCGTTACAAACTTCTCGGCAGGATTGGGCGACAGCGTCATCCCCAGTTGGGACGACAACGCCTCGTTTCCGCCTTCGTCAATGCCCAGTCGGTTGGCGTCCACCACTGCCAGGGCATATTCTCCTTTCCTCGGCCTGCCTTTCATCTGCACATACGTCACTTGGTTCCATTGTCCGATCAGTCCTTGTTCTATCGTCGTTCGCGGGCACAGCTGCCAGGGCTGGCTCCCATCCTCGCGGTAGAACAGCCGCAACGAGTCGCTGCTGCTTGACGTAGTGCAAAACTCTTGGTCGTAAACTGGATATCGGTTTCCCACATAAAAACCTATTGTCGCCATAAAGTCATTCCCATAGTCTCCGTTGATGGTCCATCGGCGATAGTCCCATCGCACCACTCCTGGTATCGGCTCCTCCTCGGGTTTGCCCAATTGCAGGGCCACATGCATCTGCACATTTCCGTTCACCTGTGTTGGCGTTATCCTCATTTGCGTTTCCTCGCTCTCTGTCAGATCCCTCGAGCTCAAGTTGAAACTTTCGCAGAAGTTCGCGCTCGCCAGGTTGCTGTAATAGTCCACGATGGCAAACGTAGGCGTGAAGGGCAGCGCGAACACCCCTTCCGAGTGTTGTCCGCGGCTCATCACCGTACCCGTCAGCGTGTCTCCCTCTGCCGAGAAGAACGTCACCGGCACACGGGCCTGACGGCAATAGTCGGGGGCGTGCCACCGCTTCTGGCTCAGCCACACATGGGTCGAGTCACCGTAAGTGCGGAGCGAGTCCACCCCATAGCTGGCAAATCCGCCGTGGAAGATATGGAAATCGTAAAAGTCTGTCAAATCCACGCCGCAGTACAGGCTCATCGAGTCCCGCAACTGATAGCTGTCCATGTTGGTATACTTGTTGCGGTCCAGCAGGGTACGGATCATGGCATAGAAAGTGCTGTCGCCCAGCAACTGCTTCAATTCTCTGAACACCATGGCCCCTTTATAATATGTATTACTCATAAACGAATACTGGTGGGGCATCCCGCACAAAGGGTGATAGCCGCCTTCATTCTGCGGTATATTGAGAATGGCCCTCCTCTTATACGATTTAACTGTATTGTTGTTTCCGGTGTGGTCAACCGTGGCCATCTGGTCGGCAAACGTTGCCCCGCCTTCATTAAACCACATGTCATCAATCCGGGCGCAGGTCACCTGGTTGCCAAACCACTGGTGGGCAAACTCATGGTCCAGCAAGTAGGTCATGTCCGGGTAGTCGTAGCTGATGCAGATGTCGTTCACATGCTCCATGCCGGCATTTTCGCCGCCTTCGGTGAAACGGATATTCTCCCACACATAGGGGCCGAAATGCCTCTCATACAATTGGAGCGTGCGGTTGAAATACCTGAAATATTCTGCCACCGTCGCGCTGTCCTTGGCCAGACACGAGGCCTGGACAGGATAAGTGCCATACAAGCCTTCGGCATTGAAACGGTACACGCGGTAACGCGCCGCATTGCACCCCACATGGTAGGTCGACACGGGGTGCTGCAGCTCATAATGGAACGTAAGGCTGCGGTCGGCGTTAGTGTCCACATCCGTCAGCTCGCCGCTGCACACCGCTGTCCATCCGTTGTTCACAGTCATGTGGAACGAATACGTCGCGCGGTCATACACGCTGTCGTTACACGGATACCAGCTCCTCCCCATGCTGAAAGGACGTGTAAAGCGGTCCTCGCCAAGATTGTAGAAAAGGTTTGGGCTGCACCAAAAGCCGCCGTCACGTCCCACCCATCCGTCGGTGCCATAATGGACTTTCAGCCGCACAGTGTCACCCACAGCCCTGTTGCCCACCTGCACCCGCAGCCGTTTGTTGTTGTAGCTGTATGCCCCGTTGTTAAGTGGGCTTCCGTCCAGCTCTACCGAGTCTATTGTAGCATACATCAACCCCACAGCCACATTGCCCGACGGCTGGAGCATCCGTATGCTCAGCTCGCACCATCCGTGCATGTGGGCCGGTTGCCTATGCCCCATGTCGAGGCAGATATTGTAATGCAGTACATCTATCGTGTCGCGTTCTGTGAAATGGGTCTGAGCCGTGGCTTCCATGCCCATCAGCAAGCCTATCATCAGGCCTAACAAGCAGTTCCTTTTCATTTCTTTGTTGAGTAAATATTCCTTTAATCAGTTTCAGTCCCTCTCGACGGGGCGTTTCGCGGGGTCGCTCCAGGCAAAGTTGTCGGGCACTTTCAAATAGTTGCGGATTGAGCCGTGCTTCAGTCGCAGCCAAGTCTCGAAAGCCCGCTGGCTCTCGTGCAGCACAATCACCCTTGCTCCGTTGCCGCCCACCAGATCGTTATACACCGTGTTGCCGCCCGAATAGCGTCCGTAGGCCAGCAGTATGCCTTTCCACATTACCGCATAATCGTTGTTGTGGTCGTGGCCGCAGAATATCCCCATCACATCGCCCTCCTTCCTCATGGCGTCGAACATG
This sequence comes from uncultured Bacteroidales bacterium, assembly GCA_947168665.1. Classification (GTDB taxonomy): domain Bacteria; phylum Bacteroidota; class Bacteroidia; order Bacteroidales; family P3; genus Colimorpha. The sequence continues at coordinate 17,046 of CAMVMX010000015.1, forward strand.
CCGCTGTTGTAGCGCGGGCAGCACACCGCCTCCATGCGGGCTCCGACCACCCAAGTGTCGCGCTTGCGGAATGCCGTCTCGAACTCCGGCAGCGGGATGTGGAAGAAAGCCAGCGCGGGCAGTGCCCGGCCTCCGTTTTCGAGGGCCATGCGGCGGCTCTCGGTGCGGTACCACTCAATCTGCCTCCGCGTCAGCCACGCATATCCCCCCACCAGTCGGCACTGGCTCTTGTTGTGCGAGTCGAGGCAGTAGATGGCCGCGCGGGTGCTGTCGTCGCGGCTGCCCATAATCCGCAGCACATAGTCATACTCCGTCCCCGCGGCATGTTCCGGCTCCACATTGCTGGGCGTGCGCAGCAGGCTGTGCAGCGCGTCGTGGCTCAGCCCGAACTCCTCGTCGTGATTGCCGAAGGTGGTGCAGAACGGCACCCCCAGGCTGTCCAAACACTGGGCCACATCCCTCATGCTCTGCTCGGCGGGCTGGCCAAATATCATGTCGCCTGTCACGATGACCAGATCCGGATGCTCCGCCTTCACCACCTCGCGTATGCGGGTCAATGCCCGTTGGGCATGGGGATTGCCGTGTATGTAGTGCAGGTCCGTGAACTGGACGATTTTAAACGTCCCGTCAGCTCTGAAACGCAATGGCAGCCGTTGTGCCGATGCACAACCAGCTGCCATTGCAAGCACAAACAGGGCAGACACCAAGCGTCTCATGTCAGTGCAATAAACTATTTCTCTGACCCGGGCTTTTGGGGAATGGTTTTGGTGCCTGCGGGCTTGGCGATGCTCTCGCGCATGTCCGTGTCGGCCTGTATGTTCTTCATGCGGTAGTAGTCCATGATGCCCAGATTGCCGCTGCGGAAAGCGTCGGCCATGGCCTTGGGCACTTCTGCCTCGGCCTCGATTACCTTGGCTCGGGCCTCCTGGGCCTTGGCCTTCATCTCCTGCTCCGAAGCCACTGCCATTGCGCGGCGCTCCTCGGCCTTGGCCTGGGCAATGTTCTTGTCGGCGTTGGCCTGGTCCATCTGCAGCTGGGCTCCGATGTTCTTGCCCACATCGATGTCGGCTATATCGATGGAGAGAATCTCAAACGCCGTGCCGCTGTCCAGTCCCTTGGTAAGCACCAGTTTCGAAATGCTGTCAGGGTTCTCCAGCACCTGCTTGTGGCTCAGTGCCGAACCGATTGACGACACAATGCCCTCGCCCACGCGGGCCAGGATGGTCTCCTCGCTGGCACCGCCCACCAGCTGCTTAATGTTGGTGCGCACCGTGACGCGCGCCTTGGCAATGAGCTGGATGCCGTCCTTGGCCACGGCGGCCACCGGCGGCGTGTCAATCACTTTGGGGTTTACCGATGTCTGCACGGCTTTCAGCACGTCGCGTCCAGCCAGGTCGATGGCTGTGGCGGTGCGGAAATCGAGGTTCATGTTGGCTTTGCTCGACGAGATGAGGGCCTGCACCACGTTGGTCACGTTGCCGCCGGCCAGATAGTGGGCTTCCAGCTCGTTCTGCGAAAGCTTCAGACCCGCCTTGGTGGCATTGATCATATTGTTGACAATGACACTCGGCGGCACTTTGCGGAAACGCATGAACATCAATTGGATGAGCGAGGTGTGCACACCCGAGACCAGCGCCTGGAACCACAGTCCCACCGGCACCAAATAGAGGAAGATGATGAGCAGGATGACAATCACTGTACTCAGCACTATAATTCCTGGTAATGACATGATTATTTGTTTTTAAGGTTAATAACTGATTGTTCGGTATTGTTCTTTTTTGCGGCCTATTCGAAACGTTTGTCCTCCGTTTCGCGCACATCTATGCGGTAGCCCTCGATGGCCACAACCTCGATGGGGCGGTCTTGGTCAATGAATTTGTTGATGGCGTGTACCTCCACCAGCTTCCCGTCAATCAAGGCCTTCCCTGTCGGGGCCAGCCGGGCCACGGTGGTGCCCCGCGCCCCCACCGCGATGGCGGGGTCTTCGATTTGGTTCACGGTGCTGTCCGACTCTTCGTTCAGGCTGAATTTCTTCCATGTTTGGGTCTTCATGAATATGGCCAGCAGGATGACGCAGATGGCCACGCAGCAGCCCAGCACGATTGTGCCGCCCGTCATGCCCAGCCACAGGTAGCTCTGCCACACGCCGAAAGCCGTTAGCAGAAACCCTACTATACCGGCAAAACCGCCCGGTATGGCCACAATCTCAAGGGTGAGGAGAAGTAGCCCTACCACAAGCACAATGATGATTAATGTGGGTGTCATATCGTTTGAGAGTTTGAATGATTTACCGTTTTTTCAATTTGCAAAGATACGAAAAAAAATTGACATCCCCTCCTCAAATGTGTATATTTTTTTCGGTCAGGGCAGAGGAGTTTTTCTATGCCTTTATATGGTGTTGTAATTCAGTACGCTACTTTCTTGGCAGGAAGCTGTGCCCCGTATCGTGCCGTGCTGCGGCGAGGGGTGGTGCCGTATGTCGGCGGCCACGGCTTGGCCTCTTGGATGGCGGTATCGGTTTTGCGGTGCCGCCCGCTCCAGCGGCGGGCAGGGGTGTGGCCGGGCTCAGGATTCGTTTCTCTGTCTTTCCACCCGCCCGGTGGCGGATGTATTGATACGGGCAGGACTGGTATATATGGCGGCTAAGTGTGATTGAAGTGAGGTGAAATAAGCGAGGGTGGTGCGAGGCGGCCCGGGCAGCCCAAGGGTGCGCCGCCGGCGCGGTGGCGGCCGGGGCGAGCAGGAGTGGCGGGCGGGAAATGGCGGGGAACGGCGGGGTCTATTTTACAATCTCGGAGGTGAGCTGCTTGTCGAGCAGGGCGGTGTGCATGGGGAGGAGGGTGTCGTAGCTCCCGTGTTTTACGGTGCATTTGCCGTGGCAGTGGACGAGGATGGCGCACTGTTCGGCTTGCTCGTAGGTGATGCGGCAGATGTCGACGAGCGATTTGATGACGTAGTCGAAGGTGTGTACGTCGTCGTTGTGCAGTACGAGGCTGCAGCCGGAGTCTTCGAGTACGGCGGCTTCGTCGTGCGATTGGGGTGATATTTGGGGCGATTCCATGGCGTGAGGGGGTTATTGGTCGGTGGGTGTGAGGGGGAGTATGAGGGCCACGGCGTGGGCGCTGATGCCTTCTTGGCGGCCTTCGAAGCCGAGGTGCTCGGTGGTGGTGGCTTTGACGGATACTTGGGCGGTGTCGATGCCGAGGAGGTGGGCTATGGTTTGCCGCATTTGGGGGATGTAGGGTGCCACTTTGGGTTTCTGGGCCACGATGATGGAGTCGATATTGCCTACGCGGTAGCCTTGGGAGTGGAGCAGCTGGCAGGTGCGGCTGAGGAGGAGTTTGCTGTCGATGTTTTTGTATTGGGGGTCGTTGTCGGGGAAGTGCTGGCCGATGTCGCCCAGGGCGGCGGCGCCGAGGAGGGCGTCGCAGATGGCGTGGAGCAGCACGTCGGCGTCGGAGTGGCCGAGGAGGCCGAGGGTGTGGGGTATTTCGATGCCTCCGAGCCACAGTTTGCGGTCGGGTGCCAGTTGGTGTACGTCGTATCCTATTCCTATGCGCATGGGGTTAGAAGGTGGGTGCGGCTTTTTGCGACTTGAAGTTGACGGTGAGCGAGATGCGGATGGTGTTGGAGAGGGGGTTGCTGCTGAAGCTGGTGGTGGGGACGAGGTAGGAGATGTCGAACTGGAGGATGTTGTAGCGCAGCCCGAAGCCGAAGGTGAGGTATTGGCGGCCTCCTTTGGTGGCGCTTTCGTAGAAGTAGCCGGCTCGGGCGGCGAGGGTTTGTTTGTACCAGTATTCGCCACCCACGGAGAGTTGTATTTCGCGCAGCTCTTCGGATATGCCGCCGGGGGCGTCGAAGAAGGACTGGATGGCGCCGCGGACTACTCCGGTGTTGTAGTATTCGGTCATGTTCTGGTAGTAGTCGCTGTAGGTTTCGTCGCCTACGGTGACGGGGGGTGTGGGGACGAGGAGTTTGTTGGCGTCGAGCAGGAGGGTGATTTCGTTGGACTCGTCGATGTGGTTGGTATAGCGGCCGCCCAGTCGGAGGTTGGCGGGCAGGAATTCTTTTTTGGTGTCGTCGTTGGAGTAGGAGAGTTTGGCGCCGAGATTGCTGAAGAAGGCTCCGAAGGCCAGGTCTTGGCTTTTGTCGATGGGTGCCTGCCAGTAGATGCCGAGGTCGGCGGCGATGCTGGTGGCGGGCTGTGTGGTGACGTAGCCGCTGCCGTCGGATATGGATTGGCCGTTGGTGAGGTCGGAGTGGATGTAGCGGCCTGTGGCGCCGAGCGACAGGCGGTCGTTGAGTTTCATGGCGTAGGTGACGTCGGCGGCAAATTCGTTGGGGTGCATGGTGCCGCGGCTTTGCCCGTGTTCGTCGGTGCCTTGGATTTCGCCTAATGAGAAGTAGGTGAGGGAGGCGGCGACGGTGCTGCGGCGGTTGATGCGCTTGAAGGCTCCGAGGTAGAGGAGGTTCATGTCGGACACTTTGAGGTTGCGGAGCCAGGGGGTGTAGGTGGTGCCGATGCCGAAGTCGCCGTCGATGAAGGCGAATTTGGCGTTGTTCCAGTGGGAGGAGTAGATGTCGGGGGTCGAGGCTACGCCAGCGTCGCCCATGCCGGCGGAGGTGGCATCGGGGGCGATGAGGAGGATGGGCATGCCGGTGGATATATAGTTTTTGGTTTGGCCGGTGAGGGCGGCGGGGGTCTGGGCGAGGGCGGAGTCTGTCAGACTGAGAATCAGCAGGCAGGTGATGATGGCTGTTGTTGTTTTTTTCATGTAATCGTTGCGATATTTATGTCAGGGAAACGGGGTTGGCTTTGTTTTATTGTGTGGGGTGATTATTTTTAGTTGCGTACTATTTTGGAGGTCTGGGTGAGGAGGGTGCCGTCGGTGGTGGTGACGGTGGCACGGGCAATGTAGATGCCGCGGGGCAGGGGAGAGCCGTTGGCGGCAGTGAAGTCCCACTGGCAGCTGAGGACGGAAAGTCCCACGGCGGGGGTGAGGCTGCGCACGAGGGCGCCACGGATGTCGTAGATGTCGATGGTGGCGGATTGGACGGCGGCGGGCAGGTTGTGTTCCAGGCGGATGGTGGTGTGGTGCGAGGCGGGGTTGGGGGTGGCGTCGAAGCGGCCGAGGAGGGGGGTGCGGTCGTTGGTGACGTGGAACTGGATGGTGGCGGAGGCGGAGTAGTTGTAGATGTTCCAGCATTTGAGGGTGAGGGTGTGGGGGCCTTCGTCGAGTTTGCCCAGGGTGTAGCGCACTTCGCCGTTGCGGCTGTCGGTGATGGAGGGTTCGAAGAAGTCGTTGAGGACGACGGAGCTGTAGGGGTTGCCGTCGATGACGGCGGTGATGTCGTGTCCCAGTCCGCTGCCGGCGGCGTTGATGCCGATGGAGTCGGAGAGGCGGGCGTAGAGGGTGGGGGTTTCGTTGGTGAGGCCTCCGTTGCGGAAGGTGGTGTCGCCGATGTAGAGCTGGATGGCTGGGTGGAGTTCAGCGATGGCGATGTCGTCGTTGAAGCCGCCGAACATGATGTTGGAGTATTGGCCGGTGGCGTCGGCGGTGCGGGTGCGGGCGTAGTGGGAGAGTTTGGCGTAGTCGTAGCGGTAGGACACGTCGCGCGGGACGATGAAGGAGTAGGCGAAGGTGCCGGCGGTGACGGCTTCGCGGCCTTTGTAGAGGATGTTTTTCTGTTGCCGGAAGTTGACTTCGGTGCTGTCGTTGTCGTTGGCGAGGGTGCGGCAGTTGACTTCGCGGTCGAAGACGACGGGGTAGATGATGCCGTCGAAGTCGGTGAGGAGGTTGCCGTCGGGGCCGTGGATTTCGCCTTGGACGGTGACGCGCGAGAGGACGAGGGCGGAGTCGGTGACGGCGGGGTTGACGGGCATTTGGTTGATGTGGGTGACGACTACTTCGTTGCGGGGGATGGAGAGGTGGAGGGCGGGGTCGCCAAGGAGGGCTATGCAGTGTGCTACGTTGGTGGCGTTTTTGGCCAGGCGGAGGGCGTCGCCGATGGAGTTGTCGGGGTTGAGGGCGTGGAGGCAGATGTCGGCGTTGAACCGCTTGACGTGGTGGATGGGACGGGCGGCGGAGACGATGCCGACTCCGGCGGCGTCGGCCAGGAGGAAGACTTCGGCCCCGCAGATGTCGCCCGCAAGGTCGTATTTGCCAAAAGTGCAGGTGCTGGTGACGAAGAAGGCCAGGCGGTCGGTGTTGGAGTATTTGTCGATGTCGGAGAATTCCATGAAGCGCTCGGTGCCGATGTAGTTGCTGGAGCCGTGGCCGATGTAGTTGAGGAGCAGGCAGCCGTAGTTCATGCGTTGGCGCAGTGCGTTGTTGACGTCGGGGTAGTAGGAGCCGTCGGCGCCGGACTGTTGGGGGTAGGCGTCGGCGTAGATGCGGTCGATGTTGAATTGGGGGTGGAGGGACTTGATTCGGCGGGCCAGGGCTTCGGAGTCACTGGCGAAGGTGGTGTCGTAGGGGGAGGAGGGGTCGGCGTCGTCGGCCAGGAGGGCCACGTAGTTGCGCCAGTCGCCCCGGATGTCGTCGCGGCCGAGATCGCTCCGCAGCATGTAACTTTCTATCTTGTCGACGAGGTGGGTGGCTTCGGCAGGGGTCTTGGCGGGCAGACGGCCGATGCTGACGGTGAGGGTGCCTTCGAAGGGACCTGCGGCACGGTCGGAGAGGTAGCCGTAGATGTCGTCGCTGGGGTAGGCCTCGCCGTCGGAGTCGAATGAGGCGGGCGACTGGTAGGTGACGGCGGTGGACTGGTGGAGGCCCAGTATGTCGCGGTTGTCGTGGGTGCCTTTGCCGAAGAGGAGCAGGTAGCGGGGCGCGGGCAGGGTGGAGTCGCTGTGGCTGTTGAGGCACCGGAGCATTTGGCGGATGGCCACGGGGTCTTGTTTGCCCGAGGAGAATTCGTTGAAGACCTGTTCTTGCGTCACGACCATGACGGTGAGTCCTTGGTGCCGGCGGTGGAGGTCGGCCAGACGGTTGGCTTGGTCGAGGAAGTTGCTGTGGGTGACAATGATGTAGTCGGACGGGGCCGCACCGTGGATGTTCTGGTTGGGGAGGGCCTCGACGGAGGAGGGGGTGAGGGCGTCGTCGGGTGTGAAGGCAACGAAGGTGCGTGCGCAGTCGGGGCTGAAAAGGAAGGAGAACTGTGAGCCGGAAGGGGCGATGGCAACAGAGGCGGGCTGGGAGGGGGATGTGATGTCCCAGACGGTCAGCCCTACAGTGTTGCCGGTGATGGTGTAGCGGCAGGGGACGGTCTCTTGCAGATGGTCTTTGTTGCGGAAGGTTTGCTGGCCTCCGCCGTAGGCAAGGGGTGCCGGGGCGTTGACTTCGATGTAGTCGATGTAGGCTGTGGCATTGCTTTCGTGGGGCTGGTAGGTGCAGTGGAATGTGATGTCGCTGGAGGTGACGGAGTTGAAGTCTTCGCGGAAGATGAGGTATTTGCTGCTGTTGGGGAAGGAGTGCTGGCGGGTGGTGGCGCCGGCGGTGACCTCAAAACTGGACATGAGGGTGGATAGGCTGGCGAAGGCGTAACGGGCCTGGATGGCACCGCTGGCGGGCGGGGCCGGCAGCGTGAGGGTGTAGGATCGTGAGGGGAGGTTGGGGGTGAATTTGTCGGCCACCCAAATCTGTCCGCCGCCATGGGTGTTGATGCGGTCTTCGTGGAAGAGGGCCACGGCGGTGTGGGTGGTGAGGTCGATGGGTTCGCCGGACAGGTCGGGGCAGGACTGGACGCGCTGAAGGGCGCCGCCCGCACCGTCGGGGGTGAGAAAATAAAAATTATTGTTCGCGTAAGCGTGAACATTATATTCAAACCGTTGGTCGGCCGGGACGTAGCGCCACATGTTGGGCGCTTCGCCATAGAAGAGCAGGTAGTCGTCGGCATCGAAAAGGCCATTGGCGTTGAGGTCGAAGACTTGGATGGCGGCGGGTGTGAGGTCGTCGGGATGGGATGCGCCGTTGCTGATGGCAAGCATGTCGCCCGGTGCGCCATAGAGGCAGATGTGGTCGCAGGAGGCCTGCAGTAGGGCGGGGGCTTGGGCGGCGGTGATTTTATAGACTCCGCTGGCGGGGACGGCGATTTTGTACCATTGGCCGGTGGCCAGAAGGGATTGGGAGGCGTAGCCCTGCGCCCGTAAGGAAAGGGTCGGGAGGAGGGCGAGGAGCCAGAGTATGCCGGTGTATTTCGCTTTCGATAACATGCCTTCCATAACTGAAATATGCCCTTTTTATTGTGCGGGCGGGGACTATTTTCTACCAGGTGGCGCAGGTGCGTGAATTGGCGAGGGGGAGGATGGGGGCTATGGTCTGTACAACCGCCGGAAATGAGGCGCGCCAGCGGGTGCGGTGGAGATGAAAAAAGGCCGCAATTTCCAAAAAAACGGGTCTGAAACGGTTGAAAAAACAGGCACATGTGACCCTCTGTGGAAAAATAAATCTGGTGACAATCAGTATGTTGTAATTTTTTTTTGAAAGAAAGATGGTTATATGACAAAAAAATCGTAATATTGCCAATTGATTTTAGGCTCATTTTACACTGAAATAAGCATGATGAAAAAGTACAATAAAATTACGCTGATTCTGCTGCTCGCAACACTGGGCATGCAGGGGGTGAAAGCTCAAGATGTAGGCTTTTCGCAGTTCTATGCCAATCCGCTGTACCTTAATCCGGCCTTCGCCGGGTCGAAGGTGGCACCACGAATTTCGTTGGCTCACCGTTCGCAGTGGCCCGGTCTGGTCAGTGCCTTCTCTTCTTACAGTGCTTCGTATGACCAATATATACCCGACCTGCACGGCGGCATTGGTGCCATCGTGATGACGGACAAGATGGGCGACCACGGTATGTTGAATACCAATATGCTGGGAGCCATGTATTCATTCCGATTCCAGGTTCATGACGATATATTCATTAATCTGGCTCTTCAGGCTTCAGTGGTGAATATCAATTTGAATTGGGACCCGACCATCATGCGCTGGCCGGACCAGATTGACGCGAACTGCGGCTGGATTAATTGGTCGTCGGCCACTCAGCCGGAAAAGACCAGCGTCATATACCCCGATTTCGCCGCAGGTACGATGGTCTATGGTCCAGCGTGGTATGCCGGTTTTGCGGCTCACCACCTCAGCCGGCCCAGCCAGGGGTTCTATAGCGAGGACCGCGTTCCCATCAAGTTCACGGCCAATGCCGGTGGACTGATCAACCTGGCCGAGGAACGCCGCCGCCAGTCCCCCCTCGGACTCGGGGTGCCGGTCATCTCGCCGAATATGATTTATCAGTATCAAGGAGGGTTCCATTATTTTAACTATGGTCTGTACCTTGACTGGATGCCATTCCTTGTCGGCGCGTGGTATCGCCACGGATTGGAAAACCCCGATGCTTTCATCTTCATGGTTGGTGCGCAGCACGACCATTTCAAGGTGGGCTACAGCTACGATGTGACAGTGTCCGAACTCTCGAACAGTGTGCTGGGTTCGCACGAAATCACACTGGGCATCCTCCTGCCAGTGCCTGAGCAGAAGCATAAAGTGAAGGCGATACGCTGCCCGTCCTTCTAATTAAAAAATCTTAAAACGAAACAATAATCCGTCATTTACGTATACAGAGAAAAAACTAACCCACTATGAAGATTATCAAATTGTCATTCCTAATGTTGGCTTCGGCACTGCTCATGGTAGCGTGCGGAAGTAAAGAACAGTCCGCCACCACCGGCTGGAACCTGAATGATACAGAATGGGGCGGTTTCGACCGTTCGTCCTATCAGGAACAGATTACGGGGCCCGGACTGGTGTTTGTCGAGGGTGGCTCGTTCCAGATGGGCCGTGTGGCCGACGAGTCGCGCTTCTCGTGGAATAACCTGGTGCACACTGTCACCGTCTCATCTTTCTATATTGACGAGACAGAGGTTTCCAACATCTCTTATCGTGAGTTCGTCTACTGGATGAACCGCGCCTATGGCGAGGAATATCCCGAACTGGTGAAACAGATTTATCCCGACACCAACGTATGGCGCCAGCGCCTTTCGTGGGTTGAGAACTTTGTGGAGAACTATTTCCAATGCGCCATGTTCAATGACTATCCCGTTGTGGGTGTCACTTGGGAGCAGGCTTCTCAGTTCTGCAAATGGCGTACCGACCGTGTCAACGAGAAGATTCTTGTCGATGCGGGCATCATCGACCTGGCTCAGTCTGAGCTGACCGGCTCGGAGGCTTTCCAGACCGATGTCTATCTGGCCGGTCTCTACAAGGGTGAAGGCAAAGGTGTGCCTGACCTCGACCCCGCCAGTGGTGGTGAGAACCGTAATGTGCGCCGCAGCGATGGTATCCTGCTGCCCAATTACCGTCTCCCGACCGAGGCCGAGTGGGAGTTCGCCGCACTGGGTATCATTGGCAACACTTTCGACGAGCGTGTTGTTGAACACAAGACTTATCCCTGGGCCGGACAGAGTGTCCGTTCCGCCAACAAGAAGTACTACGGCCAGTTCCTTGCCAATTTCAAACGCTCGCGTGGCGATGCCATGGGTGTGGCTGGCAACCTGAACGACGGCTGGGAGTATACTGCCCCTGTCAAGTGGTACTTCCCCAACGATTACGGCCTGTATCATATGGCCGGCAATGTGGCTGAGTGGTGCGGCGATGTCTATCGTAAGGATGTCAACCCCATCGGTGCAGACGACCAGAACCCCTTCCGTGGTAACGTTTACCAGTATGTGGCTATGAGCGAGGACGGCGAGGAAGCCGCAATCGATGAGGCTACAGGCAACCTGATTTATCAGAATGTTCCCGACGACATGAACCGCCGCAACTACCGTCAGGCTGATAATATCAACTATCTGGATGGTGACTGGAACTCCAGCATCTATGACTTCGAGAGCAAAGAGTCCACTTCTGCATCCGGCTGGCTGAGAGAGACCGATGAAGAGGATGAGGGCGGTGAGGATGTCATCACCCGTACCAACGAGGAGCAGACCAACCAGATGTACCACCGTTCCGACAGCCTTGACAAGAACAACATCACTTCTATGATCAACAACCGCGTCCGCGTGGTGAAGGGTGGCTCCTGGAGAGACCGCGCCTACTGGATGCAGTGCGGAACCCGCCGTTACTACGATCAGGATCGCAGCACGTCGTGGATCGGATTCCGTTGTGCCATGGACCGTATGGGTTCGCGTACTATCAGATAAGAAAGTATATTCTGCAGTAATAGCAAAGGAGGGTGAAGTTGAGTCTTCCCCTCCTTTTTTGTATTTAATGATTATCCGCAGTTGCCATCAAAAAGCCTTGGTGAGGCTTAATTTCAATAACATTGTACAGGCGAAGCGCTGTGCGGTGGTTGAAGACCTCACCCCAACCGGCGTCTCGGAGAGACGCGACATCGTGCACATGCCAATTGCGAATAATCATTTTGTATTTTTATGCTGTCTGCTGTGAGATTTTGCCTTGCTTTCCGTTATATAGATGAAACGATTGTCCAATTTAATACATGCAATGATGAAAACACGTGTCTTTATTCTCATATTGACGTTGGCGGCTGCGATGACGGCTTGCCGCAAAACGGAGAGTATTGTTCCCGTCGGGGTCAATAGCAATTTTTTTGCAGGGGTCTACAACCCTGCCAACAGGGTGCAGGCTCTTTCATGTTCCGAACATGTGGTGGGTGTGGAATGTGGCGACTATGAGCTGCCGGATTGTGTGCAGATGAATTGGCATTGGTCGCCTCAGCATCTCGACAGCATTGAGGTTTATGACAGTCGCATCAACACTCCTGGTCCATTGACGGCACGGTACTATTACGACCCGGCAGGGCGTTTGTCACGGGTGGAGTCCGACTATACTGTCTTGAATCATGCGTATGATCTCCAGTATGAGGGTTCACATCTGGTGTCGATAGCCGAGACGTATGGGGGACGGCATACGGATTATACATTCGGTTACGATGGCGCGGATTATCCCATCAGCCTTACCAGACACGCGCAGGGGCAGTATGCAGAGCTGACGGATACCTACACCCTGCGCTGGCGCGAAGGCAATCTTGTTGCCGCCGTATGTGGGCCGGACAATAATGCCTATGCCATCGATTCGATCACCTACACCTATTCCAACCACGACAACCCCTTCTGCGGCTTGCTGTCGCCCTACTTTTTCCGACAATATTCCATTGTGGATGCCCCGCTCTTCTTCTCAAAGAACATCCCGGTTTCCATCACCTACCACACCGACAACGGCCCCATGCAGGATGTATATTATACGCTCCAGTATGAATGTACCGACGGCGTGCCAACCCAGATAGCCCATCGATACTCCAATATGTATTGGTGCGACTATACTGATACCTATAGTCTACGTTATTGAATGATAGGTTGTTTGGGATTGTGTATTTCCAAAGAGAAATATGGCAGGTTGGGGATCATATTGCAGATGAGTGTGGTTTTGCCCGATTGACGCGGTTCGGTTATAGTCGCGATAGGAAAATACCGCAAATTTACTTTGATAGTACTTTCTAAAGTCCTGGTTATTATCGCATAAATATTTTATTATGTAATCTTGCAATCCAATTTCAAGATTACATAAAATATTTGGAATGCAAGGGAAAAACTTATTACGCTCCGCTCAACTCATTGGGTATAAATGATATTTCTGGATTGACATTGTATAGTTTTGGGGGCTACTCTTTTTTGTTGAGGGACATAATGGGCAAGATAGAGATTGCGTCATGACAACAAAAATGATAGTGATTATCCGCAATTGGATGTACAGGAAGTCACGTCTCTTCGAGACGTAAGGTGGTGTCCCCGGTTAGCCGCCGCACTGCGCTATGCTTGTACGGTGTTATTGAAATCATGCCTCACCGAGGCATTTCGATGGTAAATACGGATAATTATTGCAATGAAAAATCCCTGCCGTGTTGGATTTATTCCGATGCGACAGGGATTTGAATGTTGAGGTAGAGGTAGGATAAGTGGAATAATACAGCAGGGCAGAGCAATCGTTACAATGAAAAATTAGCTCATCCACTCACTAGTAACATCTACAATAACGTTTTTTAGATTCATACATAGGAATTATCTGTAATTACTTATCTGTTTATCAGTACCTTTCGGCTTTGAAATTTTTGGGATAATCTGAATGACAAACCGTTTGTTGTTTTCTTCAACTTTATGGTCTCTGTTTATACCGTTGAATCCACTTCCTGCAATAATGACCTCTGTGTTATAATGTCGAAGATTTATACCTTTCGAAAGCCAACGTAGATATAGAGCCAATGCACGACGGTAGCTCAGTTTGTACATTTCGACATTGTCAGCATTGTATGAGTGGTTTTGGAGTTGTTGCCAATGTATAGCTGCATTTCCTTCAATGACCAGCTGGAAGCTCATGTCTGGGCTATTGTCGTAAAGTCTTTTCACCAAATGATGTAATGACTTTCCGACTTCATCGACAGTAGATAGATATTCTGGTTTTATAGCATCATCGAGAGGCTGGAATATTTCAATACCGATGAAATCCTTTGCCACAAACATCTTTTTGTCTTCGACATATTGTAATGCGGATGACTCGCTAAGCTCTTTAAATTGTGCGTCAAGTTGAAGAATACGTTCTAATTGTTCCTTTTCTGCATTAGCTTGATCTATTGCTTTTATTAGATCTATATTGTCGTATTTCATCTTCACTATGCAAACAACAAACAGCACAAACATGATGAAGAACAAACTCGTCATCAAGTCAGAATAGCTTAACCAAAACGAATCTTTGTATTTTTCTCTTGCCATAGTTTATTTTTGTATGTCTTTGATGGCCTTGGTCATTGCATCAACAGCTCTTAGTGTAGATTTGTGCAATTCAATTGATTCTTGTTGAGCATCTTTATAGTCTTTACGTAGATAAAGTATTTCGCCCTTCAAGTCTTTATAGCATTCAGCTTGGACTTGGGTATATTGAACCATTTCAGAAAGGACTGCTTTCATCTTTTCAAATGTGTCAAAGAACTCCTTGTTGTCATTCACAAAGTTTTGTATATATTCAGTAGAAGCAGTCAATTGTGTAGAAAGACTCTCGGAAACCTGCTTCCCCTCTGAAATAAACATATCAAACTCCTTACGCCAGACATCACGTGCCTCAGAGCCTGTTGGGAAGTGGGTGGTTATAGCCTCTTGAAACACTCTTTGCAGTTCGGCTGTCTTATTTTGATTACTTACCACAATTGAAAGACCTGCCGAAAACTCATCGAACTTGCCAAGAAGAGTTTGTATCTGACCAACAACGCCAGAGACATTAGTAATTGTTGTGTTCAGCTGTTGTTGATAAGTTTGGAAGACGGCAAGGGAATCAGAAGAATCTTTTAACTGCAAGAATGTCTCAGCAATCTTGTTTGCAGTTCTTGTTAAACTTAGTTTATTAATCTCTTCCAATACCAAATGCTGCTTCTCCAGATTATCATTGAGTAGTGCTGCGGAGTCAGCATAGGCATCCAGGTTGCGTCCAAACTTATCAACGAAATGGCCAAGTACTCCACGCAAAGAGTTAAGGCTTGAGGCCATGCTATTTGACAAGAGAGGCATTAGCTCTCTACGAAGGAAATCCATGTATTCCTCTTTCCCTTCATTAGATTTAGAAACAGCTTTCTTATAAGTCAAGGCACTATTGGTCACGGTAAATCCAAGCCCAAGGAAACTTGCACTCATTGCTACAACAATACCGTATAATAAATGCTGTAAGCCAGTAAGTTCGCCATTGGGGCCAAATATTTCTGTAAAATCGATGCCCCATAAGCCAGTAATAATTCCTATGAATGTTCCTGCTAATCCTAAATAAAGTGGAACATTTAGGCTGTTATGAATTTCGTCCTCCAAGGCATTCTTTTGGTTGTCACAAATGTCTTCAAGGATTCCAAGGTCTGCACTTGTGCCAGTATTCTTACACAGGTACTCGTTAGTTCTGTTTACAATTACGCCGAAACGCCCATCGGACTGTTTTTTCCCAGATAATGCGAGTAACGACAGGTCTGTATAGTCTATATTGTCGTCTTCACCATCTTCTGACTTTACGTGCCGATTAGGAATGTTCGACAAAAACTTCTGTAGGGCACTCTTTGAGCGTAACACGTTCGGAGTGAGAGAAGTTTCCTTCAGAAATAGTTTCCCAACATCATCAAACAAATTGCCGAGTTCGCCAATTTTTGCTTTAGTATGTAAAAAACTTGTAATTTGTAGGATGATGACAATTGCAACAACTATCAGTGCCACAATTAAGCCAATATATTCTTTAAATTCCATAGGTGATATTAGTTATTTGTTGTTAAATATGCTTGCGTTTTGCTCTTTTCTCTGCTTTTTCGTTTTCTTCTTGATTTCTTTTCTTTGCTCCTTGTCCCGCAGTTTTTTTTGTTCTAGTTCATCTCGAGTCATTGGCAGATAACCATCTATTCCTTCTGGATAATTGCCCTCAATGTATAACTTTACTAAGCCTGCATGAGATAAAGGCTTTGAGATGTCTCTGAAATCAATGTTGATGTTATAGTCTAAAAGCACAATGTCTTGAATCTTGCTTTGCTCTTTTATACGTTCCACTACATGATGCACTTTTGGAACGTTGTCAAGAACCCACTTGTATGTAGGCAAGTATATCAACATCCGAGCCTCGAAATAGCCGAGAAGTTCTGTGCCGTATGCTCCTTTGCGATGGCCTTTAGGCATTCCATATCTGCGCACTGTTCGTTTCAAGTTGTGCATTGTGTCGTTTTTGAATGTTTCGAAATCGACATCTGCACCGTCAAAGACTTTCAGACCTTGCCAAACAGCCTCTACACAAGTGGCTGTCAATCCTTCTGTAAAAGGTATCGGAATATTCCTGTGCGGATAAAAAGGACTCAGGATTTGAGCATATCTCATATTAGACGTTGAGGTGATATCCAATATGGCAGCATTAGGAAAATCCTCTTTTACCTTCTCCAGCTTTCGCTTTTTATTTACTATGTATATCATATATTTTCAATGTATTTTAATGGAATGAATGTTTTAACCATTACTTCTGCCTGATGGGGTTTGAAATACGGGTCTTCACTTCTTAGATAGTGCATTCTGGTGGCATCAAAATTTACCATTTGTAGATGTTCCAATGTCTTTCCATGTTTATGGCGTTTGTCTGTGGCATTCATGTCAGAGAATTGGGTGTCTTTCAATAATGCTACATCAATTTTGATTCTGAGAACAACAATATTACTACCAGATTGTTGTAGCCTATATTTCATTGGATGGTCATCGCAGAAGCTCAGTCTCACATAATCTTCAAGGCCGTATTTTTTGTCAAGTTCGCGTGAATCATGATCTCCTCCCTGACAGGGTATCTTTATATCATGAGTGTGACAGTAGTGCCATGATAAAAGGCCTCCGTGGCTCTTTATTGAGGGAATATTACGACAGTCTGTGAAATGATATAAATATCTCACGTGGTGATTGTCAAGTACTTGTTTAAAGCTCTGCCAGTTTTCTTTCAGATCTGAGGACAGAGACATCAAGCGTTGTTTCTCAGATCGCTCGGCCAGCTCTTTTTTTCGGGCTTCATCAGCCAAACGCTGCCTCTCTGCTTCACGCCTTTCTCTTTCTTTCCTTTTTTGTTCCTCTTTTTCCCTACGTGCTTTTTCTTCTGCTTCCTTCAGTTTCTTTTCTTCCGCTTCTTTACGGCGCTTTTCTTCGGCTAATCTCGCAAGTTCTTCTCTCTCCAGCTCCGCTACAAGTTTTGCGTATCTGTTTTGCAAATCCTGATATTTCTGACGGATAGAGGAGTCTTTGACTTTCGCTATCTTGTCAAGAATCTCATCAAGTATAGCCTTGGCCTCATCCTTTCTTCGCCCATTTATTGATCTCTCAATGTTTGTTAACGACTGCATAGCTACTTCTTCGAGCAGCTTTAACTCGTGAGCTTCTTTTTGGAGACGTTCTTCCTTTAACCTCTTTAAACTCAAAATTCTCCCAAATGAGTATGGATGAAAAACATTCACAGTGTTTCCTCCTTTATCATGTAGAGGTTTAAGGGTATACCAGTCAGTTGGCGATGCTTTAATCTTCTCTTTTTCCCTTATAACGTCTTTTTCTCGCTCGTTAAGATTTGAATAAGACCGTTCTCTTTCACCAGTTTTGTCGTGAATTGGTGACTTTTTAATGTGTTTGAGTATTCTTTTTAACCAGATAAGCATCTTTTGTAGTATAGAATCTGTCATATCCTTATGACGGATTCCCTACGCCAAAAATTCTATGAATCCAACAGATAGAAACATATAAAAAGAAGCGCGGGAATCTGTCACTTTGCTTATCCCGCGTGTGAGGCTCTCGCATTGCCTTTAGCTCAGAATAAGCAATGCCGAAGCCCACGCGTTACGGATATAGTAGAACAACTATATACCAACCATGGACATTGAACATTGCGTTATTGCGGAGCTAATTAGAATTTGCGAGATTCACACGCCGCAGATAAAACGCCGTTACAACGTCTTTAATATGTCCTGTCGTCCACCCCTCGCCCTTGCGGGCTTCGGTGTAAACGACGATGCAAAGATACAACTTTTCCGCCAAACGGCAAGAAAAAAATGATTGCAGAATACTCATTTCTTCGAAAAATGGTTCCAACTCAAAAAAAGCCTACTCTGGGAAGGCGACAACATCACTAAATTTGTCATGACCAGCACTGCCGCCGATGTCGTTGTCGAAATAATCTATGCCTACGACAACAAGAACAACCCCTACCGTGGATTGACCAGTATGCTTTTCGGCCCTGATTATTTTAATGAGTGAGGCAGTGCCAACAATCTCGTGTTCGACAGCATCAGTATTACGGGTGAGCCACCCATCAACGACGGTTTGAGATACACCTATGAATACGACGGACAGTGGCCTACACAACGCACGTATACACTCGATGTGAGTACGCCAGTCGTTACAAGTCGGTTAACGACCCAAGTCTATTACGAATACAAGAACTGACATGAACTGTTGTCACAGTTTTTATCTGTGGCACCAACATGGGAGGTGTCGTTATTCCGCTATGGCGTGAGAGTCCCGATAAGCGGGTAGTCACCCTCTTCCCTCAGCAAATTGGCGGGGAAGTCTGTTCGATACGGCTTCCCCTTTATTCTTTTTTGAGGGTTTTGGTTGTGACCACCAATCCCACCACATCGGCACGCAGTATATGCCAAGCAACGTCGTCGAAGGTCATTGTTCCAAATACATTGCTCGAACCATTGCGACGTTTGCCCGGCAGCTGTGGCTGATTTTCGATATATAAAAAAACTTTCGTATCTTTGCAATTTTGAGAAAGCACGACGCATGAAACTAACATATTTGAAACCAGCTCTATTGCTGCTGCTCCTGATGGCGGCGGTGCCGTCGTGGGCCCAGAAACTCATCACCTACGAAGCCGGCATGGGCACCCGCGACCCCTCCGATGCCGACGTTTGGATACTCTACCAGCGTGTCCGTGCCGAGCACGAAGGCATGGTCCTATACGCCGATTCCGCCCTCCTCAACACTGTCCTCAACGACTTCACCGCCTTCGGCCATATCAAGATTGAAATTTCCGACACCACCACCATCTATGGCGACCAGCTCTATTACGACGGAGTGAGCCGGGTGGTGGACATCTGGGATGACACCGTGCGCTTCATTGACGGCAAAACTCTCTTAAAATCCGACCATCTGTCCTACGACCGCGTCTCATCCATAGCCACATACGACACATGGGGCATCACCACCAACGAGGACAAACGCCTGGTGAGCCGCAAAGGGTATTACAATACGGAAACAAAGATTGTGGATATATATAACGATGTGGAATTGAGCGACTCCAACATGCGCCTCCTCACCGATACCCTCACCTTCAACACGAACACAAATGTCGCCCACTTCTGGAGCCCCACCCACATCTACACCGACTCCGCCACCATGTACTCCGAGCACGGCACCTACAACACCGACCTTCGCTACTCTCACTCTATGCGCAGCTCCGAAGTCCACAATGGCGAGAAACACATCACTTGCGACACACTCCACTATTGGGAGCAGACCGAACACGGCATAGCCATAGGCAACGTCACCCTCCGCGACACCGTCAACGACATCATCTCCACCTCCCGCTACGCCGAGACCCGACAGGCAGACCGCACTTCCTTTGTCACTGACAGTGCTCTCGTCCGCTTTGTCCATCACGACGACCAACGTCCCGCCGCCACCCCCGACACTCTCTATCTCCATGCCGATTCCATCCTCGTCCTCAACGACTCTCTGCGCCATCTCCGCTCCGTTTTCGCCCACAACCGGGTCAAACTTTTCCGGGCTGACGCTCAGGCCATGGCCGACTCCCTTTTCTACTCCGCCCCCGACTCCACCATCCAGCTTTTCCGTAGCCCCGTACTCTGGTACGAGCACTACCAAGCTTTGGCCGACACCATCATCATCCTCCATGACACCGCTGGCGCGCGTCAGGCCTGGTTCAACTCCAACGTCTTCTGCATCGAGCAAGTCGACCCCGACAAATACAACCAAGTCAAAGGCCGCAATGCCGTCGTCCACTTCCGCCAGGGTGAACCCCACTACGCCGATGTCCTCGGCAACGCCGAAATGGTCTACTACCTCACCGAGGACGCCCCCTCTGGCCGCAAAAGCCTTATCGGCGTCAACTGCGGCATCGGTTCCGACATGCGCATCTACTTCCTCGACCGCGCCCCCGACCGCGTCGTCACCCTCGGCAACCCTGACATGAATACCTACCCTTACGACCAGCTCCCGCAGGATAAAAAACAACTCGCCAACTTCAACTGGATAGATACCCGCCGTCCCAAACAGCCCCTCGACGTCTTCATCTGGTGACAAAATGGCAGACCTCGGCCCCGTGGCACCCCTCTTGTTGCCGTAAGGTCGTTTTTTGGTTCACTGGTATCCGAAAAATATAGTGCATTTATTCCAATCTAAAAAAAAATAAACATCGTAGATATGACCCAGGAAGATAAAGAAAAAGAACAAGAAAAGAACAACCAGCAAGATACACAAGCCGAGGCCGCCCAGCCCGAAACCGAGCCGGAAACCCCAAAAGAGCGCAGGAAACGCCATGACCGCCACGGCGAACACGACCACAAAGTGCAGGAAATGGGCGAGAAACTGGCCGAGATGAACGACAAATATGTCAGGCTCTATTCCGAGTACGAGAACTACCGCAAACGCACCAACACCGAAAAAGCCGACCTCATCATCAACGGCAGCAAAGATATGATCAAAGCCATCCTTCCTGTGGTGGACGACATGGAACGCGCCCTCTCGGCCATGGCCGATGGCGAGAGCGCCAAAGAGGGTGTGCAACTCATTTATAACAAACTCATGAACACCCTGTCGCAGAAGGGCTTGAAGCCCATGGAGGCCAAAGGAGCCAAGTTCGACGAGAACCTCCATGAGGCCGTCACCCAGTTCCCCGCCGCCGATGAGGGCCAGAAAGGAACCGTGGTCGACGTGGTTGAAAAGGGCTACTTCCTCAACGACAAAGTGCTGCGCTACGCCAAAGTGGTGGTGGCAATATAATACGAACAAAGAGAAAAGAAAGGAGACTAAGGCGCGAAGGCTCGCTGCTCCCTGCCGGCGCAAACCGTGCAGCCCTGCGGGGCACAACCTGAAAGCCTGAAGAAACAATTATGGCAAAGAGAGATTATTATGAAGTGCTTGGGGTCAGCAAAAACGCTACCCCCGACGAATTGAAGAAAGCCTACCGCAAATTGGCTCTCCAATACCACCCTGACCGCAATCCCGGCGACAAAGAGGCCGAGGAAAAGTTCAAGGAGGCTGCCGAGGCTTACGACGTCCTCAGCAACCCCGACAAAAAAGCCCGCTACGACCAGTTCGGCCATGCGGCCTTTGATGGTGCTGCCGGCGGCGGCGCAGGGATGAACATGAACGACATCTTCTCCCAGTTCGGCGACATTTTCAGCGACTTCTTCGGTGGCGGAGGCTTCCGGGGCTTCGGCGGTTTCAGTGGCGGCCAGCAAGGGCGCGCCCGCGCCGCACGCCGCGGCACCAACCTCCGCATCAAAGTCAAACTCACCCTCGAAGAGATTGAGAAGGGCTGCGAGAAAAAAATTAAAGTCGCCAAATACGTCCCCTGCAAAACCTGTGGCGGCTCTGGCGCCCGCAACAACAACTTCGAAACCTGCCCCCACTGCCACGGCGCAGGCGTTGTCACCGAAGTGCGCCGCACCATCCTCGGCCAGATGCAGACCCAGAGCGTCTGCCCCCATTGCGGTGGCGAAGGCCGCATCATCAAGGACAAATGCCACGACTGCAATGGCGAGGGCATAGTACGCGCCGAGGAGGTCATCACCATCAACATCCCCGCCGGTGTCTACGACGGCATGCAGCTCTCCATGAGCGGCAAAGGCAACGCCGCGCCCCACGGCGGTGTTTCCGGCGACCTCATCATCCTTGTCGAGGAAATCCCCCACGACCTCTTTGAGCGGCAGGAGACCAACCTCTACTACAACGCCTTCATCACCTTCGCCCAGGCCGCCATGGGTGCCACCATCGAGATTCCCACCCTCACCGGCCGTGTCAAAGTCAAAATAGACCCTGGCACCCCCTCCGGCAAAGTCCTCCGCCTCAAAGGTAAAGGCCTCCCCGAAGTCAACGGCTATGGTCGCGGCGACCTTCTCGTCCAACTCAATGTATGGATACCCCGCAGCCTCTCGCGCGAAGAGAAAGAAACCCTCGCCCGACTCGACAAATCGCCCAACTTCCAGCCCACGCCCTCTAAGGCCGAGCGCGGCTTCTTCGACAAAATGAAAGACCTCTTCAACTAACCCTCACCCCGCCGCCGATTCCGAAAAAAGCGGTTTGACATTTTTGACATTTGACACTTCGGCCTCCGGCACCCTGTCGCAACCTCCACACACCACCGCCCATGCAGCGCATGAATGAATCCTTCCTCCAATACGTTTGGCAGCACAGGCTGCTGGAGGGCAACTTGTTCACTGCCGACGGGCTGCCCCTGCGCATCGAGCATCCCGGCATGCCCAACCCCCATGCGGGGCCGGACTTCTCCAATGCCCGTGTATGGATTGGCGACACCCTCTGGGCGGGCAATGTCGAGGTACACATCAAGGCCTCCGACTGGAACCGCCATCACCACAGCCTGGACCGCGCTTACGACAACGTTGTCCTCCATGTCGTCCACCACAACGATGCCCCCATAGTGCTGCAGAATGGCCATGCGCTCCCCACGCTTGCCCTCTCCGGCCATATCCCCCAAGTCCTCTGGGACAACTACGAAGCCCTCATCTCGCCCCCAGAGCCTATCCCCATCCCCTGTGCCAACCACCTCCCGGCCCTCTCGCCCAACTATATCGCTGCTTCGCTCGAGCGCCTCTTGCTCGAGCGTCTTGAAGAGAAATGCCTCCAGGTGCGCCGCCTCCTTGAGCAGAGTCGGGGCGATTGGGAGCAATGCTGCTACCTGATGCTGGCCCACTACTTTGGCGGCAAAGCCAACGCCCTCCCTTTCGAGCTGCTGGCCCAGTCCACGCCACAAACCCTTCTGGCCCGTTGGCGCGACCAGCCCCAGCGCATCGAGGCCCTGCTCATGGGCCAGGCAGGATTCCTGGAAGGCTATTTCGACGACGACTATCCCCGCCACCTCCAGTCGGACTACGCAGCCCTCCGTGCTGCCGCCGGTCTTACCCCCATCTCGGCCCATCTGTGGCGCTTCGCCCGCCTCCGTCCCGCCAGTTTCCCCACCCTGCGCATCAGCCAGTTCGCGCAGCTCGTCTGCCGCTCCCACAGCCTTTTCAGCCGTCTGCTCGACACCGCCCGCGCCGCCGAGCTCCAACAGCTCTTCTCTCTTACCGCCTCCCCCTACTGGGACAACCACTACCGTTTTGACTCCCCCTCGCCGGGCCAGCCCAAGCGGGTAGGAGACCAACTCATAAACCTCCTTGTCATCAATGCCGTCGTGCCGCTCCTCTTCGAGTACGGCAACCAGCACGCCCAGCAAACCTACAAAGACCGCGCCGTCGACCTCCTCCAGCAACTCCCGCCCGAGGCCAACGCCCCCCTGCGGCAATGGCAGTCAGTGGGCATCAGCCCCAACAACGCCGCCCAGAGCCAGGCCCTGCTCCAGCTGCACCAGCGCTACTGCCAACAGCACAATTGTCTCAACTGCCAGATAGGCTATAAAATCATCACACAGTGAAACCTGCCGAAATAACCTCCATTCTCAAAGGGGCCACAGCCCTTGTGGCCGACCCCGACAGCGACATCCAGCATCTCCTCACGGACAGCCGTCGTTCAGCCGATTTTGCGCACAGCCTCTTCTTTGCCATCCCCACTAAGCGCAATACCGGCTGCCGCTATGTCTACAACCTCTATGCGGGCGGGGTCCGCAACTTCGTCGTCCCCCAGGATACCGATGAGACCTTCCTCCAGCAATTTGCCCGCTGCCGGGGTGCCAACTTCTGGTATGTCAAGAATGTCATCACCGCACTCCAGCAGCTTGCGGCCTATCGTCGCTCCCTCTTCGACATCCCCGTGGTGGGCATCACCGGCTCCAATGGCAAGACCATCGTCAAAGACTGGATTGTCCAGCTTGTCGCCGACGACTGCAAAACCGTCGCCAGCCCCCGCAGCTACAACTCGCAGATAGGCGTCCCCCTCTCCGTCTGGCAGATGGACGACAGCGACGAGCTTGCCGTCTTCGAGGCCGGCATCTCCGAAGCCGGCGAGATGGAAAACCTCCGCCGCGTCATCAACCCTACCATCGGCATCTTCACTAACATCGGCCAGGCTCACGACGAGAACTTCCTCACCCGCCAGCAGAAAATCGCCGAGAAACTCCAGCTCTTCACCCACTGCGACGTCCTCATCTATTGCTCTGACCACAAGGAAATCCACTCCGCCATCTCGCAGCTCGAAAGCTTCCGCTCGTTGCGCCGCTACACTTGGGGTCACTCCGACACCGATGCCCTGCAGATTGCTGGCATCGAAGTCCGCGACGCCGACACCCGCATCACCCTCCTCCGCTCCGGCCAACCCTTCTCCCTCGCCATCCCTTTCACTGACCGCGCCTCGGTCGAGAATGCCCTCCACTGCGTCGCCCTCCTCTGTTACTTGGGCTACGACCCCGACACCATCGCCCGCCGCTGCCTTCGGCTCACCCCCGTGGCCATGCGCCTCGAAATGAACGAAGCCCTCAACAACTCACTCCTCGTCAACGACTCCTACAGCCTCGATCTCGACTCCCTCGCCATCGCCCTCGACTACGTCCAGCACGACCGCCAGCACCGCAGCCGCGCCCTCATCATGAGCGACATTCTCCAGGCCGGACTGCCCGAGCCCGACCTCTACGCTCGGGTGGCGCAACTGGTCAACGCCCACGGCATCGCCCGTTTCATCGGCATTGGCGACGCCCTGGAGCGCAACCGTGGCCTCTTTGCAGGACTCGACACCTATTTCTTCCCCACCACCGAGGAGTTCATCCGCCAGTTCGATTTCGACCTCTTCGACCACGAGACCATCCTCCTCAAAGGCGCCCGCCGTTTCCATTTCGAGGACATCGCCCGCATGCTCCAGCGCAAATCCCACCAAACCATCATGGAGGTCAACCTCGACAACCTCATCTCCAACCTCAATTACTACCGCTCCCTCATCCGCCCCACCACGCGCCTCATGGCTATGGTCAAGGCCGCCAGCTACGGTGCGGGCAAGGCCGAAGTCGCCAGCGCCCTCCAGTTCAACCATGTCGACTACCTCACCGTCGCCTACAGCGACGAGGGCGTAGACCTCCGCCGCAACGGCATCACCCTCCCCATCATGGTCATGAACCCCGAAGAGGAAAGTTTCGACGACATCATCCGTTACCGTCTCGAGCCGGACATCTACAGTTTCCGCATCCTCAAACTCTTCTCCGAGGCCGTCAGTCTGATGGGGGCTGAAACTCCCTATCCCGTCCATGTTGAGCTCGACACCGGCATGCACCGCCTCGGCTTCTCCGGCTCCGACCTCGACGGCATAGCCCACAGCTTCAGCCAGCCCGGCTGCCCCCTGCGGGTGCAGTCCATTTTCTCCCACCTGGCTTGTGCCGACGACCCCGCCCAGGACGCCTTCACTCACGCCCAGATAGCCCGCTTCACTCAGTGGAGCTCAGCCCTGCGCTCCCGCCTGGGCACCGACGGCATCCTCTGCCACCTGCTCAACTCCTCCGGCATCGAGAGGTTTCCCGAAGCTCAGATGGACATGGTGCGCCTCGGCATCGGTCTCTACGGCCTCTCGCCCCAGCCCTCCGTCCAGCGCCATCTCCGTCCCGTCAGCACCCTCAAGACGCGCATATCCCAAATCAAAGACATCCCCGAGGGCGACAGCGTAGGCTACAACTGCCGCTGGGTGGCTCGGCGCCCCTCGCGCGTGGCCATCATCGCCATCGGCTATGCCGACGGCCTCAACCGCCACCTTGGCTATGGCAACGGGCATGTGCTCGTCAACGGCTCCGAAGTCCCCATCATCGGCTCCGTGTGCATGGACATGTGCTTCCTCGACGTCACCGGCGTCCCCTGCCGCGAGGGCGACGAGGTCACCCTCTTCGGCCCCGCCGACCTCCTGCTGCGGCAGGCCGCCAGCGCCGGCACCATCCCCTACGAACTCCTCACCGCCGTAAGCCCCCGCGTCAAGCGGGTCTACATCCAGGAATAGCGACAAAGAAGAGCCGGGTCCCCGCATGGACCCGGCTCTTCTTTGTCAGCCGGACTTGCTCGGCGCGGACTTAGGAAGTCACCGTGTCGGCCGTCAGGACCACGCGGTTGACCTTCAGGTTGGCGCTCATAAACTCGTTGTAGTCGCTCACCCTCCGGTCTGTCCGTCCCCGCCCGGTCCTTAGTCGGGTGGTTTAGTGGGGGCGGAGCCTTGGGGAGTGGGGCTGCCGTCACCGCCGCAAGCGAAGCTTCAACGAACTTACAGCGGCTCTTCTGCCCCAAAGAGGGCCTCTTTTCGGCGAAAGGGACTGTGGAAGGCGGATTCGAGATTGTCAAACGTCAAAAAACGTCAAATCAAACGCATCCGAAAAGAGTACAGGCTATTAATTAAATATACCCCTAACCCCTATATAGGGTTGCACAGAGAGGCAGATTCCCGAAAACGGCGGTTTCACCTTTTTGACATTTGACGTTTTGCGGCGCCTACTGCGGGTCGAGGCAATGCTCGATGGAGCGAGCCAAGGGTTTGGGTTCTGTGCGGCTGCCGTTGGTGACGGCTGTCTTGATGGCATCTTTGTTCTTGGAATGGAAATCGTTGGGTAGCTTATCGAGAATGGCAGTCCACTCCTTCCCTTTAGGCAGCAAGCCTTTGCGTATGAGGACGCCGAGGAGGTTGAAGAAAGGGGTGAGGTCGGTGTGGTCGTGGTCGGTGTAGGGGAGAGGGTTTTGCCTGTCTTCGGCTATTTTGCCCCAGAGGCTTTCGTTGCCGGGGTCGAACACTTTGCGGATTTTTTGCAGGACGCTGTCGGGCAGCTCCATGCTGGTTTGGGCGAGGCCGATGTAAAGGTCGCGGATGCGCTTCCGCTCTTCGGCGGGGACGGAGGGCTGCTGATCCTCTTCAGTGGCTGGCGCGGCGGGTGAGGAGGCTGGCGCGGGTTGGGACTGCTCTCGGAAACAAGGCGGCACAGGGTCTTCGTCGTGCAGGAGGCAGTACATTGCTTGCAGGTAGAAGAAGTCGTCGATTTTTTTTGGTATATTGGTTTTAAGGTCTTCTTTCAGATATTCCGCTGCGGCGATGCCGTAGCAGGTCTCCATAGCATAATGGAAGCGGCTGTCGGGGAAAGTGATTTCTTCGTAGAAGAACTTGCCGAAGTGGTTGGCTTTAAGACTGTCGAGGTTCTCATTTTTGAGTGTGAGTTTGCGGTCTTCCCATTCGGTAGTTTTGCAGAGGTCTTGTGCTTCGCGGAAGTCCCGTTTCGCGTTTTCGATTTGCAGGGCACAGCGGTACTCGTATGTGGGAATTTTGATATGAACTAAATGGATAGCTGTCTTCTCGCACTCTACAAGGTTACTTGCATACTCATATTGGGCGTTTGGTATGGCAATATACGCATTGTTGATGCCGGGTTCGTCTTCGTTCAACCAGGCATAAAGGTGGAGCATTACTTCACCAGAGGGCCTCGGCTTTATAAGTGGATTGTAGATGACTGAATCGCTGCACCCCAAAAATATTTTCGCCAGTGTTTGGTCGGAAACCATCACCGGGGAATCATGCCTAACCAATCGGCTGGTGATTTCCTCAGCCACTCTTGCGGCGGTTTTCCTGCGGTAGATGTCCTCGGTCCAGCGGAGGGCTGAGATGTTCTCGTCGTCTTCCTCTTTTCGTAGGAGGAAACCTTGCAAGGGTGAGACAAGAACAATGAGCTTGTCGACCAGTTGGTCCAAGGAAAGGTTGTCTAATTCTAAGTGTTTCATCTTTGGTACTATTGATGAATAATAATGCAAAGGTACGTGTTTTTTTTCAATCGAGGAGAGGTGATTTTTCAACACTGGTGGGGGCTGCGGGGTGTTTTTTTCGCTGAGTGTGCGGGGTGCGGTGCGGAATATGTGGGGTGCAGAGGGTGGCTGCACTTTCGGCAAGTGGCTGGTTTGCAATGGGTGCGGAAAAGGGTGCGGTTTTTGGGAGGGGGCGGCTGCTGCACTGTGGGCGGCGGACTTTGCGGTCGGGAAAACGGTTGTATTTTTGCAGCCGAATCCACTGAGTGATGGCCATCCAGAGAGTGGTAAAGTAAGAACGCCTTAAATATATTATTATGGCACCAATTAATAAGAAAATAGAGAAACAACAGAAACTGAAGCCTTACGTAGGCGAGAACAGTACGGTTATTAACGAGGCACAGGTGACTGTGACAGGGGGATTCCTGGAGGATGGGAGGCCTTTTGCCGCCATGGCGCGTGTGGATTTGTTCGGCAAGCGCGTGGCGATTAACCGCTTGGTGAGCAGGACTTATCCTCACTATGCCAAGTTGTTGGAGCGGGGCAGTGCCAAGGTGATGGAGCGGCCGGATGGCTGCCGCCTCATTTGGGATTTCCATTTTGGCGACGACCCGCTTGACAACCAGTTTCGTGCCAAGCAGCTGCTGGACTTCATTACTACTTATTTGGGTCTGCATCAGCCTGACGAGGGCAAGCAGCGCGCTTGAAGACATGGGGGCGGTGGCCCCGCCCCCATCTTTTATATCAAATAGAAATAAAAAGAATATGAGTATCAGCATATATCAAGAAAGTGCCTTAAAGAGGCATGATTTCAAGGTCGCGTCTCTCCGAGACGCTGCGCAGACTATGTTTCTGTCACCGCACTGCGCAGTTTTCGGTGTTGCACCCTTCGGTCGCGACACTGTCCAAAACTGCTTGTACGGTGTTATTGAGATTCAACTTCTTCGAGGTTGCGGGGATGGCAATCAATCTGAAATATTAAATTGTAGAATTATTCAGAACGTAAGAACAACTAATGAGGGTGTGGCGATGTCGGGACAGTTGTTCGGGCAGGTGGCGGACGGGCCGAATGTGGGGTGTCCCGTTGCGGGATAGAGGGGCGGTCGGCCCTGACACGCGAGGCGGCGAAGCGGGGTGTGGTCAGGCTGAGGGTGAATTGTCTGCCCTCGCCGCTGTTGCGGAAGAAGGTGTATTGGGAAAAGGCAAGGCGGGCTGGATCGGGGCGGAGAAAACGGCGTATGGTGCCGGGGAGTGGAGGAACGGCTTTTTTTTTGTTGCTATGTCGAAAGTTTTGTGTATTTTTGCATTGCCTGTAGGTGTGGGAGCCGGCGACGGGTGGAGGGGATAGGTGATTGATTGACATGGGTGTGTGGCGTCGGGAGTGAGGTGGCGGGCGGGCGTTGATTTTATGTTTTTGGAACTATTTTTTATTAAATTAAATACTAAGACAAGATGAAACACAGGATTGCTTTGTTGACGGCGGCAATGGCCGCGGTATTGGCCACGGGCTGCACACAGATGCGTGATGTGGTGTCGATGGGAGGTTATGAGAGGACGGTGGCACAGATGACCAACGATATGGAGCGCCAGGGCTACCGGCAGACGGGCGCGGAGTCGAAGTCGGCGAATGAGATTTCGGTGGACAAGACGATCACGTATTACAACCACGGCCGGGAGTCGGGCTATTCGCAGAAGATGAAGAATAACTTGTATTACCACAATGTGTATACGTTTGCGGACAGCGTGGGGAACCAGGCGACGGTGACGACGATATACAAGCCTGCCAAGGCAGGAGAGACGGTGTATCTGGAGGAGTATGAGCTGGAAGGATGCAAGACGACGAACCCGAATGACTATGCCCGTGTGTGCGGGCAGGAGGGCCCTGTGAAGCGGAATCTGCAACAACTGGAGAGGGACACGACAGTGAAGGATTTGGATGTGCTGATGACGACGCTGCTGGTGGGTGGCATCGCGGTGGCGGTGTCGATTGTGGCGGCATTGGCATTTGATTGATTATAGGCAACAGAAGAACCGCAAGGATGAATCTCTTTTCGGAATGGATGAAGCGATGAAGAAGCACGGTTTGTTTACGGGACGGACGAAGATGGCTGATGTGGTGGCGACGAACCACACGCTGATTCTGGCTATGCCAAGGCTGGGAATTGCACTGGGGTTTGGAGAGAGGAGTGTGCAGGAGGTGTGCCGTGCGTATGGGCTGCCGGTCGACTTTGTGTTGCTGATTTTCAACGTGTATACGTTTGATGATTATCTGCCGGAGGGGGATGAGCTGGCGGCGACGGATTTGGGGCCTTTAGTGCCGTATCTGGAGGCGAGCCACCGCTATTACCTGACAGAGCGGCTGCCGCATATTGAGCGGCATCTGCTGCATGTGGCTGGCAGCGCGGGCGAGCGGTATGGGTCGATATTGAAGAGTTTTTTTGAGGATTACCGCAAGGAGGTGGTGGAGCATTTTGAGAGCGAGGAGCGCGATGTGTTCCCCTATCTGGAGGAGCTGATGCGCGGCCGGAGGGGCGAGAAACCACTGTCGGAGCATTTTGCGGACAACCACACGGATTTGGTGGACAAGCTGAAGGATTTAACGCAGATATTGTATAAGTATATCCCGTGCGAGGGTTTCGCCGAGGAGCTGAACGAGCTGGTGTTTGCCATCCTGCAGCTGAGCGCGGACCTGGAGAAACACGCGGTGATAGAGGAGAAGGTGTTGCTGCCGTGTATCCAGCAGTTGGAAAGGAGGGAGGGGGATGAAGCCTAAGATGCAGGTGCTGGTGGCCGAGCCGAGCGATATAATCCGCGAGGGGCTGCGGGCCCTGCTGGACGAGGATGAGTTTGTGATGCAGGCGCCGCTGCGGGATTTGCCGGTGGATATGGCACAGCGGATTGGACGGCAGCAGCCGGATATATTGATTTTGAACCCGACGCTGCTGAACACACCGCCGAGGATGCAGCTGGTGTCTATTCAGCAGGCACGGACGAGTATGGCGGTGGTGGCGCTGGTGTATGAATATATTGACCCGGCGCTGTTGTCGCAGTTTAAGACAGTGCTGGACATCAGGGAGAAGGGAAGCCGGGTGGCACAGCTGCTGAGAGAGTGTTGCCAGAACGAGAGCGAGGAGGAGGACAGCTATGAGTTGAGCGAGAGGGAAACGGAGGTGCTGGTGTTGCTGGCCAAGGGGTGCAGCAGCAAGGAGATTGCGGACAAACTGAACATCAGTGTGCATACGGTGAACACGCACCGGAAGAATATCACGAGGAAGACGGGCATCAAGAGTGTGGCGGGATTGGCGGTGTATGCGATGCTGCACAATCTGGTGGTGGGATGAGTGGGGATGTCAAACGTCAAAAATGTAGAATTTGGAAAAGTAGCAGGAAGAATATGGCAGAGCAGAAAATGGAACGGTTGTGGAATGCCAACTACACGAAGGTGTGGGTGGCGAACTTTATGATTTTCTTCTCGTTTATGCTACTGACGCCGCTGCTGCCGATTTATCTGAGCGAGCATTTCGGAGCGGACAAGGATACGATAGGACTGGTACTGTTCGGGTATGCGGTGATGGCGTTGGTGGCGAGGTTGTTTTCGGGCTATGTGGTGGACAGTTTTCCGAGAAAGATGGTGTTGCTTATCAGTTTCACTGTGTTCACGCTGTTCTTTGTGGGATATGTGGCCGCGGGGACGTTGATGTTGTTTGCGGCGGTGAGGACGGTGCACGGGATGCCGTTTGGCTTTACGACGGTGGCGAACAGCACGGTGGCGATTGATGTGCTGCCGTCGTCGCGGCGGACGGAAGGAATAGGGCTGTACGGGTTGAGCAACAACTTGGCTTCGGCCATCTCACCGACGATAGCGATTTGGATTTATACGACGACGCATAATTTCGATATTATTTTCTGGCTGGCGATGGGTGTTGCGACGGTGGGGCTGCTGATTGACGCAACAGTGAAGACGCGTCCCAGGGAGCTGGTGAAGGACAAGCAGCCTATATCCCTCGACCGATTCTTCTTGATGAAGGGGATGGGTGAGGCGTTGACGATGGTGTGCTTTGCGTTCAGCTATGGCGTGATGAGCACCTACGTGGCCATCTATGGCAAGGAACGGCTGGGAATAGAGGGCGGCTCGGGGACTTTCTTCCTGTTGCTGTCGCTGGGATTGATATTATCGCGGCTGCAGGGCAACAAGGCCTTGCGGCAGGGCAAGATAACTTATAACGCGTCGTTGGGCGTGTGTGTGTCGTTGGTTGGGTACTTGTTGTTTGCCGCTTTCCCCAATGCGTTTGGCTATTATGCGGCGGCATTGGTGATAGGACTTGGGAACGGACACATGTATCCAGCCTATCAGAATATGTTTGTGGACCTTGCGCCGCACACGCAGCGCGGCACAGCCAACAGCTCGATATTGGTGGCGTGGGATGTGGGCGTGGGCATCGGCATACTGCTGGGCGGTGTGCTGAGCGAGAATTGGGGCTACAGCGCGGCTTTCTGGGCTGCGTGGGTGGTGAACCTGGCTGGCTTTGTGGGGTATTGGGTGTATGTGAAAGGGCATTTCAGCCGCGAGCGGCTCAGGTGAGAGAAATTATTGGGTTTGATAGATAACAATAGAATTAATAGATTATGTTACGGAAAGTTAGAATAGTTTTGGCCAGTGTGTTCTTTTTGGGAATCACGCTGCTGTTACTGGATTTTACGGGTGTGATGCATCTGTATTTGGGCTGGATGGCCAAGTTGCAGCTGCTGCCTGCGGTGCTGTCGCTGAATGTGGCGGTGGTGCTGTTCTTTGTGGTGGTGACGCTGCTGGTGGGCAGGACTTACTGCTCGGTGGTGTGTCCGATGGGGGTGATGCAGGATGTGTTTATCTGGCTGGGCGGCCGGTGGAAGAAGAACCGTTTCCACTACACCAAAGGTTGGCCTTGGCTGAGAGTGGCGATGCTGGTGGTGTTTGTGTTGCTGATGGTGCTGGGCTTGAACGGGCTGGCTATATTGATTGCCCCGTACAGCGCCTATGGCCGTATCGCCACGAATTTGTTCCAGCCGGTGTATATGTGGATTAACAATTTGTGTGCCTATTTTGCCGAGCGTGCTGACAGCTATGCTTTCTACAGTGTGGATGTGTGGGTGAAGAGCGGGGTGACGCTGGCTGTGGCCGCGGTGACGTTTGTGGTGGTGGGATTTGTGTCGTTCCGCTGGGGCAGAGTGTGGTGCAACTCGGTATGCCCGGTGGGTACGGTGCTGGGTTTCCTGTCGCGTTTTGCGTGGCTGAAACCGCATATCGACACGGGCAAGTGCAACGGTTGCGGCAAGTGTGCCCGCAATTGCAAGGCTCAGTGCATCAATCCCAAGGAG
This sequence comes from uncultured Bacteroidales bacterium, assembly GCA_947168665.1. GTDB lineage: Bacteria > Bacteroidota > Bacteroidia > Bacteroidales > P3 > Colimorpha. The sequence continues at coordinate 49,887 of CAMVMX010000015.1, forward strand.
CATACGGTGGACGCATCGCGGTGTGTGGCTTGTTTCGACTGTCTGGAGAATTGCAGCCAGAAGGCAATCTCTTTCAGCCACGGCAAAGCTGTGGTGAAGGAGGAAACGGTGGATGGGTCGCGCCGTAAGTTTATGGCCGCCACGGCCACTGTGGGAGCTGCCATGGCCCTGCAGGCACAGGAGAAGAAAGTGGACGGCGGACTGGCAGCCCTCATCGATAAGAAACTGCCGGAGAGGCAGGTGCCGCTGAAACCCTTTGGGGCCAAGAGCCTGAAGAATTTTTCGAACCGTTGCACGGGGTGCCAGCTTTGTGTGAGCGAGTGTCCACAGCAGGTGTTGCGCCCGTCGCAGAAACTGACCACGCTGCTGCAGCCGGAGATGGCTTTCGACAAGGGCTATTGCCCGCCGGACTGCACACGGTGCAGCGAGGTTTGTCCCGCCGGAGCTATCCAGAAGATAGACACGGCGCAGAAGAGTGCCATCAGTATAGGCCATGCCGTGACGGTGCCGCAGAACTGTCTGCAGGGTCAGGGTGTGGAGTGCAACGCCTGTTCGCGCCACTGCCCGGCAGCGGCCATCAGCATAGTGAGCGACCCCTCGACGGGACACAGCCGCGTGGCCGTCAACGAGTCGCGCTGTCTGGGCTGCGGAGCTTGCGAGTATTACTGCCCGGTGCGCCCGTTCAGTGCCATCTATGTGGAGGGCCGCGAGGTGCATACCGCCATTTAATGAGGAATCCATTCATTTAACAACTAATATCTAACAACATCAAACAAAACTATGAGTAAAATTCTCGATACGCTTAGCGTAGTGAAGACCTACAAGTTCTGGAAAGAGCTTGTAATCATGACCCTCGGCATGTTTGTGACAGCCGCCGCTGTATACTATTTCTTAGTGCCGAGCAAGCTGATTATCGGCACTATCTCCGGCTTGTCGATTGTGCTGGACAACATTTTCAAGGCGGCGGGCATCAATATCGGCCTGTCGGTGATTATCATGGCTATCAATGCCATCCTGCTCATCCTGGCATGGGTGCTGATTGGGCATGAGTTCGGGGCCAAGACAGTCTACACGGCCATGATTCTCGGTCCTCTGACCGATGTGTGGGACGCTATCCTGCCTTGGCAGAAGATTGCCAACGATAACCTTGTGACGGGTACCCCCTCGGTGATGGGCGACCCCTGGCTGGACCTCTGCTGCTTTGTGCTGCTGCTGAGTGCTTCGCAAGCTTTGATGTTCAGTATCAACGCTTCCACTGGCGGTCTGGACATTCTGGCCAAGATTGTGAACAAGTATCTGCATTTCGACATCGGCACGTCGGTCAGCATCGCCGGTGCCGTCATCTGCTGCACGGCTTTCTTCATCAACCCCTTCCGCATGGTGGTCATCGGCCTTATCGGCACCTGGATCAACGGCTTGGTGGTGGACTATTTCACGGCTTCGCTCAACAACCGCAAGCGTGTCTGTATTGTGTCGAAAGACTATGACCGTATCCGCCGTTATATCATCGACGACCTGCACCGTGGCTGCACCCTCTATGAGGTTATCGGCGGCTATACCAACGAGCGCAGCATCGAGCTGGAAGTGCTGCTCACCAAGGACGAGTTCAGCAACCTCATGGCTTTCCTGCGCGACAACGAAATCAACGCCTTCACCACGGCGGGCAATGTGAGCGAGGTGTATGGCCTCTGGACCAAACACAGCAAAAAGAAACAGCTCAAAGCGCACGCCGAAAATCGCTAAGCCATTCGTAATCCATAAATACGTATACCCTTTATGAAAAAGCCAAAACAATTCGACAAACGGTTCCTCCCCATGCTGTGGATAGGGCTGGGACTGTGGCTGCTGGCCATCGCAGTGACCTATATTCTGGAGGAAACCGGCAACGCCCCGTCGGGACAGACCAACCTGATGAGCATGGGCAAGATGATGTTCCAACGGATTCCCCTGTTTATCCTGCTGTTGCTGTGCGTGGTGCAGCCGGTGTTCGAGGAGTTCGCCTTCCGCCTCTGGACGGTGGGGAAGAAATGGACCACCGCCGTATGCCTGGTGCTGATGGCTTTCTTCGTGCTGAGCGAGATGAAGCTTTGGGGACTGTTGCCCCTGGCAGCTTTCGTCGTGGTGCTGATTTGTGTCAAGAATCGGTATACGCAGTTATGGCTCAACTCATTCATATCATCGCTGGCCTTCTCGCTGTGCCACGTATCGGGTTTCGGCGAGTTTGGCTGGGGGATGGTGTTCGGACTCTTGGACATCTTCGGCATGGCCTTGGTGCTTTGCTGGTTGGCCATCAATATCAACTTCTGGATGGCGCCGCTGCTGCATGTGCTTAACAACTCGCTGGCTATCCTGCTGCCCTTCTTCCTCTTGCCCGACCCCGTCACCTCCGAGGTGAAATCCACCGTGGGTGGCGAGATGACGGAAGGCTTCAAAACCGTGATAGAACCACTCCATGCCTTTCGCAACAACGATGCCCTGATAGAGGGCAGCGCCGACCTGTCGATGCTTTCAGTCGATGCTACGGAATTCTATCTTGTGGGCGAGCCGGCCCAGATTGCCATGAAACTGGCCCAGAAGGCAGACAGTGAGGCGATGTATTATTACGACTGGGTGTCGCGCAACGAGAGTATGGAAGAGCGTGTGGTCTACCGCGTGAGCGACCGTGTGGGGCCAGCGTTCGATTATGCACAGCTGCGGGACTGCTATCTGGAAGACATCGCCACATTTATGGATGACACCATCGTGGCCGACACTGTGGAGGCTATGCTCAAAGAGATTTGGCTTGTCTACGACGATGGCCGTGAGGAACTGCTCACCGAGCAGTCGGCCGACCGGTGGGAAGCCCAGGAGCAAGTGTTGAACTCAGGCAAGATGCTGCTCACGGAGTATAGCGCTACAAGCGACACCACAGTCGAATTGCACTACTACTCTGTTGAGAAGACATGGGATGAGAGCAGCCCCCTCTCCGCTGCTTTCAAACTCTCGTACCTTGCCAAGATGACGCATTTCCATCTCGAATATCGCGACGCACACAAAACCCAGTATATTATATTCAGATAACAAGTAACAAGCATTGCGGCAACCCAGCCGCCCAACGATTAAAGAACACAGATTATGGATCGTAGAGATTTTTTGAAAAGCATGGGTGCCGGGGCCTTGGTCACGGCAGCAATGGCGGCGGGATGCGACTCGCCCAACAAAACCAGTGCCGAAGGCTTCGCCACAGGCGAGGTGCCTACCGACAAGATGACCTACCGCACGGGCACCCACGGTGAGAAAGTGTCGCTGCTGGGCTACGGCTGCATGCGCCTCCCCTCCACCGAGGACGGCAAGGACGGCAACCAGACCGAAGGCGATCTGGACCAGGACCGCATCAATGAACTGACGGACTATGCCATCGAGCATGGCCTCAACCTCTTCGACACCGCTCCGCGATACTGCAAGGCGCGGTCGGAGATTGCCATGGGCAAAGCCCTCAGCCGCCACCGCCGCGACGAGTATTTCGTCAGCACCAAACTCTCCAACCAGAACCCCGACCTCTGGACCAAGCAAGGCAGTATCGAGATGTTCGAGCAGTCGTTGGAGCGGCTTCAGGTGGACTATATTGATTTCTACATGCTGCATTGCGTCGGTCTTCCGGGCCGCGACAAGCAGGGCAACCCCGTTCCGCCACACGAGACCTTCATGCGCCGCTTTATCGACAACGGTATGCTCGAGTGGCTTGTAGAGCAGCGTGCCAAAGGGCGCATCCGCAACCTCGGTTTCTCCTACCACGGCGATGTCAACGTCTTCGACGAGGCTCTGGCCATGCACGAGAAAATCCACTGGGACCACGTCCTCATCCAGCACAACTATATCAACTGGCAGCACGCCGCCTCCCTTTCACCCAATGGGGGAGGGGACGCCAACTCCGAATACCTCTATGGCGAGCTGGCCAAGCGCGACATCCCCGTCTTTGTCATGGAGCCCCTGCTGGGCGGCCAGCTGGCCAACCTGCCCCAATTTGCCGTCGACGAGCTCAAAAGCCGTGCCCCGGAGCAGAGCCTTGCCTCGTGGGCTTTCCGTTTTGCTGGCACCATGCCCCGCATCCTTACCGTGCTTAGCGGCATGACCTACATGGAGCATCTGCAGGACAACCTCCGCACCATGGCCCCCCTCCATCCCCTCACCGACGACGAGATGTCGCTTCTCCGCTCCATTGCCGACCGCTATGTCGAGTTCCCCTTGGTGCCCTGCACCGGCTGCCAATACTGCATGCCCTGCCCCTACGGCATCGACATCCCAGGCAACTTCGCCCACTACAACAGGATGGTCAACGAAGGCAACCTGCTCGACGACCCCGGCGACGATGCCTCCAGCGACGAGCGCCGCGCCTACCGCAAAGCCCGCCGTACCTATCTCGTAAGCTACAACCGCGTCATGGAGCGCGACCGTCAGGCTGACCACTGCATCGGCTGTGGCCGCTGCCTGCATGAGTGTCCGCAAAGCATCAACATCCCCGAAAAACTGGCCGCCATCGAGCAGGTGCTGAAAGGCTGACACCTCCACCCCATTGCAATTAATCACCAGCGGCGGCGAGCCGCACAATTTATAGACAATCGTATGAGCATCCTATTTATCGGCACGACAGAAATCATCGTCATCGTTCTTGTGGTCCTGCTGCTCTTCGGTGGCAAGAAAATCCCCGAGCTGATGCACGGCATGGGCAAAGGGGTAAAGAGTTTCAAGGACGGCATGAGCGGCCTTGAAGACTCCGCCAAGCAGTCCGACAAAAAAGACGGCGACCCCCAATAACTATTCCCCGACCGCCGGGCGGCCACATTCGCTGTGCGTCCGCCGGGCGGTCCACCGCTCTCTGTAGGCATGGATTTCTGGGGCCATCTTGACGAGTTGCGTGGCTGTCTGCTCAAAGCCCTTGCGGCGGCGGCGGTGGCCATGGTGGCGGCATTCTGTTGCAAGGAATGGCTTTTTGCCGTCGTTATGGCTCCCAGCCTCGACACCTTCGTCACCTATCGCCTTCTGGAACGGCTGACCGGACTCCGCGCCCACTTCCACATCTCGCTTTTCAACCCCGAACTGGCGCAACAGTTCATCGTCCACATGCGCATGGCCCTCTGGGCCGGGGTTCTTGTTGTCTCCCCCTACATCATCTACCTCCTCTTCCGGTTCGTTTCGCCGGGACTCTACGACCGCGAGCGCCGTCCGGCTGTCAAAGCCGTGGTGGGCGGTAGTGTGATGTTCCTGGCCGGGGTGCTGCTCAACTACTTCCTCATCTTCCCGCTCACCTTCCGTTTCCTCGGCACCTACCAGGTCGATCCCTCCGTCCCCAACCAGATTTCCCTCACCTCATATATCGACATGCTGCTCATGCTCAGTTTCCTCATGGGCGTTGTGTTCGAGCTGCCCGTGGTGGCGTGGCTGCTGGCCAAAGTGGGTCTTCTGCACTCCTCGTTCATGCGCCGCTACCGCCGCCAGGCCGTCGTGGCGGTCCTCATCATTGCCGCTGTTATCACCCCCACAGGCGATGCCCTCACCCTCTCGCTCGTGGCACTGCCCATCTATGCACTTTATGAAGCCAGCATCGCCGTTGTGCGCCGCACCGAGCGCCATCGGCTTCCCGCAAACTGAATACAAACACCATAGTCCATTCATATCCCCACCATCATGAAACGAATCCTCCTCCTCGCCGTCATCGCCCTTTCTGCACTTGCTCCGCTTCAAGCCCAGCATGCCGCCGCAAAGCTGGCCCAGCGCATATTGGGCAACAAAGCCAAATACTTCGAGTTTTACCATCGTCCCGACACCGCCGATGTCTTCGTCCTCTACACTGCGGGAGGCAGGATATGCATCGAGGGCAACAACGACAACACCATGGCCATGGGACTCAACTACTACCTCAAAGAATACCTCAACGTCCACGTGTCGTGGTATGCCGACCAGCCCGTCGAGCTGCCAACGCGCATGGTTCGGGTACCCCACCAGGTGGTGCGCCGGTGCGATGTGCCGCTGCGTTTCTTCCTCAATTACTGCACCTATGGCTACACCATGCCTTGGTGGCAGTGGCCCCAGTGGGAGCGCTTCATCGACTGGATGGCCCTCAACGGGGTCAACATGCCCCTTGCCCTCACCGGCCAAGAAGCCGTCTGGCAGCAAGTGTGGCGCGAGATGGGGATGACCGACGACGAGATACGCTCCTACTTCAGCGGCCCCGCACACCTCCCCTGGCACCGCATGGCCAACCTCGACTCTTTTGGTGGCCCGCTGCCTCAGTCGTGGATCGACGGCCAGCGCGACCTGCAACGCAAAATCCTTGCCCGCGAGCGCGAACTTGGCATGACCCCCGTCCTGCCAGCCTTTGCCGGACACATTCCCCGCCAGATAGCCCAGCGCTTCCCCCAGGCCGACACCAAGATGCTCAACGGATGGTGCGGTTTCGAACCCACCTGCTTCCTCGACCCCACCGACAGCCTCTTTGCCCGCATCCAGAAGTCCTATCTTTCCAAACAGGCAGCCCTCTATGGCACCAACCACGTCTACGCCATCGACCCCTTCAACGAGATGGACCCTCCCAGCTGGGACACCGCCTATCTCTCCTCCCTCTCCTCCCACATCTTTAGTTCCCTCACCCAGTCCGACCCCCACGCTTGGTGGTTGCAGATGTCATGGGTCTTCTACTATAAACGCAAGCAATGGACCCCCGAGCGGCTCAAAGCCTACCTCACCGCCGTTCCCCGGGGGCGGATGGTGCTGCTCGACTATTTCTGCGAGAAGACCGAAGTGTGGCGCCACACCGATGCCTTCTACGGCCAGCCCTTCATCTGGTGCTACCTCGGCAACTTCGGCGGCAACACCATGCTTGTGGGCGACCTCCACGACCTCCATGCCCGCCTCGACAGTCTCTCCGCGGCCCACCTCCCCAACATGCTGGGTGTGGGCTCCACCCTCGAGAGTTTCGACCCCAGCCCCCAGATATTCGAATTCCTGCTCGAACATCCCTGGCACCTCAGCCATGCCAACACCGCCGTGTCCGATTTCGTGGCCCGCTGGGCCGACCTCCGCTACGGGGGCGAGAGCCGCTCCTGCCGCCAGGCATGGCAGCTCCTGGCCGACTCTGTCTATCGCGACGGCTCCTTCTATGGCATGGGTACGCAGATGGTGGCCCGGCCCTCGCTTGCCGGCCACGGCACCTACTACACCAAGCCCTACCACTCCTACGACAACGCCACACTCCTCCGCGCCGTGCGGCTGCTGATGGAGAGTCCCTCAGCCCGCAGCACCTACCGCTACGATGTGGCCAACCTCCTGAGCCAGTGGCTCGGCAACCACTTTATGGAAGTGCGCGACGCCTACACCGATGCCTACCGCCACGGCGATACCGCCCTCATGCACCGCTATGCCCGCATCGCCCTCGGCATGATAGCCGATGCCGACGAACTCCTCTCCACCATCGACCCCTTCGACTACTACGCCTGGGCCGGCCAGGCACGCAACTGGGGCAATACCCAAAGCGAAAAAGATTATTACGAGGCCTCGGCCCGCACGCTGCTCACCGTGTGGGGCGGCCCGGTGCTTAACGACTATGCCAACCGCATGTGGGGCGGTCTGCTTCGCGACTACTACCGCACACGCTGGAGCCTCTTTTTCCAAGCCGTCGACACCTCCCTTGCCGCTGGAGTCCCCTTCGACCAGAAGCGGTTCGACACCTCCCTCGCCCACTTCGAGCAGCGCTGGGCCCGCACCGGCAGCCCCGCCACCTCGCCGCAGCACCGTCCCGCCACCCTCGACGTGGCATCCCGCATACTCGACCGCGAAGCCTCTGGCCAATATGCCGTCCCCAACCGCGCCCGGCAGGTGCTGTCCGACTACCTGTGCCGCTTCCCCCAGGCGCAACTGCAGGATGTCTACAAACTCTGCTTCCAGGACATCTACGGCCCCGGCCACATCATCAAAGACTCCGCCACCTGCGCCGGCTACATCCTCCGCGAAATGGAGCAGGTCGACACCGCCGACACCCGCTACCCCGACTACGAATACGCCGGCATCGAGGGTAACTATGTGCGCGTCAACATCAAAATCCTCAAACAGCACCGCTTCGACCTCGGACGCTTCGTCCAGCTCCTCATGCTCAGCGCCCGGCAGGACAAGCCCATGCCCCTCTACGACTGGCGCGGCCAGTGGCAGAGGCTGCAGACCCTCCTCGGCACCTTCCAGCCCCGCCCGCTCAACTTCGAGGCCGACGCCGCTGCCCTGCAGCAGGTCTTTGACCGTGGCGACTACGTTTTCCACCACAGCGCCCGCTTCAACCAAGCCTATGCACCCCACTACCGCCTCATCCGCCGCGACCTTTTCGAGCGCGAAATCCTCCCGGCGCTTGCCCCAACCCGTTGACAGCTTCGCTCGCCCTCCGGCCTTTCCGCGCCACAGGACTGTCATAGCTTCTCCCGGCGGCCGAGGATATGGCAACTGAGTGTTCTATATCTGCTGCAAAACGATTGGGGATAGAGAGAACTGGCAGCATCCCGCCCTTGTTGCCGCAGGTCTGTGGCCGGGAGTGGAGGCTGCTTTGTGCGGGAGTCCCGTCCTGTATGCCGGTTTGGCGGCTGCGGTATGAACAAGGTGTTGAAAAATAGGCGATACGGCGGTATTGAAATCTTGCCGAAAAAGTGTATCTTTGCATCTGCGTTTAGTGTGGACGGTTGCTTTGTTGGCTATGGTAAGGTTTTGATATTTAGAATAATATTAACGGATGGCCGGAGGATGGCCGTCTGCAAAAAATAAAGTACAGTTAATTGTAAAGACACGATATGAAAAAAGTATTGATTCTCATCATCTGCCTGTTGCCGGTCGTGGCCACAGCTCAGCGGCCTAAGCACAGCACGGTTGTCGCGGAGGCACCGCGGAATGTTATCTTCGTGGTTGGCGACGGCATGGGCACGGCCCAGGTCTATTCATCGATTGTGGCGCAGCGCAGCCATCGCAGTGCCTTTATGCGGTTCCCGTTCAGCGGCTTTTCCCAAACTTATTCCTACAACCGCTACACCACCGACTCGGGTGCCGGCGGGTCTGCCCTCATGACTGGTCACAAGGTGGAGAACCACCATGTTGCCAAGGGTCCCGACGGGACGGAGTATAACTCGTTCCTTATTGATGCCAAGCGCTTTTTTGGCAAGGCGGCGGGCTTTGTGGTGACGAGCAGTGTGCTGGACGCCACTCCGGCATCGACCTATGCCCATGTGGCGAACCGCAAATCGTTTGACACCATTAGCATGCAGATGGCGCTTTGTCCCTTCGAGGTGATGATTGGGGGCGACAAGAATCATTTTCTGCCCGCCAACCGCAAGGATGGGAAGTCGCCGATCGACACGCTGAGGAGACGCGGATATGACATGGTGTATACTATGGACGACATGACGCGGAGCCGCAGCCCCCGCATCTGCGGCCTGCTGACGCCCGACAATCCCCCCATGGCCACGGAGCGCGGCCCGATGCTGACCCTTTCGGCCCTCAAGGCTATTGAGACGTTGAACCGAAACGACAACGGCTTTGTGCTGATGATTGAGGGTTCGCAGATTGACTGGGCTTGCCACAACAATGACAGTCTGTATCTCGCTGCGGAGATGGCGGATTTTGAACAGATGCTTAATGCGGTGCTCGATTTTGCCGAGCGCGACGGGCAGACCCTTGTGGTGGTCACGGCCGACCACGAGACAGGTGGCCTCACCTTGCTCAAAGGCGACATCGAGGCCGGGGTGAGCCGCCCCACTTGGGCCACTGGCGGACATTCCGGAGTGATGGTCCCGGTGTTCTCGTTCGGGCCTGGAGCCTCACACTTCAGCGGCGTTATGCAGAATACGGATTTTTATAACAAGCTGATGCTGCTGATGTCGGTTGCGAAATGAACATTGGTCGGGGTTAGGCGGATGCCTCGGAAAGGACGAGGTGTCGGCGGCCCTGTTATTCTATACGTTGCCTTATGATAAAATTCTGTGTACGCATGGTGCAGCGGTGGCTGCCCGAACCATTTATCTTTGCTATTATCCTGACCCTTGTGGCGGCCATTCTGGCCATGCCCATCTGCCGTCAGACACCGCTCGAGGTGATAGACCACTGGGGTGGAGGTGTGTGGAACCTACTGGCCTTTGCCATGCAGATGGCGCTGGTGCTGGTGTGCGGCTCGACACTGGCCGCGGCCCCTGTGGTCAAACGGGGCATTAGCCTGCTGGCCGGGATACCCAAGACCCCCGTGGCAGCCATCGCGCTGGTGACGGGCGTTTCGGCATTGGCCTGCTGGCTCAACTGGGGCTTTGGCCTCATTGTGGGGGTCATCTTTGCCAAAGAGATAGCCCGCAAGATGCCCACGATTGATTATCGGCTGCTCATCGCCTCGGCCTATAGTGGCTTTGTAGTGTGGCATGCCGGTCTTTCGGGTTCCATCCCCTTGACTATGGCCACGCCCGGTGAGGCCCTCACCAAGGCCACCAATGGGGTGCTGACGGCTCCCGTGCCTATTTCGCAGACCATTCTCGACCCTCACAATCTGGTCATGGTGTTGGTGGTGATGATGGCCATCGTGGTGACCAACTCGCTGATGTATCCCAAGAAAGACGTGGTGACGGTTGATCCCGCACTCCTCGACGAGGAGACCCCGGCTCCGAAGCCTCCGCAAGGCTCCCTCACTCCCGCCCAGCGGATGGAGCATTCGCGTCTGCTGTCGTGGATTGTGTCGGGCATCGGGTTGGTGTATCTGGTGTACCATTTGGGGTGGGGCGGTGGCTCGTTTGACCTCGGAAGTGTGATTATGCTTTTCCTCTTTCTGGGCTTGCTGCTGCATGGCACCCCGCTGGCTTATGTGCGTGCGTTTACCCAGGCCTCGAAGGGTGCGTCGGGCATCATACTCCAGTTCCCTTTCTATGCGGGCATTATGGGCATCATCACCGGTGTCGGGGCCAGCGGCATCTCGTTTGGCACTGTGCTGGCAGATGCGTGCATCTCTATCTCCAACGCCACAACCTATCCGTTGCTCACCTTCCTTTGCGCCGCAGTGCTGAATATGTTTGTGCCTTCGGGCGGTGGCCATTGGGCCATTCAGGCTCCCATCATGTTTGCCGCCGGTGCCGACCTGGGTGTGGACCCGGGGCTTACGGGCACGGCTATAGCCTGGGGCGACGCATGGACCAACCTGATACAGCCTTTCTGGGCCATCCCCGCACTGGCCATAGCCAAGCTCGACGCCAAGGATATAATGGGTTTCTGCTTGGTGGACCTTGTGGTGACCGGGATTGTTATCTGCGGCGGGTTGCTGATATGGGCGATGTAGCCGCTGTTGAGAATGGAAGAATTGACGCTGCTGTTGCAAAAGGCCCGCGCCATTGCCGAGGAGGCTCATCGGGGGCAGGTGGACAAAGGGGGGAGCCCGTATGTCCAGCACCCGGTGCGTGTGGCTGAGGCTTGTTGCACGCCGGAGGCCAAGGTGGCGGCACTGCTGCACGACACCATCGAGGACGGAGGCGTGACGGCTGGCTATCTGCGCGAACAGGGTTTCCCCGATAGTATTGTCGAGGCTGTGGTAGCCCTCACCCGGCAGGAAGGGGAGGATTATGAAGACTACGTGCGGCGGGTGGCAGCCAACCCCATAGGCCGCGAAGTGAAACTGGCCGACCTGTCGGACAATATGGACATCAGCCGCATCCCGCACCCCACAAACAGGGACTGGAGCCGGCTTGAAAAGTACCGCCGGGCGTGGCGGCTCCTGTGTCGGCAAAAATAAAAGCAGACTTTTTATAGTAAGTGAAAAAAAAGTTGTATCTTTGCAAAATCGAAATTTAAATTATTTCATATATCGCGCATACAATGAATTATCTTGACATAATCAATCACTACCCCGACTTCCCGAAGGAGGGCGTTGACTTTATTGACATCCTGCCCTTCCTGCACAACAAGGAAGCCTTCAACCAGCTGATAGCCGACATCGACGCACACACCCACTGCCCCAACGTGGCGACAGTCGAAGCCCGCGGATTCCTCTTTGCGGCACCCCTGCTCAGCTGCTCCCGGAGGGTGAGCACCATCATCCCCATCCGCAAAAAGGGCAAACTCCCCTACAGCGAAGGCGACCTCCACGACGTGGCGATTGAAAAAGAATATGGCAGCGACCACGTCTACTACAGGCTCAGCGACATCGCCGCCGGCACCCCAGAGGGCGACACCTTCAACATCACCTTCTTTGACGACGTGCTGGCCACCGGAGGCACCGCCATGGGAATAGCCCAAAGCCTGAACCGCGAAGTGATACATATCGACGGGAAGGACTACAAAGTCAAAGTGAAGGAATTCCTCTTCATGGTGGAATTCCCAGACCTCTACGACCACCAAGCCCTCAACGCCATAGCGCCTGTCCACTCCTTCGTCCAGATTGAAGGAGACTAATGCTTGAAAGTTTGAGCGTGGGAAAGATTGAAAGAGACCGTCACCTGGCCGCGCACCCACACATCAGCACATACACCAAACAGATTATCAATCAAGAAAAAACATACAGACACAATGAAGAGACTATTATTAATCCTTTCGGCGGCATTATGCCTGGCCCTCACCTCGTGCTACAAAGAGTCGCATTACACAGTCCAATATCTCGACCGTGACACGGAAGTGGCCAATGTCACCCTGTTCGAGTATGACTATAGCTTCGACCTTGTCAAGACACAGGAACTGAAATTTGTCGACCCCGACAAAATATATGAAATCACCTCCTCAGACCTCGCCCACTACGTGGTGGTAGGAGTTGAGGGCATAGTTGGCGGGCATATCATCGAGTGGTATTCAGCCCACTACTACCAACTCGACTCCAGCAATCCCATCCACCTCGACATCAGCTTTGTCGACATGGACGCATCCGACCAGAACCCCGTCGACCCCAACCACCGGGTGCATCAATACCTCCACAAATAGAATGTGTTAATGCGTTAATGTGTTAATGCGTTAGTCTTTTGACTGCGCCAGACACTTCCGCATTCCCGCATTCACACAATAATCTCCCTTATCAGGAGGACGGCAAGGATGAGGGAGTAGGCAAATTTGAGGCCGGTGCCAGTGAGGAAGCCTACAAAGGCACCCCAAGCGGCGCGCAGGGCATCGCGCGAAGCCTTGCCGCTAATCAACTCGCCCACCAAGGCCCCGATAAAGGGCCACAGGATAACACCCACCAGTCCCTGCGGGCCGAATGGCAGCCCTACGATGGATATTACCAGCCCGATGTTGCATCCCCAGATGCCTGCCTTGCTGCCCCTGAATTTCTTGGTGCTGAGCGACGGGACCACGTAGTCCAGCACGGTGATGACAGCCGCAATCGCTCCCGTGACAAAAAGAAACAGCGTAGAATAGTCGGCTGCGGCTGTGAAACTGAGCACCAATGCGGCAGCCCAGCTGAGCGGCGGTCCTGGCAGTCCGGGTATGATGGACCCTGCCAGGCCTACCAATGCGAAGATGATGGCTAAGATGATGAGAAATGTTTCCATTTGTTTTGTCTGATTTAGTTTTTATTTGATGCCGCCCGCATCTCGTGGTCGAAGAGCTGGCGCAGGCGCACCTGGTTGTGGATTAGCTCGCGCAGCAAGGCCAGCTGCTGGGCGTTGCGGGAACAGTTGACATACAGTTTCAGGTATCCGCCTTCGTCATACTTTTCGTGCAGATGCTGAAGCGTGCGTTGCCAATGGGCTTCGGTGTCCAATTCGGGATGGTGGGCCAGCCCGTAAGCGATGGTGCGGCGCACAACAGTGACGGGTTCGATGTCGCGGTCGGCCTCGGCCACAATCATGCCATACAGGGAGCGGGGCGTGCCCTGTAGCGAGGCACGGTGGTCCTCGGCCGCCTGGGCCATGGTCTCTATCTTCTGGCAGGAGAACCATTCCCTAAGCCGTTGGTCGTTGCGTATGATGCGGCCGGATACAAGGTGGTGCGTCTCGCGTCCCCCGGCAATGCCCGTGTCGTGATAGGCTGCAATGGCGTACACCATGTCGGCATTCAGCCCGATCTCCCCCCGGGCCGTCAGTTTGCCCATAAGTTCCATGCTTTGGGCCATCACCCGCTGAACGTGTTCCACCCCGTGGGCGGCATCGAAATGCCTGTATCGAGGTAGGACAAACTGCTCCACATACTGGCGCAACGAGGGCGTCACCATGGGATACATCATCTTTTGGAACGCTTCGCGCGACGTACCGTCACGCATATAAATCACGCCGCAGCGGGTGTATTGCCGACTTTGAATGATGTGAAGCATGATGGAATTGGTGAGGTGGGTGTCGACGCGGACAGAGGCGCACTGGCTTTCGGCAAAAGTGAAAGCACACCCTGCAATACCCTGCACCCCCGGCGCACAGGCCAGCCGGTGCAGGGTACCGTAGGGTGTGGAGTCGTCCAGCCACAGCCCCTCGCCAATCACAGCGTAGGTGGGCTCCGGCTCCCGCAGCAGTGCAAAATAGCCCACAGGGCAGTCCTGCTGCATAATCAGATGGCCGATGCCCTTAGCAATGTCGGCGCCAATCATGTCGGGTCCCGGATAACCCTCCCACTGGACATTGTTGCCGTTGGCCCGCATAATGCTACGGGAGTGGTCGATGAGTGGCATTATGCGGGGCACGTCGGCCATGGTGGCCAGCCTCACACTTAAAGGGGACAATGAACTGTTCGACACTGCATGAGGATTAAAGCAGTTTCTCCACGGCCTCGGCAACGGCGGTGGCCGGTGCGGTGGGCTCGAAACGGCACACCACGTTGCCCTCGCGGTCAATCAGGAATTTGGTGAAATTCCACTTGATGTCGGGATTCTCGGCATAGAGGCTGTCCTGGGCCTTGAAGGCGGCGTGAAGGTAAGCGCCGCGCGGGTCGGTAGTGTCGAATCCGCCAAAGCCCTTCTTTTCTTTCAGCCAAGTGTAGAGCGGAATGGCATTGTCGCCGTTCACATCGATTTTGGCCATCTGGGGGAAAGTGGTGCCATAGTTGCCGGTGCAGAAGGCGGCGATCTCCTCGTTGGTGCCGGGAGCCTGTTCGCCAAACTGGTTGCAGGGGAAGTCAAGGATTTCCAGCCCACGGTCGTGGTAAGTGGCGTAGAGGGCCTGCAGGTCGGTATACTGGGGTGTGAAACCGCACTGGGTGGCCGTGTTCACCACCAGCAGCACCTTGCCCTGATAGTCGTTCATCGACACCGTGTCGCCGGTGCCATTGACAAAACAAAACTGATAAACATTGTCTGCGGGTGCCACGTTGGCCGTCTCGGCCTTTTTCTGTCCGCAGGCTCCGAGCAGCATCACTGCCCCAAGACACAAGGATAATAACTTGATGTGTTTCATTTGTGTGTATTTTGTTGATAATAATAGTGTTTGGCAAAGTAGGTGAATCTCTTTGTCAAATGCAAAGATACAAAATAAATCCCGCTCAACGTAAACCTCAACAAAAAAACCACGGGCTTGGCCCGTGGTTTTTCATCTTGTGACAGTCTTAGGGGGTGGCGGTTGTTGTTCCTTGCCCCGTCAGGCCGGGTGCTATTGCAGCCTTATGAGGGTCGAACCCGTGGTGCTTTTGCTATCCGTGAGCAGTTGGACGGCATATACTCCCGCTGGCAGCCGCGACAGGTCGACATCAGCTTTCCCGTTCTGAGCCATTAACTTGCGACCGTCGATGGTGTAAATATGGATGCTCATCCGTTCAGGAACCTTTTCGCCAAAGTCGACATACAGGCGTCGGTTTTCCACGCGGAAAATGACATCCGAGGGTTGGTGGTCGCTCAGCTCGGGGATACTGACAGGCAGTTGGAGGACTTCCAGCAGTCCGCGGTACACGTCAATCTGGCCATAACCGTATGTGTTGTTCGGATATTCCATTCTGTTGTCAGGATGGGTGGCCGTGCGGCTTATCACGGTTAGGACCTCTTGGGGTGTAAGGGTGGGCCTTGCCTGTAGCCAGAGGGCTATGGCCCCTGCCACCACTGGCGACGACATGGATGTCCCCGACTCCGCCAGATAATAGTAGTCTTTTCCTCTATAGGTAGTCCTGTATGTCAGGTATTTCCTTGTGCCATCGAAATCGGTGTAGAAGCTGTTGTAGGGGGCGTTGATATTCATGCCGGGAGCCACCACATCGGGTTTGATGCGTCCGTCGAAGGTCGGACCATACGACGAGAACTTGGCGATAAGCCCATCCCTTTCGGGTTCAAACTGAACATAATCGTAGTTGCTTTCGCCGTCAATATTGGTAATGGAAGACTTGTAGCCAGTGGCGCCGACACTTATTATGTCGGGCAAACAGGCGGGCCACGAAACTGAATGGCCTGGCTGTGCGAAACTGTATTGAGGCACATCGGCCACATTCTCAAAGGGACTGAATCCGATGTCGCTGTACATCCATGCAGGATTGTCGCTGGTCAGCAGCACCACAGCCCCGCACAGAAACAGGTAGCCCAAATTGGGCATTGTGGCCTCGATGTGATAAACCGTGCCACGGGGGTCGGTCTGCGGACTGACGGTGACGTCCATGTCTATGTCGCCAAAAGTTACGGTGGTAGAGAAGTGATTGCCCGTGGTGGCATCGATGCTGTCGGTATTGAAGGCAATCGTGCCTTCTATGCCGCCGCCAGAAAGGCCCATGCCGAAAAAGTCAAACCGCACACGCTGGTTGCCATTCGTCACCAAGTCGATGTCAATCAAGCCGCCGCCATAAATCCCGTTCACGATGCCGGTGCCGGCCTGCTGGTCGTCCGCGCCTTTTTCTAAATAGCAAGCCCGGGTGCCGTCGTTGCCAGCCCCGGCCACGATGATGCGTCCCGGCCCCACAAGGGCTTGCAGGGCTTCGCCTTCAAGCGTGCGTTGGCGGGTGAGGGTAACGCTCTCGCAGCTGCTGAAGTTGATGACGCATGGTTTGCCGTCGGCAGCAGCGCGGTCAAAGATATACTTGAATCCCAGTACAGCTATGGCCGAAGTATGCTCGTCGGGATTGGCAAATTGAGCACGCTCTGAATTGAAGTCGGCCAGATAGATGTCGGCCTCAGGGGCCATGCCGCGGTAGTTCCCGTCCACCGCAGCCCCGGCCATGATGCCCGTCACGTGGGTGCCGTGCACTCCGTTCAGGGTATAGAGCGAGTGCTCCTGTGCCTCAATCTCTTCTGTCGATTCGATGACATGCCCTAATGTGCTGTCGGCGTTGGGCCAGTGGAAATCATAGTAGTATTTTATGCGCAAGTTGCCCGCGGCATCCCTGAATGCGGGATGGGTAAAATCGTAATAGCTGTCGAAAACACCGGCGGCAACACCGGCTCCCGTATAAGCCTGGGGCAGCCCTGAACCCGAGTATGCAGACGTCGCGTTCACCTGCCCGGGTGTCACATCCATGGCCGGTCGCGGCATCCGTTCGGCCTCAATCCGCTCAACGGTGTCGTTGTTCGACAGCGAGGGCACGGCTCTCAGCGGGACGCCGATGATATAAATCCGGCCGATACTGTCCACAAGCTGGCACTCGTGTCGCTCGAAAAATGACTTGGCATCGCATCGCTGACCCAGCGTGGCCAATGCATAAATTCTCTTCGACGAGTCCTTGCTGCCTGCCTTCAGATGTTGCTTGGTCAGCCGCACAAGGTGGGCCGACACTTTTTGGGTGTTTATGGCATTTGCCATTCCTGCTGGTTGTTGCGCAGTGGCGCCGACAGTCAGCATGATGCACACCAACAGCGCTGTGAATTTTTTCAGGGTCATGTTTTTTACTTGTTGATACGTTACTTTTTTAAAGGGTGCTATGGTCTATTCCCATGCACAATATAGTAGTTTAGGTGCAGAAAAATTTCCATGTATAACGTCGGCCCATGTACAAATATTTTGTTCATCACAGCCTCTTCAGGTATTTGGGCATGCGTTTTGCCCGATAGCGGCATACCCCAACCCCTCTAAAAGAGGGGAGGTGGGTGGTGAATCTGTTTGCAGGAGGTTGGTTTATTGGACTAAATTCAATGGCCAGTTTGATTCAAATGGCTTGAACAGGGTTGTTATGGTCATATAAAAAGAGAATTGAAAGATGAAATTTTTCAATTCTCATCTTTCAATTCTCAGTTTCCGCGAAGACTGGCTACTTTGTCTTTACCACCTTTTTGTAGACCATGCCTTGGGAGGTCTTGACGGCCAGTATATAGAACCCGTCGGGCAGTTGTTCAATATTGAGCGTCATGCCCTTTCCTCCAGTGTTCTTCTGGCACAACAGCTCCTGTCCCAGTGCCGAATATACTTTTGCCGACTGAATGCCATCGGCTTCGACGGTTACGGTGTGTGTCGCGGGGTTGGGGTAGATGAGCACGTTGTGTGTCGTGGTGTTGTGCGGCTGGCGTATATCGGCCAGTTCCGAGTCGCTCACTTGGGCAATGTAGACTACCTTGTACATGCTGTCCGTTTCTGGTGCGAAAATCTCAATAGAGTCGAGGCGGTTTGTGTCGTCAGGATTTGGTTCATAGACGAGGGTGAAGAAGCCGTCGCCAATGCCTTCCGAAACCCCATCAAGGTGCACCCATGTGCTGATGGAGTCGTCAACATACCAATCCATCTCTTCGACGCCCGATCCGACATTCCTCACCGAAACCTGAACGACACCTCCTCTGTACGGCACTCTGATGGTGTCTTTCACCTCCAGTATTGGCACACGCCGCTCATAGTTGGCGTGATAGGGCATACCCCCAACCCCTCTAAAGAGGGGAGGTTGTGCGACTCACGGTCAACTCTGGGGAGTTTGAAACGGTGTCTCCCGCACGATTGGTCCAGTTGACGAAATACCAACTTCCGTATTGCTCAATAGCGGTGAAGGTGAGCGGCTGACTGCTCACATTATAAGAGCGGTTGAGGTTGCCGTTCCCATTGCTGCGGCCATTTATGTCGGTCTCGGAGCAAGCAATATAGGGAAGAAGGTCGTCGTTGGTGGTGATGTCAATATTGCGCAGCTGTTGGGGACGATGCGTAAAGTCATACTGCAAGCGCAGCACCAGCGAGTCGACAACGATTCTTGCGCCGCCATTGGTATGAACTTTCTTTGCAATATTGATGTCGGCCCAAGCCGATGGACGAGAGAAGAGCATCATACTTCCCGCACCGGGGGCATCGGGATTACTGGGGTTGGTCAGAATTGAATACAACAGCGATTGGCTGGCATAGGAAGGTTGGATGGAATTGATCTCGTTGGATACTGCGTCGTAACGGACACCCCAAGTGTGAGGGCTGGTAGTGTTTCGAGAGATGTGGTCAAACCAATAAATCTGTCCGTCTTTCCTGAAACGAGAAATACCCTGATGAGTCATATTCAAGTCCATATAGCCGGTATAGCCGATATTTCCCTCCACATGTGTTTCAATGTGGTGAACGCTTAGGTCGACTATTCTTACATTCTCTTCATCTGGTGAGAATATGCCCATCTCGTAAAAGTTCAAATTCAAGTCTTCGTCGTTATTGATCACATCGAGTTGCTCCCTTGGCACAACGATGGTGACAGGTGCCGACTGTTCGGGATAGTTGCTGGAATACTGGTCAACAATTTCTTCCGCGATGCCGGAGATGACAGCATTGAATACTGAGGCCAAGGCGCGATAGTTGGAGAGGTCGACAATCGAGTCATAGTCCATTCTCGTGGCCAAGGTCTCAAAGCGGTCAAACATGCCCACCAGATTGTATTCCCCTTCATAGGGTTTCAGCATTCGGTACTCGTATGATTTACGCAGGTAGTAGTGATACTTGACAAGGCGGTTTTTAGCCCGTTGCGTCATCTTCTCAAGATATTCCATAGCATGAAGGTCACGCTTGCTGTTGGCCTCAAAAGCATCGTTTCTGAATGCGTCCAACGAGATGATGCCGACACTCACATTAGAGAGCAGCGCGGGAATCTCATTGTATATCTTCTCCACTTGGTTTCGGAAAAGTATTTTCTTGTCACCGAGCTCTTTCAAATCAGCCTTCAGTTCGTTCCACTCCCGATTCTCGGCACACAATTGTTGAAACAGTGCCGTTACTTGGTCTTCCGGCACAGAGGTCTTCGTCAGTGCATTTCTGACATCCCCTATGGTAGACATAACCGGCTTTATATCACCCTCCAGATTTTGGTATGCGGTTTTTATAGAACTGAAACTCGATCTCAGAGAACTCCAGTCAATGCCACTTAATTGAGTCTTCACATTGTTGTACATGTTAGACAAACTATAAGATGTTGTATCAACATAGGGGAAGAACTTGGCGTAATTAGTGTCCCAGGTGGGTAGATCAACATTGAGGATGTCTGAGGCATAGCCCACATACCTGTTTATTTCCGAAGCATGGTTGTTGGCTGTTTCGGCCACTCCAGCCGCAGTGTTGAGCACACCTGCAACCGCCGCACCATAGGGACCACAATATTGTGCCACGCTGGCCACCGCCTTGCAGATTTTGGCAGCTTTTGCAATCTTGGCTTTCAGTTTTAGTTTCTTTTTTGCTTTCTTCATCAATCTGGCCTCAATTCGGTCGATTTTCCCCTGCACTTCTTCCATCTTGACTTCTATGTCTCTGATGTTGTCAAGCATGATGGGAATGTCTGCTGCCAATTGGTTGATCTGTGTGCAGAGCTGTTGGAGTTCGGCTTCGGTCTGGCTGGACATCATCGACTTGGCCGCCACCCATTCCTGAAGGGTGCGGTCTACTTTGGTGAGCCAGTAGTGTAGATACAGGATGGGTATTGCACGTTCAACCTCTTCCTGATAATTGTTATACATCACCTCAAACGACAGCAGCGGCACCCATCCAATCGGGTTCCCGAAATAGTCCAATCCCAGTTCAAGACTGTTCAACAGGTTGCCAAACTCCATCAGCTCACTGCTCAGCTCCATGGTCTCGGCAGTCTCGCAGGTGTCGCATCCTGTTGCAGACAATGCGGCATCAATAAGCTGGCGGTATTCGCGGCATGTCTCTATAGAGTATACAATGAAGTTGTTGATATAGGCGTCGGTGATGTGCCGGATGACGGGGGCAATGTAGGAGGGGTGAAGGTATTTGTATGGGGTGTAGTCCCTTTCGAAATGTCCCGCACTGCCTATAGCACCGGAACCTATAATGGCTCCATAATGGTCGGATGAGGTGGAGTCGGCATCATACCGCACGCCGCAGCTGCCCCGTGCAAAGTCGCAGTAGGCACTTACGTCAAGGTTGGAAATCATTGTGCCGCCGTTGCCGCCGTTGCCGGGAATGCCGTTGCGGTTGGCGTTTTGCCCTTTTCCGCCGTTGAGGATAAACCTTTTTGCGGCATCGGCATGAAGGTCTCTGACGTAGAAGTGAATGTTGCCGGCGTTGTCGCCATGGGCTCCCACGCCGTCGGTGCGGAAGTCCCGCCAGGTGGGTGTGGTGTTGATTGAGGACACGATGCCCCCTTGGTCTTCAAAATAGACCTCTTTCGCATAAATAGTGACCTCCGTCTGTGGGAATCTGAGAGGAGAACGGATAGTCAACTTTTCGGCATAAATATTCAACTCCGAAATATCCTCACGACCGCTCAACCCCCAAACTTTATTTTCAACATTATTATCAAAAACTATGTCTTTACCCGAGATGCTGTAGCTGCGTACAATCCGTCGATTTCCGTTGAAAAACATTGAATCAACATCTCTTAAGGCTACCAAAGTATAGTCCTCACCATAGGGGAATACTCCTTTATTATTAATGGAATACTGTTCCGGCACCACCTGGGGCCTGATGACAAATTTGACAACTTCCGAGAGGGTGTCAGTGCCGTCTGTGGCGGTGAAGGTGACGTGGAATGTGCGATAGTCCCCTGCGTCGGGGAAATACTTGAAACGTCCAGTTCTGCGATTGAATTCAATGGGGCCTGTGGGCAGCGAGTCGACAGTGATGCTGTAAAGCACGTTACGGGAATGCAGGGAGTCTGCCTTCACATAAAACCCGATACCCGATTCGGTGTAATCAACAGTCTTGTTATAGATGCTGCCAATTTCGTAGACCGGGAGGGAGTCTTGGATAATGTCGCAGATGTCCAGACCGCTGTTTGTGTATTGGAAACTGTCGGTTGCGGCATTGCCTATGGCAACAGGGTATGAGGGCCGCAGATTGAGGTACCTGCCTGGGGATTGTGAGTAAGCCTGCAGCCCCATCACAACCATCAGTAGGGGGAATAGGACTTTCTTCATGGCTCTCAGTATTTGATGATGTAGGTTACTGCAACATTTTTCGGGCGGTTGTCGCTGCCTGTGGGGACGACAAGGGATGCATCGAACCCATAGATAGTGTTGTCCCAATCGCTTCTCGATGTTCCATGACCACCATAGGATACACGATAAACAGCACCGCTAAAAGTTACATCTCCCTCAGGACCATTGAATGTCGCCACAATATTTCTTATGGCATCTCCTTGATAACTACCAACATTATTGCCCGAATTTCCTCCATTGGCGTTGGCAAGGCGGGTGTTGGCGTCAGGGTCGCCGACGGTGTCGGTGCCGGCCACTCCGCGGAGGAACATGCCCCGCAGGTCAGGCAGATTGAAGGTGGTCGAGCCATCGCCCGTACCCCAGGCCACACCGATGGCGTTGTACAGGTTGATATAGGTTGAACGGCTGATGGCCGAGCCGTCGCAGAGCAACCATCCGGCCGGTATGTTGGAGGCGGGGCCGGCAAAGGGAACGATGCAGCCTGCCGGCATGGGGATGGCGTTGTGTGCCACTTCGCTGTAGGGTGCACTCGGCAGTTGGGCAAAACTCACCTCGCGGTATGTGCTGCCCTCCATAATTTCAATCCGCATCCAGTAGTAGATGGCTGCAAAGTTGATGTCGGCATAGTTGGCGGCCACGCTGTTTGGTGAGCGCAGTCCGTGGCCCACGGTGATGCTGAAGGTGCCAAACTGGTCGGTCGTCACATTGTGCGTCTCCACCCATGTGGGTGCGGCCGCAGTCTGCCCCGGATAGAGCGACACACGCAGCGTGACATTGCTGCCAGCCAGAAGCAAACCGTCGGCATTGCGCACTACGGCTTGATAGTTGAAGCCCAATCCGCTGTTTTGGGCAAAGGTTGTTGTTGCAAGGCAGATGCCTAACACAAGAAGTAACAACTTCTTCATACTTTTTGGTGCCGGTTATTTACCATCGGCTCGTCGGTTTTGTTTATGCCCCGTACCCTTGGGCCGAATGTGGTTGGTTTCCGATAGAACATATAAAAAAAGCGCGGGTACCAAGCTCTTTGCTTATCCCGCCAACTGGGCTCTCGCATTGCCCGCCTACTGAGGATAAGCAACGCCGAAGCCCACGCTGTGCTATGTATTAACTAGGTATACTCAAAGCATACCCCCACATACACACCTATGGACATTGGCTATTGCTTTATCGTGCAGCAGGCTTGGAATTTGCGAGATTCAGTTGGCCGCAGATAAAACGTTTCGCTCAACGTCTTTCTTAATATGTCTTTGTCTCCCACCCGCTTACCCCGACAGGGCTTCGGATGTTCGACTATGCAAATATACATTTTTTTTCTTACATACAACATTTTCCGCCGTTAATTGTGGTGGGTAGCGCCCCTCGTGCGCAATAAATGTGGTGTGCCCGCGTTAGTAGGGGTATGAAGGGTAATGAATTGAAACCGCATATCGGCATCTTTGGCCGCAGGAACTACGGCAAGAGTTCGCTGGTGAATTATTTGACGGGGCAGCAGGTTGCCATCGTGTCCGACGTGGCCGGAACCACCACCGACCCCGTCAAGAAAACCATGGAAATCGGGGGCGTGGGCCCAGTGGTGTGGATCGATACCGCTGGCATCGACGATGTAGGCACCGTGGGCCGCCAACGCATCGACCGCAGTCTCGACATGCTTGCCCAGGCCGACCTCGCTCTGATTCTTTTCACCGACAACCGCTTCGAGGCCGAAGAGGTGATGCTGGTGGACACTTGCCGCAAACGCGGCATCCCCTACGTGCTTATCTACTCCCAGGCCGACCGCCTGAAGCCCGACCCCGCCCTCATCGAGCGTATCGAGCACGATTATGGCACTTCCATCTTTATCCTTTCGGTCAAAGACCCTTCGCTGCGCGGACCCCTCACCGCGCGCATCCGCCAGGCCCTGCCCGAAACGGCCTACGTCCACCGCTCGCTGCTGGGCGATGTGGTGGGCGAGGGCGACACAGTGGTGATGGTCACACCCATCGACTCCTCCGCCCCCGAGGGGCGCATGATTCTGCCGCAGGTGCAGGTGTTGCGCGACTTGCTGGACAACCACGCCCGCGCCATCGTGTGCCGCGAGACCGAACTGGCCGGCACCCTCGCCGCCATGAGGCAGCCCCCCCGGCTGGTGGTGACGGACAGCCAGGTGTACGGCATGGTGGCCAAACTGGTGCCGGACCAGGTGTACCTCACCTCGTTCAGTGTGGTGCTGGCGCGAGCCAAAGGCCTGTTTGACGAGTATGTCAAAGGCACCCCCGCCATCGACCGTCTGCAGGACGGCGACCGCGTACTGATGCTCGAAAGCTGCACCCACAACGTCACCTGCGAGGACATCGGCCGCGTCAAACTGCCACGCCTCTTAGCCCGCTACACGGGCAAAGAGCTGCATTGCGAGGCCGTGGCCGGACTCTCGCCCATTGCCGGTCCCGCCGACGGCCAGCCCGCCCGCGCTCTGACCGACTATGCACTCATCATCCAGTGCGGCGGCTGTGTGGTGACGGCCAAGCAGCTGGCCGCCCGGCTGGCGCCCGCCATCGAGGCCGGCATCCCCGTCAGCAACTATGGTCTGGCCATCGCCTACATGAACGGCATCTTTGAACGCTCCATGCGCATATTCTCCAATCCCGCATCACGATTGAATGTGTGAATGTTTCAATGTGTAAATGTGAGAGTGGCAGGCGCGGCCAAAGAACTAACCCATTCCCCCATTAACAAATTAACGAATTAACGAATTATCACATTCAAATATATGATCGACATCCATCCAAAACCCAACCTCTCCATCATCGTGGCCGTGGCGCAGAACTGGGCCATCGGCAAGGACAACGACCTGCTGTGGCACATCGGCGACGACCTCAAACGTTTCAAGGCTCTCACTTCCGGCCACTCTGTGATAATGGGGCGCCGCACTTTCGAGTCGCTCCCCAAGAAGCCCCTGCCCCGCCGGCGCAACATCGTGCTGACCCACGACGAGACTTTCCGTTTCGACACCCCGCCCACGGCCACTGGCACTGTCGAGATAGCCCATTCCGTGCCGCAGGCGCTGAGCATGACCGAAGGCGAGGAGGAGGTGTTTGTGATGGGTGGTGCCGCCATCTACCGGCTGTTTCTGCCCTTTGCCTCCCGCCTGTATGTGACGTGGGTCTACAGCGACTTCGAGGCCGATGTCTACTTTCCAGCCATCGACCCCTCGGTGTTCCGCCAAAGCAGCATCACCCCGCGCCAGACCGACAACGAGAGCGGCCTGCAGTTCGCCTACGCCGAATACTACCGCCTCCACGCCCCGCTTCCACTCCGGTAGCCCCGCCCCGTCCATTGCCCTGCAGCCCCGCCGTCAGCCGCCACGGGCTGTGCCCCGGCACCGTCGCCGCCCCTCACCATTATTTCCCACCTGTCGCCGCGCCCCGGCGGCCGTTCCACCCTGCCTTTGCTCTTTTCCCATTGAATACACGAAACTTAGTTTCCCGGTTTATTCTTGCCGAGAAACAAATTAGTGTGTAAATGGAAAAAAAGTGGAAACAAAATAGAAAATAAGGGGAGAACCCAGAGCGGAGTTGCAGGGCCGGGGGGACGGGAGTCTGGCGGGAGGGCCGCGGGACGGTGAGGATGCAGGTGGGCGCGAGGGTGGGGGAGGTGGCGCGGCGGCTATTTGACGCGGAGGCGGCGGCCGATGCGGAGGGTGGTGGTGCGGCTGATGTTGTTGAGCCGGCAGAGGGATGAGATGGAGGTGTGGTAGCGTTTGGCCAGTGCGCCGAGGGTGTCGCCCCGGCGGATGGTGTGGTATTCGGCGTCGGCGGAGGAGGCCGGGGCGGCGGAGGCGGTATCGGTGGTTTTGTGTCTGTCGGATTTGTTGTTGCGCACTATGAGGTGGTTGGCGTGGCGGTCGATGTCTTTGTAGGCGCGGTGCAGCCGCTCTTTGGTGATGGTGTAGTCTTGGTTGACGGGGCGGTCGGGGTCGTTGAGGCGGTGGGAGAAGAGCCAGTCGTAGGTTTCGCTGATGTAGAAGGCGCGCGCCAGGCCGCCGTGGTCGATGCCGGGCAGTTTGGTGAAACGGAGGCGGGGGCTGTCGCCGCATTGGGACATGGCGTTGACTACTTTCTGCGACTGGCTGAGGGGCACGGCGCGGTCGGCTGTGCCGTGGATGATCCACAGGGGGAGTTCGTTGAGGCCGCAGTAGGAGCGGGGGTTGCCGCCTCCGCAGAGGGCCATGGCGGCGGCGATGCGGTGGGGATAGGCGGCGGAGTAGTCGATGGTGCCGTAGCCGCCCAGGCTCATGCCGAGGACGTAGAGGCGGTTGGTGTCGGCGGCGTAGTGGTCGAATACCCAGTCGACGATGTGGTTTATCTTGGTGGGGTTCCAGGCTCCGCCGGGGTTTTGGGGTGCGATGATGAGGGCGTCGATTTGGCGGCCCATGGCCAGCGCGTGGAGGGGGCCGTAGCGGCGCACGCGCTCGAGGTTGTGGCCGCACAGGCTGGCCCCGTGGAGGAAGAGGACGACGGGCTTGTCAGAGTGGAGCGAGTCGTAGTCGACGGGGGTGGAAAGCCAGAAGTTGTAGGCGTTGTCGACGGTGTTGCGGTAGGCGGTAAGGGTTTGGCAGACTGTGGTTAGGGATGACAGTAAGAATATTATTGATACGATTCGTTTCATGTTTCGCATGGATTTGAATTAAAATGCAAAGGTACTACTTTTTTTCGAAAGAGTGGAAAAAAGGAGTCTTCTGTGCGCGGAAGGGGATGCAAATAGGCAGATTGTCTGTTGTTTGAAAAGGGGAAGCCGAGAACCGGGGGATTCCCGGTTCTCGGCTTTGGACGGCGCGGGGTGTGTGCCGAAGGTGCCGCGTGTCATTTCTCTTTGACGCGTTTGCCGCTGAGGTGTTCGATTTGCAGTTCGAGTATTTCGGCGCGGGGTGCGTTTTGGGCCATGTCGGCTTCGAGGTCGTAGCCTTGGGGGAAGTATTTGGCTCCGAGCAGCCGCAGGAGGGAGTCTTTCTGCGAGGGGTTGTCCACGATGTGTACGCGGCCGAAGCAGATGACGCTGTCGAAGTGATACCACCAGCTGGAGGGTTCCTTGACGCCGTCGGTCAGCACACAGAAGGACGCCTTGTCGCAGGAGCGGATGGCGTCGAGTTTGTGGCCTTCTTTGGCGCAGTGGAAATAGAGGCGGCCGTCGCGGTAGAGGAAGTCGAGGGGGACGGTGTAGGGGTAGCCGCCGTCGCCGAGCACGGCCAGGATGCCGCGGGGCTGGGACTGGAGGATGGAGATGCATTCGTCGTGGCTCAGCTGTTGTTTGAATCGCCTCATGGGGCGGAAGGTGGTTTGGGGGGCTTGGTTCTGTTCCATTGTGTTGTGTGTGTGTTAGCGCTTGTGTGGCGGGTTCTGTATTAAGTCGGTAACGTGGATTCCCATTATTTATTGCCGGGACTGGGCAGGATGAGTTTTTTGCTTGTTATGTGGAAAATAATGTGTATTTTTGTTGAAATATTATGTGATATGAAGGATGGTAGAATCGTTTGTTTGTCAGCTGTTTGCAGTTGGACTGGGCTTGTGTGGCGGCCTTTGATGAGGTTTGGGACAAGGCTGTTGTTGATGTTTGTCTTGGGATATGCCTTTCCGGCTCAGGCTCAGAACGCCCTTAACACCAAGGGCGATAACATAGTGGGAACTTATCGGGGTGTGCAGAAGAATGACAAGTTCAAGGTGAAGGTGACGCGCCAGAGCAATGGGACCTATAGGGCTCAGATTTTTTGGGTGGAGCATGACACTGACAGCGACGGGAAGAAGATTCTGGATGGGAATAATCCCGACAAGAGTTTGCGCAGCACTCCGTGCGACCGCATTGTGCTTTTTGCGGGACTGAAATACAACGAGAGGGACTGCTGCTGGGACGGCACGAAGATTTACGACCCGCACCGGGGTGTGAAGGCCAAGATGAAGGCCTGGTTTGCGGATGATGGCCGCCTGTGTGTGAAAGGGACGCTGCTGGCTTTCAGCGAGACGGTGTATTGGGAGCGGCTGCGCTGAGGAGGGCTGCCGGTTGGGAAGAATGGGTGGGCTGCGTCGGAATGATGAGGCCGATAAAGTGTTGCGGCGGCGCGTGATGAGGGCGGATGGCTTTTGGAGTCAGCGGAGTGGAGTTTTTTTTGTTTATGATTGAAAAAAAGAATGTATCTTTGCAATATGAAACAAGTTAAAATAACGGCTATAAGAAAAGCCGACTACCGGGATTTGCAATCGCTGTATGAGAATCCGATAGAGCATGTGTGCGATGTGGAGGTGGGCAAGGAGTGGGTGAGCCGCGAGGGAGAGCGGCCGGAGGGGTTGTGCCCTGAGGCGTGGAAGAGTATGAAGGAGTTTGTGGAAGAGCTGGCACGGGGTGGCGGCGACTTTTTTGACGGGTGGATGAAGAATCCCTTCAGTGCCATGATTAGTTGCAACGACGGCTTCAGGCCGGTAAGCTTTCTGCTTGAGGCAATGGAGGGGGGAGAATGAAAATGTATAACTTATAAATATGCCGGAATGAAGAAGTTTTCATTATTGTTGTTGATGATAGGGCTGATGGGCGTTGGCCAGGGTCAGCCTTGGGTGAAGGGGACGGTGGTGGACAAGAGTAACAGCACGGCGCTGCCATTTGCCACGGTGGTGCTGATGACAGCGGACAGCACGGTGGTGACGGGAGCTGTGACCGATGAGATGGGTGATTTCCATCTCAAAGTGCCGAAACGTGGAGAGTATGTGCTGACGGCCTCTTTTATAGGCTATAATACTGTGACGATAGTGTTGAAGGTGGAAGGGGAGCAGACGCAGCTGGCCCCGATTGCATTGGAGCCCGACGCCAAGATGCTGGAGGCTGTGCAGGTGGTGGACCGCGCCCCGATTGTGGAGCAGAAGATGGACAAGCTGGTGATGAATGTGTCGAAAAGTGTTTTCGCGCAGGGGAGCAGTGCGCTCGACCTGCTGCGGAAGGCTCCGGGCGTGAGTATAGACCGGGAGGGCAATGTGCTGCTGAACGGGCAGCCGGTGGCGGTGTGGATTGACGGCCGCCCGTCGCATCTGGATGGCAAGAGCCTGGAAACCCTGCTGCAGGGCACCGACGGCACGAATATAGACCGAATTGAGGTGATTGCCAACCCCTCTGCCAAATATGATGCCGAAGGGCAAGGCGGCATAGTGGATATCCGCACCAAGCATCACTTCGCGCAGGGACTGGATGGGTCGCTCTCGGTCAAAGCGGGAGGAATGGGTTTTGCCCGCGAACTCGAGAACCGTCCGCGCCGAACCCAGTTCTTTATCGAGCAGGGTGTCAATGCCAATGTGAACTTCCGCACAGAGAAGACGAATACGTTTGTCCAACTGGCGGAGCAGTCGCAACAAATAGGTGTCAACCTCACCAATATGGCCCAGTATAGTCTCGGCGGGGTGGCCCTGAAGCAGTATAGCGGTTCGCTGGTGAATGTTGAGACGAAAGGCCTCACTCTTAAATTGGGTAACGACTGGTATATAGACAGTTCTAACACTGTCGGCGCAATCTTCACCATGCCGTTCAGCAGCGTCCGCCAGTGGGACGATTCCAGTTACTCGTACCAGTCGGTGTCGGACAATGTGTGGCAGTTGATCCGTTCGGTTCCGGTCACGGATTACTCGCTCTCTCAGTATATAGGCAACCTCAATTATACTCATATTTTCGATCCTTCGCGCTCGGCAGAAATCACTGCCAATCTTGACTATTTCCATAATATCACGAACTCCAACAATCAGCAGGACAATCATTTTCTGCCTCGCCCGCCGCTGATGGTGCCACGGCTGCTGCCGGTGGACTCTACGCATTATCTCAACCTGTACAGCGACAACACGATAGATATCTACAGTGCCAAGGCCGACTATCAGAGTCTTGTTTTCGGCTCGTATATGCTGGAGACTGGGGCCAAATATGCCCTTTCGCACACCGATAACAACCTCACCCAGATTCAAGGCGTGGGCTATAGCGGCAACGACTCGATTTTGGGTTCCACCATCCACAACCCCTTTGACTATACAGAGCATGTCGGGGCGTTATATGCCACCGTGGCCCATCAGTTCTCTCCGTCGTGGTCGGCCAAGGCCGGGCTGAGGGGTGAATATACCTATGCATATAATACTTCGCACACTGTGGCACAAGATTATTTCGACCTTTTCCCCACGCTTTTTGTGGGCTACAATTCTGCCGACTTCAGCAAGCGGGGAGGTTTGACCTATTCGCGCCGCATCACCCGGCCCAATTATAATCAGCTCAACCCGTTCCAGAACTATGTGGATGCACACACTTCGAACATGGGTAACCCTGACCTCAAGCCGTCGTATAGCGACAATGTATCGCTGACGGCTGGTTTCGGACGGTATCTGACGCTGATGGCTAACTTCATTTATACGAAGGACCAGCTGACGGTGATTCCCACGCTCGACCCATCCACGGGCAACCAGGTGATGCATTATGACAATTTCGGCTCCACCACTCTTATGGGCGGAGGATTGGCTTTTACGGAGTTTCCTATCGGAAAGGTGCTCACTTTCTCGCTCAATGCCCATGCCTATGACTATCGCAGTTATGACGCGGCCTCGACCAGCCGTGTGGCGGGGCAGACGTCGGCCCCCACGGTCTATGACAAACATTCGCTCCTGGCTTCGGCCTATGCGGTGCTTACGCTGAACCTCCCCGCTCAATGGAAGGTGCAGATAGATGGCTATTATTCCACCCCCATCATTGTGGGTTATCTACATACCAGTTCAAACGAGTTGGTCAATCTGGGTGTGAAGAAGTCTGCCTTCGATGGACGGCTGCTCTTCTCGCTGCAGGTCAACGATATATTCCGCACGATGAGTAATAGCTTCGATGTGTTCTACGCTGACGGGGTGGTTTCGAAATTCGAACAGAATTATTTGATGCAGAAGGTGACCCTCGGTGTTCAATGGAAGTTTGGCTCGGCCCAGAAACCGTTGAGGCAGCGCAATGTGGGTACACTGGACGAATTGGAACGCGCCACGAACACTTCGGGACAGATAAATTGATAGGAGTTTTGAATATGAAGAAATTGTTTTTGCTGACAGCCTTGATGTCGTTGCTGTCGACAGCCGGGGCCCAGACCGTTGGCTCAAAGAGTGGCAACGGAGGAAAAAGTAATGGGTGCAAGCAACAGGCTAATGTCGCCGGAATCAGTACGGTGGCGGTGGATGAGTTTGCCAAACGAATTGGACAGCGGAATATAGTGTTGTTGGACGTCAGGGGACCAAAGGAGTATGCTGAAGGCCATCTGGAGGGTGCGCGAAATGTGGAGTGGGGGGACGGTTTTGAGTCTCGGATGATGGCTTCGGGGATTGGACGGGGTGCCACGGTGGCTGTATATTGCCGAGCAGGCCGCCGGAGTAAGGCTGCCGCCCGCGCACTGGTGAAGATGGGATACAGGGTGGTGAATCTTGACGGAGGTATAATGGCCTGGCGCAAGGCCGGGAAACCGATAGTAAAATAGTAAAATAGTAAAATAATTTGGTTATGAGAAGGTTTTTATTGTCTATATGCCTGTTGGCTGCTGCTCATCTGGCAGTTGCTCAGTGGAATGCCCCTGTCCGCCGCATGTCGGATTGTTTCGGACGCCATGACTGTGGCATGGCTGCCACGGCCGCAAAGCAGCAGTACAGACACAGGTTGACGGAGTTCAGGACCAGCGATGGTTATATGTTTAGCTATTTCTCGTTCAACGAGAGCAATCAGCTGGTGGCGGTAAAGGATAGCGTGAGGGACGAGTACTGTGTGGTGGATTCGTTGTTCTATGATGAGAGGGGGCAGTTGGTGAGGTTGTCGGGCTGGCAGTTGTTTCGTGGCGAGTGGATAAATGTGTATTATGTCGATTATGGATATGACGATGGCGGCCGGATGGTATCACGGACCAATTACAACAATTTTGATGGCGTTTGGGAATTGGGAGGTGTGTATAATTACTCTTATGACGGGAGCGGAAACAGGGTGCTATCGGAGTTGACAATGGGGGGAGTGGTGTATCAGAGAGTTGAGTATGAGTATGATGAGACGGGTAATGTCTTGTCGGAGCTGTGGTATAGTTATGCCGGGTCGGGCCTGGTTCCTTCGGAGAAATTGACTACGGTTTATGAGCATGGACGTAAAGCAGTTGAGTATGACAGTATTAGTGAGGATGGGGTTCGTTGGATGAATAACGGGTATTACAGTTATATATATAATGAAGGTGGAGACTGTGTGGAGTTTCACCATTATGATGCTTCGAACAGAGAGGTGGAGCGGAGTGTGTTCGCAATAAACCAGGAACTTCGACTTTCCGAGACGCTGATTCCAAGCCACCCGGAGTTGTCGAGGCCACGAATGTTTGACAATGCGCATGCGTATGATTCGGAACAGTGGTTCTCGCTGGATGTTGATCATGTGCTCCAGCATGTGTGCGATTATATTTATGTGTATGAACCGCTGTCCGAGATTGAATCGGCCCCTGCTGGAGCTGTCCTCACGGCATATCCCAACCCGGCACATGACTATATTTATATTAAAGGATGGGAAGCACCGGCCTGTACGGTACAGGTTGTCGATGTTTCGGGCCGGGTGGTCTTTTCCCGTAATGATGTGCCGATGGCACAGCCATTCGACATTCGGTCGTTGCCGGCAGGAACATATTTATTGCATCTGTCGGCGGGGCAGACCACCTCAATCATGCCATTTGTGAAAAAGTAACCCCCAATTTGAGTGAAAGTATAAGAGCCTCCTCTTTAGGGGACTCTTTTTTTTATCTATCTGATATTGATTGATTTATCTTTAAATAACAGGCAATATGTAATTGTGGATATTCGTGTAATCAACATAAATTCAACAATATACAATGATATCAACAAGATGATGGGGCTCTATTCGCGAAAAAAGAGGAAAATTGATTCCGAAAAACCATTTTTGCGGACGTTTTTCGTGGGCAGATGAAAAAAAATTGAAATTTCTTTCACTTGATACACATCTGTTTATGTCTTGAAATGAATTTTTTTCTCAAATTTTTTTTGGTGGTTTGAAAAAACGTCGTATCTTTGCACTCGCTTTCAAGGAAACAAGCAGTGTTGATAAGACAGCAACAGTGATAACGAGGAAGCGAAGAGAACTTTGAATTATTTTGAAACATGAGATAGCGTGTGTCTGAGAGCCGCCGGCGAGGCCGAGCGGCGGAGACACGAG
>CAMVMX010000016.1 GCA_947168665.1 uncultured Bacteroidales bacterium
AGCCTCCTCCACTCCATCCGCAACAAACTCCGCCGCCTATACCCGTTTAATCAAAGAAATCTACTATGGCGACAACTACGAATTCCGCCTCCACGCACACCACATAGTCCTCTGGGACTGCGTCAAAAACCATCCTGAACAACGCATCAACGACTCTGACAAACAATAATAAACATGAACAAAAAAGCAGAAACCCTCACACTGCCGACACGCGCCCCCCCATGCGCCTTGCGGCATACAAACAAATAGAACACGGAAACGCGATAAAAATCCATAAAAGGGTTTGGGGCAATTGCCAAAGGATTGACATAGCAGCCTGTACAAATGGCTGAAACCTCAACCTAAACTTTTTCAAAAAATCCCTACATCTCAGGATTTTTTCATACATTTGCATCGTGCACGTGGCCAAATCCACAATAAACAAAACCGTCACAAATCTGTCAAACGCAATACTATTAACAACTATTAAACTTTTATAATCATGAATAAAAAACAAAAATGGTGGCTCATACCACTAATGACGTGTCTACTGACACTAAACGCTTGGACACAAAGCAACACTGAAATACTCTATCCCTGTCCAAGCATCATAAACAATTATCCAAACGTTAAAGATTCAATTAGTTTGGTCTGCTGCGACAACAATCATCAAGTTATCCTCACACAACACAAAGACCCTGAAAAGGGCATCACAAAACACACTTTCATCATCAAGGACTTTTTCCTCAACATTGAAAGTTATCATACCACCTACTTCAACGCGCTCGACAGCACAGACTACAACGTCACTATCAATGACATGGAACTATATAACGGCGAATGTTACTTTTGCGGAACCTTAACCTATCCCTACGAAGAGATATTTGCTCCAGGTGTATTAATGTCTTACGGCATCATTGGCCACTTCTCACCCTCCTCTATCCAAAACATTTCTGGACACATCATGTTTAAGGCTATTGAAGAAGCCAGAAGTCTATCACAACTTACTACTACTCAATACCAAGGAGTCACGGCTCTCGTTTGTGCTGTCGGAATAGAAAAAAATAGGCAACAAGGCTGCATAGTTGAACTATACAATACAATCAGCACAGGCTGGGCATACAATTTAGGCACAATTGCAAATATTCCCGACCTACACTTTTCCGACATCCTCGCCGCCTACGACAGCATCACACTGATAGCGCAATTCAAATGTAGTAACGGCATTACCGACCAAAACCATCCTAACTATGACCCAAAACATCAAATATTCCTCATAGACCGCTCTGGCAGAACTGGATTCACACAATATTGGAATTCCTCTGCCACTCATTACATGGCACACTTTAACCTCAACACTGATGACAACTTCAATTTTCACCATAATTTGACTCCAATGAGACTATACAACACAGATTTCTACAACAACCGTTTCGGAGCGGCATTTGGCGTGAGGGATAACTCCACCTCCATGGGGGCTATAAGGCTTTTCTCGTTCCCTCACAAGATGAAATACGACAGAAGCATTTACTATAAAATGGGAGCTACTACCACAATTCTCGACATCGGTACATGGGCAGAGGGATCCTACAATCCTTTCATCCTCTCTGTCGACAACAACCATACTAAATCAGCCCTCAGCGTACCCTATTGGGACGACCCCAACACTACTGTTCCTATTCGCCACTCTGTTGACTACACCCTACAATCAATATCCCAATTTCGCAGTCAACATGCTGTCAACATTACAAGTAGAGACGAATCCCAAAGTTTGAACCTTATCTATCAGAGTATTGACAGCATTCACGTAACCTGTTTAGAGAAAGACACCAAGCACTATGCAATACGCCCAGCAAAACAAGCCGCCATGATTGTTGCAGACTGGGACTTCCCTATTTATGAAAAAGATATTATTTTTACCGAGGCCGTCATCATCAAACAAAACCCTGTGACAGTCAAAAACACATGTAAAACATGCTATTAAAACTTACCACAATTTAAAACATACATTACCATGAAAAAAATATTGATTATCAGCATTGCTCTGCTCACATTCTGCATAGAAGTGAATGCCCAGCAAAACGACACCCTCTCTTGCGGCCGCCAACGCAACTACGCCTACACCAGCGGCTGGTATGACACCTGCGCATGGTACCTCGACCCGAAAGGCTCCACCCAATGGTGGCAAATGCACCCCAACCCCCACTTCTACGAAAGCTCACCATCGCCGGGAGAAGGCGATAGATGGTATATCGCATACCGACAACACACCTCCGACTCTTTAAGTGTACGTGGAATTTGGGCAATGGAGTGGGACAGCCCACTGCTCCCCGACCCTGGAAATGAAGTGCCACGGACCATCCCGGGTATAACCAACCACACAAAACTACCGGAATACGTCTACCTCTACGTACTTGACTCCTCTGTAGCCATCGACTCCATTTGGCCGTCACGCTTTCTGAAACGCATAGCCACAGCCCGATGGGACACCCTGCAACCCAAAACAATGTGCATCCAACGCTTTGCCGACGGTAGCCCCAACCCCCACGGCGGCGGTCCTTTCGTCTACTGCAACGTGTATGAAATACCTTTCGACACCATCCATACCCTCCAAGGCGAATTTTGGATTGCCGGTTCTATCAGCAACAATTATCTCCGCCTGTCAGGACACAGCTACGACCATATCCCCACATTCTATCTCGAATGGGCAGACAACTATACCGACCGCAACTTTGTCAATGCACGCACCGCTCAAAACAACGGACCCGATGGCCCATGGCATGGAAGAAATTCATGGGCCGTGACACAGAGATTTGGCCCATTCGGTGTCATCACCGACTACCAGTGGCTTGTGGAAGTATCCTCTGCCGACACCCTCCGGGGCAACGCACTCTACACCGCCTTCTACCCCGACTCCTCCACCCAGACCATCACCGCCGTACCCCGCCGCGGCTTCAAATTCTCTCACTGGAACGACGGCAACACCGACAACCCCCGCACCATCCTTGTCACCCAAGACTCCTCCTTCACCGCCTACTTCGAACCCCGCGACCTCTACTACGTCTCGCTGACCACCAACTACCCCTTCTGCCTGACCACCGGCGACAGCATCTACTACGAGGGCGACTCCGCCACCATCTACGCCTACAGCACCGACGACAACTACCGCTTCTCACACTGGAACGACAGCGTCACCGACAACCCGCGCACCCTCCTCGTCACACAGGACACCGACTTCACCGCCTACTTCCAGATCCTCCAGGACACCCTTGGCATCGGCTCCGCCCCCTCCGACGGACTCTTCACCCTCACCCCCAACCCCACCGACGGCCAAGTGACCCTCACCCTCGCCCGGCCCCTCGGTGACGAGAGCCGCCTCACCCTCCGCGACGCCGCCGGCCACGAGCTCCTTGTCCGCACCCTCGCGCCCCGCTCCCGCTCCATCACCCTCTCCCTCCGCCACCTCCCCTCCGGCCCCTACTTCCTCACCCTCACCTCGCCCGGCGCCACCGCCACCCAAAAAATCATCCTCCGTTAGCACCCTGCCCACATGGGGGTCACACCCGCGTCCGCGACACCCGGCCCGACCCCCATGTGGCACACCTCCACCGCTCTTTGCCATACATGACACTGCAACCCGATATAATAGCCTTTTGTTATTAAGTATATAAGCTTTTTTAAAACACCATCAAGATGAAACGATTAATAACAACCGCCATTGTGCTGACAGCCCTACTTCCGAGTGTCTTTGCGCAACGGAACAACACCCCTCACGACACCGTAGTTGGCCGGAAACCCAACTACTTCTATACCCAATGGTACGACACTTGCCAAGAATTTCTCAATGCCCCTATGCGCACCAAATACCTCTTTGAGGTTTACCTATCATCCATCAGCCACCCAATAGAATACATCAAATTCTTCACCTCCCATCCCATAGCCGTCAAAGGCTTGGCAGTCATGACGATTCCACGTGAAAATGAACGCCCCTATATTTACCTGTCCGACTCCAACCTGCCGGAATATGTCACCCTGCACCAGCAGACCGACACCGGACTGCTCCGCCTTTGCAACCCTATTCGCTACGACACCTCCTCCCCCACCATGATGATAGTGCCTCTCACCGCGTCGGGCGACTTGATTGATACCAGCTTCGTCTACGAAGTCTATTTCAAACACCCCATCTACGTAGACTCATTTTTCTATATCAACAGCACAAGCTACAGCTCGGAAATCATCAATCCTGACGAAACAGGGGGACTCCATACCTACCGACCCATCTACTTGGCCGAAATACGAAACTGGCCGGCATGGACCGCGTCCATATATCCCCAGCTACCCGAATGCACCTCATGGCCAGTACATAATTACATAAGGGAACGGTCTCACATCCCCAACCCCGAATCATCTCTTCAAGTATGGGGCAGATACTTCGCCCTGGCCGACTTCTACAACATCACCACTGAAAGTGAAGACACCGCAAAAGGAACCACAACCGGCGACGGCCGGTTCTCAGACCTAACATACGTCACCATCAGTGCCCGTCCCATTCGTGGATTCCACTTCTCCCACTGGAACGACGGCAACACCAGCAACCCCCGTTCCGTCTACCTTACGCAGGACACCGCATTCACCGCCCACTTCCGCCCCTCCGCCCTCTACAATACACAGGTTACAACCCCCGACACCCTTGCCGGCCATACTTCCGGCGGCGGCACCTATTTCGAGGATGACACCGTCACAATCGCCGCCCACCCCTCAAGAGGCCACCGCTTCTTCAAGTGGAGCGACGGCAATACCGACAACCCCCGACACTTTGTCATAACCAGCGACACCCTTTTCACCGCCCTCTTCCGCAGCAACAAACTATACACCGCCAACGGCGAAAGCAACGACTATTCAATGGGGCACGTCTCTGGCAGTGGCATTTTCTACGAGTACGACACCGCCGTGTTTACCGCCATCCCGCACGAAGGATTCCGCTTCCACGCCTGGAACGACAGCGTCAACCACAACCCGCGCCCCATCATCATCACACAAGACACCAACCTGACAGCCATCTTCTCCCGCAATGTCGGCATCGACCCTGTACAGGATACCGCCGTCCTCTTCACCCTCACCCCCAACCCCACCGACGGCCAAGTGACACTCACCCTCGCCCGGCCCCTCGGTGACGAGAGCCGCCTCACCCTCCGCGACGCCGCCGGCCACGAGCTCCTTGTCCGCACCCTCGCGCCCCGCTCCCGCTCCATCACCCTCTCCCTCCGCCACCTCCCCTCCGGCCCCTACTTCCTCACCCTCACCTCGCCCGGCGCCACCGCCACCCAAAAAATCATCCTCCGTTAGCACCCTGCCCACACTGGGGCCGCACCCGCGACACCCAGCCTTTCTGCTCCACATTCCATCAAACCGCGCCGGGGCCACCCTTTAAAAGGGTGGTCCCGGCGCAAGTTCGCTCAACGCAGGATTGCCGGCCTTTCGGGCCGATTTACTTATTCGGCCAACGAACCTATAAATGAGGTCTAAATTTATATAGACCGACCGTAGGACGAGCGAGGTTGGTGCGGATGCCGGCGGAGGGGCCGCAAGGGGCGGCGCCCGCCGCCGGCGGCCCGTCAGCGGTTGACAATTTTGCAGGAGGCCGCGCCTGAGGGCGTGACGACATGCAGGAGGAAGACCCCGCGCGAGGGGAGCTGCAGATCAACTGGCTCGCCGGCATAGTGGCAGCACCGCAGCAGACGTCCTTCG
Organism: uncultured Bacteroidales bacterium; assembly: GCA_947168665.1. Lineage (GTDB taxonomy): Bacteria > Bacteroidota > Bacteroidia > Bacteroidales > P3 > Colimorpha. The sequence continues at coordinate 5,728 of CAMVMX010000016.1, forward strand.
AGGGTGTAGAGCCGCAACTCGGCGGGCTGTCCGTCGGCGAGGCTTACGGTGCAGCTGCCGTGGGCCGGGTTGGGACTGACGGCCAGGAGGGTTTGCCCGCTTTCGGCAATGCCCACGGGCAGCGGGGCTGTGACGAAGACCACCATCATAATCTCACCCATATTGCCTTCGCCGCAAAGAGCGCGGACCTCGATCCTGTAGCGGTGGTCGGGACGCAGTGGGGGCAAGTTGAATTCAGGGGCATCGACGATGGCTGACACAGGTCTGGGGGGCAGGTCGGGCTGCCCGGGGCCGACGAGCGTGTATTCCACCATCCACTCGGTTGTGGCGGTGGTGTCGGTCCAGGTGACCTTATATCCGCTCACAAGGCTGTCGGGAGTGAAGGTCAGGTTCCCCTCGCCCTCGACGGCAAGATCCTGCACGGTGGCACAGGCGGTGCGGTAGTGGACCGAATCCCACTCGCCATAGATGCCGCCGTCGCACACGGAGCGCACATAGAAGTCGTACCATGTGTTGGGCTGGAGCGTGTTGTCGATAGTGTAGATGCCGAAATAGGGTTCGGTGGTGGTGACCACTGTGCCGTTGCCTGGCTCAAAGCCCTGAAGGCCGTATTCCACCTCCCAGTGGTGGGGCTGGGTGGCACTCCACCAACGGATTTCATAAAAGTTAGCATCGGGAACGACCTCCAGCGTGAGGTCTAACACGCGGGCGCAGGTGTCCTGCCCGGTTTGAAACTGGAGGAAAGTCCAGTCGCCATAGATGCTGTCGGAACAGAGGGTGCGGAGGTAGATGTCGTAGGCCGTGTTGGCGGCGAGGGCGGTGAGGGTGGCGGTGTTGTTGGTGAGCGAGAGGGTGGTGCCGCTGCCCTGGGCAAAGCCGGCGAGGCCGTATTCCAGCTCGAAGCTGTCCACCACGGCGGTGGTGCTCCAGTTGAGAGCGGCCTCGTGGATGTCGGGAACGGCTGTCAGTCCCACTATGGCTGCACAGGTGTCGGGTTCGACAACGGGGACAGTGTCGTGCCAAAGCACGAGGTTGTCCACGCAGAGGGCGGAGCCTTGCTGCATGCTGTCGCTGGCAGAGGAGAGGATGAGGATGACGAGTGAGTCGGGAGCCTGGTCGGGGAAGGAGGACTCCATTTGGTGGAGGGGGGTATAGTCGACGGTGAAGGGGGTGTAGTTGGAGATGTCGGTGAGTTCGACGTTGGCGCCTACTCCCACCACGTCGCGCTGGTGGGTGGCGGCATTGTAGTGGGTGCCCAGCATCAGCACACCGCCTTTGTCGCCCGAACCGGCGGACTGGTACTTATAGCTGCCCGTAAGACGGGAGGGCTCAAAACCACCGAGGGCCAGGCCTCCCGCTATAAGCTCGTTGACATCCATCTGAGCCAAAGAGATGAGGAGATCCTCGATGCTGTCGGCATTGGTGAGGAGATTGCCAATGATGGGAACAAAGGCCTCGAGGTCAATCTGGCCGGTGGAGAGGACGGTGGGCAGGACGGTCTGGGTGAGGGTGGAGTCGATGGCGCTCATGGCCAGCGCATAGACGACGGGGCTTACCAGGTCGGACAGCATGAAGGACTGCAGACGCAGGGCACGGCTGCTGTCGGGCACGTTGGCGGTTTCGCGTCCCACTTTGACCAGGGGGATGTCGGTGTTGACATTGAGCGAGAGACCCATGAATGAGAAGGACTCGTTGATATGATAGGAGAGGTAGTCCCAGCCTACGGGGGTGGAGAAGGTGTCGTAGATGGGGACATTGAGCCCCATGACGGAGGCACTGTAGCCGGCATGGGGGGTCCACTGCTCGAAACTGCCGTGAGGCACTCGCATAGAGGTCTGGGCATGGAGCGCACTGCTCATGGCGAGCAGGAGGGCAACGGTTGTAAGTATACGTTTTAACATAATGGATGGTGTTTGAGGTTATACTTGTTGTGATTATTAACTGCTATGTTATTGTCTGCAACAGGCCAGGAGCTGCTCGGCAAGGCCGATGCTGTAGCCATGGCTGTAGAAGAGGATGGAGCCTTTGCTGTCGAGGACTGCCACAAGGGGGTACTCGTAGGTGTCCAGCTTCAGGGCTTGGGCCACGGCTTTCTCGACGGGGTGCTGCTGGCCGGAGGCGAGGGGGGTGACGGTGGCGTTGGGCAGCTGTTTCAGGTCGGGGTTGGCGGGGTCGGTGGTGGTGATATAGAGGTTGCCACCCCATGAGCGGAAGTCTTGTTCTTGCTGCACGATTTCTTTGACCAGATGCTTGGCTGGCTCGCGATGGGGACCGAGGAAGGCAAGGATGCACTTGCCCCCGGCGGCAAAGGCGGAGAGGGATGTGCCGGAGGCGAGGGTGAGGCTGGGGCTGATGGCAGCCCCGGACACCATGGGGCGCGACACGAGGGGACGCAGGGTTATCTCCTTGGTGGTTTTCTGTCCGGGCTGGAGGGTGAAGAACTCGAGACGGCTGAGGACTGTGCCGTCGGGATAGCGGCTGCCGGTGGAGAGGCAATAGGTGCCGGGCTCGAGGGCAAGGGAGGCGGGGAAGGAGGCCATGCGGGGGTCGCCCTCGAAGTCGAAGGTGCGGAAGTCGCCCTCCTCAAGCTTCTGGAGGGTGAAGTGGGGGTAATAGACGGGGGTGGTGGGTTCTTTGCCATGATAGGTGAGGGTGAGGGTGGCGAGGGGGTCGGAAGCGGTGGCGGTGGCGACCCATTCCATCTTCTGCCATTGGTTGTCCTGCCAGGTGTAGAGGGAGCCGGTGGCGTTGTCGAGATAGGCGGGGATGTCGGCAGCCCGGCAGGCGGCGACGAAGAAGATGTCGCGGCTGTGGGGGTCGGCATGGCGCAGACGGTAGACACCGGTGGGCGAGATGGGGCAGTTGTAGTAGTTGCCCGTGTCGTCGACGGCGATGCTGTCGAGTGTCCACTGGCGGATGGCCTGGGCGGTCATGCCCTTGAAGCAGGCAAGCTCGGCGCGGTAGGGACGCACCAGCTCGTTGCTGACGCGGGCGGGGAGGATGCCGCGCTTATAGACGTCGTAGGTGTAGGGGCGGTTGGTGCAGGTGCCTTTGGCGCGGTCCAGCCAGTCGAAGCCGGTCTGGTGGGCTTTGAGCACCTCGGCAGTGATGTCGCGGAGGTCTTTGTCGGAGTAGGATTTGAGATAGTCGTAGATATGCTCGCCACTGCGGTATTGGGCGCTCCAGTGTTCAAAGTACTTGTATATCTCGGCATAGTTGCCTTCGGACTTGTGGATGATTTCCCACACTTGGGCATCGGAAAAGTGGGCGGGGTGCCACAGCCAGTCTTTGGGGAGGAAGGACTTGAAGTTGCCCTCGGTGGGGAAGGTGGCGGTGTAGGCGTTGCGGAGGGAGTCCTCGTAGGCCAGACGGCGGGCATTGGCGGCTGCCTCCTGGTCGGTAGCGGTGGCTTTGGGGGCGCCGGGCGCGGGCGGGACGATGTCGAGAAGGACGACGCTGTCGATTGTAGCAGGGGAGTCGGCGAGGGTCAGGGTTATGGTGCTGTCTTTTCTGACATCGAGTTTGCTGAAGGCATAGCGGGAGCCGTCGGTGGCCCACACCAGTATGTCGCCCAGTCCGGTGGTGAGTGAGGCCTGGCCCTGGGCGTTGGTGGGATAGGTGGCCAGGGTGTAGTACTCGGCATAGTTGTACATCTTGAACTTGACGGTGGCACCGCTGAGGGGCTGGCCCTGGGGATCGGCCACGGTGACGGTGACGCGGCGGGTGGGGGCATAGTGGCTGAGCAGATTAAGCTCGCTATAGAGCGCGGTTTGACGGACCACCTCCTCGTCGCCATGGTAGCGGCCAAAGGCTTTGCTGTGCACCATGAGGCAGCGGGTGGAGGGGACGGAGAACCAACCCATGTCGAGACGGGGGTCGGGCTCGCAGGCACCGAGGAACATCCACTGGCCACCGTTGCCGGTGGAGTCGGCAATCCACACTTCGACCCAGGCGTGGTTGTCGTCGCAGTGAGCCCAGCGGGGTGTATAGCACTGGCGGGCAGGAATGCCCACGGAACGCAGGGCGGTGACGGCAAAGGTGCTCTCCTCGCCGCAACGGCCGAGGGAGGTGCGGAGGGTGGCCAAGGGGGCAGAGGTGCGGGCATCGGCGGCGCGGTAGGCCACGTGTTCGTGGCACCAGTGGTTGACCTCCAGGGCGGCATCGTACATGGAGAGACCCCGGACGCGGTCTTTGAGTTGGCGGAACATGTACTGGCGGGCGGTGTCGAGGTTCTCGTTGTTGACGCGGTAGACGAGTACAAAATGGCGGAAGAGGTCTTCCGGCACGGCACGGCCCCAGGGCATGGTGTCGCGGGCGGCAAAGGCGTAGCGCACTTGGTCGAGGAAGAAAGCGGGGGTGTAGTCGGCCAGGTCGCTATAGGGCATGTAGGCATAGAGGAACTGCATGGCCTCGCGCTCGGCAAGGGGCAGTGTGTCGAGCGTGGCGCTGAGGTCTCCGAGCATGGAGATGTTGTCGAGCCTTGCCCTGAAGTCGGTCTCTACTTGTTGGCGGTAGTCCTTATGGGTGATAAAATGGGCATCGCGGCCACAGGATGCGGCCAGCAGGACGAGGAGTACAAAGCTTGTTAAAGGAATGGGTCTAAAGTGTTTCATTGGGATATGGATTTGATTAACTGTTTGACGGTTTGGGTGTCGGTCTGGATGGTGCCGTCGGGCAGGACTGCCTTGCAGGAGCCGTGGATTTCGGCCACACCGGTCTGGCTGACAATGCGGGCGGCATTGGCGGGGGTGATGCCGGCACCGGCAAGGATGGTGATGCGGCCAGCGGCATGGCGGACGAGGCTGCGGAGGGTGGGGATGCCTTGCTCGGCATCGGGGCTGCAACCGGATGTAAGGATACGGTGGCAGCCGCAGGCTATGACCGCGTCGAGGGCTTCGAGGGGATCTTGGCAAATCTCGTCGAAAGCCCGGTGGAAGGTGACCTCCATGGGGGCGGCAAGGGCGACGACCTGGCGGGTGAGACGGGTGTCGATATGCCCTTCGGGGGTGAGGAAACCCACCACAACGGCGTGGGCTCCGAGTTGTCGGCACTGCTCCACCTGCTGGATAATCTGGTCTACTTCCTGCGGGGTGTAGCAGAAGTTGCCTTCGCGGGGACGCACCAAGACATGGGTGCGGAGGTGGAGGGTGCGGAGGCAGTAGTCGATGTCGTCGGGTGCGGGGGTGAGGCCGCCCACGTCGAGCCGCCGGCAGAGTTCGATGCGTCCGGCGCCGCCCGCAAGGGCGTTGGCAGCCGACTGGCGCGAATTGGCACAGATTTCTACTATCATGACAGGGGGATTTTGGGGCTGTTATGGGGATGAATCAGATGTTGAATTTGGTGTTTTTCATGCGGTCGAGGAAAGACACATTCTCCTGGACTACGCTCTCGACAAAGTGGTCGAACTCCTGCTGCGAGGAGCTGTCGAACTCAATCTTGATGGGGAGGTAGTAAACAGGAAGGCCTTCCATAAGGTTGGAGGCGGCCAGCTCGCGGAGGCGGACGGCATCTTTCTCGGTGGTGAGGATGAGTTTGCGCGAGCCTTCGAGGCGGTCGAATGCCTGACGGATGCGCTTGAGGTCGGAGGGGGTGTAGCGGTGGTGGTCGGGAAAACGGAGGGGGGTGGCGGAGCAGAACTGCGACACGTATTGCAGCATGGGTTCGGGGTGAGCAATGCCGGTGAGAACCAGAGCAGAGTCGATGGTGGAGAGGGGAAGCTCGGCAGTGCCCATGAGGGGAAGGGGATGGCAGTAGGCGATATGGCTGAAGAAGACTTTCTGGTGAGGACGGAGCTTGAGGTGGAGGATGAAGTTGTGGCGCTCGATAGGATTGAGCTGGACGGGGGCTTTGGTGACGATGACGATGCGGGCACGACGGCGGGCGGAAGGGAACTCGCGGAGGTCGCCGAAGGGCAGGATGCAGTCGGAGAAGTAGGGTTTGTGGTATTCGGTAAGGAGGATGTTGAGGGTGGGCTTGATGGCGCGGTGCTGGTAGACGTCGTCGAGGACAATGACCTGCGGCGGGACCTCGGCCTGAAGCAGGCGGCGGACCCCTTCGACCCGGTCCTCGCACACAGCCACGGTGAGTTTGGGAAATTTGGCGGCCACCATGGCCGGCTCGTCGCCCAGACGCGAGGGGCTGTGGCAGCCGTCGTCGAGGAGGAAGCCACGGGTGTGGCGACGGTAGCCCCGGCTGAGGAGAGCGGTCTCGTAGCGGGGGGACAGGAGGCGCAGGAGGTATTCGACATGAGGTGTTTTGCCCGCGCCGCCGGCACAGAGGTTGCCAACCCCGATGGTGGTGACAGCGGGAGCCTGCTGACGCTTGATGCCCAAGGCATAGAAAAGGTTGCGGAACCATACTCCCACGGCATACCAAATGGTCAGGGGAAAGAGAATGCAGGATATTGCTTTTCGAAACGACATATTTTCAACTAACATTGCTGGCCGGGAATGGAACTGGCACCGTGAGCCAGGGATGCCCGCCCAAAGATTATTCAAGTGCAAAAATACACAAAAAAACCGATTTGGCAGAGAAAAAGATTTTTTGCGCGAAAAAAAGGTTGTATTTCTGAAAAAAATCGTATCTTTGCAGTCTATAATACACTGTAAAAAGATGCAAAACTCAAGACAAATAACCCAAGACCTCTACTATGTAGGCGCAAGCGACAGGAAGCTCGCTTTGTTTGAAAACATCTATCCCATACCCCGCGGGGTGTCGTATAACAGCTATATCCTGATGGATGAGAAGACGGTGCTGCTGGACACAGCTGACGCCGCCGTGGCAGGACAGTTTTTTGAGAATGTGGCCGCCGCACTGCAAGGCCGCAAACTGGACTACTTGGTGGTGAACCACATGGAGCCCGACCACTGCGCCCTGATTGAGGACTTGCTGCTGCGATATCCGGAGGTGACGATTGTGACCAACGCCAAGGCCGCCACGATGATACGACAGTTTTTCAACGTGGACATCGACAGCCGCCTGCAGACGGTGGCCGAGGGGGCAACCCTCTGCACAGGACGCCACACGCTGACCTTTGTGATGGCCCCCATGGTGCACTGGCCGGAAGCAATGGTGACCTACGACACGACGGACAAGGTGCTGTTTTCCGCCGATGCCTTCGGCACCTTCGGTGCCCTGAACGGCAACATCTATGCCGACGAGGTGAACTTCGACCGCGACTGGCTGGACGACGCCCGCCGCTATTACATCAACATTGTGGGCAAATACGGCATGCAGGCACAGGCACTGCTGAAGAAGGCCTCGGCCATCGACATCGAGATGATATGCCCGCTGCACGGCCCGATATGGCGCAAAGACTTGGGGTACTTCATTGACAAGTATGTCACCTGGAGCAGCTACCAGCCCGAGGAGCGCGGGGTGCTGATTATCTATGCCAGCATTTATGGCCACACCGCAGCAGCGGCCGAGAAGATGGCCTCGCTGCTGGCCGAAAAGGGCGTGAAAGGCATAGCCATGTATGACGCCAGCCACACCCATGTGAGCCAGCTGGTGAGCGAGTGCTTCCGCTACAGCCATGTGGTGCTGGCCTCCTCCACCTACAACGCCGGCATCTTCACCCCGATGGAGGACCTGCTGCACGACCTGAAGGCCCATGCCTGGCAGAACCGCACGGTGGCCATCATCGAGAATGGCACCTGGGCAGCACAGAGCGGCAAGCAGATGCGCACCCTCCTCGGCGAGATGAAGAACATCACCGTGCTGGGCGAGGACCTCACCATTAAGTCGGCCATGAAGGAAAGCCAAGTGGAGGACCTGCTGTTCCTGGCCAACCTTATCGTCGCGCAACTGAAAGATTCCAATTCATAAGTTCAAAATCCTTAATCCAACAAAAAATGAACACCCATAACCCGAATGCTTTATTCAAACTGAGCTACGGCCTCTATGTCTTGACCGCCCGCGAGGGGGAGAAGGACAACGGTTGCATCATCAACGTGGCATCGCAGCTGACCGACACCCCGCAGCAGATGCTCGTCTCGGTCAACAAACAGAACTACACGCATGGCATGATTGCCCGCACAGGGCTGTTCAACGTGTCACTGCTCACGGAGCACACCCCGATGAAGGTGATAGAGCATTTCGGGTTCCAGAGCGGACGCGAGGTGAACAAGTTCGAGCATTGCGAGGTGGAGATGCGTTCCACCAACGGCCTCCTCTACCTGCCCCGCTATACCAATGCCTACATCAGCGGCAAGGTAAGCCAAACAGTAGACCTCGGCACCCACACCCTCTTCATCGCCGACATTGAGGAGTCAGTCCTGCTGGGCAGCGACCCCTCCCTCACCTACGAATACTACCAGCAGCACATCAAGCCCAAACCCCAGGCCCTGGCCTCCCCCACCGGCGACGGCAAGACCCGCTGGGTGTGCCAGACATGCGGCTACGTGTTCGAAGGCGATGAGATGCCCGACGACTACATCTGCCCCTGGTGCAAACACGGCAAAAGCGACTTTGTCAAGATTACCGAATAAAAACAATTTTAAAAACACAATACCATCATGTTAAACAAAAAAGTTTCCGACTTGCTGAATCAGCAAATCAACAAGGAGCTCTACTCCGCTTATCTCTATCTGGACATGAACAACTATTTCCAGAGCCGCGGCCTCAACGGCTTCGCCAACTGGTATATGATTCAGGCCCAGGAAGAGCGCGACCATGCCATGCTGTTCTATCAATACATGCAGAACAACGACTGCACCGTCACCCTCGACGCCATCGCCAAACCCGACAAGGTGTTCAAGAGCGATATGGACGTGCTGAAAGAGGGGCTGCACCACGAAGAGTATGTCACCTCCCTCATCAACGACATCTACGCCGCTGCCTATGAGGTCAAAGACTTCCGCACCATGCAGTTTCTCGACTGGTTTATCAAGGAGCAGGGCGAGGAAGAGACCAACGCCCGCGACATGATCACCAAGATGGAACTCTTCGGCAACGACCCCAAGAGCCTCTATATGCTCAACCAGGAGCTGGCCGGCCGCACCTACAGTGCCCCCAGCCTGGTGCTCGACTAATGGCGTCAGCCGAAACCGCCAACGAGAGGGATGTGGGACATGCCCCACATCCCTCTCGTTGATTAAGACAATATCCCAAACAAAAGCCTCCGAGCCGACCAATGGGTTCGGTCGGCTCTTCGGCTCAAGATAAAGACACAAAGAACCCCTCAACAACTTTCCACCCATGGACAAAGAACAAAAAACAACCCTCGTGCGCAACATCTTGTGGGGTGCGCTGCTGGTAGTGGCATTGGTATATGGAATAAGCGGCAACCACTGGAAACCCTTCATCTTCCTTGCCGTACTGTTTGTCATAAGCAAAACCGCACTACTTATCGGCCAAGCCAAACTGCGCAAGTCTGTCCGGACACTGGAAACCAGTCTGCAGCAACAAGGTCGCCCATCCTACATCCCCAAGCCCGACCAAATCAACGCCATGAACAACAAAGCCGATGCCATTGCCGCCGAAATCCTACGCCGCTGCCCGCCACAGCCCTGCCTGCGGTTCGCCATTGCCCACAGGAAGACCCCAACCCTCTTCGACAGCAAACTGGGCGGCACACCCTATTGGGACTCCTCCCTGCCCTACCCCACCGATGCCAAAGGCAAACCCATGACCATGGTGATGCAGGTGAATTTCGGGCAGTGCCCCCACGTCGAACCCTTGCCATCGACAGGCATGCTCCAGTTCTTCATCTCTGCGGACAAAAAGGTGCTGGAGGAAGGCTACGGCGAGGACTATGACAACCCCACCAACCAAGCCAACTTCCGCATCATATATCACAAGCAGCTCGACCCCACCGCCACACCCGGCCAGTCGAACCAATACCCCCAATGCGAAACACTGCAGTCCACGCCTCTCTCTGCCGAATATGCACTCCAGGCCACCGTTGCCGAGTCCTCCATCAACCAGACATGCGAAAACTTCGACACCCTGGCCGCTGCCGCCATCAAAAAACTCTTTGGCGACAAGATGGGCACCCTTGATGTAGTCGACTACATCAAGCAAATCCTGCCCGAAGCCCACCGCGACGATGTAGACGATGCCCTCGTCCTGGGCGACAACCCCATATATTACGGAGGAGCCGAAGGCAATTTCCAAATGCTCGGATTTCCCGTATTCGAACAATACGACGACCGCGAAGGCGACACCCTCCACGACACCCTCCTGCTACAAATCCCCACCCTCGAAAGCGGCAGCGTTGCCACCAACAACCACATCTTCCACACCCTCTGGGGCGACTGTGGCTCCGTGCGTCTCTTCATCAACTCCGATGCGCTCCGCCGTCTCGACTTCAGCGATGTCCGCTATGGCATGCAATGCTATTAGCCCTTACTCCCTTTTGCGCACCCCTGTCCCACCAACGAACCCTTGCCATTGCACACTCCACCCCTTTCCGCCACACTGCCGGAGGTCAACCATCTGACCTCCACGCCCGTGCCGCGGTAGTACCCAGCTGAGTTCCCAAAGCCTCTACTTGTTCAACGACCTGACAAACTGACGCAGGTCTTCAAGATCCTGTTTATCGGGGTGCCCGGCATGCAGCGGTCCCATAGCACCCCTACAGGTGAACGACCGTTCGTCCACCGCTATGCCCTGCGCCTCAAGCAGACTGCGCATCTGCGGCACCGGCGACTTGATAATAGCACACGAGCCAAAACACACCACCCGCTTCACCTTGTCGGGCGTGAGCGTGCGGATAAAAGCGGCCATCTCGCCGCTGATCTTACCCAGCATCACACCGCAGCCCAGGTAAAGCACCTCCACGGGCTCGGCAATAGGCACATCGACCGAGGCAGACTTTGCGCCTGTCTCTTCGGCCACCACACCGGCCATCCGGGCCGAGTGGCCAAACTTGCTAAAATAACGGATTGCAATATTCATAACGAATCAAAATTATTTTGTTGGTTCCCATTTGCAACGCACCGGCGACACAATGGCGCCCTCTTTCTTCAGCTCGGCAAAAGCCTTGTCCACTTCCTTGCGGTCGGCACCCAGTGCCTTGGTCACATCGCCAGCCGAGACAGGCACCCCCGCCTCGCGCATGGCATTCAGAACTTTTTCTTTCATATCTTGATATTATTTAAACTTTTCTGCACCCAAATAAATAACGAGGCCCCCTGCTCCCCAACACTACCACAACGCCCCACACCTTTCTCAACCGTCGGGCCGCCATCCGCGCCATAGACTCCGCCTGGAGAGACCACTTCGCCACCTCACCCGACACGAAGCCTCCTCCCATGACCCTCTCACCATTAGACCTTTGCCAACTCACACACACCGACATTCTCTAATGCAAAAATACCAAATAAAAGCCTTCCCCCCACCTGTCCGCAAAAAAAGTTTTCAACATGTCGAAAAAAAACCATATCTTTGCAATCTGATAAAACAAGATTATTAATCCTAAAATACAGATCGAATATGAGTAAAAAGTTTATCTGCCCCGTATGCGGCTATGTTTACGAAGGCGACACCATGCCCGATAAATGCCCCATCTGCGGCAAACAAATGCAGGAAGTAAAAGAAGATGTCAAAACATGGGCCTGCGAGCATATCGTCGGCGTGGCCAAGGACGCCCCCGAAGACATCAAGGCCGACCTCCGCATGAACTTTGAAAGCGAATGCAAAGAAGTGGGCATGTATCTGGCCATGGCCCGTGTGGCCCACCGCGAGGGCTATCCCGAAGTGGGACTCTACTGGGAGAAAGCCGCCTACGAAGAGGCTGAACACGCCGCCAAATTCGCCGAGCTGCTGGGCGAAGTGCTGACCGACAGCACTGCCGAGAACCTCCGCGTGCGCATCGAGGCCGAATACGGCGCCACCGCCGGCAAGAACGACCTCGCCAAACGCGCCAAAGCCCTCAACCTCGACGCCATCCACGACACCGTCCATGAGATGGGTCGCGACGAAGCCCGCCACGGCAAGGCTTTCGAAGGACTCTACAACCGTTATTTCAAGAAATAACCCAGTCCAGACATTCACACCCTGAGCGGGAGGCACTGCGGCCTCCCGCTCTTTTCTTTTGCGTCCTCCGCACCCGTCCCCCGCTCCCCCGGCCGTCGCCGCCGGCCCGTCGCAACTCCCTTCCTTTGGCGGCACTCCACCCCACGCTTCCCGCGCCTTCTCCGCTTATTTAGCGAAGAAGGCGCGGGAAGCGTGGGGCAATCAAATGCCAAAAGAGCGACCCTGGGATGTCAAACGGCCCGGACTGCAGCCACCGCTCAAAGCCGACCCAAGGCACCGCCCACGGCCAGCCCTGCGCCCCACGGTGGGGTGGGCACAAAAAAGTCTGCCGCCCAAACCCTTGGAAAGGGAAGGACAGCAGACAACAACACATACTTCAATAAACTATCAATACTTCTCTATTTTCCTAACAATTAAGCCTGTATGCATTGTCAATTTGACGAAATAGATGCCTGCGGGGAGGGCACTTATGTTGATGGACGTTTGCTGCGAGGTGGCAACCACACGTCCGCACACATCGGTCAGCTGCACCAGTTGGACACCGGGGGCCGATATGTTCAGTATGTCGGTCGCGGGGTTGGGGTAAAGGGTTATGTCCGGCTCGGCCGACTGCCCTATGCCGAGATGGGCACAAGGCCACTCGATGAGGTGCGTGCCGCCATCACGGTAGGCATACGTGACACTGACCAGTGGCTCGTGATATTGGTTCTTCACATAGTAATTGATATAGCGGTCGGTTCCGCCACCGGGGTGCCACACGGAATAAACGTTGTGGGGCGCCACCAGCACCTGCACCGAGTCGCGGCGGCCATGGTCCAGACGCACGGTGCCAAACTGGAAGCCACTGGCCGACTGGAGCGTGAGGCGGGCATCGCCTCCCCACCCCTGGCCGTTGGTGCTTTCCATCACCACCGTCACGGGGCAGAGCTCGTCGTCGTTGAAATCGGACTGCACCACTTTGACTTTTACCTGCTGCGGTCCCTGGGTGAAGATCACCTCAGCTATGCGCTCGCCCTGCGCTGTGTTGGGTTGGGCGATGAGCTTTACCCATCCGGCGTGGGCAAAGTTGTTGTGCCGCACCTCGACCCAAGGCTGGCTGCAGCTTACGCTCCAAGACTGAGAAGCGGTGTCGTTGGGGGCAAAAAGGAGTGAGTCGTCACCCCCGTTGCGGGGAAAGGTGATAAGCGTGTCGCTCACGATGGGTTCGCGCACGGGGACGGCACCCATCAGGGCTTGGTTGTAGAGATTGAATGTGTAGGTGACGTTGCCACCCGTACCACCCACGCCGGGGCTGATGGAGTCGACGGGGAAATAGCCGTCGCCCACTCCGCTCCAACCAAAATTGAAATGGAGATACTGGCGGGTGTCGTAGCCGTCGCACACAAAGCCATGTCCTCCCTGCTGCGCCGAACCGGTGTAGACAATGGGGTGGCCCTGGTTGAGCTCGTCAATCAAAGCCTGACGCCAAGTGTCGTTGGTGAAGTTGCCGTCTTTGGTGATGACATACATGGAGGGGCTGTAGCGGAAATAGTTCTGCAAAGAGTTGTCGATGCTGGCGTAGCCCTCGACACCGACCAGTCCCACGGCGGAACTGCCGCCGCTGCCCGCAGGATGGTAGTCCATGTCGACTGACACACCGCAGTGGTATATCAACGTGGCCACCGCCGTGCGCTCGGCCTGGGGCGAGCTGATGGTGGGCTGCGACGGCATGTTCTGCCAGTCGTAGAGGGTGTGGGCAAAGTCGGCCGACTGCTCGCCATAGATGTTGGACACATAGCGGTGGGAACCTACGCCGAAGGGGGGATGGTTCCAGAACTTCATCATCTGGGCCTGGGCGGTGGCGGCGCAACCGGTGGCGGCGCTGTTGGGGCAAAGCTCATTGTAGGGCTCAATTTGGTCCCAATTGGTGGAGAGCAGGGGACCCACGACGGCCTCGGCGGGTTGTTTGGCGGCCAGGCCTTGCTCCAGCCGCTGCCATTCGGCGGCATCGGCAGCGTAGGGCTGCACGTTGTTGGCCCGGACAAAGTCGATTTGCCGCTGGTAGCCTTCAAGCCATTCGGTCAGGGGTTGCGGCATGTTGGCGGGGTCTATCCAGCCCGTTGGCGAATAGCCCAATATAGGGCGGACGGCGTCGTCGGCTGCTACCAGCACATAGCCTCCCGCCGGGTTAGTGAAGAGGTATATCCCGCTGAAGGGCCAGTGGGTACTGGCATCGACCAGGGTGTCAGCCTGCTTGGCCGAGAACGAGGTGCGCCAGAAGTGCTGCGCTACCGTGGCGGCCCGGCGGGGGGTCACCGGCGAGGCGGCTACGGGCTGTAGAGCCATTATTGACGCCACCAGCAGGGGTAAGATGTACCATTTTTTGTTCATAGATTGTCGACGTTTGGTTTTCATGAAGTGATTGGGGTTGAGGCCGAGTGGCTGCAGGGAGCTGTCGGGTGGACAGGCGCCGAGCGAAGGGGATGCCGCTGCGCGGGAGGAAAGGTCGGGAGGGCAGCATCCATGGCCACGGGGCCGGAAAGGGGGTTGAGGTTTAGAGAAAGGGCTGCGGCACGTTGTTGTTTGTCTCGTCGCACCACAGCCCTTCCGTCTTCAGTCAGCGGTGGGTTTATTTCCCTAATCGGACAGTGAATTGTTTGCTTTGCACTTGGTTGAAGGTCAGTTGACCACCGGCAGTACCCCCACCCGATACGTCGAAGTTGAATTCAGTGGTTATGGTATTAGTAGCCTCGTCGTAGGTGAATGGCAGGGGTACATTCCGGATGATGAAATTGCCCCGGTGGTTTGTGCTGTCATATTCCCAATTGTACATGACACGCTGGGGGTCGGCGGTCTGGCCCAACACGGTCACTGTGATGTCCAGCGAACCGGTGTGGTCGTTATTGAAGGTAAGGGTGTAAACTAATGTCATGGGGAGTTCGCCCAGCTCGCCGGCGGGATAGACGGTTTCCTCGGTGGCACGCCAGGTGGTGTTGGCCGGGAATTCATCGGTGATCTCGCCAGGGGTCACACCGCCTGTGGTGTCGGTCTCGCCACCGCCGGGGTTCTCGCCACGGGGATAGAAGACAGTGACTCCACCCAACCCTGCGTCGGAGCCTTCCACTCCCACATTGAGGGTGGCGGTGATGGTGTTGGCAGCCGAGTCGTAAACAATTGGGGACATTCCTACTTCTCCGGCATTGAGCATTCCGTCATGGCCATCGAAAGTGTAGGTGAAGGGGACGTTGACGCCATTCTGGGGGGCACCACCAACAACGAGTTCGAGAAACAGCTCGCCCACAGAGTCGTTGATGAAATCGAGACTCCAGGTAAGGGTGGCCGGGTAGGTGACTCCGTTTTGGGTGTACTGGTCGTTGTACACGCCTACCCATGCCGTGCCGGCAAGGGAAACGGTCTCAGTGGTTGTACCAGGTTCTTCAGGGGTTACAGGGTCGACAACGGGATCCTTTTTGCAGCCCACTAAACCTATTGTGGCGAGAGCCACAAAGGTCAATAACACTTGTTTACAGGTTTTTTTCATGTTATAGTATTTTATAGTTAATAATAATGTTGTTTTCTCAACAAGTCGTTTCCAGGCTTCGTTTCTCTATTGGGTGCAAGAATTAGATAAAAATATCGTTGCAGTAAAAATTTGGCACTTTTTTTGAGGGCAAAGCGGCGGGAGGACTATGGGGGCAGCGGGGTGTGCGGACGGAAAGTCCCGGGAATGGGCACAGGGAAACAAAAAATGTGCGGCCGATAAGGACCGCACATTATATTGTTTTGACAAAGCAAACCCGGAGGGTTTATTTCTTGATGTAGGAGAGGAAATCGAGGTCGATGCTCAAGGCCAGGAAAGGCTTGAGGAGCCAGGACTTTGCGGTGACGTCGTCGATGGTTTCGGATTTCAGAATGGAGCCTTCGTCGTACCCGGACACCAGCACGTTGTACTCGGCGATGTTTACTCCCACAGTGAAATAGAAGAAGTCGACAAAACGGAACGAGGGGCCGACGTAGAAGTTCTTGAAGAGGTTGCTCCCGCCGAACCCTACATAGATGCCAATGTCGTAGGCGAAATCCTGATCGAATTTGCGGAATTCGGGGGTTTTGAGATTCTCGCCGATTTTGACCGATTTGTGGTCTTTGTTGAAATACTTGGTCAAGTCCCAAAGCATGACGGAGGCCCCGGTGACGAAGTCGAACTCAATGTTGCCGGCATTGCGGTTGCGGAGCACTTTGTTGTATGTGCCGGCTTCCTCGGCGGGCTGCAGACGGACCTCCCAGTTGGGGGTGCGGTAGAAACGCATGGCAATGCCCTGGATGGCTCGCACCTTCTTCTTGCGGTTGGTGGCCTCGGCCACCCTGGCTTCGGCGTCTTTAGCCCGTTGCATGAGGTATTTGTTGGCCTCTTCCTTGCGCACATTCTCTAACTCGGCTTCGCGCACCAGTCGGTTCAGCGAGTCGACCAGATAGCGGTAGTGGTCGCGGTCGGCCTCAATCTTGGTCTGGTCGACACCCGACTTGGTGAAAATCTCTTTGTAGAACTTTTCTTTCTCTGTCATCAAGGCCTCGCGTTCTTGCACATGGCGCAGCATGGCACTATCCACCACCCGCAGCACCACAGTGTCCGTATGGTGCATCACCAGGGTGTCCGTGCGGAGGAGATACACGGTGTCGAGCTGGCGGATGGTGTCCTGCGCGTGCATCGCGCCGCCAAGCGCGACGGACAGCAAGACCAAAAGAAGAAGTTTATGTTTCATGGCTCAGGTGGATTTGTAAGCTAAGCTTTCAGTGCCGCCACCGCCTGGTCGAGGGTCAGGGTGCTTTGTGAGCCGGTGGACATGTCTTTGACGGTGAGAGTTTGCGAGGCAATCTCGTTTTCGCCCACAAAGATAACGAATGGTACGTGACAACGGTTGGCATAGTCCATCTGCTTCTTCATCTTGGCGGCATCGGGGTAGATGAGGGTGCTGACGCCTTCGGCACGGAGCCGTGCGGCACAGCCGATGGCGTAAGGCAGACTGTCGGCCCCGAAGTTGATGAACAACACCCGTGCCGGTTGGCCCAGGTCGGCGGGGAACTTGTCAAGCTCGGTCAGCACGTCGTAGATACGGTCGGCCCCAAACGAGATGCCCACTCCAGAGACATCGGGCATACCGAAAATGCCCGTCAGGTTGTCGTAGCGGCCTCCGCCACAGATGCTGCCAATGCTCACATTGTGAGCCTTCACCTCGAAGATGGCACCGGTGTAGTAGTTCAGGCCGCGGGCCAAAGTCAGATCCAGTTCGACTTGATTGCGGGGTTGCACCTGGTTGATGTAGCCGAAGAGTTCTTTCAGTTCGTCAACGCCTTTGGTTCCCACCTCGTTGCCGACAAAAAGCCGGGTCAGTTGTTCTAATTTTTCGTCAGCCGTCCCGTTCAATGCAAAGACGGGGTCGAGGGCAGTGATCTGCTCTTCGGTGAGACCGCGCTCGCGCAACTCGTTGCGCACGTTGTCCAAGCCTATTTTGTCCAGTTTGTCAATGGCCACGGTGATGTCCACCAACTTGTCCGGAGCTCCGATATGTTCGGCTATGCCGGCCAAGACTTTGCGGTTGTTGATTTTCACGGTGACCTCTACATTCAACCGCTGGAACACGGCATCAATCATCTGCACCAACTCCAGTTCGTTGAGCAACGAGGCGCTGCCAATCATGTCGGCATCGCACTGGTAGAACTCACGATAGCGGCCTTTCTGCGGACGGTCGGCGCGCCATACGGGCTGCAACTGATAGCGCCGGAAAGGGAAAGTGAGTTGGTCGCGGTGCTGGACGACAAAGCGGGCGAAAGGAACTGTCAAATCGTAGCGCAACCCTCTCTCGCAGATGCGTGGCGCCACCTTGTGGTAGTCCTGCGAGAAATCAACCCCTTCCATGAAATTGCCTGAGTTGAGGACTTTGAAAAGGAGCTTGTCGCCCTCCTCGCCATACTTGCCCATAAGGGTGGAGAGATTTTCGAGCGAGGGGGTCTCGATGGGTTCGAAAGCGAAAGCCTTGAAGACTTCGCGGATAGTGTCAAAGATATAGTTGCGACGAGCCATCTCGGCAGGCAGGAAGTCGCGAGTGCCTTTAGGAATGCTACACTTCATTGCGGTACGCTTATTTTATGATTGTTTATTATAACCCATCAGCAGGTTTTTTATTGTGCGGCAGTAAAAAAAAGTTTTGAATGTGTGGATGTGAGAGCCGTTGGCACCATTATGAAAGATGGCGGGCGGCCCGAAGGGCCGCCCGCCATCGCTATGTTCAGGCTTGGAAAGCTTAGCGTACAATCAGTTTGCGGACCATGTTGACATTGTCGGCAGTGATGCGGACGAAGTAGGCGCCCTGTGCCAGACGGTCAACATCCATCGTCTTGGTGCAGTCGGTGCTGCATTCGAGGGTCTCGGAGGCTGCGTTTTTTAATGATACGGCGACCACCGAGATCTACACCCGTCCGTTCACACCGCTGACGCTGATGGTGGTGGCGTTGCTGGTGGGGTTGGGGAAGATGGTGCAGGAGGCTGTGGTGACATCGCTGATGCCCACACCGCCGGTGGTGCGGAAGTTGGTGGACACGAATGCGCTGACATTGCCATCGCCGCAGTCGGTGCGGACCTTGACGGTGTAGTTGGTGCCTTCGGTCAGGCCGGTGAGGTCATAGAACGGTTCGGCACAGCGTTGGTCAACCACGTCGTTGCCCTGCGGGTCGGTGACGACGACCTGCCAGCTGTCGGTCTCGGGAGCGGGAGTCCAGGCGACGTGAGCCGTGTGGTCGGTGATGTCGGTGACGGTGAGGTTGGTGACGGGCTGGCAGTCCTCGGAGGGACGCTGGCCGGTGGTGGCGGTGGCCACGATGCTCCAGCCACTGTAGGTGTTGCGGTCGCAGATGGCGCGGACGTAGATGTCGTAGGGGGTCTCGTACTCAAGGTTGTTGAGTGTGGCGGGGGCGGTGGCGGCGCTGGTGACGATGCCGCTGCCATGGTTGAAGCCGCTGGGACCGTACTCAATCTCGAAGCTGAGGTTGCCGGTGCCGGAAGTCCAGTTGACGGTGATGGAGTTGTCGGCCGCCGTGGCGCTGACGCCGGTGGGCACGCCGCAGGGCACTCCGCCGGACTGGGTGGTGGCGGTGGCCGAAGCCCAGTTCTCAGAGGTCCAGTCGGTGCCGCAGACGGCGCGGATGTAGAACTGGTAGTCGGTCTCGTCCAGCAGGCCTGTGGCGACGTAGCTGTTGGTGGTGACGTTGACGGTGGTGCCGGTGCCCTGGTTGAAGCCGAGGAAGCCGTACTCGATAATCCAGCCCTGGGCCATCGGGTCGGCGGTCCAGTTGAGGGTGATGCTGTTGGCGGTCACGTTGCTGGTGGTGAAGTTGGTGACATCGGGACAGGTGGCGGTGGCAAAGGTGACGGTGTCACTCCATTCGCCTTCAATGAGATCCAAACCACAGAGCGGACGGATGGCGGCATTGTAGGTAAGGCCGGCGATAAAGCCGCCGACAGTGGCGGGACGGGTAGTGACACGGTAGATGCTGTCAAGACCGCCCGTGAGCCAGACGTGGATGTCCCAAGCGGTTTCGAAACCTACGACAGTCCAGTCGAGGGTGACGGTGGTGTTGGTAGCAGCGGTAGCGTGGAGGCCCGTAGGTATGAAGCAGGGCAGACTGTCAGTAGTGAAAGTACCCTCGACCCAGACGGAATAGCCGATGGAGTCAACGCTACAGTCGGTGCGTACACGATAGGTGTATTCGGTGGCGGGCAGGAGGCCGCTGAAGGTATAGGTTGTGGCGGGGCCAACTGCTATATCGGCAGACCATCCCGTGTCTGCTGTAGCCTTGATGTTGACTTCGTAGGCTGCGCCTTCGCCACTCCAGGTAATGGTGGATGAACGGTAGTCGTGGGATTCAGCAGCAATGGTAGGCTCGGGGCATACAGGAACGCCGCAAACAAAGAACTGCAAATCGCCAACCTCAGCCATCGCGGTACCACTGGAGGGTGAAATGGTGGTGGGATCGTAGGGGCCACTGTCTTGATAGAGGTAACGGGACTTGATGGTGGAGCCAGTGCTATGGCTGCGGAACATTGCGCCGCTCACCCAGCTGCCGTGACGGCGGTTGACGGAAAGCAGCACGTTGCTGTGGCCATCCCAAGTGAAGGTGGTGTCGAAGCCGACGAGGTGCCATCCACCAGTGGTGTAGGTGAGGTCAGCGCTGTGGGTCATCTGGACAAACTGGTGGTTGGTGTCGGGCATGATAAAGCCAGCGGAGAGGTTATTCTCGGTGACGTTAGCCAGATAGATGTCCATGTTGGTGAACAGGTCACCGCTTGTGCCATCGGCTGAATTGAAAGCCATCGCAACAATGTCGTGCGAAGAGAGATCGGCGAGGAGGTCGGCATCGATAATAGTCTGGACATAGCTGTAGTTGTAGGTACTATAGCCTATGGGCAGATAGTTGGAGGTGGAGGGACCATCGGACGGATGGTAGCTATAGGCGATTTCGGCCGATTCGCAAAGATTGGTTTGGAATGTGATGCCATCTGAGAAGATGCTACTGTCGGAACCACAGATTTTCTGCACAAAGGCAATGTAGGTGGTTGCTTCGCTGAGACCGGTAATGGTGACGTTGTTGGTGGTGGCGGTCACATACTGGTTCGTGCTGGGCGCACTGCCGGCAATCCGGTAGGCAATCCGGTAGGTGACACCAGGAGTGGCGTTCCAGGAAAGGGTGGCTGTGGTGGAGGTAAGCGAATCGAGCCTAAAGCCCTGTACACGCGGACAGGGCGAGACAATCATTTCGATATCATCAATTGCAGCGGGGCCAAATGCCCAGGGATCGTAAGCCCCCTGATCCTGGTTGAACCAGAAGAAGGCGACACGCTTGACGCCGGAGATGGAGTCGATAGCTACGCGGGCAGAGGTCCAGTTGGTGTCCAGTCGGGCAGCAAAGATGTAATTGATGGAGTTGACATCGCCCCATGGGGAGGTGATGTTAGCCTCGGAGGCAACAACTGGGTTGGTGGTGTCGGCAATGATGACCATGAGAGCATCGTAGTCAGCACTGATGGTGCCACCCTCTTTATGTTTGAAGGAGAGTTCGAATGCGTTGGCAGTGGTGCCGAAATTGAAATCGCGCCATACTGTGGTGTTGACCACCTCCTCCATGTCGGTGCCAAAAGTGGCGCCATAGTCGGGCGACACATACATGGAGTAGTTGCCGTTGGCTGCAGGAGTGGCAGTGCCGCGAGACCAGAAGATCTGGTTGTTACTATTGACATGCCAGTTGCTCCACTCGGTAGCGTTCTCGAAGTTGTAGCTGTAGGGGATAGTGGCCGGAACTTGAGGCAGAGTGAAGATGCAGGCCTGTTGGCTGTAGTCGCTGGTATCGCCGGCACCACAGATGTTACGAACACGGTATTCGCCTTGGTAACCTGCAGGAAGACCCGTCAGCACAAAGGGATTGCTGTTGGCGACAACCTGTGTGCCAGTGCCGGGAGTGAAGCCCACGGGGCCATACTCGATGGCAAACTGTGTGGCCTCGGAACGGGCGCGCCAGCTGAGGGTAACGGAGGTGCTGGAGGCTACAGAGGCACGCAGCTGATTGGGACGCTGGCAAGGGGGTGCATAGTCGATGGTGATGTCATCGAGATAGGGATAGCAGTAGGAACCCGGGGCAGGCATGGATGCAAAGGTTATGTATCGACCCGAATCGGCATAGCGTTCAAAGGTGCATTCATACATTTCCCAGCGGTTGGTGCGGGTGAGGAAGGTGTCGACCGGAGTGAAGGTGCTGATATCGTCCGGGTCGACAGTCACACCGACAACAATATAGTGCTGATAATAGTCGTAGCTATTCATAGCCCAGAATGTTGCCTGGACGTTTGTCAAGTTGCCCAAACTCGAATCGATGGCGGGCAGGATGACGTAAGTCCACGAGTTGGGATTGCCGGACCGGCCATTATACATGTACATACTGGCACCGGATCCACCGTGGCTTTCGTATGTATAGAAATAGGGGTAGGAGCCGTAGTCGGAGCCTACATGCCAGCAGTCGGGGCCTTCGGCCATGTATGTAGTGGAGGTATAGGAGTTGAAGTCTTCGAAGAAGGGCAGGGTATCGATGGTGGGGCAGGGAACGAAGAAACTCACCTGTGCGGGATAGTTGATACCGTCGCAGACGGTGACCACCTTGGCTTTGTAGCTGAGACCCTTGCCAAGACCCGAGAAGGTGTAGCTGTTGCCATACTGTGTGCCAACATAGGTCCAGCCTGTGTCGGCATCCTGCATGTAGTAGAGTTCCCAGCTGCCTTCGCCAGCACCAGCAACCCACTCAATGGTGGCTCCGTCGTGATGAATGCCGGTGACCATGACAGCAGGGGCAGCGCAGACAGCCATTTCGCCACAGGCGTATCCACTAAATATCATGTTGTTACGAACGTTGAGGGTATAGGGAGACACGCTGCTGTAATCGTTAATCTGATAGGGAGTTCCATCGCGATAAGCATAGCAGGAGGTACGGCCTCCGGGCAGATTGTGTGTGTAGGCGGAGTTGCCGGATACATAGCTGCCCGTACGGTCCACCACGGTGACAAGCAGGTTGCCGGCACCATCGTAGGTGAAAGGTGTGGTGAAGTTAAAGTCAATCCAGTCGTTGGAGGCATAGATTACGGTGTCGGAATAGACCAAGACAGGGTCAACGACGGGGAGGAATGAGGATACGCTGTTCTCGCTGGTAGTGGAGAGGTAGATGTCCCACACGCGGGTCTGAGCATAGTTGGCAGTCTGCAGTCGCATGCTGGTAATGCTGCCCAGGCCGGGAAGTTCGTTGGCCAAGAATATCTGCTGGGAGAGTCCATATTGGTAAAAAGAGTAGATGGGGAGGTAGGTGCTGGTACTTGTGCCGCCAGCTATAGTGTCGATGGCGGGAAGGGTGGTGTCGGGAACCGCACAGGCATAGCCGCCAGTGGTGAAGGTGTAGTAGACGGCGGGGCTGTTGCCGTCGGCACAGTTGTTGTAGATAAGTGCCTCATAGGTGGTGCTGGGGTCAAGGTTGGTAAGGGTGACAATGTTGGAAGCCGTGGTAACAACATCCCAGCTGCCAGTGGAGTCGGCAATGTCGCGATACTCGACTGTTCCGCCCAGCGATTCGCCCCGGACGCTGGGTGTCCAGCTCAGGATGGCACTGGTGACGCTGGTGGCGGATTGGACATTGGTGACGGGGCCGCAGTCGGGAGCAAGGTCGACGGCTACGCTGTCAAGGTAGACGTAGTTGTAGTACTGCGTACTGTTGGGTGCTTCGCTGAGGAAAGCGATATAGCGACCAGCATCCGCATGTCCGTAAAGGATTACAGAGAAGCTGTCCCACACGGTGGTGCTGGTGGCTACGCAGGTCTGGATGGGAGTGAAGGTGCTAATGTCGTATGGACTCTGCATCAGGCCTACGGTAATCTGCGAAGCATAGTAGGAATAGTTCTGAGACTTGCGCAGACGGAAGGACACTTGAAGCATGTCGGTACTTTCCTCAAACATGGGGAGAACGGCATAGCTCTTGACATTGCTGCTGAAGTAACCATAGAAGTAGAGGGAACGGGAACCTTCGTAAGCGACAGAGGAGGGATAGGGATAGTTGGTGGTGGTGTTGACAGGGGCTTTCACCCAGCAGGGGTCAAGCACGGCACTTTCGCCCGTGGCGGTTCCCTCAAAACCATAGATGTAAGGAAGGGAGTCGATGGGCGTGCAGGCGGTGAGGAAATTGAACGGACGCGGAGCGCTGTACTGGCCATCGCCGCAGTCGGTAGAGATATACACATCGTAGGCAGTGCCGGGAGCCAGACCGTTGATCGTCCAAGGGTGAGCTGTGGCGGTCTCGACGAGAGCGGAGTCGGAGGTGGGGTCGAAGCCCTGGGGTCCATAGACCAACTGCCAAGCAGTGGCGTTGGGGTCGGGGGCAGTCCAGTCAAGTGTGATAGAGCTTTCGTCAACGCTGCGGATAACGATATAGTCGGGACGCTCGCAGGCGGGCGCAAACTCGACGGTAAAGTCGTCCAAATAGGCGGTTGTGGAACTGGAGGAGATGTCTGCTGCGATGGCTATGCGGCCATGGGGGCCGGTGTAGCCGGTCAGGGGTACATCATACTCATGCCAAAGGGTGCTGTTGCCAACATTGACGGTCTGCACGGGGACAAAGCTGCTGGGATCATCCATATTGGTCACCACGCCCACATAGAAAATGGGGAAATAGGACGAGGAGGAAGACTTAGCCCAGAAGCGCACCTGGAGGGTGTCGATGGGGTAGTTGACGGAGTCGAACTCAGGCAGAACGACATACTGATAGGAACCATAGCCGCTATTGGCGTAGTAATAGCTGTACCAATAGAGACCGTAGTTGCCGGAATGGGCATAGGTACCGCTGCTGATGTAGGGATAGTAGTAGAGATAAGCATCAGTCATGCGGTGCCAGCAGCTGGGCTCGGCAAAGTTGGGGCTACTGCTGGATGTCGATGCCGGAGTCTCGAAGCCATAGGTATAGGGCAGCGAGTCCATAATGGGGGCGCAGTGGGTGCGGAAACTGATGGAGTCGACACCAGCCGTACCCTCGCAGATAGGCGATATGATGACGGTGTACTCAGTGTTGGACATCAAGTCGGTCAAAGTATAGAAGGTGTCGGTTACAATCACGGTGACCAGACTGTCGTCCGAGGTGCCGGTGGGACGGTAGGAAACCTGCCAGGAGGTGGCAGTGTCCAGCTCGCTCCAAACGACACGTGCACTGTTGGAGTTCACTTGTTGTGCTGCAATATTCCTCACTGCCGGGCATTCAGGCGCCACCTCAATGGTAAAATCGTCTACGTAGGCAGTCCAGCTGCCGCTGTTGCCGTTGCGGATGCAAATATATTTGCCGTTGCCTTGATAGTTGCTCAGCGTGACGATGTATTTGGTATAGAAAGGCATATTGGAAACAGCGACATTCTCGACCAGCTGGAATGTTGACATATCGTTGGGGCTGGTGAGAACGCCCACTTGGAAGTACGGATAGTAAGAGGTGCTGCTGGAACGCGCCCAGAAAGAGAACTGCAGCGTGTCCATCGGGTAGATGTTGGTATCAATGCCGGGCATGACAATTCCTTTCTGGAAACCATAGTCGGTTGAGGAATAGTTGTACCAATACAGGCTCTGGTTGCCCGAATGGGCATAGCTGGAATAGTTATAAACATAAGGATAGTAGTACATACCCGCATCGGTGAGGCGCATCAGGCAGTTGGCATCGAAAGCTTCTGACGACGAGCTGCCCGAGACGGCTCCTTCAAAGGTCTCGGAGAAGGGCAGGAGCGTCACATCAGCACAGGGTGTGCGGAACGAGGTGGCACGCCACAAACTGGTGTCGCCCACATCGCAGATGCTGGCCACCCGGACAGTATAGGAGGTGAGGGGCGACAGCCCAGTAAAATGGTAAGAACTGTCGAAGGTGGTGGTAGAGAAGGTGCTTGAACCACCTTCCAATGTCACCGCCCATTCCACAGCTCCGCTGGTGTCCTGCCAGCTGAACAAGGCACTGGTGGACGTGATGCTGTCAACCAATGCTGCGAAAGGTTTCTGACAGGTGATGACAGAGGGGACAAAATCATAGTAGCGTCCAGCTCCAGGCCAAGTAGAATAGGTGGTGCTGGTAGGACCGTTGACATAGTCAATGGTATGGTTGGTCGGATTGATGACGGCAATGTCATCAGAGGCCGCACCCAGACCAATCTGGAAGGACGTTGGTGTGGTGACGGGAGCCACCGGACCGTAAACAATGACAACACGCGAGGAATCTTCGTGTAGCTGTATTTGCCACTTCACGTCGCCGGAATAGGAGGCACCATACGTATAACCCATTGCAAATTCGCACACGAATACACGGTTGGGGGAGGTCCCCGTCAGCTGATACTTCACATAGCCATCGCTTCCAGTACCCAAGTCACGGGCTATACCGCTGATTTTGGGGAGCGAAGTACTGTAATAACTGGAATTGAACATGGCAGCCTGAGTGCCAGTACTGGCCAGATTGCTGCCTAAATGGAATATTCCATTAGAGCTGACAGAGAACTGGGAGTAGGCATCACCGCAAAGTATGAAATCGAATCCCATGTTCATCACCGACGATGCAGCATCATCCACATAGGACGACCAGACGAATGTCGGATCCGAAAGCGTAATCCAGCGCGTGGTGTCGACCCCGGTGGTGAATCGATAAGACTCCAAGGTCTGACCGCGCATAGTCCATGGTGCGAAAAGAATCGCCACTATGAACAGCAGTTTAAATAATTGTTTTTGCATAATTTAAGGATTTAAATATTGATAGATATTAATTTGATGTTTATCGCTAATACTAACCAAATAAAAAGACTGTAAAATCTATGGAAATGGATTGTTTGCAGAGTATTTTCATCCTTGGACGATGCCGCACAGCAGTCCTCGCATGCAAAAACAATTAGGGAATTTTGCACCACGCAAGAAGGTATAGCACAGCATCTCAGCATATTATATTATATGTTAAACAAACATATCGTTTCATTAACAAATACAAAATTAGAAATATTTCGGGAATACACAACGCCGCCATACGACAATTAAGTTTTTTTAATATTTCAATCTGCTATTTCAGCATAATAATATAAAGCGGCGCTATGGAAAAGCAAAAACAGGCTGGCACACTACCCCATTTACACATTCCAAGATTTGTCACAAACACGGATTACATGAATCTGACGAATCAAGATTCGTGTTTCCTGACGAAAAAAGACAGCGTGATTACAGGGGGCCACGGATGGATTATGCGACAAAAAAGACAGCGGGCGGCCCGAAGGGCCGCCCGCCATGCTATGTTCAGGCTTGGAAAGCTTAGCGTACAATCAGTTTGCGGACCATGTTGACATTGTCGGCAGTGATGCGGACGAAGTAGGCGCCCTGTGCCAGACGGTCAACATCCATCGTCTTGGTGCAGTCGGTGCTGCATTCGAGGGTCTCGGAGGCTGCGTTTTTTAATGATACGGCGACCACCGAGATCTACACCCGTCCGTTCACACCGCTGACGCTGATGGTGGTGGCGTTGCTGGTGGGGTTGGGGAAGATGGTGCAGGAGGCTGTGGTGACATCGCTGATGCCCACACCGCCGGTGGTGCGGAAGTTGGTGGACACGAATGCGCTGACATTGCCATCGCCGCAGTCGGTGCGGACCTTGACGGTGTAGTTGGTGCCTTCGGTCAGGCCGGTGAGGTCATAGAACGGTTCGGCACAGCGTTGGTCAACCACGTCGTTGCCCTGCGGGTCGGTGACGACGACCTGCCAGCTGTCGGTCTCGGGAGCGGGAGTCCAGGCGACGTGAGCCGTGTGGTCGGTGATGTCGGTGACGGTGAGGTTGGTGACGGGCTGGCAGTCCTCGGAGGGACGCTGGCCGGTGGTGGCGGTGGCCACGATGCTCCAGCCACTGTAGGTGTTGCGGTCGCAGATGGCGCGGACGTAGATGTCGTAGGGGGTCTCGTACTCAAGGTTGTTGAGTGTGGCGGGGGCGGTGGCGGCGCTGGTGACGATGCCGCTGCCATGGTTGAAGCCGCTGGGACCGTACTCAATCTCGAAGCTGAGGTTGCCGGTGCCGGAAGTCCAGTTGACGGTGATGGAGTTGTCGGCCGCCGTGGCGCTGACGCCGGTGGGCACGCCGCAGGGCACTCCGCCGGACTGGGTGGTGGCGGTGGCCGAAGCCCAGTTCTCAGAGGTCCAGTCGGTGCCGCAGACGGCGCGGATGTAGAACTGGTAGTCGGTCTCGTCCAGCAGGCCTGTGGCGACGTAGCTGTTGGTGGTGACGTTGACGGTGGTGCCGGTGCCCTGGTTGAAGCCGAGGAAGCCGTACTCGATAATCCAGCCCTGGGCCATCGGGTCGGCGGTCCAGTTGAGGGTGATGCTGTTGGCGGTCACGTTGCTGGTGGTGAAGTTGGTGACATCGGGACAGGTGGCGGTGGCAAAGGTGACGGTGTCGCTCCAGTCGCCTATAATGTTATGAGCCGAGCCACAGAGCGGACGGATGGCAGCATTGTAAGTGAGACCAGCCGTGAATCCACCAATGGTGGCGGGACGGGTTGTGACGGTGTAGACGCTGTCAAAACCACCAGTGAACCACACGTGGATGTCCCAAGCGGTTTCGGTGCCGAAGGGAGTCCAGTCGAGGGTGGCGGTGGTGTTGGTGGCGGCAGTAGCGTGCAAACCGCTCGGAGGCAGACAAGGCAGACTGTCGGTGAGGACAACATCAGTAATCCATTCACTGTAGCCGAGGCTGTCGGCGCTGCAGTCCTGACGTACACGGAAGGTGTAGTAGGTGGCGGGCTGGAGGCCAGTGAAGGTGTACGTGTTGCCAGTCACTGCAATGTCAGTGGCAGGCCAGTTGGCAGCGGCACTCTCCTTGATGTTGACTTCGTAGTTGGCACCTGAGCCAGACCATGTGATGGTGGCACTCTCGTAGGTGTGCTGGATGGAGGTGATAACCGGCTTGCGGCAAGCTTCGCTTCCGCAGGAATAGAGGGTTATGTCACCCACAGTGCTGGATGCCGTACCACCCGACACAGTGTTGATATTATATGCACTGCCATCGTTGTACACATAGCGCATCTTCTGCGAACCAGCACTATGTGCCTGGAAGGAGGAACCACTGGTCCATGAGCCATGCTGACGGTTGACAGCGAAGAGGACGTTGCTGTGACCATCCCATGTGAAGACCGTGTCGAAACCATGCAGTTGCGGAGTGGTGGAAGAGTAGTTGAAGTTGGCGTTGCCAATCACCTGCACGAAGACGTGGCTGGAGTCGGGATGGATAAATCCGCTGCTGAGATCGCTCTCGGGGACGTTAGCCATGTAGACGGATATGTTGGTGAAGTATGTGCCGGCCGAGGTGCTGGCAGGAACAAAACTGAAGGCGGAGATATCGCCATCGAGGCCAGCTATGTAGGCAGAGTCGATGATGGTCTGTACGTAGGAGTAGTTGTAGGTGCTATAGCCAATGGGCGAATAACTGGAGGTGGTGCTGGACATGGTGCTGTCGTAGTTCACAATGGTTTGTACGTCATCGCACATGTCCGTGGTGAACGACACGGGGAGGCTCCAACGGCCAGTGTCAGCTCCCGAGCAGATTGGACGGACATAGACATCGATGTTCGTCATGCTTGTGAGACCAGTGAGGGTGACGGGGTGAGAGGTAACGTTCATAATCGTACCAGTGCCGCAGTCGTGACCCTGAGGACCGTATTCAATCTGCCAGGATGCAGCAGAAGCTACGTCAACCCAGTCAATATCAGCTGTGGTACCAGTGATGTTGGAAGCAGCGATGCCTGTGGGCACAGGGCAAGTGTTCCGATAGAACTCGACATTGTCGATAGCGGCGGGAGGATTAGAACCAGTACTACCGTCGTTGGCCCACAGGAAGACCAAGTGGTAGGCACCGGGATTGGTGATGGTCACGTCGTCAGACCTACTCTGCCAGTTGGACTGGAGGTTCAATTTAGAACCGCCGTCGAGCGAAATCCAGCCGGCAGGAGTGGTACTCGTATAATTATAAGCCGCCGTGCTGCCATCAGGCAATTGTCCCGCAGTGAATACTGCATCACTGGGAGCAAGCCAAGCACGGATATAGTCATAATTGGTCTCGCCATTAGCCAGCCACTTGTATGAGATACTGTAGCTGCCAGCAGCAAGGTTGAATGTGCGGTATGCGTAAACAAAGGTGACAGAACTATTGGTGTAGGAGTTGCTGGTACCATTGTCGTTGGAGATGTACATCGCATAGTTGTCGGCTGCGCCGTAGTGAACGGCTGTGCCCACATGCCACTGGTTGGCCTGACTGCCGTTGACAGGTTCCCATCCGGCTGCCATGGCCGAGTCGGCAAATGTGCAGATGTAGGGGAACGTAGTGACCGGTGCGGCACGGAGGGTGGTGAAGGTAAAGAAGGTGGTGTCGCTGGTCTCGGTGGCACTGCACTGGCTGACGAGATAGACATCATACTGCGTGTAGGGGGTGAGACCAGTGAGGCCTATGCTGTCGACAGTGCTGGTGACGGTGGTACCCGTACCGGGAGTGAAGCCATGGACACCGTATTCAATACTGTAGGTGGGAGCATTGCTGAATGTCCAAACAATGTTGGCAGCAACATGGGTCAGGAGGGAGGTGTGTACGCGCTGGGGAGCAATGCAGTTGGGAACACGGTCAACAACAAGGTTGTCGAGGTATTGGTTTGCAGTGGAGCCGCCGGCAGCGTTATAGGAGGCAATGGCAATCCGGTTGCCGCTGCCGGTGTAGCCGTTGAGGTAGGAAACTACGTTGAACTCATTGCCAATACCCAGGAAGGGAATGGTGTCAATGGGGTCAAACGATGCTTCGAAGTTGGAGTCGGCATTGTCAACCGCACCAATGATGAGACCATAGTTGGCGGGGTCGCCGTTCCACTCGTGGAAGCTGATGCGCAGCGAGTCGATAGGCACACCCATTTCGGGCAGAGCCGCGATACCAACGCCCTCGAAGAGGAAGCAGTACTGCTGCGAGGGAGCCTGGCTAACATTAGTGTTGTAGTTGATGTGGGGCTGATTGCTGCCAGCGCCGGCGGGCAGTACCTTGGATACCCAGCAGTTGGGAACAATGTTGGTGGAAGCATCGCCGGGGTCGACTATGTTCTCAAAATTCTGAACATAGGGGAGGGCGTTGTACACACCGCACTGAGTGGTGAAGCGCACATTCGACAGAGCCACAGAAGTGTCATTGCTGGCACCGCAAACGGCATAGACATAAGCCTCATAGGTGATGCCGCTGGCCAACCCGGTGAGGGTTGTGGTGGCGCCAGTGGTGTTGACGGTGGTACCAGTGCCGGGTGTGAAGCCGCGAGGACCATACTCAACAATGTAGCCCGTGGCGAAAGTGACCGGAGCCCAGCTGACATCGGCCGAGGTGGAGCTCACATTGTTAGCAGCCAGTTCGGTGACACTCGGACAGTCAGGAATCATTTCGATTACAATATTGTCGAGGAAGCTGTAGTTGTCGTTGAAGGCATCCCAGAAAGCCAAGTGTCCCGTAGTGTCGGAAATGCCGCTGAGCGGATAGGTAACATAGACGTAGGCAGTGGTGCTGTCCATGTTGGAGCGGATGAGGGTGTCAATGACGCGGATGCTGTTGATGGGAGCAGTGGGGTCGTCCATGATACCCATCAGGAGGCGTACACTGTCGCCACCCTGCACAAAGTTGAAGCGAACCTGCAACTGGTTGAGCGGGGCATCCATCTCAGGCAGGATGATGTAAGCACCATTGTAGAGGAGCAGCAGTTTGTTGGGGTCGCCGGTGAGGTTGACCACAGTGGGGTTGGGATAGGTAGTGCCCAGATTGGTAGAACCAGTATACCAGCAGCGGCGGCTGAACGTGCCGCTATAGGCCTCGAAGTCCTCGGTATAGGGCAGCGGTGAGCGTCCGCAGGAGGTGGAAGCACTCAGATAGGCTGCGCCATCGTTGGTCCCGGCACAGTCGGCCTGAACCTTGAATTCATACTCGCTGGAGGACGACAATCCGGTATAGGTGAAGTCGGTGGTAGTAGTGGAGCCAGCCAATGTGTAGACACTGTCGCCAGCCAGACGATAGTAGAGATCCCATGAAGTTTCGACATTGCCGGGAGCCCAAGCTACGGATACGCTGTTGGAAGTGACCTCTGTCACCATCGCAATGGGGGCAGGGCAGGTGGACTGCTGTGCACAGGACAGGAAGTCGAAAATCATATTGTTGCGGGAGGTGTTGACGGTGCCGCCCGTGGTGGTATAGGGGTCATAAGCTCCACCATCCTGATAGACATACACACTGTTGTGTCCCGGCGTGTGCGCATACCAGTAGTTGCCACTGGTATACGAACCCGTCATGTCGCGGAAGCAGACAAGCAGGTTTTCACTGCCGTTGTACATAAACGGCGAGTCGAGCTGGAATGTGACCCACTGGTTGGCAGTCAGAGTGAGCGGGGCACCGTCGTAGACGCGAACCATGTCGCTCGGATGGATAAAGCCCGAGAGCGAGGTCTGGTTGGTATGGGCCAGATAGATTTCGTATGTACGCTGCGAAGCCACTGCCTGAGGCATGACGGAAATGGCCGTCAACATGCCGCCGTGGCCAATTTCGGCAGCGGTGTACACCTGCTGGGTGAGACTGTAGTTATAGAAGCTATAGCTGGGAAGATAGTTGCTGGTACCCGTGCCGTTGCCGATGGTGTCGGACTCTGAATTGGCAGTATCAATCTCGGCGCAGCCATAGGTGCTGGTTGTGAATTCAACCATTACGGGGTTGGCGTTGCCCTCGTCGCAGGTGGCTATGACGCGAGCCTCGTAAGCAGTGAGCGTGTCCAGACCTGTCAAGGCACCATAATGCTCGGTGGTGGTGAGGCCTGTTGTCCAAATGCTGTCGCCAGCAACGCGGTACTCAATCTCAGCTCCGTTGTATGTGCCAAACAGACCCTCGTTCCAAGTCAAGAAGGCACTGGTGACACCCGGACGCACCGCCACATCCAGCACATCGGCGCACTGGGGAGGAGCCATACAGGCGGTGTGCAGCTCCAGTCCGGCGTAAGTACCCGACACATCTGAGGTGAAACGGATGGTGAATGCACCTGTGGTAGAGGTGAATGGACCGATGTTTACCAGCTGGCCCGACGAGGGGCTGTGGTCGTAGTACAATTGTGTGCCGCTGGTGCCGACACCATCGTAGATGTAAAGCCAATCGCAGCATCCCTCGGTGACAAGCGTACCCCAAAGCTGGAACAGCGAGTCGGGCGAAGCGGGATAGACAACCACCGTGGCATCACAATAGTTGGCATAGGAGCCATCGGGGCCACCGTTATCGTAAATGGTGTAGCCGCAACCTCTAATGGTGTCGGTGCCGGTAATGGGCATAATGAAACTCCAGCCCGTAGTGGCCGAAACGGGGCCAGCCCACAAGCTATACTCGCTGCCGCAATCGGTGCGGATATAGAAATCATAATCAACGCCAATCGGCAGGTCCGTGAACATGTAGGTGCTGTCGCCCCACACATCGACCAGACCATCCGTGGCGCTGTCGGGGTCAAAGCCACTGAGGCCATAGGCTATCTGGACACCACCCATCATGGCGGTGTCGTCCCACGAAAGATAGACCGTGTCGCCAAACACCGAGTCAACCGCCAGATTGATGGGCGTGGGGCAAGAGGCCGGGGTGTAGGCAGAAATCGTGATGGCATGACTGCTGTCACCGGCACCGCACACCGCACGCAGACTGAACAGATAGGTGGTGTCAGGAGTAAGGCCGTAGATAGTATGAGTCGTGCTATAAGCATCCTCAATCTGATCGCCATAGGTAATCTCCCACTGCGTCTCGGAACCGCCGGCAGTCCACGACAGCGTCACTGAAGTAGGCTGCGCATCGCTGACCGTCAGACCGTAAGGGCTGGGGCATGAGAGACGGGAAATAGACACATTGTCGATGGCGGCCGGCGGCTGGTAGCCCACACTGGGGTCGTTACGCCACAGGAACACAATTTTATACGTGCCGGGAGCATTGACGACAAACGTACCCGACTGGGTGGTCCAGCTGGTGCTTTGGTTGAGACGATAGGAACCGTCGAGAGCGATACCACCGGCAGGCACTGCACTTGTGTTATCGAATCCGCAGTAAGAACCGGCTGTCAGCTCAGTGCTGGCCGGGACAAGTGCGGCACGGAGAAAGTCATACGAACTCTCGCCATCCGCTTTCCAGTCATAGCTGTAGTCATACTCGCCAGCCTCGGACAGCGTGATGGCACGCACAGCAAACGTATAGGAGGTAGTGGTGGCTGTATAGGCATTGGTGACGCCGCTGTCGTTGGAGATATAAAGGCTGCGGCTGCCGCCATTGCTGGTGGCCGAGTCAACAACCCATTGGTTGGCCTGGCTGCCGTTAATCAAATCCCAGCCGTTGGGGCCGGCCTGCTCAAAGGTGCAAAGATAGGGCACCGTGGCGGGCAGACCGCTCAGCGTGGCCGCCTCGGTGGAGATAGCGGTGCTGTACTCACCGCAATCGGAGTAGACATAGATATAATAGCCCGTGGCAGTGTCAAGAAAGTTCAGCGTGGTGGCGGGGGTGCCCGTCACATTCTGGACAGTCCCGATACCCATACCCAGCAGAGAGTCGGCAATGGGCGTAGTGCTGTATTCAACCACCCATGAGGTAGCTGTTCCATTCTCGGTCCAGTGCAGAGCAATCCAGTCCACACCGGTGCTGTCCACCGTCAGGTTGGTGGGGGGAATACAGTTGGGGATATAGTCCACCGTCAAGTCATCCATCATCAGCGTGTAGCTGCCGCTGGCGGTGACACGCAGGGCCAGGCGGCTGCCTGAACCCGTGTAATTGTTGAAAAACACCGTATAGGGGTAGTACGAACCGTGCCAGTTTCCGCCGCTGCCGGCAGTGAGCTGCACCGTGTCGACCGGCACAAAGGTGGAGTCTTCCATCACACCGGCCTCAAGCACGAAGTTGACATTCATCACCGAAGCGTAGAACGTCATCATCAACTGGCTGATGTCGTCCATTTCGGGCAGAGCGGCAATCTCGGTCTGGCCGCTGCTGCTCTCAAACTCGAAATAGACACTGCCGTTGCGGGCATTGCTGGCATAGGCATAGGCCGCCGGGAAAGTAGACGCACTGCTACTGCCCGAAGCCACTTGCCACCAGCAAGCTGGCAGGTCCGTCGTCGCAAGACCCTCGAAGCCCGTCGAGTAGGGCACCGCAGTGTAACCACTGCACGGGGTCTGCGCGGTTGTCAACTGTGGCAATAGGCATATTGCCAACAGCAAGGGAATAATGAATTTTTTCATGTTTAGAAGTATTGATTAATAAAAAAATAGTCTGAATTTTGCCGGCGAGGCTATGCCTCAACCTGCCGCATGCTGCCGAAAGGCTTTTTTATGGCATCCGCTGTGTTTAAGACAATCTGCAGAAGCCTCACGGAACTCCTTACCGAGGGGCAAAACCAAGTTAGGTGCAGCGACACCACAAAAAATAACACAGTCCATAAAAAAAACAAATGCATCATATACAGCACATTGAAGCAATTATTAAACAATGACAGCATTACAAAATATTAGTGCAAATTAAATATTTTTTTTTGACTTGGACAAGCAGGAATTCTTAAAGTAACATTTTTTAACAGCATCATAACCCTTGTTTCGCGGCCGAGGGCCTTGCGGCGGCGCGGGGGCAGCGGCTCGCGGGCCTGTCCCCGCGCCGCCGCAGCTTCGC
This sequence comes from uncultured Bacteroidales bacterium, assembly GCA_947168665.1. Taxonomy (GTDB): domain Bacteria; phylum Bacteroidota; class Bacteroidia; order Bacteroidales; family P3; genus Colimorpha. The sequence continues at coordinate 40,990 of CAMVMX010000016.1, forward strand.
CCGACCGACGGCATCTCCGCTCCCGCCAGAGACTATTTTCCGCCACCTACGAAGTAGAAATATGGTAGAAGCGCCTCCAATGTGCTGCGGAACGAGCGGAGGAAGAACCAAGCCAGACTGCCGCAGGGGCAGTCTGGCTTGGGCTTGGGTATTAAGAGCAGGCGGCGGGAGTCCGTCCTCTATTGCTCAATGTCCGTGGGTTGGTCAGCGCACTATGAGTTTCTTGATAGCGTTGAGGTTGTCGGCAGTGACGCGCACGAAGTAGGCTCCGGCACTGAGTCGGGAGGCCGGGAGCTGCGCACGGGTGGTGCCGGCGGGCAGGGTGAGGGCGAAGTGGGTGCGGCCGGTGTGGTCGATGACCTGCACTTGGATGTTGCCCGTGGTGGCGGGAAGGGTGAGTGTGACATCGGCCGAGGTGGGGTTGGGAGCCAGGTGGATGGGGCTTTGGCCGCCGTCGGGGCCGTCGATGGCGCTGTAGGGTGTCGTGATGATGATGGAGTTGGACCAGTGCTCGCTATAGAAGTTGTCGTCGCAGATGGCACGGACGAGGATTTCGTATTCGGTCTCGCCGATGAGGGTGTTGAGGGTGTAGGGGTGCGAGTCGGCGATGACGGAGAATCCGGAACCCTGATCGAATCCGGGGGTGCCGTACTGGATTTCCCACTGGGTGGCGCGGCCGCCTTCAACCCAGTCGAGGACTACGCTGTTGCCCTGCAGGTCGGAGTAGGTGAGGTCGGTGGCGTCGGGGCAGAAGTCGGTGGTGAAGGTGATGGTGTCGGACCACTCGCTGGGGTCGTCGATGTCCTGGCAGGAGGCTTGGACGGCGGCGTAGTAGGTCATGTTGGCGTCGAGGCCGGTGACGACTTTGCGGGCGACATAGGTGTTGACGTATTTGTCAAAGTAGCTGTTGAAGACGTGGACGCGGTAGCTGAGGTTGTTGGATTCGGGCTGCCAACGGAGGTCGACTCTGTTGTTGGTGACGGAGGACACCTCGAGGCCGGAGGGCGTGAGGCAGGGGATGTCGCCGGAGTTGAAGGAGCCGACTTGCCAGTTGGAGATGCCTGTGCTGTCGCAGACTTGGCGCACTTGGTAGACGTATTCGGTGTAGGGGATGACGTTGTGGATGACGTAGAAGGTGTCGGTGGTGACGATGTTGGTGGTTATCCAGCTGGCGGTGGATGCTAAGCGGTAGCCTAAGATGTAGGAGCTGCCGGTGTTGCGCCAGCGGATGGTGACGGTCTCGGGACGGATGAGGGGGGCGCGGAGGACGGGCTGCATGCAGGAAGTGGGAGGACAGTATTCGAAGGCCACGTTGGCACGGTAGGCGTAAGCGTTTTTCGAACCGGTGAAGGACATGAGGCTGGCGTAGCTGGTGGCGTCGGGATTATAGGAGTCGTGGTAGAAGCTGAGGGATGAGGCGGCGGTGGTGCTGGTGACGTTGAAGGAGTAGGCGGCTGCGCCGTTGTACTGCCCGCTGTTGTCGTCGATGGCAATGACGATGTTGCTGACGCCGTCGTACTCGAAGGGATAGTCGAGGACGAAGCGGTTCCAGCCTTGTGTGCAGTTAAGCGAGCCGGTGTAGACGAGCTGGAGATCCCTGGGGTTGACGATGGAATCCGCCACGGGGAAGGAGGTGCGGGCGGTGTGGCCCATGTAGATGGTGCAGTTGGTCTTGCTGGTCATCGGGCTGGCACTGGCATAGCTGAAGCTGATGGCGGTGATGGAGCCGGCGCCTTCGAGTTCGCTGGCAGGGATAATTTGCTGGCTGTAGGAGTATCTGTAGTAGTTGTTGACGGGCACCTGGTAGGAGGAGATAGTGGATGTGAGGTCGCCAATGGTGTCGAAGAAGGTTTCGTTGCAATGCTTGGTGGTGAAGGATTGGCCGACGGAGAGGGCTGAGCTGTCAGTCGAGCTGCAGATGCGGCGGAGGTAGACGTTGTAGGTGGTGTTGGGGGTGAGGTCGGTGAGGCGGATGTGGTTGGTGTTGAGTCGTTCTTCGGCAATGGGCACTCCGGTGTTGGTGCGGCACATGAAGTAGTATTGGGCATCCTCCGGGCCGTACCATGCCACTTCGGCGGTGGTCATGGTGAGGTGGGTGGTGTGGACGTCAATCGGCATGGGGCACTGGACGTAGTCAATACGGATGTTGTCGACCGCAGCAGGGCCACCGGTGAAGGGGGTGCTGGCAGTGGACTGGTTGAACCAGAAGAAGGCCAGACGGTGGGTGCCGGAGAGGGTGTCGAGGACGACGGAGTAGGTGTTCCAGTTGGGGCTGACACGGACTGTGACAAGGGGTGTGAGGTCGTTGACATTGCCCCACGGCGTGGTGATGTTGGCATCGGAGGCCCGGACTGGGACGTCGGGGTCGACGAGGAAGACCATGAGGGCATCGTAGCCCGCCGAGGGAGTGCCGCCGGCACGGGCACGGAAGGAGAGGGTGAAGGTGGAGTCGCGCGGGCCGAAGTCTATGTCGCGGTAGGCAGTGACGTTGACGATGCGGTTGAGGTCGGTGCCGTAGGTGCTGCCCGAGTCGGCCGAGATGAACATGGAGTAGTGGTTATTGTGGTTGTAGCCGGTGTTGCCGTCGCCAGCCATGGTGTCGCGATACCAGTTGATGGTGGTGTTGGAGTTGGTCTGCCAGTTCTCCCACTCGGCCGCGGTCTCGAAGTCGTAGAAGTAGGGGACGGCGGCGGGAATCTGCCGGGTGCTGAAACGGCCGATGGTGCTGGACCACGCCGAGGTGTCGCCAGGGGCGCAGATGGTGCGGATGTAGTAGTCGTAGCTGGTGGAGGGGGTGAGGCCGTTGATGGTGAAGGGATTGGAGTTGGCTATCACCCGTGTGCCGGTGCCGAAGAGGAAGCCGTGGGGGCCATACTCTAACTGCCACTGGGTGGCGGTGCTGCGGGGGTTCCAGTCAAGGATGACGCTGTTATGGGTGGTATTGACAATGGCAAAGTGGTTGGGAGTTTGGCAGGAGGGGATAAGTTCGACAATGACGCTGTCGAGATAATAGATATTGGAGGTGGCACCAGCCGGGGATACGGACAGGAAGGTGATGTATTGCCCGGCCCCTATTGCCTGCTCGAAGGAGGCTTCGTAGAATGCGGGCTCGTTGCCAATCTGGATGGTGTCGACCGGGGTAAAGCTGGAGGGGTCGCCCATGACACTGCATACGCCTATGATGCAGGGGGCTCCGTCGGCAGTGTTGGTCCAAGCTTTGAAGCGGGTCTGCACCATGTTGACGGGGTAGGAAACGCTGTCCAGTTTGGGCAACTGGGCGAACAGGACGCTGGAGCCGTAGGTGTACATATAGAGCGAGCGGCGGGTGCTGCCCTGCGAGGTGCATGTGAAGTCGTTAATGTAGGGCAAGTTGGAGTAGCCGCCAGTCGACCAGCAGAGAGGCTTGACCCCACTGCCGGTACGGTAGTTACGGAAGCCGATTTCGAAGGGCAGGGAGTCGATCTCGCCGCAGAGGGTGTTGAACTCGACGGGGAACGACCAGTTGGAGGTGTCGGACGAGGTGCAGACTCCGCGGACATAGACGGTGTAGGGGGTGGAGTGGTGCAGCCCATAGAGGGTGACGCTGTCGACAATGCTGGTGATGACGGTGCCGGTGCCGTGGGCGAAGCCGGTGGGACCGTACTCAATCTCGAAATAGTTGATGCCGGGAGCCGACCAGCGGACGGTGGCCGTGGTTTGGGTGACGTTGGAAACGGTCACGTGGGCCGGACGGACGCAGGTGGGTATGGGGCTGACTTCGATGTCGTCAAGATAGATGTATGACAGGGAGGTGCCGCCCGCGGCAAAGGCGATGTAGCGGGCAGTGGTGTCGGCGCCGGTGAGGGGGACTTCGACGTTCTCCCATGTGCTGACAGCCGAGGGGGTGACGGAGGAAATCTCCTGGAAGGAGGAGTAGTCAGTGGGGTCGGTCATGGTGCCCACCTTGATGTCGTAGTTGGGGGATGTTTTGTAGAACGCAAAGGCCACCTGCAGGGTGTCGAGGCTGAATCCCATGGCAGGAAGGGCTATGTAGGTGTAGCCATTGGTGGGGCCATAGAAATAAAGGCTGTGGGTGCCACTGTGGGAATAGGAGGTGGTTACGTATGGATAGGATGACGAGGCGTTGGATGTTCCTCTGGTCCAGCACTGGTTGATGGGAGAACCCAGAGCGGAACTGGCTGTGAACGCCTCAAAGTCTTCGGTGAAGGGCAGCGTGGTGAGCGGCACGCAGGGAGTGGTGACGGGGACTAAGGCATAGACGCTGTCAGCTCCGCAGTCGGGCACCACCTTGAAGGTGTAGTTGGTCTGGGGGGAGAGGCTCTGTATGGTGTAGGTGTGGTCGGTGATTCCACTGCCCGCCAAGCTCCAAAGGGTGTCGGCATCGGATTTGAAATAGATGCTCCATGAGGTTTCCTGGTAGCCGGGCGCCCACATCAGGGTGACACTCTCCGAAAGGGCTTCGCGGACGAGGACGTTAGGCTGGACACATGTGACGAGGGTGTCTTCGGGCATGATGAAGCTGACATTGGGCCGGTTGGGGCTGGTGTAGCATGTGAGGGAGGAAAGATTGCCGACAGTGTAGGGGGTGTTGTCTTTGTAGGCATAGATCGAGGCGTTGCTGTGGCCGGAGCTGGTGCTGTAGCCATTGAAGCCGGAGGATACATGAGTGGCGGTGGCAGGCTGGTTGACGAATGAGGTCAGCACAATGTTGTGTATACCATCCCAGACGAAGGGGGTGGAAAAGACATATTCCTGGGTGCCGATGTCTCCAATGTTGCGGGTACCGGTGTAGACTTGGGTCATGCTGCCCGTAAGGGGTGCGGCCGTCGCGAAGGAGGCGTTGGCGGTATGGCCCATGAAGATGACAATGTCTTTGTTGTACGAGCCCGCCGAGGCCCAAGTATAGGTCACGCCGTTGATGGGGCCGGGGTTGACACCCATGGCGTTGAGTTCGGAAACGGTGTAGATGCTCTGGCAGAAACTGTTGCCATAACTGCTCATGACGGGCACACCGCTGGTCTGTAGGGTGGCGGTGCCGGACGGCAAGGACGTGCCGCCACTGAGGCTGTGGGTGGTGAACAGGACCGAGTCGCCCATGATGGTCGATTCACTGCAGTTGGAAATGACGTAGACTGTATAGTCCGTCAACTGCGTGAGGCCTGCCAAGAAGTAGTTGTTGCTACTGGTGGTGTCTTCAAACACTGTGGCCGAGGGGTTGGAGCGGTTCACCACACGGACGGTGAAATAGAGCGGCATGGCGTTGGAACCAACCACATCCCACTCGATGAAGGCCGACGTGCCGACGACATGCGTCGCGGTGACATTCCTCGCCGTGCGGCATTCGGGCGCGGCAATGCAGGACACCTGAAGGGCAAAGCCAGTGTTTACCACGCTCCCGTCGGAGGTGAAACGGATGGTCAGCGGGCCGGAGATGGAACTGATGCGCGGGATGGAAGCTGTACCTTGAGCCTGATGCAACAGGGTGCCACTGGTGCCGACACCGTCGTAGATATAAAGGTGGTCGCAGCAGGACTCGGTGGAGATGGTGCCTTCCATGGTGACAAGCGAGTCATTCGACGAGGGCATGACAACCAGAGTCGAGTTGCAGTTGTTGGTATAATTGCCCGACTGGCCTCCATTGTCGTAGATGGAGCCGCCGCAGGCGTAGATGGTGTTAGTACCCGTGGCCGACATATTGTAGGCTCCGGGGGTTACCACCACTGGGCCTTCCCAGAAACTCTGCTCCGTGCCGCAGTCAGTGCGGACGTAGGCCTCATACACGCCACCCGCCACCATAGTGGTGCAGACGTAGGTCGTGTCGGACAAGTAGCTCTCCACGTGGGTCATGCTGTCGACGGGGGTTCCTATCGTGTCGTAGCGGAACTCCCACATGGTGGTCGACGGGTCGGCATTCCATGTAAAGCAGACACTGTCCGGACGGGAGAAGGAGCGGCAGATGAAATTCATCGGACGCAGACAGTTACGTTCTTCGCGGGAGAACGAGAAAGTCAATCCCGGAGCGGGATGGCTGGTGGGGGAGAACATGGTGTATGTTCCACTGGCGCCGAAAGTGGGGGCGGCCCATGAGCCGTTCATCCACAGACTGCGGTTGGCCCCTTGCTCGCGCATAAAGACATAAGAAACCTGAGTACCGAACGACTCGCAGGTGTCGTAGACGAATTCAATGTCGCCCGTCTCGTACAGCACCACTTGGAATGCCAGATTAAGCTCGGACAGCGAGTCGTTACGGTCGTTGTACTCAATCACCATCATGCGGTTGGGGGCGACACCCGACGTTTCATAATAGACACGATACGGCGTAAAGTAGGGGTCATAATAATAGAAATTCCCAGCCAGAGGCGAGATAATACTTATGTCAGAAGCGTGGTCGTAGAAACCCGGACCCGACAGGTTGACAGCCCCAACGCCTATCTGGCCATAGACCCCGAGGGTGAGTGTCGAAGCAGTCTCATTCCCGAATGGGAAAGTGAATGGCAACGTCACCTGCTGGGTATAATAGTTGCTCTCGGTGAAGGTCACCTCTGTCCCAGTGTAGGCGATGGAACTGAATGACGAGGTGTATGTGGCCACCTGATAGTCGCTCACATACGTCTGTGCGCCGGCAGCAAAAGGCAACATTGCAGCCGCCAGAACGAATAATAGTCTTAAACGTCTCATAATATATTATGTTTTACTTTATCTCAAATCCCCATAGCCGCACCCACTTCCCGTACCCCTCCCACCTGCATTCCTTATGCCGAACCACTCACTCCGAGGAGGACATTCCATCCTTGTTTCGGCACATTACACTCGTATCCCCCGCACCCTTTGCGCTAATATTGGCACTGCAAAAATACGATTTTTTTTTATTATTCTGCATTTTTTATCTATTTTTGCAAATTGAAAATGAATTATCACCGTTATCTAACCAAGGCTTTTACCCTCATTTACACCCTGTTGACCACTCTCACTGCAGGGGGGCAAGAATATATTACCAAGTCGGGTACAACCGTATTCCCCACCCCCCATGCTGCCGTTCTTCTCCCCTCCGCCACACCCCAGAAATCGGTGTCCGCCGACTCCACAGCCGGATTCTACTATATCGTCACCACCCCCGACCTCACCCCTACCCTGCACCCCTTCGTCCGATGGAAAAGCCAACAGGGCTTCCGCGTCCGCACCCTCTGCCCCGCTTCCCCCCAACGGGACAGCATCCGCTCCACTCTTGCCCGCTGCCACTCCTCCCACCCCTCCACTCCGATGTACATCCTGCTGGTGGGCGACGTGGACCGCCTGCCCGCCTTCAGCGGCCGCCACGCGCCCGCCGGCCTCAACAACCACAGCACCGACCTCTACTACGCCGAATATACGGGCGACTACCTGCCCGAAGCCATGGTGGGACGGCTCTCCGTGGCCGACACCGCCCAGCTGGCCCGCCTCATCGCCAAAATCATCTCTTACGAGCAAGGAGCCTTCGCCCCGCACTACCGCCAGCTACTTCTCGTGGCCGGCGACGAGGACCGCTACCCGGCCCCCGTCACCACCAACGGCCAAGTGCACTACCTCTCCCGTCTGTCCGCCCTCCACCGCCCCGGGGTCGACACCGCCTGCTTCCGCAACCCGTTGTCCGGCGCCCTGCGCGACAGCATCCTCGCCGCCCTTGCCCAAAACAACCTCCTGGTCAACTACACCGCCCACTGTACCACCCAAGGGTGGACCAAGCCCTCGTTCAAGATTGCCGACCTCGACTCCTTCGCCAACCCCCTGCCCACCCTCTATTTCAACAACTGCTGCCGCTCCAACGCCTTTGCGGGCGACTGTCTGGGCGAAGAGCTACTCCGCCAACCCGTGGGCGGGGCAGTCGGAGTGATCGGTGCCACCAACGAAACCCTTTGGGCCGAAGACTACTACTGGGCCGTAGGAGCCAAATATCCCCTCACCGTCACTCCCCCTTACGACAGCCTTCTGGGCGGAGCCTTCGACCCCGCCTTCATCCCCCACCCCGGCGGCACAACCCTCGGGCAGATGCTCCACCAGGGCTGCCGCGCCGTTACCCTGGCCGGGTCGCCCTTCGATGCCTTCTACTGGGAAATCTACACCCTCCTCGGCGACCCATCCATGACCCCCTTCTGGGTCCATGCCGACACCCTCACCCTCACCACCCCCGACAGCATCGCCGCCGGAGCCACCTCCCTCACCCTCCGCGCCACACCCTTCAGCCGCATCACCGCAACCCTCGACACCCTCCGCCTTGCCACCGCCACCGCTGCTGCCGACAGCGTGGTCACCCTCCACCTCTGCCAGGCCGTCGATGCCGACAGTTTGGCCATCACCGTCGCCCGTCCTGAAGCCATCGGAACGACCATCCTCCTCAAAACCTTCCACCCCCAGCGCCCCTATCTGGCCGCCATCCACTACCGCCTCGACGACACCCTCCTCACCCTCCGCATCAAAAACCAAGGCCTACAGCCAGCCTTCAGCCACAGCCTCCTTCTTGCCCAAGGCGACCACCGCGGCGCCATCCTGCCCGACACCCTCGCACTCGTCATCCCCTCCCTCTCCCCTCTGGCCGACACCCTCGTCACCCTCAGCCTCGGCGGCATCACCCCCGGCGCCGAACCATACCTCTCTGCCACCCTGCTGCTACGCGACAGCAACGGCAACACCTACAGCACCCTCAACCTCGACCTCCCCCTGCCCGACCGCCGTCCCACCCTGAGCCGACTCCAAGTGCTTCAACCCGACTCCACCCCCTGCCGCCTTCTGCTGCCCGGCCGCAACTACCTCCTTGCCCTCACCCTCTCCCACCCTGCCGACTCACTGAACTGCACCATCCACGACCTCCCCTACCCCACAACCACCCCCTGCCCCCAAACCGTCACCATCCCCTTCAGCACCCCCGCCACCCTCACCCACCTTCCCATCGCCGTCACACCCCACCACGGCCTCTGGAACCACACCTACACCTGCTGGCTCACCGCCCACCAAACCCTCGAACCCTTCGAAACAGCCGACTTCTCCAACCTCCCCTGGCAGCACCCCAGCCTCTACCCCTGGACCATCGACAGCCTCCAACCCCTCGACGGACGCTACTGCGCCCGCTCCGCGCCCCTCCACCACTCGCAGCAATCCACCCTCGCGCTTGACATCGACATCCTTGCCGATGACACTATCGCCTTCTCCTACAACCTCTCCAGCGAACCCAAAGACTGGCTCCACTTCCTCATCGACGGCCGCCGCCGCGGCTACTGGAGCGGCAACACCGGCTGGCAACACTACTCCTACCCCATCAGTGCCGGGCGCCACAGGCTGGAATGGGTCTACATCAAAGACGACTCCGGCAGCCAGCTCGACGACTGCGCCCGCCTCGACAACATCCGGCTGCCCCTCGCCCGCTGGACCCGGCCCTGCGGCACCCCCTGGGCCGACACCACCCTCGCCCTGCCCGACCGCGAGGCGCAACCCACGCCCGCCGGCTTCAGCGTCTACCCCAACCCCGCCTCAGCGCGCCTCACCGTGCGGCTCGACCCCTCGGCCCAGCCCCGCGCCATAACCGTTTTCGACCATCTGGGCCGCCCCGTCGACAAAATAAATATACCCCCGCACACCGCCACCACACAATATTCCACCACCCATCTGCGTTTAGGCACCTATACACTCGTCCTGCGCCAGCGCACAGGACTCCACATACAAAAAATCACAGTCATCCGATAGCCCATGCTGCAAACAGACACATTGCCCCCCCTCGCCCCGCCGGCCGACACCACAGCCGACAGCCTCCACATCCTCTGCGCCTACGACACCCTCTTCACACCCATGGGGCGCATAGAGCCCACCCTGCACAAAAGCCTCTTCACCCACCACCTTCTCCCCGTCGAAAACGCCCACGAAATCGCCATCCAGCACCACGGCACCCCCGGCTGGTTCCTGATCTTCATTGCCCTATCCCTCTTCTTCATCTGCACCTTCCTCCGCAACAAACAAATAAGCCTTGTCGACCTCCTCCACTCCGCCGTCGACTCCCGCGCCATGGACCGCCTCCTGCGCGATTCCAACCTCACCCACGCCTCCGACCAAGCCATCATCGCCCCCCTCATGCTCACCCCCGTCGCCCTGGTGGCCTACCACGCCTTCCTCCCCAACGTCGCCAACCCCTGGCTCAACATACTGCACTACCTCATCCTCCTGCTCCTCTGCTGCGCCGCATATTACCTCCGCAACAGCATCTTCCGCCTCGTCGGCAACGCCTTCGACAACCCCGACGCCCTCCACCTCTACCTCTCCAACAACTACATCTACCACCTCCTTTACGGCATCGCCGCCACCGTCCTCTCCTTCTTCATCTTCTACACCGACCGCGTCGGCCAGACCTTCCTCTACATCCTCTTCGCCCTCCTCGCCCTCCTCTTCATCATCAGGCTCCTCCGGGGCATGCAACTATTTTTAACAAATTCAAAAACCCCAAAATTCTATTTATTTTACTATCTTTGCATTCTCGAAATCGTACCGATTATTATAGTAATAAAGGTTGTAATATATTTATAGTTAGAGAGTTGAGAAAATAGTTCAAGATTCATGAAAGTCAAAAAAATCCTCGTTTCGCAGCCCGAACCAGCCGATTTAGAGAAATCGCCCTACAAGAATTTAGTCACAAAATACGGTGTCGACATCACCTTCTACAAATTTTTTGAAGTCGTCGGCCTCTCCGTCTCCGAATTCCGGAAATCCCGCATCCACCTCACCGACTATACCGCCGTCATCTTCAACAGCAAAAACTCCGTCGACCACTTCTTCCGCCTGGCCAAAGAGCTGCGCGAAAATATCCCCGACACCATGAAGTACTTCTGCTCGTCCGAAGCCATCGCCCACTACCTGCAGAACTACATCCAATACCGCAAACGCAAAATCTTCTTCGGCAACCAATACTTCGCCGACCTCATCGAAATCCTCTCCAAACACCGCGAAGAGAAATTCCTCTTCCCCTGCTCCGACGAGAAACAGACCGAGTACACCAAAATGCTCGACAAGGCCAAATTCAAATACACCAAGGCCACCATGTACACCTCCGTCCCGCGCGACCTCACCCAGTTCAAACTCAAAGACTACGACATCATCTGCCTCTTCTCGCCCATCGGCGTGCGTTCCCTCCTCCAGAGCTTCCCCAACCTGGCCGAAACCCCCGTCACCATTGCCGCCTTCGGCACCTCCACCCATGCCGCCCTCAAAGCCGCCGGCATCAAACTGGCCATCGCCGCCCCCACCAAAGCCTCCCCCTCCATGTCCATGGCCATCGAAAACTACATCAACGGCAAAGGCCAGGACGAAGCCGTCATCTCCCGCCCCTCGGCCGCCAAGAAAGACACCGTCCACAAAGGCACCACCTCCGCCGCCACCACCGTCAAGAAGACCAAATCCGTCTTTGCCAACAAAGCCAAATACAAACAACTGCAAGAAGAACGCAAAGCCCAGGCCGCCGCACGGCGCGCCGAGCGCATGGCCGCCAAAGAAGCACAAACCAAAGCCGACACCAACATAGCCGTCAAAGCCGAATAGCCCGCCATGTACACCTTCGGCAAACAAGAACGTCTCTGCAGCCAAAAGCTCACCGACGACCTCTTCCACACCGGCCAAAAGTTCATGGTCTTCCCCTACAGCGTCCACTGGCTGATATGCCCGCCCGGAACCCTTCCGCAAGGCATACCCGCCCAAGTACTCATCGCCACCTCCAAAAAGAAATTCCGCCACGCCGTCGACCGCAACCGTGTCAAACGGCTCACCCGCGAATGCTACCGCATCCACAAACCCCAACTCTACCAGTTCCTCAACTCGCGCGGCGCCACCATCATCCTATCGCTCAACTACATCCACAACGAAATCCTCGACTACAACACCCTCTTCCGCAAACTCGACCGCATCACCGCCACCCTCATCCACAACATCAGCCAACAGCTTGACCACCCAGCCCCGCCGCAGCCATGAACACCCCCGCCGCCCTCTGGGACACCCTCTGCCGGGCCGTCTACACCCTCTACCGCCTGCTGATGAAACCCCTCGCGCTCCTCATGCTGGCACTCATCTGGTTCTACCGCACCGCCATCTCACCCCTCAAACCGCCCACCTGCCGTTTCACCCCCACCTGCTCGCAATACGCCGCCGAAGCCATCAAAAAACACGGCCCCCTCAAAGGCGGCTGGCTGGCCCTCAAGCGCATACTCCGCTGCCACCCCTTCGGCGGCTCCGGCTTCGACCCCGTGCCATAACCACCTCCGCTCCGCCTCCCTTCTTCGTCCGCTCCTTATTTTCTATTTTGTTTCCATTTTGTTCCCATTTATTTTCCATTTAGTCACATTCCGAGTGTCAACGTAATGCACAACATCACTCTATGCGATGCAGAAAGAGCGGAAGGGCAACCTCACGGCCGGCAACCCGGGACGGGGACTACAACAATTGGATGGCAATGGCGGCACACGCCTCGGCATCGGCCAAGGCATGATGGTGGTTTGCCAGATGGTAGCCGCAGGCTTCGGCCACGGTGTGCAGCTGGTGGTTGGGCAGCCAGGGCTGCTTGCGCCGTGCGGCGCGGCAGGTGCAATAGAACTTATAGTCAGGCCAGTCCATCTGGTAGACCCGCATCACCGCCCGCAGGCAACCCTCGTCGAAGGGCGCGTTGTGGGCCACCAAGGGCAGCCCCTCGATGAGCGGTGCCACCCGCTCCCACACGTGAGGGAACACCTCGGCGCTGTCGGTATCCCTGCGGCTCAGGCCGTGCACCCGCTGGCAGAACCACGTGTAGTAATTCGGCTCGGGCTGGATGAGGCTGTAGAACGTGTCGGCCACCGCGCCGCCGCGCACCACCACCACCCCCACGCTGCAGACACTGCTGCGCTCGCCGTTGGCCGTCTCGAAATCTATGGCTGCAAAATCCTGCATCGCTACCTCCTATCTGTTGCCGATGGCATAACCACCGATGCGGTCGCCGCAAAAAGCCTTGCGTGTGCAGGCTCCGCACCGCGCGCCCTGCCACACGCCGTCCAGATGGTCGGCGGCGGCATCCACCAGCGCGGGTTCGTCGGTCAAAATGCCCGCCTCGAAATTGCGCCCGCCGTCGCCCTTCATGCCCATCCCCGCGCCGGTCAGGTTGGCGGAGCCGATATAGGCCGTGGAGCAGTCGAAAATCATTATTTTGAAGTGCACCCGCGGGCAGAGCCTCCTGTCCAGCTCGGACCACAGACCGGGGAAGCGGTCGAAATCGGAGCGGAAGTTTTCGCCGGGCTCCTTGGCGTGGAGCAGACGCACCGCCACGCCGCTATGCAGCAGGCGGTCCAGCACTGCAAGGAAGGGCTCGGCATCGCGCCCTGCAGCCACATAGAGGTCTTTGAGGTCCGCCGTGGCAATCCAAAGGTCGTGGCGCACCGCCGCGCAGCGCGCCAGCACCTGGCTATAGTGTTCCTTGTCCGCAATATATTGCAACATAACCTGACTGGATAATGGATTGCAAAGGTACGAATAATTTGCCAAACGGCAACCTTTTTGCGCCCCGCAGCGCAAAAAAGTCGCCACGCGCCGCCGCCCGCCCCCACGCGGCCGCCCGCTACCGCCCCGCCCACACCAACAAAAAACCGCCAATCGGCAAAAAATTATTATCTTTGCAATTATTGAAAAAGCAATAATTATAAATTCAATAAAACACACACTACTACTATTCAGTACATTAAGTAGTGTTACGGCTATATCAGACATCTAAAAATGGTGACAGCGGCAGCGGGGTGGCCGGTGAGTGCCTTCGCCACTTCAACAGCTTGGTTTTTGGGCACCGCACCTCACGAGTCTTCGAAGCTACAACCGAAAGCTGACTGCGAAATAATCTTCGCCATAATGAAAAAAATGTGTATATTTGCAATGTCAACCATCCGAGCCCATAGTGGGCAAGTGGGTGGGCGACAGGACATAACAAAAAGACGTTGAGCTGAACGTTTTATCTGCGGCTACCTGAATCTCGCAAATTCACTATTTCCCGCACGGTAATACAACGCCAACGCCTATTGGTGTGTAATATGCGTCAACGCGTATATCTGCACAGCGTGGGCTCGGCATTGTTTATTCTCGGGAAATAGGCATGCGAGAGCCTTGGTAGCGGGATAAACGATGAGTTTGATACCCGCGCTCTTTTTTTATTGTCCCGCATGTTTTGAGTAAAATGAGTTATGGTGCAGGTATCCGCCATGTTTTTAAATTCTTGAGTTATGCACAAGCAAGAAGTAACAGGAGCGGCCCAGCGCCGCAAACAGGTGTACGACGCACCTGTGGTAGAGATGCTGCAAGCCCGCGTCGAAAAGGGGTTTGCCGGCAGCCAGATTGTCGGTGAAGCGACCGGCGAGGGCTTGATTGAAACCGGCGAAGGCGGCAATGAATTATTCTCGTAACACAAAACTCAATGCCATGAAGAAGATTACTGTTTTAGGGGTGGCATTAGCCACCGTGGCATCTGTCGCACTGGTGTCGTGCCAGAAGGACGGAGCGAGAATCACTGAGTTTACCGCCACCGTGGAGCATTGCACCGATGCCAGCGGCAAGGTGTTGATGGACGGGAATGTGCTGCGCTGGACCGACGGCGACCAGATAGCCGTGTGGGGTTCGGATGGCATGGGTACTTACACCACCACTAACGTGGGCGAGTATGTCACTACTTTCAACTTCACCGAGGGCGACGACCCCGGCGACCCCACCTATACCGCGATCTATCCGGCAAGCCTGGCCCAGCGGCAAGCCGTGATACTGCTACCGCCAGTGCAGACCAGCACCGACGGCTCACTACAGCAGTTCCCGATGATGGCCCGCTCCAGCAGCAGCGAGCTGGTGTTCAAAAACCTCTGCGGCGCCCTGCGCCTACGTCTGCAAGCCACCGGCAAGAGCGTGGTGGGGATAGAATTAGCCTCTGGCACCAACTACACACGTCTTTGGGGACTGCACCAGCTCAACTATAATAACGGTGCACCCACTTTATCCCTTGTATCCGCTTCCAATGGTAATAATAGTAGTCCCGAAGTGATGCTTTCCATCGTCAACCCGCAGGACATCACCACTGCCCATGACTTCTACGTTTCACTACCTCCTGCCACCTACGGAGCAGGATTCACCATCAAAATTTACGCTTCCGACGGCAGTGTCTGTACTAAAACCATTACCTCGGGACACAGCTTCCGCATCGAGCGCAGCGGTATCTTCACCATCACGCTTAGTGGCGACGACCTGGAGTTTGTACCCGATGCTGGCACATTGAATGGTGAGTTTTCCGTAAGCCCTACCAAAAAAGTACGTTTCTCACAAGGAAATCTTATGTATTCGATTTTTGGCACCCATACTGTGGCTGATGGAGGCAGGGTTGAAGGTACATGGCGTTTTAGATACAACCAATACTATCGTTCCATTGATATTGATGGTAGTGGCAACAGCAATTATTCTACACGATGGAAAGATGATTTTCGTTGGGGAAAAAGCGGATGGAACAATGATGCATTTAGTAATAGCAGCGATGGTGATTTAACTGGCCCGTACGCCTATGCTGATTGGGGTGTGTACAACGCCATACTTAACGGTGGCAACCAACCACAGCAGTGGCGAACCCTTTCTTATGACGAATGGGACTATCTACTTAACCAACGGCGCGGCCATTCTGTAAAATGGGGCATTGCCGATATTAATGGATACTACGGCTTAATCCTTCTACCGGACAGCTGGAGCCTACCGACTGGGATTGATTTCAACGAAGGGGCTGCCCTAAGCAGCACCGTATTGAATAGATACACTACTCAGCAATGGAAACAAATGGAAGAGGCTGGAGCAGTATTTCTGTATGGCGGCGGCCATTATTGGACATCGACACGTTATAGTGGAAATCAAGTATACCAACTTTATATCTCAGCCTATACTTCATCAGGTGTGGAACTTACTACTGATGGTTCCTCCCAGACTTTTGTTCGTCTTGTTAAAGACGTGAACTAACCCTTTGCAGCATTAGGGCTATACTTGAGAGCCATGAATCATAGGCGACAGCCGATTTATGGCTCTCTTTTTGTATCCAATATTAGCTTCCAGCGAAGGGGGAAAACGAGTATTGGCTTCCTCCTTCTAAACCAAGACCATACAGAATAATTCCCAGGCAGCAAAAACAATCAATCAGAGAATGCGCGGGTTTTTGAATGCGAAAATCTCAGAGAATGCGCGGGTTTTTGTGGGGGATAATCTGGGAGAATGCGCGGGTTTTCGGGGTTGGACTGGGCTTAAAAGGGAGAGCCGGACGGGCTGGTTTGCGCACCAGCGGGTCCGGCTCTGCGGTATGGGTGGAGGGGAATGTTTATTTCAGGAAGGTCTCGTAGTAGTCGAACATCTTTTCGTAGAGGTGGATGCGGTCGTAGCCACGGACATTGTGCTCATGGTGGGGGTAGATGAAGTAATCCACCTGTTTGCCAGCCTTGATGCAGGCGTCGATGAACTCGATGCTGTTCTGCCAGACAACGGTGTTGTCCTCAGCCCCGTGGATGACGAGCAGACGGCCCTGGAGGTCTTTGGCTTTGCCGAGGAGGGAGGTTTTGGCATAGCCGTCGGGGTTTTCCTGGGGCATGTCCATATAGCGCTCGCCGTACATGATTTCGTACCACTTCCAGTCGATGACGGGGCCACCGGCGCAGCCGACTTTGAAGATTTCGGGGTGAGCCAGTTTCATGGTGATGGTCATGAAGCCGCCGAAGCTCCAGCCTTCGACACCAATGCGTTTCTGGTCGACATAGGGGATTGACTGCAGAAAGCGGACACCCTCCATCTGGTCGGCCATTTCGATTTCGCCGAGGTGGCGATGGGTGCAGCTTTCAAATTCGAAGCCACGGTTGTCGGTGCCACGGTTATCGACGGTGAAGACAACATAGCCCTGCTGGGCGAGGAAGAGGAAATAGAGATTGGCACCGCCCAGCCAGGTGTCGGTGACGAGCTGGCTGTGGGGACCGCCGTAGACGTAGACGAGGGTGGGATATTTTTCGCCGGCCTTGCGGTTGGGAGGCGTGATGAGACGGTAGTGGAGGTCGGTGACGCCGTCGGCAGCCTTGATGGTGCCCATCTCAATCTTGGGCATGGCATAGTCGGCCATGGGGTTGTCGAGCTGGAAGAGAGTGGCGACGGTCTTGCCTTTCTTGAGGTCGATGACTTGGGCGCAGCCGGGGTTCTCGACGCTGTTGTAGACATCGATGAGCATGGTGCCCTTGGGGTTGATGACCACAGAGTGGGTGCCTTTGGCGGGGGTGAGGAGGGTCATCTGGCCGGTGGCGAGGTTGACACGGTAGGCGGCCAGGCCGATGGCGCTCTCCTTATTGGCGTAGACGAAGACGTTCTCGCCCTTGTCGTCAAAGCCGATGATGCCTTGCACCTCGTAGTTGCCGCTGGTAATCTGGCGGAGCATCTCGCCGTCGGTATTGTAGAGGTAGAGGTGTTTATAGCCGTCGCGGAGGCTGAACCAGAGGAACTGATCGGGGTGGCCGGGGACGAAGACCATGGGGTCGCAGGGCTCGACATAGCGGTTGTTGGACTCGACAAAGAGGACGGTGTCGAACTCGCCGTCGCCAGCATAGTAGCGTTCCAGCCACATGCGGTTCTGCTCGCGGTTGACTTTGGCAATGTAGACGAACTCCTCGGCGGGGTCCCAGGCAATGTTGGTGAGGTAGTTTTCGCGCTCGGATACAGAGGACTCGTCGCGACGGGTGTCGAGGTAGAGGACGGTGCGCTGGGCGGCATCGTAGATGCCGACGGTCACCTCATGGCTCTTCATGCCGGCCATGGGGTATTTGAAGGGTTGCTCGCGGGCGATGCGGGCGGTGGTGTTGACGAGGGGATAGTCGGTCACCATGGACTGATCCATGCGGTAGAAGGCAAGGTAGTTGCCCTTGGGCGACCAGAAGGTGCCTTTGTTGATGCCGAACTCATTGCGGTGGACCGACTGGCCGAAGACGATATCCTGGTCGGGAGACTCGATGGGAAACACCCCACTGCCATCAGCCACATACAGGTTATGGCCCTGGGTGTAGGCTGTCTTGTAGTTGGTTTCCTCCATGTCAAGGTTGCTGACGTCGCCTGTGGGATAGCGAGCCACCACCGAGAGGGTTTTCTTTGCCATGTTGTAGAGCAGCACCTTGTTGTTGGCACTAAAGCGGAACTCTTTATCGCTGAGGACTGTGATCCGGGGAAAATAGCTCAACGACTCCTCACCGGCCGAAGCCATCACCTTGTTCAGCGCGCCAAGGGTAAGGCGGGCTTTGGCCTTGCCGGGGTTGCCCATGTAGAGGATGGTGTCCTGCACATAGGCTATCTGGTTGGTGTTGCCAACAAATTGGAATCCCCGCATGGTGGCCTGGGGATAGAGGCCTCGGGACATCAGCTGCTTGGAGCTGAGCATCCTGTTTTGGGCAGCCACGCCGATGGTCAGCATCAAGGCTGCAGCTAATACGATAAATCTTCTCATATTGTTGTTGTTGTTAATTACGAAACAAGAAACTGTTGATACGGGTCGCCGTCGGCACTGCTCCAAACCGTATCAACAGACAAGGGTGGCATACTGACAGGTCAATAATTCTTCCAGTCGCGGAAACGGAGATTGAACACCCCGAAGAAAGCCTCTTTGAAAATCTTCATGCTCATCTTTGAGGTGCCGAGGACACGGTCGGTGAACACAATCGGGACTTCATAAATCTTGAATCCCAGCCGGGTGGCCGTATACTTCATCTCTATCTGGAAAGCGTAGCCGACAAACTTCACTTTGTCGAACTTCATCTTCTCCAGCACCCTGCGGCTATAGCACACAAAACCCGCCGTGGCATCCATCACCTTCATCCCCGTCACCGTACGCACGTAGACCGAAGCGTAGTAGGACATCATCAAGCGGCCCATGGGCCAGTTTACCACGCTGATTTTCCCATCCACATAGCGCGACCCAACCACCACATCGCCTTTGCCTGTCGAACAGGCTTCGTAGAGGCGGGGCAGGTCGTCGGGATTGTGCGAGAAGTCGGCATCCATCTCAATCATATATTCATAGCCGTGTTCCAGACCCCAGCGGAAACCGTCCAGATAGGCCGTGCCGAGTCCCAGCTTGCCCTTGCGTTCCTTGATGAAAAGTCGGTTGGGAAACTCCTGCATCAGCCGTTTGACGATGTCCGCCGTGCCGTCGGGTGAATTGTCCTCAACGATGAGCATATCGAACTCTTTCTCAAGCGAAAAAACCTTGCGGATGATGTTCTCTATGTTCTCTTTCTCGTTGTATGTGGGTGTAATAACAAGTGTATCTGACATAATAGTAATATTCTGAATAGATTAGACTTCTATTTAAAAGGGTGGCGCCGCATAAAGGGCAGGATGGCAATCCATCCCACTATAATGCCCATGCAGTTGCCCACCAGGTCGTTGACATCGAACCCCCTGTAAGGTAACAGATACTGCACCAATTCCGTGAACAGGCCTATCGCCGCAGCCACTCCCAGCACTGTCCATTTGCGCCTGTGCAGCAAATCCATCAAAAAGAAAGCGCACGGCACATAGACCAACCCGTGCAGCAGGTGGTCCAGCCTCAATCCGAACACAAAATTGTCCAGTGGCAGACCCAGTCCGTTCAGCGGGGCCCACATCAGCACGGCCAGCAGCACAAAGTACACCGCCGACCACTTGCGGCGGGCACTGCGGTTGGCCACGCGCGAGAGGATATTCTTCGCCGTGCGGCGCAGCACCACCTTGCGCGACTGTCTGCGCCACCACTCGCCCTCGCAATCCACCTCCGACCCGTCAGGGCGGATGATGGTCATAAGCTGCGCCAGCACATTCTCACGGTGCACATGCTCATGCTTGTAGCAGTTGTCGCCCCGGAAGTCATACACTCCCTTGCTCACTCGCATCAAGCGGTGGATAATATAGTGCTGCCCGTCGAAGAATAGATATACCGTACCGGGATGGCATTGCTCGTCGGCCGAGAGGGGGCGGAGCGTAATCTTGTCGCCATTGCCGTTAATCAGCGGCAGCATACTGCACCCGCCGAACAGCATTGTCACCGTCTGTCCGGCCCTCAACCGCTCGCACATCTCCACCAACAAGAAATTGTCGGGGCTATTGGGCAATGATATTTGAATTGTCTTCACGGTTCAGTTTTATTGCATATCCCGGGCTGCTAACGAGCCTTGAAAATAGCGTCGTGGCTGGTCCACGCGGCGTCCTCGTCGGGCAGACATTCCAGATGGAACATCGGCACCATGGACACCACATCCGAC
The DNA here is from genome assembly GCA_947168665.1 of uncultured Bacteroidales bacterium. Classification (GTDB taxonomy): domain Bacteria; phylum Bacteroidota; class Bacteroidia; order Bacteroidales; family P3; genus Colimorpha. The sequence goes on from CAMVMX010000016.1 coordinate 61,287, forward strand.
AGCATCTCCACAATCATGTCCTGATAGTACTCGTCCTGTGCCAAGGCAGGGGGACAAGAGGGGTGGATGGCGGAGAAAGCCTCGATGGTGTTCAGACGGCGGATACTGTTATAGGGGGCCTGCGACAACCTCACAACCCCAGCCAGCGGGAACCTCAACTGGTGATAGCAATGGGTCTTGCCACTCCAGGGCGAGCCATACACCACCGCCTCGCCATTTTCCACGGCCAGCACGGGACTGTCGTCGTTGAGCAGGTGGGCATCCGGGATACTCTTCAGCCACAGGCGGGTGTGCGTACTCTTGCCCGTGCCCGACTCGCCGAGAAACAGCACTGCACGGCCCTGATGGACGATGGTGGACGAATGGACCAGAGCCATCTTGCTCCTCATCGAGAGCAGTCCCAGCGCCATCCACAAGGCAAACCGCAACATGTCGCGGTCGGCGCCCTCGGTGGCCTCCACCTCGGTGCTTCCGCTCACATAGCGCATCCGCAGCGGGGGAATGGCCTTGTCGTAAGGCGCCATCGTGAAATAGTACACATCGCCTTTGCGCGCAAACTTACACGACATGACATCGGCCTCGAACACAAAATTGTAGAGCTCCGTCCACTGTTCCGGCAGTTCTACCGTCCGGCCAAACACCACCTGCCACTCCGGCTCGTCGTATTCAGCCACAAAGACGGGAAAACCCGGCATCTGTCTCAGCATGGCAGACTCCTTGTCGCCCACCACACGGAACTTGTGCCCCGCTATCAAAAACGAAATACTGTCAGCCATAGGGCAATCATTTATTCGGGCAGCAACAAACCGTTCTCGCGGAGCGTCTGGGCCCATTTCTCGGCATCGGTGCGGGCTGTGGTCTCGTCCACGTTGTAATTGTCAAGCAGCACAGCCACTGCGTCGTCGATGGTGAAATCCTTGCCTTGCAATGAGTCCCACATCAGCAGAGCCGACTCGTTGAATGCCACTACACGGGTCATGTCCCCGTTGGTCTTTCCTTGAAGAAGGATAATGTTCTCGCCCGCCACTTTGCGGACTTTATAAATAGGATTGATTTTCATGCTGCAAAAATACTAAAAAAAACTGATATAACAGAAATAAATCATACAACCCAATCCCCAGCAACCTCCGGGCCGCACCTCAACAACCCTCCCTACACCGTGCTATGTACTATAACCAAGCCACTTGCACGGGCTGTGGCAGTCCCCTCACCCCTTGGCGCAAAAGGCCTACCCCACCGGTTCGAAAGCCACCTCCACCTCATCGCCGAAGGTCTTTCCTATCTGTCTGCGGATGGCTTTTGTAACCCCGATAACGTAGCACACATTCCCCTCTTCGTCCTTCACCCCCATATTGACTATGCTGCCACTGTAGGGCACCCCGTCGAAAGTGGCCTGCACCTTCAACCGGCCTTTGCCGAACTCTTTACGCAGGTCGTAGGGTACCGCCACGTAGGCGGCATCCAACCCCTCGCTCTGCACCAGCACCGCCCGAAATCTGTACCACATACTTCAGGCGGTGATAATCTTGAAAGTGTCGATAGCGATGGCCAGCTCCTCGTCGGTGGTGACCACAGCCGTGGTGACACGCGCTCCCGGAACCGAAATGATGGCATCCTCGCCAGCCGTCCGGTCGTTCAGCTCCATGTCAATCTCAATCCCCAGCCAGTCCATGTCCTGCAAGATAGCGTGGCGCATAAACCAGGCGTTCTCGCCTATGCCACCTGTAAAAATCAGCAGATCGCAGCCGTTCATCTGCGCCGCGAATGCACCGATATATTTCTTGCACCGCTGTGCGAACACATCGAAAGCATAGATGCAGCGCTGGTCGCCGTTGTTGCGTCCGGCCCAGATGTCGCGCATGTCCTGCGCTCCGCCTGTCAGACCCACCAGCCCGCTCTTCTTATACAGCACGTCGTTGGTCTGCTGCACACTCAGGCCGGCCTTCTCCATCAGATAGAGCAGCGCACCCACATCGATGTCGCCACAGCGCGACCCCATGGTCAGCCCCTCCAGCGAGGTCATTCCCATGCTGTTGTTCACGCTCTGGCCGTGGTCGATGGCGCAGATGCTGGCCCCGCTGCCCAGATGACAGCTGATTATCTTCAGGTCCTTCCAATACTTCCCAGCCAGCTTGGCACCCTTCTTGGCCACAAACCGATGGCTCGTGCCGTGGAAACCATAGCGCCGTATGCCATACTGCTCGTAATACTCGTAAGGGATTCCATAAAGATAATTCTTGGGCTCGATGGTGAGATTGAACGCCGTGTCGAACACCGCCACCTGCGGCACACCAGGCAGCACCGTCTCCATGGCCTCCACTCCCATAATGTTTCCCGGTATGTGCAGCGGAGCCAAGTCGGTCAGCGACCGTGCCTGCTCTATCACCTCACGCGTAATAAGAACGCTCTGCTTAAAAAACTCGCCGCCATGGGCGAAGCGATGACCCACAGCCGACACCTCGGCAATCGAGCCAATCACACCCGTCTGCCCATCCACCAACGCATCCATCACCATCTGCAGCCCCGTCGTATGATTGGGGATTGGACATTCAACCACATGTTTCTCGCCCTTGCTGGTACAGGAGAAGATGCCCATCTCCAGCCCGATGCGTTCCAACAGGCCTTTGGTCAACACCGTCTTGGTGTCTACATCAATCAATTGATACTTTAACGAAGAACTTCCACAATTCAGAACAAGTATTTTCATATTCTATTTTTCATTTTTTTGCATAACGCGGAACCTTTCATTTTATTGCCCTGCCCCTATTATGGCATCAACCCATTTGCCCACCGCGCCCCTGCCCCGGAACCACTATTCCAAAGGGGCGGTCCGGAAAAAAAGAGCCTCCGCCAAACGCCGAAGACTCTTTTATCTCATCCTTACTAAGTGATTTGATTATTATTTCCCGGTTTTCCAGTTGAAGAAAATCTGCAAGCCGGCCATCTGATACACCTGCCAGTGGCCCCACTTGCCCATACCTGTGAAATCGGTGTCCCACTTCAGGTTGGTGGCGAAGTTCACCGAGATGTGGTTCGACAGGCGGTAGTCCAACTTCAACTCGAAGTCCAGGTCAGTCTCGAAGGCGCGTTTCTTCAGCCAGCCATAAGCATTCAGGCTTTCGAAACTCTCCTCTCCCACAGGCTTGTACTGCGACTCCTGCTCCATCTTGTCGCCCCAAGCCATGTTTTTCGGCTTGGCATAGTCATAGAACAACTCAGCGCGGGCATAGAGGTCGAGGTTCGGCAGAATGTCCTTTTTCAGGTACATGGCCTTCACATAGCTACCGAGAGCGAAGTAGGCATGCTTAAACGTAGAGGGGTCACTCCTGTCGAAAACTTTCTTGTCCTGGATCACACCATAATTCCTGCCAGCGGCAATCAACGAGTCATTGTAGACAAAGGTGGTCTTGCCGGTCAAGAAAGAGAGGGATACCGACCAGTCCGTGCGCTTATACTCGAAGGAGAGGGCCGTGGTGAGATAGGCCGGAGCGAAGAAGTCGGAAATAACCGTCTCCACCTGATTGGCTCCAACGCCCTTATACTCATAACCCTTGCCAAACTGGGTCTTCAAGTTGGCCGTCAAGCTCGCGCCCCAGCCCTTATACGCATTCCACGACAAGGCACTGGTGAGGTCAATCTTATCGTTGCTTTTGCGGCGGGTCTCGAAGAACGGCATGTCGGGGCTGTCGTCGAGGTCCTGCCAGGCATAGCCGTAAGCCAGGTCGGCAATGTTGTCCCACACATAGCGGGGATGGGTGTACTTGTAATTTCCGAAGAAGGTGGCCGTGGCGTCCAGCTGCGAGTTACCGGCCGTAGCCCAGTTGTTGAAGAAAAACTCGCTCACCTTCAAAGCCGGGGTGGTGGCTGTTGACCAACTGCCACCGGTGACGAGGGGGGTCGACTCCTCCTGAGCCGAAGCCACGCCGACTGTCATCAGCAGCGCGGCACAAAGGGTAATGATTCTTTTCATTGTCTATACTTTTTTTGATTAATAATCGCTGTGTCGGTAGCAAACTTCCGCGCCAAGGGGGGCTTACAACCCTTCCCGCCGGCCGGGGCCGCTTGTTACGGAATGCAAAAATACTACTTTTTTTTGAATTATTACGAATTTTTTTCTTCCACCTTGGCCACATAACCCTCCCCACGCCGCCGACTTGTGGCGGCGGCCCCGACTTCCGCACCGTTTGCAACCGCCGGCCTCTTCCTCCGCTCATTCTGCAATCATTCCACTGCCGTTGATAGTCAGTTTGACTTCCGCGGCCCGAGAAAACGCCGTCACCCAACCGCAAGAGTATGGGACAGCGAGCGGACTTGCATACAGGCGGCCACTGGGACACCCCAACCCGGACTCGGTGATCAGAAGTCCCAGCGCAGGCCGAGACAGTAGGTGATGTTGAGGCCGTAGTTGCCTTGGAAACAGCCGCCGGGGTGCCAGCCGCCGGGGTGGTTGAAATTGACGGGCATTTTGAAGAAAACCCCGAGGCCTTCGCGGCCCATGGGCCTGCCCGCACCCTGCGAGCCCCATGGCAGCTGAGGTTGTACCCATGGGGCGCTATTGGTCTTTGGGAGGGTTGGTCGTGTCGAAGGTGCGCCAAGCTTGGTGGTTGCCGTGGAGATAGTCGTAGTAGTATTCCAGCAGGATGCCGGACATGTTGTCGGGATGCTCCACCCCGCGCTGGAGGAAGTATTGCTGGAGCCTCGAGCCGCCCCAGAGGCCCCAGTTGTTGCGCAGCCACATGCCGAGGCCGAAGTGGAATTGGCTCATGGCATCCCTTTCCGGTAGCGAGCGGATGAGTTGTATATTCTTGGCGGAGAGCATGGTGTCAAGGACGTGGAAACTCTCTTCAAGGTTGCGGGGAATATAGACACCGCCGATGCTGTCGGCCACAAGGCGGAGCTGGTAGGCGGCATGTTTCTTGGCTTGTTCTATCTTCCCCTCGCGGCGGGCGACAAACCTGTTGCGCTTGCGCATGGAGCCGAAGAGTTCTTGATACCAGAAGTCCACACCGTCGGGGAAGTTGTCGGTGTAGAAGGTCATGTCGGCGACGGCCTTGCGCAGCTGTTCTTCGGGCAGCGAGTCGCGGTTGTTCATCCGGACTATCGTTGCCTTGCCTTTACGGTCAATCCGCAGGAGCATTTTGACGTAGTAGTATTTGTATTTCGTGTTCCAAGTGTCTCCTTTAGGCACCATGCCCATCTTCATGGCCAAGGCTTCTTCGCCGCTGTCGTACCCCTGCACCGTGACATATCCCCTGGGGCAGCTGAACCTTATGGAGTCGATGCGGGGTGACGGGGTTTGGCTCATGAGGGCGCAACTGTTGGTGTCGAAGGGCTGGGACAGGATGTCGCCTGTGGAGAGGCATATCTTCAGTAGGCGGCGGTTGGCGGTGCAGAGCAGCACGGTGTCGCCGATGATGCAGGCCGGACGCTTGTGCAGCGCCTGTTCGCACTGGGGGGCGGAATAGTTATATTTGGCCTTCAGGCGACCCTCTTCATACACAACGGTGTCCTCAATGCGGAAGAATAGGCTTGATACTTTGTCGCATCCCTCGCAGGAGGTCAGTTCTTGCAGCGACACCTGTTTGGCTTTTGAGCCTTTATGGTAAAGTGTCAGGGCGTGGGAAAAGGTCTCTCTGTCGCTTTTGTATTCCAAGTTGACGAGGTGCAGCAGCCGGGAGCCGTCGTTGCTGAGGAAGAGGAACCCTTTGGAGAGGCATTCGGGAATGGTGTAGAGCAGCTGGTTTGTGCGGACATTGAAGACTTCTGTCTTGCCGTAGGGGGAGAGGTCGAAATTGTAGTAGGGGGTGGCACGGGCGCAGTAGTCGCCATTGGCGGAATAGACGGTGATGATGTGGCGATAGGTGCAGTCGAACTGTGCTATGGCAGATTGTGTGAGCAACAGCAGGATACAAAGGACAATGGTGTGTTTAACTTGCATGGTATGAGCGGCTTTTAGAAGTCCCAGCGCAGACCGAGACAGTAGGTGATGTTGAGGCCGTAGTTGTTATGGAAACCGCTGCCGTAGTGCCAGCCTCCAGGGTGGTTGAAATTGACGGGCATTTTGAAGAAAACCCCGAGGCCTTCACGGCCCATGTACCGGCCACAGCCGCGCGAGCTCCACAGGCGGCTGAGGTTGTACCATACCTGCGGTTCGAAGCGCATGCTGCCCAGCACTCCTTTGAAAGATGTCCATCCATCGCTAAAGAAATATCCGTCGCCCCAGAGGTCGAGGACACCGCTGAACGAAAGCCCCTTGACCCCGAACAGACGCGGGATGTCCCAATCAAAGGAGAACTGGAAGGGAAGCTCGAAGTGCTCAGTATAGCGGTAGAGCAGGCGGAAATGGTAGAGATGGCCGTTGGGGCGGAACCACTCGTACTCAAAGCCCACCATGTAGGCATTCCACACCCACGGGTTGGGGTGGCCGGGAGCGGAGATGTAATGGCCGCCTTCGTAGCCGGCGTGGATTCCCCATCCACCCAAGCGGGGTTTGAAGTGGAAGGTGTAGCCCGCCTTGGCAAGCATGCTCAGGCCGCGGTTGGGGGCGAAGGGGTGGTAGATGTCGGCATGGAGCATGGCAGCATGGCGCGGCGTGCGGTAGAGGGCATTGACTGTGGTGACGCAGTGGCGGCGGTTGATGTCGTACATCTCCTCCAGCGTGACCACCTGGATGGGGAAGAGGGCTGAGCCTAAGACCCCGTGCACATAGTCGGGTTGCAGGAAGATGGTGTCGAGCCGCGTGTCGGCTCCGAGCTGCAGGGTGCGCCCGGTGGGATAGTAGCCCAACAGCGACACCTGCAGGTGATAGCCGCCGGCGGGGACACTCAGCGTGAAGCACCCATGAGCGTCGCACTGGGTGCTGTCCACTGGCTGGCCGTCGACCGTGAACAGACGGACGTAAGCCGACGGGCTTTCGCCGCTGCGGGCAGTGGCATCGCACACTGTGCCGCTGAGGGTGACAGGCGTCTGCGCCACGGCTGTGGCGGCAAGAAGCAGAATGGCTGAAAACAGTAATAAATGTTTCATAATGGTTAGGATTAGTGAAAACGATTAAAGGAAAGGCGGAATGGGACTGCCCGCAAGGCCCGGGAAAGCGACACAGGGATTGGCGGCGGGCATCGGGACAGGATGGGCAAAGGCGAAGATGGCAGTGTCGGTGGGCGAGGGGGCGAACGGGAGGTGGCGCTGCCCCGCGCTGTCGGGGGCCACGAGGGGCTGGATGAGACAGATGACCCCGGCACGGGCTCGGACACGGAGGCCGTAGGCCAGGCTGTCGTCGTCGAGAAGGAGGGTCTGCCTGTAGAATTTGGTCTGGAAATAGCGTTGCGGGATATGGGTGCTGTCTAACAAGGCGCGGAACTGGGGGTTCTCCTCCACCCAGCGGCGTTGCTGCTGGCGGCTGCCGACAGCGGGAAACTGGGCACTGGAGGGGAAGACCTCGTCCCACAGGCAGGGGACGGTGAAGCTGAAATGGTAGAGCTGCGAGGGGTTGTCCTGCAGCCGACGGCGGAGGCCTTCACGCCAATGGGTGGTGTCGGCTGGGTAGCGCCGACGCAGCTGGCGGACGAGAGCGGCCTCGCTATAGGCGGAGTCGGGGTGATAGAAGGCATACCACGTCCGCGCAAAGTAGTGGCGTATGGACTGGGGATTGTGGTTGGGGGAGAGATAGGCGTAGTACTCGAACAGGCGCGAGGCCTTGACCACGGCGCAGCCACCGAAAGCGATTGCCAGCTGGTCGAGGAGGGGTTGGTTCTGCCCCACCGCACAGCCGTGGAGGTAGATGAGGGTGTGGCGGTCAATTACTGTGCTGTCAGGTGGGGTGAGGATTGTGTCCGCCAAGGCTTGGCGCAAACTCTGGGCCGAGGTGCGGGGGCCGTCGGGGGTGACGGTCATCTGGAGGTCGACAAACTCGTTGCCGTGGCTGACCAGATTGACCACGCCGTAGGGCTGGCCGTCCTCGGCCGGATGGGCGTTGAGCCAGTGCAGCACCTGGCTGAGGGCGGTGAGGGAGTCGACGACGACCTCGGTGCGCTCGTCGGAGTTGAGGCGGTAGTAGAGCCCCGCGAGGGTGTAGTACTGGTTATAGGCAGAGTTGTCACGACCCATGATGAAGGTGACCGAGGTGCGCGGCGGAGCCTCGGGGGGAGGCGGCGAGGTGTCGGCCACAGGGGACGCAGTGGTGTCTCCCCTACCCTTGCAGGCTGCGAGAGACACCACCACGAGCAGCAGCAGTATGAGCCTGCGAGGCATTACTTGGCTGGCAGCTTAAACTTGACGGGCAGGTTGAACTGCGTGCGCACGGGAATACCACGCTGTTTGCCGGGAATCCATTTGGGCATCAACTTGACGACACGGACAACCTCGTCGCCACAGCCACCGCCAATGTCGCGGAGTATCTTGATTGCGCTGATGCTCCCGTCCTTTTCGACACTGAAGGTAACGTACACGGTGCCTTCAATCTTGTCGTTGAAAGCCTTTTCGGGATAATGGAGATTGCGCTGGATGAAGGCGTAGAGCGAGTCTATCCCTCCCGGGAATTGGGGGTCTTCTTCTACAACCATGAAGATTTCTTCTTCCATTTCCTCTTCTTCCAGCACTTGGACTGCACTCAACTTGTTGGCACTGCGGGCAAGGGCTGGAGCGGCATGGCCGACGGCATAGTCCGACACCCCCTCGGGCAGGGGCAGGGGCTGCTTGACGGATGTTTGCTTGCCGTCTTTGTTGACGACCTCTTCGTCGATGGCGACGAAGGAGGTGTAGTTGGTCATGAGGTTGTATTTGAGGCCCAGCTCGAGTATTTGCTTGGCGGTGGGGTCTTGGTCGTTGTAACTATCTTTGACCAGATAGGAGAGATATTTGATGCGCTCGCGGGCCCAGAGGTAGCGCAGGGCGGAGTTGGATGCGTCGGCCTTGAGGCCAGAGAGGTTGTAGGACTGGCGGAAGGGTTTGCGGCCCACCTTGCCGGTAAGGGCGACGGTGCCTTGGGGTTTGCCCTGGTATTTGCCGAAGATGAGGATTGGGCGCTCGGCCATCATGTCGGGCACGGAGAGAGGCTCAATGTCGTAGGCCTGGAAGGTGCCGGGGTTGAACTGGATGCTGGTGAGGACGGGGGTGCTGATATACTGGCGGAAACGCTCGGCCTGGGAGGCGGCTTCGCTCTCTTTGGTGACGATCATGGGTTCGCCGCCGCCCGCAAAGGCCATGCCCTCGATAAGCCAGCGGTTGACACTGCTACCGATGCCGAAGGCGAAGAAGTTGGCCTGGCCGCTGTTTTGGCGGATGAGTTCGAAGCACTTGCTCTCGACGGTAACGTAGCCATCGGTGAGGATGACCATGGTGCGGGAGATGTCTTCATCGGGGCGCGGCAGGGCGTAGGCGGTGTTGAGGGCATCGAGCACTTCGGTGCCGCTCCATTGGTTGGCCCCTTTGATGAAGTCCATGGCGCGGTCGATGTTCTCGGCCGTGGCATCGACGGAGCGCGGACTGAGCACTGCAGAATTGCTGGAGAAGAGGATGATGTTGAACTTGTCGCCGGGGTTGAGGTTGGTGACAAGGTTACGCATCAGTTTCTTGGAGATTTCCATCGGGAAACCCCACATGGAGCCGGAGACATCGACGATGAAGATGTATTCGCGTGGAGGGATGTCCTGCTTCTGCACCCGTTTGGGTGGCTGAACCATGAGCATGAAGAAGTTTTCGTCTTTGCCCTCGTAGAGCATGAGGCCAGACTCGATGGCGTTGCCCCGCAGGGAGTAGCGGACAATGACGTCGCGATTGCCGCCGGAGGTCTCGGAGGGGTCGAGACGGACGAGGGTGTGCCGGGCATCGGGGGAGGTGATTTTCATCTTGTGCGAGGTGCAGGTGACGTCCTGGATGGGGACGGCGGAGGTGATGGTGAGGTCGTAGCCGAACTTATAGGCGGGTCTTTCGCCTTGGTGGGTGTAGGGCGAAGCCACGAAGCCGTCGTCGGGGCCAGAGCCATGCTTGGCGGCATTGGAGTAGCGGGGTCCCACGACGGTGGGATAGACAAAGCTGTACTGCCCCTGCTCGGGCACGAGGAGCTCGGTGTAGCGGAGTTCCACTTGGATGGTGTCGCCCACCATGATGTTGGAGACATTCATGGTGAAGACGTTGGGGCGGCTCTGCTCCAAAAGGGAGGCGCGTTTGCCCTCTTGCTTGGCCTTTTCGTAGTCGGCGCGGGCTTTCTGCTTTTCCTCAATCTGGGCCCGGATGGTGCGGTTGCCGATGGTCATCTGCATGGCGTAGACTGCGGCCCGGGTGGACATGGGGAAGGTGTAGATGGCTTCGAGGGGGTTGCGACCCGTGTTGATGTAGACCTGCCGGATGGTGACATCGGCTATGGAGCCGGAAATGACGGTACTGGCCGAGGTCTCCTTGAGGGGGAGCTGGTCGGTTTCGGGATGCTCGCTGATGACTACAAAGTAGGGCGAGAGGGTCTTGGTGTTGTCATTGTCGTCCTGCGCTGCAAGGGGACTGCCTCCGAACAGGAGCATAGCGACAAGGAGCAGGGCTTTGCGCCAAAGGGGTTGTGCTTTCATGGTATTGCGGGTTTTATGGGGTGTTTGTTTTAATAATGCTTTTTCCATTAGAGCCATGATAGAGTCGAAAAGTGACATAAAGGATGGAAAAAAACAGGTGCTGGGGGTGTAGCGGGGGTGCTAAGCGGTTTTAGGGGTCTTTTTTTTCTTGGGTTTGGGTGGGGGCAGGGCGGCACAGGTGGTCCGCACAAGGGATGAGAGATATTGGCGGTCGTCTATTTCCTCGATGTAGAAATAGGGTTTTGCTCCTGGGTAGGGAGGTTCCATGACCTCGGTGCAGAGCAGCTGACGGGCGGCCTCGGTGGGTTTGAGATAGAATCGGTTGTCGCTTACGAGGCCAAATATCAGCCCATTGCAATAAAGGCTATAGTCGCCAAACATTTTGCGGGCCACGATATCGCCAGCACCGCTGCACTGGTCGACAATATACTGGACTAAATCGGGATTGCTTGCCATGATGAGGGGGTTTTGAGACTGCAAAGATACATTTTTTTCTTTAATTGAAATATTTTGTGTAATTTTGCCACTCGAAAAAAAATCAATCTAATAAAAGCAAGCGCCCATGACACGCAAATCCAAAATCGTCACCAGCCTCCTGACCATCATTGTGATTGGACTGGCATTGTTTGTCTATTTTCATTTCTTCTTTGTGTATAGCACGGGGGTAAATGCTGGCAATATCAATTATTTCCAACAAGAGGGCATTATCTTCAAGACCTATGAGGGCAAGATGATTCAGAGCGGATTCAAATCGGTTGGCGGAGTTACGAAGCTGCAAAGCAATGAGTTTAAGTTTTCGGTTACCGACAAGAAGGTCGCAGACTCGCTGATGCGCAGCTCCGGCAAAGATGTGGAGCTGAGGTGGAAACGATATATGGGTACCCTGCCTTGGCGGGGAAACAGCCAGTATGTGGTGACGGAGATTCTCTCTATGAAATAACATTGACCGGACAGGATTCGGCATCTCCCCCAGAAAAACAGCTCTCCCGTGTGTGGCTTGAAAATCATCGGAAAGATGTCGCCCTCGGTTGAAGGACTGCGGGGAGCGGTGTATGACATTGTGTCGCAGATTCCTTATGGGAGGGTGCTGACGTATGGGGGAATAGCCCTGTTGGTTGGCTATCCGAACCATAGTAGACTGGTGGGGCGCATTATGAGGGAGGCTCCCGACTGCGAACTGCCCTGCCACCGCGTAGTTTCCTCCACAGGAAGATTGGCCCCCCACTTCCCCGCTCAGGCCGACCTGCTGGCCAAGGAGGGGGTGAGGTTGTCGGCATCGGGTAGGGTGCCACTGACGAAATACTTATGGCGTCTGGACTTACCGCAAGCGTGAAGCTACGCAGCAAAATCTTTTTTCACTATACGATAGAGCAACGTTGCCACCACGGCGGCACTTACGGTGAATAGTGCTATGAGAAACGGTGTGGCGAAGAGGACGGTGCGCTCCAGATGCATTGAGGTGGAACCTAAATGGAAAAACCAAAGCCTAAAGGCAGGACGTATGGGGTGGAGGATGAAATAAACAGTAGACAGCACACCCGCCATGCCCCCCGACACAAGGGCCACGACGAGGCGACTGCGCCAAGTGCGACGCTCGGTATCGTAGATTTGTTTGACGGTCTCAATCTGTTCCAATTTATCCGACAGCTGCTTTATATACTGATCGTTGTTGCCAAAGTCGGGATGATAATCTTGGAGCATTTGGCAGAAGGTGTCGTTTCTTTTCATGGTTTCAGGATTTCTTTAAGACGCCGCAGCCCGCGCGATATGCGCTGGCGGACGGCGACGGGATTGCTGTTTGTGATTCGGGCTATGTCTGTGACGGTATATCCGTCCAGATGATAGAGTATGGTGGCCGCACGCTCTTTTTCCGGCAGGCTGTTGATTGCACGGTACAGCGACTCGTAGCGAAAGGCATCGTCGGGACGGTTTGCAGAATCGGGATAGGACAACGCCTCGGGATGATTCGAAAGGGAATGCAGCACTTTGGGGCGTTTCTGATAGTCAAGAAATGTACGATAGGCTATTGTGAAAAGCCATGTCCGAAATTTGAAACGCTCCTCAAAGCCGGCATGAACAAAATAGGCCTTTATCAAAGCGTCTTGGGCTATGTCGTCGGCCACCATCCTATCGCCGCCGCAGAGGGCAAGCAGGAACCTGCGGAGAGGCTCCTGCTCAGTTGTAACAAGCTCGATAAACCGCTCGCGCGTCATGGCATGGAACTATCGGTTGGCGAGTTCTTTTTCCTCGGCCTCAATCTCATGCCGGAGGGATTTGCGAGCCACAAAATAGTAGGCAAGGAAAGCCACACCCACAGCCAGCAACGGTACACCAAGAATAATAAGGCCCATGGCGTCTTCAGCATCTATCACCTGCTCATTCTGGGATAGGATAAGGCCCGTAATGAGGATTCCTAAGCCTGTCAAAGACATTATCACACCCCAAAGCAGCTTGATCAGGAGTCGCTGTTTGACGCTTTTCTGCGGCGGATTGAGACTCGTCAAGACCTCCTCCGGGATGTCTCCTGCGCCTTTCTCAAGCGCAGTGAGGACAATCTGCGAGCGTTTGTTCGTATCGTTTACCTTCCGGCGGTAAACAAGTACAACTGCTATGATGACAACTGCCGCTATCGCCACCACTTCGAGTACTTCCTCGAGCATCCAAATCCATTGTTCTGTTATTTCATAATTATCCATTGTGTGTTGCGTTTTAATTGTTATACTTTAATTTGATTTCAGAACCGGTTCAGACATTAAACGATTGTACCCCCATAAATGTGACATGCCGATGAAAAAAAAACTCTTTTTCCCGACAAGGCTGTCCCATCTATAGGCGGTGTACAAAGCTTCGAAACTCCCGTATAAGCGTGGCTTCGCCGGCGATGCGGGGTTTATCTTCACTGTCCTTACATGGGATATGCCAACCATCGGATGGTACAGAGATTAACGCAAACATACATCATTCATTGTCTCGACTCAGAGGGTAAGAACACTGACCTTGCACAATTGAACAAGTTGCGGGTAACCATGATGGCTTTGGGGTTTGAGAGAAATATTAGTGTATGGCTCATTCTATGCTACTTCAGATGCTCTAATGCTTCGGCATGGTACATCCCGAAAAAGCCCTTGGTCATGGGTACGGCGACCGTATCGCCAGGCCCGAACGATGCGTCGTCGCCCGTGGCAATGTAGATATACCCCCTCACTGGCTCTTCAACCCATACTGAATACTGGTTAACATCCTTTCGGCGGCCTGCAAGGTAATGCTCTCGCACAACACCTCGTCCAACCTCTTGTTCATCACTCCCCAGCCATACATTGACAGAGAAAACGGCTGTCATCAATAGTCCCAAGCCAATTGCTGCGGGCATAATACCCAAAAAAACGGGACCCCACCAGCCATCGGAATACTTCTTCAGTAGTGCAAGACCAACGACAGCGCCAACCACTCCCAAGACAAGCAAGACAACCCACAGAGGCAGCGTAAACGGCAAAACAGTCTCGCTGAAGTCCCACAAGCCAGTGGCACAGACAACAATAAAAAATGAGAAGACAACAATAAAAAGAATACTCCATAAACCCACCCCTAAGGAAGAATGACTGCCCATAAAACCAGCATGGCGTTTCTTTATTCTCTGCCAAAAAGTAAGTTTCTCCACCTCAAAAAAGCCATCTGCCATAGGGCGCAACTGCAACATAGGACGAGGCTCGTATGTTGACCTTCCCTGAGGCTCAATCTCCATTAGTTCAGCACCCCCTTCATCATCGATTTCTACAAAACCATAGCGCGTGCCCGATGGGGCAACAGCAAAAATCTCATCGGTCGACGAGTCGCTCAAATCATAATAATACTTGCCACGAGGGAGTATTGACATAGACTCATCATCAGGCAGCTGAAACCACGCCTTGGCAACGACACCCTTATGTGATGAGAGCTCCGACTTGAAAAGATTGCAGAGACTGTGGAAATCCCACCCGCCACACAAGCGGTTGGGCCGCACGGCGAACTGGTTGGCGCGGTCGGTTTCCATCACCTTCAGAGATGTAAGGGTTTCATTGTGGTTTTCGAAAACTTTTTCGAAAAACAACAAATCCTTAACCACCGCCTGTATAGCCGTGAAAAGTTCATCCTTCGAAAGGCCCTCGATCAGTATAAGTTCTTTCATATAATATCAATAACGAAGAAAGATCTTGCTTATTATATTCTTCGACAGATATAAAAAAAGGGAGCCGTTCAAGGCTCCCTCTGTAAGAGATTGGCGGCGACCTACTT
>CAMVMX010000017.1 GCA_947168665.1 uncultured Bacteroidales bacterium
CCCGTAGGGCTTTCCTCTTAATTGCAAATCCCCTCCCTACCCTCTGAATGCCCCGTAGGGGTTTTCTCTTAATCCTCACCTTCCTCTCTCCAAAATCGTCATCCCCTACGGGGAATCATTCTCCCTTACACTCTTCTACTATTAAAAGCCATCCCCTATCGGGGAATCAAACCCTTCATCTCTCCCATCTATTAAGCGGCTTCTCCTATGGGTAATTGTATCCTCTTTATATCTCAATACATTCCTCACCCTGTCGTTGCCGAGCCATAGCCCGTAGGGCTTTCCTCTTAATAGCAAATCCCCTCCCTACCCTCTATATACCCCGTAGGGGTTTTCTCTTAATTCTCACCTTCCTCTCTCCAAAATCGTCATCCCCTATCGGGGAATCCAGCCCTGCTCCTTCCGCTACAAGATAGCCCGTAGGGCTTTCCTCTTAATAGCAAATCCCCTCCCTACCCTCTGAATACCCCGTAGGGGTTTTCTCTCAATCCCATATCATTATCACATCCCCCATGCATCACAACTTGTTGTTGAACGGCTCCTCTGCCACTTTGCTGGTGCCGGCCATCACCACCTGCCGCAGCACCTCCTCCAACTGCTCTCCTGCCGTCTCCCAGCTGTAGTTGTGGTGGACAAAGGCCGAGCCGCCAGCGGCCAGCTCGTCACGTCGCTCCTCATTGCGCAGCAACTCTATGATATGGGCCGCAAACTCCTGGGCGCTATTGCCCACCAGCACCTCCGTGCCCTCTTCGGCATGCAACGAGTCGTTTGCTATCGAGGTGGTGACGCAGGGCAGCCCCATGGCCATAGCCTCCAGCAGCTTATTCTGCAGCCCCGACCCAGTCTGCATCGGGGCGGCGAAGATGCGGGCAGAGGCGTAACACTCGCGTATGTCGTCCACATATCCGCTCACCGTCACCCGCTCGCCCGCCAGCTTGCTGACCTTATGTTTCGGGTAGGCTCCGGCCAACAGCAGCGTGGCTTTCGGAAATTCCTCCCACACCAGCGGCATCACCCGCTCCACCAAATATCGCGACGCATGCACATTCGGCTCATAGTGCATATTGCCGCAGAAGACGATGTCATACTTCTTCTCCCGCTCCAGGGGCTTGAAATAGTCAAAGTCCACCCCGTTGGGGATAACGTGAATATCGCCGTTCTTGCGGTGGGGGATAGCCTCGCTGTCAGTCTCTGAAATAATGGTGAGGGCATCGAAAATCTTGAAAGCGTTATATTCCGTCGACCGCAGCATCTTAAACTCATAGTGCAGGATATATCGCCACAGGCCGTGGGCCGTGTCCATGCGCCGCTCGGTATTCATAGAGAGCGCATCCTGAAAATCCATCACCTTGGGAACGACAGAACGGCTCACCAAAGGCATAGTACGCACCATCTGGCTGTACAGCACATCGGGACCCACCTGCTGCTCGAAACGTTTATAGCTGCGACGGGCGCGGACCGAATCCCAGAAGCCGATTTGCAGCGACTTGGTATAAAAATAGTTGCGGACCACATTCTTGTAGTTCACCAGCCGGGGCGAATGCACCACCCTGATGTCGCGGCAATAAGGCTTCAGCATTTCGATGCACTCAGGCTTCACCTCGCTGTGCGACACGCAAAAGAGGTACACCTCGTTATGTTTGGCCAATTCCTTTATCTGATAGAAAGCGCGTAGCTTGTCGCCCTTCTCAAGCGGATAGGGAAATCGCGGCAATACGACCAATATCTTCATATCTTTTGTAATAATATTTATTCGTTGTTGTTATTGATGTCCGACATCTTTCATGTTCAACTTTCTCCACCTCTGTCCGATTCAGAACAGCGAAGTCTGGGTGCCTTCGGCGAAGCCTTCGCGCTCCTCCTCCACCTCATTCAGGTCGTCCAGGTCGGCTTCCTCGACGGGTTCCGGCTCCGGTTCGGGGCCGGGTTCCAGCCACTCAAACTCCTTCACCTTGGCGGTAGTGATGCGCTTGCCCTTGGCCTTGTAGCCCTTCACGGCGATAAACTCGTCCACATTGATGTCCTCCTCCAGTATTTTCTTGCCCGACGACTCGTCGTAGCGGATGTGCAGGTTGGGATAAGTATCCATGCTGTAGCTCACCAGCGCGTCGCCCTCGTCGATGAATGCCAGCTTCTTGTCGTTGTCCTCCGGCTGGAAGCGCTTCAGATAGTAACTGCCCGTCTCGCCTTCGCGGTACAGCGCCGTCACAATAGTGCGCGGGTTATACTTGCGTATCTCAACCAGGTCATCGTCAAAATGGGTTGACAAGTCGTGTCCCGACAGGCGCATGTAGCCCGACTGGGTGAGGGTGAACACCCGGTCCTTGCCCGAGAAGCGCCCCAGCAGAGTGCCGGCGCCGTTCACGTTGAGCCGTTTGACCGTGGGGTCGAACCAAATCTCACGCGCCTCGAGGGTCGACACACCTTCCCCTTTCTTGGTGATGTTGCGCACCGCGTTGCGCGTCAGTATATTGCCCATCGCCTTCCGTCCCTTGATGGCCAGCTTGGCAAAGTCGAAGTCGAAACTCACCTTCTTCAGCTTGGCCTTTGTGGCGTGGTGGACAG
Source organism: uncultured Bacteroidales bacterium (assembly GCA_947168665.1). Classification (GTDB taxonomy): domain Bacteria; phylum Bacteroidota; class Bacteroidia; order Bacteroidales; family P3; genus Colimorpha. Next base: position 2,566 of record CAMVMX010000017.1, read on the forward strand.
TAATCACCTCCGCCTCGCCGTTGGGGTTGGCCGTGAAGTAGAGAATCTTGGTGCCCTTGGTGCCCTGAGTGAGGTTATACTCCGTGTCGCGGGTCACGCCCACCACGGCAAACCGTTTCACAAAGGCGTAGCCCATAGCCCCGTCGCGGTACACCATGTTGTACACCGTGCGGTCGTCGCGCTTGCGGAAAAGGCCTATATACAACAACTCCTTGCACTGCGGCGAACCCACAAAAGCCTTCTCCTGCACCTTAGTCACAATCATCGTGCCGTCGGTGCGGAACACGATGAGGTCATCCATCATCGAGCAGTCGAAAGCATACTCTGCCCCGTCGTCCTTCTTCATGGCCGTTCCGGCAAAGCCCGTGGCCATGTTCACATACAGCTTCTCGTTGGCCACAGCCACGTTGGCGGCCTGGATGTCCTCGAAATTGCGTATCTCCGTCTTGCGCTCGCGCCCTTTGCCATAGGTGTCGAGAATATGCTGGAAATAGTTGATGGCGTATTCAGTGAGGTGAGCCAGATGGTTCTTGGTCTCCTCGATGTCCACATCGATGCTGGCAATCTCCTGCTCGGCCTTCTTGATGTCGAACTTCGAGATTTTGCGCACGGGCTTTTCGCACAGCTTCAGCACATGGTCGCGCGTGATTTCCTTGCGGAACAGTTGGCGGTAAGGGTCAAATCCGCGCTCTATGCCTGTCACCTGGTCGTCCCATGTGTCAAAATCGTGTCGTTCCAGCACTTTATAAATCCCTTTTTCAAAAAATATCTTTTCCAACGACACCCAGTGCCAGCGGTCCTCCAACTCGGCCAGCAGGATTTCCAGCTCCTGGCGCAGGAGGTCCTTGGTGCGCAAAGTAGAGTGGCGCAAGATGTCGCTTGCCGTCATAAACACCGGCTTGTTGTCCACAATGACGCACGTCTGCGGCGAGAAAGTAATCTGGCAGTTGGTGAAAGCATAAAGCGCGTCAATCATTTGGTCCGGCGAAATGCCGGCAGGCAGATAACACACTATCTCCACTTCGGCGGCGGTGTTGTCGTCCACCTTCTTAATCTTGATTTTGCCCTTCTCGTTGGCTTTCAGTATGCTTTCAATCAACACATCGGTGGTCACGGTATACGGCACCTCGGTGATGACAATAGCCTTGCGCTTCTCGTCGTAGTGCATCTTGGCCCTGATGCGCAGGCGGCCACCCAGCGCGGCGTCGTTATACTTGGACACATCGATAAGCCCACCCGTGGGGAAATCGGGGTAAATCTCAAAAGGCTCGTCGCGCAGCACGTGGATGCTGGCTTCAATCAACTCGCAGAAGTTGTAGGGCATGATGACCGACGTCAGCGTCACGGCAATGCCCTTGGTACCCTGGGCCAGCAGCAGCGGGAACTTGATGGGGAGCGACACCGGCTCCTGCTTGCGGCCGTCATAGCTCGGCTTCCACTGGGTGGTCTTGGCGTTGAACACCACCTCTTTGGCAAATTTCGACAGGCGCGCCTCGATGTAACGGCCGGCGGCCGCGCCGTCGCCCGTCAGTATGTTGCCCCAGTTTCCCTGGCAGTCTATCAGCAGGTTCTTCTGCCCCAGGTTGACAAGCGCGTCGTTGATAGAGGCATCGCCGTGGGGATGGTACAGCATTGTCGTACCCACGATGTTGGCCACTTTGGTGAACCGTCCGTCGTCGGTCTCCTTCATGGCGTGGAGTATGCGGCGCTGCACCGGCTTCAGTCCGTCGTCGATGTCCGGCACCGACCGCTCCAATATCACATCGGAGGCATAGTCAATCCAATAGTCGCGAAACATTCCATTGAGCGAAAGCGTGGTGCCTTCGCCCTGCGGCTCAAGATCCTGCGGCGCGGCCACATGCTCCAGCTCCTCCTGTCCAGCGGCCTGTGTCTCACCGCTTTCGGCGGCCAGTCCTTGTTCTTCAGGTGATAGATGCTCTTCGTCCATAATATAGTTTTAAATTGCAAAGATACGGATTATTTCTGACATCACCGCCCAACCGCGCCACAAATTATCAACAATCTTTCTCACCGCCCGGCGCAAGGCTCCCCCACCCTGCGCCTACGGAATGCCCACGGCCCGCAGGGCCGCAGCCTTCCCCCGCCCATGAGTAAAGGACGACCTGTTGTTTCTGGGGCTACAATATTTCGCTCTCGGCCCGTTCCCTCGACGTCATTTTTACCTCATTTGTCCGTCACTTCATCCTCCGCCGCCCGAACAACTGGGAGGTGCGGTGTGCCGCGGTGGCGGCAGTCGGGCGAGGGAAGATCGGCAGTAGAGCCATACATGAAGTATTGCTCAAAGCGAAAACTTCTATCAACATGATTGACAAAAGTATATCGCTGCATGATTAACAAGAAATCAGCGTTGCGGCCTGCGGCGGGGAGCGGGGCTGGAATAGCCTATCAACTTGGGGATGTAGGAGTCGAGGTGATGGTTGTGGAGCGCCTGGCGGATGGCGGGCTGGAGTTCTTTCTTGTAGTAGAAGAACATCAGGTTTTGCGCCTTTTTCTCAGCCGGGTCGGTAGCCACGTAGATGGGCTGCATGGTTTCGGGGTTGATGCCGGTATAGTACATCTCGGTGCTGAGGGTCATGGGGGTTGGGGTGAAATCCTGTATCTGCTCTAAGCGGTAGCCGAGGCGCTTCATCTCGACGGCCAGGTCGGCCATCTCCTTGAGGCCGCACCCTGGATGGGAGCTGATAAAGTAAGGGATGAGTTGGTATCTAAACCCGGCCTGCCTACAGATGGCGTCGAAGCGGCTTTTGGTTTCGAGAAACAGCTCGAATGATGGTTTTCGCATCAGCGACAGTACTTTGGAGCTTGTGTGTTCAGGCGCCACTTTAAGTCGTCCGCTGACGTGGTGGAGTACCACCTGGCGGAAATAGTCCCAGCCGCCGTTCCGCTCGGTGAAAAGGTCGCAGCGGATGCCGCTGCCGATATAGACATGCTTGATGCCGGGGAGGGCGGCCACTTTGGCGTAGAGGTCGAGCAGGGGCCGGTGGTCGGACTGGAGGTTGGGGCAGATGGCGGGCTGGATGCAGCTGTAGCGGGCGCAGCGGCGGCACTGGTCGGGGTTACGTCCCGCCATGCGGTACATGTTGGCCGAGGGACCGCCGAGGTCGGTGACGACTCCGTTGAAGTCGTCGCGCTGGATGAGGGTGTTGACTTCGGCCATGATGGAACGCTCCGACCGGCTGGCTATCTGTTTGCCTTGGTGGGCGGAGATGGTGCAGAAGGAGCAGCCGCCAAAGCATCCGCGATGGATGTTGACGGAGTTTTTGATCATCTCGTAGGCTGGTACGACGCCGCGCTTTTTGTATTTGGGGTGAGGCAGACGGGTGTAGGGCAGGTCGAAACTGGCATCGATTTCGGCGGTGGTCATGGGGGGCTCGGGAGGGGTGACGACGACCCAGCGGTCGGCATGACGCTGCACGAGGGTGGCGCACTCTATCTTGTTGCTTTCGCGCTCGATGATGTGGTAGTTCTCGGCCTCGGCGCGCTTGCTGCGCTGGCATTCCTCATAGCTGTGCAGCTCGATGCAGTTTTGCAGCCCGTCAAGCGAGTCGGCGCGATAGGCCACCTGCGGCAGCGCGTGGAGGGCGGCGAGGGGCTGGCCCTCAGCCAGGAGGGCGGCGATTTTGAGGGTGGTGCGCTCGCCCATGCCGTAGTTGAGGAGGTCGGCGGGGGTGTCGGCCAGGATGCTGGGAAAGAGGCGGTCGTCCCAATAGTCGTAGTGGGCCAGGCGGCGCATGGAGGCCTCGATACCGGCGATGACCACCGGCACGGAGGGATAGAGCTGCTTGAGGATGCGCGAGTAGACATAGGTGGCCCGGTCGGGACGGAAGCCGGACTGGCCGCCGGGGGTGTAGGCATCGTCGTGGCGCAGACGGCGGGCGGCGGTATAGTGGTTGACCATGCTGTCCATGGCTCCGCTGGTGACGCCAAAAAAGAGCTGTGGAGCGCCAAATTTGTGGAAATCGCGCAGGTCGTCGCGCCAGTTGGGCTGGGGGATGATGGCCACACGGTAGCCCGCAGCCTCAAGGGTGCGCCCAATGACGGCGGTGCCGAAGGCGGGGTGGTCCACGTACGCGTCGCCCGTGACCAGCACCACGTCCACGGCATCCCATCCAAGACGCTTTACTTCATCCAGTGTTATGGGCAGGAATTGAGGCACGTTTTTATTGTTTTAAAGGATTATGCGAGAAGTGATTATTATTGCTTGTTCCATGCCATAGCGTCACCGAAAACGGCAAATAGCTCTGGGTTATCTTTAATAATCCAATACTTAAAACCAAGAAGTTCTTTATCGATACCCAACTCCTCCCTCACAGCATTTTCTGTCGAAGGATTCCGTTGACACAGATAAGCATTTATAATAACTTGGAAATCATAAACAGCCGAAATGATATATTCGATAAAATGCTCTTCTTTGGTGTTTCGGAATGGTTTTGTGCCATTATGAAGACGAGACAAAAAATCAACGGACTTTCGATGGGCTTCGTCATCGGAGGTGGCCACAAACATGGCTTGCTTGTTCGAGTAATCAATACGCTGTTCTATCTCATCTTCAATATTAACAGCCAAAGGGTTTAGAATATTGTCGTAAGCATCAGACTTTCTGCCATTGCAATAGCTACAACCCAAAAGCAAGTTATCCCAAATCTGTTTCAAATGAGGATTGTTCCTTTGGCTTTTTAAGTGTTCAACTTGAAAATCGGTACCACAAACTCGCTCACAAAGGTAGCATTTGTTATACTGATCAGCATCCAACTGACTCTTCACATCCTCACCATCGTACCTCTGGGTCGAAGACAATGAATGAGGTGGGACGGCACTTTTCCTAACTCTGATCATTATTGCAAAGTCATTAGTTTGTCAGCATATTGAATAGAAAGCCTCTTATACTCGCCTACGATGAGTGGCGACACCACTTCTGGAATCTTCTCAAAGTCTTCCTTCAGATTCTTTATCTTAATCCTGTCGGCCTCTGACCATTGGGCTTTTTCGAGAAGACGGCGGAAATCGTTGAGCCGCATTTCGGAATAGCTGGAAGGGGACTTAACACCAAAATAGCCTTCGGCTAAAGCTTCGTAAGAATATTCTGTCAGATTAGAAATGACTTCCTGGTGTTCGAGGTCGTAGGCCACAGCATTGGGCATGGAACTGAGGACAAATGGAGAGTGGGTGGTGACAATGAATTGAATGTTTGGAAATACACCTGTCAAAAAAGGCATAATCATCTTTTGAAGGCTCAAGTGTAGATGAGTTTCTATTTCATCAATGAGGACGATGCCTTCTTTAGTAAATACATCAGACAACTTGCCTTGTTTGTGCATTCGGAGTATCAAGTCGGCAACAATATTCAGGGCTGCTTTGTAGCCGTCGGACATTTCATTGAACCCAAAGGTTTGACCCTTGGTACTGACGTTAAACAAATAACTGTCTTGCTGCGAGAATTGCAGGGTTAGCTCTTTGTCTTCAAATAGCTCGCGGAGCAGGCCCTCGAAAGTGCTGAACCAAGATTTGATTTCGGACGCCCTTTGGGTATCTTTATTGCTGATTGCCAAAAGTTCCTGGAACTTCAGATCAACAAGGAAGTTAATGAATTGCTCGGAGGAATTGTGACGAATATCATCGGTTACAACAACGGGTTTTTGCGGCGACACAGGCTCAACCATTTTGAAACTCCTATCTGCCTGATAATAAGCCATCACAAAGTCCCCCAAACAGAAAGCCTCAGAAATATGTCTTGAATTAAAAATATAACAATGTACACTACTTTGTTTACTAGAGACTTGAATCTCTTCAACAGATTGTCCTAATGGAATGGATTGTGCAAATGAGATTGCAGAAGGATGATCCGGATCAAAACGATCTGCCAATAATTGCAAGAGGTCAGACATTATTTGTAACAGCACAGTTTTCCCACTCCCGTTTTTACCCGTTATAATTAGGTGAGGGTATGCACTGTCAGGTATTGATATCTCAAGGTCTTTGAGATGAAAGAGCCTATCAATTATTATTTTGCGGACAAAGTGGTTCATAGGTATAGTAATGTTACTCTGAAGGTATTTATGTTCAAAGCTTATGGCTTGATCATCCTTTAAAACCTATAGTTCACACCTACCGAGAAGCTGAGGCGGTCGTAGTTGAAGTAGTTGTTGTCGAAAGCCCATTGTGTGAGATAGGTGTAGCCGAGGTTGAAGGAGAATTTCAGTTTGGAGAATCCGAACCGGAACATCAGCTGGGGCTGAATCAGGAAGCTGGGGTCGGCATAGGACGAGGTCTCTTGGGAGAGGCCTTCGGCAAGGTACTCCGTTTGCTTGAAGTTGGGTGTCAGGTAGCCGCCTTTAAGTCCGAGTCCCATATCGATATGTCCGTCGGCCAGATCGGCCAGGCCAAGGTTTATCTGTCCGAAATAGAGGTTGTAGTTGCCGTCGATCTGATAGTTGCGATTGATGCTGGATTCAGTGCTGTCGATCAGCGACCGGCCATGGCCGTAGCCGAGGTAGCCCTCAACAACAAAGTTGCCGGAGGTGAACCATGTGCCTGCGGCGCCCTGGAAATAGTAGTAGTGAGGCGATGTGAAGCTGGCGGCGGCTTGAACGCCCACATGGTTGAACGGGGCGTAGGAGGCCGTGGCGTTGACGGCCGGGGCTGCGAAGAGCGGGGCCGAGAGGGATGCCGACGCGTCCAGTTGGAGTTGGCCGCGCTGGTGGAGCAGGGGGATGTCGACATTGTGGGGGTGATATACCACACACGAGGTGACGAGAAATGTTGCCAACAAGGGCAATGTGAATAAGATAGACCGATTTTTGCGCATAACGTTGGGTATTTTATATTGATTGCAAATATACGAATAAAAATCCAATTGAATAAAAGTGTCTTGATTTCTGATATTCTTTGGCAGGTTGCGATGGGGCGATGGGCTGGGCTGACAGAAAGATAGGGCTGGAGGGCGCGGCGGGCGGAAAGGTTGGCCAACGGAGGGCAAACATCTACAAAGACTCTATGGACTGCCCTCAAAGCGGTGGCGCAGCAGTCTGATTGCCAGCACAGAGCAGGATATTTTTGTTGGGGAAAGGCCTGACGGGGAAGAAACCTTCTGCATTATTTGACATTATTGCAGGGAAATGTATAACGGGCAGGCGGAAAATTGAGTGTAATTTTGCAAACTGAAATCAGAGCGACAATCTATTTATTAATCTAATAAAACACAGTAATTTATGAAAGAGACCATAGTAGATCCCCGCAACACGACCCCCGAAGAACACGCCGAAGGTGTGCGCCAGGCGCAGGTATTGTTCCGCCTCAACCACACGATGCCTTATACCGATGAATATAACGCGCTGGTGCGCGAGCTGTTCGGCAACGGATTGGGCGAAGGCGGCTGGATAATGCCGGGGCTGACAGGGGTGTGCTTCCACCATGTGAAGATAGGGCGCAACGTGATGATAATGAACAATTGCCTGATGATGGCTCGCGGCGGCATCACTATCGACGACGGTGCCATGATTGCAGCCAACGCCCAGCTTATATCCAACAATCATGACCTGCACGACCGCCAGATTCTCGTTTGCAAGCCCGTACACATTGGCAAGAACGCCTGGGTGGGCGCCGGCGCCACCATCCTGCCGGGAGTCACCGTGGGCGACAATGCGGTGGTGGCCGCAGGGGCTGTGGTGACGAAGGATGTGGCTCCCAACACCATAGTGGGCGGAAACCCAGCCCGTTTTATCAAGAATGTTGAGTGATAGGCCTTGCAAATATCGTTTTTCTCGTTTCACAAACAAAATCAATACATCAATGCGTAAAATCATCATTGCATCATTAATCATCCTAAACTTTTTCAACATGAATGCTCAAACCACTTTTACGGGGCTGGAACAGCACAGCGAACAGCCCTATCTCACCCTCAACAACGGGGTGCGGATGCCCCAGTTCGGACTGGGATTATACATGATTGCCGAGGGGGACGAGGCTTATAACGCCGTCCTCACCGCCCTGAAGGCAGGCTACCGCCACTTTGACTGCGCCCATGCCTACCGCAACGAGCGCAGCCTGGGCCGCGCACTGAAGGACAGCGGCGTGCCCCGCGACAGTGTGTGGATTACCAGCAAACTGTGGCCCAATGAGTATGGCGAAGGGAAGACCCTCAAAGCCATCGACCGGATGTTGGGCCGCCTGGGACTCGAATACATCGACCTCGTCTACTTCCACCAGCCCGTGGGCGACTATGTCGGCGGATGGAAAGAGATGGAGCTGGCCTTGAAGAGCGGCAAGGTGCGAGCCATCGGCATCAGCAACTTTGACATCAGCGACAGCATTTTCGACTCGCTGGTCAGGAATGCCAAGGTGAAGCCTCAAATCATGCAGATAGAATGCCATCCCTATGCCCAGCGCCGCCACTGGCAGGAACGCTGCGCAGCCGAGGGCATCCAGATTGAGTGCTGGTTCCCGCTGGGCGGACGCGAAAGCAAAGGCGAAATAATGCGCGACCCGGTCATCAACCGCATTGCCAAAGCCCATGGCAAGAGCCCTGCGCAAGTGATTATCCGTTGGCACATGCAGGAAGGGTTCTCCGTCATTCCCGGAGCCTCGGACCCCGCCTATATCAAGGAGAATATCGATGTGATGGATTTTGCCCTGTCCAATGTGGAGATGGCCGCCATCCGCGCCCTAGACAAAGAGAAGCGCTACTTCGTGATGAGCTACGAGGACCAGGTGCGGTGGTTCTCGCAGTGGAACCCCACCGACTGACATCGGCAGAGACTTTACTTTTTCAGATACAGCCAACAGAATTGGAACTTACCTTTTCCCGCAAGGTGGTCTGGCTCAAAACCAGGCCGCCTTGTATTTGTTAAAACCCCCGCTCGGGCACAATAAAACGCCGCCCGTGGCGTTACGAAAACATGAGCGACAAACGAGAAGACATTATCATTGACACCACCTTGGCACAGGCCGCCGAGATGCAAACGCAGGGATATATCGTCCACGCTTTCTGCAACAGTGGCTGTGGCTCGTTCTTTTTAGGGAACCGGGAGCATCTGTTTGCCGCAGGCGACTGTCTCATCATCTCGCAGCAGAGCTTGCTGCTGCGGAAGTTGCACGAAAGCGACGACCTGGGGCTGGAGGTCATCTATGTGTCGCAAGAATTCATTGCCGCCGCCACTCCGCAGAGCAACTATGGTGTGCGTGGCCATCTGTCCCTCTTCGAGCAGCCGGTGATGCACCTCAACAAGATGCAGCAGGAGGTCTGCGCCCTCAACTTCGAGTACATCCGCCGCCGCCTGTCCCTTCCGCAGCATCATTTTCACCGCGATGCCATGCTCAACGCCATCCAATGCATGATAATCGACTTCTTCGACTTCCACGTCGACCTCTATGGCAACAACCCCGTCAGCGGCCAGCAGTCCAACCTCATGCAACGCTTTCTGGCAATGCTGGACCGCGGCGACTACCGCGAGCACCGCCTCGTGTCGTACTATGCGTCTGAACTCTGCGTCACGCCCAAATACCTCAGCGAGGTATGCCTGAAGGTCAGCGGGCAATCAGCCATCTACTGGATTACCCGCTACACAGCCCTCGACATCAGCCGCCTGCTGCGGCGGCGCGACCTCTCGCTGGAGGACATCAGCGACCTTTTCGGCTTCTCGTCCCTCAGCTATTTTGTCCGCTACGTCCAGAAAAACCTCGGCGCACCGCCCAGTGACTTCCGCGAGTAAGCCCCCCTCCCCTGCCCCTGCCCGGTGTGGCCCATCCGGCCGTGCAGAAATTCCGAAAAATATGTCATTATCCCCGCAAAATCTGCAACAGGATTTTGAAAAAAACGATGTAATTTTGCATCGCGAAACAAGGAATCCTATTCAGCAAATAAAACAATATAATACAGCAATATAGCCAAAACACAAACGAAAATCAACCCACACTAACACTATGGAAACCATCAAACTCACCAACGGAATCGAAATGCCCCTGCTGGGCTACGGAGTTTTCCAAGTGCCGCCCGCCGAGGCCGAGCGCTGCGTCAGCGACGCCCTTCAAGAGGGCTACCGCCTCATCGACACCGCGCAAGCCTATTTTAACGAAGAAGGTGTGGGCAGCGCCATCCATAAGAGCCAGCTGTCACGACACGACCTCTTCCTGGTAACCAAAGTATGGATCAGCAACGCCGGCGAACAAAAAGCCGCCGCCAGCATCGACGAAAGCCTGCGCCGCCTCCAGACCGACTACATCGACCTCCTGCTCATCCACCAAGCCTACGGCGACGTGTTCGGCACCTGGCGTGCCATGGAACGCGCCTATCGCGACGGCAAAGTCCGCGCCATTGGCGTGAGCAACTTCCAGCAAGCCCGGTTCTTCGACTTCGCCCATTACGTCGACATCAAACCCATGGTCAACCAACTGCAGTGCAACGCCCTCATCCAGCAGCGGACCATCGAACCCCTCCTGGCCGAAAACTCCTGCCGCATGATGGCCTGGGGACCCTTGGGCGGGCAAGGCGTGGACGGCATCGTCAAAAACGACACCCTGGCAGCCATCGGCTCCCGCCACGGCAAGACCGCCTCGCAAGTGGCCCTGCGATGGCTCACCCAGCGCGGAATAGTGGCCATTCCGAAAAGCAGCCACCGCGAGCGCATGGCCCAGAACATTGACATCTTCAACTTCACCCTTTCCGAAAGCGAAATGGCGCAAATCGCCACCCTCAACCAACACGACGAAGGCACAATCAACTTCACCGACATGAACTTCGTCAAATACCTCATCGAAACCTACGGCTAATCCCCACCGCCCCATGCTGACACTCCTCATCCTGCTGACACTCCTCACCCCAACCCCACAGCCCATGACCCAACACACCGACGACACCCATCAAATCGAACAACTCTACAAGCGGATGTGCCAAGCGATGATCGACAAAGACACCGCCGCACTCAACGCCATGCACGCCGACAACTTCGTGCTGGAACACATGACCGGCATGCAACAGACCAAACAGCAATACATCAACGCCATCGCCGACGGCACCCTCAACTACTATCACGCCGAGCACGACAACATCGCGGTCGCCCTCGACGGCGACCGCGCCACCCTCACCGGCCGCAGCCGCGTGACCGCGGCAGTCTTTGGCGGCGGGCGGCACACCTGGCGGCTCCGCCTCCAATTCACCCTCCTGCGGCAGGACGGCCAATGGCTTTTCACCCACAGCAAAGCCTCCACCTACTGACCGCCCCCTCCCCTATCCCGACAACAAACAACATCAACCTTTTAACAAAACACACAACATGAAGAAAAAAAGCATCCTCCTCCTGCTCACCACAGCCCTTATGGCTTGCGGTGGCCAACAGGCCGAACAGACCGAACCCCAGCCCCAGCCCGAACAAGGTTCCGCCGTCTACATGACCACCCGCATCACCCCTGAGGCCCTCATCGACATCTACAAAGCCCTCGGCGTGGAAGCCACCGGCCGTGTGGCAGTCAAAATCAGCACCGGCGAGGCCGGCGGCCACAACTACCTCAAGCCCGAACTGATTGGCGACTTCGTGAAGCTGGTGAACGGCAAATTAGTTGAGTGCAACACCGCCTATGCCGGCAAGCGCATGAACACCGCCGACCACCTGGCCGTCATTGCCGACCACGGCTTCAACACCATCGGTGGAGTCGACATCATGGATGCCGAAGGCGAAATCCGCCTCCCCGTCCGCGACACTACCTACATGAAATACAACCTCGTGGGCAGCCACCTGCAAAACTACGACTTCATGATCAACCTCGCCCACTTCAAAGGACACGCTATGGGCGGTTTCGGCGGCGTGCTGAAAAACCAGAGCATCGGCATGGCCTCGCGCAACGGTAAGGCCTACATCCACACCAACGGCCTCAGCGAAGACTACCGCCACCTGTGGGACAACATCCTGCCCGAAAACCAAGACAAATTCCTTGAATGCATGGCCACCGCCGCTGCCGCCGTGGCCGACCATTTTGGCGACAAGATTATCTACATCAACATCATGAACAACCTCTCCGTCGACTGCGACTGCGACAGCGACCCCGCCGCCCCCGAACTCAAAGACATCGGCATCCTCGCCTCCACCGACCCCGTGGCCCTCGACCAAGCCTGTCTCGACCTCGTCTTCGGCCACCAGAACACCACTGGCGACGACGCCACAGCACTCCAGCAGCGCATCAACGACCGCCACGGCGTCCACATCATCGAACACGCCGAGAAAATCGGCCTTGGCTCGCGCCAATACCACATCGTCAACATAGACAAATAACACCCATGAAAGCCAACAAACTCACCGCCCTGCTCCTCGTCCTGCTCACCGTGACAGGATGCAACGGACAGTCCAATAGCACAAACAACAATCAAAAAACCAACACAATGAGCAAATCCATCGTCATCTTCTTCTCCCACGCCGGCGACAACTACAGCGTAGGCAACATCGAAGTCGGCAACACCAAGATAGTGGCCGACTACATCACCGACATTGCCGGCGCCGACCAGTTCGAAATCGTCACCCACAAATATGACGGCATGGCTTACATGCCCCTCATCGAACTGGCCAAAAAAGAGGCCGCCGCAGGCGAACTGCCCCCCTACGAAGGGCAGGCTCCCGACCTCTCGGCCTACGACACCGTCTTCATCGGCGGCCCCGTCTGGTGGGGCACCTACCCCCAAGTGATGTTCACCCTCTTCAAAGACATCAACCTCGACGGCAAAACTGTCATCCCCTTCACCACCCACGAAGGTAGTGGCCTCGCCTCATGCGCCAGCGACGTCAAAAAACACTTCCCCAAAGCCAACGTCACCAAAGGCTTCGACATCTATGGCCACGATGTCCGCACCGGCCGCGCCAAAGTTGAGAAATGGCTTAAAGGACTCGGCTACTAATCATTGCCCATACTTTTGCATCGGCCATACAATAAAGAGTGTGGCCGATGCGTTATTTTGACAAAAAGACCAACAATGAACAACCCCTTCGTACTCCTCGTCAACGGCAGCCCCAACGCACAAGGCTGCACCCACACCGCCTTGGCCGAGATGGCCCGCACCCTCAACGCCGAAGGCATCGACACCCAAATCCTCCACATCGGCAACAAAGACATACGCGGCTGCATAGCCTGCGGCCGGTGTGCCGAACTGGGCCACTGCATATTTGACGACCCCGTCAACCAAGCCGCACCCCTCCTCCAAACCGCCGACGGCCTGGTGGTCGGCTCGCCGGTCTACTATGCCTCTGCCAACGGTACCCTCACCAACTTTCTGGACCGTCTCTTCTTCAGCACCCCCTTCCCCAAACGCTTCAAGGTGGGTGCCGCCATCTGCTCCGCCCGTCGTGGCGGCACCACCGCCACCTTCGACCAGCTGAACAAATACTTCACCATCTCCGAAATGCCCGTGGCCAGCGGCCGCTACTGGAACATGGTGCATGGCAACACCCCCGACCAAGTGCTACAAGATACCGAGGGGCTGCAAAACATGCGCATCCTGGCCCGCAATATGGCTTTCCTCATCCGCGCCATCCGCGCCGAGCGCAGCCGCAACGGCCTCCCGACAGAGGAAGAAACCGTCTACACCAACTTCATCCGTTAACACCCGCCACAAAAAACCACAGCCGCCACACTGGCAACCCCGCCACACCGTGGCCACCGAAAACAACCGCCCATGTACACCATCCACTGCCAAGCCACCACCAGCTCCGTCGACAGCAACGGCTAGCTGAAACTATACTCCGCCCTCCAGATGATGCAAGACTGCTCCGAGCTATGGCTCGACAGCCAGCCACAAGTCAGAGACTTTTTTGAAAGCCAGAACATGGCACAACTGCTGGCCTCACGCCAAGTGGAGATTGTGCGGGTGCCTTCTTTCAAAGAGCACCTCACCGTCACCACCTCGGTCTACGAGGTAAAGCCCATGTTTGGCTTCCGCAACACATTCATCTACGACTCCGACGGGCAACCCTGCTACCGCACCTGGAGCATGGGGGCCTTTGTCGACAAAAACACTGGCCGGCTGAAACGTGTGCCGGACAGCGTGGCCGCTTCCCTCCTGCGCGACCCCCAGCTGCCCATGGACTATAAGGACCGCCGAATCATCCTGCCGGACGTGCAGGGCGTGGGCCGCGAACCCATCCCCGTGATGCAGGCCGACATCGACTATAACCGCCATGTCAACAACGCGGTCTACATCCGTATGGCTATGGAACTGCTGCCGGAGAGCTTTGCCATTGGCGGACTGCGTGTCGAATACCGCTCTGCCGCCCACCTCGGCCACACCCTCCTCCCCACGCTCTATACCCTCGACCACAGCATCATCGTCACCCTCGCCACAGCGACCGACACCTGCGCCATTATCGAGTTCATCCAAGCTTGAACCAGGCTTGGGCGGCGGTCAGAAGGTTATTTTAGGCAGGGTGTCCACAATATCAAGGGTGCGGATACTGAGGGTGATGATACTTTGCAGCAAGTCGAGCGGATAGCGGGGATTGCCGTGTTGAGTCCCGATAGGAACACAACAATAATAACCTATAAGGATTTGCAATCTTCCAACTTATGTCCGACTATGTTTGGAGCTCCCTGGCAGGGTAGGAGTTGCAACTCTGGATGTGCGATGCACAGCGGATTGCAAATCCGCCTCAACTGAACTCGGCAGCACTCCGCCGTATCAGTTGGTCTTCGCTATAGTCCTTTGCCATAATTATAAATATTTACCCCCTTTAATGTAATGTAGGGACCGATATTGCTATTTTATAGAATAGCGCAAGTCCTCCCTCTTTCTTCGAACAAAGTTCCTTTAATGGAAAATTGAGGAACGGGTTATTTATCTCCCCACCTTCCTCAGGATAGATAATAACACAAGGTACACTTGGCAATGGTGCCTCTTCCGAAACATTTTCATATCCCAAGTATCTCAATATCTTCAAGTCTCTGCTATAACCGCTCAACTGCCTTATAACATCTGTGTCAAGCTTTTGATTCTCGAATTTCGGAATATACTTCGTATCGAGAATCGCGTTGAAACCCTGCGAACGATAAAGGAAATCAGGTTTCCCTGTCAAGCTGCTATACTGATATGTGATTTTGTTCCGATATGCTTCATAGAGCAATCCATATACATAATGCTCATAGAGCAATGACATATCCAAAACAAAAGGAACGACCTGCTCCTCGATGGCAGAAACCTTGTTTATGCTGTAGTCAAAATGACGAAGAATCAGTTTTGCCAGTCTTACAGCCTCAGCATATTCCTTGAACAACTTGTGGGCTTTTATCTGGCTTACCTCTTTCAGGTTCACCTCGTCGCTCACATTCTCGAACAAAGCAAGACTTTTCCTTATTGCGAGGTTTATATTGTCGTACGATCTATGACCATCTCCCATGTTCTGCATCATTCTCCTTACGAAAAGTAATGCTTTTTTCAAAAGTCGATTTTCCGGAATATCAGCAGAATATTCATCATACTCACAATATATGCGATCATATCGTTTCTGCAAGATGTTGTTTCTTTCATTTTTAAGTATGGCAATGTGTCCCTTCACCTTTTTCAAGTTCTCGCTGTGATGAACATAACCTCGTTTCAGAGTCTTTATTCTTCCAACCACCCCAAGGAAATGGAGCATAATAAGCGGGCTTAACACGCCTTTGAGTGATGGAGCGTTGATTGAAGGCTTATCATAGTCGATTGAATAGATTTTAGAGAATGACTCCAAAGCCAAGTTGGAAGAAAAACAAGTCATGAACATTTCAAGAAAGTCAATGTTTTCCATTCCTCGTTTTGCTGTCACTATTAAAGCCTCTTCATTGTCAACCCATTCTGCTCCAATTTTATACGACGCGAAGTAGCCCCATTCATCACTATTCAATGAACGGGTCCAAGAAACCAACGAGAGCTTATCATATTTCTCGTGGCGTTCTACTTTCAACTGTTCGTGTTCTCGGAGCTTATGCATTTCTGTTATTTATGATGTCCTCGCTTTCTGTAGTTTCGCTTTTCATTTCAAAAGGCTGAAGATTTTTCCAGGCATCAAACGCCTTTTTCTTCTCGTCGTTCTTTACATTGAGAATACCGTCGTTTATGTACTCTGTAATGAGAGGCAACACCCCGTACTCTACCTTTGCCAACAGTTCTTCTTCAAGTTCTTCTTTATTCTCTGCCATGAAGTAGCTATGCCCCACCATAAGGTCATCAATATCCATGTCGCCAGACAAATGATTTGGATCCTCAATGAATTTCTTTATATCTTTGAATAGTGCAACAGCCTTTTTCTTCAAGTCCTCATTACCAAGTTTATCATAATGTTCCTCAATTACAGACACATTCGATTTCAAAGTTACGAAAGCGAACCTTCTACGCAAAGCATAGTCGAGAGTGCCTGTACTTCGGTCGGTAGTATTCATTGTTCCGATGATGTAGAGATTGCTTGGCACTACAAAATCATCGGTTTCTTCGTCATCGAAATTCTTTGAGTATGGCAATTTTACAGTTATAGGATGAACTGTATTCTCGCCAACTCGTTTATCAGATTCGAGTAGAGTTATCAATTCTCCGAAGATTTTGGCCACATTTCCTCGATTTATCTCATCTATAATGAGAACATAGTTCTTCGCCTCTGTCTTTTCCACAATGCTCTTAGTCTCTTTGTTTTTCTCTGAGAACTTCTTTATCTCTTCATAAAGAGGATAATAATAGATAGCATTTCCATGGAATTTTGACTGGCTATCATAAGCTGGTTTTATATCTAAATAACTTTTTATATTACCTGACAAGAAATCAGCATAGTCACGAACAAACATTCTCTTTGATAGAGATTGTGTAGAACCATTTTCACCTTGTCCAATAAGAATACTGTTAATCTTTCCACGTGATCTTGAGATACCACGCATCTTCATTTTGCTCTTAGGGTGTAACATGATAGCAGCATCCTCACCATTATCAGCCAACTTTGCCAGTTCTTGTTCTATAAATAGACAATAACTGTCAAAGAGTTCTTCGTAGTTTACTTGTTGAATTGTTTCGGTCGAAGATTGTCTAAGATTTTCCAAAGCATCATTGCATATCTGCTTGAAAATTCCATCATCTACGCGATACTCTATGCCAATCACATTCCCATCTTTATCCTTAACAGGAAATGGTTTTAGGCCTTCTACAAAGTCTTCATACTCCATTGATTGATGGAATGTGCAAAATGCAATCTGCCCTTTTTTGCGTAGCTTTTCGTATCGCTCCATCACAGCCTCGTGGTTAGTTAAATCAACATCTGTCACACCGATTACCGATAGAGCAATGGCTGCTGTATTATAGGTTTTTCCTGTGCCAGGAGCACCTTGAAGAATTATGTTGTGCTTTGATAGCAACAACTTTGCTGTATTACTGATAAACATATTCTTCTTATTATATTGTTCTTCCAGTTCTTTAATTTTTTCTAGTGCAAACTTTGAGTCAACCTCAAAGATTGTTTGGCGATGGTTCCCTTTAATACAGGCATCTACGCAACCATGACTCATAACAGAAGAATCTTGGCTATAACAATGCCATTGGTCCACAGAAACACGTTGTCCCCAATCATTTACGCCATTTCGCAGGTCTTCATAGAAAGCTTCTGAATCATCAAAACATACTATGCCATTATTGTAATCATAACTTTTTTTGAGTATAATGTCCGAAAGTTTTGATATTTGATCCGTATAATATGGGCATTTCACCACATTGCCATACCCATAGATTATGTTATTGTAAGTGAGCAAAAGCACATCACCAACTTTTATTTCCTTCACTAAGTTCAATAACTGTGTGACTATTTGAGTTGCCTGAATGTTGTGGTATCTCTGTTGCATGAGCCATACGTTATTATTCAAAGCTATTTCCCAATAGTGGTCATCAGAGAGGCGGGCTACCCAATATCTTTTAGACTTGGTATTTGTGTGAGCCAGAATATCCTCTTCCATTATGTCATTCAAAATGATGTCCTCACGCTTTTCTATGTAATCTGTACTTTTTGTAGGCATTTTTTAACTTTAATTTGGAGGCAGGTCATTGCCTTATCGTGCAGTCAGATTAATGAAGTTGCGAAGTTCACAAGAGCCGCAGATAAGACGTCAACTCACGTCTTGTTATTATGTCCTGTCAAACCTGTTGTTTGACGGTGCAAAGGTACGACTTTTTTTTGAATTACGGATTTTCTGGTTCGATGATGGACAGATTCCACTAATTTGCTTTCATGTCTCGTCCTTATCAGGACGCGGCACGTAGCACCAGACAGGGCTGCTTGCAACGCAGAACTGCCCCACCCCTTTGTTGGTAGGGGCAGGGCAGTTCAGTATGATGACCTATTAGTGGCGGGCGATGTAGTCGAAGGCGGCGTCGAGCTGGGGCTTGAAGCTGCCGCCGTGGTCTTTGCGGAGGACGATGAGGTCGGGCGTGTGGCCGATACCCTCGGTCACCTGCCCGCCAAGCTGTGCCTCAAATGTGGAGGTGTAGATGTAGTGGCCGTTACGGCTGGAGCCGTCGCCAAAGGGGCCTCCGTAGTTGAGGTTGATGTCGGTGTAGGGCTGCAGGGGGCTGTTGGCGCCATAGGTGCGCTCGCCGATGGTGTAGACGGTGGGGAGGACGGCCTTGGCACACATGGGTTCTATCTCGCCCATGCTGATGGAGTTGATGTCGCAAAGGATTACGTAAGGAATGCCCTCGGCTGTAATGTCGCGGTGGTATGTCTTGTTGGGCTGGATATAGTACGGGGTCCATACGGAATACTCCAGTCGGCCTGGGCCTTCTTTGTAGCGGGTCCGCATCACCTCGGCAGGTTGGTTGAGGAAAGTGCCGAGGAGGTAGTCGAGGTCGTCTTGATAACCGCCTGAGTTGCCCCGGTTGTCAAGTATGATGCCCGCCAGCTGCTCGCGGGGAGTGTCGGTGATGGCGTGGAGCCAGTGGTCGAGCAGCACGGCACCGGCGCCAGCCGAGGAGGTGTCGTTGCCAAGGCTGCGGATGATTGGGGTGAAGGCGGCCATGGACTGCCAGAGGTATGGCACCAGACGGCCGTCGGGAAGGCGGAAGAGGATGTAGTGGTATGTGACGTTGGAGGAGATGGCTTCTTCAAAAAAGGAGAAACGGCCTTGCTCGTGGGCCAGTACGGTGTAGCCCTGCGATTCGATGTCGCAGAGGAAGTTGTTGATGTTGACTTTCTCGTCGGTGTGGGATTCGATGTAGTAGTCGCGCTGGTTCACCTCCATGCGTCCCGGACTGACGGAGAAGCGGTGATTGCTCTCGCCCGGATGGGGATGGATGTTCTGGATGACGACGGACATGTGGTGGTCGCGCATGGGGCCGAAGATGGCACGGTAGAGGGTGTCGAGCTGGTGGAGACTGACTGGGTTGCCCGCAGCATATTGGCGGTCGAGTTGCTCAAAGGCGGGCAGGTGTCGGGTGTAGACGGCATCCCAGTCGACGGTGTCGACATCCCAAAAGGCATAGCCGGTGCTGATGCTCTTCCAGATGAAGGTGAACTGCTCGGCGTATGTGTTGTAGGCCAGTTTGTGGCTCTCGCCGATATAGGGGACGTAGTCCGACTCTTTGCGGCAGGCACTAAAAAGGAGCGCGGCGATGGTGACGATGATGAGGGTCTTTTTCATGGCTGTTGGGTTTGGGGGATTCTGTAGGTGACGCCAAGGGTGAGGGACGCGGTGTTGAGGTAGCGGTAGTCCTGCAACTGGGGGTAGCCTTTGTGGTGGCTGACAAGGTCGTAGTAGAGGATGGCATCGAGATTGAGGTCGAACTGGCCGCCGAGCAGATAGCTGAGTGCAAGGCCGCCAAGCAGACCGGCATTGAAGCAGCGGTCTTCGGAGGTGAAGGCACGCTTTTCGTCGAAGGGGTTGAAGAAGACGTCATAGTCGGTCATGACATAGGTGGTGCCTTTGACGCGGTGGCTGAGCCAGTAGCCGGCATAGCCGCCAAGGAGCAGATGGCCCCGCAGACGGGTACCCCCGAAGGAGAAGTCGGCCATGAGGGGCAGGAGGAGGTAGGTGTTGCGGTGGTCGGTAAAGACGGGTGCGAGGTAATTGAGGTGGCGCTGGAGCCGATGGTTGCGCTGCATGGCGGCAAGGTCGGCACGGACGGAGAGCCAGGGAGCGACGGCATAGCTACAGTTGACTCCGAGGTCGAATCCACAGCGGCTGGAGTAGGTCTCGTCGATGCGGCCGGCTTGCGAGCGGGTGATGGAGGTGCTGCTGACACCACCACGTAGACCCACAGCCCATTGGGCCACGGCGGCATACTGGAGAAGGCAAAACGAAACAAAGATAAGGGTTCTTTTCATAATGGATACGGTAAATGGTGTTTGACGAGGAGATTGGGCGGGCATTGCCGCATACTGTCGGCTTTGGCAATAGATGGGTATAAAAAAAGTGCAGCCGCACAAAGGAACGACTGCACTTGGATTATTGCTTAGCCCTGGATGGCTTTGATGCCGGGCAGGACTTTGCCTTCGAGGTATTCGAGCATGGCTCCGCCGCCGGTGGACACATAGCTCATCTGGTCGGCGATGCCCATTTGTTTGACAGCAGCCACAGAGTCGCCACCACCCACGGCAGCAAATGCGCCCTGTTTGCAGGCTTCGGCCACATAGGAGGCGATTTCGCGGGTGCCTTTGGCAAAGGTGCTGAGTTCGAAGACACCGGCAGGACCGTTCCAGAGAATGGTCTTGCTGTTCATGATTATTTGACGGATTGCTTTGCAGCTTTCGGGGCCGCAGTCCATGCTTTCCCAACCGTCGGGCACTTCGCCGGAGGGGACAATCTGGGTGTTGGCATCGTTGGCAAACTTGTCGCCAACAACACTGTCGACAGGAAGGTAGTATTTGACACCTTTCTCGTCCATACGGCGCATGAGGTCGCGGGCAAGGTCGAGTTTGTCGTCTTCGCAGATGCTGTTGCCAATCTTGCCGCCAAGGGCTTTGGTGAAGGTGTAGCGCATGCCGCCGATGATGATCATGTTGTCAACCTTGTCAATCATGTTTTCAAGGATGCCGATTTTGCTGCTGACCTTACTGCCTCCGATAATGGCTGTGAAGGGACGCGGAGGGTTGTGCATGAGTTTTTCGAGGTTGCGGACTTCGTTTTCCATAAGGAAGCCGAAGTATTTGTCGTTGGGGAAGAAGCGTGCAATGGTGGCCGTTGAGCTGTGCTCGCGGTGGGCAGCGCCGAAGGCGTCGTTGATATAGCAGTCGCCTAATGCGGCCAACTGGCGGGCGAGGTCTTCGCCGCCCTTGGTCTCTTCAGGATAGAAACGGATGTTGTCCAGCAGCATCACTTCACCCTCCTTGAGGTCGTGGGCCATCTGTTCGGGTACGCCGGTGCCGAGAAGCTCCTGGGTGAACTTGACGGGACGGGAAATAAGTTTCTCCAAGTGTTTGGCGACAGGCTGGAGTGTGAACTCGGGCTCGAAACCGCCTTTCTTGGGGCGGCCGAAGTGCGCCATGATGATGATGGAGGCACCATCGGAGAGGAGTTTTTTGATGGTGGGCAGGGCTTCGACCATGCGGGTGTCGTCGGTGATATTTTTGTTGTCATCGGTGGGTACGTTGAAATCCACACGGAGCAGGACTTTACGCCCTTTGAAATTGACATCTTGGATTGATTTCATAAGCAATAATATTTTAGGTTAATAACTTACGGAGGGTTTAATCAGGCTTCGGCATGGTTGGGTTCGTGAACGGCCATGCCGATGTAGAGTGCGGACAGCATGGTGAAGACGAAGGCCTGGATGTAGGCAACCAGACATTCGAGCACGCTGATGAACACACTGAAGACGACGGAGATGACAGACACACCGGCACCGACACCCATAGAGAGGGTGTTGCTGATGATGAAGATGATGACTACAAAGCCAAGGATGACGATGTGACCAGCAGTCATGTTGGCGAATAGACGAATCATGAGCACGATAGGCTTGGTGAAGACACCGACAAGCTCGACAACGGGCATGAGGGGGAAAATCTTAAGCCAGGCCGGCACGCCGGGGGTGTTGAAAATGTCGATCCAGTAGTGTTTGTTGCCGCTGAGGTTGGTGATGAGGAAGGTAATGACGGCAAGGGTGGCCGTGACGGCCAAATTGCCGGTGACGTTGGCTCCGGCAGGGAAGAAGGGTATGAGTCCCATACAGTTGCTGAAGAAGATGAAGAAGAAGAGGGTGAGCATGTAGGGCAGATATTTCTGGTAGTGGGTCTCGCCTATCATGGGACGGACGATGCTGTCGCGCACAAAGACGACAAGCATCTCGACCAACGACTGGATACCTTTGGGAGCCTGGTTTTCACGCTTCTTGTATCCATTCTTGGCAATCATGACAATGACGATGAGTAGGATGACGATAATCATGATGGCTGCCGAGACTTTGGTGATGGAGAAGTCGAGAGGTTTGACGACTTGGCCGTCCTGGTCCAGAAGGGGCTGCCCGTCTTGACCGACACAGATTATCTCCTCTTTCTCAATGCCGCCACCTACAAGTCGGTAGCCCTTGTAGTCGGCATGGCCGTGATGGAACTTGGATGACATGAAGATGTCGAGATGTCCATCGTTGATGAGGATAACCGGAAGAGGTATGGCGACTGCGTGTTCGACACCGGCTTTGTCAAAGTAGTCGAACATGTGCCATGAGTGGGCATCGGTGACGTGGCCTATGATGGTTGAACCAGGATTGAAGGCTGGCTCTTCGGCCTGAGGTTCTGGACTGGCGGTTTCCTGTGCATACACTTGCATTCCGAAAAGGAATGTGAGTGAGAGCAGGAAGGTTACTATCTTCTTCATTGGTATTGGGTTTTGATTGTGTTTAATCGTTGATTTTAGAGGTGTTGTTGAAAATGTCCACCTGCAGGGTGTCAAAGAGGCCCAATTGGTTTTTTGGCTCCGTTTTGGATACAGTGGATTTGTATTGACTCAACGCTGCGTGGACAATACGTTTCACCGCCGCCGGACGGGTTATGCCAAACTGCCGGGCATAGGATTTCAGCAATTCACCCTCCCTCTCGGAGAGGGTGATGCTGATTTTCTTTGCTTTCTTGGGCTTTGTCTTCTTGGTATGCGCGGTGGCATTCATAGGCGGGACTAAATCTGGTAGCCCTGTTGCGCAAGGGTGGTCTTGGCCTGTTCGGCACGACCGCTGTCGTTGAGCACATCAAGGGCAATCTTGTTGAGGGTGTAGAGCAACTGGCAGCATTCCTCAATATTGTGGCGCACGCCGGAAGCTTTGGAAGTGGCGGAATATTGTGAATAGTAGCCCAAAGACTGGGTGTAGTACTTGTAGACGCTATCCCAGATGGCAGTGGCGCGGTCGGCTCCATAGAGGTCGTAGTAGAGGTCGATGAGGATAATGCTGTATTTGTCGTAGGGGAAGTTCTTTTCCGGGAAGTTGGCATCGCTGATTTCAAGCATTTTCCGAGCGCGGACGGTATCGCCTTTCTCCATCAGTTCGCGGGCTGCAAGACTGAAGGTCTGCCGCTGGACAGTTCCCATGTTGAGGCTGACGGGGTCGACATAGATGTCGGCACTGAGATTACCCCATTCCAGAGGATGCATCTGGCCCTCGGCATCTTTGTATCCATTGATGAAGAAGTCGTAGGAGTCGTCGGTGAAGGTCTGGAGGGCATAGCGGTTCTCGCGTTTGTCGAAGAGAACGGGCTGGGCAACACGGGCCTCGTAGGGCACCAGTTTGTAGTTCATACCATCCTGGACACAATAGCTGCGATAGGGCGGGAAGACGTCCTTGATGTAGCTGGGGTTCATGATGTTGATGTCACGGACAAACTTGTTGGTGCCGAGAATGTCGAGAACCATGAGGTCTTGACGGTAGAGGCTGCCTTTGTTAATCTGCCATTTGATGACGGGGTTGACCTGGTCGGCAATCTGGGCAGGGATAATGCCTTGCTGCACGAGCGCGGGCACATCAAGCGTAATCTTGAACTTGGTGGTGGGCAGCACAATCACCTCTTCGCCACGGGCATCGCGCTGGGTGAACCTCTCGGGATGGTCGCGGAGAAGAGCCAGCACGTCGGTGACCTCGAAGTAGTCGTTGGCCCGGTCCTGAAGGTAGACTAAGTCTTTGCCCAGGCCATAGAAGTCCTTGGTGAGGGTGAAGGGCATGGGGTCGGACTCGTAGAGCTTGTTGAAAAGCTGTTCGACATACCAGTGCATACCCGAAAGGGTGTAGTTGAGTATGCGGACGTCGGTGCGGAAGCCTTCAACCTCTTGGGCATACCAGAGCGGGAAGGTGTCGTTGTCGCCAAAGGTAATCAGCACCCCGTTCTTGTCGACCGAGGCGAGGTAGTTTTTGGCAAAGTCGCGGGCCGCATACTTCTGCGAGCGGTCGTGGTCGTCCCAGTTTTCGGAAGCCATGAGGATGGGAGCCGCAAACAGGCAGAGGAGGAACACAACCGGCATGACAAATTTGTAGAACTGCTCTTTTTTGAGCAGACGGGTAATCCAGTCGGCAAGGGCCATGACTGCCAAGCCAATCCAGATGGCAAAGAAACTGAAGGACCCTACGAATGCATAGTCACGCTCACGCGGCTGGCGGGGAGGCATGTTCAGATAGATGCCAATGGCAATACCGGTCATAAAGAACATGATGAAGACGATGAATGCATCTTTCTTGTTCCGCATGACATGGTAGACCAATCCGCACAAACCGAGCAGCAGGGGGAGCAGGTAATAGACATTGCGGGCCTTGTTGTTCTTCATATGGTCTGGCAGATTGTCTTGCGGGCCAAGACGAGCCTCGTCAATGGCTTTGATACCGCAAATCCAGTTGCCATTCATATAGTCACGGGTACCGTCGTCGTTGAAGTAATGGCCTTGGATGTCATTCTGGCGTCCTGCAAAATTCCACATGAAGTAACGCCAGTACATGAAGCCCATCTGGTAGCCATGGAAGTATTTGAGATTCTGGGCCGCGGTGGGTTTGTGGTCGCCGCGACATTTGCCAGCCCAGTATTCATAGAACTGGGGGTGGCGACGCGACTGGTCGTCGCTATACATGCGCGGGAAAACACCTGTATGGTTCTGGCGGTAGATGAATTTCAGCTGATAGGCAGCGGGGACATAACGGTCACGACCCTGCTCGTCTTTGCCGCGCACATACTTGGTGTAACCTTTCTCGGCATCGATGGGGCGGCCGGCGGTATAGAACTGGCCTGTGAGGAAAGGCGTGTCGCCATATTGTTCACGGCCCAGATAGGCCCGCATGGCAACGGCATCCTTGGGTGCATTCTCGTTCAGCGGGGTGTTGGTGTTGGCTCGGATAACCAGAAGGAAGAAAGTGGAATATCCTATCACCAGCATCAGGAAACCCAAAATGGCAGAGTTGATGACGGGCTTGTTCTTCTTTTTTGCCGAAGTGTACCAGAGACCCCACACCACCAGAGCTGCAAGGAGAAGGAAGAAGAATATGGTGCCTGTGTTGAACGGGAGGTGGAGTGTGTTGACAAAGAAGACATCAAAAGCCGAGTCGACATTGACGATGCCGGGGATGATGCCCCACAGTATCAAAGCCAACAGCACAACGGAAATCACACCGCTCAGTATGAATCCCTTGGTTGTGGTTTTGGGCCACTTGCGGAAATAAACCACATACACTATGGCAGGAACCGTAAGGAGGTTGAGCAGATGGACACCGATGGCAATACCCACCAGCAGACATACCAGCACCAGCCAGCGCAGCGAGCGTGGGTCGTCGGCCTGCTCCTCCCATTTCAGGATGGCCCAAAACACGACGGAGGTGAATAGCGATGACATTGCATAGACCTCGCCCTCAACAGCCGAGAACCAGAATGTGTCGCTAAAGGTATAGGCCAAAGCCCCGACCACACCAGCGGCGAAAACGGCCCATGTGCGGGGATTTTTCAGGTCTGGGTTCTTGGGGTCAGGAAGCAAATGTTTTGCCAGCAGGGTGATGCTCCAGAAAAGGAACAGGATGGTAAAACCGCTGCACACAGCCGACATGACGTTGACAGCATGGGCAACATTCTCTGGCGTTGAGAACATCGAGAACAGTCGGCCTATCAACTGGAACGAAGGCGCTCCCGGAGGGTGACCCACTTGAAGTTTGTTTGCCGTGGCTATGTACTCGCCACAGTCCCACCAAGAAGCGGTGGCCTCGGCAGTGAGGATGTAAACAACACAGGCTATGATGCAAACCGCCCAGCCTATGATGTTGTTCATCAGATGGTACTTTTTCATAGTATTTTAGATAGAATGATTTATTATTCTGTTTCTTACACTGTTGTCAGTCTCTGTTGATAGGCATGGTCATGCAGCGGGCTCCTCCACCGGCGCGAGGCAGTTCGCTGGCCTTGAAGGTAACCACAAACTTCTCATAGTCGTTCATGTCAATCTTGCCACTGCACACATCGTCTGCATCCAGCACGCTGAAACCGGCCTTATCAAGGCTCTCGATAGTGTTCACATTGCGCTCATAGCCGATTACCTTTCCGTCACCGAGGGCGAAGAAGTTGGCTCCGCTGTGCCACTGCTCACGGTCTTGATACCACGAGTCTGAACCGCCACAGAATACAGGTTCCATGTCCATACCGCACGCCTTCAAACCCTCAAGCATATTGCTACATTCCGTCACCTTCATCTTGCCGTTATCCAGCTCAATGAGGGTTGTGGCTTTGCCGCTGAAGATGCCGCTCTTGTCGAGCATAGGTTGATAGACCATGCACTGCCGGCTCCCCAAAAAGGTGAAGACCATGTCGAGATGGATGAAAGAGTCGGGTTTGTGAGGGAGTTCCTGCACAAGGATGCGGAAATGCTCACGCTCGCCGCCGAATTTGTCGGCCAGATATTTGATGCCTTTGTAGTTGGTGCGGATGCCCATGCCAAGGCAAAGCAAGTCCGGCGAAGCAATCTGCACGTCGCCGCCTTCGGTCCGGGCATTGGGATTCGCGTCCATCGCACAGAATGTCTTGGTATTAAAATAGTTTTCAAAGATAGTCCTATAGATAAGCGTTTCGCGCTGGCGCACCTTGAACGACATTGAATTTATCAACACCTCGTTGTAGACCGACGAGGAGGCGTCGCGGGTGAAGAAGAGATTGTAGAGCGGCTTCAAGGTATAGCGACCATCCATGAATACCGAGGGGTCGGTGTCGTCATGGAAAGGGACACCCTCTATCAACTCTTTAGCCAACTGGTTGCTGGGATGCCTCATCAACTCGTCTATGATATGCGGGCAACCGTCAAGTTCACAACTCTTGGACACAACAAGTTGACGCACATCATCGTTTTCCATCAAGTCGCACAAAATGTCCTGAACATAATACACTTTGGCCCATTTCTCGAATACGCCACAGAACGAAGCATACTCCTTGTCCACGATATGCTTGCTTAGAATGTCGCTATAGAGAGCCTCGTTTGCGTTTTCCGGAGTCATTCTCTCAATCTCGATACCCGGGCGGTGCAATAGCACGGCATTGAGCCGTCCATACTCACTCGAAACATTCACCGCCGTTTTAGTACTGTCCGTTTTTTCTATCATATATCTTAATTAGTTGTTATACGTTGTATTGTAGCATCTTCAGAATGCAATACCACACTTCGCAGATTCTGCAAATATACGATTTTTTTCTGAAACATTGACATTGGAAACCTTTTTTTTGTATTATTTATCAACACCCGCCTTCTATCCCCCACTCGGCCGTACCGTCCCTCAAATCGATATTCAAACAGCTCTGTCCCATTATCCCCACCACGCAAAAAAACAGCCAGCGAAATGAATCCACTGACTGTTATCGAAATGAAAAGTTCTTCTACCTGAATGGGAACTGGTAGCCCACGGTCAGCAGCAATGCCACATTGTTCCCCAGAGGAACCTTCGCATTGGTGTTCGTTCCGTTGACGGCTTCCAGCGCATCGGGAGTCTCGGTGACTGCCATAAACCCATAATCTAACTGTAGCATGACGGAAAGATCCTCATATTCATAGCCTACACCGAACAGCAAGTCGACATCGAACCGATTCATCACATCGAAAGCCGATGACTCAATACGGTAGTTCCAGTCGCCCATCGGCATACCATGCGAAAACTTCCTGTCCTTCACCGTACCGAATGCACCTATGTTAAAAGCAGGTCCCACCGACAGCAGGGCAAAGTGGCCAGGCTCGCGGATAGGCAGCTCATAATGGATTGTGGCCAAGATGGGAATCTGGACATACCAAGCGTCGTATGACCCCTCGCGGATGGACATGGCCGTTTCCAGAACCTCCTGGAATTTCGATCCGCGATGGATAAAATTCACACCGGTCTGCAGCCGGAAATTCTCGGCCAGCAGCGATGCCGACTGGGTAAACCCAAAAGTCACGAATCCACCCACATTGGCGGCCAGGATAGGCGAGTTATCTGCCAAATCGTCAACGTGGGTCGAAAAACCGGCGCCCACTCGCACCCCATAGTTGAGAAACTGAGCCTGCGCCGTCGTTGCAAAGGCTGTCACCAAGGTCAGTACTATCAAAAATCTCTTCATAATTGCTTCAAATAAAATCGTGCAAAAATACGACTTTTTTTTGGATTAACGAGTTTTTTCTGCAATTAGAGCTTCCGATATATAAAATCCGTCATCAACTCATACAGGTTCAAGCGGGTGTTCCCGCCATATATGCTGTGGTTTTTATTGGGATAGATGCGGAACTCAAACTGCTTGCCCGCTGCCTCAAGAGCCGTCACCATATCCACAGCGTTCTGGAAATGGACATTGTCATCGCCCGTGCCGTGCACCAGGAGATAATTACCTTTCAGCAGATTGGCAAAATTCAGAGGAGAATTGTCGTCATAGCCCCGTGCATTGTCCTGCGGACGCTGCAAGAATCGTTCCGTATAGATATTGTCATAATAGCGCCATGTGATAACGGGTGCCACGGCAATGGCACTCTTGAACACATCATGCCCCTTCAAGATAGAGAGCGTCGAGAGGTATCCGCCAAAACTCCATCCAAAAATGCCGATACGGCTCTCATCAATCCACTGCTTTTTCCCGAACCAGCGGGCCGCCTCGACAGCATCTTCACACTCCATTTTTCCCAGATTCCTGTATGTCATCTTCTTAAAATGAGCCCCGCGACCGCCTGTTCCGCGGCCGTCGAAACATGCCACTACATACCCATGCTGCGCCAGCATGTGGAACCAATAATAGTCATTGTAGCCATAGCTGTTCGTAACCTGCTGGTTGCCGGGACCCCCATAGACATAGAAGAACAGGGGGTAACGCTTTGTCGAATCGAAATCGGGCGGCAGAATGATATAATAATTCAACTCTGTACCCAAAGACGTGGTCAGTGTGCCGAAAGTCTTGTGTCCCACGCCATACTCTTCCATCCTCTGCCGTAGGTCAGCATTGTCCTGAAGGGTTTTCAGCAGCTTGCCATTGCTTGTGTGCAGCGTATAGATTGGCGGGGTGTTGGCATCGGTAAAAGTGCTGATATAGTACTTACTGGTAGCGCTGAAACTGGCGCTGTACCAACCGGCCCTGTCACTCAGTTTCTTTTTCTTTTTACCTTTAAAGTCTATGCAATACAACTCACGGTTAATCGGCGAACTTTCGTGTGACAGATAATAAATCACACCAGCCTTCTCGTCCACAGAACAGATCGACACCACATCGAAAAACCCGTCCGTGATTTGGCGCACCATCTTTCCATTCAAGTCATACATATAAATGTGGTTGTAGCCGTTTTTCTCGCTCGTGAGCAGCATGTTCTTCCCGTCTTTCAGGAACATCCAAGTGTCCGGCACCTCCACATAGGCATCATCCTCTTCAACATACAGCGTGCGCAGCGTCCCCGTGGTGGCATCAGCCAACAGCAGCTCCATCTTGTTCTGCAATCGGTTCATCCTCATCATGGCAAGCACATTGGGATTCTGCGTCCACTGCATCCGGGGCATATACTGGTCATTCTGGCTACCGATATTCAGCTTCATGGTTTTCTGCGACTCCAAGTCATACACCATCACATCCACCACCGAGTTGTCCTCACCCGCCTTGGGATACTTATAAGTATAATTCTCGGGGTACAGTTCGCCCCACATCTGCATCGAATACTGCTTCACACGGCTCTCATCGAAACGGTAGAAAGCAATCTTCTTGCTGTCCGGCGACCAGTAGAACCCCTTCGTTATGCCGAATTCCTCTTCATACACCCAGTCGGTCGTACCGTTGATAATCTCGTTAAACTTTCCGTCAGTCGTCACGGCTGTCTCCTTCTTCGAGTTCAAAGCCATCACATACAAATTGTTATCCCTCACGTATGCCACCATCTTCCCGTCGGGCGAGAAAGTGGTCAACCTCTGCTTACCCTCCTGCGTGATGCACTCCATCGACCCGTCTGCCACATTGTAGATATAATAAGAACTCACACCGCTGTGGCGGTAGATGGGCTCAAACTCTGCGCTCAACAGAATCTTCTGCTCGTCGGCCGAGAACTCATACGACTCCACCGGCGGCATCGGGCGTGCCTTTTTCCTCATCGGGTCATTGAACGCACACACCACCCCCACCTTTTCGCCAGTCTTGTAACTGTACTTTTCAATTCCCGAGCGCGTCAGCACACAGTAGTGCTCCCCGTCCTGCATCGACCTGATCGATGAAATGCCGCTGGGACGGAAAGTCGCGCGCATCCATATATCTTCAAGGGTAATCTTTTTTGTCTGTGCGGACACACTACCGCACAATGTTGCTATCGTCAACACAAAAGTGAGTAATTTTTTCATACTTGACTTGTCATTTTAAATCTACAGAATAAAAAGAGAATTGTGAATTGCCTACTTGCAGGGGGCTCTTCTCCCGCAACGCAATTCACAATTCTCTCTCACTAATAATTACAGTTTGGGACCGGCAGTCACCAATGCCTTGCCGGCCTCATTGTAGGTAAACTTCTCAAAGTTCTTGATGAAACGCGAAGCCAAATCCTTGGCCTTGGTATCCCACAACCCGGCATCGTTATAAGTGTAGCGGGGGTCAAGGATATTTGTGTCCACACCAGGCAGTTCTACCGGCACCTCAAAGTCGAAATAGGGAATCGTCTTTGTCTGAGCCTTCTCTATCGAACCGTTGAGGATGGCATCGATAATTCCGCGGGTATCCTTAATGGAAATACGCTTGCCCGTGCCGTTCCATCCGGTGTTCACCAAATAGGCCTTTGCGCCGCTCTTCTCCATGCGCTTCACCAACTCCTCGGCATACTTTGTGGGGTGCAACTCCAGGAAAGCTTGTCCGAAGCATGCGCTGAAAGTGGGAGTAGGCTCGGTGATGCCACGCTCCGTGCCGGCCAGTTTGGCGGTGAAACCGCTCAGGAAGTAGTACTTGCACTGGTCAGGAGTCAAAATACTCACCGGGGGCAACACACCGAATGCATCAGCGCTGAGGAATATGACATTCTCGGCAGCGGGGCCGGCACTCTTGCCGTGCAAGGGCTGGACAATCTTCTCGATGTGGTCGATGGGGTAACTCACGCGGGTATTCTCCGTGACGCTCTTGTCGGCAAAATCAATCTTGCCGTCGGCGGCCACAGTCACATTCTCCAGCAGGGCGTTGCGGCGTATGGCGTTGTAAATGTCCGGCTCGCTATCCTTGTCCAGATTGATGACTTTGGCATAGCAGCCTCCCTCGAAATTGAACACACCCTCGTCGTCCCAGCCATGCTCATCGTCGCCAATCAGCAAACGGTTGGGGTCGGTCGAAAGGGTCGTCTTGCCCGTACCGCTCAATCCGAAGAAGATGGCTGTGTTCTTGCCATCCATGTCGGTGTTGGCCGAGCAATGCATAGCGGCAATACCCTGCAGGGGCAGATAATAGTTCATCATGCTGAACATACCCTTCTTCATCTCGCCGCCGTACCAAGTGTTGAGAATCACCTGCTCGCGGCTGGTAATGTTGAAAGCCACACAGGTCGCGCTATTCAGACCCAGTTCCTTATAATTCTCCACCTTGGCCTTGCTGGCGGTGTAGACAGTGAAATTGGGCTCAAAGCTTTTCAGCTCCTCCTCGGTGGGTTTTATAAACATGTTGCGCACAAAGTGTGCCTGCCAGGCCACCTCCATAATGAAGCGCACAGCCATACGAGTGTCCTTGTTGGCTCCGCAGAAAGCGTCGACCACATAGAGTTCCTTGTTGCTCAACTCGTTTTTGGCCAACTCCTTCATCTGTCCCCAAACCTCCTCACTCATGGGATGGTTGTCGTTGGGATACTCCGGAGTATTCCACCAGACAGTATTTTTCGAGTTCTCGTCCATCACAATATACTTGTCTTTGGGCGAGCGTCCGGTGTAGATACCGGTCATCACGTTGATGGCATCCAGCTCTGTCAGCTGGCCTTTGTCATAGCCCGTCAGGCTGGGGTCCATTTCCATCTGGAACAGTTCCTCGTATGAGGGGTTATAGTGGATAGTGCTGACGCCTTCAATTCCGAGGCGTTTGAGATCTTGTCTGATTTTATCAGTCATAATTTATCTATTTTTGATTTTAAAAATCCCTGACACATACCGTGTCAGGGATTCGGTTTTTCTTGATATTACTTTTCGCGGGCCTCCATGATTGCGGCCTGGGCTGCTGCCAAACGTGCCACTGGCACACGGAAAGGACTGCAGCTCACATAGTTCATTCCGTTCTTATAGAAGAACTCGGCTGCTGTCGGGTCGCCGCCATGCTCACCGCACACACCGCATTTCAGATTCGGGCGCGTGCTGCGGCCACGCTCAATGCCAATCTTCACCAACTCGCCCACGCACTCGCGGTCGAAGTTGTTGAACGGGTCGGCGGGGATAATCTTCTCATCGACATAAGTCTTGACGATAGCGTTCACGTCGTCACGGCTGAATCCGAAAGTCATCTGCGTCAAGTCGTTGGTACCGAAGCTGAAGAACTCGGCCACCTCGGCAATCTGGTTGGCGACCAGCGCGGCGCGCGGTATCTCAATCATCGTGCCGAACTTATAGGTAAACTCAATGCCATACTTCTCTTCCACTTCCTTCTTCACCCTGTCGGCAATACGTTTCTGGTTGTGCAACTCGGCGGCGTTGATGGTCAGGGGTACCATGATTTCGAGCATGGGGTTGTGACCCTCTTTCATCAGCTCGACCGTGGCGCTGAACAAGGCGCGGAACTGGGTGGCAGTGATTTCGGGATAAATGATGCCCAGACGCACACCGCGCAGACCCATCATCGGGTTCACCTCATGCATACTCTCGATGCGGGCATGCAGAGCCTCATAACTCAGGCCGCGAGCCTTGGCCACCTCGCGCTGCTTCTCCTCGGTCTGGGGGACAAACTCATGCAGCGGGGGGTCCATCAGGCGGAACGTGAGGGGCTTTCCGTCCATCACCTTCAGCGTGCCCTTGGCACTCTCCTTGATGTAGGGCTCCAGTTCGGCCAGTGCAGCCACACGGGCCTCAAGCGTATCGGCCAGAATCATGTTGCGGAGCTTCTCTAACGGTACCTCACTGTTCTCGCCATAGAACATGTGCTCAATGCGGAACAGGCCGATACCCTCGGCTCCGAAATCAATAGCCTTCTGCGCGTCGATGGGGTTGTCGGCATTGGTGCGGACACCCATCTTGCGATACTTGTCGACAATCTTCATCAACTCCTGGAACAGGGGGTTCTCGGTGGCATTGATCATCTTGACTTCCTCGTCATACACCCAGCCCTTCGAACCGTTCAGGCTCAGCAGGTCGCCCTCATGGTACAGCTTGCCGTTGATGGTGACGGTATTGTTCTCCTCCACGTTGACGCGTTTCTTGCCGTAGGCGTCGGTGGTCACGCTGGCCGAGTCCTTGCCAATCTCCACGGCGTCGCAGCCCACAATGCAGCACTTGCCCCATCCACGGGCCACCAGTGCGGCGTGCGAAGTCATGCCTCCGCGGGCGGTCAGGATACCGTCGGCGGCGCGCATGCCTTCCACATCCTCGGGGTTGGTTTCCTCGCGCACCAAGATATTCTTGATGCCGGCAGCCTGGTACTCCTTGGCTTTCTCGCTCGAAAGGGCAATCACGCCCACAGCGCCTCCGGGGCCGGCGGGCAGACCTTTGGCAATGACGGTGTGCTTCTTCTCGTCGGCACTGTCCAGAATGGGGTGCAGCAGCTCGTCCAGCTGGGCGGGGCTGATGCGCATCACCACCTCGCTCTCGTCAATCAAGCCCTCTTTCAGCATGTCCATGGCCATCGTCAGGGCAGCCACGCCGGTGCGCTTGCCCACGCGGCACTGCAGCATATACAGCTTGCCGTCCTGGATGGTGAACTCGATATCGAGCATGTCGTGGAAATTCTTCTCGAGAGTGGCGCGGATGTCGCACAACTCTTTATATGTCTCGGGCATCAGCTCCTGCATCGAGTGCATGTGCTTGTTCTGCTCGTTCTTGGTGTCGTCGTTGAGGGGGTTGGGGGTGCGGATGCCGGCCACCACGTCCTCGCCCTGGGCGTTGATGAGCCACTCGCCATAGAACTGGTTGTCGCCCGTGGCGGGATTGCGGGTGAAAGCAACGCCCGTGGCGCTGTTGTCGCCCATGTTGCCGAACACCATGGCCTGCACGTTGACGGCGGTGCCCCAATCGTCGGGTATGCCCTCAATCTTGCGGTAGCTTACAGCCTTCTTGCCGTTCCAGCTCTTGAAAACGGCCTTGATGCCGCCTTCCATCTGGGCCTTGGCATCGTCGGGGAACTCAACGCCGAGCACCTCTTTCACCTTAGCCTTGAAGTCCTCGGCCAGCTTCTTCAGGTCGTCGGCCGTAAGGTCGGTGTCGCTCTTATAGTTGTGCTGAGCCTTGTAATCGTCCAGCATGTCATCCAGCTGCTTGCGGATGCCTTTGCCGTCGGCAGGCTCAATGCCCTCGCTCTTCTCCATCACCACATCGGCATACATCATGATGAGGCGGCGGTAGGAGTCGTACACAAAGCGGGGGTTGTTGGTCTTCTTCAACATGCCGGGAATGGTCTTGGACGAGAGACCGATGTTCAGCACCGTGTCCATCATGCCGGGCATCGAGCTGCGGGCACCCGAGCGGCAGCTCACCAGCAGCGGGTTCTCGGCATCGTCATACTTCATGCCCATCAGTTTTTCCACGTTGGCCATACCCTTCCACACCTCGTCCATAAGGCCGGCGGGCAGCTGGCAGTTGTTGTCATAGTAAGCTGTGCAACACTCTGTAGTGATAGTTAAACCAGCGGGAACTGGAAGCCCCAGCAAGCACATTTCTGCCAAGTTGGCACCTTTTCCGCCGAGCAGATTCTTCATGTCGGCTTTTCCCTCGGCAGTCTTGCCGCCAAACGTGTAAACGAATTTAGTCATACTCTTGTTATTAATAATATTCGAAATTGAAAGTGCAAAGATACGAAATTTTTTTTAATAAATCGGACACAATTATATCCACATCAACAATTTTAACAAAATACAAGCATTCACAATACTCATAAACAGACATTTATATCACTTCAACCATTAATAAAAAAGCGATGCCGACACACCCCCTCCTGCCCCCAAACGAAATCCAAGAGCATCGGTTGCGGGTTCTTGCCCCCCCGCACCGCCGCCCGCCGCGTCCCCCTGCCGCGCACCGCCCGTTCCCTCCGCGCTATACATAATTATATCCCTGTCCCTGCAATCCGGCGGGCGGCAAGGCCGCCCGCCGGATTGCAGGGCGAACCTGCGCCTGCGCAGGTTCGCCCCTATGACCCTGGAAACACCCCCCTCGGGGACCCATCTGTCCCACGGCAGAGGTCGAAATGGGGTTGAAGTGCGAAACGACCGCCGTAGACCGAGCGGGGGCAGAGCGAAGGGCATTCCCCGCCCTCTGGCAGGATGGACGCCAGCCGGAAGACCGCAGGACCGGGCGGGACGCAGGGCTGATAAACACAGAAGCCTCCCGTTCCGGGAGGCTTCTGAATGGAAAAAAATATGACTGACGGATTAGGGATTTTCTTTGGGATTGATGCCGGTGATGATGAGCTGCACTTTGACAAACTCGTTGTCGTCCTTCTTCTTGGTGTCGAAGGCGGCGGTGGCGGCACGCTTGATGTCGGTGGGGGTCATGCCAGAGGTCTTGATGTTGGCCTCGGGCACTCCGTTCTTGACGAAGAACTCTTTGACGGCTTTGGCACGCTCGAGCGAGACGAGCTGGTCGTGCTCGGGGTCGATGCCGTAGGTCTGCACCCAGCCTTTGATGGTGAAGGCTACGTCGGGGTGGTTCTTGAACATCTGGACGTAGTTCATCAGGTTGGAGTCGGAGGCGGGCAGGAGTTCGTATTCGTTGCCGAAATAGATGTCGGATATGGGGTAGACGGTGCCGCGCTCGGCGCGATAGAGCTTCATGCGCAGGAGGGTGTCCTCTTTGAAGCGGTCGGCGTTGAAGTCGTAGAAGATGGAGAAGTAGCCGTTGCGCTTGGCATAGAGTGTGTAGTTGAAGCCGGGCACGAATTTGACACGGCCGCCGCGGAAGTTCTCGTTGTGGACGATGACG
Source organism: uncultured Bacteroidales bacterium (assembly GCA_947168665.1). Lineage (GTDB taxonomy): Bacteria > Bacteroidota > Bacteroidia > Bacteroidales > P3 > Colimorpha. The sequence continues at coordinate 39,059 of CAMVMX010000017.1, forward strand.
CGGTTGTTGGTGTTCTTCTCGAGGATGGTGAGGTTGACGTCGACATTCTTGCGGATTTTGGGGTCGTAGAAGGATACGGGCACTTCGAAGGCTTCGACAAAGATGGACACTTTGATGCTGTGGCCGGAGCCTTTGGGGTTGTTGTTGTCGAGCATGATGTAGTAGACTTCGCCCTTGCGCACGTCGATGGAGCGGATGTGGCGTTTGTTGGATGCTTTGGTGAGCAGGATGTCGGTGGCGTCGTGATACATGCCGATGGTGCCTTTGGCGGCCTCTTTCTCCATGGCCATGCGGGCCTGGCGGGCGGCCTCGGCTTTGGCTTTGGCGTCGAGTTTGGGGGCGTCAGGGGCGGCAGCCTTGGGTTTCTTGGGCTTGGCCAGCAGCGAACTGTCGACGGAGGAGAGGTTGACGGCCACGGGCAGCACTTTGTTGCACTGGATGTGGTTGCTGAAGTAGGCGTCGGTGTATTTGTAGACTACCATGTCGTAGTCGTCGGCCAGGTTCTGCTGGGTGACAGCGATGTCGAGTTTGCCGTTATAGGGGACGGTGAACTTGTACCACACCGAGTTGTGTTCGAACTCGGGGAGGTTGGGGTGACGTTTGTCGGCCATGACTTCCATCACGCGGCCCGCGCCTTGCGGGGCGGTGGTGGGGCCGAAGGTGCGGTCAACACTGAGGGGGATGGCAAAGAGACAGTCGTTGCTGTTGTAGGGCAGCTGGACAAGGGGAATCTCCGGAGCCGCGTCCTTGTTCTTTTTGCCTTTTTTATTCTTCTTGGACTTCTTATCTTTGGCAGATTTCGAAGTTTTTGCACTGCTTTTCGTTTTGCTCTGGGCCTGGACATCGGAATAGCCAAATATCAGAGTACAAGCGAGTAGAGCGATCAAAAAACGTTTCATATTACTATATTTGCAATTAATTTTATGAAAACTATTCAACAGGCAAAGATACAACTATTTTTTGAATTGAGCGTTTTTTTTGTGAAAAAAAAGTTGCGACACTCTTCTGGCGTCTGCCCGGTGCAAGGCCGGACAGGGTCGGGCAGACGGCTTTGCATGCTGGGTTGACGGTTGGTTTGGACCGCCCATCGGCATGGAGGAATGGGGGGACGGGCTGCTGCCGCACAGCTTTGCCTTGCCCGGGAGGCGAAAACGCATTCCCCCTCGCCCGAATTGCCGTTATTCCCTGCGGTGAGGCCGGCGACTGGCAGTGGTAAATGTCTGGCTGTTCGGGATGTATGCTTTCTTTTCATGATAGTGTGTTTATATCAAAAAAAGGATGTATCTTTGCTCCCGAATAGGAGTGTAAATTAAAAAGTTGCAAAATCCCCTCATAACGACAACAATCCCAAAAAACAGATATTATGAAAACAGGTTATTTCATTGCGGCTGCTTTCGCCGCCCTGCTATTGGCCTCGGGCTGCCAGAAAGACTACGTCGCCGCTGAATTGGTGGATGGCAGAACCTTCAATGCCGCCATCCCCAAGAATGCCAGAGCTGTGGTGTTTGAATACCATAGCTCTGTCGCTTCCGGCAAACTGCTTTCCATACCCGATTCTCCTGTCCCGATTTATGGCAATCTGGACGGCACGGCCTGGAGAGTCACCACAAGTGCCAGCGTGATAAACGCCCATCCCGATTGCAGTAGGATGTTCTGGGCCCGCACTCGACAAGAGGCTCATAGTTCTCTATTAGTTGAACCAGAATTGAATAAGATTGACTTTGGTAAAGGGTTCAGTACATGGAATGTTACGGATATGCACGAAATGTTTGCTAACTGTTTCGAACTGTACAGTCTTGACCTATCTAATTTCTACACCAAGAATGTGACGAATATGAGCAGTATGTTTTATAATTGCAAAAACCTGAATAGTCTTGACATCTCCAACTTCAACACCAAGAATGTGACGAATATGAGCAGTATGTTTTTTTACTGTAGAAACCAGAAAAGCCTTGATGTCTCCCATTTCAACACTAAGAATGTGACGAATATGAACAGTATGTTTTATTATTGCGCAAGCCTGAATAGTCTTGACATCTCAAACTTCAACACCAAGAATGTGACGAATATGAAAAGTATGTTTGCTGGCTGTGGCGAACTTACAAGACTTGATGTCTCCAACTTCAACACCGAGAAGGTGACAAGTATGGGCGGGATGTTTGCAAATTGTATGAGTCTGAGAAGTCTTGATCTCTCCAACTTCAACACCAAGAATGTGACGAATATGCGCGGTATGTTCGAATATTGTTACTGGCTGGAAAGCCTTGACCTCTCCCATTTTAATATGAGCAGGGTGACTGATAAATATGATATGTGCCGTGGGCTATCCCACGCTTCCCGACATTGCACCATAACATGCCCATTGTCAGTAGAAAATGCCATTAAAGAAACTGACCCATATTACAACCCATCAGATAGCGATCATTGGAATTACTATTATTCAGGACTCCCCACAAGTGGAGTTACCTTCACTTGGGTGAGACCTACATCCGAATAAGGTGGCGGATATTCGCTTTACCGCATAGATAAAGGACGCAACCGCGTCAGCCCCTCCCCTTTTGAAAGGGGCTGGGGGTATGATTATAGTCATTAATACATACCCCCGGCCCCTCTTAAGAGGGGAGGTCGCAGTGGCGGGTCGTGGACTGCAACTATTGCATCCAAATGGAAGAACACAACCGCGTCAGCCCCTCCCCTTTTGAAAGGGGCTGGGGGTATGATTATAGTCATTATGATACATACCCCCGACCCCTCTAAAGAGGGGAGGTCGCGGTGGCGGGTCGTAGACAGCAACTATTGCATCCAAATGGAAGGGGAGGTCGCGGTGGCGGGTCGTGGTCGGTAACTATTGCATCCAAATGGAAGGGGAGAGCGCGGTGGCGGGTCGTGGTCGGCAAGTATTACATCCAAATGAAAAAACGCACCCGCGCCAGCCCCTCCCCTTTTGATAGGGCATTAAAAAAGCGGTATCCGAGAGGGACACCGCTTTGGGGTATTTGCCACTGGGGCGTGGGATTATTTCTTGAGGTATTTGTCGAACCAGTCGATGAAGTTGCGGTGCCAGAGGAGGCTGTTCTGGGGACGGAGCACCCAATGGGTCTCGTCGGGGAAGTAGAGGTAGCGGGCTTCGAGGCCACGGAGTTTGGCGGCGTTGTAGGCGGCCATGCCCTGGGAGGCCACGATGCGGAAGTCGAACTCGCTGTGGACAACACAGATGGGGGTGTTCCACTTGTCGACAAAGAGGTGGGGCGAGTTGGCATAGGAGTGGGCGGTCTTGGCGTTCTTGACCCAATAGGGGCCGCCGAGGTCCCAGTTGGTGAACCAGTACTCTTCGGTCTCGAGGCACTGCTGCTCGAAGTTGAACATGCCGTTGTGGGCCAGGAAGGCTTTGAAGCGGTGGTTCTCGTTGTGACCGGCCAGCCAGTAGATGCTGTAGGCACCGAAAGAGGCACCACAGGCGCCGATGCGGTCGGGGTCAATCTGGGGCTTGTTCTTGGCGAAATAGTCGGTGGCGGTCATGTAGTCTTTCATGCAGAGTCCGCCGTAGTCGCCGCTGATTTCCTCACACCAGGCGGTGCCGAAGCCGGGACATCCGCGACGGTTGGGAGCGATGACAAAGTAGCCGGCGCCGCTCATGACTTCGAAGTTCCAGCGGGTGCTCCAGAACTGGGAGACCATGCTCTGGGGGCCGCCTTCGCAGAAGAGAAGCGCGGGGTAGGTCTTGGTGCTGTCGTAGTCGTAGGGATAGATGAGCCATACGAGCATCTCTTTGCCGTCGGAGGTGGGAATCCAGCACTCCTCGGTGCGACCCATGCGAACCTGGGAGAGGACCTCGGTGTTGATGGAGGTGAGCTGCTTGCCGGTCTGGTTCTCGCCATTGAGGGTGTAGCAGAAAATCTCGGCAGGGTGCTGCATGGACACCTCGGTGGCGAAGATGTTGTTGCCGCAGAGGGTGAAGCCGTTGATGTCGTGGCAGGCCTTGGTGACCTGGCGGATGGCCTTGGTGTTGACGTCGAAGGCGAAGATTTCGTTCATGCCGCGATACATGACCACGGCGGCCAGCTGGCTGTCGTCGTCGCTCCAGCTGATGCCGCTGACGCCGTAGTCGAAGTCGGCGGTGTAGTCGGTGCGCTGGTTGGTGGCGAGGTCGAGGACCATGAGGCGGAGCTTGTCGCTCTCATAGCCGTCGTGCTCCATGCTTTCCCAAGCAATCTTCTTGCCGTCGTGACTGAAGACGGGGTTTTGGTCGTAGCCCATGATGCCGTCGCTGATGTTGACAGTCTGGCGGGTGGCAATGGTGTAGAGGTATATGTCGCTATTGGTGCTGAGGGCGTAGTCTTTACCGGTCTTGGCACGGCAGGTGTAGGCTATCTGGCTGCCATCGGGCGAGAAGTTGAACTGCTCGACACCGCCCCAGGGGCGCATGGGACACTCGTAAGGTTTGGAGCCGATGACGTCGACGGCGCTGGCGATGTCAACCCCCTTGTCGGAGAGGGGTGCGAGGAAGATGTGGGGATATTCGTCGACCCAGCTGTCCCAGTGGCGGTACATGAGGTCCTCGTTGATGCGGCCGGTGGTCTGGTCAAGGCCGTCATAGAGTTTCTGAAGGTCGTCGGGACGCTGCACGGGGAGGTCGCTGACGTAAAGAATCTTGTCGCCTTGTGGGGAAATCTTGAAGCCTTCGAGGCCGGACTCGACGGTGGCAAGCACTTTCTCCTTTTTGCTGTCAATGTTCATGGATACGATGTTGGTTCCACGGGCAAAGAGGAGTGTGTTGTCGTTGAGCCAGACGGGGTTGAACTCGTTCTCGACGGTGTGGGTGATGCGCACGGCCTGCCCGTCGCCCGACAGGGAGAGGAGGTAGAGCTCAGCATTGCCTTTGTTTTGGGCCATGTTGTAGTAGGTGTTGGCGTAAACCAGGCGGGAGCCGTCGGGGCTGACGGCAAATTCGCCCATCTTGCCGAGTTGCCACATGACCTCAGGGGTGAAACGGCCGTTTTCGACTGTTGTGTCAGGCTTTCCGATGATGTCGGGGGAATCCTGTGGTTTCTGCTTGCAGCCCACTGTGAGAAGGAGTGCGGCTGCCATGAGGATGTATGTCTTTTTCATTTGTAGTGATTAAATATTTTTGCAAAGGTACAACTTTTTTCAAGAACAACGAAAAAAACTTGTTGGATGTCGGAGAAAAATAGTATTTTTGCAGATTGATAGAACGGTAGTTGAGAGCTGAATATGTACGCAAAAGCATTTGACATCCAGAAGGTAGCAATGTGTCGGCAATGGATGGCCGAGGGGCAGAATATTCTGCTCGTCGCGCATACCAATGCCGATGGCGACGCATGTGGGAGTCTGCTGGGCTTGACCCTGATGCTGGACCAGGCCACGGGGGCGGACTGCCACGTGACACCGGTGCTGCCCAACGGGTGTCCGAAGAATTTCAGCTGGCTGCCGGGGGCCGGGCGTATTTTGAGCGGCGAGACGGACCGAGACCTGTGGAGGACTCTGCTTGACAAGGCCGACCTCGTGATATGCCTCGACCTGAACGCCGCCTCGCGCACCGATATGCTGGCCGGCGAACTGCGGGACAGAAGATGCCGCAAGGTGCTGATAGACCATCACCACAATCCCGCTACCGACGAGTTTGACCTGATATTTTCCGACCCGCAGATTTCGAGTACGTGCGAGCTGGTGGTGTGGCTGTCGGAAAAGCTGTGGGGCGACCGATATATGAACCGGGATGTGGCCACATGCCTTTACACTGGCCTGAACACTGACACCGGCGGGTTTGCATTCAGCTGCGAGCAGCCCAGCTGTTTCGAGGCTGCGGCAAAACTGGTGCGGTACGACATTCAACCCAGCGAGATTAACAACCGAATAGTGAACACGTTCTCGGTGAACCGCATGATGTTCTATGGCTTCGCACTGAGCGAAAGGATGCGCATCTATCCTGACCAGAAAGTGGCCCTGATGGTCTTTTCGCTCGAAGACCAAAAGCGTTTCGGCGTAGGCGGTGAGGATATGGAGGGGTTGGTGAACTACACGCTGATGATGAAAGAGATGATGATTGGCGCACTGCTGCGTGAAGAAAAGGGACGGACGAAGGTGTCTCTGCGGTCGAAGCGTGGCATCGATGTGAACAGAATAGCCATCACGCTGGGCGGCGGTGGACACACGCAGGCGGCGGGTGCCACCTGCATGATGCCTCTGGACGAGACGCTGAGAGCTGTGGAGAAGGCACTGGGAATAGACCATGTGAAACCAATAGAACTGCATTGTAAGCAATGAGACGAATACTTGACATCATAATAATTGCCTTCCTGTCCCTCACATCTGCCGCCTGCGGCGACAGAACTCCCACTATCGAGCTGGAGTCCGACCCGACAGCGGCGGTGAAGGAAAACATGATCAACGCCAACCGGGTGGTAATACAGTCGGAAGCCACACAGATAGACGCCTATATCCAGCGACGGGGCTGGAATACCGAACCGCTGCGCTGCGGAGCTCGGTATCTGGTTCAGGAAAGGGGCAACGGCAGCCCTGTGCAGCCTGACGACACGGTGGTGGTGACCTACCGCCTTGAAGCCTTGGACGGCTCTCCCTTCTATCGCCGCCAGATTGACACACTGGTGGTGGGGCGGCGCGAGGTGACCGTAGCCCTTGACGACCTGCTGGAGCAGTTGACCTACGGAAGCACGGCCTGGCTGATAGCCCCATCGAACACGGCCTACGGCGTTGTGGGCGATGGCGACCAGGTGGCATCACGCACTCCGATAGTATACGACATCCAAGAAATAAAAAGGAAATAACAACATAATTAGTACACAAAAATGAAAAAAACATTATTGTTTGCCTCTTTGGCACTGACATTGGCCGCCTTCACGACGGCTTGCAATTCCAACAAGTTCAAGCAGACCGAGAACGGCCTCCTGTACCGTTTCGAGACCCAGAATAGCGAAGGCGCCCAGCCCCAAAACGGCGACGTGATGGTGGGCGAGCTGATTCTGCGCATCGAAAACGACACCCTTTTCAGCAATGTCGGCAGCCCCGACCGCATATTCCAGGTGGCAGAAGCCCCCATGTTCAAGGGCGACATCGTTGAAGGCCTGAAAATGATGCATGTGGGCGACAAGGCCATCTTCAAAATCCCCGCCGACTCAATCGGCAATTTCATGATGGAGAGCCAGATGCCCCCGCAATACAAGAAGGGCAGCGGCCAATTCTTCTATTATGAAATCTCGCTGATGGACCTCGTCACCAAAGACGAGCTGGCCCAGGAACAGGCCAACTTCATCGAAGAGATGAACCAGCGCAAAGACAATGAACCCGCCACTCTGGCCAAATACATTGCCGACAACAACATCACCGCCAAACCCACCAAGAGCGGCCTCTATGTCATCGTGAATAAGAAAGGCGACGGCCCCAAGGTGGCAGCCGGCAAGAAGGTTTCCGTGAACTATACCGGCCGCCTGCTCGACGGCACCCTGTTCGACACCAGCCGTGAGGCCGACGCCCGCGAAGCCAACAAGGTTCAAGAAGGCCGCGAGTACGGCCCCATGACCTACACCGTCGGAAGCCAGCCCATGATTAAGGGTTGGGAAGAAGGCATCATGGGTCAGACCGCCGGCAGCGACATCACCCTTGTCATGCCCTCCGAACTGGCTTATGGCGCACGTGGCGCTGGAAAAGACATCCTGCCTTACAGCCCCCTGGTGTTCAACCTGACCATCGAATCGGTCGAATAACCACACTCGCCATAGGATGGCGGCAACAGGATCTTGCCGCCATCCTATGGCGTTACACCACTTCACAAGACTCCAAATACTGCCTTTACATTTATGAAGAATATTGTCATTTTCGGCGCTCCCGGTGCAGGAAAAGGCACACAGAGCGACTTTATTGTTGAAAAATACGGTCTCACCCATATCTCCACTGGCGACCTCCTGCGCAAAGAGATTGCCGACCAAAGCCCCTTAGGGCTGCGTATCAAAGACATCATGGATGCCGGCCAACTCGTCAGCGACGACATCGTGGTGGAGATGATTGACAACGCCATTGCCCGCGACACAAAGGGCATCCTCTTCGACGGATTCCCCCGCAACGTGGCTCAGGCCGAGACCTTGGACCGCCTGCTGGCCAAACACGGCCGCACCCTCACCTGCATGGTGCGCCTCGATGTGCCCCGCGAGGAGCTGATCCGCCGCATGCTTGAACGCGCCAAAGTGAGCGGCCGCAGCGACGACAACGAAGAGACCATCAAACACCGTCTGGTGGAATACGAAAACAAGACCCTGCCCGTGGCCGCATACTACGAAAAGCAGGGCAAAGAGGTAAAAATCAATGGGCTGGGCGACATCAAGCGCATATCGCTCGACATAGCCCAGGCTATCGACAGCCTCTAACAGTCTCAACAGCACTGCCAAGGGCTGTCAGCCCCAAGGCCGACAGCCCTTTATTTTAATAAAACAACGGTAATATTTTCTTGCTCAAGACATGACCTCCAACTTTGTTGACTACGTCAAGATATTCATCCGCTCAGGCAAAGGCGGCGCTGGCTCCGCCCACCTGCTCCGCGTGAAGTATAACGCCAAGGCAGGACCCGACGGCGGCGACGGCGGCGGGGGCGGACACGTAATCCTGCGCGGCAACAGCCAGCGATGGACTCTGCTCCACCTGAAATATACCAAGCACGTGTTTGCCGAAAACGGACAGAACGGCGGCGAGAACCTCTGCACAGGACGCACAGGCGCAGACCAGATTCTCGACGTGCCGCTGGGCTGCATCTGCCGCGACGCCGAGACCGGCGAGGTGCTGGGCGAAGTGACCGAAGACGGGCAGGAAATCATCATTGCCAAGGGAGGCCGCGGCGGCCTGGGCAACGACCACTTCAAATCGCCCACCAACCAGACCCCCCGATATGCCCAGCCCGGCGAACCCGCCGTGGAGCGATGGGTCATCATTGAGTTAAAGGTGCTGGCTGACGTGGGGCTGGTAGGATTCCCCAACGCCGGGAAATCAACGTTCCTGAGTGTCGTATCCGCTGCCAAGCCCGAAATAGCCGACTACCCATTCACCACGCTGGTGCCCAACCTCGGCATTGTAAAATACCACGACAGCCAATCGTTCTGCATTGCCGACATCCCTGGCATCATCGAAGGGGCCAGCGAGGGCAAAGGCCTCGGCCTACGCTTCCTACGCCATATTGAACGCAACTCCATACTCCTATTCATGGTCAGTTGCGAGCAGCTGGACATCGCCCACGAATACAACATCCTGCTCGAAGAGTTGCGAAAATATAATCCCGAACTTCTCGACAAGGAGAGGGTGCTGGCCATCACCAAAAGCGACATCATCGACGAGACGATGATGCAGCAACTGCAACAACACCTGCCCACCGACATCGATCACATCTTCATCTCTGCCGTCACGGGCTACCACATCGCCGAACTGAAAAACCTGCTTTACAGAAAACTGCAAACCAATGTCGCATCTTGAGCAGATAGACACGGCCGCTTTCTATTGGGTAAACCAGCACCACACCCCTTTCGCCGACTGGGTACTGTGGACTGCCAGCCAACCGTGGTCGTGGGCCATCGTACTCGTTGCAGCCTTCTGCCTCACCACGCTGCGCAAAGAGCCGCGTCGCTGGTGGCTCGTCCTGTTGGGCGTGGTGCTTTGCTTCCTCCTCTCGGACCGTATATCCGTCGTCTGCTTCAAGGATGTGTTCTGCCGTCTGCGCCCCTGCCAAGCTCTCGAGGGGGTACGCATGTTCCGCACCTCCTGCGGCGGCCTTTACGGCTTCGTATCCTCCCATGCCGCCAACGTCTTCGCCTTGGCAACATTCCTTGGTCTGCGCTTCCGCCAACGGTCCAGCCGCTCCTGGCTCTTCACCCTTCTCCTGTTCCTTTGGGCTGTGGTGGTGGGCTACTCTCGGCCCTATCTGGGCAAACACTATCCCGGCGACGTGGTGTGTGGAGCCCTGCTGGGAATCTGTGTCGGGACTGCGGTATTCTTTATCTCACAATTCGTTGACAACATGATTAATAAACACACCCTCTCAAAAAAAAATACTTAAAAATGAAACAAAATATTCTCATTTGCGTATATACGGGCGTGCTTACTTATTTCAAAGATGTATTTGACGGGACGTCTCCCATGTGGGGGCGTTCTCGTTTTATAACCAAATCATTATCAATCAACAACACTGCAATATGACATTCTTAGACATTCTCATTGGCATTCCCCTTGTCTATTTCATCTACAAAGGCTGGAAACGCGGCATCGTCTTCGAAGTGGCCTCCCTGCTGGGCATTCTGGCGGGCGTGTGGGCCGCTGTACACCTCTCCACCTGGGTGGCCGAAGCCCTCAAACTCGAAGGCGAAGGCTCCGTACTCACCGCTTTCTTCATCACCTTCATGGGTGCGGTCGTGATAGCCTACTTCCTGGGCAAAGTGGTCGAAGGCCTCTTCAAGATGGTCAAGGCCGAGTTCGTCAACAAGCTGCTCGGCTCGGTAGTCGGCATGCTCAAATGCCTCATCGTGGTCAGCATACTGCTCAACTTCATCCTTCTCATCGACCGGAACCACATCCTCATCACCCCCAAACTTCAGGAAGAGAGCATCCTCTACAAACCCACCTACACTATCGGCAACAAACTGTCGCGATCGCTCAAGACCTACATCATCGAGAAACGCGAAGAGCTGGCAGAGCAGCACAAAGACCAGCAACCATGTTGATACTCGCCCCGATGCAGGGACTCACCGAACTCATGTTCCGGAAAGTGTACCACCAATGCTTTCCCGGAGCCATAGACTCGTCCGTGTCACCCTTCCTATCCCTCACCCACGGCAATCTGGCCGACGCCTGGAAGAAGATTGACGACGTGCTGCCCGAAGCCAACCGCGACTCCCTGCCCGTGGTCCCCCAAATTCTCGGCAAAGAGCCACTCGAATTCGTCGACCTCGCCAACCGTCTGCACAGCATCGGCTACAGCGAAATCAACTGGAACATCGGCTGCCCCATGCGCCGTGTCACCGCCAAGCACCGCGGCAGCGGCATCCTCCCCCACCCCGACGAAGTCCGATCCATACTCGACTATATACTACCCCGCCTCCAGCCCGCCCTCAGCGTCAAGATGCGATTAGGCCTCCAAAGCCCCGACGAAATCTTCCCCCTCATCCCCATCCTCAACGACTACCCCCTGCTCAGCGTAACCATCCACCCCCGCACCGGCCGCCAGCAATACTCCGGGCAAGTAGACCTCGACACCTTCCAGCGCGTCCTCCCTCTCATCCGCCACAAAGTCATCTACAATGGCGACATCTGCACCCCCGCCGACTATCGACATCTCCGCGAGCGCTTCCCGCAAGTGCAGGACTTCATGATAGGCCGCGGCATCCTGTTCGACCCCCTCCTGCCCCTCCGCATCAAACACAACCACCCCGACGACCTCCCGGCCACGCTGCGTTTCATCCTCGCCCTCACCGAGGCCATCGACCGGCTTCCCATCCGCGAAGAAAGCCGTATGCGCAAAACCAAAGAATACTGGTGCCTCATCCGCCGCAGCCTTCCCATCACCGAGCAACAATCCACCACCGTACTCCACGCCCAAACACCCGCCGAAACCCGCGCCCGGCTCCATGCCATACTCGAAGCCATATAACTCAATCACAATCCCTCCTCGCCCAACAAGAAAAAATATTTCAAAAATATAATAAAAACCACTTACCCCCGTTATAGACAACAATGAAACACAGAACCCTCATACTGATTCTCCTTCTGCCCATCATCACGGCAATATGCGGATGCAACAACAGCACCCCTTCCGAGAACATGTCCAACGAAGACATTCTCAAAGTACTTGACATCAAAATCCACAAAAATCCCAAAGACGACAACCTCTACTACGACCGCGCCAAAATCTACCTCGAGCTCAACCGGGTCAACGACGCCATAGCCGACCTCGCCCGTGCCGTGTCCATCAACGACAAAGAGTTCAAATACCACATGCTCCTTGCCGACGCCTACTTCTCCAACGGCGACGTAGGCAAAAGCTACAGCAGCCTGCAGCGCGCCCTCGAACTCGAGCCCGACAGCCAAGAAGCCTTCCTCAAGATGGGCGAGATAGCCTACTACAGCCGCGACTACGACCGCGCCATGGACAACCTGGGCAAAGTCACCGCCAAAGACCCCCAAAACCGCACCGCCCTCTTCATGAAAGGATTCATCTACAAAGAGACCGGCGACACCACCAATGCCATCCTGCTGCTGCGCAAAGTCTGCGACTACCACCCCGACTATGCCCCCGCCTTCGAGGAGCTGGGCATGCTCTACGCCGACCACCACGACCCCCTGGCCGTCGAATACCTCAACACAGCCCTCCGCCTGCAGCCCGACAACACCAACGCCCTCTACGGCCTGGCCATGTACTACCAAGACCTCAACCAACCCGAGCGGGCAGAAGAACTCTACAAACAAATCCTCGACATCAACGACAACCACAAAGAAGCCTGGCACAACCGGGGCTACCTCCAACTCTTCACCTACGGCGACTACCCCCTGGCCATCGAACACCTCACCCGTGCCATCCAGTGCGACAGCACCTTCATCGAAGCCTGGACCAACCGCGGCTGCGCCTATGAACTCACTGGCGACAAACAGCACGCCCGTGAAGACTTCATGGCCGCCCTCCGACTCGACCACACCTTCCAACCCGCCCTCGACGGCCTCAACCGCACGAAATAACAAACCATCAAAACATACAGTTATGAGCACATTAAAAGGACGCAACCTCATTTCCATCACCGACTTCTCAAAAGAAGAATACATAGAAGTGCTGGACATTGCCGAAGAATTCGAAAAAAATCCCAAGCAGCGTATTCTTAGCGACAAAGTCATCGCCACACTCTTCTTCGAACCCTCCACCCGCACCCGCCTCAGCTTCGAAAGTGCCGCCAACCAACTCGGCGCCCGCATCATCGGCTTCAGCGACCCCGGCGGCACCAGCGTGCAGAAAGGCGAGTCGCTCCACGACACCATCGTCATGGTATCCAGCTATGCCGACCTCATCGTCATGCGCAACCCCAAAGAAGGCTCTTCGCGCTATGCCTCCGAAGTAGCCACCGTGCCCGTCATCAACGCCGGCGACGGAGCCAACCAGCACCCCACCCAGTGCATGCTCGACCTCTACTCCATCCGCAAGACACAAGGCACCCTCGAGAACCTCAACATCGCTTGCGTCGGCGACCTCAAATACGGCCGCACCGTCCACTCCCTCGTCCAGGCCATGTGCAACTTCAACGCCACCTTCCACCTCGTCTCGCCCGAAGAGCTCAAACTCCCCTCCTCAGTCAAGATGAGCATCAAGGACGCCGGTCTCAAATACTACCAGTACACCGACATCCAGAGCGTCATCCCCACCGCCGACATCATCTACATGACCCGTGTCCAGCGCGAGCGCTTCCCAGACCCCCTCGAATACGAGCGCGTCAAAGACAGCTGCATCCTCACCGCCTCCATGCTCCAGGGCTGCAAACCCAACATGCGAGTGCTGCACCCCCTGCCCCGCGTCAACGAAATCACCACCGACGTCGACAGCACCCCCTACGCCTACTACTTCCGCCAGGCACAGAACGGTGTCTACGTCCGCCAGGCACTCATGGCCGCCATCCTCGGCGCCAGATAAACGATGCCACATACACAACGCAACACAATTAACATCACAACAACCCCAATAATAACAACCATCATGGACACAAAGAAAGAACTCGTCGTCTCCGCCATCGAGAACGGCACCGTCATCGACCATATCCCCACCGAATCCGTCTACCGCGTCATCCACCTCCTCGGACTCGAAGAGTACAAAGACGAAGTGCTGATCGGCAACTACCTCCAAAGCTCGAAACTGGGCCGCAAAGGCATCATCAAAATCAAGAACAAACACTTCACCAAGGACGAAGTGAGCAAAGTAGCCCTCGTAGCCCCCTTTGTCACCATCATCACCATCCAGAACTACAAAGTCATCGAGAAATTCTCCACCGAAATCCCCGACCACGTCGAGAACTTCGTCAAATGCGCCAACCCCAAGTGCATCACCAACAGCGAAGCCGTCCCCACCAAATTCGACATCGTCGACAAAGAGAACCTCAAACTCCGCTGCCACTACTGCGAGAAATTCACCACCAAAGAAACCATCCACTTCATCCACTAACCCGCACCCCCACACCGTGCCGACAACAAAACACCCCTAAAAGCCCCAAGCCATGAAAAAATACTACATATCCCTCATCCTCCTGACCATCGTGATGGTGCTGGCCGCCTTCTGCACCCTCTGGTTTGCCCAAGGCCTCTTCCAGCCCATCCTTCCCGTCATACCCCTCTACTTTGCCGTCGTCACCGGGCTGCAGCACTACGCCGTAGTGAAAAGCTTCTACAAAGACCCGCGCACCTTCGTCAAAAACTTCCTCGGGCTCACCGTCGGCACCCTCTTCCTCCACCTCATCCTCCTCTGCACCTGGTCCTTCACCCACATCCCCCAGGCCCGCACCTTCATCCTGGCCTTCTGCATCTGCTACATAGTCTACCTCGCTTTCGAAACCATCTCCCTCGTGCTCCTCGTCAAAAACAAACGCAACGAATAACCCTGCTGCACAAAAGGCAGCAAAAGCAAGGGCAGCCTCCCGCCAGAGACTGCCCTTGCCCTATTCTGTCGCACACGGCCGATCAGTCGTTCACAACCTTCTTATACACCGTGCCGGCCGGGGTCTGCAACTCGACAATGAAAATACCCTTGTAGGGCAACTCCAGCGTCATGCTGCCGCCGTGGGCGCGTGCCTGCTGCAGCCGCTGGCCCGTCACCGAGTAGAGACTCACCGCGCTCACCTCCACGCCGCCAAAATCCACCATACAGCGTCCTTTGGCCGGGTTAGGGCTGAGCTTCACATTCTCGCCCAGCACCTCCGTCACCGAATGGTGCGTAGCCGAGTCGGTCGCAAACTGCAGATAGCCCCACGTACTCCACGACGTATCTCCGCACTCCGAGCGCACATAGAAATCATACGTCGTGCCGGGAGTCAGATTCACCAACGTAGCCGTACTGTCCGTAAACGTATAGCGCATACCCATGCCGCGGATAAAACCGGCGGGGCCCACCTCGACCGTCCACTTGTCAGGCACCACATTGCTGCTCCACTTCACCACGGCATGCACCGTCGAGCGGCTGTCGAGCCACACATCCGTCACACGCCCGCACGAGCCGTCGCGCTGCACCAAAGCCAAAGTGTCCAGATAAAGCTTCGAACCCTTGGCGCGGTTCTTCTCATTGGCCGACGAGATTGCAATCACCACCAGCGAGTCGGCCTCCACAAAAGCATACGCCTCCGGATAATACTCATTCAGCGTATAGTAATCCATCTCGAAAGGCTCATAAGTCGTAGTGTCATACAACTGGAACAGATTCTTCGACCCGGCACCCACCAGCATCCTGCGCCCCAGTATAGGGTCGTAATACGTGCCCAACGCCACCAAAGTGGCATTGTCGTCAATATCGCCGCTGCCGTTGCCGTCCTTATACTTATACATGCCGCGCACCTTGTTGAACTCAAACCCGTTCAGCGGGGCGCCGCCATGCAGCAACTCGTTCAAGTCGGTAGTATCCACCAACTCCAGCAGCCACGACAAATCGCCCGACGGTTCCGCCAGCTGCTCCATCAAAGGCAACACCTTCATCAGGTCGACCTCGGCATTCGTCACAATCGAGGGGATCACCTCGGCCTGCAAAGCCGAATCCAGAAACTGGCTGACCAGCGTGCCCGCAATCGGCGACAACACATCTTGCAGCAGAAACGATTCCGCAATCAGGCCCGACCGCCCCTGGGGCGCCCGCAACGTGTCGCGCGACACCTTGCACACCGGCATCGACAGGCTGATCGGCAATGTAATGCTCATATACGAAACCGTGTCGTCCACCACAAACATCGGTGCATGCCAGCCCTCAGGCAGCGTGTAGGCATCATAAAGCGGTATCGGGAGCGACATCACCTCCGTAGTGTCGCCGGGATAGTCTATCCACTGTTCAAAATTGCCAAACGGGACAGGCATGATAGAATCGGTCGACTGGGCGCAAACCCGTCCCCCTGCCGACATAGCGAAAAGAGCTGCAATGGCTAACAAAAAAGACTTTTTCATAATATCATAAAGTGTTAAAAATTAAGATACAAACCATACTATTTGCAGGCAAATCCACATGCAAAGGTACAACTTTTTTTGGTATTTCAAAAAAAAGTTGTACCTTTGCATCACCAATCAAGAGAACAAGACACTCGCAAAACACTGAAAACCAATGGAGAGGTGCCGGAGTGGTCGATCGGGGCGGTCTCGAAAACCGTTGACCAGCTTGCTGGTCCCAGGGTTCGAATCCCTGCCTCTCCGCTGAATGCAGCCGAAACGCTTTCGGTTGCATTTTTTTATTCCCCCAATGCGTCCAGTCCCGTCCCATCGCCGCCGCCTTCCGCCTGCGTCCTGGCTTCGCTCGTCCTGCTCCATTTCTTACCCACTCCAACCCAATTTCTTGTATCCCTGCGGGAAAAAAAGTTCTTTATATGGAGTCGTTCTGCCCTTGGAGGAGCGGAGGTGCAGCGGGCGGCACACGGCAGGCCGACCTCCTGCCGGGCCGCCAGCCACCGCGCCACAACGCGCAGCGCAGCGCCCGGCACCAAAAGGCGCGGAAAGGAAAGACAACAATCGGGAAGGGACGCGGCGGCGCAATCGCGCCGCCGCCAACGCGCACCGCCGTGTTCAGGCCTGGAGGGAGGCGAGGCGGGTGCGGCGCAAGGCCTCATGGCTGCCGAAGCCCACGCCCTCCACGTCCTCCATCAGGAGGTAGCAGGTGCCGTCCTGCTGGCCGTCCTCGGTCACCAACTCTATCTCCACCACCGTGTCGTTGAACGAGGCAATCCAGCCAAAGAACTGCATGTCGAACTGCGTGCCCACCTCGGCCATCAGGTGCTCCTGCTGGCAGAGGGTGAGGGCCACCGTGAAGAGGTCCAGCTCGGACCAGTAGCCCTGCGGCAGGTCGTACTTCAGCGGCTTGGGCTTGATAAAATGCATCATGTTGCGGAGATAGGTGGTCCCCTTCTGCAGACGGATGATGCTGTCAATGCGCTTGACATAATAGCCGTCGTCGAGGTCGTTCTCGCTGAAAGCGTGGACGAGGTATTCCATTTCCGAACAGGCCACGACAAAGCCCACGCCGAAACGGGTGTTGTCGTCGGCATTGGTGTAGATTTCTACCAGCTCATTGGTATTGCAGAGTTTGCTTAATACATCTTCCATGGGTGCGAGTGTTTTGTTGTTAAGTCCATCGCTGGGCAGGCCGCACAAAGTGGCACGCCACGGCATCACGACTGGGACAAAAAAAGCGACAAACCTTTGGGATTTATCGCTTTCCGTACCGCATACCAGAGTCGAACTGGTGATCTACTGCGTGAGAGGCAGTTGTCCTGGACCACTAGACGAATGCGGCTTTTATCAGGTGATTTCCCTTTCGAAATCGAGTGCAAAAGTACAACTTTTTTCCGACATGGCAAATTTTTTGCAACAAAAATTTAGCGTAGTCTGTAGTAACATCTATATACCAATGTTTTATGTAAGCAAATATTTTTACGTCAGGGTGATTCAAGGGGGCTGAAAACGGGGTTGCATAGGGTGTTTTTATGCAAATTCGGGGTAGTTTTGCCACGGGTATTTGTTCCACATCGGTTATCTTCCCCTGCGCTCCCCCCTGTCATGAGGGGAGGTCTGGGGCGGTTGGGAGGATTGCGGGGTGGAAATTTGTTGGTATTTGAAAGTTTTTTCGTATCTTTGCAGCCCAATTGAACATCGAATCGACAACATTATTATCAACAAAAACATAGTAACTACAACAGAAAGAAGAAAATAAACAAGATATATTAACATTGCGTTTGCTATTTATTCGGCACTGCTCTGAAACCTGAGAAATTTCAAAATAGTAAGAATTACGGATAAGTCAGTGAATGTCTGCGTTGCGGCGCGGGCGTGACTTATCAATTCTTACGGGCAATCTCAGGGCCTCAGAGCGTGGATAATCACAAGTCCGCGCTCTTTTTGTGTCCTGAGACATCGGCGGTGGAGAACGCCACGAAGGCAGTTCTACCCTCCGACCCGTAAGCCGCACAGATAGGCACACGCGCTAACCCTATGCAGACTATGACTGATGCAACTACTGCCCCACTGGCGAGGGGGCAGATTAAATCGCGCAAGCGGGTGGTGGACCACGGCGAGGTGTTCACCCATCCGCGTGAGGTGAACGCCATGCTCGACTTGGTGAAGCCTGAGACGGAGCGGATAGACAGCCGCTTTCTGGAACCCGCCTGCGGCGACGGGAATTTTTTGATTGAGATACTGCGGCGCAAGCTGGCGGTGTGCCGCCGGAGGGCGGAGGCCGAGCAGTATACGCAGCTGCAGTATGAGCAGAACGCGGTGCTGGCCGTGAGCAGCCTGTATGGCATCGAGCTGCTGGCGGACAATGTGGCGGCCTGCCGCGAGCGGCTGGCCAGTTTTTTTGCCGCGCAGTATGCCGAGGTGTACGGGCCGCGGTGCAAGGCGGAATGCACGGCAAGTGTGCAGTATCTGCTGGAGAAGAACATCATACATGGCGACGCGCTGAGCTACCGCCGCGTGGACAACCCGGAGCAGTGGATTGTGGTGAGCGAATGGAGCATGATTGGGCAGGGGATGGTGAACCGCAGGGATTATGAGTTCAGCTACTTGGTGGGCGACAGCGCGGAGGCCGACCTGTTCAGCGACCTGCCCTGCGCGGTGTTTCCGCCCGTGTATTTCCTCAACCTAAACAGGCAGAGCTATGGCGAGGAATGACTACAATCCCGATGTGCTCAACTGCTTGGCCAATTTGAGCAGCGACGAGATTTTCACTCCGCCGCAGCTGGCGAACCGGATGTTGGACTTGTTGCCCCAGGAGCTGTTTGCCAACCCCGCGACCCGTTTTTTGGACCCCTGCTGCAAGAGCGGGGTTTTCCTGCGGGAGATAGTGAAACGGCTGGACCGTGGGCTGCAGCCGGTGATTGCCGACCGGCGCGAGCGCATCGAACATATCGTGCAGCGGCAGGTGTTCGGCATCGCCATCACAGAGCTGACGGCCCTGATGAGCCGCCGCAGTGTGTATTGCAGCAAGTATGCCGACAGCCCGTACAGCGTTCACAAGTTCGGCACACGCGAGGGCAATATCCAGTACCAGCCGCTGCACCACACCTGGCAAGGGGGCAAGTGTGTGTATTGCGGGGCCAGCCAAGGGGTGTACGACCGTGGCGAGGCGGCAGAACAGCACGCCTACCAGTTTATCCATACCAACAACCCAGAAAAGATATTCAACATGAAATTCGATGTAATCATCGGCAACCCACCGTACCAGCTGAATGATGGTGGATTCGGGTCAAGTGCATCTCCTATCTATAATCTATTTGTGGAACAGGCAAAGAGGTTACAACCGAGATATTTGAGTATGATAATTCCATCCAGATGGTTTGCAGGAGGCAAAGGTCTTGACGACTTTAGAGAGAGCATGTTGAAAGACTCCAGTGTTAGAACGATAGTGGATTATTTTGACCCTAACGATTGTTTTCCCGGCATTGACCTGTCGGGAGGGGTATGCTATTTCTTATGGTCAAGAGACAACCGAGGACCTTGTAGCATCACCACAGTGCTGAACAAAACTACAACAACACTGGAAAGACCTTTGATTGAAAAAGGTATGCCTACCTTTATACGATTCAATCAAGCTGTCAGCATCATACATAAGATAAAGAAAAAACAAGAAGATACTTTTGATTCAATAGTTAGTGCACGTAAACCTTTCGGCCTCACAACAAATGTCCAAGGGAAGGCCGAAAAAAGGGAAGGCGACATATTGCTGTATTCCAACAAGAATGCCGACATGGGCGGAACAGGCTATATCCCTCGAGAGAAGATAGAGGTTCACCGTGAATGGATAGATAAGTACAAGGTCTACATATCAAGTGCCTACGGGGAACGTGGTTCTTTTCCTTATCTTGTGACGGGGAAACCATTTCTTGGTAAGCCCAACAGTTGCTGCACTGAGACCTATCTGGTTATCGGGCCATTTGGCAGCAAAAACGAGGCGGAAAGCGTCATTTCCTACATCAAAACAAGGTTATTTAGATTTCTTGTTCTACTTTTGAAGAACACACAGCACGCTCCTACCAAAGTCTATCAGTTTGTGCCGATGCAGGACTTCAGCCATCCTTGGACGGACGAGATGCTGTATGAGAAATACGGATTGACAGAGGAGGAAATCGCCTTTATAGAGAGCATGGTGCGGCCCATGGAATAGAAACATATAAAATGCAACAAGATGAAGAAGATAAACACCCTGACAGACTTTATATCGGCTGAGGGATGCCTGAAGTCGGAAGATGAGGCAATCAGACAAGATGCACGAAGGGCGTTGGACGAGATGAAGAAGAACCGACCCAAAGAGTATGCCGATTATTACCGCCTCCGGCATCCTGTGAGCAGAAAGCCTTCGACACGGGATGAGTTGAAGAGTCACCTAATGAAGGCCGCATACCCGTTACCCTTGCAGTTTAAGATTCCGTTTGGACTGACGGAGAAGGATGTCCTGAAGGCATTCGACCATCTGGGCGATGCAGAGATATGGGACAGCCAGGGGAAAGCAGCCTCGCGGACAGTGCTGCTGAAACGGGCCATACAGCATGCCGTGGACGACGGAATGTATGACGACCAATTGGTACGCAGCAGACTTCTGACATCGTGTCACAATGCAGACAAGAAGTTCCATTTCTCGGAAAAGCATCCCGGCATAAGGGAAGCCTACAAGGAGGCCGTCCGCACAGCCTCGATAAAAGAGCTGATGCGGGTGTTCCCCACGCAGTCGATAAAATACGACGCACTGCTCGACTTTATCGACCGCATAATAAACAGAATGACGAAAGGATAAACAACAAACAGAAAACACAGAGCGTTCTTTGAAATAATGGTGGAATAATGTAGTTTGATTTGAAAAAAAAAGCATATATTTGCAAAAAGAAAATCATCCACGACAATGCCTAACCCAAACACAGAAGACCCTGAAAACATGTCGGTTGAAGAACCCGCAACGCCATATATGCAGAGTGGGAAGTCATCGATATTGGTGCAACGGGCAGTAAGCGACGAAGAACTGGCCGCCCATGAATGCATCTCTTTAGAAGAGATGTACAAGGAACTCCAACAAAGGATATTTGATCATTACCACACAAAGTAATGAGAATAATTATCGACAAAAGGGTCCGCAGGGAAATATTTGATTTCTATGATGCTGCCATGCAGTTGCATCCTTCACTCAGTTGGGAAGCCGTATCGAAAAAGGCAGAAAGGCTTTATTCAGAACTAAACTCTTTGGCAGACTATTATACCATATATCCCAAAGCGAGATTGAAGAAAGAATGGGTTGAGGCCGGGTGGCAGGAGTTTGTCTGTGAGGATTTTCATTTTGCATTCGAAGTGTGTATGGATGAACAGGGCAGACAATTCATCTGGATTCACGATGCCGTTCATAGTCTTCTTTATCATTAGACAAATACTTACAGTTCTGCATTGCACGCTGGCAATGGAGATTTGAGCTTAATTCCACCATTATTTCACGGAGCGCCATAATGAAGACTGTATTATGGCAAAGGATGAATTGCTGCAAGGCAAGATAGAGCATACGCCCAAGGTGTATGTGTATGAACATGTGGGTGTGCCGGCACATGCTGGCGCGCTGAAGGTGGGCTATACGCTCCGCACGGCAGAGGAGCGCGTGGCCGAACAGAACAAGACGGCACAGGTGGAGTATCGCCTGCTGAGGGTGTGGCCGGCCATGAGGAGCGACGGCACCACGTTTACGGACAGCACGGTGCACCGGATATTGGACAGGGCACATGTGCCCAACATCGGCGGGGAGTGGTACCGCTGCGGGTTGCAGACGGTGGAGAGGGCGGTGGCCTCGGCACGGGCGGGAAGCGACACGATGCTGCAACGGACGCACGACTTTGGCATGAGGCCCGAGCAAGCGTACTTCGTGGGCCGCACGGCCGACTATTTTGAGGCGTTCGCCGCCGACCCCGGGAACCGAGGGCTTATCCCCCACTTCCTGTGGAACGCAAAGATGCGTTTCGGCAAGACATTTACGACTTATCAGCTGGCACGAAGGATGGGCTGGACACGTGTGCTGGTGCTGACATTCAAGCCGGCGGTGAGGACGGCCTGGCGCGAAGACTTGATGACCCATGAGGACTTTGAAGGATGGCAGTTTTGTGAGAAAGGCGAGGACAGGGAATTTGGGTATGTGAACGAGCGGAAGCCGTTTGTGTGTTTCGCCTCGTTTCAGGATGTGCTGGGAAGGACGGAGAGCGGCGGTATCAAGGCCACAAACGAATGGATACAGGAGGTGGAGTGGGACTGCATAGTGCTGGACGAGTATCACTACGGGGCTTGGGGAAAGCGGGCAAGGGACTTCTACGACAAGAAAGACCCTGCACTGAAACAGGCCCTGGAGGTGGAGGAGCTGATGGCAGAGGACGGCGGCAAGCGAGAGAAAGAAATCCGCGAGCAGTATGACGAGGAGCTGATGCCGTTGAGGACGAAGGCATACCTTTATCTGAGCGGGACACCCTTCAGGGCAATAGCCAGCGGGGAGTTTATAGAGGAGCAGATATGCAACTGGACCTACAGCGATGAGCAGCGGGCAAAGGCAGAATGGCTGGGCGAGGACAACCCATACCTGGCCCTGCCCAAGATGGTGATGATGACCTACCAGATGCCGGAAGAGATAACCGAGGTGGCAAGCCAAGGGGAGTTTGACGAGTTTGACCTGAACGAGTTCTTCAGGGCTGACGAACATGGGTTTCTGCATGAGGAGCATGTGCAGAAATGGCTGGACTTGATACGAGGCAGCTATAAGGAGAACACAGTCTCGGACCTGAAACTGGGAGCCGAGAAACCACCTATGCCCTACAGCGACATGAGGCTGGTGGGCTATCTGCAACACACGTTCTGGTTCCTGCCCGGTGTGGCGGCCTGCAAGGCGATGGCACGACTGATGGCCAAGCCACACAACAGGTTTTACCACGACTATAACATCGTGGTGGCGGCCGGGGCAGAAGCAGGCATCGGCTCGGAAGCATTGGGACCGGTGTTCAATGCCATGAACGACCCCTTGAAGACCAAAACCATCACCCTGTCGTGCGGGAAGCTGTCGACAGGCGTGACGATAAGGCCTTGGACGGGGATACTGATGCTGAGGAACACCAGTTCGCCCGAGACCTATTTCCAGACGGCATTCCGCGTGCAATCGCCCTGGACGACGACGGATGCGGAGGGGAAGGAAGTTGTGCTGAAACCGGTGTGCTATGTGTTCGACTTTGCACCCAACCGGGCGTTGCGGCAGGTGCAGGAGTATAGCTGCCAGCTGAATGTGGAGGAGAGCAACCCTGAAAAGAAGGTGGAGGAGTTCATCAAATTCCTGCCCATACTGGCATTCGACGGCAGCAGCATGAGAGAGATTGATGCCACCGGGGTGCTGGACATGGCCATGAGCGGGACGACGGCCACCCTGCTGGCCCGGAGATGGGAGAGCGCGGTGCTGGTGAACGTGGACAATGCCACCCTGCAAAGACTGATGAACAGCAAGGAGGCCATGACTGCACTGATGAGCATAGAGGGGTTCCGCACGCTGAACACAGACATTGAGACCATCATCAACAAGAGCGAGCATGTCAAGAAGACAAAGAAGGAAAAGGGGGACGAGATGACCGCCAAGGAGAAGAAAGCCCTGACAGAGGAGGAGAAAGAGTATAAAAGCATGCGAAAACAGATACAAGAGAAGCTGATAAAGTTTGCCACAAGAGTACCCGTATTCATGTACCTGACCGACCACAGGGAGTATTGTCTCAAAGATGTCATCACGCAACTGGAGCCCGAACTGTTTAGAAAAGTGACGGGGCTGACGATACGGGACTTTGAGCTGCTGGTGAGCCTTGGGGTGTTTAACGGGGAGAAGATGAATGATGCTGTTTATAAGTTCAAGCGGTATGAGGATTCGAGCCTTTCATATACAGGCATAGACATGCACTCGGGCAAGGTAATCGGGCTTTGGGACACGGCTGTGGAGATAGGCTGGGAAGACACTGGAAAGACCCTTCAAAAGGCGACAACCAGTGATGGACTAATCGAACTGGAGCAGACACAACCCCAGTCTGCTGAAAGTGTAAAAGAGAATGACAATAATCACACGAAAAACTGGCGAAGGGTGGAACCCGGAGACCACGTGGAACACAAGAGCATAGGCGAAGGGGTGGTGACAGCGGTGGACGAGAAGTACATCTTTGTGCGTTTCGCCGACAGGGAGAGAAAGTTTATGGCAACACAATCTTTTGAGAAAGGGTACCTGAGGATGATGTAAAGACAAAGCCCTCATGGCAGAGGGCTTTGTGACAGGACAAAAGATAACGTTGAGCGTTAAGCCATGTTGTGGAAGACGTTGACAACATCGTCGTCGTTTTCGAGACGCTCGATGAGGCCGTTGACGTCCTCTTGCTCTTCGGGCGAGAGTTCGCGCATTGTAAGAGGGATGCGCTCGAACTTGAAGGACTTGATTTCGAAACCGTGGTCTTCGAGGTACTTGGATATTGGGCCATAGTTTTTGAAATCAGCATAAATCATGATTTCGTCCTCGTCGCGGAAGATTTCATCTATGTCGTAGTCGATGAGTTCGAGTTCCAGCTCGTCCATATCGATACCTTCTTTGTAGGCTACGACAAAGGAGCATTTGCGTTCAAAAAGGAAGTCGTTCATTCCCATGGTACCTAACTCGCCTTTGCCCCGCACAAAGGCTGCACGGAGGTTGGCGACAGTGCGTGTGGGGTTGTCAGTAGCGGTCTCGACCACGAAGGCTGTGCCGTGAGGCCCTTTGCCATCATATACGACCTCTTTGTAGGCGGACTTATCTTTCTCAGTGGCACGCTTGATGGCACGCTCGACATTCTCCTTGGGCATGCTCTCGCTCTTGGCGGTGGCCATGAGGAGGCGCAGACGCAGGTTGCTGGAGGGGTCGGGGCCACCAGCGAGGACTGCGAGTTCGATTTCTTTTCCGATTTTGGTGAACGTGCGGGCCATATGTCCCCAACGTTTCAGTTTACGCGCTTTGCGGTATTCAAATGCTCTTCCCATCTGATAAAAAGTTTAAACATTGACAGTAAAAAACATTAGGTTTCTTACCTCAAATCGATATTTCTATTTTCTTGATTGATATGGATTGCTATTACTTGACACAAAAAATTATTCTGTTGTGCATGGACACAATGTTTGGTTACATGTCATATCTCTTAGTTTCCTCGGCAAGGAAGGCAGTACAGTCTTCGAAGGTTTTGAAAGTATGCTCTTCGGGAACGACGGCTGGAATGACGTTGAGGGTGCGAAGCATATACATGGGCTGCGGCTGGATGATGGTCATGAGGACGGTGATGCCACGGGCTTGAAGGTCCTTGATGGCGGTCTCCATAGCATAGAGGCCCGACTGGTCCATGAAGCTGACAAGCTTCATGCGGATGATGACTACCTTGGCATCGAGGGGTACGTCTTCCATTACCTCTTTGAACTTGTTGATAGTACCGAAGAAGATGGGGCCGTTGAGGCGCTGGATATATATATGCTTGCGCATCTCGTCGGTAATGCCGCCCTCATCACTCCAAGGGACGGTCTTGTCGAAATTTGGCAGGCCGGGGGCAGGAAGTCCTTTGCGGAGGTCGGCGGAGGTCATGGCAGAAGAACTGTAGCCACCCTCGACAAGGTCACTAGCCCTTTTCATGAAGAGAACACAGGCTATAACCATGCCGATGCCTACTGCCGTGAGGAGGTCAACAAAGACTGTAACGAGGAAGACAACGACAAGAACGACGGCATCGGCCTTGGGGATCTTGAAGAGATCTTTGAAGCCCTTGAAGTCAATGATGCCCCAGCCTACGGTGATGAGTATGCCGGCAAGGACTGACAGGGGCACGTATTTGACAAGACTGCCCAAACCGAGCAGGATGGCGAGCAGAAGCAGGGCGTGGACCATGCCACTGATTTGTGTGCGTCCGCCACTCTTGACATTAACGACTGTACGCATGGTGGCACCAGCACCTGGAAGACCACAGAAGAGACCTGCAACAGCATTGCCGATGCCTTGGCCGATGAGTTCCTGATTGCTGTTGTGTTTGGTCTTTGTGATATTGTCAGCGACTACGGAGGTCAGCAGGGTATCGATGGAACCCAAACCAGCAAGGGTGAGGCCGGGAATGATGGAGGCTTTGAGGACCTCAATCCAATTGATGGTTGACATGTCAACGCCCGCCTTGGCAAAGAAAGGAAGCGGCAACCCTGAGGGAATCTCACCAATGATGAGGCTACTGTCAAGATTGCAAAAAAGGGAGATGACGGTCATCACAATCAGAGCCACAAGGGTGGCCGGGACCTTCTTGGTGACGAGGGGGAAGAGCTGGATAATGAGGATGGTGCCGATGCCCAGCAGGAGTGCAGTGAGGGATATGCCGTGGGACACTGCCCCCGGGATTCCCATGAGGAGGTCGACCATAGTGCCGGAGCCTTTGAGGCCTACAAGGGGGTAGAGTTGCTGAAGAATAATGATGACACCGATACCGCTCATAAAGCCCGAAAGGACGGGATAGGGTATGTAGCGAATGTATTTGCCCAGTTTGATAATGCCAAAAAGAATTTGGAAAAGGCCACAAAAAAGTCCGGCAAGAGCCATACTGATAAGTACGTCGGAAAGGCTGCCACCCGACGAAGCCCATACCCCGCCGATGAGGGTGGCGGTGACGACTGTCATGGGACCAGTGGGACCGCTAATCTGGCTGTGAGTACCACCAAAAAGGGAGGCAAAAAATCCAAGCATGGTAGCTCCGACAATGCCGGCCAAGGCCCCCATAGAAGCAGCTGAGGGGTCGTTGACACCTCCGAATGCCTGTATGCCGAAAGCAAGGGCAAGCGGCAGGGCGACAATGCCAGCTGTAATGCCGCCAAAAAGGTCGCCTTTGATGTTGTTAGTCTCTATAAATTTCATACAATCTATTGTATCT
This sequence comes from uncultured Bacteroidales bacterium, assembly GCA_947168665.1. Lineage (GTDB taxonomy): Bacteria > Bacteroidota > Bacteroidia > Bacteroidales > P3 > Colimorpha. The sequence goes on from CAMVMX010000017.1 coordinate 66,232, forward strand.
AAATATATTAATACCTGACTGGCTGTTGCAAATGCGTTTGCAAAGTTACACTTTTTTTTTAATTCATTGAATGGCAAAGGTGCTAATTTGTCAGTTGCTGACACTGTCAAGCCATCTTTGCATTGACACATGCACCCAGAATCCTATTCGTCACCTTTTCAGAACCCGCCGTACCGCTTTGCCTTGAGTGAAGGTAATGCGGAGGGTATAGCTGCCAGATGGCAGACGCGAAAGGTCTACGGTATTGGTGTTGTGGAACAGGGCCACCCGGCGACCCAGACGATCGTAGACCTCGACTTGGACCACGTTGTCAGGATTAATAGTAAGGGGTCCAGAGGTGGGATTGGGATAGACTATGACCTGCCCAGTTGATTCTCCGTCTGGTATAGCAATGGGTTCATTAATGGTGAGTTGGAGCACTACTATGCTATCGCAACCTTCTGAGGTTTGTCCTTGGTAAGTGTACTGACCTGACTGAGTGTAGGTCTGTCCATTCCAGTAGTAACTGGCAACTGCAGTGACTTGCAGCGTATCGTACACACTGCGATGAATGGTGAGGTGCAGGTGCAGCGTGCTGTCGCATCCGTGCTGTGACTGAGCGACATATTGCGGACTGGATGTTGTGCTGGTGTAGAGGGAGTCGTACCACAGGTAACTGTCGCAAGCTGTGTCGTAGACAGTTGTATGGTAGGAGGGATAAACGGTGAGGTGCAAGGTGTCGACACTTTGGCAACCGTCATCGTTGAGATAAGAGTGGGTGTAGGTGCCAGATGTGCCGAAGTCCTGCCCATTCCAGCTATAGCTGTCGCAAGCAACGTCAGACAGGCTATTATAGGTGCCGTGGTTGATGGTCAATAAAAGCGTAATGAGACTGTCGCAGCCAACAGCATTGGGGACTATATACGTAGCATCCGAATTGTCGGTGGTGTATGTCACACTATCTATCCACGTCAGGCTGTCGCAGGCCACAATCTGGTCGATACCTGAACTGCTGTGATTGACTGTGAGCTGCAGCGTAACAATACTGTCGCACCCGTCTGAATTGAGAAGGTAGCATACCGGAGAGGAGGTAGAGGAGGTGTAGGTGTTGCCATACCATGTGTAACTGTCGCATGCGGTCTGTATGTCGATGCCGGTACTGCTGTGGAGGATGCTGAGGTGGAGCGTTACAACACTGTCGCAACCTGCTGCATTCTGCACCGTGAATTGGTCGGTAGTGTTGTCGCTGGTATAGGTGATGCCGTTAATCCAACTGAATGCGTCGCACGCCGTCGCGGTGTCGGTGCCTGAGGTGGTGTGGTTGACGATAAGGTGCAGACGGATTGTGCTGTCGCAGCCTTCGCTGTTGGTGAGTGTGTCGGTGAGGATGGTGGACTCTGTCAGGTGGATGCCACGCCACTCGAAGCTGTCGCATGCCTGACGGGTCTCGACTGTGTGGTTGCTGTGCCGGACTGTCAGTTGAAGTGTTACCACGCTGTCGCATCCCGCAGCATTGGTCAGGTACCAGATTGGCGAGGTGGTGCTGGAGCGATAGGTTTGTCCGTGCCATGCGAAGCTGTCGCACGCTGTCTGCACGTCGACGTGGAGGGTGCTGTTTCGGATGGTAAGGTAGAGGGTGTCGACGTTGGTGCAGGTGGAGTAGAGGCTGTGGTCGTAGGTGTAGGTGCCGCTACTGGTATAGACGCTGCCATTCCAATTGTATGCGTCGCATGCAGCCACATGGAACGATGTGTCGTGCTGGGCATTGATGATCAAATGGAGTGTATCTGTACTGGGGCAGCCTGAGGGGTTGGTGTAGTGGAATGTGTAAATTCCATCGGCGGTGTATGTGGTGCCGTGCCATAGGTATTGCTCGCAGGCTGCCTGGTGGTAGCTGTGGTGGGTGCTTCGGTTGATGGTAAGGTTCAGGTTTGTGGAGCTGTCGCACCCTTCGGTTGTCTGGGTTACGTAAACGGGGGTTGCGGTGCTTGACCGGTAGGTGACGCCATGCCAGGTATAGCTGTCGCAGGCCACAACGCTGTCCGTCACGAACTGGGAGTGGTTGACTGTCAGTGTCAGCGTGACAACACTGTCGCACCCCGACTGGTTGGTCAAGGTATCGTTCAAAATGGAGGATTCGGACAGGAGGAACCCGTGCCATCGGTACTGGTCACAGGCTGTGGCGACTTCATTCTCGTGGTCGCTGTGGTTTACTGTCAGGTGCAGGGTGACAACGCTGTCGCATCCCGCAGCATTCTGTTCGGTGAAGGTGGGGGTGTGGGTGGAGGAGGTGTAGGATACCCCATGCCAGGTGAACCTGTCGCAAACGGTATGGGTTTCGATGCCGGCATTGCTGTGCCGGACAGTGAGATGCAACGTCACCACACTATCGCATCCCGCAGCATTGGTCTCGGTATAGACCGGTGCGTTGGTACTGGATTGATAAGTATGTCCATGCCATGCGAAGGAGTCACACACGGATTGCGTCTCTGTACCCGTATTGCTATAGTTCACTGTCAGGAACAGGGTTGCCAAGCTGTCGCAGCCCACGGCATTGGTCAGGGTGTCGGTCATGGTGGTGGACTGGGTAAATGTACGTCCGTGCCACGTATAGCTGTCGCAGACTGTATGGTGTTCATTTCCAGCAGTGCTGTTGTGGATGGTCAAATGCAACGTCACCACACTGTCGCAGCCGGCCGCGTTTTGTTCCCTATAGGTAGGCTCCTGTGTGCTGGTGGCATAACGGATACCATGCCAGATGAATTCATCACATGCAACATACGTATCCACACCGGTATTGCTGTAATTTACTGTCAAGAACAAGGTGTCCACATTGGTGCAGGGCGAACCCGGGGCACTATGGTCATAGGTATATATGCCCGACACCGCATATTCTTGCCCATTCCACCGATAGCTGTCGCAAGCCGTAACCTGATATGAGGTATCGTCATGCTGACTCACATCCAAATGCAGCGTATCAACACTGGCACAACCTTCCCCATTCACGTATGCGAAGGTATATACCCCCGATGTGACATAATTTTGACCATGCCACGTGTAGCCCTCACAGGCATCTTGATAGTAACTGTTGTGTGTTCCCCGGTTCACGGTCAGGTGTACTGTCACCACACTGTCGCAGCCCATGGCATTGGTCAATGTATCCATCAGCGTGGCCGACTCCGTGAGCGTCAAGCCATGCCAGCTGAAGGTGTCGCACGCCGCCACATTATCCTCTCCCCTACTACTTCGGTTCACCGTGAGATGCAGTGTTACCACACTGTCGCACCCCGCGGCATTGGTCTCAGTGAAAGTCGGCGTTGTAGTGCTTGCTGTGTACACCATCCCATGCCATGAATATCTGTCGCATACTGTCCGCGTCTCGATACCACTGTTGCTGTAATCAACCGTAAGATGCAGTGTCACCACACTGTCACACCCCGCAGCATTTTGAAGGGTATCAACCAACGTTGTGGAGTTAGTCACGGGGTAGCCATGCCATATTAATGCGTCACACACATGCTGGGCATCCTCACCTGTGTTACTGTGATTCACCGTCAAGTGTAACGTAACCACACTGTCGCAGCCCGCCATGTTGGTTACCGTGTCCACAATAGTGGCCGACTCGTTAAGCCATCGGCCATGCCACATCACACTGTCGCACACTCGCTGTACTTCAGTACCACGGTTGCTGCGAAGTATAGTAAGATGCAATGTCACCACACTGTCACACCCTGCCTCATTTTGCTCCGTGTAGGTGTGCGTATAGGTACTATTCGTATATGTCACTCCATGCCATGTATACAGGTCACAGGCCGTCTGTGTCTCTATCCCAGTATTGCTGTAGTTCACTGTCAGGTGCAGCGTCACCACGCTGTCACATCCTGCAGCATTGGTCTCTGTATAGGTGGGTGTAGCGGTGCTGCCCGTGTAGGTGATGCCATGCCACGTGTACTGGTCACACGCCGTCTGTGTCTCTATCCCGGTGTTGCTGTAGTTCACTGTCAGGTGCAGCGTCACCACGCTGTCACATCCTGCAGCATTGGTCTCTGTATAGGTGGGTGTAG
>CAMVMX010000018.1 GCA_947168665.1 uncultured Bacteroidales bacterium
TTGGACTTGGCGGTTACAGGAATATGTAGCGGGCGATGAAGAGGACTGCCAGCACCCACATGGTGGGGGAGATTTTCTTGGCTTTGCCACAGAGGGCGTTGATGAGCACATAGGAAATCATGCCGATGAGGATGCCGTCGCTGATGCTGTAGCAGAGGGGCATGAGGATGATGGTGAGGAAAGCGGGGATGGACTCGCTGTAGTCGTCCAGTTCAATCTGCTTGATGGGGCTGAGCATCATCAGACCCACGATGACCAACGCGGCAGTGGTTGCCGCCGAGGGGATGTGGGTGAAGATGGGCGCAAAGAAGAGCGCGATGGCAAAGCAGCAGACGGTGGTGAAAGCGGTGAGGCCCGTGCGTCCACCGGCTCCCACACCGGCAGCACTCTCCACGTAGGTGGTGGTTGTGGAGGTGCCGAGGCAGGCGCCGCAGGTGGTGGCAATAGCATCGGCCATGAATACTTTGTTGATGCCGTCGATGTTGCCTTTTTCGTCGACCATGCCGGCTTTCTGCGAGACGCCAATCACGGTGCCCATCGTGTCGAACATGTCAATGAAAAGGAAGGTGAAGAGGACGACGAGCATGTCCAGCGAGAGTACTTCGCTCCACTGGAACTGGCAGAAGATTGGAGCCACCGAGGGGGGCACGTCGACCACGCGGTCGAAGACGGTGAGGGCGCCGTGGGTCACGGTGCCGTCGGCTCCCGTGATTTGCCAGATGGGCAGCATGCCCAGCAGGGCGGTGGCGATGATGCCGATGAGGATGTTGCCGGGTACTTTGAGGATGAGCAGCACGCCGGTGATGACGATGCCGATGATGGCGAGCAGGGCTGAGCCATGGCAGATGTCGCCGAGACCCACCAGCGTGGCATCGTTGTCGACGATAATGCCGCCGTTCTTCAGTCCGATAAAGGCGATGAAAAGACCGATACCGGCGCCGATGGCGTGGCGCAGGTTGAGAGGGATGGCGTCCACAATCCACTGGCGCACCTTGGTGAGGGTCAGGATGATGAAGATTATACCCTCAATAAAGATGGCGGTGAGGGCAAACTGCCACGAGTGGCCCATGCCGAGGCAGACGCCAAACACAAAGAAGGCGTTGAGCCCCATGCCGGGAGCCAGGGCAAAGGGTTTCTTGGCATAGATGGCCATCACCAGGGTGCCGATGATGGCGGCCAGAGCGGTGGCCGTGAAGACGGCGCCGCCGGGCATGCCCTGGTCGGCCAGGGCGCTGAAGATGCCAGGGTTGACGGCCAGGATATAGGCCATGGCCAGGAAGGTGGTTATGCCTGCCATGATTTCGGTCCGCATCTCATGTCGGGTGGGGTCGAATCCGAATAGTTTCTTTAACATAGCTATATTATTGTATTAGGTTTGAAGATTCATTATTAGGTGGGGATTAGAAAGCCCACTTGATACCGGCGCAGGGAGCCACATTGAAGCCTTTGTTCTTGTTGAAGTCGGCGCCGCTGTGCCAACCGCCGGCAAAGTTGTAGGCCAGCTCAACCTCGCCGCCAATCATGAGGTGGTTGCAGCCGAAGTGCTGCCCGATGTTATACCAAATCTGAGGTTCGCTGAGGATGACGAGTTTAGTATTCTCGACAACGGCAGGAGTGGCTATGGAGCCGTCTTCAGCCATTACATCAGGGGTAATCACCCAGTTATTATTCTCGCCCCAGACATCGAGGAAGCCGCTGAAAGTAAGACCTTTCACACCAAAGAGGTTCTGCATGCCCCACACAAAGGTGAACTGAACCGGGATGTTTCCGTTCTGATTGCTGATGCGTTTGTACATCAGTTCGAAGGTGAAGGTGTTGGTGAAGCTTTCATTGTGGAGGAAGTACTCGATACCGAACAGCCAGGCGTTGTTTGCAAACTGGCCGCCGTTCCACTCCACATGGAGGCTGAGGGGTGCGAGGGCGGTGTGCTGCCAGAAGTTCAGAGCACGTGCAATCTCGGTGTAATAGCCTGTAGGAGTGAGCCCGTCGGTGGGATGGTAGATGTCGTTGAAGAAGAAAGTGCTACCCCACGCGTCGGTCTTGAACATCTCGAGGGTGGTGGTGAGGTGGCCACGATTGAAGTCATACATCTCTTGGATGTTGGTCTGGGCTTTGAGGCCGGTGACGGTCAGCATCAGGGCTGCAAGGAATACTACTTTTTTCATAGTGTTTTCTTTTTAGTTTCTTTATTGTTGATAATAATTTAATTATGTTCCATCAAAATGCTATTGTTGTGTTGGAACGACAATGCAAAAATACGGATAAAAGTTGATTCCTCAAAATTTTTAACATTTGGGTCTCGTTTGGTGATTCCCGCAGCATGTGTATGACGAGGACTCTGCCGAGACTTGGCAGTGCAAAATGGTCCGAGGCGGGCGGAGGACTTAGGCTGTTCAGGCTGACTCTTCTGTGGAGTCGGTCGAGGGTGGGGGAAGCGTGACGAAGTCGCCGTGGGCTTGAACATGCTCGATGAGCTGGGCATAGAATCGGTGGCGGGACAGGGTCTCGGCATTGCCGACGATGATAAGTTTCATGCGGGCGCGGGTGATGGCCACGTTCATGCGGCGGAGATCGTTGAGGAAGCCAATGGTGCCTTGGTCGTTGTCGCGCACCATACTGATGATGATTACGTCGCGCTCCTGCCCTTGGAAGCCGTCGACTGTGCCCACTGAGATTTGGCGGTAAAGGCGGCGGAAGAATTTCTGCCATTTGAGCAGGCGGCGGATGAGGCGCACCTGCGCCCGGTAGGGCGATATGATGCCGAAGTCGACGCGGTCGTCCTGAATGCGGGTGAGGCCAATCGTCTCGACATAGTCGCGCAGCACGTGGATGAGCATCCGTGCCTCCTCGGCATTGGAACGGCTGAGGGACCGGCTCTGCCTTTCGCCGAAGCCGCAAAGCGAGGTGTCGATCCAGGTGAGCGGGGTGTCAATCGGCGACACCAGCCGCGAGGCCACCTGGGGCGCGGCTTTGAGCTGGCCGTGGTAGAACCAGCGCGAAGGGAAGTCCATGATGTCGCTGTTCATGCGGTACTGCGTGGTGAGGAGGCTGACGCACGAGGGTTTGGCCTTGGATACCATCTGCATCAGTGTGCGGTCCAGCCCCCCGCGTGCGGCTTCGGGGCATTTGACTGTGGGGGGAAGCTGCATGTGGTCGCCACAAAGCACCACGCGGTCGGCCTTAAGCACGGCGGCCCAGCAAGCGGGCTGCAGGGCTTGGGCGGCCTCGTCGATGAAAAGGGTGGGGAAATGGCGGCGCTCCAGTATGCGGTATGCGCTGCCGATGAGGGTGCAGGAGATGACGCGGGCTTGGTCGAAGAGGTCGGCCTGTATTTTGATTTCCAACTCGGTGGCGCGGTTTTTGAGTTTGGCCAGGTGGTCTTTCTGCTTGTGGGTTGCTTCCGTTCCGTGCGCCCCGTGGAGGGTGCGGCGGATGTTCCACAGCTCGGCATAGTCGGGGTGGTTGGAGAACCGGCGTTCAAAGCTGCATTCAAGCATTGCGTCGCTCATGCGCAGGGGGTTGCCGATACGGAGCACGTTCACCCCCCGGCGGGATAGTTGCTCGCTGATCCAGTCGACGGCCGCATTGCTGGGGGCGCAGACCATGACCTGTGTTTCGCGTTGCAGGGTCTCGATGATGGCTTCCACCAGGGTGGTGGTCTTGCCCGTGCCGGGGGGTCCGTGGACGATGGCCACCTCCATTGCTTCCACCACCTTCTGTATGGCTTGCTGCTGGCTGTTGTTGAGCCAGGGGAAGGAAAGTTTGGGCAGATGGCGGAACTTTGGCTCCAGTGGGCCTATGAGGGTGTCGCGCAGGTGGACGAACTTCTCGTTGTCGCTGTGCATGGCCGCGCTGAGGGCATCGAGCATCACTTCGTAGCTGGTGGTGTCAACGGCGGTTCGGATACCGAGCATCTTGGTCTGCACGGCCGAGCGCAGCGACTGCAGCGCGGCATAGCTGGGCACCGCCACTGTGACAGAGGCTGCGTCCACCTGTTCAATATAATATTGATGCGGAAGGTCTCGCACCTGCGAGCCATTGTCCGAGCGATAGAAGAAGGCGATGGGCTTTCCGGGTTCGAACTCGGTCTCAGGCTCGTCCTCATCCACCTCGAAAGTTATGCGGGCCACCATCTGGTCCAGGGCGTTATAGCTTATGTCCCCCACCGTCACGGGATAGCGGCATGCGGCCTCCTGCACCCGGCTGCCCATCGTGTCCAGGGCCAGGCTGCGGGCATAGGATTCTTGTTCATATTGCATCTCTGTGCGGAGCAGCGTGGCTTGTTTTTGTAGTTCAGAAATAGGTGATAGATGTTCCATAAAGTGTTCCCCTAACGGCGAAAACATAAAAATATTTTGCAATGATTTGCTCAATCAAATAAAATGTGTATCTTTGCAATGTGCCTTACACTCCGTGCGTAAGGTGGAATAATTTGTTTATCAATGTAATAAAAGACAACAAGCAGTTTATATTAATCCAAAATTAATCCAAAAATAAGGAGTTTTCATATGACGAAAGTAAAATCATTAGCTGACCTCAAAGCCATGAGAGAGAAGCTTCAGTCGAATCTTGACATTCGCGAGAAAGCCGAACATCCCGAGTCGCTTGTGCAAATCAAAGTCGCTATGGCCACCTGCGGTATCGCCGCCGGAGCCAAGCAAGTTATGGAACACATGATGGCTAAGGCTGAAGAGCTCAAGATTGCCGCTGTTTTCACACAGACTGGTTGCATGGGCTATTGCCATGCCGAACCCACACTGGAAGTGCGTGTCCCAGGTAAAGACCCCATCGTTTTCGGTCACGTCGACAACGACCGTGCTGACGAGATTTTGACCAAGTATGTCATGAATGGCGAACTGGTTGAGGGCATCATCCCTGTGAATTACGAAACTATCGACAAATAAAGCGGAGGACACACTATGGCAAAGTACAAAATGCATGTTCTCATCTGTGGCGGTACTGGATGCAAATCCAGCAACAGCTTGGATATCATCGAAAACTTCCACACTATTCTTAAAGAGAAGAACCTCCAGGACGAAGTCCAGGTTATCAAGACCGGTTGCTTCGGCTTCTGCGAGAAAGGCCCTATCGTCAAGATTATGCCCGACAACACTTTCTACACCCAGGTCAAGCCTGAGGATGTGCGCCGTATTGTCGAAGAGCATCTTATCAAAGGCCGTAAAGTCCCCGAGCTTCTCTACATGAACCCGGAGAACAAGGAGCACGTCAGCGACTCCAAACACATGGACTTCTACAAAAAGCAAATCCGTATCGCCCTGCGCAACTGCGGTTTTGTTGATCCCGAAAATATCGAAGAGTGCATCTCCCGTGGCGGCTACGAGGCTTTGGCCAAGTGCCTCACCGAGATGACCCCTGAGCAGGTCATCGCCGAGATGAAAGCCTCCGGTCTCCGTGGCCGTGGCGGCGCCGGCTTCCCCACCGGCTTGAAGTGGGAACTCTGCGCCAAGAACAAGGCCGACCAGAAGTACGTCATCTGCAATGCCGACGAGGGCGACCCCGGTGCTTTCATGGACCGTTCCATCCTGGAGGGCGACCCCAACAGCATCGTCGAGGCTATGGCCATCTGCGGTTACGCCATCGGCGCCAGCAAAGGTCTGGTCTACATCCGTGCTGAATATCCCCTTGCCATCGAGCGTCTGAAAATCGCCATCAGCCAGGCCCGTGAATACGGCCTCCTCGGCGACGACATCCTCGGCACAGGCTTCAACTTCGACATTGAGCTCCGCTACGGTGCCGGCGCCTTCGTCTGCGGCGAAGAGACTGCCCTCATCCACTCCATGGAAGGCCAGCGTGGCGAGCCCACCCTCAAACCCCCGTTCCCCGCAGTCAGCGGCTACATGGGCAAACCCTCCAACGTCAACAACGTCGAGACCTTTGCCAATGTGCCTGTCATCATCACCAAGGGTGCCGAGTGGTTCAGCAAAATCGGTACCGAGAAATCCAAAGGCACCAAGGTGTTCGCCCTTGCCGGCCAGATCAACAACGTTGGCCTGATTGAAGTACCCATGGGCATCACCCTCCGTGAGATTATCTACGAAATCGGCGGCGGCATCAAGGACGGACGTCAGTTCAAAGCCGTCCAGACTGGTGGTCCCTCCGGCGGCTGCTTGACTGCCAAGCACCTCGACACCGCCATCGACTACGACAGCCTCGTTGCCGCAGGCTCCATGATGGGTTCTGGCGGTATGGTTGTCATGGACGAGACCAGCTGTATGCCCGCCATCGCCAAGTTCTATCTCGAATTCACCTGCGAGGAGAGCTGCGGCAAATGCTCGCCCTGCCGTATCGGCAACAAGCGCCTCTGCGAAATCCTTGAGAAGATTACCGACGGCCGCGGCACCATGGAAGACCTCCAGGAGCTCCGCAACCTCGCCGCTGTCATCAAGGACACCGCCCTCTGCGGCCTTGGCCAGACCTCACCCAACCCCGTCCTCTCCACCCTCGACAACTTCTGGGACGAATACGTCGAGCATGTGGTCGACAAGAAATGCCGTGCCGGCGTCTGCAAGAAACTCATGCAGTACGTCATCGACGCCGAGAAGTGCATCGGCTGCGGTAAGTGCGCCAAGGGTTGCCCCGTCGAGGCCATCTCCCGTACCGACTATACCGCTCCCGGCCACAAACTGGCCTCCATGCGTATCGATGCCACCAAGTGCATCAAGTGCGGTGCTTGTATCAACAATTGTAAGTTTGGTGCCATCTCTGTTAAGTAATTAATAATATGGTCGAAAAGGTTCAGAAGATTTAAGAGGTTTAGACCGGGGGACACTCCCCAAACCTTTAAAACCTTTAAAACCCTTAAAACCTTTAAACCCAAAACAACGAAAAATGATTAATCTCACAATAGATAATAAACCGGTTCAAGTTCCTGAAGGCACCACCATCCTCAAAGCTGCCCGCATGAACGGTATCGACATCCCCACCCTCTGCTACTTCGAGCTTGATGGGATGAAATTTGAAAACAAACCTGGCGGATGCCGCGTCTGTGTCGTCGAGGTCAAGGGTCGTAGAAACCTTGCCCCCGCCTGCGCCACCGACTGCATGGAAGGCATGGAGGTCTTCACCCATACCGCCCGCGTAATCAACGCCCGCAAAACCGTGGTCGAGCTCATCCTCTCTGACCACCCCAACGACTGCCTCCAGTGCGAAAAGAACGGCGACTGCGAACTCCAGTCTCTCACCAAACGCCTTGGCATCAAAGAAATCCCCTTCAAAGGCGAACAGTCACACTATCGCAAAGACAGCACCCTCAGCGTCTACCGCGACATGGACAAGTGCGTCATGTGCCGCCGCTGCGAGACCATGTGCAACAAGTTCCAGACCGCCGGTGCCCTCAGCGGTGTCAACCGTGGCTTCCAAGCCGTTGTGGCCCCCGCTTTTGAGCAGAACCTCGGCGACAGCAGCTGCATCAACTGCGGCCAGTGCGTCCAGGTGTGCCCCGTCGGCGCCCTCACCCTTGTCGACAACATCAGCGATGTCCTCAAGGCCATTGCCGACCCCACCAAGAAAGTCATCGTCCAGACCGCTCCCGCTGTCCGCGTAGCCCTCGGCGAAGAGTTCGGCATGAAACCCGGCGAAATCGTCACCGGCAAGATGGCCGCCGCCCTCCGTCGTCTCGGCTTCGACAAAGTGTTCGACACCGACTGGAGCGCCGACCTCACCATTATGGAAGAAGGCACCGAACTCCTGCAGCGCCTCGGCAAAGCCCTCAAGGGCGAGAAAGTGGCCCTGCCCATGTTCACCTCCTGCTGCCCCGCCTGGGTGGCCTTCTACGAGAAGAACTTCCCCGACCTGCTCGAATACCCCTCCACCGCCAAGTCGCCTCAAGGCATGTTCGGTGCTGTGGCCAAGAACTACCTTGCTCCCAAACTGGGTGTCAAACGCGAAGACCTCGTCGTCGTTTCCATCATGCCCTGCCTTGCCAAGAAGAGCGAGCGCGCCCGTGAGGAACTCAGCGTCAACGGCGATCCCGATGTCAACTTCGTCCTCAGCACCCGCGAGCTGGCCCACATGATTCGCCAGTGCAACCTCAACCTCAACGACATGCCCGAAGAGGACTTCGACAATCCTCTTGGCCAGTCCACCGGTGCCGGTGTCATCTTCGGTGCCACGGGTGGTGTCATGGAGGCCGCCCTCCGCACCGCTTACGAAGTCCATACCGGCAAGACCCTGCCGCGCATCGACTTCGAAGAGACCCGCGGATTCCAGGGCATCAAAGAGGCTACCATCGATTTCGACGGCTTCCCGCTGAAGATTGCCGTGGCCTACAGCCTTGCCAACGCCCGCATCCTCATGGAGCAAGTGCGCAACGGCAACCCCAACGGCTACCACTTCATCGAGGTCATGGCCTGCCCCGGCGGCTGCATCGGCGGCGCCGGCCAGCCCTACCACCATGGCAACAGCGACATCATCCGCAAGCGCATGGAAGCCACCTACCGCGAAGACGCCGGCAAACCCATCCGCAAGAGCCATGAGAACCCCGACATCATCGCCATCTACAAAGAGTACTACGGCGAGCCCTGCGGTCACCTCAGCCACGAACAGCTGCATACCCACTATTTCGACCGTTCGGACAAAATCGAGTCAACAAAGTAAAACATAATCAGTGAGAAAGTGACCGGCCACCTGCGGTCCCCCGCCGTCGCCGGTCACCCCTCACCCAAACAGAACAATAAAAAATGGCTAACATCAAGTTATCTGAAGAGAAGATTCAAGTTATCAAAGACATTGCCAAGTCTTTCAATAACCAGGCTGGTGAGGTCATCAACGTCCTCCACCAAGTTCAGGGCAAATTCGGCTACCTGCCCGCCGAAGTCCAGGAAGTTGTGGCTCACGAGCTCAACATCCCCGTGTCCCGCGTTTACGGCATCGTCTCTTTCTACAGTTTCTTCACCATGAACCCCAAGGGCGAACACCCCATCGACATCTGCCTGGGTACCGCCTGCTACGTGCGTGGTGCCGAGAAAGTGCTTGACGCCTTCAAGCGCGCCCTCAATGTGGAGATTGGCAAGTGCACCCCCGATGGTAAATTCTCGCTGAACACCCTCCGTTGCGTCGGTGCCTGCGGTCTGGCTCCCGTTGCCATGATTGGCGAAAAGGTCTACGGCCGTCTCACCCCCGACATGGTTCCCGGCATCATTGCCGAGTACAACGCGTAATTTTTTACCTGTTTTCATATTCAAAGCCCCTGCGCCCTGTGGGGGCTTTTTTCCTGCATCATTTATGGCCCTGACACAAGAACTCCAATGGGTGGCCGCCTACACCTCGCCCCGTGCCGAGAAAACCGTCACCGACCGCATCTCAGCCGAGCTGCATCTTCAAACCTACCTCCCCCTGCACCACGTCCTGCGGCGGTGGTCCGACCGTGTTAAAAGCATCCAAGTGCCGCTCATCCCCTCCTACACCTTCGTCAAGATGCGCGAGTGCGACCTTTGGCGCGTGCGCGACATCAAAGGGGTGTGCGGTTTTGTATCCTTCCCCCATACGGGCATCGCCTCCATACCCGAAGCCGACATGCTCAACCTGCGCCGCTTTGCCGAGTCGAAGGCCGAAGTCCACGTCCACAACCTCGACCAGCTGCATGTCGGAGCCTACGTCAAAGTGGTGGAAGGCGAATTCGCCGGCATGGAAGGCCGTATCGTGCGCGATGAACACGGCGGCAATTTCGCCGTCGAGATTTCGGGCCTCAACCTCTACCTCTCCGTCACCCTGCAGCAGGAGTTGCTCCAGGCCATCGACCCGCCCAAAACCGAGCGCGTGGGTCTGCTATATAAGTAAGTCCTTGGTTCCCAATTTTGGCACATAGTGTACCCCTCCCTCGCGGTAGTAAGCGTGGCTCTCGCCGGGTGCAATGGTTTTCAGCTCAATCCGCTCGGCGCCTTTGCCGATAGCCACAATCATCAGCGGCGTGAGCGGCAGCTCCAGTTCGCGCACAATCTCGTTGCGGTTGAACGCCCCTATCGCCAAGCCGTTCAGTCCCATCTCCACCGCCTTCAGCAGCATACTCTGCATCGCGATGCCCAGATCAATGTCAACCATCTTGCTCTCTTCCACCGTGGAGCAGATAACGATAAACGCCTCTGGCTCCGTGCCGGGCAGGGGCAAGTGCAGCTCGGGCAGGGCTGCCCCCAACTTTATGTTCCGCAGCACCTTGTCGGCTCCCGTGTCGCGCGTCACCAGCCGGAAGCGCAGCACTTGCTGGTTGCGGGCCGACGGCACTTTGCTGCACACCCCGACAATGCGTTCCAGCTCCTCGCGTTTCACCACATAGTCTTTGTTGTATCCGCGCTGGCTGCGGTTGCGCAGCAGCAGCTCGTCGAGAGTGTGTCCCACCCGTTTCACCTTGGTGCGGCCCGAGCCGAACACCTCGTCGTAGCGTTTCTCCAAGTAATTGTCTGCCATAGTGTGTTTGTTTTCTTGCTGTTGACGGTCTCGGTCTGCTGGCCGGCCGTTTTGCAAAGATACATTTTTTTTCGCAATCGGCGTGTTTCCGGCTTGGCGTGTGGCGTCAGGCTGACAGGTTGTGGACTGCAGGTGCGGTCTCACTTCGCTCGCCCTGCGGCTGCAGGGCACCCGGCAGGTGTCAAATTCTCCCATGCGGGAGGTCGGAATGTTGCAGAAATGTGATAGGCGGAGCGTCAAACGAGCGGACCTGGGGCAGAACCCATTTTTAAGAAATGAAGGCTGCTGAGTTGGCCGCGTAGTTGCGCCAGCGTTCCAGTGCCGCCGCCATGTCGGGCGGGAGGGGGCTTTCGAAATGTACGTGCTGGCCGGTGGCGGGGTGTTCAAACCCGAGGGTTTGGGCGTGGAGGGCTTGGCGGGGCAGGATTTTGAAGGTGTTTTCGACAAATTGTTTGTAGTGCGAGAAGGTGGTGCCCTTCAGTATGCGGTCGCCGCCATAGGCGGCGTCGTTGAAGAGGGGATGGCCAATATGGCGCATGTGGGCGCGGATTTGGTGGGTGCGTCCGGTTTCGAGTATGCATTCCACGAGGGTGACGTAGCCGAAACGTTCCATCACCCGCCAGTGGGTCACGGCGTTCTTGCCGCGGTCGGGGTCGTCGGTGACGTGCATCACGCGGCGGTCCTGCGGCGAACGTTCCAGATTGCCGATGATGGTGCCGCTGTCTTCGTCGAAGTTGCCCCACACCAGGGCGTTGTATTTGCGCTCGATGGTGTGGTAGAAGAATTGGCGGGCCAGGTGGGCTTGGGCGTCGTCGTTCTTGGCTATGAGTAGCAGCCCCGAGGTGTCTTTGTCGATGCGGTGGACCAGGTGTGGTTCGACGGGTGTGCTGCCGGGTGCGGCCTGGTTCTGGAAATAGTAGAGGAGGCCGTTGAGGAGGGTGCCGTGGTAGTTGCCGAAGCCGGGGTGGACGACAAGGCCGGGCTGTTTGTCGACTACCATCACGTCGTCGTCTTCGTAAACGGAGCGGAAGTCGACGGGTTCGGGCAGCAGTTCGGTGTCTGGCGGCGGCTGGGGCAGGAGGATGCTGATGGTGTCGCAGGGTTTGACTTTGTAGTTGGATTTGGCCGGGCGGTCGTTGACCAGTACGCATCCGGCTTTGGCGGCGGCCTGGATTTTGGTGCGCGACACGTTTTCAAGCCTCATTTGTAGGTATTTGTCCATCCGCTGCATGGTCTGGCCTTTGTCGACTATGATGCGGTGGCGCTCGAAGAGTTCGGTTTCGTTCAGGTCGGGGGTCTCTGGTGCGGGGTTGGGGGGCAGGGGGGTGGTGGTTTGAGGTGTGGGCATGGCGGTGTGTGATAAGGGTGGTGGATGGGTGTGGCGGCGGCGGCCGTGACTATGGGATGATTATTTTTTGCGCTGTGTTGTTGCCGAGCCGGACGAGGTAGAGGCCGGCGGGCAGGGGCTGGGTGGTGCTGCGCGAGGGGCCGACGGGGGTGCGCGATTGGTGGACGGGCTGCCCTTTGAGGTTGTAGACGGTGAGGGGTGCGGACTGGCTGGTTTCGACGGCGATGCGGCTGCCGAGGGCGTAGATGCGGGGTGCGGAGGGGTCGGGCGGGGTGGTGCCGAGGGTGGCGCGGTGGCCGAAGGCGGGGCGCAGCATGAGGGCTCCGCGCAGGATGGTGGTCTGCCATTCGGAGCCGGTGAGGTAGAGGATGTGGGACGAGGCGTCGTTGTTGCGGTCGAACCCCAGGTTGATGAAGTCGGCTGAGGTTTGCTGCAGGCCTACGTAGATGGTGCCGGAGCAGATCAGGGGCTCGTCGAGCAGGTAGCGGACGTAGCGGTTGAAGCCGTCGAAGAGGGGTTTGCGCCGCTCGCTGTCCTGGTAGATGATGTTGCCGGGGTGGCCGTTGTTGTCGTCCCAGACGGTGATGTAGAATCGGATGGCGCTGTTTTCGTTGGCGAAGGTGCGGTTGAAGTAGAGGTGGAGGGCGGTGAGGGTGTCTTCGGCGTTGAGTGTGAAGCGGACGGCCAGTTTGACGTTGGGGGTGGTGGAGTTGAGGCCGTAGCCGTTTTCGGGTGTGCCGTCGTCGTAGGCATAGTAGTTGTCGAATATTTGTGTGTGGACGAGGGTGTCGTTCTGTGTGTGGTTGTCGCCGCCCACGCCTTCGCGCAGCGCGTGGGTGACGGTGTAGGTGGCGGGTTGGCGGGTGGTGGCCACGGGCAGGTTGATGCTGAGGGCGGGGCGGGCGTGGGCGGGTGAGGTTTGGTAGGAGTGGCTGTGCCAGAAGACGGGTGCGTTTTCCATGCCTCCGTTGTAGGAGGCGAGGGTTTGGCCTTGGTGGTCGGCGACGGTGTAGCCATAGGTGGTGGCCAGCTCTTCGCTGAAGAGGTTGGTGATGGTGAGGGGCAGGGTGTCGCGCAGCTCGGCGGGGGTGAACTGGCGTGCGGGCATGGCTTGGTAGTGCCGCAGCAGTGAGGGCGCGGGGTTGACGAAGGCTACGTCGCGCGAGGCGGTGTCGTTGTGGCGGCGGCCTATGTTGATGCTTACGTAGTCGATGTTCCATTGGTCGGCATTGCTGAGGAGGCCGGCTTTGTTGTGGTTGTCGAGGGTGCAGATGTTGTAGAACCGGAATTGGAAGCCGGAGCGGAGGTATTTGGTGTCGCGGATGGGGATGTCGTGGAATTGCCAATAGGAGCCGGTGCGGGCGTGGAGTGTGTCGGCCGGGATGCCCGGGGTGGCCCAGACACGCTCCCATTGTTGGTCGGAGGGGTTGAAGAATTCAAGTATGAGTGAGTCTTGCGGTTCGGGGGTGTCGCCCACGCGTTCCCACATGTTGCCATAGCCGCCGCCGGGGAGGTAGAAGAAGCTGAAGTAGATGGAGTCGGAGGGGGCAATGGGGCGGGCATAGGGGTGGAAGAGGGAGTCGAGCCGGATGGGGCGGGAGAGGAGTGTGTCGCCGCTGAAGGACTGGCCGGTGGCGGTGGGGTAGAGGTTGCCTTGGCTGTCGAAGGCGTCGAGGGTGGCCATGCCGAGGGTGGGTGGCAGTGGGGCGTAGCCTTGGTTGACAAGGGTGCCGCCGAGGTGCCAGAGGTTGGCGGAAAGGGCGGGACGGCTGAAGTCGTCGAAGAAGGGCAGCTCGACGGGGGTGTCGCTCTTGGCCGCCGGGCTTCCGGGATGGCGCAGGGGGAGCAGCACCTCTTGGGCGGCAAGGGTGCCGCAGAGCAGCACGGTCAGGAGTATGGCGGTGAGGCGTTGCATGTTACCAGTCCCAGCCTTCGTCAAAGTCGAGGTCTTCTTCGGTGGTGTAGTAGTCTTCGTATTCGTCGTATGGGGTTTCGAATATTTGGGTGGAGTCGACTTTGAAGTTGGAGATGATGCGTTCAATATCGGCTTCGGTGGCGTCGCAATACCACATTTCGACAGTGGTGCCGAGGGGATAGCGGGTTACGCCTGTGTAGTCGGGGTAGAGTTTGTAACACACGGCGCTGTTGCGGTTGGTGACTCCTTCCCAGTGTTCGGCGCCGACGTTGAGCGAGGCGGATAGGATGCCGCGGCGTGCTTTGGCGGGGGCTTGCCCGATGACGAAGGGGACACGGGTGCCGACGGGTTTGTCGCCGATGCCGACGGTGAGGTCGACGGCGGCTCCCTGGTCCATCTTCTCGCCCGCGTAGACCATCTTGCCTTTGCAGGTGGCTTCGAGGATCATGTTGCGGTAGGGACTGTCGACAAATTTGAGTTTGCCACAGCGCAGCCCGGCGGCTTCGAGGGCCGAGACGGCACTGCGCACGGTCATGTTGGAGAGTTCTGGCAGTACCACGTCGGAGGGGGCGAAGGTGGTGACGGTGACGTAGACTTTGCGGTGGGTCTTGACCATGGTGCCGGGTTTGGGGTCTTGCTGTATGATGATGCCGCCCTCTTTTTCGGCATCGTAGACGGAGTCGATGACCACATAGGTGAAGTGGAGGGGGTTGTCGTGTTTGAGCTGGGCGAGGGGTGTGCCGCAATAGTCGGGCAGTTCGTATTCTTTTCCCTGCCGCGCGATGGCTTTGATGAGCATGAAGGCCAGCACGATGATAACTATCGAAATCACCAGCATGTAGAGCAGGTGTTTGATGAGCGGGTGTTGTTTGAAGAAGTCCTTGTTCATAATTGTTTGTATTAACGCGGAAGGTTGTGTTTTATTGTCTGGGTGCGGACAGGATTTGCAGTGCCGGGATTAACGGACAATCTCGCCTTTGAGGGTTGCGGCGGTGCAGTCGGTCACTTTGACTTGGATGTATTGTCCCGGACGGGCGTCCTGGCGGTCGAAGACGATGACTTTGTTTTGGCTGTTGCGGCCAAAGAGTTGTTCTTTGCTGCGGTGCGATTCGCCTTCGACCAGCACTTCGAATGTTTTGCCCACTTCCTTGCGGTTGTTCTCAAGGGCTATCTGTCCTTGGAGGGCTATGATTTCTTCCAGCCGCCGGGTTTTCTCGGCGTCGGGGATGTCGTCCTGCAGGTGTTTGGCGGCATAGGTGTCGGGACGCATGGAGAATTTGAACATGTAGGCGTAGTCGTAGCGTACTTTGCGGAACATGTCGAGGGTCATTTGGTGTTCCTCTTCGGTCTCGGAGCAGAAGCCGGCTATTACGTCGGTGGTGATGGAGCAGTCTGGCATATAGCGGCGTATGGCGGCAATGCGGTCGAGATACCAGGCGGAGTCGTAGTGGCGGTTCATCAGTTTGAGCATTCGGTCGCTGCCGCTCTGTACGGGCAGGTGGATGCATTTGCAGATGTTGCTGTGTGCGGCCATCACTTCCAGAAGGCGGTCGCTGAGGTCTTTGGGGTGGGAGGTGGCGAAGCGCACGCGCAGCAGGGGGCTGATGGAGGCCACGCGGTGCATCAGTTCGGGGAAGTCGACGGGGGGGAGGCCCTCAGCGGGGCTTTGGAAACGGTAGGAGTTGACGTTCTGCCCCAGGAGGGTCACCTCCTTGTAGCCTTGGTCGAAAAGGCTGCGGGCTTCGGCCACGATGGTCTGCGGGTCGCGGCTGCGCTCGCGGCCACGGGTGTAGGGCACTACGCAGTAGGCACAGTAGTTTTGGCATCCCCGCATGATGGATATGTAGGCCGAGATGCCGTTGGAGCCAAGCCGGACGGGTTCGATGTCGGCATAGGTCTCGGTGGTGCTGAGTTCGGTGGCGGCGGCTTTGGTGCCGGATTGGCGCACGCGGGCCAGTAGGTCGGGCAGTTGGCGGTAGGCGTCGGGTCCTGCCACAAAACTGACGTTCTCTTCTTCGACCATCAGCTGGCTCTGGAGCCTCTCGGCCATGCAGCCCAGTATGCCGATGCGCACTTGGCGGTGGCGCTGTTGGAGGGCGCGCAGTTCGTGCAGACGCTTGCGGATGCGCTGCTCGGCGTTGTCGCGGATGGCGCAGGTGTTGATAAGGATGTAGTCGGTGTTCTCGATGTCGTCAACAACGGTGTAGCCCTCTTTCTGCAGCAGGGAGGCTACAATCTCGCTGTCGGCGAAGTTCATCTGGCATCCGTAGGTTTCGATATAGATGTTAGGCATGATAGTGTGGCGGTGAGGTTTGATAAATGATTGGCTATTATTTATTGTTCCAATACGATGACTTTGCTGGCCGGAAGATTGCCGATGCGGACGATGTATAATCCCGGCCGCAGGGGTGAGGATTCGGTGCGGCGGATGGTGTGGTCGGAGCCGCTGCCTACCAGCAGGACTGGTTGCCCCAGCATGTTGTATATTGCTATGGGCAGGGCCGCAGGCGCTTCGGCCACGATGCGGCAGCCCAGGGTGAAGACACGGGCGGTGGGACTCTCGGAGGGTTCTGTGACGCCTACTGTCTCGCCGGGTGCAAACTCGGCTGTCAGCAGCGTGCTGGCCTCGACATGGATGGTGTGAGGATTCTCTGTCGCCCCGTCTGACCACCGCACAAAGTGGTAGCCCTCGGCAGGAAGTGCGCCCAGCTGGACGGCGGTGCCGTAGGGGAAGAGTCCGCTGCCGGCGGCTTGGCCCATGAGCGGGTCGGCGGTTTGGACGGTGAGGGGAAGATAGGAGGTGGTGTCGTAGGGGAAGGGTTCGCGGATTATGACGAAGAAAGTGTCGTGTTCGTCGAGGGGAAGCCACAGCGTGTCGCGCAGCACATGGTGGAGGGTGTCGCGGACATGCAGGAGGAGGGTGTCGCGCAGGGTGAGCGTAACGGTGTCGTGCAGGGTGATCCATACTGTGTCATGCACCACGATAGTGTCGGTCACGGCGACGATAGCTTTTTCGCCGCTCCCTTTCGTGCGGGCGGCAAAATGGGCGTTGAACATCATGTCGCTTGTCACGGTGATGGTGCGGGGATTGTCTCGGTTGCCGTCCATCCAGTGGTCGAAGCGGTAGCCAGGCAATGCGATGGCGGCGATTTCCAGCCGGGTGCCTTCCAGGAAGAAGCCACTGCCGGAAGTCTTGCCCCGCGAGGCCTCGTTGGGCAGGATGGCCACCTCATGCAACTGCGGGGCGTAGGGCATAGTGTCGAAGGCTGTCCGCTCCACAGTGTCGACGATGTTGAAAAAGAGCGTGTCGACCACATGCGTGCTGAGCGTGTCGTGTTGAATAGTGGTGACGGTGTCGTGCAGCCAGACCACCATCGTGTCGGTCACGCTGCGGTAGACGGTGTCCTGCACGTGGATGAAGACCGTGTCGCGCACCAGCGTGTCGGGGCCCAGCGTGTCGCGCAGCACGATGTCGTCCACCAAAAGGCGGTAGGCATAGTCGGAGTAATAATTGAGGGCTATGTATCGGGCCTGGGGCGGAATGGTGACCACCCTCTGTTGCCAGCCGTTTGCATTAATGGCGATGTCGGCGATTGTGTCGGTGAAGGATACCGGGCTGTTGGAAGTGGTAGAGTAGAGTATGCGCAGGTACTCGGTGGCGGAATTGGAGCGGCGGCACCAGAAACCCAGTTGGAGGGGATGGCTGTGCCGCAGCCGGGGCGAGATCAGATACTGGTTAAAGTCCGTGGCCTGGTGGAAACTGGAAAAACGGAACTGGTAGGCCCCCGCATGGGGGGTAACGCCGTTGGCCGTCTGCACCACGCCGGCCTCGGCGCTGTTCGGGGCGCTCATGCATAGGACCGTCCAGCATGCCGCGTCGCCCGATTCAAAATCCTGAGCCAGCGGGAAAGCGTCCACCGCCGGGCAAGCCTGCCCCCCGTGGGGCGTGAAAGTGAACGTCACGCTGCTGTTGGCCGGGCCGTTGATATGGATGTTCGTGATGCTGAACGACGAGTCCGGGGTGCCGTCGCACAAGTAAGGATGGGGATTGCTCGAGGCGTTGAACACCGTGCGGCCGCCCACGCCGAAAGCTGCCTGGGCAATGAGGCCGTTCACCGTGTCGACAGCACTGCCCGGACGGAACAGCCACAGCTGGTGGGGAGTGGTCGAGAAGTCGAAGCCCGAGTTAGAGGCACCCGTGCGGTCGTTAAAACGCCAAATCAGAAGACCCCGGTTGGGGATGGACATGTCAAAAGTGTCGGCATTATTGCGGTACTCCAGAACATACCACTCGTGGGGCACGGCCGAAGAAACCCTCACGGCATGGTTGGGCCCCGAAGCCAACGACTGCAGCGTATATTCGCCACCCTCTGTAATCTGCGGGATGCTGTCAAACCAGTTCGTGAACAACAGCTTGAACATAGAGTTGGTTTGCTGGGGAGGGGTCTGGTTGCTGTTCATCAAGTCCCATGCTCCGGCAGGGGAAATGGAGTTATAACAGTCGTAGTGGTAAAGGTCCGGGGCGCCGAGCGTATGCGTCATTTCGTGGCACAGCGTGCTGACGTTGAAATAACTTGTCCCACTGCCCGCCAGCTGGAAATTATAAGTGTATATCCGTTTCGAACCCAGCAGCACAGTCCGGTCGAAGATGCTCCACTTGTGGGGCCACAACAAATTGTTCCACCCCGTGTACGTCCCGCTCACCACAAAGCAGACATTGTCCACCATATTGTCGTTGTCCAAATCCAAGTCAGGCAGAGACCCCACAGCACAGTTGGCGTTCACCCAACCCACGGCATTCTGCAGCAGGGTGAACTCACGGTTGCGGCGCACCGTGTCGTGGTTGTAGCCGCCAGGATTGGTTGTTGCGTCGTAAGGTTGGAAATAGTTGCGCGGGTGGCTGTCCTGATAGGAGAGAACCACATTGCCGGCAGGGGCTGGCAGATAGTACGAAACTACCCGCAGCGAGCCGTAGCTGGAATGGTGAAAATAGTTGAAGAGTGACTCGCTGGAAGCAGAGCTGTCGTTGAACATGCCATTGATAGTGCTGAATGGGAATGATGTGCAGACGGAGTCGTCGGCAAAGCGGATAAAAATAACCACGTTGTTGAGCGTGCCGGAAAATGGAGAGCTCGACTTGGTTAGGGTTGACGGTTGCTCCTTGGGAACATTCCAAGCCGTATGCTGGGCCTGAAGGAATGCACGGGTGGGCATGAGACTCGGCTCCAAACCTGCCTTGGCGGGATTGTCTATCCCCGGCACCCACGGGCTGGCACACAGCCCCTGGGGCAATACACCATATTGCAGCAGACTGGCCGAGGGGTCAGCGGGGCAGCGGTCGGCGTACACATACTGGCCCGTTTTAGGATGCCGCACAATGGTGAACCCCTCGGCATCGTGCAGCCAGTTGTAGAACTCGTCGCCGCTGGCAAAACAGTGCAGAGTGTCGCCGCACGGCTGCACCACCGCCACAGGCACAAAGCGCAGCGGGGCAGCCACACACCAGCCGCACAGAACTATACAATAAAACAATGATAATATTTTGCGCATATTCTTATTATTGAAAGTTGCTATATTTTACTCACAGATGGGTCTGCTCAAAAACGTTTGCCCATGGCGTTGGCTGCGCCGCCGTGGCCCACGGCAACCAGCCGGTCATAGCGGTCGCCCGCGCCGCGGTAATAGATATAGGCCGTATACCTGTTGGGTGTCTCGAAATGGTCGCCCTCCAACGGGCGGGTTTCGCCCCTGTGGCTGCCAGCGGGGACGAAAAGCAGCTGGTAGGAATAGTAGCCCTGCTTCAACAGCAGACGCAGCGTATAGGCCTTCAAGTCGGGACGGTACTCCATGCGGCTTGCCTCGTCGAGACACCAGTTTGTCAGCTCGCCTGCCACATGCACCGCCCCGTTCAGGAACGGGTAACGCACCGGCAGCAGGAAATAGACCCACACATAGTCGGCCTCCGTCTGCCTGTTGGAGCGGTCCCACACATTCACCTTCATCCCGCCGTTCAGCACCTCCTCGGCCACGAAGTTGCCGCCCGAACGGTCAGCCAGCGGCTTCAATGTGGCGTACCACTGGCCGCCATACTCCTCAATCTGGGCAACATTATAGGTGGCAGTGCGGATATTGCTGATATCGAACCATCTGAACGTATTGCCACACTCGAACACATTCTCGGCGCGGCGGCGGTAACACAACGCCCCCCCGTCATAGCCGCTGAACTGCAGCCTTCGCATATTGTCCAGGCGGCCGTTCTGCTGCACCACCACCTCCAGCCAGGCAGGATTCAGCGCCGGAGCGGGCGCCATGCCCCCGTAGTCGTCGTTGGGGCGCAATGCGACATCCACCTCGCGCCTTTCGAGCATGGACACCCCGTCATAGGGGTTCACCACCTCGACGCTCGCCCTCAGGCTCTGCTCCGTCACCCTGAAACGACGCGTAAGCACAACACTGTCGGGATTGTCCTGGTCATACACCACCACCGCATAATTGCCCGAAACCAACAACTGGCTCTGCTCAGAGGGGATGTATTGGTGATAGTGGACATAGTCGGTCAGCGTCGTGAAAGAACTGGCATAACCCTCAACCGCACCCTCGGCAAACCCACTCATAAACTCATAATCCTCCAGCTCGTCGCGACGCCAGCGGCTGTCGCAATGCACAATCCTGTAGCGGAAACTGCCCACCTCCGCACCCAGCACATCAAAAGCCAGCAGCAAGCGCCCGCCCCCATCTAATGCCACCACCGGCGCCTCGCCCTCAACGCCGCCGCCCCACAGCGCCGCCGTGCGCACAGCCGGACTCCAATTAGAGTCCGGAATGGGCTGCGCTCCCGACCGCAGGGGCACCATCAGCAACACCGCCGCCGCGATGCCTGCCACACTGCCCCTCGGCAGCCCCAACAACGTCGACAATAGAGCCTTTATAATCATGAGCGTTGCGTTTTGTCCGTCAAGAAACCCTTCACATCCCAGAAATGCTCCGTCACCTCGTGCAAATGGTCGGCCGGGTCGTCCCACCACCTGCGCTGCAGCAACGCCTGGACCGTCTCGGCATCAAAGCGGTATTTCACCACCCGAGCCGGCACTCCCACCGCCACAGCATAGGGCGGCACATCCCTCGTCACCACCGCTCCCGCGCCCACCACAGCCCCGTCGCCGATAGTCACGCCGTCAATAATCGTCACATTAGCCCCGATAAACACATCATTGCCAATCGTCGTATGCTTCGACTCCTCAAACAGCGGTCTGTCCGTCAGCGACACCCCGTTCTGCTTCGCCGTCGAATAAAACATCGGATGCGTCGAAACCCCTGCCGTCGGGTGCAGCCCCTGCCCGCAGCACAGATGGGGCCCGACCGAGCAAAACCTGCCAATCGTCGTATTCGCCACCAGCGCGCCGCGCGACACATAACTGTAGTCCCCCATCTCAACATCGTGCAACACATACGGAGCCACCAGCCGGCAGTGCGCGCCCAGCCGGCAGTGCGACAACTCCGACCGCACAACCGAGAACCCCGTCGTCTTGCCCACAGGAATCACCGGGCTGTCAAGCCAATGGCCCAGCAGTTTCTGGATGTAGTATTTTAATTTCTT
Organism: uncultured Bacteroidales bacterium; assembly: GCA_947168665.1. Classification (GTDB taxonomy): domain Bacteria; phylum Bacteroidota; class Bacteroidia; order Bacteroidales; family P3; genus Colimorpha. Next base: position 21,283 of record CAMVMX010000018.1, read on the forward strand.
TTTCGCCATGATCCTTGGTGGCCTAACAGCCTCTTTGCCCTTTTGTTGATAATGAAATAGACCTTGCGGGCCGCCGACCAGTTGGCGCGCGAAGGTTCGAAATAACTGAAGTGGAATGCACGGTCAGCCTCATGCTGTACCCCGCAGTCCACAGGATGGGTCAAGGGCAGGATGGGGTGCGTCGGAACACTGTCTATTAAATTGCCCGCCGCTGAGGGATGCGTGGCATCCACCACCGTGCCGATGTTCGAGGACAGATTCACATTGGGTATCACCCCCTTGCCGTGATTGAGCCAGATGCTCATAAAGAACTGCATATCCCAACTCGAATTGCCCACACCGTCGCGGTGCACCTCGTCCAGACGGTCGCACCAATACTCCCTCTCCAGCAGTCCGCACCCATAGCGCCGCAAAGCCCGGCGCAGCCGGCCCCGGCTCACATCCATCAGGCGCAAGTCGAAATGTTGCCAAGCCCGCCGCCACGTGGCCCACGCGCATAAGTTACGGTTCATCATTGAGAAATAGTAGCTCTCCTGGTTGGGTCTTGTCCTGTCCACATTCATGCTCCCGATGGCCATCACCGACGAGTCCGCCGCATATCGCTCCAGAAGCTCCTGGGCATAGAGGAAGAAGTCAGGGTGTGGCACAGCGTCATCCTCCACCACGATACCCTGCTCCACTTGGCCGAAAAACCATGTCAACGCATCGGCGGGGCCGGGCCCGCAGCCCAGATTGACCGGCGCATAGCGGGTATGGAGGCGCGTGGGTGTCGAACCCGCCAGTTCTTCCACCACCTGGCGCACTTCGGCCACGCGTGCCGCGTCGTCGGGATGCGACGGGCGGGGACCATCCTGAAACACATACAAATCCCTTGGCTGCTGTTCCATTACAGACTCCAAAACCCGTCGTGTAAAGTCAGGGCGGTTGAACGTGATGAGAAGAATGGGCGTGTCGAACATAATTAACTGGCAACAGTGACTATTTCTTCTTTGAGAACCCGAAATTCGGCAGTTCCACACTGCGGAAAGCCGACAACAGGGGGTTGGTTGGCTGCGGAGCCTTGCCGTAAATCTCGGCAATCAAGTTCTTGTATTTCTCCATCAAAATGTTGCGCTTGATTTTCAGCGTCGGCGACAGCAGTCCGTTGGCCGAAGTCCACTCATCCGTCACCAGGCGGAAACTTTTAATCTGCTCGTGCGCCGCAAAATCGCGGTTGATCACCTCAATCACCTCCTTAAACTTCTCTTTGGTCTGCGGCATGGCCAGCAGCTGGCCGTTGTCGCGGTAATGGAGCTTGTGTTTCAAAGCCCAGTAGTGGAGAGTGTTGAAATTGGGTGCGATGATTACGCCCACACTCTTCTCGTTCTCACCCACCACCATGGCCTGCTCAATGTATTCAGACTCGCGCAGCTTGTTTTCCAACAGCTGGGGCGCGATGTATTTGCCGGCCGAGAGCTTGAAGATATCCTTCTTGCGGTCGGTGATGCGCAGGTAGCGCGGGCCTGTCAGCCCTCCCACAAACTGGCCTACGTCGCCAGTGTGGAACCAGCCGTCGGCGTCAATCACTTGGGCGGTGTATTCGGGGTCTTTGTAGTAGCCCATCATGACGTGGGGGCCCCGGGTGAGGATTTCGCCGTCGTCGGCCAGTTTGACTTCCACGCCGCTCAGCACGGGTCCGACGGTGCCGATGCGCACGTTGCCGTGGGCGGGGTCGTTGACCGCAATGACGGGCGATGTTTCGGAGAGGCCATATCCTTCGTAGATGTTGATGCCCGCGGCCGCGAAGGTGCGGATGATGCGGGGCTGGATGCTGCTGGAGCCGGTGATGACGATTAGGCGGTTGCCCCCGAACCGTTCGCGCCAGTGGCGGTAGACGAGGCGGTCGTAGAAAATCTGCGACAGCTGGTAGCCTAACGACACTTTTTTGAGTAGTGTGTAGTCGTAGCGGGCGCCGTGTTTGAAGGCGCGGCTGTAGATGGCTTTTTTGATGCCGGTGAGGTCTTTGCCGGCGGCATAGAGTTTGTCGTACACCATTTCGAGCACGCGGGGCACGGCACAGAATCCGTTGGTGTGGGTTTCGGCCATGTTTTGCTGCAGGGTGCCCATGTTTTCGGCATAGTAGATTGAGACTCCTTTGAGCTGGAAGTGGTAGTTCATGCTGCGCTCGTACATGTGGTTCAGGGGCAGGAATGAGAGGACGCGGCTGTCCGACGTCATGGGGTTGACTTTTTCGTGGGCGATGAAGTTGCTGCAGATGTTGCGGTGGGTGAGCATGACTCCTTTGGGCTGGCCGGTGGTGCCGGAGGTGTAGATGAGGGTTACCCAGTCGTCGGGTTTGATGGTTTCTTTGAGGTGGGCGATGAGGGGGCTGTTTTTTTCGCGGCTGGCTATGCCGGCTTTGAGTATTTCCAGTGTGCGGCGGTGGCCTTCGACGGCCGCGAGGGTGTAGATTTGGGGCTTGGTTTGCATCCGCTCGACGGCGGGCAGGATTCGTTTCAGCAGCACGTTGTTCGACACGAGGATGATTTTGGCTTCGCTGTGGGTGAATATGTGCAGGTAGTTGTCCGCACTCAGTGTGGGGTAGACGGGCACGTGGATCATCCCGGCCAGGGCGAGGGCCATGTCGATGAAGTTCCATTCGGGGCAGTTGGCCGATATGGTCACGACTCGGTCGCCGGGCTGGAGCCCCAGTTCCAGAAGGCCGCAGGCCATGTAGTGTGCATATTTGTAGTAGTCGTGGGTGCTGTATTTCACCCATTCTCCTTTTTCTTTTCCAGCCAGGATGTCTGCCTTGTCGGGGAAGGAGGTGACGAGGTGGTCCAGGAGGTCGAATGTGCGTGTTATTTCCATAGTTGTGGGTCTGCTTTTTTTGTGTCGGGTTTTGCGGCCGCACGGGGTGTGCGGTGTGTGTTTGAATTTGCAAAATTACTATTTTTTTCAGACATATCCACTTTTTTTCGTATTTTTGCAGCCGCTAACCACCCGGTGGGCGCTTTTTTGCCCGGGGTTGTAAAACGACAGTGTGTAATGAATATCATCATTGCGGGCGACGGCGAGGTGGGGTTCCATCTGGCCCGGTCGCTCAGGGATTTGGATCATAATATCACGGTGGTGGACCCGGACGAGGGTCTGCTCAAACGGCTGGAGAAGGAGTCTGACTTGCTGACTATCGCGGGTTCGTCAACTTCGCCCAGTGTGCTGGCCGAGGCCAATGTGGGCGACTGCGACCTTTTTCTCGCGGTGTTGCACGACGAGAGTGTCAATTTGATGAGTTGTGTGCTGGCCAAACGGTTGCGGGCCCGCCGCACGGTGGCCCGCATTACGAATGCGGAGTTGCTGGCTCCGAAGCACCGCGATATGTTCCGCGAGATTGGGGTTGACGAGTTGGTGTGTCCCGAGCGCATCGCGACCAAGGAGATTGTCAATCTGCTTAACAATACGGTGGCTACGGAGTTTTTCGATTTCAGCGGGGGGCTGCTGACTATGTATTTGGTCCGCCTCGACAGCCACACGGCCGTGGCAGGACTCAGTGTGCAGGAGTTGGTGCAGCGCTACAGTATGCTGCAGGCCCGCATTGTGGCTATTCTCCGCCGGGGCGAGACGCTCATCCCCCATGCGGGGCTTGTGTTGGCCGAGGGCGATTTGGCTTATCTTATCAGTCGTCCCAACCAGCTGGAGGTTGTCAAGCAGGTGCTTGGCAAGGAGGATGTGGCGGTGCGCCGAGTGATGATTGTGGGCGCGGGACGGGTGGGGCGCTATGCGGCCATGGCGCTGGAGGACCGTATGCGGGTCACGCTGCTTGAGGAGTCGCGGGTGCGTTGCGAGGAGGCCGCAGCCCAGTTGCGGCGCACTCTGGTCATTAACGGCGACGCCACCGACATTGAACTGCTCAAGGACGAGGGCCTTCAGGACACTGATGCGTTTATCGCGGTGACTGACTCCTCCGAGACGAACATCCTCACTTGTCTGCATGCGAAGAGGCTGGGGGTGAAGCGCACTATTGCCCTGGTGGAAAACACGGGGTTTATCAGTCTCTCGCAGGATATCGGCATTGACACGATTATCAATAAGAAACTTATCACGGCCAGTTATATTTCGCGGTTTGTTGTGAGGGGAGACGCGGTGCGGAGCAAGTGGCTCAGCGGCACGAATGCGGAGCTGATTGAGTTTAATGTGGGCAAACGGGCCCCGGCCACGCGCCATTTGATTCGCGATTTGGGGCTGCCAAAGGGGGCTACGATTGGGGGCATTATCCGCGGCAAGGAGACGATTTTCCCGACTCGCGACACGCAGATTCTGGCCAAGGACAGGGTGGTGGTGTTTGCCCTGCCCAAGGCTATGGAGCAGGCGGCAAATTTGTTTGAGAGTTGAGGGGCGTATATGGTGAAAAAATGAATGGACGGGATGCATGAGTATGGCAGGGTTGTGAGGGTCAGGCGTTTCAACTGGAGGTTGATGGCGCGGGTGACGGGGGTGCTGTCACTTTATCTTGCGGCGGGGTTGTTGGTTCCCTTCGGCGTGTCACTTTGTGTGCGCGATGGCATGCAGTTTGCCCTTGCGGCGGCGGGGTTGCTGATTTTGATGGCGGGGTTGCTGTTGCGGAATATGGTCGGCGGCAGGGCGGAGTATGGTTTGCGCGAGGATGAGAGTTATTGGCTCACGGTGGCGGTGTGGGTGTGTGTGCCGCTGTTCGGAGCTTTGCCGTATCTTTTTACAGGGGTCACCGCTTCGTTTACCGATGCTTTGTTTGAGTCGTTCAGCGGGTTTACCACTACGGGTTCGTCGGTGATAGGGCGGCCGGAGGATTTGCCCCAGTCGATAAAGGTCTACCGGGCCACAACCCAATGGGTGGGGGGCTTGGGGCTGCTGTTGCTGGTGGTGGCGGTGTTGCGGCGGCTGGGACTGGGCGCGGGCAGTCTGTATGAGGCTGAGTTCAGCGGCACTCAGCAGCGGCGGCTGCACCCAAGGCTGGCGCGGAGTGTGACGCGGATGTGGGTTGTCTATGGGTTGGTGACGACGGTGATGTGGGTTGTGCTGGCGGTGCAGGGTGTGGGGGTGATTGATGCGTTCTGCGTGGCTTGCAGCACGGTGTCGACGGGTGGTTTTGTGACGCACAGCGGGGGTGTGGCCGCCATGGGGCAGGGTGTGGTGACGACGGTGACGGTGTTCATGTTTTTGAGCGGGGTGAATGTGGCGGTGCTGTACAGGTTGCTGACGTTGCGGTGGCGCGGGTTGTGGCGCGACGCCGAGCTGCGGGTTTACGCGGTGGTGTATGTGTTTGCGGCGGCGGTGTGCACGGTGGCTTTTGTGTCGAAGGGGGGGATGTGGGGCGAGTCGGCGCGGTATGCGTTGTTCCATGTCGCCTCGACGATGTCGACTTGCGGCTTTTATATGTCTGCGCCGCAGGGTTGGCCTTTTTTTGTGAGTGTGGTGACGTTTGTGCTGATGGTTGTGGGGGCTTCGGCGGGCAGCACGGGTGGCGGGCTGAAGGTGCGGAGGGTGATGGTTGTGGCCCGGTATTTGGCCAATTATTTCAATGCGATGATCCACCCCAATGCGGTGACGAGGGTGAAGATGAACGGCGAGGTGGTGGAGGAGGGGTATGTGGACAAGGTGCTGGCGTTTGTGTTTCTTTATGTGCTTTTTATTGTGGGTGGGGCTTGGGTGCTGACGATGTGCGGGAGTTCTATACCGGAGGCTTTGAGCATGGCGGCGGCGAATGTGGGCAACTTGGGGCCGTCGCCGGTGGTGGACACGATGGGGGGGCATTTGGATTATGCGCTGTTGCGGCCGGCGGCCAAGTGGACGCTCGCGGTGCTGATGGTGGCGGGCCGGGTGGAGTTGTTTGCGCTGGTGGCGGTGGTGTCGCCGTCCTACTGGCGCCTGCGGCGCTTGGGTTGATGTCTGGTTGTATGGAAGGTAAAGGGGTAACTGGTAAATGTGGTTCCGGGAGTGTGACGAAACGGGGTTGTTGGTGGATGGGAGGACCTTGCGATGTGGGTTTGGATGTTATTGAATGATATGCTATGGGCGATTTGAAATATATATTGCGGTTTATCGGCGTTGTGCTGACGGTTGAGGGTCTGCTTATGCTGGGCTGCCTCATCCCGGCGGTCCATTTTGCCGACGGCACATGGGTGGAGATTACTCTGGCCGGTATGTTTACTTTGTGTGTGGGGTTGCTGCTGGTGGTCAGCTATCGGCGGGCCACGACGATGCACAGCCGCCGTATGGCTTATTTGATGGTGGTGCTGATGTGGGTGGTGCTGGCTCTTTTCGGCACGCTGCCTTTCCTTGCCACGGGTTCGCTGACGCGCTTTGTGGATGCCCTGTTTGAGTCTACCAGCGGCATCACGAGCACGGGGGCCACGGTTTTCAGCGCGGTGGAGTGGCTGCCGGCATCGGTGCTGCTGTGGCGCAGTGTGACGCAATGGTTCGGGGGGTTCGGCATTGTGCTGGTGGTGGTGGCGGTGGCCCCGAGGATGGGGATTAACCGTTTCAGCCTTTACCAGGCGGAGGCGTCGGGGGCTGACAACACGGGCAAGCAGTCGGCCACCACGGCCGCCACGGTCCGCCAGACGCTGGGGGTCTACATTTTGCTTACGCTGGTGTTTATTTTTCTGTTGCACAGGTGCGGCTTGCATGTGTGGGATGCGGTGAACTTGACGTTTACGAATATCTCGTCGGGTGGTTTTTCAATCTATAACAACAGTCTGGAGGGGTTGACGCATGGGCAGCAGTTTGTGGTGGCTGCGGCGATGCTGCTGAGCGGCGTGAATTTCGCTTTGCTCTACAATCTCGTCACGCTGAGGCTGGACCGGCTGAAGCATAAGTTGGAGCAGTTGCGGCTGTATTTGGCGATGTATGTGGTGGGGGCGCTTTTGGTGGCTGCGGCTTTGGCCACGGTTATGGGGTATGGCGTGGGGGACGCGCTGCGGCTGGCTCTTGTGCAGACGGTGAGTGTGCTGACTACGACGGGCTCGTTGGTTGCCGACACGTCGGAGTGGTGGGTCCCGGTGACGTTCCTTTTTGTTGTCCTCTCGCTGTGTGGCGGCATGGCGGGCTCGACGGCGGGGGGATTGAAGACGATGCGGGTGTTGATTCTGGTGCGCCATGTGCGCAGGGTGCTGCGCGAGAGGCTGCACCCGCGCGCGGTGAATCCGGTGAGGCTGAACGGCAGCCCGGTGCCGCCTCGGCTGACGGCGAATGTGATGGTGATTCTTATCGTTTATCTGATGACTGCCCTGGCGGGGGTGCTGCTGCTGATGTTGTGCGGCACGGGTGCCACGGAGTCGGTGGGGGCTGCCATAGCTTGTATTACGGGCTATGGTCCCGGTTTGGGCCTGAGCGGTGGCTTTGGGTGTTATGCCCATTTCGGCGCCGGGGCCAAGCTGGTTTGTTCGCTGTTGATGTTGATGGGGCGGCTGGAGTGCCTGACGGTGCTGGTGGTGCTGCTGCCCGCGTTCTGGCGCAGGTAGGCTGGGGGATAAAAAGGGACATCCTGACGGTTGGTGGCCAGGATGTCCCGAATGTGGGTGTGCCGATGGGCTTTTATGGCTGTATGATGAGTTTGCGGACGGCATGGCTGCGCTGGCCTTGGATGCGGACGAAGTAGGCTCCGGGGCTGAGTTTGCGCAGGGGGAGGGTGACGGTAGCGCCCGCGGGGAGGGAGATCTGGCGCGACATGACTTGGCGGCCGGTGAGGTCGGAGATGGTGATGTCGACGCTGTTGCCTTCAGCGGGGTTCCAATCTGTGATGACCAGTGTTGTGCTGCCCTTGGCGGGGTTGGGCGTGAGGGTGCACCGCAGTGCGTTGGCTTCGGGGCTGTCGATGCCGTCACCCGGCAGTGTGCGGACGGTGACGCGCCGGGGTTCGGCCACCACGTAGTCGGTGCAGCGTGTCCGCACTTCCAGGTCGTAGTCGGTGTTGAGCATAAGGCCGTGCGCGGTAAAGTGGTTGCTGTCCACCACGGCTGTCGTCCCTGTGCCGGTTTCGAAACCAGCGGTGCCGTATTCAACAGTATAGTCCTGCGCATTGGCTACGGGGTTCCACGCAATGGTGATGGAGGAAGTCAATATTGACGATACTTCTATCCCATCCACGGCGGCGCAGCCGTCGGTGACGAAGCGGAGGGTATCACTCCACTGGCTCTCAATCTGGCTCTCGCTGCCGCAGAAGCCGCGCACACAGATGTTGTAGTAGGTGCCGAAGGCGAGTCCCTCAAGCCGATAAGACAGGCTGCGGACAGAGCGGGTTACGGCTCTTTCACCGTCTTTCCATACGTAGAGTTGGTACAGGCTGTCGTTGCCCGCGGGCTGCCAGCTGATAGTGGCTGCATCGTAGGTGATGCTGTCCGCGCTCAGCCCTTCGGGGCCGGGGCAGGAGAGTGAGTCGGTGGTGAATCGGGCGTACACCCAGTCGGAATAGCCCAGACTGTCGGCTGTGCAGCTTTGCCGCAAGGAGATGACGTATTCCGTCGAAGGCATGAGGCCGGTGAAGGTATGTTGGTTGCCAGTAGTGGCGACGGGTGTGGAGGCGGGATAGATGGTGGTTGGCCAGGACATGTCCGCCGCCACCTGCCATGCTTCGCCGTTGCCGCTCCAGTGCACCGTGAGGCTTTCGTAGTCGCCCGTTACGGAGTCAATCGTAGGCAGTGGGCAGAGGGGCAGGGCGCAGGTATTTGTATAGAGCCTTATGTCACCCACATGGGGGGCACCATAGGCACTCCAGGAAGGATATGTGCGGGCACTGTCAATATTAATCGGAGTGCTATAGTTGATGTTATAACTGCGATAAATGTTGTTCACAAGGTCGTGGTAGCGGTAATGGCAGGCATACTCCGTCCGCTGTCCGGTGCCGCCGTCCTGCCGCAACACCGCCACAAGCAGGTTCTGGTGGCCGTCCCACATAAAGGCGCGGTCGAAGCTGTGCAGCTGCCATTCGGTGGTGGCGTTGTGGTTGAAGTTGGCCGAGTCGATGACCCGCACAAAGCGGTGTCCCGCATCGGGCACCAGTGGCCCGTCGGTCAGAGCTGTGTCCGGCACATTGGCCAGATAGACCGATATGCGGCCTTGATGGTCGGCGGCGAGGTTGTTCGCAGGGCGGAACGCCATGGCGGTGATGCCGCCCTCCAGTCCAGCCAGGTGGGCCGAATCGATGATGGTCTGCACATAGCTGTATTCACTTCCGTTGTAGCCGATGGGCAACGTGGGGTGGCTCATTTCAGCCCATGTGCTGTCGTAGTTCTGGCTGAAGACGGCGTCGCCACACAGGGCGGTGGCGAAAATGCCGGCTACCCACTCACCCGTGTCGCCCTCGCCGCAGATGCTGCGCACGCGCACTTCACGGCGGGCGAGACTGGTCAGCCCGTTAATCGTATAATGGTTGGAGGCGGTGCTGTCCATCGTGCCGCTTCCAGGGGCAAATCCCACGGGGCCATACTCCACCTCGTAGCGCATGGCGCCGTTGCACTGCCATGTGAGAGCCAGAGTGGAATCCGTCTCGGCAACTGCCGGGTCGAGCTCCAGATTATGTATGATGCAGGTGTCGGGGATGCAGACGGTGTTTATCTCAAATCCCTCGTAGTTGCTGATAACCGAGTTGCTGTTGAAATCGAGGGTCAACGCTCCCGACGTGGAGCGCAAAGGGCCGAAAGTTATAGGCCATCTGCTGTTCCAGCCGGTGGTCCACAGCACCTGTCCCGAGGTGCCGACACCGTCGTAGACAGTCACCTGCGAACTCCCGCCGCAGTCGGAGCGTCCGCTCAAGCTGACCAAATGTCCGGCCATGTCGGGCAGGATGACCAGCGTGGAGTTCTGGTAGATGAAACTGCCGTTGGGACCGCCGTCGTCGTAGAGTGTCACGCCACACATCGTCAGCGTGTCGGTGCGGTTGGGCCGCATGTCCCAAGTGCCGGGCATCAGAGCCGTCGGTCCTTCCCATGCCGAGGTGTCGCCCTTAGGACACCGCACACGCACCCAGCAGTAGTAGACCGTGCCGCTGTCCAGTCCGCCGAAGGTGTACTGGGGTTCGCTAATCCAGGCCGAGCCGGTGGGCAGGGCCGACAGCGACGTGTCGAGGCTCACCTGGTAGCGTGCCGCCGTGTCCTCCTCATTCCATCTCACTGTCACCGAAGTGGCTGTCAGGCCCGTGATGGATATGCTGCCCACTGCGGGGCATCCTTCGGCCAGGCTGATGGTCACATCGTCGACCATGGCCCAACTATCGCCATGTGTGCCATATCCGGGGCATTCGCGCATACAGATGTATGCCCCGTCGCCGCTGTAGGTGGCCAGCGGCACAGTATAGCGTTGCCAATCCTCCCCAATGATGTCCACCGTGTCGACCGGCACAAACGTCGAGTCCTCCGTGGGGTCGGAAATCACCCCCACCACAATGCGGGCTTGGTCGTAGCGGTTGTATGTGTTCAGCACATTGGTGGCCCAGAACGACAGCTGCAACGTGGCCATGTCGTAGATGGACGTGTCCACATTGGGCAGTATGATTTTGGTCGTGCCGGGGCTGTACGAGTCGTATACGAAGCGCAGCACCCGCGAGCCGCTGTGAGCCGTCTCGCCGCCGCTGGGGGTGACAATATAAGAGTTCATGTCAATCGTTCCACGCCAACAGGGGATGGCGAGGGGCGAGCTGCTGGAAGGGTAGGAGTCGAAATCCTCGACGTAGGGCAGTGTGGCTAACGGCGAGCAGAGTGTGCGGAACGACTGCACCGGCGACCAGTTGGTGTTGAAACTGCCGCAATAGGAGCGCACATAGACGTCGTAAAGCGTGTAGGGCAACAAGCCGTGCAGGTAGAGACTGTCCGAGCGAACATCAGTGACGATGTGGGTAGAGTCGACTGTGAAACCCGCCGGGCCGTAGGCCACCTCGTAATAGACAGCATCGCTGTCCACCCAGTGCACCACCGCCGCCGTGTCCTGTATCTGGTCTATGCTCACGTTGGTAATCGTGTTGCAGGGCATAATCAGATTCACCTCGATGTCGTCGATATACATGTAAGTCATATTTGGCAGTGCCGTCTTGATGGCTATGCGACCCGACAGCCCCGTGTAGTTGCTGAACCGCACCACGAAGGGGCTCCAGTCGGGGTTGCGCGGCACGGCCACCGTGTCCACCGGCACAAACGTGGCCATATCCAGCGGGTCAACCACCATGCCCACCACCATGTCCAGGCTGCTGTTGGTGCTACCGTTCTTGGCCCAGAAGCTCAGCTCCAGACTGTCCGGCGGTGCTGCCATGGGGGGCAGTACCACACTGCCCCCTTGCATCCGCACGCTCCGTGTGCCGCTGTGGCGATATGTCGACTGGATGCCAGGCTTGCTGCCCGCGCTGCCCGGAAACAGCCGCCAACAACTGGGCATTACCCACGAGCTTTCTAATCCCTCGCTGTAGGGCAGCGATTCGGGGAGGCAATTTGTCTGGATGTGCCGGTATACGCTGGTGAAGGTATCGATGCAATAGGCCGTGAGGCGCACGGTATAATCCTTGCTGGGAGTGAGGCCGGTGATGGTATACACCGTGTCGCCCCACAGCAGGGGACTTGTGCGCCAGGCCGTGTCGCCATCGGTGATGCAGGCCACGGTCCACGAGGTGTCCTGGTAGCCGGGGCTCCAGTTCACCCGCACCGCATCCGAGCCCACCGAGTCCACCCGCAGCGTGGGTGCCGGGCAGGTGGCCACGGCTGGAGGCACTGCCTGAGTGTGCAGCCGCATAATGTTGCGGTAGGGGGTGAAGTTTCCGTAGCCCGATCCGTCCACATATATCAGGCGGTAGTTCATGTAACGCGAACCGCTCTGTGTGTTCTCGCTATAGAACGCTGCCGCCGAGCCCGCCATGCCGGGGTTCTCCCAGGCCACGACCAGGTTGCCGAAGCCATAATAATGGAAGGCTGTGTCGAACTCGTAGTGGTTCCACCCCGTGTGGCGAATCAGCGAGTCCACCATCACCTGTTTGAACGCTGCCCCGTAGGGTACCATGCCACTCCCCAAGCTGGGCACATAGGTGTTGGCTAAATAGAGCGTGCATGGCCCCGCGCCGTAAAGTTCGTTGCCCGAGGCGTAGAGGTCGATGCCCGTAATCATTGCCGCGCCATTCATCTCGCTGCCCAGCACCATCTGCTGGGAGCAGTTGAAGCTCCATGTGTTGCCGTTGTAGGGCAGCGGAGTGCTGCTGTAGGCCACCATGTCGGTGGTGTCGCCTATCAAAATCACATTCCCCGTCGGGGTCTGCGCCTGGGCTGCAAGCAGGGTTGCTGCTATAACTGCCACCAATGCAATAAAATGTTTTTTCATAGAGACTATTTTTTTATTATTATTCCCGTTGTTTGTATTGTAGGTGTCGCCGTTGTGGCCGCTGCGCCGTGTTCCGGCTTTAATGACGTTTCCGCACCCGTTTTCTCACAAGTACTGTCTCTTTTTTTGACTTTCTTTAACACCCCTGCTTTCCGTTTTGTTTCACCCCCTGCGGACGGTGTGTCTGCCATAAAGAGTCCCAACCCCCGTTTTTGATACCCCTGCCCCGGGTGCATTTAACAATATTTAACCCAATTTCCTCTCTTGTCGGTCTCTTCCCCATCCGTGTGGGTGCCGTTTGGGGGTGGCCTTGGGTTGTTTTGCACTGCCGGTCATGGGGTGCTGGTCTTGCGTGTCCCGCCCACACTGGCCATTGGCCTTGTCCGCTGCTTTTGCCAGTAAGACGTGAACTGGTTGAAATGTTACTTTCTTTTAACTTTTTTTAACTGGTATAGGGCTTTTGTGTGGCTGTTTTTGCTCTGTCAGTGCTCTGATTTCGTTTCTGTTGCGCCAATTGTAAATCGCGGCGAAGTCACTTTTTCGCATGGTGGAAGTGGAAATGATGCGGAGGAGGGGCGGAAATGGCGTATGGCGATTGGGGGAAGGGCGCGGCGGGAGTGGCGAAATAAACAGCGGGAAGTGGATAAAAAAGCGGCATGGCGGCACCTGTTAGGGAAAAAAGTGGTATCTTTGCATTTTGAAATATTGTCGCCATGGATGAACCAATAATATCGCTAAAGGAGGTGGCTATCAGCCACGAAGACGGCCCGCTGCTCACTCATGTGAACCTGACGGTGGCTCAGGGCGAGTTCGTTTATTTGATAGGCAAGAGCGGCGCGGGAAAGACTTCGCTGCTCAGGACGCTCTATGCCGACCACGACATTGAGAACGGCGAGGAGGCGAAGGTGTGCGGATTCGACTTGATGCGCCTGAAACGGCGGCAGGTGCCGGACCTGCGGCGCAAGGTGGGCATCGTGTTTCAGAATTTCCGCCTGCTGAGAGACCGCAATGTGTATGACAATCTGGCTTTTGTGCTTCACGCCACGGGCTGGAAACGGAGCGAGATTGACGCTCAAATCAAGAACACGCTGAAAGCCGTAGGCATCGGGGAGAAGGCCTACGCGTCGGTTCCCCAGCTCTCGGAAGGGGAGCAGCAGCGGGTGGGCATCGCGCGGGCGCTGATTAACAACCCGACGCTGATACTGGCCGACGAGCCGACGGGCAATCTGGACCCCGCCACATCGTCGGACATCATGCAGCTGCTGGTGGACTTGAACAAGCAGACGGGCACGACGATGCTGATTTCGACCCACGACTTTATGATGATTGACAAGTTCTACTCGCGGATGCTGGTATGCGAGAACGGCTCGCTCACCGACCCGCAGAAGTCATGAATGATTGAAAATCGGGAGCCGGATTTTCCCAATTCTCAATTTTCAGTTTTTTTTGTGGCGTTGCCCCGCAATAAATGAAACAATGTTGCGTTATGGGGTGGATTGACAGTTGAAAAATGAAGATGAAGATGAAGAAACATGTTTTGATATTCTGTTTGGCTGTGCTGATGCTGGCCCCGGCCGGCAATGTGCAGGCGCAGTACCGCAAAAAAAGGCCTACGACCGAGATTGCCAAGGACGGCGAGAACAAGCGCCAGTGGCTGGGCCGCACGGCGGACACCAGTTGGCGCCCCACTATCGGCGGCCTGTATGAGCAGGTGACCAACACCGGCAACACCAAAAAGGGCAAGAAGACCGAGCCGATTATCGACCCGTCGGGCAAGCGCAAGGTGCGCGAGGCCGCATACGACACGGTGTGGAAGTTTACCTCGTTTGATGCCAAGACGTTCTATTTCATTGATTATGACTACAACAAGTTCCGCGCGCTGAAATGGGAACGCGACAAGGACCGCGACTGGGGTAAGTTCGACCCAGTGATGGACTACCTGTCGAGCGCCGGCCGTATCCCGATGCACTTGTGCGCTGTGTTTGCCGTCAACCCCTCGGTGAAGGACCAGGATTTGCGCGACGAGCTGGTTGCCAAGGCGCAGATGGAAGCCGTCATTTCGCTCGACTATTTCCGCGACATCCTCATCGAGAAGCAGATGAAGAACAAGGTGAGCTACAAGGTGGCCGAAATCGACTGGCGCTACTGGAAGGACGAGGATTTCTATACCGAGGAGCAGCCTACCGAAGATTTGATCCGCGTGGGGTTGATTTTCGACTTCAGCTCGAAGAAGATTGACCTGCTGCCCAGCGCGGCACAAGGCGCAAAGTCGTTTGCCGAGATTAAATTCTTCCCCAACGATGCCACAATTCAGGAGTCGTATGTGGCCGAGCTGGACGACTTGGCCTCCTACCTGAAGCAGGAGAAGGGGCTGGAGGTGCTGCTGACGGGCTACTGCGACAATGTGGGCACCGAGACTTACAACACAGGCCTTTCGCGCCAGCGCGCCGTAGAGGTGAAAAAGGCCCTGATGCTGCGCGGCATTGAGGAGCACCGCATCGAGGTGCTCTACAAGGGCGAGGACGACCCCGTGGGCGACAACAACACGCTCAGCGGGCGCATGGCCAACAACCGCGTCACTGTGGCCATTCAGTAAGAGGCCTTCAGGTTCAACCAAACTACGATACGGTTGGATAACAAAGAGATATATAAACATTTGTGCGAAACAGAGGGGTCGGCGATTCCTCTGTTTCTGCAATATTGGTGGATGGAGGCGGTGTGTGCGGGCAAGAGCTGGGATGTGGCTCTGGCGCGGCGGGCCGACGGCAGCATCGCCGCCGCAATGCCCTATCTGCTGGGTCGCAGGATGGGGATGCGGTTTGTGGTGCAGCCACAGCTGACTCAGTACAACGGACCGTGGTTCAGCCCGGCGGCCGACAGGGCTTCGGCTTCAAGGCTGTTGGCTGCCCATTTCGATGGGCTGGGGCTGGCATTCTTTTCGCAGAACTTTGCGCCCGGTGTGGAGCTGCTTGCCGGCTGGGAGGGCTGCCATGGTGAGGAGAGGGTGACTTACCGCATCGAGGATATGCGCGATATGCAAAGTGTGTTTGACGGATTCGACAAGCAGCGGCGGCAGCGCCCCATACGCCGGGCGGCCAAGGTGCTGACTGCGGTCGAAAATATAAGCCCTGAACAGTTTGCCGACTTCCACGCCGCCTACTGGCAGTCGCGCGGGCAGAAGGATGTGCTGTCGGCGGAGTTTATTGTCCGCATTGTGCGGGCCGCGTTGCAGCGCGGGCAGGGGTTGCTGCTCGGCGCGGCCGATGATACGGGCTATCTGCATGCCGCTCGCTTTGTGGCTTTTGACTCCGGCAGTGCCTATGCGCTCCTTTCTGCCCTCAATCCCGAGGGGCATCACAACGGGGCTTCGCCATTCCTGTTTTGGGAAATGATGCAGCGGCTGTCGGGCAAGACGGCGGCCTTTGATTTTGAGGGCAGTATGGACCCCGGAATCGCTTTCTCATACAGCCTCTATGGGGCCAGACCGGTCGCTTATCGGCATGTGACCCGATTCCGCAACGCGGCTGTGCGCCGGCTGCTGTGCGCCTTGCGGGTGAATGTGTAACGTTTTGAAAATACTCCATTTGCCATCATGAACGTGAAACTGATTGTTATCGCCAAAACCGACCAGCCTTATCTGCAGGAGGGTATTGACATCTATGTGAAACGGCTGAAACACTATACGAATTTCGAACTGGAGGTGGTACCCGCATTGAAGGACCAGAAAGGGGCATCGGCCGAGGAGGTGAAAGAGCGCGAGGCGGCGATGCTGCTGCGCCGTTTCGAGGGGGTGGACCGCGTTGTCCTGCTCGACGAGCACGGCACCGAGCGCACCTCGGTAGGCTTTGCGCAATATATGCAGAAGCAGATGAATGCCGGCACGCGGACGCTGGCCTTTGTAGTGGGCGGAGCCTATGGGTTCGCGCCCTCGGTCTATGCGGCGGCGCACGACAAGGTTTCGCTCTCGCAGATGACTTTCAACCACCAGATGGTGAGGCTTTTCTTTGTCGAGCAGCTCTACCGCGCCTTCACCATCCTGCGCCACGAACCCTATCACAACGCGTGAGAAAGAAACGTGGTGAATAATGGATGGTGGTTGGATTCACGTCTTATCACCATCCGCACGCTGGCAGGTTGTATTCGTGATTTGTTTAGAGGGCTTCTATTTCTGAGATGGAGAGGTGGGTGGCTTGGGCGATAGTCTCGTATGGAATGCCCAACTGCTTCATAGACCGAGCCACCTGAGCCACGCCTTCCGTTACACCTTGTGCCAATCCTTGTGCAAGGCCTTCAGCCCTGCCTTCGGCTTTGCCTTCTGCTAATCCTTGCGCGAGGCCTTCGGCTTTGCCTTGCGCGAGGCCTTCGGCTTTGCCTTGCGCGAGGCCTTCGGCTTTGCCTTCGGCCAATCCTTGCGCGAGGCCTTCGGCGTGTCCTTCGATGCGGGCGGTGTCCAGCACGTCGTTCTCCACCATTTGGTTTTCGATGTGGTGTTCGTAGACGCGGCGTTCCTTCTCGCTCATGTTCATGTAGAGCAGTTTCTTCCGGGCCTCCTGCAGGCCGGGGGCGCGCGTGTCGGTCTTTATCTTGCCGTTTTTCAGGTATTCGATCCACTCCTCCAGCGGGGTGGTGGCCACCTGGTTGAACTCGTTGACGCGGATGATGAAGTATTCAGGGAAAATCTGTTGGGGAGTACGCATGCGGAGGGTGTCGGCCTCGTAGTCGGTGATTTCGAGTGTGTCGTTGGTGTGCACACCCGTGAAGGTGGTCACCCCGTGGTAGAGATAGTCTTTCCCTTTGCCCATCGGGAAATAGACGATGTTGATGGAGTAGACCTTTTTCACCTTCTCGTAGCGGTCGCCGAGGTGGAGGTTGTCGGTGATGACCTTCGACACCCCGTAGAGGATGCGCTCCAGATAGTACCGCTCGCGCGCGAGTTGCACCTCCACGATGATGTACTCGCCTTTGCTGTTGCGGGCCATCACGTCCACCCGGTTGTACTTGTCGTACTCGGACTCCTGATTGCCCTCGCTCTCAAGGATTTCGTCGATGGTGACCTTCTCGCCGATCAGCACCGTCATCAGTCCTTCGAGTACGTCGAAATTAGCCTTGTCGCGCAGCATGCGCTTGGCGGCCCAGTCAAACCGAATATATTGCTCGTTAATCATGTATCCTTAACGCGGGGTTGGCGAAATTATTGTGTCTCTGCCGCAATGATTGTTCTCGTCGCGCTGCCGGCTCCGCGGGCGGGACGGCTGGCGAGAGGCCCTCCGCGGGCGGTGGAGTGTTAAATAATCATAAATCTGCAGGTGCGATGTCACCTTTTGCCCCCTTGGGTGGTTATTAGGTGATAGAAAATAATATGTCTGACATAGCACATACGGAATATGCCCTATTCGACAACCTGATTGAGCAGAACCGCCGCATGATACGTATCCTGTGCTGGCGCCACTCGTCGGGCGACGAGGAGCTGTGTGCCGAGCTGGTGCAGGAATGCTACCTTGCCATCTGGTTCCGGCTCGGCACGCTGCGGCGGGGAAGTATTGCCCTTCAGCAGCGGGCCTGGGTGGCGTGGCAGTGCCGGAGTGTCTTTTCGCACCGCAAAAGGAAAGACCGCCCCATCTGGCTGCCGGTCGACGCGCTGGCCGAATCCATCCCCTCGCCGGACAATGACAATAGTCTGCGCGAACAGATCGAGGAGCTGGCCGTCGACCTGAACGCAAAAGAGCGGCAACTGCTCGACTTGCTGCTGGAGGGCTACCAGCTGACCGAGATAGCCCACATGTGGGGCATAACCTATAGTGCCGTCAAGAAGAAAAAACAACGCATGATAGAGAAAATGAAAGCCAGAACGAAAGGAGACCGAAAACCATGAACGAAATGAGTGAACAAGAGATAAAACAGCTGATAGACAGCCAAGCTGATCGCAACCGGCACACCTCACATGCCAAGGCGCTTGCCACGCGTCACAATGCCGACCTGCCCCAATGGTGCGCCGTCCGCCGCGTCCGCCGCGTCCGCCGCCGTCAGTTGGGCAATGTGGTCATAACGGCTGCCATCATCCCGCTCTTTATTGCGGCATTCTACCAGGAGGAGAGGAACACCCCAGTCTATGCCACCGCTTTTCTCGCTACCGACCACCGAGCCATTGGCGCTGTTAACACCGTTGAAACCATATTAGAATTGGTGTGATGAAACGCAAAGGCACACAATGGTTTTGGGTGTTTATGGCAGCCCTGCTTTTGGCGGATATTGTGGTGATGGTGGGTCAATGTGCCCCTAAGAGCCCCCTCAATCCTTCTGAAGTCAGCGAGGTGTATAGCAAGTATGTCGGCATGGACGGTCTTGATGTCACCTTTCTCAAAGACTACCCCCTTAGCGACAGTGTGGCCGTTGATGTGACGCTCATTGAGGCCACCACAGACTCCGCTTGGGCTGTTCTGTATTATGATTTTAATTTATCATGTTTTCCTGTAAAACATAATCTTAAAGATGACACCCATACTGTCGCATTTGGTTATGCTCCACATAACAATTATAGATCGCCCCAAGATTCAATTCTTGTCAACAATGATTTTATTGTCGTTTATTTTTTCAAACATACAATTTCGGTTTTTACCATTGAGTCTGAGAGTCAAGTGGATGAAATCATCTATTGTCACATACAAAATATTAGTAAATATACCTGATTATGAAGAAAATAGTTATTCCAATAACCATGATGGTTTTGTTGAATGCAGCTACTATAAGTTGCCAAAAAGAGTGTACGTCAAATGCAATGACAGAAACGGTCAATATTGATACAACAAAAAAAGTGTGGTACACTGTTGGAGGTATTAGTGGCTCAAGAATCTTCAGCAACGAAGATGAATATGATGAATTTTTGTTGCAATTGATTCGAATGGCCCAAAATGAAATCATTGTTGAGGTTTACACCGGTGATAGTCTTCAACATGAGTCTTTAGCAAAAGAGGTTGTCACGTTTACAACATCAAGTAGTACGGAAGCTATGAATTGGGCGAAGAAGAAATTAAACGAGGGCTATAAAGTAGCGATAACATACGACGAAGAAAAGAATTTGTATACATGTACAGCCAGCAGATAAGTGTTTTTTATAAATAATTCATAGATGATACCAGATGACTATGTTCACGTTTGACTCGACTGGCTATTGAGATAATGTATGAAAAACAGGCAAGCCCTGAGTAAGGTGCCAGGGGGAGCCACTTAATATTTTAAATGATGAGCGATAAAATAGAAAGCCCCATGCCAGGTAGGTGTGCTGCTGACATGGGGCATGAATGGGCGGATGGTGAATGTTCAGGTAGGGGATGCAGCTCTATATAACAGCCCAACATCGAAATTCAACATCCAAGGCATAGAACAAGCCGTTCCATAAAATACTTAACGAGGATAACTTGATTCTATTGTATGGAATGAAAAGATAGTATGCACAATTCCAGCAGCACCGATTAATTGTTAAATTTAAAAATACAAACATCATGAAAAAAACATTTCTATCCCTTTTGCTGCTTGCCGGCGCAATGGTTGCGGCTGCGGGGCCAGTCTACCAGTCGGAGACCTACTACAAGGTGAACGACTTGTTTTACCGCATCATCTCCGACAGCACCGTGGAAACTGCCCCCATGCAGGACTGCATCCCCTACGAAGGAAATGTCGTCGTGCCTTCCACCGTGACAATCAATGGCCAGACCTACACCGTGACCCGCATCGGCGACGAGACCTTTGCCGGCACCTGTCAGGCGGTTTCCCTCTCGCTTCCTTCCACCCTGCTGGAGGTTGGCAAAGAGGCCTTCTCGCAATTCCCCATCCCGGTCAGACTGCCCGAGTCGGTCCGCCGCATTGAGTGGGGAGCTTTCGTAGGCATCACAGTCGACGAACTCTATATCCCGGCCAACGTGGAGTTTATAGACGAAGATGCGTTTTTCTCTGCCGCCACATACCGCATAGTTGTGAACCCGGCCAACACCCACTTTGTGGCTGTTGACTCTGTGGCCTTGTGCAGTGCCGACACCTCCGTACTGTACCTCTACGCCTCGCGGAACCCCGCTCGGCACTATACTGTCCCCTCGCAAGTCCGTCGCCTGGTCGAATCATCCTTCTATGGCAGCAACAATCTCGACTCTGTCTATCTTCCCGAAGGTTTGCGGGAGATAAATTGCATCTTTGGCACTCGGCTGCAAGGGCTGCATATCCCGGCCTCGGTATGCCGCATCGGGGGCTCTTTATTAGAAAACCCTCCGGCCAGCTTCGACCTCACTGTCGACCCCGCCAACCGGAACTACAAGGTTGAGGACAATATGCTGCTGAGCTTCGATGGCGACACCTTGCTGATGGTTCTGGGTGCCGAGGGCGACTTTATAGTGCCCCAAGGAGTCAAAGTCCTCGGTGACTATCTTTTTTACTATAATGACAGGGTTGACCGTGTCGTTGTGCCCGACGGCGCCACCACCATTGGCATTCAGACTTTCTGTGGCAGCAGCGCCAACGTCGTTCTCCCCCCGACCATCCACACCATCGACAATCATGCTTTCTGGATAAACACCGGCACCCGGCGCGTGTCCCTCCCCAACCTCACCACCCTTGGCCGGGGTGCTTTCCAGGAGAGTGCCGTCGCCACCGTCGACAGCCTCAACTCCCTGCGCGAAATCCCCCCATACGCTTTCTATTACAGCGCCCTCTTCTCCCTCAAATGGGGCGACCAGGTAGAATCCATAGGTGAGTATGCCTTCTTCTACACCAAGCTCTCGGCCGGAAAGAAAGAGATGCCCGCCTCGCTCAGGCGCATGGGCATGGACGCTTTCCTGACCAACAACGGCTTCACGCGCATTGTTTTCCGCGGTCCGATAGACACCATCGGCCAGAATGCATTTCAGTGCCGCATTCTGCAATTCACCGACACCACCGTCCCCGTTGTCTACGGCTCCAACACCCTGTCCAACACCGACACCGTCTATACCCCCTGCGGTTTTGCCGAAATCTTCGAGCAGGCCATTCCGCACGGAAGCAACGTGGCGTTTGCCGAGTGGTGCAGTCCCGAGTCGGTGGCTGAAGCCTCCCCGACCGACGGCGTCACCCTCTATCCCAACCCTGCCACGCGCCAGTTCTCCATCGCCGGGCTGCCCACCGGTGGGGCCGACGCGGAGGTGAGCGACTGCTCCGGGCGCATCGTCATGCGGCGCACCCTTGCCGACAGCCACCCCGTCGTCGACATTGCCGCGCTGCCCGCCGGCATCTACTTTGTCACCCTCCGCACCCCGCAATCCACCGCCACCCGCCGGCTGGTGGTGAAATGACTGTAGCGGTGGATGCACACCATTGCGACAAGGGGTTAATGACTGGTCCATTAACCCCTTGTCGCATCAGGCGGCCGCTCAACCTTTGCCTTGAACGCGCTTGTCGCCTTGGCAAATAGCGGCGTGACATTCTCTTTTTTTCGCAGTGCAGCCCTTTGCCCTTTCCGGCAGCTCAGACAATCTTCTTGAGCGGGGCGGAGCGGAAGGCCAGGGTATCTATGTAGCGGCCCTCCTCGCCCCTCAGGGCCTTGCGGAACTCGTCGAAAGTGCGGTGCTCCATATAGATGACGTTATACACATCGCCCACATTGTCGATAAAGTGGGCGTCGCTGTCGGTGATAAAGTTGAACCGTTTCAGGTAGGCGAACTTCTTCAGCATCTCCTCCCGGGTGGTGAAGCGGTTGATTTCCAGTCCGTCGGCTTTCAGGTCGGGCGGCACGAAACCCAGCTGGCTGGTGAGCGATGTGGTGCCCTTGTTGACATGGGCCGGCACGAAGAGTCCGCCAATGCGGTGCACCTCCTCATAGATGCCGTCGATGTCCACATCGATGGCGTTGAGCAGGTGGTACTCCTCCTCGCCCACAATCTCATCGTTCTCGTCGACGATGAGCTGGTAGCCGAAGCGGTCCTCGTCGTTGGGGATGGGCGGGAGGTGGGCATCCAGAAACTCCTGAAACTCGTCCAGCTGCTCGTCCGTCTCGAAATAGGAGAGGCAGTGCGCCTCCTCCTGCGAGGTGACCTCCACGCCGCCCAGCACAAAGAGACCGTTGTCGCGCCCTATCTTCTGGGTCACTTTCACCTGGCGGGTGGTGTTGTGGTCGCTGATGGCAATCATGTCCAGCCCCCGTGCCAGGGCGCGCTGGACAATGGCGCTGGGGCTCATCTCCAAGTCGCCGCACGGCGAGAGGACGGTATGGATGTGCAGGTCGGCCTTAAAAGGGGTCATGGCAGTCCTTTCTGCGGCGGGAGGCCGCGGCAGGTCAGTTTTTCAGCAGCTCGTAGATTTTGCCAGCCGTCTCGAAGGTCTCCATGGTGGTGCTCAGGAAGGGGATGCCCTCCTCGTTGCTCTGCTCCAGGGTGTCGTCCGAGGCCGTCTGTCCCTTGACCAGAATCACGCAGGCCAGCTCCTTCAGCGAGGCAATGGCCATCACATTCTTGTGCACCTGCAGCGTGACCCACACGTTGCCCATCTCGGCGTTGCCCATCACGTCGCTGAGCAGGTCGGACACATAGCAGCCCTCTATTTCGCGGTCCAGGCCGTCGGCACCCGACAGCACCTTCAGGTTCAATTTTTCTACTAATTCTCTTACTTTCATAATCGGTGTTTGTTTCGTTTGGATGTGCAAAAATACAATTTTTTTTCCAAATAAGCGTTATCCGAACTAAAAAAACACCAAACACACAGTTTCTCATGCAGTTCAATCTCACCTACAGCGAAGTCGGCCAGTTCGTTCTCGACAAAACCGGCAAGGAACTCCCCCTCTCCTACGGAGGCCCACACACCGTCCGCATTTCCTACAAAGTGCCCCTGATGGGGTCCGTGGGGCTCGATGTCAATGTAGAGCGCATCAACGGCAGCGACATCTTCCTCTCCTACGGCGGCGGAGCGGGCATTGAGTTCATGGTGCGCACCGCCCTCGGACAGCTGAAAAAGCAGCCCTCGGCCGATATGCTCGAAATCCTCGACGGCAACCGCCTGCTCCTCGCCCTCGGCAAGAGCCCTCAGCTTTCCACCCTCTTCGACCACATCACCCTCAAGGACATCCACTTCGACGAGAAGTCGGTGATGGTGGACTTTGTGCCCAAATCCTGAAATCCCCTTTCAGCCATGCAGCTGCACTACATCCACCACAGTTGTTTCGTGGCCGAGGAAGAGGACTGTCTGCTCGTTTTCGACTACTGGCAAGACCCCCAGGGGCTGCTCCGCTCCCTGCTCGACGGCGCCGGCGGCCGCGCGGTCTACTTCATCGTGTCCCATTTCCATCAGGACCACTTCAACCCCGACATCGTTGGCTGGTGCGCCGCCCGCGCGGACTGGCACCTGCTGCCCTCCTACGACACCGTGCGCCGCCGCCGCATCGACAAGTCGCTCCCCCTGGCAGTCCTGCGGCCCGCCGAGAGTGTGGCCACCCCCCATTTCAGCCTCAAAGCCTATCGGTCCACCGATGTGGGTGTGAGCACCGTCACCACCCTGCGCGACGGCACCACCCTCTTCCATGCCGGCGACTGCAACAACTGGCGTTTCCCGCCCGCCGCAGACCCCTCCGACATCGACCGGGTGAAGGTGACCTCCGACCAGATGGAGAAACTCTTCCTCTCCATCCTGCGCGACATCCGGCTCGACTTCCCCGCCATCGACCACGCCATGTTCCCCGTCGACCCCCGCCTGGGACAGGAAATGCTGCGCGGCCCTTTCCAGCTGCTCCAGGCCATCAAAGTGTCCCATTTCCACCCCATGCACTACAGCTGGGGGCTGGAGGCATTCCAGTAATCCCCTGCACCTTCCGCAGCAGGTTTTCCCCACTCGGCTGGTTTTAGTTTTCACCGTGGCGCTCCCCTCCGTTCCCCGCTCCTTCATCGCTAATTTAGCGACGAAGGAGCGGCGAACGGGGAGGAGGCTTGCGGCTGAGGGCCGGCGCGGGGCGCCGCCGCCGTGCCCTATAATTACCACCGTAGGTGGTAATAGAGGTATGCGCTGGCGCCGCCGCTGAATAGAGTGCCGGTGGCGGCCGCGCCCCCAATATCCGTCTGGATGTGGCCGCCGACCTGCTTTTTGCAGGCCCGGCGGCCGCGTGGCAGCCGTAGGTTGCGGGTGGAGAGTGACCGTTTGCGACAGTAGCGGAAGCTTGATGCACGCAGACTCCAAACGGCGGCGGGATGAAAAAGGGATAGTGTACTTTTGCATCGTCTTCAAGGGGAGGACGGCAGCCCACGGCTGGCGCGCGAAGCTGGGCGGCGGCGGAAATCCTCTGGAGGATGCGGAGTCCACAAAACAACCCGACTAAGGACCGGGCGGATTCCGGACAACGAACAGTTATGGCTATTTTTTCAGGAATCATCTCCCGCTTGAGAGGGAGTATCGGACAGCTGACTTTTGCCCGTGTGGGCGGCAAGACAGTGGTGAGAGAGAAGGTGGAGCGCAAGGCGGTGCCCACACGCACCCGCCGCCAGATGCGCCGCCGGGTGGTCTGGGCCAACCTGGTGAACCTCTACCGCGCCTTTTCCGGCACGCTGCACCCCAGCTTCGAGAACAAGGAGCGCGGCCGCAGCGACTACAACGAGTTTATGAGTGCCAATCTGGGAGGGAACTCGGTGGCGCTGACTGCCGGTGAGGCCCGCCAAGGGGGCTGTGTGGTGGCTGGCTACCAGGTGACCCGAGGCTCGCTGCCCTCGGTGGGGGTGCAGTTCGGAAGCGGCAATGTGCCCGTCACCGACATCAACATGGGCGGCATCACCATCGGGTCCAGCACCACGGTGAAGACCTTCAGCCAAGCCATCATCGACAACAATCCCGAGTGGGCCAATGGCGACCAGCTGTCGGTGTTCATAGCCCATCAGCAGCAGGATTCCGGCACCGGTGTGCCCCGCGTGACTATCGACGCCAAGGAGCTGACTCTCGACGTGAACGACGAGAGTTCGATGCTGGGCGATGTGGTGGAGGCCAACTTCTTCAGTGTCGACGAGGGCAAATTGGCCGTAGGCGGCGCGCTGAACGGTGGTGTGGCTGTGGTGCACAGCCGTCTGACGCAGGGAGGCACGCAGGTGAGCACGCAGTTCTTTGTGGTGAACAACACGCTGCTGAGTCTCTACCAGGGCGACGAGGCTGTCGAGGCCGCAGTGCTGAGTTATGGCGGTGTGACGAGGGACGATTTTCTCACCCCTAATGTCGACGATTTGACCAGCGATACCGTGCGCCCGTAGGTTCACGATTTGTTTCACGATGGGGGGCGTCAGCCCCCCTGTTTAAAAAAAGGAGGTTATTATGAAAACGAACATCAAGATTGCTGTGGATGAAGCCAGGCGGGTGTTGCGGTCGCAACAGGTGAGCGAGGATGAGGCAAAGGCTATATTAGACGGCTTGTCGGCCGCCTCGAAGGAGGCCACCCCTTGGTGGGTGGTGGTGCTGAAGACGCTGGCTTACCTCATCGGGCTGTTGCTGGCAGGCTATGGCACTTCGGCCGCCGCGCAGTCGCTGTTGTTTTGAAACGCAGGGCGGGCGGGAGGGAACAATGTGACATACTAAGGATTGCGAGCACCCAGACTGCGGGGTGCCGCACGGCTCAGGCTGGCGATGCGCGGGATGCCCGTTGGGGGTGCCGATGTGTCGCCGGCCTGCGGCTGTATGTATGGAGTGGCTGTAAGGCTGGCCGCTACAGGGGGGTGCGGAAACGGTAGATGCAGTTGTCGGCCGGGTCGGGGGTGTTGAAACTGATGTAGATCCAGGGGCCTTGGATGTCGACACCTTCGGGTTCGAGGCCTATGGGGTTGAGGTCGAGGGTGGCCACTTCGCGGCCAGAGGCAAGGTGGATGATGTGCAGCCAGTAGTTGCCGGGGCTGTCGCCGTCGGGCAGGTAGGCGTAGCCGTTTTTGATTTTGCTGCCTTGTGCCACTTTGACGCAGTTGACGGGGATGGTTTGCAGCACGTCGCTGTCGGTGAGTATGACTTGGGGGTGGAGCGGGCTGGGGAGTCGGAATTTTTTCAGCGACATGGGTCCGCCCTTGCGGCCGCCAAAGGCGTAGAGGAAGTTGCTGTCGGGGTCGAGACACCAGTCCTGCGCCACGGGGTAGGCCGGGCTGCTGTAGATGATGCGCTGGACGAGGGCAGAGCCAGTGGGGGCGAGACGGGTGACGAGACAGGCTTTGTCGCCAAAGCAGCTGGATACGTAGAGCAGGGGGTAGGGGCTGCCGTAGGGGCTGAGCCGCGCAAAGGAGGCGTTGTTGCAGTGGGTGCGGTTGCTGTCGAGCTGGAGGGAGGCGATGAGACTGCGCCGCCGGAGGTCGAGGATGAGGCATTGGCCTCCGTGGCGGAGCATGACGGCGTGGCCGTTGTGGAGGGCAAGGCCTTGCGCACTGCCACGCACCTGGACGCTGTCGGGCATCCATGCCGCAAGCCGCTCCATGACGGGCTGCTGGGCAGCGGCTCCGAGGGGGAGCAGCAGCAGACAGGCGGTCAGAAGGAGGTTCTGTTTGATGGGTCGGGGAGGGTTAGAAGGTGTAGTTGAAGCCTACGCGCACCCAGTTGCGGCCCGTGGTGAGGGGCGAGCCGTTGATGCCGAAACCTATCTGGTCGGTGCGGGCGGTGAGGTCGATGGTGGTGACGCGCGAAAGGACCCGGGGGGTGGTGGTGTAGTCGTACTCTTCGATGACGGTGGTTCGGTTGAGTATGGTGCGGTCGAAACCGAAGGCCAGAATGTCAAGGTAGAGGTCGATGTAGCATTTGGGCGACAGCTGCCAGCTGAGGCCGGGGAGGACTTTGATTCCGATGGATGTGGAGGATTCGGGAATGCTGTAGGAGGTGTCGACGGTGTAGTGCATTTCGCGACGGTACCAGTCGAGAAACTCGTGCCGGTGGGAGTGGTTGACTTTGCTGAAGTAGGCGTCGACTTCGGCAAAGAAGGCGATGTCGCCCAGCTGGATGAGTTCGTAGCGCAGGTAGGGGGTGATGGAGTATTGTGTGCGGTATTGCGAGAAGTTGCCGACAAGGCTGTCGTAGGGAGGTATGATGCGCTGGGCTTCGAAATTGGGATGCCGCAGCCGGAATTCCTCGACGGTGAGGTTGCCGGTGGTGCGGGAGTAGCCGAACATGCCGGCGATGCCGAACTGGAGTTTGCCCATCTGGTAGCCGACTTTGGCCCCGATGGAGAGCGAGAGGGGCTTGTTGGGTTTGAAGCTGCCGGTGTCGATGATGGTGGTGTCCAAGCCGGTGATGGGGCTGGGGCCGTCGTAGCGCGTCTCGAATGATGAGTTGCCTTGGTTGAAGGCTCCGCCCAGCTGCGCACTGACCACAAACTGGGCTTGGACCAGCTGGACGGTGAGGAGCAGGGCAAGGGTGAGAAGTATTTTTTTCATGATTCAGAAAGGCTTAGAAGGTGAAATAAAAACCAGCGCGGACCCAGTTGTTGATACCTTCCTCGGTGAGGAGCGGGGTGCCAGTGAGGCCACCTCTGATGTCGGTGGAGGTGGTAGTGGTGGTGGTGGTGGTGAAGGTGGCGCCCTCAAATTCACCCATGCCGCTGATGTTGAACTGGTAGTTGAGGTCTACGCGTTTGGTGGTGGTGCGGGTGTAGGCCAGCGAGAGGAAGTCCATGTAGAGTTCAATTCCGCAGTTTTTGGAGAGTTGCCATGTGATGCCGGGAATGACGCGGGCACCGAGCTGGACGGAGGTGCGGGGTATGACGACGTTGGTAGTGTCGAAGGGAAAGCCGATGCCGGGGTTGGCGATGACGTAGTTGTCGACATGCGCCTGGAGGACGGTGGGGTTGAGGGTGGAGGTGTAGAAGAGGTTGAGTTCGACGAAGAGCGAGATGTCGCCGGCGGTAAGGATGTCGTAGCGGAAGTAGGGTGCGACGGTGAAGGAGGCGTATTTAGAGCTCATGGTGCCGTGCGATCTCCACCGGTCGGGGAACTGGGTGCTGACCATGGGGATGATTGTCGGGTCGAGAGGTTGGTTCTCGAGGTTGTACATGGAGTAGGACCCGGCAACACCTACCTGGGCTTTGCCGAATTTGTAGCCCAGTTTGAGGCCGGCGGTGAGGTTGGAGGTGGTGGGGGGGAAGATGACAGTGTCGTTTTCGGAACTGGTGGCGACGGATACCTGTGTGTGGATGGAGGTGTCGCCGGAGAATTTGCTGCCGCCGAAGTTGGCACTAATGATGAATTGTGCGTTGGCTGTGAAGGCGAAGGCTGCCAAGGCGAGGGCGAGGAATATTCTTTTCATTTATAATAATTTATTGTTTCAGAATGAATAAACTTTGCATGTTCAAACGATGTTTTGGGGCATTGTTTGAACATGCAAAGATACAACTTTTTTTTTATATACAAAAAAAGTTTGTCAGAAGACGATTTTTGAGGAGAGGATTCCGCCTTCCGCTTTGTGGAGCAGCGAGCCGTCGGGCGAGAAGATGTAGAGGTCGGCATTGGCGGTGTATGGGCTGTTGCAGACGAAGATGTTGCCGGTGGCGGGGTCGATGTTGATGGCGTAGGCGTAGGGGAGTGAGGTTTGGTGGGACTGCAGGATGGGTTCGGCCTGGAGTGTGTCGGGGTCGACTTTATAGAAACGGGCGGTGGGGTGGTATTGGGCATCGTAGGCGGTGGAGTAGAGGTAGATGGTGTTGTTGTGGATGGCGAAATTGGTGGCGGTGACGGGGAGCGGACGCTGCGAGTGGTCGTTGAGGTCGATGATCAGCGTTTGTGCGGGGTGGCTGCCATAGTCGCCGGAGCAGGCCACGAGGAGCCGGTGGCTGTCGAGGGCTTTGATGCGGCCGGGGTTGTGGCCGACGGTGATGAGGGCGGTCTCGGTGAAGGAGCGGGTGTCGACAATGGACAGGGTGCTGTCGTAGACGGAGTTGCCGTTGGCGTCGTATTGCCAGCTGTTGCAGATGTAGAGGTTGTCGCCAATGGCGCAGAGCTGTTCGGGCTGCATGCCGCTGAGGGGGCAGGCGGCTTCGATGGCGAGGGTGAGGGTGTCGATGCGGACGACGGTCTTGTCGTAGCAGGTGACGTAGATTTTGCCGCCCAGGGGTTCGATGTAGCGGGGTCCGCGGGAGCCCATGTCGATTTGTTTGAGGCTGCGCCCGGTGGCGGGGTCGATGACTTCGATGGTGTTGGAGGTGAATACGGTGGCGTAGAGACGGTTGCCATAGTGGACGAGGTCTTGGGCCAGGTCGCCTATGCCACGGCCGTTGGCGGCATCGAACCAGTCGAGTGTGATGTCGCCGTTGGCGAGGTTGATGAGGCTGATGCTGGCATCGTTGCCGCCCCAGGAGCCTTCGCTGAGGAGATAGGCACAGGAGGTGTCAGGGGTGTCGGGGGCGACGGGCTGGGGGTCTTTGCGGCATCCGCCAAGGAGGAGGGCCGAGAGTAGCAGAAGGGGAATGATGTGATGCTTCATGATTTGTTGTTATTAATGCTGTTTGTTGTTTTTCAGGGTGAGGTCAGATTGTCCAGGTGAGGCCAAGCCGGAAGTTGCGCCCCATCATGGGGTAGTTTTTCACAACTTCGTACTGGGCGTTGAAGAGGTTGAGGACTTGGATTTTGGCCCGGAGTTCGGTATGGCCAATGTCGAAGGAACGGCTGAGGGTGACGCCTTGGTCGGCATAGCCCGGCACTCGGGAGGCGGGGGTGTTTTGCTGCTTGGCATAGCGTGTGCCGACAATCATGAGTGAGAGTCCGACATCGCACCAGGGGGTGGCGGCGGTGAGGGTGGCGTTGCCGCTGTGGCGGGGGGTGTAGGGAATTTGGTGGCCGTAGGTTTTGGAGGCGGGGTCGGTGCGGTCGACGGCATACTGGTAGGAATAGCCTAAGCTGAAGTCGAGGCGTATGCGGGGTGAGGAGTAGGTTTGCAGGGTGGCGTTGGCGGTAAGGTCGAGGCCGAGGATTTCGACTTCGCCCATGTTGATCATGGACCAGAGGAACATGTTCTGCATGGGGATGGCGACAATCTTGTCGGTGACACGGTTGTAGTAGAGGTCGGCAGTGGAGGTGTAGGCGGTTACGGCTTCGTTGATGGGGATGGGGGCGCTGCGATAGGTGAGGCCGATGTTGTGCTGGAGTGCTTTCTCGGGGCGGAGGGGGTGGCCTACGGTGTAATAGTAGAGTTCGTTGAAGTTGGGGACGCGGTAGTTTTCCTTGAAGAAGTAGCGGAGGGTGAACCGCTGGAGGGTCCAGTTGAGGCCGGTGTAGGGGGAGAGGCGAGCGTAGGAGACGGGGGTGAGACCGGGTTCGGAGTCTTGGATCCATGTGCCGAGGATGTTGGCACTGGCGCGGAGACCGTCGAGCGCGGGGATGAGGTGGGCGATGTACTCGGCCGAGAGTACCCCAAGGACGGAGTAGCGGAGCACGTCGTTGTGTTTGCTGAGGTTGCTGAGGAGGCGGTTGGCGGCCTCGTCGGCGGAGAGGCTGAGGCTGAAATAGTCGCGGAAGCGGTCGCCAGTGTGGTAGCGGAAGGTTTGGGAGAGGTAGGCTTCGCGTTGGCGGTAGAGGTTGCGGAGGGTGCCGATGACGTGGACGGCGGTGTCGACATAGGTGTCTTGGCTGTGCTGGTATTTGGCCAGGAGCTGGAAGTCGAGGCGGCGGCCGCTGTGGCGGAAGCGGGCCTGAGAGAAGAAGAGTTGTTCCTCGCTATGCTCGGAGCCTCGGACAGAGTAGTAGATGACGGGGCCGGGGAGGGCGTGGAAGCCATTCATGAAGTGGGCTTTGATGTGGAGCCGGTTGCGGCTGTCGAAACGGTAGAAGAGGTTGGCATCGGCGGTGCCGATACGGATTTGGGAGTTCTCACGCGTCTCGCGCGAGCAGCTGTCGGTGCGGCTGGGTGTATAATATAAGGTGAAGGGGTAGTTGCCGTCGGAGCGCAGGTAGTTGCCCCAAAAGGAGAGGGATAGGCGGCGGCCGAGCCGGTGCTCGTAGGACAGGGATGGGGAGAGAAGCCCGAAGGAGCCGCCTTCGAGGCCAACCCGCAGGTTGAAGGGGCGGGAGCCGAATTCGGGTTCGTGGGTTTCCATGTTGATGACGCTGCCCGCCGAGTAGGCCCGGGCCGCGTTGAGGGAATTGTCCATCTGCCCGTTGGAGAGGGAGATGTAGCTGCTGTTGCCCAACATGTAGCGGCCGAGGTCTACCTGTCCGTTCTGGCAGTCGGTGACGGCAACACCGTCGATGGTAAGGGTGCTGAACTGGCTGCCGAGGCCTCGGGCAGAGACAGTTTTGATGCCGCCCAGACCGCCGTAGTCTTTGAGGGTGACGCCAACCATGCGCCGGAGGACGTCGCTGAGCTGGGCATCGCCGAGCTGCTCCATCTTCTCGGACGAGGCAACTTGTGTGGGAGTCTGTGCCTTGATGGTTTCAGGACGGGTGTTGGTCTGGATGATGCTTACGGCGGGCAGGGTGACGGCGCGCCGGGCGGTGTCCTGTGCGGAAAGGGACTGGGCGATGGCGCACAGAAGGGTCAGTAGGGTTATTAGATATGTCTGTCTTTTCATCTGCATTTGCGTGCCTATCCTCGAGGCCGTTTAAAAGGCGGCTTGGCAGGTCTTCTGACTTGTCTGGCTGAGTTCGGGCCTTCCCATGATGCAAAGAGGCAACACAGTGGCTTAGCAGGTGGAACACAGCATGAAAGGACTCACAGCAGCGGGACTGTTGCCGACTTGCACGGCATTCCCTTTTCACGCCCCTATGGCGACCAAACCGGCTGCAAAGATACGAAGAAAAATCCACATGATGAAAAAATGGGTTGCGGGAAGGGTGCGAAAAGGGTTGTGCCGTGGTGTTGAGAGAACGCCTTTTCAGGGTGTGGGACGAGCGATGAAAGGTTAAGTATTGTTAAATGCCGTGGGGCTTGAAACAACCATTTTTACCGTTACTTACCTTGTAGTAAGTAGCGCACGGGGTTGTGTGCAGCTGGTGGAATGAAAAATAATGTGTATTTTTGCATCGAAATTAAAAAATCAAACACAATGAGAACAATCGAGACTATCAAAAGCGGCAAGAATTATACCGCAGTAAATGTAGGGAATCTGGATCAGATTATTGAACACGAGCTTCCGATGGGGCCTAATGTCATAAAGGGCAAGGTGTTTGTAGGGCAGGCTCTGGGTGCGACGGGCAGCGAGCTTTCGTTCCAGACGCTTGTGCCGGGACAAGACAGCGGTTTCCTCCACACCCACAAGACGCATGAGGAGCTGTATTTCATCCTGAAAGGGGAGGGGACCTATCAGGTGGACGGCGAGCAATTCCCGGTCGGCGAGGGTACTGTGGTGCGGGTCGGACCCGAAGGCCGCCGCGCACTTAAGAACACGGGCGACAAGAACCTGACGATGCTCTGCATCCAGTATAAGGCCAATGCCTTTGGCGAGGCCGACAGCCCTATGACCGACGGCAACATCCTGCCTGACCCCTTAGAGTGGTAGGGAATACCAATCATTAGACCTCATTTCGCCCGGCGAGGGGACTCACCGGGCGGGAGGGGATGACAATGTCAAAGAGAGGAAGGCGGGCTGCAAGAAGCAGCCTGCCAAACTTTCGGGGATATTGTCGTCCCCTTTTTCTGTCTGAAGGGATGTCAACGCCACTCCCCGAGCGGGGCATGGGGTAAAGCTCCCCTTTTGAGCGGGACAGGGGGTAGGTCATAGAAAAGAGAAAGCGGACTGGCCGAGTCCACCCCGAAGCCTGAAAGTGTGCTGCATTCCATAAAAAACTTCCCCCCGTGTCACACAATCCAATTGTCATTACGTCTAATACAGCAAACGAACACAACGAATCCTACAATCGCGCGTAATATGGATGAAACAGCACACTGAAATAGTAATTAAAACGTTATGAAAACATGAAAAAGAAAAAAGATTGACCCCCCCCGATGCCCACGCAGCAACAAGAAATAGAATTTGGCGACCTGCTGAAACGCAACAACCAGACTATAAACAGAATCTGTCTCAGGTACTGTGAGGGCAACGCATTCTATTTCGATGAACTGCGACAGGAGTGCGCCATGGCGATATGGGCGGAGTTCAGCCGTTACGGTCTCGACCGTTTCCGTGGCGACAGCGCCGAGTCAACATGGATATACCAAATCTCCTACCACGCCATCGTAGACTATCTGCGCAACCCCAAGCACCAAGAGTTCCAGTCCGTCTGCGACCTCTACAGCCTGGAGCACCTCGCCGACAGCCAATCCCACGACGACTGGTACCTGCTCGATGACCTCGCCGCACAACTCAGCCACAGCGAGCGCAACATGCTGGACCACTGCCTCAACGAAGACTCCTACAGCACCATCGCACGCGCCGAGGGTATCACCGAAAGCAACGCCCGCAAACGAATGTCACGATTATTGAACAAATTGAAAATGTTAGTCCATAAATAGTTATTAACCGACTGTCCTCTTGTCTGCAATGACTTTACTTTGGTTCGGATATGAAAGCAAGCTTCCGTTGCGCTCTTGTTGCTCAACGTTTCCTCATCACCAGTATATTGTTTGCAGGGAAGAGTGTAAATAGAAATAATTGACAATGAAAGAAGAAAATAAAACACTGGGCAGTATCCAGCAAGAGGAGAGCGGCGCCTCCCGTCCCACAGCCGACGCCTATATCCAAAGGCTGCGCTCTGCCCGGGGGCTGATGGATGAGGTGGCCTCGCGAATACCTCCGTTAGCCCCGCGGCAAGTCCATTCGGTGGTCGAAAGCGGCTGCCTCCCGCAGTTTCAGCTCCGCCGTCAGGCCGACCGCTATCTGCTCGTCTTTTGCCTCTTAGTCCTCGCCTTGTTGGCAAGCATCCTGTGGCATACCGCTCCGGTGAGGCTTGCCCCCCTCAGTGTCGCCGTTGTCATCCTTGCCGTAGTCGATGTCTGGGTGGCCTTGCGTGCCGCCTGTAGCCTTTGGCTTATGCGGCAGACGCTCCGCCTTCGCCATCGTCCCTACCTTATGTGCCGCTATGCCGACCGCCTGAGCCGTCTCACACGCCGCCGTGGCTGGTGGCTGGGGCTCGTTCTCGCTGGCAGCTACAATCCTGTTTCCGACAAAGACTACCGCCGGATGGAGTTCTTCTCCCTCCGTATCCCGTCCTACTCCATCGCGGCCTGTCTCTTTCTGCTTATCGCCTTGAACTCCGACAAGGCCTTTGCCGCCACGCGCGACTATGGTTACGTCGTAACCACCACCGACCAAACCGACACCGAGATTTGCGATACCGTGGGCAAAATCATTGAGCAGCTATGAAACACCCGTTCAATAAAAAGAGCTTCTGGCTGACCGTGGCCATCCTTGTCCTCGTCGAGGCGGTCATCTTCTGCGTTGCCCTTCAGTGGAAGTATCTCTTCCCCTCCAAAAAGGTCAGTGACCTTTACGCCCGCTATGATAATGTGGAGGGCCTTGAAGTTTCATATATTGAGGATTACAAAGTTAATGATACGGTTTTTGTTGATGTTATATTGATTAAGGCGAAGGATAGTGAAGCATGGGATAGCCTGTGCAAAGATTTCGGCATTGTGCTTTTCTCAAAGTATCCAAAAGAATACACAGCAGACTTGACTATAGAAAATTCATTTAGCCAACGTGTTATTATTGATACTGTTGTAACCAAGCAAGAAAAAACATATAACAAAACTTTGGTAGTTTTCACTCATTTAAATGAAACAATGTGTATTATTCAAGATATTGACGACCAACAATACAATGCTTTTATAAACAAGAAATATGAAGAAATAACTATTTAAATTCAATCGATATGAAGAAAAACCTTATGTCAGTAGTTCTTTTTGCAGCGCTTGCAATGATGGCAGTCGGCTGCCAAAAAGAAAATGTGATTGATTTTGTGTCCGAAACTGTTGTTCCTGAGGTGAGTACAGGATACACTGTGCAGTACGCCGTTGACGGTGTACTGTATTCGGCCGCAATTTACAGCAAGGCTGAGGAACAAACCTTGATGCAGTTTCTTATGGCACTTACTCATCATTCGGATTTTGAGGTGAATTCTCAAAATCTCAGCGATGCAACTGGAATCGATGTTATCCCAGCTGGGAGATACCCAACAACGTTGACAACATTCAATGCTGACAGTGCCGTTTGTATACGATTTGACCCCATGTTGTAATAGGCGTTTATAGGGATTGGAGTTAGAACTCCAGTCCCTCTGTTTGAAACTTTAAAAATGAGCAATATGAATAAAAAAGTCTTTTTCTTTGCCGTCGCAATGCTGACTCTTACCTTTTCAGCTAAGGCACAGTATTTCGAAGTGGGCGGTATCGCCTACAATGTCCTGTCAGCCACGGAGCGTACCGTTGAGGTGGTGCCTTTGGTATCGTGTGATTATTACCATGGCAACATCACCATCCCGCCCACTGTAACCCATGACGGCATCACATACGATGTCACAGTCTTGGGCAAGGAGGCTTTTTACAGGGCTTCGCTCTCCAACATCACCATTCCCTCCTCCGTCACGCAAATCAAATACGGCTGTTTCCTGTTCTCCTCAGGCCTGTCGTCCATCACCATCCCCGCCTCGGTGAGGGACATCGCGGATCTGGCTTTTGCGGCCACTAACCTGAGTGCCATCAATGTGGACACGGCCAACCCGTATTTTAGGTCCATTGGAGGCATGCTGTTCACCCAAGACACCTCAACGATAGTCGAGTGCCCGATAAGAAAAAGTGGCGACATCGCCCTGCCGCAGAACACGAGGCATATAGCGCCCAAAGCTTTCACCTATTGTCAATCAATCACGGGCATGACGCTGCCTGACGGTTTGCTCAGCATTGGTGATGGGGCCTTTGCGTATGCCAACAGTCTGAACAATATGGTCATACCTGCCACGGTGTCAATTATCGGCCACAATCTTTTCGGAAGCTGCACGGCTCTCACCAGTCTCACCCTTGCGGAGGGCAATAGCCACTATTATCAGGATGGCATGGCGATTTATTCCGCCGCTGGCGACACCCTTGTGTCGTGCCACATGAGTGCCGACACGGTTATTCTTCCTGCCACCCTGCGGGTGCTGGACGGCTTCAACTTCAACCGTGATGTCAAGTGTGTCGTGGTACCCGACGGCGTGACCGAAGTCTGCGATAATGCCTTCGCCAACAGCTCGCTGGTGAGCATTGACCTCCCCTCTCGGATGACAATGATTGATGAATATGCATTCTATAGTTGCAAGTCGCTGGCACATGTCGGCATGCCGGAATCTCTCGACTCGTTGGGTGAAGGGGTGTTAGAGGAATGCTCAAATTTGACCTCGATTGTGATTCCGAATGGGTTGCGTGTGGTTCCTCAGGATGCATTCTATTTCTGTGAAAAACTGTCGCAGATTGCTTGGGGCGACGCGGTGGCTGTCATTGATTCGTTTGCCTTTGGCGGATGTGCACTCACAGAGCTGCGGCTGCCGGCCACATTGCGTTCGGTCCGTATGGGTGCTTTCAGTGGATACTATAAGGGACGTTTGAAAAGCGTGGTTTTTACTGCTCCCGTCGACACTGTCGAACCCGAAGTGTTCGCCACGCATCGCCTGAACACGCTGCGCTTCGAGAACACCGTGCCGCCGGTCTCTGCCACCATGACCGCCATGCCGGAATATCCCGCAGACTACGGGTGCCTTTTCACGGTTCAAGTCGACAGTATCCTCATCCCCTGCGGCAGTCTTGACGCTTGGTTGGCCGACAGCTACTGGGGTCGGTTTGCCGACAAATATCATGAGGTCTGCAACGGCGTGGACGACGTGGCGGCGGAGAGGGTCAGTGTGTTCCCCAACCCTGCTGCACGCATGCTGACCGTCAGCGGAGTGGAGGGTAGTGGCTCCATCACGCTCATGGACATTCAAGGCAAAGTGGTTCTGAACCGAGAAACAGCCGGTGGCACAACCGAAATCGATGTCAGCCGGCTGGCGCGAGGTCTCTACTTCCTGCGGATTCAATTGGCAGATGGCATAGCGGCCAGAAGAATTATTCTGCAATAAAAATAGAGGGCCGGGAGCGTGGACCGCTTGGCAGTGATGTCCGAACAGGAAGAAGTGCAGGCGGCAGGACGAAGGCTGGTGTTGCTCGGCATGCTGGGCTTGCCAGGCCATATACCAATGGCACCTGCGCTGCCACCATCGACAGGCATGGCTATGCCTTGAGCGGCGAGGGTGTCTACAGCAAACATGCACATCGGACGGGCAACAACGGCAATATGGTCGCCCTCGGCCTCATTTGGCAGATGGACTTTGACCGCCAATTCAGTAAAGGCGAGAAGAGCCTCTTCCGGGCGTTTCTTGTGGCGGGCGTCATAGATGTGCTTTGGGAATTGTACTCTTTTTTGAAGAAACACTTTTCTTAGGCCTTGGCGGAACGGTGCCAACGAGAAGGTTCAAGCAGGATCTTGCTATGGCCTGTTTCCCGAAGGCGCCGTGTCACCTTCGGGAGGCCGCGAGGAGGTTTTCCTCCGGCCTCGCGTCAGGTTTTTTGAAGATTTTGTCCACAGACCAGAAAATTTCTGTAATTTTGTCGACGGAAGTCATGGGGCAAGCGTCTTGATTATTGTCTTATTTACAGTTATAAAGATGCTGCATCCCCTTGTGATTGCCATCTCTTTTTCAGGTATAGTTAATAACAAAGTTATCCCGAACTCACGCAATAATGGATAAGAATACGTCCTACAACTTATGACTAAAGACTTTATTGTAGACCCGGTGTTTCCCGAATGTCCCATCCGAAATGTACTGGCCCGTATCAGCGGTAAGTGGGCGCTGGCAGTATTGTATACACTGAATGGAAATCAGGGGCCGATGCGTTTTAAGGACATTGAGAAGGCCAACCCTGACATTTCGCAGAAGATGCTCACCTCAACCCTGAGAGGGCTGGAGGCGGACGGCTTGGTGTGCCGTGCGGTGTATGCCGAGATGCCTCCACGGGTTGAATATGCCCTTACGGAACGGGGCAAGAGCTTTATGCCGGTCATGCGGCAATTGATAGACTGGGCCTATAACAACCTTCATGACATCGTCACCGACCGAGAACGCTACCTGAACAGCCAGTAGGTGGGCATTGTGAGGGAATATAAATAATGGTTTTGCTGGCAAGGACTGGGCGGCTTGAGAGAAAAAGCGACGGCGGATGCAATAAATAAGAGAGGGGAAACGTTATGACCGAAAGGCTGCAAAACAAAAAGCGCTGAGAACGATATATGGCCAAGAACAACGAGAACGACTCCCCTTTGATGAGGCAGCATGCCGAGATGAAACGCAAGTTTCCGGATGCGATGCTGCTGTTCAGGGTGGGTGATTTTTATGAGACATTCGGCGAGGATGCCCGCAAGGCATCGCAGATATTGGGCATCACCCTGACGCGCAAGGCGAGCGGGGGAGGGGGTTATACCGATTTGGCCGGCATTCCTTACCATGCGGTGGACCAGTATTTGCCCCGGCTTGTCAGGGCAGGGCTGAGGGTTGCCATTTGCGAACAGCTGGAAGACCCAAAATCGGTGAAGGGACTGGTGAAGAGGGGAATAACAGAGCTGGTGACGCCAGGGGTGTCGTATAACGACATGGTGCTGGACGTGAAGGAGAATAACTTTCTGTGCGGTCTGCACTTGGCCGACAAGGTCCATGGGATTTCTTTTCTGGATGTATCGACGGGAGAGTTTTATGTGGCGCAGGGCGACCTGGCTTATATCGACAAGCTGATGCAGAATTTCCATCCTTCGGAGGTGGTGTTGCAGCGCAAGAAACTGCATTGGTTTCTGGATCATTTTACAGAAAAGTATTACACCAACACTTTCGATGATTGGGTCTTTACGAGCGAGTTTGCCAATGACTTGCTGATGAAACAGTTCGGCACCACTTCGCTCAAAGGTTTCGGGGTGGAGGAACTGACAGAGGGTGTGATTGCCGCCGGCGCGGCATTGTATTACCTGCAAGACACCCAGCACGACCGCACCCAGCATATCTGCACCATCAACCGTATCGAAGAGAGCCGGTATGTGTGGCTTGACAAGTTCACCGTGCGGAATCTGGAGTTGGTCTACTCTCCCCACGACAATGCTCGGACGTTGCTCGATGTGCTGGACCAGGCGGTGACACCGATGGGATCGAGATTGCTGCGGCGGTGGATTGTGATGCCGCTGAAAGAACGCGCGGCCATCGAGGAGCGGCTGCACGTGGTGGACATATTGGTGCGCAACCGCGACATGGCGGCCCAACTGTTGCCTCAAATCCAGCAGGTGGGCGACTTGGAACGTCTGATTTCGAAAGTGTCGGTGGGACGCATCAACCCGCGCGAGCTGCAGCAGCTGAAACGCTCGCTGGGAGCCATTGCCCAGATACAGATTCTCTGCAAGAAAGTCAACGACGATGCGTTCACCCGCATGGCGGAACAGCTGAACCCCTGCCAGAACATCTACGACCGGATAGACCATGAGATTCAGGAGGACCCACCCGTCAAGCTCGACAAAGGCGGAGTCATCGCCCAGGGGGTGAACAGCGAGCTTGACGAGTTGCGCTCGCTGGCCGGGTCGGGCAAAGAGTATCTGGTCGAGCTGCAACGGCGCGAGAGCGAGCGCACAGGCATTCCGTCGCTCAAGGTGGGATTCAACAATATCTTTGGCTATTACCTGGAGGTGACAAACACCCATAAGGATAAGGTGCCCCCGGAGTGGACCCGCAAGCAGACCCTCACCAACGCCGAACGGTATATCACCCCGGAACTGAAAGAATATGAAGAGAAGATTCTGGGGGCTGAGGAACGCATCCTGGCACTCGAATCGCAACTCTACGGCGAGCTACTCTCCGCCCTGATGGCTTATCTGGAACCCATCCAGTACAACGCTCAGATGGTGGCACGGCTCGACTGCCTACAGGGGTTTGCCGAGGTGGCCTTAGCCAACAACTATTGCCGGCCCGAGCTGTCCGACGACACAACCATCGACATCAAAGAAGGCCGCCACCCGGTTATCGAAACCCAGCTGCCACTGGGAGAGCAGTATGTGAGCAACAATGTCTTTCTCGACCGCGACACGCAGCAGATTATCATCATCACCGGACCAAACATGTCGGGCAAGTCGGCCCTGCTCAGGCAGACTGCGCTCATCGTCCTCATGGCGCAGATGGGCAGTTACTGTCCGGCCACAGAAGCCCACATTGGCATCGTGGACAAGATATTCACCCGTGTAGGCGCGTCGGACAATATATCCTCCGGCGAGTCCACATTCATGGTGGAGATGAACGAGACAGCCAGCATCCTCAACAATATCTCGGACCGCAGCCTGGTGCTGCTGGATGAGATTGGCCGTGGCACATCCACCTACGACGGAATCTCTATCGCTTGGGCCATAACGGAGTATCTGCATAATCATCCCAAGGCACGGGCCAAGGTGATGTTCGCCACCCACTACCACGAACTTATAGAAATGGCCGACCAGTATGAGCGGATCCAGAACTACCACATATCGGTGCGCGAGGTGGGCAACAAGGTCATCTTCCTCCGCAAGCTGGAAATGGGCGGGAGCGAGCACAGTTTCGGCATTCATGTGGCCCGCATGGCGGGCATGCCCCAGCAGGTGCTGAAAAGAGCCAACGCCATGTTGGAGCTGCTTGAATCCAAGAACGAGA
Source organism: uncultured Bacteroidales bacterium (assembly GCA_947168665.1). Classification (GTDB taxonomy): domain Bacteria; phylum Bacteroidota; class Bacteroidia; order Bacteroidales; family P3; genus Colimorpha. The sequence continues at coordinate 62,187 of CAMVMX010000018.1, forward strand.
AAATCTCCGACCTGAACCCCAAGGCTGAGAAACCGAAACGGAAGTCCGCACCCCCCAAATCCGACGAGGGCTATCAGCTCAGCTTTATCCAGCTCGACGACCCAACACTGCTTGAAATCAGGGATAAACTGCTTGATATTAACATAGATACACTCACTCCCATCGAGGCCTTGCTTAAACTGAACGAGATTAAAAAACTGGTTTCAAAATAATGATATTTCTCCTTTTAAGCCATCGCAAGTGCAACGCACTTTTCTGATTTTCAGCATCTGTAAGGAATATCGGGGTGGCAGAGGGCAGAAAAAGGCAAAAAAACGAGGAATCATTACCTTCAAGATGTGAAGATATAGAGGTGAGGGGCTGTAGGAAGGAATAAATTTTGCGCTGTAAATAAGCATGTTGCAATTTTTCTTCAAAAAAAGTTTTGTCGAATGAAAAAAAGTTTGTACTTTTGCACCCGCTTTTGAAGGCAGAGAGTTGCTTGAAATCATGGAAAAGCAGAATGCGGAAATAGCTCAGTTGGTAGAGCACGACCTTGCCAAGGTCGGGGTCGCGAGTTCGAGTCTCGTTTTCCGCTCCAATTTAGTCATCTGCGGAAATAGCTCAGTTGGTAGAGCACGACCTTGCCAAGGTCGGGGTCGCGA
>CAMVMX010000019.1 GCA_947168665.1 uncultured Bacteroidales bacterium
TATCCGCCGCTCCTTGGCCGAAGCCAACCCCGATGCCTTCCTGCCCGATGTGGCCACGACCCTTTTCAACATTGCCCTGCTACATTTAGATAAAGGGGAATTGGACGAGGCCGAGCGCGCCGCGCAGGAGAGTTTGGACAAATACCGCATCATGGCGGAGAAGAGCCATGCCGCTTTCGATATGAACGTTAAAAAAGGAGAGGGATTTTTAGCCGATATCCAGAAGCGACGCGCGGCGGAGGGTGGGACGGAGTAGGGCCCGCCCGGCGGAGGGACGAGATAGGTGTTGCTTGGCCTTGGGGCTGTTGAAGATTCGGTGCCGCCCCGCTTGTTACTTTCTGGTTTATTTCTGGTTTGTTTCCATTTTATTTCTTGTCAAGAAAAGAAATAGAAAGATTGTTGTGGAATTGGCGGGGAAACCGAGCGATTAATGTGGCTCTTTCGGGTTCCTGGCATCTTTCCCTTGCTTCTTACCCCCCCGTTGCGGCGGATTTGCAATCGGGTACACAAACAATGTCATAGTTATCCTCCTTATAATGACAAAATATGATTGTCCGCATCATACCGAAAAAGCCACGAAGAGGCTTAATTTCACTAACACCACACAAGCGGAGCGCAGTGCGGTGGTTGAAAAACAACCTGATAAATGCGTCCCGAAGGGACGCGACTTTGATGTATCGGACGAATGTGGATAATCATTATAGAAGTTATGACATCCCCAAAATCCCAAGCGTAAAAAGGGTGCAAACCATTTGGTTTGCACCCTTTCAATTCATGTTAAAGATGGTTTACTTCACCTCTTCGTAGTCGACGTCGGTGACGTTGTCGCTGCCGCCTTGGTTGGTGTTGCCACCTTGCTGGCCGGGGTTACCGCCCATGTTGTTGGGGTCGAAACCGGCGCCAGGGTTGGCACCGCCGGCCTGCTGCTGGGCTTTGTACATGAACTTAAGTCAGCATGCATCATTTGTCTTTATAATGGCCGTAGGCAGTGAGTACGAGAACAACCACCTCTGTGTCGTGTATCTCATAGACAAGTCGGTGCTTTTGAGTGATATGACGACTCCATTGGTTGGAGCGGTCACCTCGTAGTTGCTCAGGATGCCCCGTACCCGTACGCGGATGCTCGCGCAATTCAGCCTCCAGTTTCAGTAGCTTTTTGAACGCATTTGGGTCGTCCTTTTGCAATCTGGCTGCATCAAGGACTGCCTGCCTCTGATACTTTATCGTGTATGCCATCAGACGATGCGTTTAATCAAGTCTTCAACGGTCTCACCGTCATGTAGTTCGTACATGGGTCCTTCTTTAGCTGCATCTACGCGGGCAAGGAATTCCTCTTTGGTCATGAGTGAGGGGTCTTTCTCTTTTGCCAACCTCTTAGCATAGCGAGTAAGGCGAAGCATTAGGGCATCATTGTCTGCTATGGCTCCTATACTCTGCCATAACTCAGTATTCATCGCAACTTGCTGTGCTGTCGTCATAATCAAATCCTTTCTTCTGTTTGTTAGTGTAACGCAGATTGCTTGATATTATTGCCTTTGGAATAAAAAAGAGTGTGCCTCATTGAGACACACTCTCTGTTTGTCATTTCGGAAACTTACTTCACCTCTTCGTAGTCCTTTTTCACGTTGACTACTCGTCGGTTACTTCACCTCCTCGTAGTCGACGTCGGTGACGTTGTCGTTGCCGCCTTGCTGGCCGGGGTTACCGCCAGGGCAAACGCATGAAAATTTAAAAATCAGTACGATATCAACATTTGTGACGGCGTTGTCAACAGGTGGTCCCGTCTCAGAATTAAAAAAAACACGTTATGAACATTTCTGGGCGTGACTGCGTGTGAATTGTTGATAACTATTTGTACGGCAGCACGTGACATTTTTGAGATAATGTCCGTTATATAGCCATAACCAGCAAGAATTGTTATGGCAAGTTTGTATGAAACAGCTGCACGGCTGCACGATCCAAGAGTAAAAGGCAGGAGCAAGCACCTGCTGGCCGACATAGTAATACTGGCGGTACTCGCCGTCACCAGTGGTGCCGAGAGCTATGAGGCGATAGAGGATTTCGGCAAGTACCACCACCAGACATTGAAGAGAAGGCTACGGCTTCCTAACGGAATACCGTCGCATGACACCATAAACAGGGTGTTCCAGTCAATCAAGTTCAGCCAGTTCGAGCGGCTGTTTCTGGAGTGGACGGAAGGGCTGAAGCCGGAAGGCTCGTCCGAAAAACGGCAAGACGGTCAGGGGCAGCCGCGACGGATACCACGACAATCCTGCCATCCACCTCGTCCACGCCTGGAGCGTGAAGAACGGCATTTGTCTGGGACAGCGCAAGACACGGGACAAGAGCAACGAGATCACAGCCATACCGGAACTGCTGGAAATGCTGTGTGTCGAAGGCTCGATAATAACCATAGACGCGATGGGGACGCAGACAGCCATAGCCGAGAAGATAGTCGACGGCGGTGCGGACTACATACTGGCCCTCAAAGGCAACCAGGGCACCCTGTTGCAGGACGCGGAACTGATGGAAAAAGAGGAACGGCCTGTGTCGGAGTCGGAGGAGGTGGACAAGGGGCACGGACGTGTGGAGACCCGAAGCTGCAAAGTCTACAGGCCGACGGAGTGGATCCGTCAAAACCATGGATGGAAAGGACTGCAGTCCATAGTGAAGATAACTGCCGTGAGGTGGAACGCTGTCTCAAAAGAGGAGACAACTGAAACGCGCTGGTACATAAGCAGTCTCGGCAGCGAGACGGACTTCATATCGCATATCCGCAGCCACTGGGGCGTGGAGAACTCGCTACACTGGGTGCTTGACATGTCATTTGGCGAAGACCGTCAGCGCAAGCGTGCCGGCATGGCTGCAGAAAACTTCGCATTGGTGAGAAAATTCTCGCTGAATATACTCAAGCACGACAAAGGCAAAGGAAGTCTCGTGACAAATTCTCGCTACTGGAAATTTGATGCGTTTGCCCTGGTTCAGGTAAAAAACATTTTACCATGTCGAAAAATTGTTGTATCTTTGCAATGCGTTTTGTACACTTTCAATATAATATAATTTGTTGATGGACCGCGAATAACGGAGCTTGGATATGAATATTACATACGCTGATACTAAAGAGGTTGTCGCATATCGTAACTTTGTATGTTCCCCTACATGCAGAGATGCTCAACGTACTTTTAGGAAGTACTTTCCGCCGTCAATAGAAAAGGCAGCAGTAAAGCTGCACCGCAGGCTATCCGTTGAGTTCGCAAATGCGGGAGCATATAACCGAGTGTATGGCAAAACTGATAATCGCATTGAACTGATTGAGGGGCAACGCGACAAAGAAGGCTTAATTCTCAAGACCCGTGTCAATGATAGTTATCGCAAGTTTTTCAATGCGTTTATGGCAGAAGACGGTTCTGACTATCTTGCTGTAGGCGCTTGGCAAGGACAATTTGACATTATTACAGATATACACGTCGTTGATGTAAACAATCACGACTACAAAAGAGTTTGACAATGGAAGCACTGGTTAAAAAAAGTACAGTAGTTGATCCGATGACCGTGATCCCGACCGTTGGTGAGGAGTTGAAAGAGCTGTTTGAACTCAATGGCAAGGATATTTCTGTGCTTGGTATTAAAGGTATTGAATGTAAAGAGTTCTTGTCAAGCACTGTTTTACGAAGAGCCGCAGAAGAACTAAACCTTGATGAGGAATTTGTTAGAGGCATGCAGGATTTGCAGGCTGACTACAAAGAAAAGAAACAAGCAAGCAGGGAACAATATAATCAAATGAAATCATACTATCGGAAGTTAAAAAAAGTGGTTCCGCTTCTTAGGAATGATTTCAACGATGGTATTGATGTGCTCGATGACATTGTCAGTTTCTTTGGTTTGAACAATGAAAAAGAAGTTATTGAGCGCATTGGACATAACCAAGCACTTTACCGAAGCAAAACAAAAAGCGAGATTGACGAAGTGGCATTGTCGGCATGGTTACGGAGAGGTGAATTGGATTTTTATAACAACTTTGCAAATATTGTTGATTATAACGGAGAACAGCTTAAAACGTGGATAGATAATCGGGACTGGTTTCAGCATGTCAATAACCCAGACTACTTTAAACACCTGCCTGAGATTCTACAAAACTTTGGCGTTGGGATGATAATGCTGCCGTATATGTCAAAAACTGTTTATGGCGCAGTAGAATGGATATATGATCATCCTGCAATTATGATAAGTGACAGGGATCAAGACTTGGCCACATGCTGGTTTACTCTTTTTCATGAATTCGGACACGTTCTATTACACGAAAAAACATTGACATTGGACGCTGTCATCAACGAAAGTGGTGGCAAAACTCGGGCGATGCAACGAGAAAGAGAAGCCAATAAATTCGCCAACGAATACCTATTTAATGGTGATGGCCTACGCAAATATGTTTTCGGACTAAAAGTCAACAATGACAAAAGTGTGACCACTATTGATGCTGCAAAGCAGTTTAACGTTCATCCCATGTTCGCTGGCTATTGGATGCGTAAAGCGCAACTCACACGAAACTCATTTGAAAGAATTCCCATATCGTTTTCTGAATAAATGGATGATAACTAAAGAGATGATATAAAACACAGAAACATAACAACGAGAACATAGAACAATAACGCAGCTCATTCTCTGTCTATAGATCTGGAAAATTGAAATACAATCATAAAATACCGTCGTACGGATATATCCGCGCGACCCGAAGGTGTGTAGAATAATAACTCACATAGTCTATATTATTGTGTCATTTGGCCGGTTTTTATTATGTCAGTTGGCTGTGTTTTTTATGCCAGTTAACTTTTGAAGAAATAAAACCAAAGATGTCGCTATTGGTGATTTCCATTAGTATTCATTCTTCTCCATTCATAATACTTTGTTTCGGAAATCTTCAGTTCGGCGATAAATTCCTCGTTGCCGTTGGCGAGAAACGGTTTGAAATCCCCTTTGATGAATAGTATCTTTGAAAGGTTCAGTTTGCAGCATTTAAAGATTGCATTTCTTCGCATTTTATATTCGCCCCTATTTCCCCTAGTCGAACGTTCTGTCACAATCATCCACCACTCATATTCGGCATACACGGCAAGCAAATACAGATATGGGTAATAAAGCATGGTGCCAACAACCGGATAGATTATTGAGACCATCATGTCATATGAGAAATTCTTTAGTCCCGCCACAACCACACTGCATACGCCATATAAAAAAATGACCGACAAGGAAAGGTAGTAAACCACACGGAAACAGCCTTGAGCTCGTGTTTTTTCCTTGGTTATCATGTCGGCATTTGCCATTGTCCACGCAATAATTATCACAATTTGAATCAGTAATTCTAAGTAATAAGAAAAAGTGTAAGCGTTAATATAAAATTCTATTACAACTAGGACACTCAGTGCCTCATTCCAGTACTTTTTCGATGCCAATTCCGCTGGTTTTCTAATATACTTGAACAGCAAGGCCATACTGGTGAACAGATAAAATAGTATAGTCTGTCGAAGAATAGCTGTAGACCAAAGCCCAAGTCTATACAAAAAGAATGTAAAAATCGAAAGATAAACGTATGCACCCATTATTGGCATTATGACCTTAGGGACGAAGCAGCACTTGACAACATGGTATACGCTTGCCCTCACACCTTTGTCGAAAACGAGGCAATACAAGACAAAACCGGCAATGATAGTGATTGTTGCCCATTCCCTTGTCGAAAAGAAATCCAGTATAAAAAATAGAATATCTCGCATATTGTAGTACTGTGGCTTTTCTCAATGGATACTATTAAATGGAAATCAGGTGGATGGCTCAATGGTATGTGTTGTTAATTATTAGTCAATTTTTAATGTTTCGGTTTTTGGTGAAGTGTACAATTGAGATTTGATAACTCGGGAGTAGATTGTAGAATCTTTCTTCGTGATTGGAGTGAACCCGTATTTTGAAACAAATACTTCTTTTAAAGTTTTGTATGTGTATTCTTTTAAATTAGGATCTAGTATTATTCGGCGAATTAATTTCGTGTTATCGCAATTGTATTTTAATGTAATACCCTTTTCTTGCGTCTTGTTTTGCTTCAATAGAATAATTCTTAGTTCATCCTCATAACGAAAAGCATTCCTTTTCAATAGAAATAACCGAGATGCAAATTCGTTTGTGTTTACACCTACACTTATTGGGGGGGTGAAGGGGATTTTCTTTAGTTCTTGTTTGATGTCTGTCGTTTTCATATACTCCACTTTCCCGATGAAAATGTCGTAGATCGATGAGTGCTTCTTTAATTCATCTAATAACACAGCCCTGTCAATACGGAATTCAACGCCGATTTCACCTTGAGAATACGTGTGCCAGAAGGCTTCACTCGAAATAGTTTGTGTTACACATGTACAAAACAGCCGGTCTTTCCAATTGAAAGCAACTTCTTTCCCTTTAGAAATATATTTGGCGTTAAGGAATCTTTTTTCAAAAGGATCTTTCCAACTTTCTGGATTAGTAAACCATAAGGATTGCGTTTCTAATGTCCTCAAAGCATTCTCAAGAGGCATATACTTGTAAACCAGTTTCTTCTTTAGAAACTCAGACTCTGTCATATTTACAAATTGTATCATACTTTTTTCTGCAAAGATACCTATTTTCTGAGAATTGACAAATTATTTTTCCAGATGGGAATAATTGTGTATCTTTGCAGCGTGAAAATGATGAAGTGAATATGACATAAAACGTAGAAATAGAAAAGAAATAGATAGAGCTTGAAGTGCTTGTTCTCCTTAATCGAAGACTGGTAATCTTAACGGGTTAGTATATGAAATAATAGGTTTGTATTCTTTCATGAAATAAGTATCAATTCTTAACCCCTACTGGATTGCTCAACCATTAAACAAGTAATTAAACGATAGTTTTTTTCACACATAACAATTGTATTGTAATATGGGCTTTGAAGAATCAATGATTGAAGATGGCTTCCATGATGAGGAAGAATACCTTGAACATCTAATGGATGAAGCAGAATCTTTATGGCAAGAAGAACAATTAGAGAACAACGATTCTTATGATGACCAATGCAATTGTTGCAAAGGATACAATTTGGAATACTATGAAGAACTTGAAAAGAGATATGCTCAATGGGAGAAAGACAATCCACTGAAGAATGAATTGTTTCTTGCATGGGTGTCTTGTTATTATGGATATCCATTTTGGTCAATGGGGAATGAAGGCATGGACGCATTTGTGAATTGGGAAGAGGATGAGGCAATACATCATAACCAATTGGAAAGTTATTATGGGACAAATTACAACAAGATCTATGACTACCTTCAATGGAAATCAAAGAACCCTGTAGAAAATTATTTATTGATATGGTCGCACACAAGATGTAGTATAGACACACAAAATGTAGAGAAAAAAAGTACTCGAAAATATGGGGACACCATACTTCTTTTAAATTATGTTGACATATATGAGCGCTGGATGGAGAAAAGGCGTTTATATGAAGATTGGAAGATAAATGCATCTGACATTGAATTGTTTCTTTTCTATAGATACATAGAAAAGACTTTTTTCTGTGGAGATATCTCTATTGATTATATTGAAGAATGCCTTGATAATTATGGTTTATTTTGTAAACCAGTCTCATCAATGTACTACCAGAAACCAGAGAAGTTAAGAAAAATGGTTTTCGAAATGGAATGTATTCGGTTCTTTTCTTCCGAATATTGTAATTCAGTAAAAGCGTGGTTAGTTCCCTAAAACACTCAATATGGAAGATTCAAAACCAAGATTTGTCTAGTCTAAAAGTAGGGTAAGGGTTAATTAAACCAAAGTCTTATTTTGAATCCTTCTTTATAAATTCCATTGCAATTGCACTTTGAAAAAATATACACGAAGAGGGATTCATAGTGTCCTTGTTGTTCGTTTATTCAAAAAAACTATAACAGTATCTTGTTGGTTTGTGCATCATTGATGGATTCCATTTTTTCTTTTCTTATTTTTGGGTTGTATTGCAAGATAATTCCACAATGAGCCATGGACGGTCATATCGAGTGTATGAAGCAATTGATTATCACCACGAAAAGCAAATCGCATCTTTTCTCCAGTATTTCCAACAACTCCAATTGTATAAAGGTCTGATAAAATATCCGCAGGCTTTCGTTTCTCTAACAATTTCTCAACATCACCATAAATACCCTTTGTATCATTGCATTTCCTGGCAAAATCATTCATGGAGAATGGACAGGTCATCCCCATTAATAGTAGTTCTATTCCATTAATATCGTCTGAGGAATAATAAGCTGTAAGTTCTTCCTTTTGCTCCTCCCAGCATTCTGTTGAGTATTCCTTATTTATTGATTCAATTACATACTGAGAAAAGCATGTCTCCTCAGGAAATTGTTGTTGAGCAATTCCTAATAGACGAATAATATCTCGAGGACGATACCAAGTCTTATTCAATATATACTCCTGTGATAATTTATCATTTATTTTTTCTGGGAAATATCGATTCCACACTTCCTCTTCTTTGGCCGGATTAGGAATATTGCATGATGCTTCTGCAGACAAAAGACGTTTGTGTATTATTTTTATTAAAGGATGCTCCATGATATTTCCACCCGATTGTTGCCATCTCAAACCAATACCAAAATCTGAAATGGGTTTGTTTATTTCTTTGCCGGCTGATTTTGTCGCTGCAATAACCTCACGACGTATTCCGGTGATGCAATAAACGCTATATCCATGCTCCCTTGCGATTCTATTAAATTTATTTATAGAAAGAATTAAATCACGTATTAATTCTATGTCACGTTGGTATTGTTTACGGCTGCCTAAAGACAATTCAAGTTCATCAATAAAGATATATAACTTTTCTCCTGTAGGAGAGAGCTCAGGAAACAGGCTTTCACATTCTTTTACCAATTTAACAAAGTCGATTTCTTTTTTTTCTTTTCTTGAAGTATTGTCTATTTCAAAATCAATCGATGCCTTAACGGGCTTTGCGTCCATTTCGACCTTTCCATGTTTCAACATTGGAAACATACTATATGATGGTTCAGTCTTTTTTACGGCGGACTCAACTTTATCTTTGAATTTGAACCATGTCTCTGTGTCATTAAACAATCGAATTCTTTTTTTTTCCGAAAGATTAATCATTCGACGGAACAAGAACCACATCCATGGCAATTCGTAATCTTTAAATTGAGAGACTTCACCTTCGGTTCGTTTAATTATTTCAGCGGCTTTTTCAATTTTAGTTCTTTCGTCCTCGCCTATTTCACTTTTGAATAAGATAAATGCGGTCTTAGCATCTTTTTCTTTCTCCGCAATAATTCCTAGATAGCGCATTAATGCAGTTTTGCCTGTGCCTTTAAGACCTGTAATATAATAACGTTTCCCTTGTAAGAAATCGTCTTCTACTAAATTGTCCGGTTTAAGAAAACTCCGTAAAAATACTTCTTTTTCAGAAGCACTATTTTCAATAAACTCATTTTTCGCATCAGTTTTACCTATAAAAATGTCTTTAAGTTTAAGCTGGCTCATATAGTTGATTGTAAAAAAAATAGAGGTACAGACTACCGCCTGTACCTCCTGCTTAATGAATATTTTTACTTCACTTCCTCGTAGTCGACGTCGGTGACGTTGTCGTTGCCGCCTTGGTTGGTGTTGCCGCCTTGCTGGCCGGGGTTACCGCCCATGTTGTTGGGGTCGAAGCCGGCGCCGGGGTTGGCACCGCCGGCCTGCTGCTGGGCTTTGTACATGTCCTCGCTGGCGGCCTGCCAGGCGGCGTTGATCTTGGCCATGGCCTGGTCGATCTGCTGGACGTTGCGGGCGCTGTGGGCGGCCTTCAGTTCGGTGAGGGCGGCCTCGATGGCGCTCTTCTTCTCGGCGGGAATCTTGTCGCCATACTCCTTGAGGTTCTTCTCGCTCTGGAAAATCATGCCGTCGGCAGCGTTGATCTTCTCAATCTCCTCCTTGGCCTTCTTGTCGGCGTCAGCATTGGCCTCGGCCTCAGCCTTCATGCGCTTGATTTCATCTTCCGAGAGGCCGCTGGAGGCTTCGATGCGGATGTTCTGGCTCTTGCCGGTGGCCTTGTCGAGGGCACTGACATTCAGGATACCGTTGGCATCGATGTCGAAGGTGACCTCAATCTGGGGCACTCCACGGGGTGCAGGCGGAATACCGGCCAAGTGGAAGCGGCCGATAGTCTTATTCTGGTTGGCCATGGGGCGCTCGCCCTGCAGGACGTGGATCTCCACCTCGGGCTGGTTGTCGGCAGCCGTCGAGAACACCTGGCTCTTCTTGGTGGGGATGGTGGTGTTGGCGTCAATCAGTTTGGTCATCACGCCGCCGAGGGTCTCGATACCCAAGCTCAGAGGAGTGACATCAAGCAGCAGCACGTCCTTGATTTCGCCAGTCAGCACACCGCCCTGGATAGCAGCTCCGATAGCCACAACCTCGTCGGGGTTCACGCCCTTGTTGGGGGTCTTGCCGAAGAACTCTTCCACCTTCTTCTGCACTGCGGGGATACGGGTCGAGCCGCCCACGAGAATCACCTCGTTGATGTCGCTGTTGCTCAAACCGGCATCGCGCATAGCCTGACGGCAAGGCTCGATAGTAGCCTGAATCAGGTCGTCGCACAGCTGCTCGAATTTGGCGCGGGTCAGTTTCTTCACCAAGTGCTGAGGTACACCGTCGGCCACCGTGATATACGGCAGGTTGATTTCCGTCTCCTGGCTGCTCGAAAGCTCGATCTTAGCCTTCTCGGCGGCCTCTTTCAGACGCTGCATAGCCATCGGGTCCTTACGCAGATCCATGTGCTTCTCGGCCTGGAACTCGTCGGCCAGCCAGTTAATCACCTTGCGGTCGAAATCGTCACCGCCCAAGTGGGTGTTGCCGTTGGTGCTCTTCACCTCGAAGACACCGTCGCCGAGGTTCAGGATGCTGATATCGAAAGTGCCGCCACCGAGGTCGAACACTGCCACATTCATGTCTTGGTTCTTCTTGTCAAGACCGTAAGCCAGTGCGGCAGCCGTAGGCTCGTTGACAATACGGCGCACTTTCAGCCCTGCAATTTCGCCAGCCTCTTTGGTGGCCTGACGCTGGCTGTCGTTGAAGTAAGCAGGCACCGTGATCACGGCCTCTGTCACCTCCTGTCCGAGGTAATCCTCGGCGGTCTTCTTCATCTTCTGAAGCACGATTGCGCTGATTTCCTGCGGAGTGTACAGGCGGCCGTTGATGTCCACACGGGGTGTGTTATTGTCGCCCTTCACCACCTTGTAAGGCACAGCGGCTATCTCACTCTGCACACGGTCGTAGGTCTCGCCCATGAAACGTTTGATACTGTACACCGTGTTGTGGGGATTCGTGATAGCCTGACGCTTGGCGGGGTCGCCCACCTTGCGGTCGCCATTCTCAATAAATCCCACCACACTGGGGGTGGTGCGGTTGCCCTCGCTGTTGGCGATGACAACAGGCTCGTTGCCTTCCATGACTGATACACAACTATTTGTTGTACCCAAGTCGATTCCAATGATTTTACCCATAATATTCTATTTTTTTATTTTCTTGTTTAATAATTTGCTTCATTGCCCGCCCTTTGCGGGCGAGTCCGACAACAATATATCAACCCCCGTGCCACAACCCATCGCTCATACCGCTACTGACAAAATGTCACTTCTGAATGTATTGTTTTTTTGAATGTGCGAATGTGAGAGTGGCAGACCCGATTAAAAGCCTAACACATCAGCACATCCACACGTTAACACATTCAAGCATAAACACATTCAAAAAAAAACGTACCTTTGCAGTCGACAACATCCCATTCACACAAACAGGTACATCACACCAAACACACTGATTACCGATAAATTACAAAACAAATAAAACACCACCGTTATGAATCGAATCGTCCGACTCCTCATCCCCGTGGCACTGATTGCCACCGTCTTCTATTCCTGCCAAAAAGACGACATCACCCCAATCCTACCGCCCGCTGGCGACTATCTGCTGCCCCTCATCGCCACCACCGACATCCACGGCCACATTGTCAACACCTCCTCCGACACCGTCCACTACCGACTGGCCTACATTGCCGACAAAGTGAAAGACATCCGCGGCCACGGCGGCGCCTACAACAAAAAGCGGCTCCTGCTGCTCGACGGAGGCGACCTCTACCAAGGCGCCACCCTTTCCAACATCCAACAAGGCAGACCCATCTACATCTCTATGGACAAGATGGAATATGATGCCGTCGCGCTGGGCAACCACGACTTCGACTGGGGATTAGAGAACATGGTCGACCCCGATGCCACTCTCCTCGACTACGAGTACCACGGCCGCTCCTGCCACAACCAAGTGCCAGTAGTCTGCGCAAACCTCTACCAGCACGGCAGCCGCGTATCCTGCACCAAAGACTACATCATAGTAGAAAAGACGGCCTCCAACCCCCGTGGCGGCAGCGTCACCGTCAAAATAGGAATCATCGGCTTTGCCGACGACTACTCCCTAAGCATCATCTCGTCACAATTTTCCGATAAAGGATACTCCATCCAGGCGAACTACACCATCGCCAACAGCCTCGCCTCCGAGCTGGAATCGTCCGGACAATGCGACGCCACCATCCTCCTCACCCACGGAGCCGCCGACAAGGCAGCCCAACACCTTGGCGACACCACCGCCTTCGACCTCGTGCTGGGCGGCCACACCCACCTCACCATTTCGGGGCAGACAGACTGGGGACTCCCCTACCTGCAGGCCGGAAAGAAAAGCGAGGCCTACGCCTATGCCGAACTCCAATTCCACGTGGACAACCACGGCAACATCTCTTTCACAAGCGTCAACGACCAGCAGACCTTCGCCGTCGACGCCACCCGCGACCTCCACACATTCCCCGGCCAAAACGCCCAAGACCTCGACCAAGACATCCTCACACTCTCAGACGAGGCCATCTCCAACTCCTCCGAACAACTTGGAAAGGTTATCGGACACATCAACGTCAATGCCTCAAACTACTTTATAGACGGCAGCGGCCAACGCGCCACGGTAATGGGAAACTGGATGTGCGACATCACACGGCGCATAGGCCAAGCCGACGTGGCATTCCTCAACCGCACCAGCATCCGAACCAACTTCTCCCTCAACGGGCACCCCACAAGAGACATCACCATCTCCAATGTCTACGAAATGTTCCCCTTCGGCAACGAAACATACGTATTCCGAATCACCTACTCCGAACTGCTCCAGTTGTTTGAATATTCCATGACCGGCGGTGGCAAAATCCTCCTGACCCACATGACAGGCATCGACTGCCACTTTACGGGCACCGAAAGAACCAGCAGCTCAGGCAATACCTACTACGAATACAGCGTCCACTCCCTCAGCAAGGACGGCACAACCATCTACCAAGAGGGGGAATGGACCTCCGACTGGTCCTCGCGCACCCTCACCGTAGCCACTTGCAGCTACGTCGCCACCACCGACCGCGAAGACCGCAACACGCATCTCCACAATCCCTTTGTTGAATGGTGCAAAACCTCGCGGCTGACCTCAAACAACCTCATCGACAACGAGAATGCCATCCGTGTGCTCACATCCGAAGCCGAAGCCTCCGGCGGCCTCCTCTCCATCGACACCATCCCCCACTTCATCCTTCGCGCTGAATAAAAACTGATAAACCTGTAAAAACGCAGTCTTCACACCTTCTCGACACCACGACTCCAACAGCCAGTCGATTGCTACGCCATTTATTATACACCCTGCAAAGACACAAAAAGTTTTGGGATTATATTCCAAAACATCCTCGACATGACACCTCATATAGAATCCAATCCCAAGTCACAATATGCGCAATATAATCCCCAAGTTAGAGGAAAGGCTCCCCATTGGAGAGGCAAAGGAGTCGCTTTGTATAGCGGGCGGCGAAGCCGCCCGCTACACTCCATTTAACTCCCCACCTCTGATGTATGAGTGCATTACTCAACAGTGAGGAAACCAGAATTTCCAACCGATGGTTATACAAAATTCGACAATACAGTAGCAAATCTGAAAAACAAGAAACATCCGCGCCTTTCGAATACGAACGGCGCGGATGTTGGCAAAATGGCAGTTGGAGCCGTCTACCGGCCCATGATGCTGTCAAGCATGACATCGAGGTCGTTCATTGACGTCAGGTTGGCTGGGTCGATCGGGGCGGTGTAGTAAACTTGGGGGTTGGGAGCCGCCTCGTCGATTTCATCATTCATCTCGCGGGCGTTGGTGTAGTCCATCACCTCCTGTTCCTCGATTCCGATGGCCTTCATATTGCGCCGGTTTTGGTAGCGCATGGTTGCGGCTGTGTATGAAAACCAGCCTTTCATGGTGTGGATATTTTGGATATAACGTCTGGTCTTCTCGCAGCGGAGGCATTTCACAGCCCAAGTGCCACCCTCATAGTTGCCGGGATGGTCCGAGATGTCGGCGGTGGCCTCGTTCACATTGGTCGTCCATTTGTTCCAATACTCTTCGATGGAGTGCATGAGGGAAAAGCTTTTCCCCACCTGATCGATGAACTGTACATTGCCCATGTTCTTCCATGTCTCTATGTTGTTGGAGAAGATGCTCTCGGCCGACTTGTCGTACGTCAGGAAGAAGAAGGTGACCACCCGTTCCACCTTGGCAGCGAGTACCTCATTGGGCAGCAGTTCGAGCTCCTCGATTGGTTTGCTCAGCAACCAGGCGGCGACGCTGTCAATCGAACCAAGTTCTTTTTCCTGCTCGTCCAGGGTACGGGAAAACATCTCTATGTTGCTCAGCACCATCATAGCCGACAGCTTGCGATCCTCGACGCGCTGGCGGTTCTCCATCAGGGTTGCTGCACCTATAGTAAAAACCAGCGAGATGGTTGTACCTATTACAATCATGACAATCTGCTTCAAAAAGGCTTTTCTGGTATCCACGCTTATTTTTGGTGGCCTGATAATATTGAGTTCGGGCATGACCAAATTATTTTTCTTGATGCAAAGATACGAGTTATTCCCGACATGGACGGAAAAAAAAGCACACCCCTATTATATTTAAAGCAAAGCCTAAATCGGATAACAACTGCTTTTAGCACTATTTTTAATGCAGAAGAACGCCGCAACACAATAGTTTCCAGCCACTCCGCTGCACTGCCAAAAAAGCGCAACTACAACATAGCTATGCCAACAACAACCTATAGACCAGATTTTTACCCACCATAGGCATACTAAAGCCGTATCAACGCTGAAGCCAGTCGGTGAAGATATGCCCCATGGGCGGACATTTCGCACCCATGTCACAATAAAAAGCTGCGGCTTGCGTTTATTTTTTACACATAAACTATGATAACGATGATTGAGCAACTATACAAAGCCTATCTTGCGTCGCGCACGGTGACCACCGACTCGCGGCTTATTACCCCCGGCTGCATCTTTTTCGCCTTCAAGGGTGAGAATTTCGACGGCAACGCCTTCGTACCCCAAGCTCTGGAGCAGGGGGCCGCGCTGTGCGTCACTTCAGACAGCCGCCACAGTGCCAACCCCCGCTGCATCGTAGTGCCCGATGTGCTGCAGACCCTGCAACAGCTGGCCGCACACCACCGCCGCCAACTCGCCATCCCCTTCATAGGCATCACCGGCACCAACGGCAAAACCACCACCAAAGAGTTGGTCCACGCCGTCCTCTCCCGCCGCTACCGCACCCACGCCACCGCCGGCAACTTCAACAACCATCTCGGCGTCCCCCTCACGCTCCTCGCCATCCCGGCCGACACCGAGATTGCCATCATCGAAATGGGGGCCAGCCATCCCGGCGAAATCGAGGCCCTCTGCCGCATCGCCGACCCCGACTTCGGCCTCATCACCAACGTGGGGCGCGCCCACTTAGAGGGATTCGGCAGCTTCGAAGGGGTAATACAGACCAAGACCGAGCTCTACCGCCATCTGGCCGCCAAGCACGGCACCGCTTTCGTCAATGCCGACAACGACATCCTCACCGCCCAAGCCGCTCAGTGCGGCCTGACCACCGTCACCTACGGCCAGTCCGACCAGGCCGCAATCAAGGGCCATCTCGTAGGTTCCGAGCCATACATGAAGTTCTATGTCGAAGAGGGCGACAACGTCTACTCAATCCAATCCCACCTGCTGGGCAACTACAACTTCGACAACGCCATGGCCGCCACCGCTGTGGGGCGCCACTTCCGCGTCGACCTCTGGGACATCAAAGAGGCCATCGAGCAGTATGAACCCTCCAACCGCCGCTCGCAGTTCAAGGACACCGGCCGCAACGCCCTCTTTCTCGACTGCTACAACGCCAACCCCTCCAGCATGAAAGTGGCGCTCGACAACCTCGAAGCCCTCGCCATGCCCGCCAAGACCGCCATCCTCGGCGGCATGAAGGAGCTGGGAGCCCAAAGCCAGGCCGAACACCAGGCCATTGCCGACCGCCTCTGCACCCATCCCGACATCGAGGCCATCCTGGTGGGACCCGAATTTGCATTCGTCCACGACAACCCCTTCTACAGCCGTCTGCTGTGGTTCCCCGATGTCGAGGCCGCCAAGGCCTACCTCCAGGCCCATCCCCTCACCCACCGCACCATCCTCCTCAAAGGCTCCAACAGCACCCGCATGTGGCTGCTCGAGGAGGTGCTGTAGTCTGCCGCCACGGGGCTTTCCGCCAGCTCTACCCTCACACTGTCCTCCACCCAGGCCTTCACCCGCTCGGCCTGCTCGGCTGTGGCCACTATGGTAGCCAACGGGGTGTCGTTGGCATGCAGCTCCTCAATCGAAGGGCATGGGGTCAAATCAATCTCACGCACCGATGTCTCGCGCACATACAACCGCCGCAGCTGCGGCACACCCCGCAAATCCAGCGTCTTGACTCCCGGCGTGAAAATACAGTAAATCTCCTCCAGCTTGGCGTTATGGCTCACATCCAGCTCCTCTAGCTCCGCAAAACTCACCTCCACCCATTTCAGCTCGCTGTTCCGGCTCAGGTCCAACCCTTGCAGCGGCACCTCATTGGCCACAAACTGCTTCAGCCGCGGGAAAGGCGACAAATCCACCTCGCGCAAAGGATTCTGGCTGCACACCAGCACCACCAGCCGTCCGAAAAGCTCTGCCCCCTCCAAGCTCCGGATGCCCATATTGTGCACATTCAGCACCTGCAATGCCTGCCCCATCGGCGTGCGCTCCACCACCTCTTCCCTTGGGACAAACCATCCGAATGCCGCCATCCTGCCCTCGTAGGGCCGCACATAGCCCTGCTCCAACAGGTATGTCCTGAAAGCCTTGTCCGGCACCCGGGCCACCGCCACCCCGTCACCGCCCTCCAGCTGCGGCTGCACCGAGGCACAGCCGCAGCAGAGCAGCATCAAAGAGATGAAGATGGCAAGCCAACGCATAGGTTACTGCAACTTAAAATTGATGGGCAGCACGTACTTGGACCGTACTGGCTTGCCCTTGAACATGGCGGGCTGCCATTTCGGCATGGACCTCACCACTCGCAAAGCCTCATCGTCGCACTCGCCGCCAACGCCACGCAACACCGTGGCGTCGCCCACGCTGCCGTCCGGCTCCACAACAAACTGCACATACACCTTGCCCTGCACCCCGTCGGCCTTGGCCTTTTCGGGATAGACGACCGACTTGGCAATGTAATTGGACATGGCTTCTAAGCCCCCGGGGTACCCGGCAAGCTCAAATTCGCCACCATCCTCTTCGTTCCACCAGCTCAATGCGGCCCGGTCGTCGGCCCATGCCACATCATACCACCGTGCTGCAGCGCTGTCGTTAAGGTTCACCATCGGCTCCGTGTGGACAGCCTTCCCCTCCACTACCAGCCTGTCCGAGTAGCGCGCCGCCTCGGCCGAGTCGGCAAACACCTTGTGTTTTTCCAACTCCTCAAGCGGAAGCAGAACGCCCATAAACTCGCGTTCCACTAACTGTCCGTCGCGGTAGGTGTCGGTGAATGGCAACACCAGATACTGTCCGTCGGGGATAACGGCCTGTTCTTGAGCAGGCTCCTGGTTCTTACAATTGGCAAACAGCAGCAAGGCTGCCACAGGCAAGGCTGCCAACGCCTTGACCCACCCTCTGCGGGATTTCGGTTGTTTCATCATGATAATACGGTTTTTGATTGTTGAAAAATGAAAACTATTGACTATCGGGACATACTGCATCCCGGTTATTTGACAATAAAGCAAACGGAGATAGCTCTTGTATTCGCCCTCGCCGCCCTGCCGCAGCACCGCCTCATCGGCCAGAAACTCATGCACCTCGCGCAAATCCCGCGCGTACAGCCACACAAACGGGTTGCACCACAACAGGCAGCACACCGCCTGCACCAGCAGCAAGTCCCAACTGTGCCCCTGCGCTGCGTGCAACCGTTCGTGGCACAGCACCTGCTGCAACTCGGCATCGGTCATGCCGCTGCGACCCGCCACAATATAGCGGAAAAAGGAAAACGACGGCTCCTCGCTGTCAGTCACCGCCACGCGGAAACGCCCCTGACGGACAAACGTGTACCTCTTCAGTTTATGCCAAAGCACGCCATATCGTACCACAAGAACCAATGCACTCAATGCCACACCCAACCAATATATCACACCCGGCACAGTCCACACATCCAAACCTCGCCCAGCCCCCACACCAACCTCGGTGGCAGGCTGCTGCACCGCATCAACAGGTGCGCCCGTCGCCATTCCCGGCAACTCAAGCAAATAGCCGCCGCCAACTTCAGCCACTGGCCTTGGCACAGCCACCTGTGGATGCACCAAAGGCAACACTAAGCTCAGCACCAGCGTGGCCAGCAAAAAGAACCGGTTCAAAACCAAACAATGCTCCCGCCGCAGCAGCAAGCGGTAAACCGTCCAGAACAATGCCGTACCGGCCACGGCAAACAACAGATAGCGTGTCATTTCTCCACCTCCCTTATCAAAGTGTCAAGATCTTCGAGAGTCACATCCTTCCTGTCAACCAGAAACGACACCATGCTGCGGAACGACGACCCGAAATAATTCCTTGCCAAACGCCCCAGCATCTGCTGTGAATAGTCCTCACGGCTGATAAGCGGATAATAACGGTTGGACCGGTTGAAGGTCTCGTGTGCCACAAAACCTTTTGTCTCCAGTATCCTCACTATAGTGAGGATAGTATTATAGGCGGGACGGGGCGGCTCCACCGCCGCCACAATCTCGTTGGCGAATCCTTTCCCAATCGTCCACAGGGCTTGCATCACCTGCTCTTCCGACCGGGTCAACTCCTTTATCTCAGTACTTTTCATAATTAAAATGTGTTTACCATAATTAATTTTATAGTTCCATAACGAACATTTGACACGATTATTGTGTCAGGCAGAAAAAAATGACAACATTAAAGGTCCGCTTCTAAAACTGTATCACGAAAATCGCATTTCGGCATTCCGGCTTCCGGAACTGGTACAAATGGCATTGAGGTGTTGGCAATGGACTGGCAACCGATTGGAGGAAGAGCGGAGCGATGGCTGCGCCAGGACGGCGAGGGGACAAAAAAAAGCCCTGCACAAGGCAGGGCATAACCATGAAAAGGAAAAAGTTTACAGTACAAAACGAATGCCGAATTCGTGGATTTTGGTGTCGCCGGTCGAGTAGGTGGGGACAATGTTGAAGAACACCTCGGTGCCGGGCGAGAAGATGAACCAGCGGCTCTGGGTGCCGATGGCCACGTCGCAGCGGAATTTGTTGAAACGGGCGCCGGCGGCGTCTTTCAGTCCGAAGTTGAAGCCAGGCACGGCTCCGATATACCAGCCGTGGTTGTTGTCCTTGTTGACGTGGCTGAGTTTGATGGGGACGACGATGGTGCTGTAGCTGCGGGCTTCCTCTTTACCGTCGAAGGAGGAGCGGGTGAGGCCGGCAGCAAGCTCCTGCGAGCTGAAGAGGTGGCTATAAGTAAGATAGGTGAAGCGGTAGCCGATGCCGATGTTGAAGTCCCAGCGTTTGGCAATGGGGCGGTGGTAATCAAAAGTGACGCCCACATTGGCTCCGATGCTGTTGTAGAAGCTGTTGACAGTGTACATGCGGCGGTCGGCCAGAATGGATACGGAGGGATCGGCCGTGAAGTTGGGACGACGGCCCCAAGCGGCGTAATGTTCCTCGCGCTTGCGCTTCTTTTCAGCTTTTTTCTGCTCGGCCTTGGCTTTGTTCTCAGCCTTTGTCTGCTCGCGTTTGATGCGGTCTTGCTCCTTCTTGGCGGCTTTCTCGGCCTCTTTCTGCTGCTCTTTCTGGAGTTTTTGCTGCTCCTTTATGCGCTCTTCCTGGGCTTTCTGCTCAGCCTTCTGTTGCTCGCGCTGGAGGCGTTCCTGTTCTTTCTGCTGCTGTTTGAGCAGTTCCTGTTGTTCTTTCTGCTGTTGTTTGAGCAGGGCTTCCTGCTGTTTGGCACGCTCGATGGAGTCGTTGCTCTGGGCAAAAGCCGTACCGGCTGTGAGAGCCATGGCAATCAAAAGAATATAAAATTTCTTCATAGTAATTGATTTTAATTTTTTGTCAGTAACGGGGAACGGGATATATTATTGTGCGGTTTATTAAAAAAATTAAGCCTGCGGGGACTTTTTGGCGGCAAATGACAGTACGGGGGATTCCCGCGCCAATTTCGGGCGGGCACGGTGCCATGTGCACAGTTGAGCCGGCTCCGAACCCGACAGGCGGGGCAACCTGGGGGAACAGAAAGGCGATGGTAAAAAAAGAAAGAAGGAGTTTTCTTTAAACTCCTTCTTCTTTTCATCAGTCGGGGCGAAAAGACTCGAACTTTCGACCCCTTGCACCCCATGCAAGTGCGCTAGCCAACTGCGCCACGCCCCGAACTTGATTTGTTCCGTAGGTGATTATCTCCTCTCGAAAACGGTTGCAAAAGTACTACTTTTTTTTATTCTGACCAAATTTTTTTTGAAAAAATTTTGCCGCCGGTCGGAAAACATATCGTAACAAATTATATCACAACGCAATATTACTGCTTAAATAATTTGATAAAAACGGTTTCTCCCTTGTGTCCGACGGCCATTTCGGTGGGGTGTTGGTTGCCGTTTTTGAACGAAATGCGCACTTCGGAGGGCAGGCACGATTTGAGATATTGCTGTATACTACTGATTCTGCGTTCAATAACAAGATTCAAGTATTCAGGGTCAGCCGACTGGGAACTGCATAACGTAAACTCTGCCACTACGTTAGGATTGTCGCGCAGGTAGTCGACAATGGGCTGAAGGGATTCAACTGCCTGTTGGGAGAGTTCGATGTCGCCTCCCTCAAGGTATATGTTGTCGAAGACCAGAGGGCGGTCAAAGGGCAGCTTTGAGAGAGCCAGGTTGAGGAGGTTGGGGGCGACGAGGAGGTCCTCGTTGGGACGGTAGAGCGAAACTGAACGGGACAGGCGGAAATAGTCGGGTTTGAATGCTTGGAGTTGATAGTCGTCGGCGGGGAGGGCAAAGAGGCGGTAGGAGCCGGTGGAGTCGGTGAGGGTTTCGCTGACCAGGCGCCCGGCAGAGAGCAGCCGGACTTGCGCCTGAGGGATGGGACGGCTATGGTCATCGAGGACGGTGCCGGAAAGCATGACCCCGTCGAGCTCGCCGTCGAAGGCGTAGAGCTGGGGGGACCCGTTGCGCGTGGAGAGCCAGTAGCCGCGGTGGCTGAGGGTGTCGAAGACCAGTTCGGTGTCGTCGCCGGGGCTGTTGAGGGGCTCGGGCAGGGGGAGGGCAACGTAGTTGGCAAAAATGACATCGTCGACCTTGGTGCCGGGCTGAATGCGGACGGCGTAGAGGTTGAATGTGCTGTCGGATCCGGCCATGCCGTTGGATGAATAGACGAGGTATTGGCCATAGAAGGCAGGGCTGATTTCGTCGCCCGCCGTGTTGATTGCATTGCCCAAGTTGACGGGCTTGGACCAGCGCTTGCCATTCCAGAAGGAGCACCAGAGGTCGTAGCCACCCAGGCCTACCTTGCCTTTGGCTGAGAAGATGAGTGTGTTGCCGTCGGCCGAGAAGACGGGATGGGCAATGGGGCGGAACCAGGACTTGATTTCGACATGGCGGTTTTTGAAAAAGCGGGCGTTGGTGTGGACGTTGAGGTTGTAGGGCTGATCATCGTCGGAGGTCATGAAGTAGAGAAGGCTGTCGCCCCCGTTGCGGACCACATAGGTGGCATCGGGGCATAGGCGGCTGAGTGTGGTGTCAGGGTTGAGCGCGGTGACGGCACGGCCGGACATGGAGGCGGTGACCAGGACCACGCCTTGACAGGCATAGAGACGGCCGTCGACAACGGAGAGGTTGGACAGCCCCCACGGTAGGGTCAGACTGGTGACGGGCGTGGCCACGACGGGCGGCTGGGCCCGGAGGGCCAGACCCGGCGCGAAGGCCAGCAGCAGGAGGATGAGCAGGTGTTTTTTCATGGTTGTCTACTGGCCGAAGGCGATGGGAAGAGCCTCTTCCATGCTGTTGATATAATGGAATGTGAGTCCCTTGAGATAGTCGGCAGGGATTTCCTCTATATCGCGTCGGTTGTCTTCGCAGAGGATGATGTCGGTGATGTTGGCCCGCTTGGCGGCAAGGATTTTCTCCTTGATGCCCCCTACCGGGGTTACGGCACCCCGGAGGGTGATTTCGCCCGTCATGGCAACGGTGGGCACGACTTTGGTCTGGGTGAAAGCGGACACCATGGCGACGAACATGGTGATGCCCGCCGAGGGGCCGTCTTTGGGGGTTGCGCCTTCGGGGACATGGATATGGATGTTGCTGTTTTCGATTTTGGCGTTGTCGATGCCTAAGCTGTCGGCATTGGCCTTGATGTATTCGAAGGCGAGAGTTGCGGACTCCTTCATCACGTCGCCGAGGTTGCCGGTCATGGAGAGGGTGCCCTTGCCTTTGCTTATGCTGGACTCGATGAAGAGGATTTCACCCCCGACCTGGGTCCATGCCAGGCCCGTGACGACTCCCACTTTGGGATCTTTGCCCCGCCGCTCGCTGTTGTGGATGGGGAGGCCAAGGATGTCTTTGAGCTCTTCGACCTTGATTTCTTTGTTTATTTCAAGGCCGTCGGCTTTCTGCACGGCACGGCGGCGGATGATTTTGGCGATGGTCTTGTCGAGCTGGCGGACGCCGCTTTCGCGGGTGTAGTCGTTGATGAGGGTGGTGAGGAGTTTGTTGGTAAATTTGAGGTCGCGTTTGGCAAAGCCGTGCTCTTTGAGCTGGCGCGGGATGAGATGCCGCTGTGCGATTTCAAGTTTCTCTTCGAGGATGTAGCCGCTGAGGTCGATGATTTCGAGGCGGTCGAGCAGGGCGGGCTGGATGGTGCTGAGGCTGTTGGCCGTGGCGATGAAGAGGACGTTGGACAGGTCGTAGTCGAGTTCCAGATAATTGTCGTGGAAGGCGCTGTTCTGTTCGGGGTCAAGCACTTCGAGGAGGGCCGAGGTAGGGTCGCCGTTGTGGCTCATTCCCTGCACTTTGTCAATCTCGTCGAGTACAAACACGGGGTTGCTGACACCCGCTTTTTTGATGTTCTGGATGATGCGTCCGGGCATGGCACCTACATAGGTTTTGCGATGGCCGCGGATTTCGGCTTCGTCGTGCAGGCCGCCGAGGGCGATGCGGACGTATTTGCGGTGCATGGCTTCGGCTATGCTCTTGCCGAGGGATGTTTTGCCGGTGCCCGGAGGCCCCACAAGGCAGAGGATGGGGCTTTTCATGTCGCCCTTAAGGCTGAGGACGGCGATGTATTCGATAATGCGCTGCTTGACTTTTTCCATGCCGTAGTGGTCGCGGTCGAGTATTTTCTGGGCATGGGAGGTGCGGAGGTCGTCTTTGCTGAAGACATTCCAAGGCATGTCGAGCAGGAGTTCGACGTAGTTCAGCTCGACGGTATAGTCTGGAGTTTGGGGAGGGGTGCGGCGGAGTTTTTCGATGCTGCGGGTGAAGGCAGCCTCGACCTCTTTGTTCCATTTCTTCTTTTGCGCACGCTGCAGGAGACGCTCGACGTCCTGATCGGAGGCTGAGCCGCCGAGTTCGTCCTGGATGACCCGCATCTGCTGGTTGAGGAAGTATTCGCGCTGCTGGCGGTCCAGCTCCTGGCGGGTCTTGCCCTGAATGTCGTCGCGCACGCGGTAGTAGTCGGTCTCTTTGCGGAGCTGTTCGAGCAGGAGGGTGGCGCGGCGGTCGTAGTCGGAGGCTTCGAGCATCTCTTGTTTAGGTGTCACGGGAATGTCGAGATGGGAGGCTATGAAGTTGATAAGTATCTTGTCACTGGCGATGTTGCCCAGAGAGTTGAAGACATCTTTGGGGTTGAGACCCATGCCGTTGTTCTTCAACTGCTGCATGTCGGAGTATTCCTTGCGGATGGCAAGCACACGGTTGTGGAAAGCGCGGGAACGGGGAGGGCGAGAGTTCTCGTCGATGAGCAGGGCACAACCGCGGTAGTAGGGCTTGTCGGTAATGATGCGGATGAGGTGGCACTTCATGGTGCCCTGGAGGATGGCCATGTGGTTGTCGTGCGGGAGGTCGATGACACGAAGCACACGGGCGATGACTCCGGTCCAATAGAGGTCGGAGAATTCGGGTTCCTGGGTGTCGTTGCGCTGGGCGACAACGATGATGCGCTCATGGTTCTTCTCGGCATCGCGGAGCAACCGGAGCGAGGACTTCCGGCCCACGCTGATGGGCATGACCACCCCGGGGAAAAGGACGTTGCCGTGGAGAGGCAGGAGGGGCATGTCGTCGGGAATGGACTCCTCGTTGAGGAGGAACTGTTCGTCATCCTTTGACACAAGGGGTATAATCTCGGCGCGGGCAGAGAAACCGTCGGAGTCGTCTGCCTCGAATAAATCCAAATCGTTTAATATATCCATCTCTTAATTTAGTGACATTAGTTGTTACAATGGGCAACAGTGCGTTGCCCGCAGGCGAGGAATGCCACCCAAGGGGTGGCAGACTGAAGGGGTGCTGCTTGTTGATATACGCAGAAAGGACAAAAAAGTTTCACTCCTGTTTGTCTTGGTTCTTGTTTTCGAGATAAATCTCGATGTTTTTGATGACCCAGTTGATGAAAAGGATGACTGCCACGGCCATGGCAGACTGGCGCCAGAGGCCGTAGCCGCACATACAGCCCACAGCCGCACTGCACCATACGGTGGCCGCACTGTTGAGGCCGTGGATGGTGAAGCCGTCTTTCATGATGACACCGGCTCCCAGGAAACCAACACCCGTGACAACTTGCGAAAGGACACGGAGGTTGTCGTTGTTGACTGGTCCGCCGGAATGCATGGCAGCGGTAATGACGCTTTCGGACAGCAGGATGAACAGGCAGGCCCCCACCGATACCAGGGAGTTGACAGCGAGGCCAGCATTGCGTTTGCGCAACTGGCGTTCTATGCCGATGAGCACTCCACCTAAAAGTGCACACAGCAATCGATTGAGGAAAACATCGTATGGCATATCCTTTCTATTCAGTTTCGGTTTGCTCGGTGTCGAGGTTGTCGTCGGGGGAATCGGTCTCGGCCGATACGACAACCACGATTTCGCCCTTCACATCGCGGGACGCGAAATGGTCGCGGACCTCTTTGAGGGTTCCCCTGACGGTCTCGGAATGGAGTTTGCTAATTTCGCGCGACACACTCACCCGCCGCTCCCAACCCAAGGTGGGCCCCAGCTCTTCAAGAAGTTTGAGCAGCCTGTAGGGCGACTCGTAGATGACCATGGTGCGCTTCTCGGCGGCCAGTTGCCTGATGGCGGTTTGGCGGCCTTTTTTATGGGGCAGGAAGCCGAGAAAGACGAATCGGTCGCAGGGGAGTCCGCTGTCGACCAACGCCGGCACAAAGGCCGTGGCACCGGGAAGGGTCTCGACGGCGATTCCGTTTCTCACGGCCTCGCGGACCAACAGAAAACCCGGATCGCTGATGCCAGGAGTGCCGGCATCAGTGACTAAGGCTATGACCTGCCCGCTCATCAAGCGCTCGATGACCCGGTGCAACGTCTGGTGTTCGTTGAAGATATGGTAGGGCTGCAACGGAGTGGTGATGCCGTAGTGCTGCATGACCACCCGCGAGGTACGGGTGTCCTCGGCCAGGATGAGGTCCGCCCCCTTGAGCACCTCGACGGCACGGAAAGTCATGTCGCCGAGGTTGCCGACAGGCGTGGGGACTAAGTATAATTTCATTATTCTTCGAAATCGTCGGGAATCTCCATGTCGTGGAAGACGTTGGTCACATCATCGTCCTCTTCGAGCATGTTGATAACCTTCAGCACCTTGCGCATAGAGTCTTCGTCGATGGTGCGAGTGGTGTTGGGGATGCGCTGCAGCTCGGCACTTTCGCACTCGATATGAAGCTCTTCGAGCATTTTGACCATGTTGCCAAAGTCCTCGTAGGCGGTGTAGAGGGTGATATAGTCGTCGTCCACCTCCATTTCTTCCAAGCCGCCATCGATGAGGGTCATCTCCAGTTCCTCAACATTCATGTCGGGTTTGCGGGGGATGACGAAAACCCCTTTGCGGGTGAAGAGGAAGCTGAGGCTGCCGTTGGTTTCCATGGTACCGCCATTCTTGTTCATGATGCTGCGGATGTTGGCCACGGTACGCATATTGTTGTCCGAAAGGCACTCGATGAAGAGGGCAATGCCGTGGTTGGCGTGGCACTCGAAGGTGATTTCTTGCAATACGGCGGCATCCTTGTCGCTGGCCTTGTTGATGGCACGCATCAGGGTGTCTTTAGGCATGTTGCAGCCACGTGCGTTCTGAACCAGCAGACGGAGGCGGGGGTTGCTGTCGGGATCAGGACCGCTCTCGCGGACGGCTACGGCTACCTCTTTCAGAATTTTTGAGTACTGTTTCGAGCGCTTGGCATCGGCTGCGCCTTTGGCTCTCTTGATTTTTGACCATTTGTTGTGTCCTGACATAAATAAATTCTTTTATATAATTAATACTTAATTTGTTGACTGTTCTATTTGATATAGAATTTGATATAAGTAATCGGTTTGCCCTCGGCAAGGAACATCCGCTCGTAGAAAGTCTGCGTCATCTGTGCCTCGGCAAGGCACGGAATGTCGGGATGGTCGGCGGCGGGGGTGGCATAGAGGTTCTCGGTGGCATACTCTATCCTGTAACCCGCTGGGGCAATGACTTCGTCGCGGGTGTATTGATGGAGTTCCAGCGAGTCTGTCTTCAGGTGGATGGGGGAACCCGGTTTGAGAATCGACAGGTAGTAGTTGAGAAAACGCTGGGAAGTGAGCCGCTTGTGTTCTTTCTTGGGTTGGGGGTCGGGAAAAGTAATCCAGATTTCAGACACTTCGCCGGGCGCGAAGAATCCTTCAATCATCTCTATGCGGGTTCGGATGAACGCCACGTTAGCCATCTTTTTCTCAACGCCGGTCTTGGCACCGCGCCACAGGCGAGCCCCCTTGATGTCGACACCGATGTAGTTGCGGTCGGGGTGGATACAAGCCAGGCTGATGGTGTAGTCGCCCTTGCCACAGCCCAGTTCAAGAGTGATCGGATTGTGGTTGGCAAAATGCTCATGCCACCGGCCTTTCAGTGCGAACCCTTCCTCCCGCAGTTGCTCAAACGACACCTGAAAGAGGTTGGGGAAAGTCAGGTTTTCGGCGAATCTCTCTAACTTATGATGACCCATAATATTTAGTTGCGGCTACAGAGCTATTCGTTGAAATTATAAATCTTGACGTCGCTCTTGTACCACGACTTGATATGCTTCTCCATGGCCTCGGCAGCGGTGCGGGTCGGGGCTGAACCCATACTCACATAGTAGCCGCCCGACTTGCTGATGATATAGGCATCGCTACCTAAGGCTTTGAGTTGGTTGGCGCACTTGTTGGCAGACTTCTTCGAGGTGAAGAATCCAGCCACAATGTCGAAGCCTTGTTTGCTTTCCTTGAAAGTGGGAGCTTCGGGGACAATCTCCTCGTATGGTTTGTCGGCAGCAGGTTTAGCCGCAGCAGCTCTGGTTCCGCCAGCAAGGGCTCCGCCATCGCCTCCACGACCCATGCCGAAGCCATCGGCGTGCAGTCCCATGGTGGCCACCACCTCGTCCAATATGCCTTCAAGCATGTCTGACCCCATCAGCTCGCCCTGCACCTTATAGCGGTAGTAGCGAGCCCCGGCCGACTTGTAGTCACGATAGTGGCTCTTCAGCCAGAAATTGTCGTGGGGGAAGAAGCGTTTGGGGCTGTAGCCCTCGACCATTAGTTCGTGCAGACGGACATCGGCATATTCATCGACCCTGGCCATCACCGGGGCGAAAGCGTTGGCGTAGTGATGGGCGGCAAGAAAGTCGTGAACATATTTCTCCATGTAGTTGTGGAGGTGTCCTACATTATAGAGGATGTCTTGCTCCTGAAACTTCAACAGAGGATAGTCAGACTCGGTAAAAGGCTCAGGGGTGACAAGCTCAACCTCGCGGGCACAGCTCTCACCTTTGGCTGCGGGCGAATAGATATGAGTGCAATAATACCAGGCTGCGGCAGCCAAGAGCAGCAGGACAAGGAGAATCCAGACCCACCCACCTTTCTTCTTTTTCTTGTTTTTCTTGGACTCCTCGCGGCCAGCCTTTTCCTTGGCCTTTGCGGCCTTGATAGACTGTTTCTCCAGCGCTTTCGAAGCCTCGCGGGCTTCCCTTTCTTTATTCTTGGCGGCCTTGCGCTCAGCCTCTTCCGCCGCCTTTCGGGCTTCGTCGGCGGCCTTGCGGGCCTCTTTCTCAGCCTTGGCAGCTGCCTTCTCGGCACGGCGAGCCTCCTTGGCATCTTTGGGCGAGGAGGGAATCTCATCGAGCATACGCTTCACCTCGGAAAGATGATCGGCCTGTGGAGTCGCCACCACCTTGGGGGCTTCCATCTTGGGGGCCTCGGCCTTGGCCGGCTCTTGCATATTGGGGCGGTCGGGTTCTGCCTGAACCGGTTTCTCCACCACCGGAGGCACTTCGGGCTTCTCCTGCTCCACAGGAGGTTCCTGCACGGGGGCAGGCTCGGCGGTGGCGGGCTTGGCGGCGGGTTTGTCGAATGCGGCAAAGGGATCGGCCACGGCCTTGGGCGTATAGGTGGAGATGTTCTCTAACGGCTGTTCGTGTTTCTTCCCTGCATCCAAATCCAAACCCTCTATGGCATCAAACCTAACCTTGCTACCCACGCATCGCATCCAGCCTATACCCGGAAACTCGTGACCATCAGGACTGCGCTGAAGTTTCTCTTTCAATGCGGCAATATAATTGGCCCACATCTGCTCGGCAATCTCGTTGGTGACGCATTCCTTTTCGGCTATCCGCCGGACGATGGCCTTGTTTCCTGTCAACGTATCCGCCATCGCCACCGTGCGGCGGGCAGGATGAAACGTGCCAGTGGCGGCGTCGTGGTGGGCACCGACATTGCTGCTCGACAGTGTTCCCATGCCGGGAAACTCGACTACATTACCCTGTTGGATGAACTCTACGATAAGATCTGTTATATTCATAAACTATATTATTTTTCTTCCTTCATTACATTCAAAAAGCTCTCGGCGGCGGATAGGTCTGCGGGCGTGTCAATACCGATATTGGCCACCTCTGTCTCCCGCACGGCAATCTTGTAGCCGTTTTCAAGCCAACGCAGCTGCTCCAGGCCTTCGCTTAGTTCCAAGGGCGATTGGGGCAGCTGAACCAACTTCGCCAGCGTGGCTGTGCGGAAGGCATAGATGCCCACATGCTTGAAATAGGTTTGGCTTTTGGCCCATTGATCCTGGGCAGTCCCCCGGAGGTGCGGTATGGGTTGGCGGCTGAAGTACAATGCCCTTCCCTGCATGTCGCATACCACTTTCACATTATTTGGCGACAGCAAATCTTCTGTGCTACGGAGGACGGTCTTCAACGTCGCAATTTCAGTATCGGGGCTGTCAAAACATTCCGCCAATAAGCGCAACTGATCCTGACGCACAAAAGGTTCGTCGCCCTGCACGTTGATGACAACATCATACGTGCGGCCTTGTGCCGTGAGGCGTTCCACCACCTCACCGCAACGGTCCGTTCCGCTGCGGTGGTTCGAGGCCGTCAAAAGGGCCTGCCCACCGAAAGCGGACACCGCCGAGACAATTCTTTCATCATCCGTAGCCACAATGGCATCGGTGAAACGGCCTCCCGATGTCACACCCTCCCACACCCACTGCACCACAGGCTTGCCGCCAAGCAATGCCAGCGGTTTGCCGGGAAAACGCGTCGACGCGTATCGTGCAGGGATTATCAC
Source organism: uncultured Bacteroidales bacterium (assembly GCA_947168665.1). Taxonomy (GTDB): domain Bacteria; phylum Bacteroidota; class Bacteroidia; order Bacteroidales; family P3; genus Colimorpha. Next base: position 30,232 of record CAMVMX010000019.1, read on the forward strand.
CAGAACCTTCATATTTACGAGAATAATGAATTTATTTCAGCATCAATCATATTATACACCACGCCCAAATCCTCGTCGCGGGCGACGAAATCAAGTTTCGATAAGTCCACCACCACATACTTGCCCCGGTTGTAACGTTCCATCCAATCTTCATAACGTTTGTTCAGACCTGTCAAATAGTCCAGCCGAATGCTGTTTTCATACTCCCGGCCGCGCGTCTGGATATGACGGATGAGCGTAGGCACATCTGCACGCAGATAAACCAGCAGATCTGGTGGCTGAAGAAACGATGACACCAGCTCAAATACATGCTGGTAGTTGTCGAAATCGCGCGTGTTCATCAGCCCCATGGCGTGGAGGTTGGGCGTGAAGATATAAGCATCTTCATACAGCGTGCGATCCTGTATGATATTTTTGCTCTCCTTGCGGATGTCGAGCAGCTGGCGGGTGCGGGTATGGAGGTAATAAATCTGTATATTGAACGACCACCGGCGCATATCTTCATAAAAGCTGTTGATATACGGGTTCGACTCCGACGACTCATAGATAGGCCTATAGCCATAGTGGCGGGCCAGCAACCTCGTCAGAACAGTCTTACCAGAGCCGATATTTCCTGCAATAGCGATATGCATAATAATCCATCATTCGCCTATCCGTTTGGATGACAAAAGGATAGGCTTGTTGTTTCGTTGTTTTGTAACTGGCAAATATACAAAAAAAATCCGAGACAGAAGATTTTTTTTAGCGGGATTCCTAAAATTTCATGCTGTACGGACATGTGAAATATAGTCCCGCCATATTATACCCGTATCCTAACTTTTAGATGACCAACCATTAGACCGACGCTATCAGCTGGTAGCCTTGTCGCGGCAGACCAACGTCACCATGCACGACCCCAAGCAAGCCCCACAAACTTCACGCGCCGCGTCCCAACATTCCTCAGCTTCATCCGCTTTACCTCTTGCCCCTGCACGCCCATCGCCGTCAGCCCAGTTTGCGCTCTCGCACTATCGTGCTTCACGCCCCCATATCACCTTGTCGTGGACATACAAACACTTCGCTCATTCTCCGGCGAATACAGATTATTCTGAACCCACAATTCCGCACCGACATCTATGCATTTGCCCCGCACACAACATAATCAATTATTAACAGCCCGAGCAGCACAAACAAAGCCCGCCCACTGTGTCGCACGGGTAGAAAACCAAGCAGCCCGTCGGCTGATGCGACAGGCTGCTTGGGATACTGGTGGCCACCGCCGAACATTTGTTTTTTTTGAGAAACACGAATACCCATCAAGTGAATGCGCTAACGCATTTATTTATATGTAGATGTTTCATCCATTTGACTGCGTCGGCCACTCACTCATTAACTCGTTTATGGATTAACGTATCCCGATGGGTTTGTGTCATTCGCGTTCACGGCAAATTATTGGTGCTGCCTGATACCACGCATCAATTACTGCTTTTTGGCCAAGGCGGCACCCGCATTCCATGCCTTCCCAACCTGTTCGCCAGTTACGTAGTAACCGTTCTGGAACTGGTCAAAGGTAAGGGCATTGAGTTTGGAGGGGTCGACCTTGCCATTGGCGGCCAGCACCTTCTCCTCTGCTGCCACATTGATTATCTTTCCTACAATGCAGTGCATGTTGGGGGTGTTCACCTCCTCGGCCAGTTCGCACTCCATCACCACGGGGAACTCTTCTACTATCGGGGCGTTGACATGGCTGCTGCGCACGGCATGGTAGCCCGCACGCTCAAACTTGTCGGGAGTCTTGTTGCCAGTGGCAATGCCGAAATAATCGGCTACATCCATGTGTTCACGGTCGGCTATGCTGACGGTGAAAGCCTTGGTGGCGAGGATGTTTTTGGTAGTCTTGTGGTCTTCCCCAATGAAGAGGGCAATTTTGTCGGGAGCGCAAATCATTCCCCATGCGGCATTCATCACGTTCACTCGGCCGCTTTCATCATAAGCTGCCACCATAAGCACCGGCATCGGATACACAGCCGGGATAATTCCAAGATCTTTTTTCATGTTGACTGTTAGTTTAAAATTGAAGTTGATATTAATTCGTCAGTAAGGAGTATGGGTACGGATGTGTGAATATGCTGACATATTAATGTATTAGCCATTAGCAGCGTCAGCCACTCATGATAATAAATGAGCACTTTCACCAATCACAATTCACCCGCCATGATTTTATGGTTAGGTCTTACATGCTTTGATGCAGGATATCGACCACCTCGTCGCGTGTCAGTGTGCGGTAACCCACTGGCAGGATAAGAGCAGCGTCGGCTATGGCGGGGATATTCTGATCAGTCACCCCCAATTCGCGGCTGTGTGTCACAACTCCGATTTCCTTCATCCAGGCCTCAAGACATTCCAGTCCCTCGGTGGCCACCTGCTCGTCGGTCTTGCCATCGGGTCGCACGCCCCAAACATTCACGGCAAAGCGGACAAACTGGTGGAGTCCGTCGTGCATCACGAGTCGGTAATAAGGCAGCGACACGCTGGCCAGTGTCATGCCGTGGGTGGCATCTGTCACCAGACCTATGGCGTGGCCTATCTGGTGCACCTCCCAGTCGCCTCCCTTGCCGCATTTGAGCAGGGTGTTCAGGGCCCATGTGGCTGTCCACATGATGTTGGCACGCGCCTCATAGTCCTGCGGGTTCTTGGCTGCAATTCGTGTAGAGTGGATAAGCGACCGCATAAGGCCCTCATTGAGGTAGTCGGTAGTACAGTCGGCGTGGCCGGCAAAGTACTGCTCCATAAGATGGCTCATGATGTCGAAAAATCCGGCCACCATCTGGTAATGTGGCACTGTCATCGTAAAGCGCGGGTTGAGAATAGTGAACTTGGGGTAGAGTCCAGGGCCGAACACTTTGCCCAGTTTGAAGCCAGCTTTCCGGTTGGTGATGACGCTTCCGCCATTCATTTCGCTGCCCGTGCCAACCATCGTGAGCACCGAACCCACAGGCACCGTTTGGCACACAGGGTTCTCCTGGTGTACCCAGTAATGGTCCCAAGCGTCGCCATCATAGTAAGCCGAGGCGCTGACGGCTTTGGCATAATCGATGGTCGATCCACCCCCGACAGCCAAGATTAAGTCCACTCCATTTTCCCTCACCAGCCGGCAACCCTCAAGCACCTTCTCGTAGGTGGGGTTAGGCATCACGCCGGGATTCTCCACTATGTTTTTCCCCGCCTCTTTCAGGGCGGCCACCACAGCATCATAGATACCGTTGCGTTTGATGGAGCCGCCGCCATAGCTCAGCATAACGGTGGGGCCATAATTTTTCAATTCTTTGCCTAAATGGCTCATTGCCTCCTCGCCGAAGTACAGCTTCGTGGGATTGTGATATATGAAATTTCCTTCCATTATATGTGTTATATCTTGATTAGGATTGTGTTAAGAATGTGATAATTCGTCAATGTGCCAATGCTTGAGTCAGAATTCCGACTATAGCATTGACACATTAACTTATTCAAGGGTTCACACCTCGGCTTTCACCTGCTCGGCCAATTCGTTGGCCCGAGCCTCTGTGTGGGCTTCGCTATAGATGCGGATGATAGCTTCGGTGTTGCTTTTACGCAGATGCACCCACCCGTCCTCAAAATCTATCTTCACGCCATCAATAGTGGTGACTGTGCAACCCGGCATAGCCTGGTATTTCTCTGCCAGCCGTTTCAGCAGTCCATCCACATCCATGTCGTTGGTGAGGTCAATGCGGTTCTTGGAAATAATGTAGTCCGGATAACTCTGGCGCAGCTCGCTCATCTTCTTGCCGCTCTTGGCCAGGAGGGTGAGGAAGAGTGCCACACCCACCAAAGCATCGCGGCCATAATGCAACTCGGGGTAAATGACGCCTCCGTTGCCTTCGCCTCCGATGACGGCACCCGTCTGCCGCATGAGGGTGGTCACATTCACCTCGCCCACGGCGGCAGCGTTATACTCACACCCCGCATAGCGGTGTGTCACATCACGCAGGGCGCGGGAAGAGGAGAGGTTGGACACCGTATTGCCGGGGGTGTGCTGCAGCACGTAGTCGGCCACGCTGACAAGGGTATACTCCTCGCCGAACATCTGGCCATCCTCGCTCACCAGGGCCAGACGGTCCACATCGGGGTCGACCACTACGCCGAGGTCGCATTTGTTTTCGCGCACCACTCGCGCTATGTCAGTCAGGTTGGCAGGAATAGGCTCTGGATTATGGGCAAAATGTCCCGTGGGCTCGCAGTTGAGTTCCACCACATCGCTGACCCCCAAGGCATGCAACAATCGGGGGATAGCAATGCCGCCTGTAGAGTTGACGGCATCCACGGCCACTTTAAATCCCGCCTTGCGGATAGCCTCTGTGTCAACCAGTTTCAGCTGGAGCACCCGCTGTATGTGGTGGTCTATGGTACAGAGGTCTTCTGTGACCTGTCCCAGACTGTCAACATCGGCATAATTCAGCTCCTCGCTTTCGGCCAGCCGCAGTACCTCGGCCCCCTCTGCGGCATCGATAAATTCGCCGCGGCTGTTGAGCAACTTCAGTGCGTTCCAGAACTTGGGGTTATGGCTGGCGGTGATAATGATGCCGCCGTCGGCCTTCTTGTCAATCACTGCCATCTCCGTCGTGGGGGTGGTGGAAAGTCCCGTCTCAATCACGTCTACACCCATACCCTGCAGCGTTCCCACTACAAGACGGTCCACCAGCGCCCCGGACAGACGCGCGTCGCGTCCCACCACCAGAGTCAGGCGTTTCCCGCCAGCTCGATGCTGAAGGAAAGTGGCAAAAGCAGATGTGAATTTTACAACATCAATCGGGCTCAGCCCTTCGCCCGGGCGGCCTCCGATAGTTCCTCTAATTCCTGAAATGGATTTGATTAAGCTCATAATTATAATGTTTTGTTATTTCCAATGTGGCGATTCGTGTTGGTGCATTGTAAAGTAAATTGTGATTGGATGCCTTCCGATTCACTATTCACTCACTTTCACTAACGAAGCATCACTTTTTCGACTAATAAACTTTTATCCGCGCTGCTTGTTGTGCTGTAATCTTTTCGAAAGACAGCTTTCCCCGGAGAGAATCGTTTCCAAAATCTTCCAAGTATCGTCCAATGGACGCATTGAGGAACATCGATGGGAGGCTGTCTACTCCCTCCATATTCAGCACGACTCGTTCGTTTGCCTCCACGCTGTCCTTCATCATCTCAAATAGGGCATCGCCAGCCTCAGGATAATTCCTGCCTTCCAGAAGTGACTTTATATCAACTTTACACATAACAAATTATATTTCAAACACATCAACAATTTCTTCATTCTCAAAATGAGACAACGTAAGTCCATAGTATAACAGTGTACCTTTAAAACAATATGATATGTTCCTGTTGCTCCATTTTTTTTCTTTTAACGAGCCAATTTAATAATTATTGCGCCAGAAACAAAAAATACCTGCCTGTAGACTCAACCCCAATCTCCTGCAAAGATAACAGGAAAAGTCCGGACCGCAACCGTTCTGTCCTGAGGGCCTATCCTCTGGCCAGCCGTTCCCTCCTTGACTTCCCGCAACCCGGCGGGACCGCCGCAGAATGTGCCATGAGGTAAAAAGTGAAATATTTTCCGCCATTTGTCCAATAATAAAAAGAACCATCCTGTGTTATATTGAAGATTTACAGATGGGCGCCCATGCATGAGTCCAAACCTTCCGGCCTTTTCACAAGGCCACAAACAGAACGATGCGACATCCCTGCAGTCTGCACGGGCAACCCTATCGGACAACACCTTGAACAAAAAGTACAAACAATGAAGAACATAACACTTATCGTCACCTTCGCCGGACTGCTGATACTCTCCGCCTGCGGAGGCAAGAACCCCTCAACTGTAAAAGACATGAACAAACTCAGTTTCAACCCGCAGCAGGCCGCCGCCATGTCGGCCATCGCCTGCCACGAAGCCCGTGGCGACCAATCGTCGCTGGCTCTCGCCCTCGACAAAGGCCTCCAAGCCGGACTCACCGTCAACCAACTCAAAGAGGCCCTCTCACAACTCTATGCCTACACTGGCTTCCCCCGCTCGCTCAATGCCCTCGGCACCCTGCAGAAAGTCATCGAGCAGCGCAATTCCGCCGGCCTCGCCACCGTCGAAGGCCCCGAATCCTCTCCCCTGCCCCACGGCTACGACGCCCTGCGGCAAGGCACCGACGTGCAGACTGCCCTCTCTGGGCAACCCTTTGACTATACCTTCTGTCCCTCCGAGGACTACTACCTCAAAGCCCACCTCTTCGGCGACATCTTTGCCCGCGACGTGCTGACCCACGCCGACCGCGAGCTGGTCACCGTCAGCGCGCTGAGCGGGCTGGAAGGAGTGATGCCCCAACTCACCGCCCACGTCCGCGGAGCGCTGAATATGGGAGTCACCGACGTACAGCTGGCCGCCATCCCCGATGCCCTGCGGTCCGCCGGACTCACCGCCGAAGCCGCCCGTTGCCAAGCCGCCATCACGGTAGTGAACGGGGGACAAAGCATTGTCTCGCCCTCCTCCTGGCCCCTGGGCGACAGCAACACCGCCTACGCGCAGTACTTCATCGGGCAGAGCTACCTGGCCCTCCTCGACCCCCAGAGCGGCCTCTGCAACGTCACCTTCGAACCCGGCTGCCGCAACAACTGGCACATCCACCACGGGGCCGTGCAGATGCTCATCTGCGTCAGCGGCCGCGGATGGTACCAGGAGTGGGGCAAAGAAGCCGTCGAACTGAAACCCGGTGTCACCATCGCCATCCCCGAAGGGGTCAAACACTGGCACGGCGCCGCCGCCGACAGCTGGATGCAGCACCTCACCTACCATGCCAACGCCCGGCCCGGCAACACCAACGAATGGCTCGAACCCGTCACCGACGAGGTATACAACCGCTTGAAATAAACAATAAACGCCCTATGCGCCAACTTATCCCTTTCCTGACACTTATGGCATTCCTTACCTCCGCCACCGCCCAAATCGATGTCCACAGCCACATCGTCACGCCCTCCTACCTGGCTGCGCTCCAAAAGCACAACGCCCTCATGGACGAAGGCTTCCCCATCCCCGCATGGGATGCCGGGCAGCACCTCGCCTTCATGGACCGCGCGGGCATACAGACCTCCGTCCTCACCATGCCCGCCCCGCAGCCCTGGTTCGGCGATGCCGCCGAGAGTGCCGCCGTCTGCCGCTCCGTGAACGAAGAGTGCGCCATGCTCAAAGCCCGCCACCCCGGCCGCTTCCTGTTCTGCGCCGCGCTACCCCTGCCCGACGTGGATGCCGCCATCGCAGAAGCCCGTTATGCCCTCGACGTGCTGGGGGCCGACGGGGTGAAACTGGCCACCAATGCCTACGGCCAATATCTGGGCGACCCCGCCCTCGAACCCCTCATGGACTTTCTCAACCAACGCGGAGCCGTTATCATCATCCACCCCCACAAGCCCTCGGCCGTAAACGAAAGCCTCACTGCCGCCGTGCCCCTGGCCAGTTACGAATACCTGGCCGAAACCTCGCGCGCCATCCTCAACATGATAGCCCACAATGTGCTTGGCCGCCATCCCCGGCTGCGCGTGGTGGTGCCCCACTGCGGCTCGTTCCTGCCCACTGCCCTGCCCCGCTTCCGCTCCCTTCTGCCCGTCATGGTCAAGCAGGGCATCATGCAGCCCGTTGATGTCGACGCCCAGCTCTCGCAGCTCTATTTCGACCTGGCCGGCGCCCCGACCGACGACATCCTCGACATGCTCCTCACCATCGCCCAGCCCTCCCACCTCCTCTACGGCAGCGACTACCCCTACGTGGCCGAACCCGTGCTGGAGGCCGGCAAGAAAGCTCTCGCCGCCCGGCTGGCCCTCCACGGCCTCGACCCCGACGACATCTTCTCCAACAACGCCCGCCGCCTGTTTGGCGAGGCTGTCCCCCTCAGCCAGCAGGGCGGACGCATCACCCGGCTGGCACAGATTGATGTCCACCCCGCCATGCTCGACGACTACATGCGCCACGCCCGCGAAGTGGGCAACGCCAGCATGGACACCGAACCCGGCGTCATGGCGCTCATCTCCATGCAGGACAAGGCCGACCCCGCCCGCATCTACATCCTCGAAATCTATGCCGACACCGCAGCCTACCAGCACCACATCCAGACCCCCCACTTCCTGCACTACAAAGAAGCCACCGCCTCAATGGTGCGCAGCCTCCGCCTTATCGACACCACCCCCCCTGGTACCCCTCCGCATCAAACGGCAGTAACACCCGCCGCCCCCGTGTCCGGGAGGCCGGCACACTGCGCACTCCCGCCTTGTCTCAAGGCGACCTCTAAAAATTGCCCTGAAAGGACATAAACACATTTAGCCCAATGGCAACACCTTGGGCAATCAGTGCGATACAAATAACGCCCCGTAGGGGCAAAACCTTAAAACCGGACTTTTAGAGACTGCCTCAATATTCCACAGTGTCGATTATTTTTAGTATCTTTGCAACCCAAACACAACAACACACATCATGAAGAAAGTACTCATAATCTGTGGCAGTCCGCGCAAAGAGGGCAACAGCGACCTCCTCGCAGCCCAGTTTGCACGCGGCGCCGAAGAAAGCGGCCACCAAGTGGAAACCGTCTACCTCCGCAACCTGAAAATCAACTACTGCATCGGCTGCCTGGCTTGCCAGCGCACAGGCCGCTGTTTCCAGCAGGACGATGCCAACAGCCTACTCCCCAAAATGATGGAGGCCGACGTGATTTGCTTCTCCTGCCCTGTCTACTACTACTCCGTCAGCGGCCAGATGAAAGTGTTCCTCGACCGCATGAACCCCCTCTACGGCCACCTGGCCCATAAAGACTTCTACTACATGGTCACCGCCCAGGACGAGAGCCACACCCAGCTGGACCGCGCCATCGACGCCCTCGAAGGCTTTGCCGACTGCTTCGACGACATTCGCCGCTGCGGCCGCGTCTACGGCGGCGGGGCGGTGGACAAAGGCGACATCCTCAACCTCCCTGCCTGTCAGGAAGCCTACAACATGGGGCGCAACCTCTGACCTCCGGGCCGTCGTGTCAGGCCCGCCAGCCCGGCGGGCCTGACACGACGGCCACCTACCGGCCGCTCAGATACACCCACACAACATCAACCCAACCCGCAACAACATGAGCAATCCCAAACCCACCGGAAAAGACTACGTAGGTAGTGACAGCCTCTACAACGACGTGCAGCGCACCATGCGGCTGGCCGCCGAGATGAACAGCGGCTGGCACTCCGACGACGAAGTGCGCCGCTACATGAGCCAAATCACCGGCCGCCAAGTGCCGCCCACCCTCCGCATCTTCACCCCCTTCCACATCAACTACGGCCTCAGCACCTCTTTCGGCGACGACAGCTTCGTCAATTTCGGCTGCACCTTCTTGGCCCTGGGGGGCATCACCATCGAGGACGGCGTGTTCATCGGCCCGCACTGCGTGCTGGCCACCGAATACCACCCCGAAGACCCCGCCCGGCGCCACGCGCTGCTCACCAAACCCATCGTCGTGAAAAGCAACGCCTGGCTGGGGGCCGACGTGAAAGTGCTGGCCGGCGTCACCATCGGCCGGAACGCCATCGTGGCCGCCGGAAGCGTGGTGACGAAGGATGTGCCGGACAACATGGTAGTGGCCGGAAGCCCCGCCCGCATCATCCGCCCCATCGACCCCTCACGCGGCTGACCCATCCACACCCACCATCCCCATGACAAACAACGACAACTTCATCGCCAGCATAAAAGGGAAGAACCACACTGAACTCTGCCGCGAGGTGCTGGCCATCGGCGACATGATGGACGTGCTGCGCGCCAAATGGACCATAGAGATTCTGACGGCCATCGTGTGCGGCAACGAACACTTCGGCGAAATCCTGAATGCCATCCCTGCTTTGAGCGACAAGGTGCTGGCCGACCGCCTGCGGCAGCTGACAGCCGACCGCATAGTGCGCCGCTGCGAGCTGCCCTCACCCCACTACAGCCTCACCGACCACGGGCGCGACCTATTTGCAGTAGTCTACCGCATGGCAGACTGGGGGCTGCAGCACCGCCGCCTACTGCTCGAAAGCCACTAAGCCACTACTGATTATTCAGAAGTACAAACCTCCTGGATTGCCCCAGTCGCCTCTCGGCAAACCCGCGCCACTCGTACTCTGGACTACCGGGGTGGGACACTAACCAAACGGTAAGCCGAAGCCCTCAAACGAAAAAACAGCCGTATCTTTGCATCCAAAAAGAAAGGACACAAAGACATGCATCTCACTGAACCTGTTTATCGTAACCCCTATTGGCCCACATTTCCGCTCATCCAGATTACGCAGGGCTGCACCCACAACAGCTGCAAATTCTGCACCATGTACCGCGACGTGCCGTTCCGCATGATGCCCCTGGAATGGATTGAGGCGGACTTACAGGAAATCCGCTCCGTGGCCCCGGACGCCAAAACCATCCAACTGCTCAGCGCCAACCCCATGGCACTCTCCTTCGACCGCCTAATGCCGCGGCTGGAGCTGATACGCAAATACCTGCCACGGCTGGAACACATGTACACCTGCACCCGCGTCACCGACATCGCGGGCAAGAGCATCGGGCAGCTGCGCGCCCTGCGCGAAGTGGGCCTCAACGAAATATCGCTGGGCGTAGAGAGCGGCGACGACTGGACCCTGCAACGCATCAACAAAGGCTACTCCGCGCAGGACATCATCACCCAGTGCCACAAGCTGGAGGAGGCCGGCATCGCCTATTGGGTAACCTTCCTCAACGGCGTGGCGGGCCGCGAACACAGCCTCGACCACGCCGTGCACAGCGCCGAAGTCTTCAACCAATGCCACCCGATGCTGGTGGGCACCGGCGGCCTCACCCTCTTCCCCGGCACCCCACTGCTGGACGAGGCCCAGCGCGGCGAGTTCTCCCCGCTCACCGAGCGCGAGCTGATCGAGGAGCTGCACACCTTTGTGCAAACCCTCTCCTGCGACTGCCTCTTCAACACCCATCACACCTCGTCGCTCAACCTCACCGGCCCCTTCCTCCCCCGCAAACAGCAGATTCTCGACGCCCTGCAAGACGCCATCGACCACGCCGACCTCGATGCCCTGGCCGCCCGCCGCGCCAGCAAACGGGGACTGTGACAACAGCCTATACCCGGCACCAACAGCCCTGGACCAGAAGGTTCAGGGCTTCTCTATTACGACAAGGAGCGGAAGCCGAACACAAAGACCGCGCCAAACCCGCATTTTTTTACCCCACCGATACAATATAAATAACGCCAACCCGTTATTGCGGACATGATGACACACAAAACAGCCAAAATCGCAGTCCTCCTTCTGCTGGCCCTCCTCGTGGCCCTCCCCGCGCAAGCCCGCAAGAAAAAACAATACGAAATCACCCTCACCATCCGCGGCGGAGCCGACACCGTGATGTACCTGGGCCACTACTACGCCAAAGGCAACGACGTGGTCGACACCGCCATCCGCGACAAGAAAGGCCGCTTCGTCTTCTCCGGCACCGACACCCTCCCCGCCGGCCTCTACTTCTTCGCCAACCCGCGCGGCATGTACGTCGAATTCGTCGTCTACAACGAAAAACCCTTCTTCACCTTCGAGACCGACCAGCGCAACTGGACCACCGAAATGAAAATCAAAGGCAGCCCCCAAAACGACTTCCTCTTCCAGTTCCACCGCATCGACTACACCTTCTCGCAAGACCTCGAGCAGAAAAACGCCACCATGGACTCCGCCCAGTTCGCCCGCTACCGCTACAGCAAACTCCTCGAACTCGACAGCATCAAAATGGACTTCATCAGCCGCCGCCCCGACATGTTCCTCTCCAAAATGATGCTCGCCTCCAAAGAAGTCGAGCCTCCCCTCCTCGGCCCCGACGGCGACTCCCTCACTCTCGACCAGCGCCGCGACTACTACCTCGAACACTACTTCGACAACATCATGCTCAACGACAACGCCATCGTCCGCACCCCCAAAGCCGTCTTCTACGACCGCATCAACAACTTCTACGACAACGTCCTCAAATACGCTCCGCCCGAAACCATCATCCGCTACATGGACCCCATGCTCGACCGCGCCAAAAGCGCCCCCGACGTGTTCAAATACCTCGTCATGCACCTCACCCAAAAATACCTCCAGAGCAACGTCATGATCTACGACCAAGTCTACGTCCACCTCGTCAAAAAATACTACGCCTCCGGCGACAACTTCTGGTCCTCCCCCTCCTCCATCGACAAAGAACTGCAGCGCGCCACCAAATGGGAACGCCTCCTCATCGGGCACGAAGCCCCCGAACTCATCCTCTTCGACACCCTCCACATCCCCCACTCACTCCACGCCTTCCCCCACAAATGGAAACTCCTCATCTTCTGGTCGCCTAACTGCGGCCACTGCAAACACATCATCCCCGCCGTCTACAAAGTGTTCGAAAAATACACCACCCAATACGACATCGGCGCCTTCACCATCCTCAGCGACCCCGACGACAAGACCCGCGCCGAATGGCACGCCTTCATGGCCGAACACCACATGGACAGCCCCGCCTGGCTCTGCCTCGACGGCGGCGAAGCCAACGTCGACTGGCACGACGTCTACGACATCACCTCCACCCCCCAAATCTACCTCATCGACGAAAACAACATCATCCAAGCCAAAAAACTGGGCGAAGAAACCGCCGAGCGCATCATAACCGCCATCTGCGGCCAACAATAACATTCCCAAATTAACACATTAACACATTCCCACATTAACACATTAACACATTAACACATTCAAGCATTCAAAAATAAATCCCACCGCATGAAAAAGACAGTATTAATTGCAGGACTGGCCGCCGCCACCCTGCTCACAACAGGATGTAAAAAAAACATGGACAATCCCTTCTTCTCACAATGGGGAACCCCCTATGAAATCCCCGACTTCGGCAAAATCAAGACCGAACACTACATGCCCGCCTTCGAAGAAGGCATGAAACAACAAATGGCCGAAATCGACGCCATCGTCAACAACCCCGAAGCCCCCACCTTCGCCAACACCATCGAAGCCTACGAATACAGCGGGCAACTCCTCAACACCGTCTCCGGCGTCTTCTTCAACCTCAGCGAATGCGAAAACAGCGACGCCATGGAAGCCATCGCCGAAGAGGTGACCCCCAAACTCTCCGCCCACGGCGACAACATCGCCCTCAACGCCAAACTCTTCCAGCGCATCAAAGCCGTCTACGACCAGCGCGACGCCCTCGGCCTCAACCCCGAGCAGGCTCGCCTCCTCGACGAGACCTACAAAGGCTTCGTCCGCAGCGGCGCCAACGTCCCGGCCGACAAGCAGCAGCGCTTCCGCCAGCTCAACGAGCAGATAGCCTCCCTCACCCTCCGCTTCGCCCAGAACGTACTCAAAGCCACCAACGCCTACCAGCTCGTCCTCGACACCGCGCCCGCCGGCCTCACCGCCGACCAGATTGCCGCCGCCCGCGAAGCCGCCAACGCCGACTCCGCCACCGCCGGCAAACTCGTCTTCAAACTCAACCTCCCCAGCTGGGAACCCTTCATGCAGAACTGCGCCGACCGCACCCTCCGCCAGCAAATGTGGCAAGCCTACGCCTCCCGCTGCAACGGCGGCGACTACGACAACACCAAAATCATCGACACCCTCGTCAACCTCCGCCTCGAGCGCGCCAACATCCTCGGCTTCAAAACCCACGCCGACTACGTCCTCGACGACTGCCTCGCCAAGACCCCCCAGGCCGTCAACGACTGCCTCATGCAAATCTGGACCCCCGCCCTCGCCAAAGCCAAGCAAGAATGCGCCGAATACCAGAAAATGATCCTCGCCGACGATCCCTCCGCCCAACTCCAGCCCTGGGACTGGCGCTACTATAGCGAAAAACTCCGCAAAGCCAAATACGACCTCGACGACGACCTCGTCCGCCCCTACTTCAGCCTCGACAACGTGCGCGAGGGAGCCTTCGCCACCGCCACCAAACTCTACGGCATCACCTTCCGCGAAAACAACACCCTCCCCTCCTACAACCCCGAAGCCCACGCCTACGAAGTGCTCGACGGCGACCGCGTCATCGGCATCCTCTACATGGACTTCCACCCACGCGCCAGCAAGCGCAGCGGCGCCTGGATGACCGAATTCCGCGGCCAGAAAATCGACCGCGACGGCAACAACGTCATCCCCATCATCCAAGTCGTCTGCAACTTCACCAAACCCACCGCCGACAAACCCTCGCTCCTCAACTTCGACGAGAGCGAAACCCTCTTCCACGAATTCGGCCACGCCCTCCACGGCCTCCTCAGCAAATGCCACTACCCCTCGCTCGCCGGCACCAACGTCCCGCGCGACTTCGTCGAACTCCCCTCCCAAATCATGGAAAACTGGTGCCGCCACCCGCAAGTCATGAAAACCTACGCCCGCCACTACCAGACCGGCGAGGCCATCCCCGACGAACTCATCGCCAAGATAGCCGCCGCCCAGACCTACGGCCAAGGCTTCATCAACACCGAACTCCTCGCCGCCTCACTCCTCGACATGGCCTACCACACCGTCGCCACCCCGCAACACATCAACCCCAACACCTTCGAAGCTGACTACCTCAACGGCATCGGACTCATACCCCAAATCATCAGCCGCTACAAAAGCCCCTACTTCCAGCACATCTTCACCACCGGCTACGACGCCGGCTACTACAGCTACACCTGGACCGCCATCCTCGACCACGACGCCTTCGCAGCCTTCACCGAGAGCGGCGACCTCTACAACCCCGTCCTCGCCAAGAAATTCCGCCACATCCTCGAGAGCGGCAACACCGCCGACCCCATGCAGATGTACCTCGACTTCCGCGGCCAGCAACCCAGCGTCACACCCCTCCTCAAAGACCGCGGCCTCATCTGACGCCCACCCGTCACCCCGACCCCAATGCGTCCGTATGCCGCCAACCCCGGTATACGGACGCATTCAAATAAAACAATAATTACAGACAACCACTAAAAAAACAAACCACCATGGACAACAACATCCGCAAACTCACCCGCAGCACCACCGACCGCCGCTTAGGCGGCGTCTGCGGCGGCCTGGCGCAATACCTCAGCGTCGACCCCACCGTCATCCGCATCCTCTTCCTCATCGCCTTCCTCTGCGGCGGCTTCGGCTTCTGGGCCTACCTCATCATCTGGATCGCCGCCCCCGAAGACAACCGCCTCCACCCCTGATCCCCCCACCCCTCATCTACAATTGCTGCATACACAGACCCGCCACCGCGACCTCCCCTCTTTAGAGGGGCCGGGGGTATGTATCCCCTTTTTACTTCATACCCCCGACCCCTTTCTATCATACCCCCCGGCTTCGCCGTACCCCTTTGGGAAAGGGGATGGGAGGGTTGACGCGGTTGGCCTCTTACTTTGGTTGGGGAGGGCTTACATGGTATGTTCCTCCCTTTGAATACAATTGTTGTATGTCCCAACCCGCCACCGCGACCTCCCCTCTTTAGAGGGGCCGGGGGTATGTCTATCACTTTTTTTCATACCCCTCGCTACTTCATACCCCCAGCCCCTTTCAAAAGGGGAGGGCTGACGCGGTTGGCCTCTCCCCCTTGGATACAATTGTTGCATCTTCCAACCCGCCGCCGCGACCTCCCCTCTTTAGAGGGGCTGGGGGTATGTTTCTCCCTTTGGATGCAATTGCTGCATCCTCCAACCCGCCACCGCGACCTCCCCTCTTTAGAGGGGCCGGGGGTATGTCACTCCCTTTGGATGCAATTGTTGCATCCTCCGGCCCGCCGCCGCGACCTCCCCTCTTTAGAGGGGCTGGGGGTATGTCACTCCCCTCTTCAGAGGGGCCGGGGGTATGTCACTGGCTTTGAGTACAAATCCGTCCCAAGAAGACTCCGCAATATACGCTTCATTCAAAAGGCCATACCGCCCGGGAAGCCACTTGCCACACCCATGCCCACTGCACTCAGAGCCAGACATTTGACCCATCCCCCACTCCCTGCAGTCCAAATTCACCAACAAAAACCAGCCAAATTCACCAATAAAAACCAGCCAAATTACACAATAAACAATCTGGAATGCCGTTATACACCTCAAAGACACACTGCTATGAACACCTACAAACCACGGATTGCCGACACACTGCTCCGCGACCGGCTCCTTTCGGCTGGCGCAGTCCTGATTCAAGGACCCAAATGGTGCGGCAAGACCACCACAGCCGAACAGATTGCATCCAGCACGCTCTATCTCGACGACCCCGACACCATCGGCGAGAACCTACAGATGGCCTCCACCGCCGCCCGCAGACTACTTGCCGGCCCTGCACCCCGCCTCATTGACGAATGGCAGCTCGCCCCTCAGCTGTGGGATGCCGTGCGCTTCGAGGTCGACCACCGCGACAACCATCTTGGCCAATTCATCCTCACCGGCTCCGCCGTCCCGCCCGACCCCGTCCGGCTCAGACATACCGGCACCGGCCGTTTCGCCTGGCTCACCATGCGCACCATGTCGCTCTGGGAGTCCGGCGACTCGTCGGGCGAAGTCTCGCTGGCCGCACTCTTCAATGGAGCCGAAGCCCAAGGGGGCGGCACGAAAATGGAAATAGAGCAACTGGCACACCTTATCTGCCGGGGTGGGTGGCCCGGCGCACTCGGCTTGCCCACTGCCGCCGCCCTACAGCAGGCCTACAACTACCTTGACGCCGTGGCCGAGAGCGACATCTCGCGCGTCGACGGCACCCGCCGCAACCCCGCCTTCGCCCTGCGCCTGATGCGCAGCTACGCCCGCCACCAAGGCAGCCAGGCCTCCATCGCCACCATTATAAACGACATGTCCGCCCACGACTCCGCACTAAGCCCCGGCACCACCGACTCCTACCTCCGGGCCCTGCAGATGATTTTTGTCACCGACGACCTGCCCGCCTGGAACCCCAACCTGCGGAGCAAAACCGCCATCCGCACCGCCGACACTCGTTACTTCACCGACCCCTCCATCGCCGCCGCCGCTCTCGGCCTCGGCCCCAACGACCTCCTCGACGACCTCAACACCATGGGGCTACTCTTCGAAACCATGGCCATCCGCGACCTACGAACCTATGCCGACGCCCTCAACGGACACCTCTTCCACTATCGCGACAAGACAGGCCTCGAATGCGACGCCGTCATCCACCTGCGCAACGGCCAGTACGGCCTCGTCGAAATCAAGCTGGGGGGCGACCACTTGATTGAAGAAGGGGCGCACACCCTCTGCTCACTCGAAAACAAGATTGACCCCACCAAAATGCCCGCGCCAGCTTTCAAGATAGTGCTGGTCGGTGTCGGCCGCTACGTCTACCGCCGTCCCGATGGTGTCGTCGTCGTCCCCATTTCCTGCCTGAAAGACTGAGATAAATCCGCAATTGATACATGCGTGATGCCGCGTCTCTCGTTTTTTTCATACCCCCGTACCCCTTTCTTTCATACCCCCGACCCTTTTCTTTCATACCCCCCGGCTTCGCCGTACCCCTTTGGGAAAGGGGATGGGAGGGCTGACGCGGTTGGCCTCTTACTTTGGTTGGGGAGGGCTTACATGGTATGTTCCTCCCTTTGAATACAATTGTTGTATGTCCCAACCCGCCACCGCGACCTCCCCTCTTTAGAGGGGCCGGGGGTATGTCTATCACTTTTTTTCATACCCCTCGCTACTTCATACCCCCGACCCCTTTCAAAAGGGGAGGGCTGGCGCGGTTGGCCGCTTGTTATGGATGATGAGGGCTTGGGCTGTGGGGATGGGAGGGATGGCGCGGTTGGCCTCTGGCTTTGGGTCGGGTGGGAATTGGGACAGGGGGGTATTGGGTGAGGGGCTGGTGGGGGGTTGGGGCGGTTGGGGGGTGGGCGGGGGGTGCGCGTTCATCGCTAAAAAAGCGATGAAGGCGCGGCGAAGGCGCGGGGAAGGGGCGGGAGTTTTTTTGGTGGTTGGGTGGTGGGGGGGGTGAGGTTGGTTGTTGAGGTTGGTTAGTGGGTTGGTGGTTGGGGTTAGTTGGGGGGTTGGTGGTTGAGGTCAGTTAGGGGGTGCGGGGGTGGTTGGGGCGGGCGGGAGATCGGGGGGAAAGAAACGGGGAAAAGAAAGGGGAAAAAGAAACGGGGGGGAAAGAAAGGGAGGCCGGGGGAAAGAAACGGGGGCGTCCTTCTGCGAAGGACGCCCCCGTTGTGGGTTTGGGGATAGATGCTGTTATGCTTTATTCTTCAACAGTTGCAACATCTCTTACGAGACGGACAGCACCCCATATATTAGCGCCTTGTCCGTTCTGTACATAGGCACTCCTATCCCAACTATATGATAAGGAATAATGGTCGCAACCAGAAACGATACTGCCTGTCATATTCGGTCCACCTTCGTTGACAGATTGCAGATATACAGTCATTGCTGTACCACCAGTACCTCCAGAATGATTCTGGTCAAAAGCTTCACTGTAGTGCGAAGCAGTCCAATAGTGAGCCTGACAAAAATGGTGTGTTGCATCATTGGAGACATCCTCAGTCAGCGGAAGAAAGATGAGGCCGTCCTTTTCCATTTGGGCAAACTTCTCTTTGTCGCAAATAATCCAGTCTTGGCCATTAAGGTCCCATTCACTGGGTTCAGCGCTTGTGGTCGTAAGGTGATTTATTGCAGTGGGTGTGGCTAAACCCAAGGCATTCCATTTGGTCAGTGTGTAATCGTCTGGAACCAAGAGGAGGCCTAAGACATGGTGGGCATAGGGATGATGTTGCCATGGTTGACCTTGGTCATGCCAAAACACCTCACTGGTTCTGATGGCGACGGGCAGGAAGCGAACTTCTTGATTGCCGACGATAAACTGGGTGTGGCGGGCATGGAGCAGGACGAACCACTCGGTGCCGCTCAGGGTTCTCCACGGGCTGTTGGCGCCAAACACTTTGCCGTAGTCGATGAAGTTGGCATCACTCGTGACACTGGCGTAGTTGGCGTTGGCATTTTTGCCGTAGTCGGAGCCGGCTATGCTCCAGCGGAACATATCCCATTCGTGGCCTGCCGAGCCGAACTGGTCGGGGGTGTAGGTGCCGCCATGCAGGAGTTCGTATTGCTGGGAGGCGAACTGCCAGTTGGTGTTCACGTACTGGAGGTTGCCGGAGGAGATGTAGACCTGGCTCACGTTATCGCCATTGCAGTCAACCACAGTGGTGAAAACACCGCTCTTTTGCTTAAGGTTGAAGGTGACACCAGCGAAAGAGACGGGCTGGATGCGGTTGCGGGTGATGGGGATGGTGGTGTTTTTCCAGCTCTTGGTGCAGGAGCGGCCTTGGTCGTCGACCAGGGTGAGCTTGAAGCCTTTGTAGCTGTTTTGGGGGAGGTAAATGTAGAAGTAGCGGTTCTGGGTGCTGAGGTCAACGGGGTTGTAGTGGGTGAGGGTGACGGAGTGTTTGGTGATGTCGGAGGCCTCTTTGGGGGTGAGGACGGGGTTTAGGTCGCCGTCCCACGAGACATCGAACAGGCCGGAGACCTGCTTGCCCTCGATTGACTCGAATTTGATGGATTTGATTCTCATGTTACGCTGGCCAAAGTCTAAGCGCAGGATGCCGCAGAGGCTTTTGTAGTGGTAGTTGGTGTCGGGAGCTTTGCAGGCCACGGGGAAACGGGTGAGCTGAAGTTTTGCGAGACGCTCTTCGGTGCCGTCTTCGTTGTCCAGAATCTGCTGGGGCTTGAGTTCGATGGTGAAAACGGGGTCGGCGTTGTCAGAGGCGGCAGGACGGATGTACTGGCTGGTACGGGCCGGGACAACGAAGGTGGGATAGAAGGAGTAGCGGGTGACGGTTTGGTCGAGGGCGGCGACGGCATCGCTCGGCTGGTCGGTGGAAGCGGTCATGTTGAAATCGTGGCTGTACTCAATCTCGCCGTTGGGGCCGTGGGGAACGGCACGGTATTCGTGGTAGTTGAGGGAGTGGTCCCACATACCGACTTTGTCGGTGCTCTTCCAAACAAAGGACGACCCGGTGTAATAGAGTTTCTCGCCGTTGTCTTCCATGACGGGGGCTTCGAAGTTGGCAGTGACGATATGGTCACTGTACGACTCCTTTTTACAGGAGGTCATCGCTGCAATGCTCAGAGTCATGAGCAGCAAGCATACTGTACGAAATTTCATTTTGTAAAATATTAAAAGTTAAACTTGGTTGACATTAAAAAGCGGGACGGCTGGTTTGGTTTCTGAAAATTCCGCCACCAAAACGGCCTACATCTTCCTCGCTACCATCATCATCGCCATCGCCAGGGATGATGATTGGGTTATCTGTGCCCGGGTTCTCCAAATCCCAGGAACCGGCATAGCCGTTCTCAATGGTAAATCTTACTACTTTGATTGTGGGCTCTTGGTAGAGCCGGAAAACTTTTGATGTTTTCATAATTTGAATATGTTTTGTGATTTTTATTTATAGTGAAATTAGCGTTATATGTCTTGTTTTAAATCTTTTACGATTGATTGCCCATGTTGGATTGGCAGTACAAAAATACGCATATATTTTCATTCCATCAATTTTTGGATTGAAAATTTCGAATAAAAAAAATGTTAATCATTGGAGAGTGCTAATTACCAGCGTGTTGCCGCCGTGGCGGCGGCACGGGGGCAGCGGCGCGGCTTCCAAGTCCGAAAAACGGGGCCCGCGAGGGGCGCAAAGCGGCGTTTGGGACGGGGGCCGCCGGGCGGAGGAGAAAAAAAGTGGCGTTGGAAGACAGCGGGTTGCGCCGTTTTGCGAAAAAAAATTTTGCCGGATGGAAAAAAGTTCGTACTTTTGCAACCGCTTTCGAGAGAGAGGAGAGTGCCGCAAAGGCAAAAAAAGCATGATCTGTTAGCTCAGTTGGTTTAGAGCGCTTGCTTGACAGGCAAGAGGTCAACAGTTCAAATCTGTTACAGATCACGACGGCAGCAGACGGGGGCGCGAAAAGCCTCCGCTTGTTTTGTGCGACGGTCTGTTAGCTCAGTTGGTTCAGAGCGCTTCCTTCACACGGAAGAGGTCGACAGTTCGAATCTGCCACAGACCACAGTAAGAGTCCCTGCTTCGCAGGGGCTTTTTTTATATGTCTGGATTGTTTTTTTGGGGGGGGCTGGCGCGGGTGGCCTCTTGCTCTTTTTTCATACCCCCGACCCCTTTCTTTTTTCATACCCCCGGCCCCTTTTTTCATACCCCCGACCCCTTTCAAAAGGGGAGGGCTGACGCGGTTGGCCTCTCCCCTCTTTTTTCATACCCCCGACCCCTTTCAAAAGGGGAGGGCTGGCGCGGGTGGCCTCTTGCTTTGGATGGGGAGGGCTTGGGCTGTGGGGAGGGCTGACGCGGTTGGTCTCTTGCTTTGGTTGCGATTGTTGCTTGCTCTGACCCGCTACCGCGACCTCCCCTCTTTAGAGGGGCCGGGGGTATGTTTCTCCCCTTAAATACAATTGCTGTATGCTCTGACCCGCTACTGCGACCTCCCCTCTTTAGAGGGGCCGGGGGTATGTTTCTCGCTCTTTTTCATACCCCCGGCCCCTTTCAAAAGGGGAGGGCTGGCGCGGTTGGTCTCTCCCCTCTTTTTTCATACCCCCCGGCTTCGCCGTACCCCTTTGGGAAAGGGGACGGAGGGCTGGCGCGGTTGGCCTCGTACTTTGGTTGGGAGGGCTGGCGCGGTTGGCCTCGTACTTTGGATGATGAGGGTTCGGGCTGGATGCAATTGTTGTATGCTCTGACCCGCCACCGCGACCTCCCCTCTTTAGAGGGGCCGGGGGTATGTCTATCTCGCTTTTTTTC
>CAMVMX010000020.1 GCA_947168665.1 uncultured Bacteroidales bacterium
GTAGAAGAGTGTAAGGGAGAATGATTCCCCGTAGGGGATGACGATTTTGGAGAGAAGAAGGTGAGAATTAAGAGAAAACCCCTACGGGGTATCTAGAGGGTAGGGAGAGGATTTGCTATTAAGAGGAAAGCCCTATGGGCTATCGTGTAGCGGAAGGAACAGGGCTGGATTCCCCGAAAGGGGATGGCTCTTAATAGTAGAAGTGTATAAGGGAGAATGATTCCCCGTAGGGGATGACGATTTTGGAGAGAAGAAGGTGTGGATTAAGAGAAAACCCCTACGGGGTATATAGAGGGTAGGGAGGGGATTTGCTATTAAGAGGAAAGCCCTACGGGCTATGGCTCGGCAACGACAGGGTGAGGAATGTATTGAGATATAAAGAGGATACAATTACCCATAGGAGAAGCCGCTCAATTGATGGGAGAGATGATGAGTATGATTCCCCGATAGGGGATGGCTCTTAATAGTAGAAGTGTATAAGGGAGAATGATTCCCCGTAGGGGATGACGATTTTGGAGAGAAGAAGGTGTGGATTAAGAGAAAACCCCTACGGGGTATTCAGAGGGTAGGGAGGGGATTTGCAATTAAGAGGAAAGCCCTACGGGCTATCTTGTAGCGGAAGGAACGGGGCTGGATTCCCCGATAGGGGATGGCTCTTAATAGAGAAGAAAGATAGTGAGTTCGATTCCCCGTAGGGGATGACGCTAAATAGAAGAGTGAATAAACGTAAACTATTCCCCGTAGGGGATGACGATTAATAAAAAGGAATAAAGGATTGCGATGTCCCGATAGGGGATGCCGCATAATAACAATAATACATGGCTAATACGTATTGTCAATTGTATGTGCATATTATTTTCGCTGTAAAGTACCGTGATGCGTCCCTTGACAAGTCATGGAGACCGGAATTGTTCAAATACATCACGGGGATTATCAGCGGCCGTGGGCATAAGGTGTATGCGGTTGGTGGAGTGTATGATCATGTCCATCTTTTTGTCAGCATGTTGCCAAGTCAGTCGGTCTCAGAATTAGTGCTGGAGGTTAAAAGAGCCACATCGTTGTGGATTAATGAGAAACGGATGGTCCGCGGCCACTTTGCTTGGCAGGAAGGATTCAGTGCGTTCTCTTACGGGATGTCGCAGGTTGAGCGAGTGGTAAATTATATAAGATGTCAGGAGGAGCATCATTTGAAACATACATTTCGTGACGAGAACGAAATGTTCTTGAAGCTGTTTAAAGTAGATTATAATGAATCCTATTTGTTTAAAGAATTGATATGATATGAGTTGGAAACCGAATAATCATGGCAAATGGAAGAGCCCCACGGGGGCTTGGGAGGCCGAGGGGCTGAAACCCAAACGCCCCACGCCGCAGGAGCGGAACACGTTCAGCACGGAGGTGGTGAAGGAGAAGGCGATATTGGTGAGTGTGTGTAGCGGCGGCACGACGATGGAGCGCACGCAGGAATGCCTGAACGAGCTGGCTTTCCTGCTCGACACCGCCGGTGGCATCCCGGTGAAGCAGGTGATCCAGCGGCTGGAACGGCCGGATACCCGCACCTATGTAGGCAGTGGCAAGCTGGAGGAGATTAAAGAGTACAAGAACGCGCTGGATGCTGATTTCCTGGTGTTCGACGACGAGCTGTCGCCCGCACAGTTGCGCAATCTGGAGCGGGAGTTTGGATGCCGGATACTTGACCGCACTACCTTGATTCTGGATATCTTTGCCAAACGTGCCCGCACCAGCATCGCCAAGACGCAGGTGGAGCTGGCACAGTTGCAGTATATGCTGCCCCGGCTGACCCGCATGTGGACGCATCTGGAGCGGCAGCGCGGTGGTATCGGTATGCGTGGTCCCGGCGAGACGCAGATTGAGACCGACCGGCGACTGATTACCGAGAAGATTGCCCTGCTGAAGGAGAAGTTGCGCGACATTGACAAGCAGAAGGTGCAGCAGCGGAAGAACCGCGAGGCGCTGGTGCGTGTGGCGCTGGTGGGGTATACGAATGTGGGGAAGTCAACGCTGATGAACCTGCTGAGCAAGAGCGATGTGTTTGCGGAGAACAAGCTTTTCGCCACGTTAGACACCACCGTCCGCAAGGTGGTATTAGGCAATCTGCCTTTCCTGCTTACGGACACGGTGGGGTTTATCCGCAAGTTGCCCCATGGGCTGGTGGAGTCGTTCAAGTCTACGCTGGACGAGGTGTGCGAGGCGGACCTGCTGATGCATGTGGTGGATATTTCGCATCCTGACTACGAGGAACAAATCAACGCGGTGAACCGCACGCTGGAGGAGATAGGGGCCAACGACAAGCCTACCATCCTTGTATTCAACAAGATTGATGCTTACACCTATATCGAGAAAGAAGAGGACGACCTGACGCCTATGACCAAAGCCAACTGGACGCTGGACATGCTGAAGGACAGTTGGATGGCGCGGCAGGCAGAGTGCGACAATTCATCCCCTATTGAGAGGGGTGGCCGTAAGGTCGGGGTATGTTCAACCTTGTTCATCAGTGCCGCCAACAAAGAGAATATCGACGAGCTGCGCAACGTGATGTACGAAGAAGTGAAGAAAATCCACGCCGTAAGGTACCCGTATAACAACTTCTTGTATTAAAAAAGTCTATTGCTTCAAAAAAAATGTGTATCTTTGCATTTTGAATGAAGATATATTTTGATAAAGAGTATCTGCGTGAGTTATATGTCTCAGGAAAAACATCTGACAAGAAACACCGTTTCCAGCCTGATGTGGTGAGAAGGTTTGTAAAAGTGGTTGATATGATGGTGGCAGTGGATAATGTGAATAGTCTTGCACTATGCGGAGGCCTTCATTACGAGCATTTACATGGAGATAAGCAGGGTTATTCTTCTGTCAGGGTTAATAAGAAATATAGGATTGAATTTACAGAACATATAGAGGGAAGTGAAACTGTTGCTACTGTTTGTAATATAACCGAATTGTCTAACCATTACGATTAAGAACTATGATACACGTTGATGGAATAAAGGATGATATGATAGCCAACAATCTCAAGCCATATCGATTCACTCATCCTGGCGAGGTGGTGAAAGATGAATTGGAAGACCGTGGAATATCACAACGAGCTTTTGCTTGTATGCTTGGAGTATCATATTCCATGCTCAATGAGATTTTGAATGCCCATCGTCCCATCACGGCATCGATGGCTCTGATGATTGAGGCAGCCCTTGGCTTGCCTGCAGACATGTTAATGAACCTCCAAGGATCATACAATCTCAACACAGCCCGCAATAACAGTGACGTCATAAACATGCTATCCAAGATACGGAATGCGGCAGCAGTTCTGTGAAATCATGTGCGATATATTTTTGTATCGCTGTGGTTTATTATATGAATGATTATTGACGTATAGGTCAAATTTGTGCTATAATAGCAATTGATTGTGAATTTGATTTTTACAGATAAAGATTGGAAAGATTAATTTGTATTATGATGGACATGACAATAAGTGAAATAACAAATCTAATTCGAAATCGGGAAGAGGCATCACCTGATGAGATAAAAAAATGGTTTGATTCAATATATGGACTTATAGTAGTACCATCTCTAACTATTGAAGCTGGCACAACCTTGTACCGTGCTACAGTGATTACAAGTGAAGAAGAGATGTCGTGTATTACGTGTATTAGTAGATTAAGCTATAAACCTGCTTATCTTAACAGTACTTATGGCAGAGCCAGTACACCTCACAATACAATGTTTTATGGTATAGTTTCATCTAACATTCAAAATGCACATTATTCTTGTTTGGTTGAAACATGTCCAATTTTTAGAGAGAAAAAGCAAGAACAGGGTCACTATAGGGTAGCAATAGGTAAGTGGATATTAAAGAAAGAACTTCGAATGGCTGCAATTGTTGACGTTGATGGTAACAACAAATCAGGTGCTCTGAGGAACTTTGATCCAAAAGATTTTATAAGAATAATAGACCAATTAAATAATTATCAAGAAGTAATTGATTTTTGGCGTTTGATAAACCAGGAATTCAGAAAAAATGTGGCTAAGGATAGAGAATATGCAGTGTCCGCACACTTCGCAGAGAAGCTTCTTTCAAAAGGATTTGATGGGATTATTTATGAAAGTATCCAATCTATAGATGAAAAAGCAAAGGAGTCGCTATGCGTTGCTGTCAGACCAGAAATTGTGGATAACCACTTTCTCGATATAGAGAGTATGGTTTTATATGAATTCGATTATAAAGGTAATAACACTCCTGTAACGCCCCAAAAAACTATGCATCATATTTTTAACCCTACGGAGTGATTGAATTATTATGTAATGTTTTTTGTATTATTTGGCGGATGATCTGATGGGGCTGTATGTTGGTGAGATTTGAATACGTGGGTGTGTTTGACATTCACACATTAGAAATGACTCTTGGTGATTTGCCCGAAAAAGCGCAGCATCTTGTTCAGGAATGGTTATGTGCTAATGCCAAGGCACTTATCGAAATGTGGAATACTCAGCAAATCCATAAACTGCCACCCTTAAAATAATGAATACTCTTCCACGCATAAAAAGCATAGAGGCTTTGCCGAATTTTCTCCTCTCCGTTGTGTTTGACGATGGGAAGGCGGTGGTGTATGATGTTGGTGAGGATATTGAACAGGTTGAAGAGTTCCGCTTGCTGAAACAGATACCTCACCTATGGAAGCAGGTGCAGGTGGATAGGAGCCGTACATGTGTGTATTGGAATGACAGGATTGACCTGCCTTCTGACACCTTGTATGAGTATGGCGTGCCTCAATATAATACCGGTGAAGAGAACTTGCCCCACGTTGCTGAGGAATAATTGCTACAGCAGTAAAAACAAGAATACTTATTGCTTTTGGGCGATGAAGAAGGCGTAGCCGTAGTGGCGGTGGTAGCGGTGGTAGAGTTCGGCCTCTCGGCGCTGGTTGTCCACAAGGTTTATAGCCGTTGGGTTGTCTATATGGCGGGAGAGGAAGGCCTCTTGTGCCTTGACGGCAGGGGTGTAGAAGTGGTCTGTCCAGCAGTCTTCGGGTAGGACGAACATAGCCACGGGGCGGTACCCTTCATCCTGTAGGGTAGAGAGTTTGGCACTGATGGTATCGATTTCGGGGTAGGCATCGAGCCAGAACTCTTCTATTTCAGCCGGGCGTTCATGGGTGAGCCATACGGCATCGGTGACGGCTATATAGCCATTGGGACGCAGGTATTGCCGCCACTCATGCACTCCTCGCTTGAAACCTATGTTGTAGATGGCTCCCTCACACCATATAAGGTCAATAGACTCAGGGCTGAATGGCAGCTGGCACATATCGCCGACCATAGGATTGACGCGGTGTTGCAGCCCTTCTTGTTGGCATCGGGACTGTAGCTTGTTGATAAAAGTGGGAAATAGGTCGAGGGCCGTGATGCGGCAGGGGGTGTGGAGGGCAAGGGTGAGCGTTGGCGTACCGGTGCCGCAGCCGAGGTCGGCGATGGAGGACTGCTCTGTCAGTCCATCGACAAAGGAAAGCGCGCGGAGGGTGGTGTCAATGCTGCCTGGCCCTTGACGGTCCATGCTGGAGAAATATTCACATATCAGATTGAAGTCGAAATCATGGATGGAATTGTTGTCGTTGTTCATAGTTGTGGGGGAATGTGTTAATGTGGGAATAATGATTAACAAATAAACGAATTTAAACAATCAAGTATTCTTATTGTTTATCGGAGGCGAAATGAATATAAGTGTAGTTGATGTTCGAGGCAGCTGCTTGGTGCGTGGCGCTGAAGTTGCGGGGGCTTTGAGAGGTTTGCCGTTTGAACCAGGTGCCGAATGTGGACTGGTTGGGGAAGCCCAGTTCGGAGGCGATTTCTTTGATGGTCTGGTTGCCGCTGTGCAGCAGTTGGACGGCTTGGTGCAGCCGGTGGCGGTCAATCCATTCGGTGGGGGTATGACCAGAGGTCTGTTTTACACAGATGGAGAGTCTTTTCGAAGTGATGTTCAACTGGGAGGCATACCAGTCGAGTGAAGTGTGTTGGCGGAAGTGTTGCTCCACCAGACGCAGGAATTGTTCGGTGTGCAGTTCGGCTGCTGTGACTATGAGCTGGGTGGCAGAGCTGTGGAGGTAGGGGCCGAAGCCATAGAACCAAGCCTCGAAGAGAAGGGGTAGCACGCGGTCGAGGTTGGGGTGGGAGGGCTGGTTGAGCAATCCTCGCACCATCCCGATGAAATTCAAGAGAGCGTCTTCCATTCCCTCGGCCAGTGTGGTGACGGGTTGCCGTTGGACGGAGAGCAGAGTGCGGTAAGGACTGCCGAGGTTAAGGCTGTTGGTGAAACGTTCGGAAAGGAGCATGGTGATGGCCCGGAAGTCGGAGCTTGCCTCGCGGGTGTCGATAATCATTCCGGGCAGTGCTATGAGAACCTGTCCGGCAGTGAGCAACAGGTGGTGATAGTTGAGATGTAAATCAAGTGTCCCGCTTTGGCACAAAAGGCAGACAATCTTGTCGGTCATAATTTCCCGTCCTGCCACGAGTGGCATTACAGAGTCCATAGACAGGCCTTCGTCAAGAAGGTATATGTCGTCACCATAGTGACACATTGTCATTCTGTGCTCGAATTGTTCATGCAGGTTGTTCATGGTTACATAACGTGAAATTGTTTTGTATAGTATATTCTCTGTTTAGTTTTGCTGTATTTTCGATTATTATGTGTTGAAAGTAGTACTTTTGCACAAAATTTAAAATGGCAAGATATGTATATGAAACGTTCATTTAAATCTGTAGTTATGCTCATGGTGACGGTCACTATATGTGGCATGGCTGGAGCGCAAAACAACAACGCAATGGAACAGAACCGTAAAAACCGTGTTGCCGACACTGTGAAAAGCGGCTATCAGAAGATTGAGGACGGTGTGGTCAAGGGTTATAAGGCAATAGAGGGTGGTGTGGTAAGTGGTTATACTGCCATCCAAGACGGAGTAGTAGAAGGCTTCACACGTATCAGCGATGCCTTCGTCAAGAAATTCCTCATGCGGGAGGGTGAAACATTTGAAGAGACCAAGGCTCGTATTGCCCGGGAGGAGGAAGAGTTGCGTTGCCAGAACGGGGAGCAAACAGATCAAAGCCGTGAACGATCCAACATTGTTAAAGAAAAAAATAGTATCAAGAAATAACCGTCAAAATTTTGTTCTAAAATGAAGAAAAACATTTTTATCATCACAGCAATGCTTGCCGTTATGGGTACAGCAATGGCTCAGGAGACAGAGACAACGACCAACCGTATGTTTCGTACAGGCTATCGTGCCGACATCCGGCTGGAGGCTAACACTTACAAGCAGTCGTTTATTAGCACTTCGCATGGCTACAGCTTTGGCAGCGGACTTTATATCGGAGGAGGTGCTGCGTTTGGAGTGGAGTATCAGCCCGGTTTCGAGTCAGATCCAGCCTATTTGTCGTCGCTGTTTGTAGACGGGAAGTATACATTGACACAATGGAGAGTGGCCCCCTTCGTCGCATTGCGCACTGGCTCCATCATCACGATTGAGGAGAACCCTGCCGGTCGATTCTTTGTCAATCCTGCCTTTGGTGTAGACTGGGGTCGCATCTCAATCAAGGTTGGGTATGAATTCCAGACTTCGGCCGGTAGCATGGCCACCTTTGGTTTAGGTTTCAACTTCTGATGTTGAAGGATTATTCTAAAGCCCTGCCTTGTTGGTGGGGCTTTTTTTGTTCTGTATGGTATATCAATTATCCTGTTTGGTACGGAGGGTGCCGTATTACTATTATAATGTATATCTTTGCAAAGGTTATGAATAAAAAACTGATTGTACTAATTACTATTCTGCTCCCTATAATTGTGGGAGCCCAGCAGATGCCGCCCGTCACAGGAGCCGAAGAAGGAGTGGTGGTGGACGTGAGAACTGGTGAGCCCATACCATTCGCCCAAGTGGTCTTTGTCGGGTCGAAAGTGGGTACGACTGTTGAAACGTCAGGCCATTTTAAGGTAGAGAACCGGCAGGGGTTCGTCTCTCTCATGGTTGGATTTGTGGGCTATAAGAAACAAATCCTCACTTTGCAGGCTAACCGCGTGACAAGTGGTTTGCGAATAGAGTTGGAGCCAGATGTTTATAATCTTGGTGAGGTGAAGGTCACCGCTTCACGCCGCAAAGGACACTACAGTCGACACAACAATCCTGCCGTTGACTTGGTGAACGATGTGATTGCAAACAAGGAGGTCATGCGTCCGCAAAAAGACACAACATGGACAGAGTATGAGAAGACTATTCTTGCCACCATGTGATTGATGTTGATGCTATCACGGGACATGAGACTTTTGCCATGGCCGACAGCCATTCTGGGTTTGGTGCCGTGATTGGCTATGAACTGCCGTGTGGCTTTTTTATCGATTTTACAGCCCAGATGGCTCTCACGGATTTGCTGGCTTTTGACCACAACGATGGTATGTGGGTGCGTCCGTTGAAGTCGACGCTCGGTCTTGGATGGCGTTTCTGAAATACCCGGGCGATGCCAACGAGTTGGCTCGTTTTCATCCGTCAGTATTTTTACTGGCAAAGTAGGCGATGATGGCTTTGGCTTTGGCGGGGCCTACCACTTTGGCGAGGTCGGCCTCGGTCTGGAGGCGCACCTCTTTTAGGCTGCCGAATTTGAGCAGGAGGTCGCGGGCGGTCTTCTCGCCGATGCCGGGAATGTCGGTGAGGGCGGTGCGGAAGGTGCCTTTGCTGCGTTTGTCTTTGTGGAAGGTGATGGCGAAGCGGTGCACCTCGTTCTGCAGGTTCTCCAGCATGTGGAAGAGTGGGTCGGTGGGTTTGAGTCCCACCACCTGTGGCGGGAAGCCGTAGAGGAGTTCGGAGGTGTGGTGGCGGTCGTCCTTGGCCAGGCCTGCTATGGGGATTTCGAGATGCAGCTGGTCTTGTATCACCTGCCGTGCTACTTCCATCTGTCCTTGTCCGCCGTCCACTACCAACAGTTGTGGTAGGGGCTGTCCCTCGTCCGACAGGCGTTTGTAGCGGCGGTAAATCACCTCGGCCATCGAGGCATAGTCGTCGGGTCCCTCGACAGTCTTGATATTATATTTGCGGTACTCCTTGCGGTTGGGCTTGCCATTGGTGAAACGCACCATGGCTGCCACGGGGTAGGCACCCTGAATGTTTGAGTTGTCGAAGCACTCGATGTTGACAGGCAGCATGGGGAGGTTCAGTGCCTTCTGGATGCGCTCCAGCAGATGCTGGTTGCGGCGCGAGGGGTCGGCCTCGTCGGGGTTTACCAGGGCGCGCTGGTGGCGACATTGGAGCTGGTAGGCCTTCACGTTGCGCATGGAGAGTTCGAGCAGCTGCAGCCGGTCGCCGCGTGTGGGGATGGTCTGTTTGAGGTATTCCTCGGGCAGGTCGGGCACGGCGATGGGCAGCACGGCCTCGCGGGCAGTGCTCTCGGTGCGCTCGTGGAGGGTGGGGATGGCGGTGGAGAGAATCTCCTCGTCGGTCTCGTCGAGCTGTTTCTTCACCTCGTGCGAGAAACTGTAGATGATGCTGCCGTTCTTGATGCGCATCATGTTGACGTAGGCATACTTCTCGTCCGACACAATGCCGAACACATCCACATCCTTCACGCTGGTGTTGACCACCGTGGAGCGGCTCTGATACTCCTCAAGGCGGCGGATGCGGCGTTTCATCACCTCGGCCTCCTCAAAGCGCAGCTGGTCGGCCAGCGACAGCATCTCGTGCTTCATCTCCTCCACGATGTCGGCAAAGTTGCCTTTCAATATATTGCGTATGTTTTCGATGTCGGCCATATACTCCTCGTGGCTTTGCAGTCCGGCGCAGGGGGCTTTGCACAGGCCTATCTGATGCTTCATGCAGGGGCGTTTCTGCATGGTGTTGCATTTGCGGTAAGAGAAAAGTTGGTCGATGATGTCCTGCAGCTCGCGCAGGATGCGCTGGTTGGGATAGGGGCCGAAGTATTGGCCTCGGTGCTGGTGGTTGCGGGTGAAGAGCAGCCGGGGGTATTCCTCGTCGGTGATGCAGAGATAGGGATAGGTCTTGTCGTCCTTCAGCATGCTGTTATAGCGGGGCTGATAACGCTTGATGAGGTTGTTCTCCAGCAGGAGGGCATCGACCTCGGTGGCCACCACCGTGACACGGATGTCGTAGATGTGGCGCACCAGCATCTTGATTTTGGCGCTCTTGTCCTCATAGTGCGAGAAGTAGGAGCTGACGCGCCGCTGCAGATTGCGCGCCTTGCCCACATAGATGACTGTCCCCGACTCGTCGAGGTGTTGATACACGCCGGGCGTTTCGGGGATAGTCTTCAGCCGCATGGCAATGCGGTCGATATTCTTGTTGATGGAGGCATCAATCATCTACTCGGGGTATTCGAGTTTGGCCTTTTGGATATTGAAGTGGAGCGACTGGATGCCGCGGATTTCATACTTGTTGGTGCGCTGGCTGATTTCGATAGTGTGTGTGCCCGTGGTGTTGAAGAAGTAGAACTGGCGCACCGTTTGCGTGGCGGTCAGGGTGCCGTCGGGGTTGGTGTGGGCAAGCCACGAACCCTCGGCATTGCGGAGTATGAGTGTGCTGAACAGGGTGCGCTTCTCGGTCGATGGGCTTTCGATCGTCATGGTAATCGGGACGGCGGGTTCGTGATAGCGCGAAGTGTCGACAGTGACGCTTACTACAAAGTTGTAGCAGTCTTCCGTATTGGGAGCCTCTACCTGGAATTTCTCGGGATTGAACCGCATCCAGGTGTCGGACTGGAAGGTGCGGGTTTCGTCGAGGAGGGTTTTCCGTCCGCAGGAGCCGAGGACGGCGAGACATATCAGCGAGCCGAGGATGGCGCGGAATGTGAATGAGTGTTTTTGCATGGGTGTGGCTTATTTGTTGGTGAGGGCTTGGAGAATCTGTATGGCGTTGGTGGCGGCTCCTTTGCGCAGGTTGTCGGCCACCACCCACAAGTTGAGGGTGCGGGGCTGCGAGGGGTCGCGGCGCACACGTCCCACGAACACCTCGTCGCGGTGGTGGGCCATGACGGGGGTGGGGTAGAGGTTGTGCGAAGGGTCGTCGCAGAGTATCACGCCCGGAGTAGAAGCCAGGAGGCTGTTGACCTCGGCAATGTCAAACTCCTCGGTAAACTCCACGTTGGCCGACTCGCTGTGGCCGCCCACCACCGGCACACGGGCCACGGTGGCGGATACCCTGATGTCGGGCGAGCGGAGTATCTTGCGCGTCTCGTTGACCAGCTTCTCCTCCTCGGTAGTGTAGCCGTCGGGCAGGAAGTCACCGCCGTGTGGAAACAGGTTGCGGAATATCTGGTTGGGGTAGGCGGGCTGATAGTCCTGGCCCAGCTCCCGCTCCATAGACTTCCGCAGCGACGAACTCTCGACATCGTGTTCGGCGAAGTAGGCCTCCTCGGCCTCCAGCTGGCGCACGGCCTTGATGCCGGTGCCGGTGATGCTTTGATAGGTCGACACCACCAGGCGGCGGATGTGGTAGCGGCTGTGCAACCGCGATAGGGCCAGCACCAGTTGTATCGTAGAGCAGTTGGGGTTGGCAATGATGCGGGTGGCGGGGGTGACGGTGTCCATATTGATTTCGGGCACCACGAGGGGTACGTCGTCGTGCATGCGCCAGCACGATGAGTTGTCAATCACCGTGCAGCCCGTCTCGGCAAAGAGGGGGGCATACTGGCGCGAGGTGGCAGCCCCGGCCGAAAAGACGGCATACTGAGGCCGTGCGGCGATGGCGTCCTCCACACTCATCACGGTCAGTTGCTGACCGCCGAAATCTATCTGTTTCCCCACCGACTTGGGCGAGGCGGCGGCCAGCACATCGCAGTGGGCAAAGCCCCGTTCCTGCAGCACCTGCAGCATCACGCCGCCCACCAGTCCGGTGGCTCCTACAACAGCAATTTTCATTCTCTCAGTTTTCTTGGGTTGGGTTCTAATTATCAGTTTGATTTGTGTCCCCATGCGGGAGTATCTCTTGGGGAATATCTATCGGTGTCCGCTCGGGACGATGCAATCGTGGCGCAACGACACTGACGCGCTCAGGCATAACTATCTGATGAGTGTCACGGTGCCTTTCAGCTCCTGCGTCATCAAGGGTTCGAGCGAGTTGCGGTAACGCATAATGTAGACATAGGTGCCCTGCGGGCAAGGTTGTCCGTGCATGTCGTTGCCGTCCCAGTAGCCGCCGGGGCATTCGAAATAGGACACCTGCTGCCCATGGCGGTTATAGACCCACACATAGATGTCGGTCACATTGCCTTGGATATAGGGCATGAAGCGGTTGTTCTCGTCCTTGCCGGGGGTGAACACATTGGGGACAAACTCGGATATACGGTGGAGGGGGATGACCACCTTTGAGGTGTCGTCGCAGCCGTAGTCGTTGTGCACCGCCAGGCACACGTCGATGCTGTCCACTCCGCTCAGGGGGAAGATGACGCTGGTTTGCGGGTCGGTGCTGGTGCGGCCGTAGGGCAGCAGCCACACGCGGCTGTCGTGACCGTAGCTGAGGTCGGTGAGGTCGATAGTCAGCTGGTCGATGGTGGCCACTTCGGGCGAGTGGCCTATGATGGATTTCATGGGGATGAAGCTGAAGTCGAGGGTGACGATGCTGTCGCAGCCCCATTCATTCTTCAGCACCACGGTGTCCTGCTGGCGGGTTTCGGTGTTGTTCGTGCTGTAGGTCCGTCCGTTGAGCCAGGTGTAGGGCTTGCAGTCCGTAACATAGTCGACCGAGTGGCTGAGATCCGACACTATAAGGTGCAGGTGGCGGGTGCTGTCGCACTCGGTGACGGAGTAGTAGTGGCGGCTCGTGTCGACAGGGTTGCTGAAGGTCATGCCGCACCAGTTGTACGAGTCGCCACGGCAGATGCCGGCGGTGTCGTAAAAGTTATAGTTGGGGTAGGTGGTGATGAGGATGCTGTCGTAGTTGTTGCAGCCGTTGGTGAACGAGGCGGTGCAGTAAATCCAGGTGGAGTCGATGTGGTTCTCGACCATGACGCCCGTCTGGTCGTTGAGCATGGCGCTGTTGCCGTTGACGGTCAGCGCGCTGGCCGGCATAACCACCCGCTCGCCGTTGACCTCCTTCACGGCACTCCAGCCGCAGGAGTCGAGCACCTGGCTCTCCGGGAAGTTCAGATTGATGGTGGTGCGCTCGCCCTCGCATATTTCAATGTCCTCCGACAGCAGGCTCATGTCCCTCGTGGTGTCTATGCCCACAACAATGGTGTCGCGCATGCTCTGTCCGTCCAGTCCGTACCAGTAGCCGTTGGCCCCCTGGTAGGCGCATTTCACCAAGTAGCGGGTTGGGCGTTTAGGGCTGACTTTCACGTCGGTGCGGCTCTCGTTGAGGTATACGCCGTTGGTGTCTTGGGGGTTGGCGGTGAACTCGACCGAGTCGATGATGTTGCCGTTGGCATCCTCAATCAGGCGCCACCAGCTGGTGTTGCTGGCCGTCTCGCCCTGGGGAGTGAATCGCCAGGCCTCGTAGGAGGTCTCGCCTGTCCAGGGCACAGCGCTGTCGCCACGCCCGGGAGCCACAAAGGCACCTGGCGAGTTGGGCAGGATATAATAAGAGGGCTGACCATGGTAGTCGAACTCGTGGTAGTGGCTGACCTGTGTGGTGCCGGTGGAGTTTTGAATGCCGATCAAGCCTTCGCCCTCGTTGGCCGTGGCACAGCATGCGCGGTGTTTCACATGCACCTCGATGATGTTGGTGCCCTCGTAGCATACTATCTGGTAGGTGGAACGTGCGTTCTGGTGCGCTGACCACATATATTGAGGGACTCCGTTCACGCTTGCGCAGAGATAGCGGCAAGGGTATTCGCCGCCCACATAGCGGAACATGCCCTGCGTGGACGACAGCCCTCCGCCCGGGTCGATGTCCTCATAAACGCCGTATATGGCGTTCTTCTCAGGGAATAAAGTGTTAGGGATGGGGAGCGCGTTGTAGTAACGGTACTCGCAGTGTTGCCCGACCCGGGTGAGATCGAAGCTCACAATTCCGTTAGAGCCCACTACGGCCTGGGTGTATGGGATGCCGAAGAACATGAATGTGAAAGGGAAGGATATGGCCGCGTTCTCCCACGCGTCGTCGCTACTGATGTTGAGGCGCGACCCGGCATGGAACGTCGTGTCGACCGGGTTGTAGGGAATGGACTCAACGGTGTATGTCCCGTTGAAGTGCTGCGTGGTGATGAACGACGAGCAGTGCAGCACCAGCGAGCCGTTGGTGCAGTTGACCAGGGTGTCCCACCCGTTCTGGACGCAAAGGGCCGACTGCTCATGGTCGTATTTTGCGTCGATTGTGATTTCGGGACACTGGGCTCGGCCAACTCCCGCAAGGGCGAGGATGAGCCACAGCGTTGCCAGGTTTCTGTGTAGCGGATGCTTCATTGTCGGACTTGTTTATTGTCGAGTGTTGTTGATACTTGCCATTAACGGACTTTGTATTTATATATTGTGTCCGTGGCAGCATTTATGACGCGGATGTGCCGTTTTGTTACGGTTATTTATGTTTTTTTAGGATTTCTGTGCCTGTCTGCGCCTCGTCGGGCTGTGTCTGGGGCCGCTCGTGCGGCGGCGCGGCCGCGGCCGTCGTCGGGACGTTTGTCCCGGAGCGCGGGTTGAAGTGCCAAAGGTGTGGAATTGAAAAGGCGTCGGCCGAGCGAAGTCAGGGCGATGGGCGGGGGGCGCGGGAGGGAAAAAACATCCGGGTGTCCTGCTGCGGGGACACCCGGATGGTGCGTGTAATGCCGCGGAGGGCTATTTGTCGATTCTCATGTGGTAGAAGGAGCGGTAGGCGAAGACGAT
The DNA here is from genome assembly GCA_947168665.1 of uncultured Bacteroidales bacterium. Lineage (GTDB taxonomy): Bacteria > Bacteroidota > Bacteroidia > Bacteroidales > P3 > Colimorpha. Next base: position 14,822 of record CAMVMX010000020.1, read on the forward strand.
GGCCACGGCCAGGAATACAAGGCCCACCCAGGGGGCTATGTGGCGGAAGCCTTCGCTGATGGCAATCTCCATGGCCAGCACGCCGAAGAGGGTGGTGAACTTGATGATGGGGTTGAGGGCCACGGATGAGGTGTCTTTGAAGGGGTCGCCCACGGTGTCGCCCACCACGCTGGCGTCGTGGAGGGGGGTGCCTTTGGCTTGCATGTCGACTTCGACCACTTTCTTGCTGTTGTCCCATGCGCCGCCGGCGTTGGCCATGTAGACGGCCTGGAAGAGGCCGAAGACGGCGATGCTGATGAGGTAGCTGATGAAGAGGCACACGGCGTTTTGGCCGCCGATGCTCTCGGGCGAGGAGAAGCAGGCGAAGGCCAGCGCGAAGCAGAAGATGGCGATGAAGATGTTGATCATGCCTCGCTGGGCGTAGGTGGTGCAGATTTTGACCACTTCCTGGCTCTTCTCGGTGTCGGCTTTCTTGGGTGCGTCGGCGTCGAGCTTGATGTTGGCCTCGATGTACTGAACGGCACGGTTGGCGCCGGTGGTCACGGCTTGCATGGAGGCGCCGGTGAACCAGTAGATGACGCAGCCGCCAAGTATGAAGCCGATGATGGAGTAGGGGTTGAGGAGGTTGAGGATGGAGGCGGGTTCGATGCCGAGGGTTTTCTGTATGAGCAGGATGAGGGAGAAGATCATGGTGGTGGCACCCACGACGGCGGTGCCGATGAGGACGGGTTTGGCCGTGGCCTTGAAGGTGTTGCCCGCGCCGTCGTTGGCTTCGAGGTAGTATTTGGCTTTTTCGAAGTCGGGGGTGAAGCCGAATTGCTGTTTGATTTCTTTGGTGGCTTTTTCTTTGTCGTCCTCGATGAGGGAGAGTTCGTAGACGCTCTGGGCGTTGTCGGTGACGGGGCCGTAGCTGTCGACGGCTATGGTGACGGGGCCCATGCCGAGCATGCCGAAGGCCACGAGGCCGAAGGCGAAGATGGAGTAGTAGTCGCCGAAGACGGGGGCGAGGTTGAAGGCGGAGGAGGTCATGTAGGCTATGATCATCAGCACGACGAAGACCAGCCCGGTCCAGAAGGCGCCCATGTTGCCGGCCACGATGCCGGAGAGGATGTTGAGCGAGGCTCCGCCCTGCTCGGACGCGCGGACCACTTCCTTGACGTGTTTGGAGGTGGGGGAGGTGAAGAATTTGGTGAATTCGGGGATGAGGGCCGCGCCGAGGGTGCCGCAGCTGATGATGATGGCAAGGGCGAGCCAGTAGTTGCTGCCGAGGGGCTGGAGGATGAAGTAGCTGGCGAGGAAGGTGCCGGCGATGCTGAGGATGGAGGTGAGCCAGACGAGGCTGGTGAGGGGCTTTTCGAAGTCGAGGTCGTCGGCGCGGCCGTAGCGGGCTTTGGCGATGGCGCCGTTGAGGTAGTAGGCCAGCACGGAGGCTATGATGCCGAGGATGCGCATGACGAAGATCCACACCAGGAGGCGCACCTGGAAGTCGACGGGGACGGCCAGGAGGATGAAGCTGACGAGGGCCACGCCGGTGACGCCGTAGGTTTCGAAACCGTCGGCGGTGGGTCCGATGCTGTCGCCCGCGTTGTCGCCGGTGCAGTCGGCAATGACGCCGGGATTGCGGGGGTCGTCCTCGCCGATTTTGAAGACTACTTTCATGAGGTCGCTTCCGATGTCGGCGATTTTGGTGAAGATGCCGCCGGCGATGCGGAGGGCGCTGGCGCCGAGGCTTTCGCCGATGGCGAAGCCGATGAAGCAGCTGCCGGCCAGATTCTCAGGCATGAAGAGGAGGATGATGAGCATGAGGACAAGCTCGATGCAGATGAGGACGATGCCGATGCTCATGCCGGCCCGCAGGGGGATGTTGAGGAGGTCGAGGGGTTTGCGGCGCAGGGAGGCGAAGGCCATGCGGCTGTTGGCGTAGGTGTTCATGCGGACGCCGAACCAGGCCACGCCGTAGGAGCCGAGGATGCCGATGACGGTCCAGGCCAGCACGAGGCATACGGAGCCGAAGGGCATGTGGCTCAGCAGGCCGAAATAGAGGGCGATGGCGGCCCCGATGAAGGCAAACAGCACGATGAGGAAACGCCCCTGTTGTTTGAGGTAGGTGGAGCAGGTCTTGAAAATGACATTACCGATTTCGAGCATGGACTGGTGGGCTTTGAGGCGGCGAACTTTGAGAAATTGCCAGATGCCGAAAAGAAGGCCGAGAACAACAATGAGGAATCCCCAGTAGAGAATCTGGGTGTCGGGATGGTGTGCAAAGCCGTTTGGCATTTCCAAATCCGCTTCGCTTGCACAGGCAAAAACTGGGAGCGCAAGGGAGGCCAGAGTAGTTGCTAATTTTTTCATAGACAGATTTGTTGATTAATGTTTAGCGTTTTATTCGAAATACAAAGATACTAATTTTCCCAATGATACAAAAAAAAAATGTAATTTTGCAATTTGATTATTCCATACAGAAAACGCAAAAAGTATTATGATAGAGCAGAATCTTCAACAGGCGGTGGCCGACGCGCTGAAACGGCTTTACGGAATGGATGTGGCACCCGAGACGGTGGTGCTTCAGGCTACAAAGAAGGAGTTTGCGGGCGACTACACGGTAGTGGTGTTCCCGTATGTGAAACAGGCGCGGAAGTCGCCCGAGCAGCTGGGCGGCGAACTGGGCGCGGCGGTGAAAGAGGCCGTGGACGAGGTGGCGGATTTTAATGTGATAAAGGGTTTCTTGAACTTTGTGGTGTCCGACCGCTATTGGGAGGACTTTGTTTCGGCCCAGGCCACGAACAGCGACTTCGGCCTGAAGAAGGCCGATCCGGCCGAGAGTCCTGTGGTGGTGGAGTATTCGTCGCCCAACACGAACAAGCCTTTGCATTTGGGCCATATCCGCAACAACCTGCTGGGTTGGTCGGTGAGCGAGCTGCTGGCCGCCAACGGGGCCAATGTGAAGAAGGTGAACCTGGTGAACGACCGCGGCATACATATCTGCAAGTCGATGCTGGCATGGCTGCGCTATGGCAACGGCGAGACCCCCGAGAGCAGCGGCATGAAGGGCGACCACCTGGTGGGCAAGTACTATGTAGAGTTTGACAAACATTACAAGGATGAGATACATGAGCTGACGGCCAAAGGCATGGATGAGGAGGAGGCCAAGAAGCAGGCCCCACTCATGGTGGAGGCGCAGCAGATGCTGAAACGCTGGGAGGAAGGGGACAAGGAAATCCGCGACCTCTGGAGCAGGATGAACGGCTGGGTGTATGCCGGATTCGACGAGACGTACCGCAAGATGGGTGTCGGGTTTGACAAGGTGTACTATGAGTCGAACACTTATCTGCTGGGCAAGGAGCTGGTGCAGAAGGGTCTGGATATGGGTGTGCTGTTCCGCAAGGAGGACGGCTCGGTGTGGTGCGACCTGACGGCCGACGGATTGGACCAGAAGTTGCTGCTCCGCAAGGACGGCACATCGGTCTATATGACGCAGGATTTGGGCACGGCCCTGCTGCGCCACAATGATTTCGGTGCCGAGCGTCTCATCTATGTTGTGGGCAACGAGCAGGACTATCACTTCAAGGTGCTGAAACTGATTCTCGGCAAGCTGGGCTTCGACTGGGCCGACAAGGTGTACCACCTGTCGTATGGCATGGTGGAGCTGCCCAACGGCAAGATGAAGTCGCGTGAGGGTACGGTGGTGGATGCCGACGACCTGATTGCCGAGATGGAGGTGACGGCGGAGGAGATGTGCCGCGACCACGGCAAGAACGACGATATGACACCCGAGCAGTTGAAGGACTTGTACCACATGCTGGCCCTGGGGGCTTTGAAATATTTCATTCTGAAAGTGGACCCCACGAAGAATATGCTTTTCAATCCGGCCGAGAGTATCGATTTCAACGGCAACACGGGCCCGTTCATCCAATATACTCACGCCCGCATACGCAGCATTGTGCGCAAGGCGGCGGAGCAGGGCGTGCAGCCCGAAAGGGAGCTGGCCGCGCCGGTGGCACTTACCGACAAGGAGCGTGCGGTGGTGAAGTGCCTGCACGACTTGCCCTCGACAGTGGCCTCGGCGGCGGCTAACTACAGCCCCGCTATGGTGGCCAACTATGCTTTCGACCTGGCCAAGAGTTTCAACAGTTTCTATCAGGATACCCCAATTTTGAGGGAGGCGGATGAGAACTTGCGCCTGTGGAGGGTGAAGCTGTGTTCGCTGGTGGCGCTGTCGCTGAAGAATACGATGCGTATACTCGGCATCGAGGTGCCGGAAAGGATGTAGTTTTCCTGTAAGATAAAAAAGACAGATGTATTATACTGACACGGTTACGATACCGAATTATTTGTGCGACTGTCACGACAGGCTCACTATGTGGGGGCTGGCAAGGCTGTTGCAGGAGTCGGCAGGGCACCATGCCGAGTCGGCCCAGTTAGGGTTCCGCCAGTTGATTGAGCGGGGGAAGGCGTGGGTGTTGTGCCGCATGTATTTTGTGGTGGACCGTATGCCCATGGAGGGCGAGACGGTGACTGTCCGCACATGGTCGCGCGGCACGGACGGATTGTTTGCTTTCCGTGATTTCGAGCTGATTGACCCGCAGGGTGTGGCCGTCACTTGCTCCACCTATTGGGTGATTATCGACTTTGAGAGCCGCAAGGCTATGCGGATACATGAGTTTTGGAACGACATCGAGTCGCATCCCGACTGCGCCACCGACCGCGACCATCTGGACCGACTGCGCATCCCGCGCGATGCCGGCGATCCGGTCACGGCCGCCTGTTTCGGTGTGAGGCCTTCGATGCTGGACCACACGTTCCACGTCAATAACGCGGAGTATATCAAGTGGGCATTCGACTGTCTGCCGTCGCAGGCCCCGCACGAGGCCCCGTTCCGTTTCGCGATAGAGTTTTTGTCCGAGACGATGCCCGATGAGACGGTCACGGTGCAGCAGTATGCCCCGCAGGGCGATAATGGAACCACTTATTTCAAGATTTCCAACCCCCGCACAGCGGCGGTGGTGGCTTCGTTGATGACCCGATAAAAATGATGTGATGAGACGATTTGTGATTCTGCTGCTGTTGACCCTCCTTGCCATGCCGGCCGAGGCGCAATGGCTCAAAAACGTTTTCAACAGGAAGAAAGATGTGGCGACGGACACGGTGGCCGGCATGAAACGGCTGGAGGAGGTGATGCACCTGCTGCAGACCCATTATGTGGCCGACCCCAACACCGATAAGCTGAGCGAGGATGCCGTGAGGCAGATGCTCCGCACCCTCGACCCCCACAGCATCTATATCCCCGCCCGCGAGGTGCAGCGCACCAACGAGGCCCTGCAGGGCAACTTTGAGGGGGTCGGCATCACATTTTCCGCCATCGACGACACGATCCGGGTGCAGGAGGTGCTGGCCGGCGGACCGGCCGAGAAGGTGGGTGTCTTGCCGGGCGACCAGTTTCTGCGCATCGACGGCGTGACTGCTACGGGCGACAGCGCCCGGAACTCTTTTGTGCTGCGCCATCTGCGTGGCAAGAAAGGCACTATGGTTGTGGTGGATGCGCTGCGCGGCAAAGATTCCATCACATTCCATATCGAGCGTGACCGCATACCAATCCATTCCATCGAGGTCTACTTCATGGATGAGGATTCGATAGGATATATCAGTCTGTTGCGCTTTGCCCGCACGTCGATGGTGGAGTTCAAGAAAGCACTGAAGGAGTTGCGGAAGCAAGGCATGAAGTCGTTGGTGCTGGATTTGCGCGACAATTCGGGCGGATTCCTCGACATCGCCTGCGGGATGGCCAACGAGTTCATTGCGCCCGGAAGGCTCCTTGTCTACCAGCAGGGCCGCGCCCGCAGCCGTCAGGAGTTCCGCTCCAACCGCCATGGCTCGTTCCGCAAGGGCGATTTGGTGGTGCTGATTAACGAAGGCAGCGCGTCGGCTTCAGAGATTGTCAGCGGGGCTGTGCAGGACTGGGACCGCGGCCTGATTATCGGGCGGCGCAGTTTCGGCAAAGGACTCGTGCAGACGATGTACAATTTGAGCGACGGCGGCCAAGTGCGCATCACCACCGCACGTTACTATACCCCTTCGGGGCGGTGCATCCAGCGTCCATATAATGATGGCGCCGACGCATATAATAAAGACATAGAGCGGCGCTACAAACATGGCGAGCTCTTCTCGGCAGACTCGGTCCATTTCCCCGATTCGCTGAAGTATAAGACCGCCGGCGGCCGCACCGTGTACGGCGGCGGGGGCATCATGCCCGATATTTTTGTCCCGATGGACACTACCCCCTCAACAGCTTACTATAACGAGTGCCGTCGCAAGGGCATTCTCAACCGGTTCCCCCAGCATTGGGTCAGTCTGCACAAGTCGGATTCGCTGCTGAAGGATTTCAACTCGTTCATGGAGGTCTACGACTCTCTGGGTGTGGACACGGCCTTTGTGGCCTACGCCGCCTCCCGGGGCGTGGTGCTGGACAGCGTCATGCCGAGGGTCGACACCTTGGCCACGCCCGCTTCCGATTCCTGTGGCCTGGCCTCGCGCGACTCTTTCCTCCACCTGCAAATCAAAGCCCTCGTGGCCGACCGCCTTTTTGGCAAGGGGCACTATTACCAGATTATGAAGGAGCGCGACCCCGTCTATCAGGCTGCTGTGGCGCAGCTGAAGAAACATCGTCGGGGCGAACCCTTGCTCCCCTGATGGCCTGCCCTCTTCAGCCAAGCCCCCATTCAGGCCCGGTGGCCGAAAAATAATCCGCAGCAAAAGAAGAAAATATTTTGTTGCGGATTCGTTTTTTTTCTGTATATTTGCATAATGTCATATTTTACGGATAGTATCGTAAAATGTTTTGGCACAACAAGTAATGGCTGTGGCAGCAGGGTCTGTCATTATAAAAAAAGAGAACAGAGAGTGCGGTTTATCCCGCAGGTATAATAGAAACTATGGATTACAACTTCAACGAAATTGAGCCTAAGTGGCAGAATTATTGGCGTGAGCATCATACTTACAGGTGCCTCAACCATTCTGACAAACCCCATTATTATGTCCTGGACATGTTTCCCTACCCTTCGGGTGCGGGATTGCATGTGGGACACCCTCTGGGCTATATTGCCAGCGATATTTTTGCCCGCTACAAGCGCCTGCGTGGATTCAATGTGTTGCACCCTATGGGGTATGATGCCTATGGACTGCCCGCCGAGCAGTATGCCATCCAGACCGGGCAGCACCCTGCCATCACTACCGAGCGGAACATTGCCCGCTACCGTGAGCAGCTGGACAAACTGGGTTTCAGTTTTGACTGGGAGCGTGAGGTCCGCACATGCGACCCCGATTATTATAAATGGACCCAATGGACCTTCATCCAGCTTTTTAACCACTACTATGACAAGGAACTTGACAAGGCACGCCCAATCAGCGAACTTGTCAAGCGGCTGGAGTCTGGCTCTATGCCCACCGAGAGCGAAAAGCCCTGGGCTGACATGAGCGAGGATGAGCGTGCCGACTACTTGATGAACTACAGGCTGGCCTATCTGGCCGACATCCCAGTCAACTGGTGTCCCGAGCTGGGTACTGTGCTGGCCAACGACGAGGTGGTCAACGGTCTGAGCGTGCGCGGCGGCTACCCTGTCGAGCGCAAGCTGATGCGCCAGTGGAGTCTGCGCATATCGGCCTATGCCCAACGCTTGGTCGACGGTCTGGAAGAGGTGGACTGGTCCGACTCCCTCAAAGAGATACAACGCAACTGGATTGGGCGCAGCGAGGGTGCGGCCGTATGGTTTCCCCTTGATGTGAAATCCAATGCCAACGTCTTGCCCGGAGCGCAAGCCTATATCAGCCAGTGCGACCCCCAGCCTGTTCCCAGTTTTGAGATTTTCACCACCCGTCCTGACACCATTTTCGGGGTCACCTTCATGGTCCTCTGCCCGGAGCATGAACTTATCGACAGCATCACAACCCCTGAGCAGCGTGCCGAGGTCGAAGCCTACGTCACATGGGCCAAAAACCGCTCCGAGCGTGAGCGGCAGGCCGAAGTGAAGAAGGTCAGCGGTGTCTTCACCGGGGCCTACGCCATCAACCCCCTCACCGAGGAGCGCATACCCATCTGGGTGTCCGACTATGTCCTTGCTGGTTACGGCACAGGTGCCATCATGGCAGTACCCGCGCACGACAGCCGCGACTTTGCCTTCGCCCGTCATTTCAATCTCCCCATCCGTCAGGTTGTGTCCACCGACCCACACCAGCTCACCGACCCCGCCACCTGGACCGAAAGTCTCGACAGCAAGACGGGCTACAGTGTCAACAGCGGTTTCGTCACTGGCATGAAAGTGAAGGACGCCATGGCCGCCGTCATCGACAAGATTGAGGAGATGGGCATCGGCCACCGCACGGTCAACTTCCGCCTCCGCGACGCCATCTTCAGCCGCCAGAGATATTGGGGTGAGCCGTTCCCCGTATACTATAAGAACGGCCGTCCCTGCACCATCCCGGTCGAGTGTCTGCCTCTCCGACTCCCCGAAGTGAGCGATTTCAAGCCCACTTCCACCGGCGAACCCCCACTGGGCCACGCCACCCGTTGGGCTTGGGATGAGAAGAACCGCTGCGTGGTAGAGAACAGCAAAATCGATGGCCAGACAGTCTTCCCGTTAGAACTCAGCACTATGCCGGGCTTTGCGGGTTCCAGCGGCTACTATCTCCGCTATATGGACCCCCGCAACGACCAGGCCTATTTCAGCCCCGAAGCCGTCAACTACTGGCAGAACGTCGACCTCTATGTCGGCGGTGCCGAGCACGGCACCGGCCACCTTATCTATGCCCGCTTCTGGAACAAGTTCCTTTTCGACATGGGACTCAGCGTCAAGCAAGAGCCTTTCCAAAAGCTGGTGAACCAAGGCATGATTCAAGGCCGCTCCAGTTTCGTCTATCGCAGCAAGGAAGACAATAATCTCTTCCTCTCCAAAAATATTCCCGGACGCGAGGACACCACCGTCCCCATCCATGTTGACATCAATATTGTCAACAACGACATCCTCGACATTGAGAAGTTCCGCCAGTGGCGGCCCGAATTTGCCGACGCCCGTTTCGAGCTTGAGGACGGCAAATACGTCTGCGGCTGGGAGATTGAGAAAATGTCCAAGTCCATGTACAACGTCCAAAACCCGGACGACCTTGTGGCACGCTATGGCGCCGACACACTCCGCCTCTACGAGATGTTCCTCGGCCCTGTGGAGCAGGCCAAACCCTGGGACACCAACGGCATCGAAGGCGTGTTCCGTTTTCTCAAAAAGTTTTGGAAACTGTCCGAGTCCTGCACCGACAGCCCCGCCGACAAGGACCAGCTGAAGCTCATGCACCAGACCGTCAAGAAAATCACCGACGACATTGAGCGGTTCTCCTTCAACACCTCCGTCAGCACCTTCATGATCAGTGTCAACGACCTCTTGGCCAAAGGCTCTGTGTCGAAAGAGGTGATGGAATGCCTCGCCATCCTCATAGCCCCCTTCGCGCCGCATATCGCCGAGGAGGTTTACCACCATCTCGGCCACGGAACCAGCGTCTGCGACGCCCAGTGGCCCGCCTACGACGAGACCATGCTCGTCCAAGACACCTTTACCTATCCCGTATCCTTCAACGGAAAGATGCGTTTCACCCTCGACCTCCCCAACGGTATCAGCCAGCAGGACGCCATCGCCGCAGTCAAGTCCGACGGCCGCAGCCAGCGTTGGTTCGACGGCAAGGAGCCCAAGCGCATCATCTTCGTCCCCAACAAGATTATCAACATAGTTGTCTAACCTGTAACTCCCGATAAACATGTTAAGCCGTCATTTCCTCCGTTCCAAAGTCCTCCAGACCGTCTACGCCGTCCATGCCGACCCTGTGGACAATGTCGTGGCCGAAAAGAACTTCAGGCACATTATCTCACGCTTCAACGACTTGGGCACACTCCAGCTATCCGCCATGGTCCACTTTGTCGAAGTGGCCGCCACCGTGATTGATGAAGCCCAGCACAAATATCTCCCTACCGAGGCCGAGCGCAACCCCAACCGCCGACTGCCCAACAACCTCTTCATCCAGAAGTTGGCCGCCAACTACGACTACCGCCACCACTGCAAAGAAAGCAATGTCAACTGGGGTGGAGTCGAGTACGACGAAATGTTTCGCCAGGCCTATTCCGCCTTTGCCAAACTGCCCGACTACAGCGAATACCTCAACTCCGAACAAACCTTCGAGAGCGACCAGCAGTTTGCTCTCAAGGTGTTCAAATATGTCATGAACTACGAGCTCCTGCGCGACAACCTCTTCTCCCAGAGTCTGCTGTGGGAGGACGATTTCGACCAGATAGCCCAATACAATTTCATGATGCTCAAAGCCCTCGACGACACCCTCGACGAGTCCACCGTCATCCCCCTCATGAGCGACGAGCGCATCCAGAAAGATGTCGAAGCCTTAGGTTTTGCCCGCCAGCTGCTCCTCGTCACCCTGCGCCACAGCCAGGAGGTGGAGGACATGATTCGCAGCCACCTCAAAGGGTGGGAATTCGAGCGTGTGGCCGGTATGGATGTCCTGCTGCTCAACATGGCAGTGGCCGAACTCACCGAGTTTCCCTCCATCCCCGAGCGCGTCACCGTCGACGAGTATATCGAGCTTTCCAAAGAGTTCAGCACCGAGCGCAGCAAACTTTTCATCAACGGAATTCTCGACAAATTCATCATCGAACTGCGTTCCGCCGGCCGTATCAACAAATCCGGTCGCGGGCTGCTTGACCCCAGTATAGAGGAGGAAGAACAATGAAACATCCCGTCATCCTTATCCTTGCTCTGGCAACCCTGCTGAGTCTCGCATCCTGTGGTGGCAATACGTCCACCCCTAACGAGATTGACGTCGACCTCATCAACAACCCCAACAGCGCCCAGGGCTACGACCAGTCCGCGCGGGTGGCTGCCATCACTTTCGACGCCGACCTCCACGACTTTGGCCGCATCACCCAAGGCGAAAGCATCTCCTATAGCTTCCACTTCCGCAACACCGGCACCTCCGACCTCGTCATCAGCGGCTGCTCCGCCACCTGCGGCTGCACCGTGGCCGACTTTCCCCGAGGCCGCATTGCCCCCGGCAAAGACGGCTACATCACCGTATCCTTCAACTCGCAGGGCAAAATCGGGCAACAATATCAGGAAGTTACCGTCAGCTCCAATGCTCAGCCAGGGCGCAACATCCTTAAAATCACTGCCCAAGTGTCCTACTAACCCTTCACCAACCCCATCAGCAAAAACAACAATCAATAACAAACAATAACAAAAACCAATGAACACACCCTCTATCCTTCTTCAAGCCTCAGGCGCCAACGGTGGCGGCAGCATGCTTATCTGGCTCATCCTCATCTTTGTCGTCATGTGGCTGCTCATGGTGCGCCCCCAACAGAAACAGGCCAAGAAAGAACGCGAGTTCCGTGAAAACCTCAAAAAGGGCGACCGCGTCAGCTTCAGTGGCGGCATCTATGGCAAAGTCCACGAAGTGGCCGAACACACCATCGATGTCGAAATAGCCAACGGCGTAGTCGTCACCGTCGAGAAATCCATGGTCCAACCCATTCCCGAAGCCCAAACCGCTGGCTCCAAAAAATAAAACGCCCGTCAGCACCCAAACCGAAGGGCCCTGCGGCCGCACGCCCCAATCCCCTCGGCGCAGCCAATCCGATTAACCATCATCATGTTCCGTCATCGGTCGTTCTGGATAATACTCATCATCACGGCCTTTGTGTGGCTCATGGCCACCATGTCCGAACACAGCGACTACACCCTTCCCGTCAAACTCCGATGGGAAGGGTTTGACTCTGCCCGCTACGTAGTGTCCAATGCCGACACCGCCCTCACCGTCACCATCAATGCCGATGCCTTCCAAGCCATATCCTTCTTCCTTACGGCCGACCGCCAGCCCTTTGCCATCCGAGTGCAGGGCGACACCGTCCTGAAGGTCAACAGTCTGCTCCTCAACAGTCTGATCAAGCAGTTCCAGCAATCGGGCATCAAGGATATCACCTCGCCCGTCGAGACCCTCCGCCTCACCTTGGCTGAGCGGCACCGCAAAGGCTACTGCCCGACACTCAAGCAAACCCAATTCCAGTTTGCCGACCAGTGCGGACTCTACGGCTCGCCCGTCATCGAGCCGGACACCGTGTGGCTCTTTGGCGACTCCGCCACCCTCGACAAAATCACCCAGCTCACCACCCAGCCCGCCACCATCTCCGGCATCACCGACAGCGGCTGGTACACCCTTGCCCTCGACCCCGTCTGGACCCGCTACCGCGACATCCACTCCTCCACCGACAGCATACGCCTCTTCCTCCCCGTCATCCGCTACGTCGAGACCACCATCACCGTCCCTGTCACCACCCCCGGCGTCAACCCCTCCATCGGTCTGCGCACCATCCCCGAGCGGGTCAACGTCACCCTTTGGGTACCCTCCAACCTCCCCGACATCGCCCCCTCGCAAGTCCAGGCCGAAGTGTCCCTCCCCGCGGGCAATGCTGACGACAAACTCCCCGTGCGCATCACCCGTTTCCCCGACCTTACGCGTGTCAAGCAAGTCAACCCACCCGAAGTGCAGTATGTCATCATCAAAAACAAATAGTCCCGCCGCCACAGTCCGGCCCCTCTATGTGGCTCTTACCGGCGGCATCGGCTGCGGCAAAACCACAGTCCTGCAGCAATTTCGCGCACTGGAAATCCCCTGCTTCATAGCCGACCAAGTGGCCGGTGCCTACTACAGCGACCCCGCCTTCCTCGACCAGATACGCACCCTCTTCGGACCCGCCGTCATCCAGCCCGACGGCACCGCCGACAAGGCCGCCATCGCCCGCATCGTCTTTGCCGACCCCCAGGCCCTCCAACGCCTCAACCAGCTTGTCCATCCCCGTGTCTGGGACGACTTCCTCCAGTTTGCCCAAAAGCACGCCGACGCGCCCTACCTCATTTTCGAGAGTGCCATAGTCTACGAATACGCATTCGACCGTCTGGTCGACAAAGTCATCTGCGTCTACCTCGATCTCGCCGAGCGTATGCGCCGCCTCGTCGAGCGCGACCACACCACCCCCCAGCAGCTTCAGGCCCGCATGGCCAACCAGCTCACCGCCGAAGAGAAAATGCGCCGTGCCGACTACGTCATCCTCAACTACGAAGGCAACCCCCGCGCCCGCCAAGTCCAGCACGTCCACAACCTCCTCCTTAAAGAATAATGAATTTGTGGATAGTGATTCTTCTATTCACACATCCACATTCCACAAATCACAAAGAATAACACAATCGATTATATGAAAACGCACCGTTCCGCAGCCCTCCGCCTCCTTGTCATGTCGGCCCTCCTCCTCACCGCCTGCCAGAAAGACAGCCGTGAGCAACTTCTTGCCGGCCATTGGCGCTTTGTCGAAGGCCACAACATAGTCCGCTACTCCGACGGCCACACCACCGACAGCCCCTTCCGTTCCCCCGGACTCTACCGCGACATCCAGTTCAAATCCAACCATACCCTCCTGCTCGAAATTTTCAACCGCAATTCACCCACCGGCTACACCGAAGTCGAATACACCTGGAAACTGGACGGCAACACCGTCAGCATCACCCCGCCCAGCACCCTCCAGCCCATCCTCAGCCCCGCCGACTGGACCCTTAAACAGCTCGACAACCAGACCCTCGGCTTCTCCACCCGCACCGACACCGACAGCACCCAATCCTCCACCACCTACACCTACACCCGCCTCTGACCCCCGTGTCGTGTTCCTGCCAGCGGCGGCCACCCTCCTGAAGGTGGCACGCCCTCTTTTTTGTTCCCGTGTGCTGCAGTCCCTGCCTGTTGCGCCGGGCTGCAGGTCCGCTCTGCCAACGTTCCGTCGCTGCGCTATCGCCGCCTCATCATCTTCTGCGGATAGTAGAAATTACATCGAACAATTGTCAATTGACTGGCAACGAATCGGACTTAGGTATAAGCCAAAAGGGGATTGCGACGAGCGCGTTAATCCGTTAATACAGTAATCGGTGAGAGGCTGACGCGGCGCAATACTTCCAGGTTAATGACGCATATTCAAGGAATCAGCGGGAGAGGCGGATTTCGACGCGGCGGTTCGCGCTGTGGAGACTGCCTCTCCGGCTTGCGGGCTGCGAGTCGCCCATGCCCCGGGCGGTGATGGACGAGGGGCGGCAGCCCAGCCCGATGAGACATTGGCGCAGTTCTTCTGCGCGGCGGCGGGTCAGTTCGGCCGCGTCGCCCGCGGCGGTGTTCCCGTCGGTGTGGCTTGTGATTTCAACCGTATATTGGTGTTTCAGCAGGATGTTGGCCAGCCGTTTCAGTTCCGGTGCTGAGCGGCGGTCCACCTGCCAGTCCGCAGGGTTGAAAACCACGCTCGCCAGCACTGCGGCCATCCCGTCGTCAGTCATCTGGTCGTAAGTGGTCACCGTCAAGTCGATACTCAGTTTGGCGGCGGGCGAGCGGCCTGTAAGGTCGGCGCGGGCAGAGGCGGGGAAGTAGAGGCTGTCGTCGACATAATAGCCGTAGTCCTCGCCCTGCGGCACGATGAAGAAGTAGCGCCCTGTGGCGGGGTCGGTGCGGCACTGACCCAGCCACTGCCCAGTGGTGAGGCTTTCCCAGCGCAGGCGGGTGGCGACGGGACGGCCCGCGCGGTCGCGTACCGTGCCCGAAAGCACTGTCACCGCACGGGGGCGCGCCCCTTCGGGCAGTGACTGGGAGTAGATGTCCTGCGAGCGGGTGCCGCGGGCAAAATAGGCCTGCCGCCCGTCGGCAGTAATGCGGTAGCCCCAGTCGTCGGCCGTTGTGTTGAACGCTCTGCCTACATTTTCAGGCTCAGACCATTGGATCCAGCCCGTGTCGCTCAGCCGGTGCGACACAAAGAGGTCCATCTGCCCCATCGAGCCGTGTCCCTCCGAGCTGAAATAGAGTGTGCGCAAATCGGGGTGGAGCAGGGGAGAACGCTCGTCGAAAGGAGTGTTGATGGCGGGTCCCAGTTCAAAAGGGGGTCCCCACACTCCGTCCGAGTCCATCAGCGAAGCGTAAATGTTTATCGACGAGTCGGCATGGCGGCGGGTAGTGCCTCGTGCCGCCCAAAGCATCAGCCGCCCGTTTGGGGCCAGCGAAATGTCGGTGCTCCACGTCCCCTTGCCCACCTGCGGCGGCAAAGGGTGCACATCCCAGCCCCGGACGCTCCGATCGGCGGCATAAAGGACACCGCTGCGGAACAGGAACAGCGTATTGCCGTCGGTCGAGATAGACACCGGGGCCTCGTTGCCGTAAGTGTGGCTGAGGTCCATCTCGATGGTGGCGGGAGCCCATCTGCGCCCCTCGCGGCGGGCGGCAAACACATCCTCGCCCCCAATATTGTCCTGGCGGTTGCGTGCGGCGAAATAGAGGGTACCCCCATCGGCCGAGATGACGGGCGCATACTCGTCGCCTTTGGGGGTATTCACTTCCGGGCCGAGGGGTGCAGCTTCCGCGCCGCCCTTCCGCGCCCGTTCTCTGCCGGACCGCGGGGTGCTGGAGGACGAGGCCCCCTCCAGCGTAGCCACAAGGTGGCGGTAGTCATAATCAAGGCCGAAACAATCGGCATACGTGCCCGCCAAAGCCGCCGCCTCTTTCCAGCGGTGGTGGTCAATATGGTCCTTTAGCAGCTGCTGCAACATGACGAAAGCCTCGTGGGCGGGCGCGATGGCGCGGATGCAGCTGTCGGCCATATAGTAGTGGTAGTCGTTGTAAAGGCCGAGGGCCACAGAGTCGCGCCGCCGCACACTCTCATCCACCAGGCCGGGATAGCGGCTGTAGAATCGGTCATAATTGCGGACAGAGGGCTGCATATAAGCATCGTGCAGCCGACGGGCTACGGCGGCGGACAGTGAGTCAAGTCCCTGAGAGGGCGGGGCAGGGGCACTCTGTTTCGGAAGCCGCAGGGCCGCCTGATGCAAAGCGTCTATATCGCTGCTGCGCAATGCCGCCTGGGCCAGCGTCTGCACAGCCCGGTTGGTCCAGTAGCCCCTGCGCCCCCCTGCGTCCAGATACTCCACCAACGTATGCCACTGCACAGAGTCCACCACGCGTCTATATTCCAAACTGTCGGCCAGATAAAGACAACTGTCCGCATACGGACTCGCCTCATAACGGTCGGCATACGAACGGTAAAACTGCTCGGCATCCTCGCTCAGGGCGTGCCTGAACTCGATGGCATAGACGCTGTCCATCGCCCTTGGGGCCCATGCCGATTTGGGATAGTTGCGGCAATAGTCGGCATACGCCGGGGCGGAATGAATGCGGTCGGACAGGGCGAAAGCCAAGCTGTCGCGCAGTCCCACAGCCTCCGGCAGCAAGCGAGACTGTGGATGGCTGCGGATAAAATCCTCCACCAAATCCAACGACTCCATCCGCCGTGCCGGGGCCAGTTGCATAGAGTCGCGCCCCCAAACCATACTGTCGCGCAGGTCTGGCGGCGCGAGACTGTAGAAATCAAGGAAATGCTCGTATGCGTCCACCGTGCCGCGCTTGCGCGCCTCGGCTATGGCCTGGCGGCACAGGCGGCGCAAATCGCCGTCCAGCAAAGCTCCGCTGAAACTGTCGCGCATCCACCGTTCCAGTTGCCTCCCGTCCCCCTGGGCAAACAGGCGGCGGACCGCTGCTAAATGTGTGTAAGCCTTGTCGAAACTGTGGCCGTCAAAAGTGGGAGAGCTGTACAGCACAAATGCCGCATAGTGGCACTCCAGGTTCAGCGAGTCGCGGCCCAGGCGGCGCATAATCCGTGCCTCAGCCCGCTCGAAGCGTCCCTTGGCCATGTCGCGTTTATAAGGGAACTCGGCCTCCTCCGCCTCCTGCGCCGCAGTCCGACCCGCGCACAGCAGCATGGCGGCAAAAATAATCAGCAAGTGGACGTGTCGAAATGTCATTTTTTGAGTGATTAGTGATTGGTGATTAGTGAAAATCAGACAGATTTAATAAAAAGGCATAACATGACGAGATTGCAAAAATACGATTTTTTTTCCGAACCCCTGTCACTTTAGATGCGGAAAGTGGCTCTAATGCAAAAAAACACGCCAAACAAGGGATAGATACATACAAAAGTTGTATCTTTGCAAGGGATAAGAGGGACAGAGAGTTGGATGTTATATACTTGACGGAGAATAAAATAATTATATTGAATAAAAAATAACAATCTATGGCAGACATGAAAAAGAGACATTTATTGATTTTGCTGGCTCTGCTTGTCGGAGGCGGAGTGTGGGCCCAGGGTGTGTGTCCTACGGGGTATACATGGCTGGATACCATCGTGGTGAACGGCACGGCTACATCGACCTACCTACCGTTAGGTTCAGTGGCCAACTCGGGGCAGTACTACCACACCATGTGGACCGTCTATACCCGCGAGGAGATAGAGGAGTCGGGCATATTTCCCGGAAGCACTATCCGGCAGGTGGGTTGGCGGTTGCAGACAGCCAACCTCTATGGTCCTCCCGAGGTGAACATTTATATGAAAGAGGTGCCTGTGCGCGAGGTGAGCGCCACGTCGGACAGCATTCCGTTGGACAGCATGACGCTGGTGTATACCACCAAAGGGACTACTGGGATGATTTTTTTCCCGGGTTGGACATACGTGGCGCTCGATACGGCGTTTACCTACAGCGGGCGCGGCCATTTGATGATAGCCGTGCAGCGCAACGGCGGTGCGGGTGGCATAGCGGACCGCAGGTTCTATGCCACAAGTGGCAAGTCGGTGTGCCGCTACAAAAGCCAGACGGGCGTGGGCTGGGTGAGCCAGATGCGGACTGGGAACAACGGGCGACCGGTGATGGCCTTGCGGGCCTGCGCCGGGCCCGATGTGTGCCCGCGACCGGCGGTGGAGTTCACTGCCACGGACAGCAGCATCACCGTCCACATGGGTGAGCACGACAGCCTGTATCATGTGGTGCTGGGACAGGTGGGTTTCCTGCCTGACACGGTGGGTCTGTTTTCGCCTCGCAGCTGGCTGTCGTGGGACGACACGGTGCGATATGACCTTTTGAACCCCGGGTCGAAATACGATATTTATGTCCGCCAGCGGTGTGGCGACTACTATTCGCTATGGTCTGGTCCCCATACTATTCACACTTTCTGTGGTGTGCAATCGCTGCCTTACACGCTCACCCTCACACAGAGCAACGCGGCCGATGCGCTGGACTCGTGCTGGATGTTGCACGACGCGGTGCTGAACGGTGTGAATATCCTGCCCCGCGCTGCCACTCAGGCCGAGACGGACAGCGGCGTGGTGGTGAAGGCGGTGGCGGTGCTGCCCGAGTTCGATGTCCCACTGAACAGACTGCATTTCTCCTATGGCGGTCTGGTCGGGATGATGAGGGAGATTGGGGTGGTAACCGATGCCGACGATCCATCGACTTTTATCCCCTACGACACACTGGATTTGGCGGATTGGGGGACTGAGACAGACTTTTCGCGCTATACGGGACCTGCCGGCCGCGCGGCGATACGGTGGGAGCAGGGCAGGGCCTTCAGCCGTGTGTCGGTGGACACTGTCGCGGGCTGCTATGCTCCTTATCAGCCCCAGGTGGACAGTGTGGTGGACACGACGGTGTATGTGTCGTGGCGCAGCCGCACGCCAAGGGCAACCCAATGGAGAGTGAGTTATTCGACACATCCCACGTTTTTTAATTATTACACCACAGTGTTGACGGACACTACAACACTGCGGATAGACAGTTTGCTGCCCAACCGGTATTATTACCTGCGCCTGAGGTCGGTCTGTGAAGACTCGATTATGAGCGGTTATCATACCAATACGCTGAAGTTCCTCACGGCGTGCCGCCCGATAGACCGACTGCCCTACCGTATGGATGCGACCATGAAACTCTACTCCTCCGGCGAGATGCCCTGCTGGACGGAGGTGACGGACACCGTTACGAACCAGAAGTATTTTATCTCGCCACGGTTCGACACCACGGCGGTGCGGATGGACCAGCTGAAGATAATACTGGACTGCGGCTTTACCCACGCCTCGATGCTGCAAATGGGTGTGATGGAAGACCCTTCGGACTTGACTACCTTTGTGGCTTTCGACTCGATGATGACGGTGGCTTGGCGCACCTCGTTCTACAACCGTATGCGGTACGGCTGCCACTTGGCGTTTAGAGTGGCCACGAATGCCGTGTTTCACATAGACACCCTGACGGTGGAGCAGAGCGTTGTTCACCCCGTGGCGGAGCTGAGACGAGTGGGCTGCACACCCACGTCGATTACGATGGACTGGACCGAGCAGGGAAACGCTACCCAATGGCTGGTGCGCTGCCAACGTGCTGAGGATGGGCTGGACACCCAGTTTGTGGCTATGGCCAAGCCTGCCACGATAACAGGATTGCAGCCATATACGCCGACCGAGATGAAGACCTACACCGTGTCGGTGTGCGCACTGCACGACGGCGACACGAGCCTGCCGGTGCAGGGTGTGTTTGCCGCCGCACCCGCCGAGCACTATACCGCACTGCGGATTGAGACGGACACGCTGTCGTCGGCTGCCACCACCTACCAGCCTTTCAACAGGACGCACCAGCACACATGGACACAGTTGCTGTACCCCATGACGGAATACGCTACGGCGGGTTGGATAGACACGGTGTGGTTCCATTGCCGAAACAGGATCAATCTGAATTTGGACCAAGACACTTCTGTGACACTATATATGGGCATCAGTGATTTCGACCACGCCGAAGGACCTTTTGACTGGGTGCCGGAGGAACGGCTGCACCGTGTGTGGCACGGACGGACGGTGAAGGCGGAGTCGGACGACCAGTGGGTGCCGATAGTGCTGGACTCGGCTTTCTACTATGATGGCCAGGGTGCTCTGGCACTGGTGTTCAGTTGCAGTTTCCATCAACAGTATTACAGCTTCGACAGTTATCACTATAGCTATAAGCAGCAGGGTGTGGTGATGTATCGCGCTGGTGCCGACACCACCTTTGCCCAGTACCCCAGCACCATAGGCAGCCGCAATGGCACTTTGTTCGGTAATCTGCCCGTGGCACGCTTTTCGTTCTACACAAGCGATTGCCACAATGTGGACAGTTTGCGGGTGGTCTCGACCAGTTTTGACAGTGTGACCCTGGCATGGCGCGCGCAGGGCGACGAGCAGCAGTGGCAGGTGGTTTACTGGGCCGAGGACGGCTACCGCGACTCGGTGATGGTGTCCGGTGCACCGCAGACCACCATCACTTCCCTGTTCGGAAGCCAGAAGTACTGGTTCCGCGTGCGGCCGGTGTGCGACACGGCAGACACAGGCCTGTTCTATGGATTGGATTCGTGCATGGTGGTGTCATGCCCACTGCCCGACAGTCTCAGCGTGATGACCGTGGGCGACAGCTCGGCCACACTTGTGTGGGACGGAATGGCCGCTACGCAGCAGGGTCAGATTGTGGTATATGCAGCGGACGGCTCGTGGGGTGACACGATGGCTGTGACAGGCACTCAGACTACCCTTTCGGGACTGTTGCCCCGCACCCTCTACGTTGCGAAAGTGCAGGGAATCTGCGGGACGGGCGACACGAGCGCCTACTCGCCGATACTGACTTTCCGGACAACAGGCACAGGCATCATGTACCACCTGACTCAGGTGGGCAACCTCAACGCTCCGCACATCAGTGGACCAGCCCCGATAGAGGTGTTCTGGAAGCACGGATGGAGCCAGACAATCTACGAGGCCGACTCGATAGGGACGTATGGCTATATCGACACGTTGTGGTACTATGCCGAGCAGGTGGGTACCGACGCCTACGACACCAGTGTCACCATCTTTATGGGCCACACCCCGCTAGCTTCGCACCCTTCAGATTCGGCATGGCTGCAGGCCTCAGACCTTACTCAGGTATATCACAGCTCGTCGGCGCTCCCTTCCGACACGGGATGGTTTCCCATCGTGCTGAATCCCCCCTTCGAGTATAACGGCAGGGACAATCTGGCTGTTGCCATCTCCTATCAAGCTACGAACTGGACCGTTGACTGGAAGTTTGCCTACTATAGCAATATGCCTTACTATTACCTCCGCAGGGGCCATGACACCGATGCGAGCTATAGTTCACATCCCGGCACCATCCCTGGCAACCGCGCCCCTATCATGCCCATAGCCCGATTCTCGATGGCTGTTGACACAATGGCACCTCCGTTCTGCATGCCAGTCCACGGGGTGCGTGTGGATGAGGACACGGTGGGTACGGTTGTTGTCAGCTGGCTGCCTTACCCGGCCGACTCGATATACCGTTGCGTGTATGCAGCAACCGACGGGAGCGACAGTGGCAGTTTTGTCACTTCTTCCACCTCGATGGCTTTGCCGGGACTGCTGCCGATGAAGACTTACCGCTTTGCCTTGACCACGTTGTGCCGCAGCGGCGAGCTGACCGCGAGCGTGGAGGTGATGTACACCACTCCTTGCGGCACTATCAGTCAGTTGCCCTGGACCGACGGTTTCGAGACAGTGGCGGCCGATGTGATTGCAGGTCAAGAGCCTTACTGCTGGAGAGTTTATGTTGAGGACTTTTCCGACGGTGTGGTTGACACGTCGGAGGCCTATACTGGACACTCGTGCATGAAACTCAGTGGCAATGTGATAGCGGTATTGCCCGATTTTGACACCACGGCAGTGGATGTGAGCTCGGTGCTGGTGACCTTCTATGCCTATAACCCCGAAGGCGGACAGATGAGCCTGTCGGTGGGGACGGTGATGGATGTTGAGGGTACCGAGACATTTATGCCGGTAGACACAGTGGCGACACAAGGAATATACACACGCTATATGGTCCCGCTGTCACACTACGAGGTGCGGGGCTATGGCTTGGCCCTGCGGTCCTTCAGCATGGACAGCACGGCGGGAGAGGTGTTTGTGGACAGTGTGAGGGTGGAAGCCATTGCGGCCACCACGGGTGTGATGGTGGACGGCGTGACACAGCACGAGGCCACGGTGCACATTGTGGACCACAGCTCCGCCACAGGTTATACCGTGATGGTGGTGAGGGACTCGGCTGGCATTTTCGACACAACGACTTATGCCATCGCCGACACGGTGTTGCCTTTGCAGGGATTGCAGCCGGCCACACGCTATTGTGTATGGGTGAGAAATGAATATGCCGACGAGGTGTATCACAGCCGCTGGATTGGACCGGCGTGTTTCAATACCCTGGCAGAGATTCACTGGTACCACGCCCAAGGCCAGAGCAGCGATGCCTCAATGGGATATGTGACCATAAACATGGTGGAAGGCGAGGACTCGGCAGGGGTGATGGGTCTGTATGCCGAGGGGTCGATAATAGAGTTTACGGCACATGCACTGTCAGCCCACATCCGTTTCGCCCGCTGGGCCGATGGGATGACCGATAATCCTCGCCGTTTGGTGCTGACACAGGATACGCTGCTGCGAGCCATCTTCGAGGAGCAAGAGGGTATCGACCCAGTGGTTTCGACAGGTGTGATGTTGATTCCGAATCCTGCAAGTGAGAGGGTAACAGTGGAGGCAGGAGTGGCGATGGACGAGTTGGAATGTCGCGATATGCAGGGACGACTGATGGCCCAGCACACGGACTGCGGAGAACGGTTTGTCTTGGACGTGAGCATGTGGCCTTCGGGTATGTATTACGTGAGGGTGAGGACTGCGGATGGCTGCGTTGTGGTGAGGCTTGTTGTGAGGTAGTGCTGGGTCAGCCGCGAGGATATTGCAAGCGGGCGGAGCCGTATGGCTCCGCCCGCTTCTTTGTGTTTTTAGGTTGTTAGTGGATGAGGATTTCGTGTGTCTGGCCGTCGTCGACAAGGTTGATGGTGGTGGGTTGCGGCTGGTCGTCGGAGGTGCGTTGGTAGCGGATGAGGTAGAGGGCGGTGCCGTAGCGATAGCGGATGGAGAAAGTGTCCCAGCCGCTGGGAACGTGGGGCGCGAGGGTGAGGGTGGAGCCGTGTTTGTGGAGACCGAGGATGTTTTCGATGCCGGTTTTGTAGGCCCAAGAGGCGGAACCGGTATACCAGGTCCAGCCACCACGACCAGGATGCTGGGGATTGCTGTAGATGTCGGCGGCTATGCAGTAGGGCTCAACTTTGTATTTGAGAACGTCGGCAAGGGTCTGGGTGCGATGGATTGGGTTGATGAGGGAGTAGAGGAAGTAGGCCATGTCGTGGCGTCCTTCTTTGAGTTGGGCCATGATGTACCACATGGCTCCGTGGGTGTATTGTCCGCCGTTTTCGCGCACGCCGACGGGGTAGTTCATAATGTAGCCCGGTGAGGGTTGCGAGTTTTGGAAGGCGGGAGTGAGGAGTTGGATGATTTCGTGTTCGCGGTTGACGAGACGGTTGTCGGTCTCGCGGAAGACGGTCTGCTTTTGTTCCGGTGTGGCGACATCGGTGAGGATGCTCCAGGCTTGTGTGATGAGGTCAATTTGGCATTCGGTGTTGTTGCGGCTGCCCATGGGGTCGCCGTTGTCGAAGTAGGCGCGGAGGAACCAGGCACCGTCCCAAGCGTTGTCCTGTATGGACTGTATGAGGCGGAGGCGGAAGGAGGCGAGTTCTTCACAGTAGGTGAGGTCGGCACCAGGCATACGCTGTGTGATTTCTTGCATTTTGGGCAGGAGGTCGACAAGGAAGAAGGCGACCCACACGCTTTCGCCACGGCCTTCGACACCGACACGGCTCATGCCGTCGTTCCAGTCGCCGCAGCCCATGAGGGGCAGTCCGTGGGAGCCGATGCGGTTCATGGCGCGGCCGATGGCGCGGCGCAGGTGTTCGTAGAGGGTGGCGTATTCAAAGTTGGAGTCGTCGGGTTGGGCGGGGGTGGCGTAGGTTACACAGCGCTCGGCTTCGCCCGGTCCGAGCTGGTCGGACTGGCAGAAGGGGACGCGCTCGGTGAGGATGGCGTCGTCAGCAGTGACGCTGATATAGCGGTAGGTGACAAAGGGAAGCCATAGGTAGTCGTCGCTGAAGGTGGTGCGGGCGCCGAGGTGCATGCTTTCGTGCCACCAGTGGAGGACATCGCCTTCGGCAAACTGGTGGGCGGCGTGGTCGAGGATTTGGCGGCGTGCATAGGCGGGGTCGCTGTAGAGGATGCTCATGACGTCTTGCAACTGGTCGCGGAAACCGGTGGCCCCGCCCACTTGGTAGAATCCGGCGCGGGCAAAGAGGCGTGCGGCATAGACTTGGTAGAGGTACCAGTGGTTGAGCATGTGGTTGAAGGAACGGTCGGGAGTTTCGACTTGGATGTGGCTCAGGCGGTCGTCCCAGGCGGCGGTGACGAGGCGGAATTCGCGGTTGATGGCCTCGATGGTGAAGCCTGTGGTGGGAGCCTCGCCGAGGGTGTGCAGGGAGATGATGAAGGCTGCTTCGGTCTCGCCGTTAGCGGGGATGGTGAGTTGGATGCCGAGGCGTTTGCGATTGGGGTAGTCAAGGCTGTAGTCGATGTCGGCGGGGTTCTGTCCGTCGGCTATGACGTTGAGTTGCAGCACTTGGTTGTGGTAGATGGGGTGATAGACGTTGCGCGTGAGGATGCTGGCGGACTCTTCATCCCAGACGGAGTGGAGGTAGCGGGCGGTCTGCTCCTCGCAGGTGCCGAGGACGAGTTTGTAGACCATGTCAAGCTGCAGGGGCCGGGGCTGGTCGGTCTTGTTATGGATTTTTATCTGGTAGTAGCGCTCCATGCGCTCGTGGGCTACGAAGGTACGGATTTTGACTTCGAGGTCGGGGTAGTCGGCGTCGAAGGCTGAGTAGCCTTGGCTGTGGCGTGCGGTGGCAGGGATGAATTGCCGCTTGTCAATGAGGAGCATTTCGCTGGCGTTGTCGCGGACGATGTCGTTGCTCCAGCCGGTGAGTTTGAATTGCTGGGCGTTGTGGGCAAAGGTAAATCCAGCCATGGTGGAACTGACGACACACCCGAAATGGGGGTTGGCGATAACGTTGACCCAAGGCATGGGGGTGTTGGTGTTGGTGACGACGTAGTCGCGTCCGTCGTTGTCAAATCCGCCGTACTGATTGTAGTATTCGAGGCTGCTCCATACGCGGAACTGGTTGCCGGTGGGGAGTGTGGGGTACTCGATTTTGTCCTGGTAGTGGAGGTTGGCGGCTTCGAGGGCGCGGAGCTGTTGCTCGATGGTGAGACCGTCGGAAGTGTTGAAGTTGAGTCGTGCCACAGTGCGGAGGAGGGTGCGCTCGGCGGGGGTGATTTCGTCACCATTCAGGACGTAGACGTGGCCCGCCTCAGAGTGGGAGGCCCAGAGGTGTTCGGTGTTGGCCATGTTGCGGATGAAGTGGGTGAGACCGTCGCGGTCTTTGCCCGCTTCATTGGCTCCAGCGTTGGGGTTGCTCTTGACATCGTTGATGATGACAAGGTCGAGGAGAAGACCGTGGACCTTGAAGTATTCGAAGGCGCGAAGCATTTCTTTGGCAAAGCCGGAACGGTCGGCACGGTCGATTTCGAGCAGGAGGATGGCGAGGTCGCCACTGATGCCGAAGCGCCACAGACCACTTTGTGAGAGGGTGTTCTCGGCAAGGATGGCCTGCCGGTTGTTGCCGAGTGTGGCGGTTTGGGCCATGTACTTGGAGATGTTGTTGTAGAGACGCATCTGCGCACCTTTGAGGAGGGACATGCTGTTGCGCATGTTGTTGAAGACGGAGGAAGTCTTGAAGGCGTGCTCGATGTCGACGGGGCTTTGGTACTGTTCGGTAAGTTGGAGGAGGTGTTCGCGGGCTTTGGCGAATCCGGTGATGATGAAGGCGTAGGCTTGCCCGCCGGCGGGGATGTGGAGGCGGCGGCGCATACTCATGACGGGGTCGAGTGTGGTGCCGACGGTGCCGGTAAGGGTGCGGCGGTTCTCGATGATGTCGGCGTGGCGCAGACTGCCCCCGCGACCCAGGAATTTCAAGCGCGAGGTTTCGTATTCAACAAGCGAGGACCAGTCGGTCTGGCTGTCAGGGTCGTCGGTGTCGACGGCCCAGAGCTTGTGGAGCATGAAATGGCGGCTGTCGCTTGCGGCGGGACGGCTGAAGAGGAGTGCCTGGTGGTCGGAGTCATACTCGCTGTGGATTTTCATGCCGTTGAAGACCCGGTGGTTCTCGTCCTCGATGCCGGGAGCAAGGACCACTTCGCCATAGGAGGTGATTTCGAGGTCGAGGTCGAGGTCGGTATTGTTGGTGAAGGTGAACCGGCGGATCTCGGCCGAGCGGTCTTTGAGTACGGTGACTTCGGTCTTGGTCTCGATGCCGTCGTCGAGACGCTGGTAAGTGATTTTGTCGCTGGCAAAGCTGACGTGGTATTTTTCGGGCATCACGTCAAGGGGGGAGTAGGTGGCGGTCCAAAGCCGGTCGTTGCGCAGGTTGCGGATATAGAGGTAGGTGCCGTAGTGGTCGGCGCTGATTTTGCGGTAGCGGTTGAGCATGATATCGCGGAAGCGCGAAAAGCCGGAGCCGCGGTCATTGAGCAATACAGTGTACTGCCCGTTGCTGATGACGCCAATCTCGGGCACATTGGCTATAGTGTCGAAGTCGCGGGCGTCGCTCTCGGTCTGCACTTTGGAGTATTGGTAGCGCTTGTACTGCGTCACTTTCAAATCGATGTAGGGCTTTACTTGCGCTTTCTCTTTCAGGAGGGTTTCCATGGAGCGCATGGTGGGCTGCTGCATAAAGTAGTTTTGCAGACAGTGTCCAGCCAAGTAGTTGGCCAGGCTGGCCAGAATCATGCCTTGGTGGTGGGCGTAGTGGGCTTGCACGGGCACATGGTCCTCCTCGTCGTAGCTCTCGAAGAGACCGAAACTGGCGTGAGCGCCTTCAACGCGCGGGGGGGTGGTATACATGCCCAGGGCGCGGAAACGCTGCAGGTTGTCGTAAACATCGCGGTCGTTGACCCCGATGGTCATGAGCGAGCTGTAGGGCGAGACCACAATGCGGTCTGGTGTGGTGTTCTGGAATTTCAGGTAGGGTACGCCAAAGGCATGGTACTTGTAGTTTTGGGCATCGTCCAGTTCGTTGTAGGCAGTCTCGGATATACCCCAGGGCATAATCTCCTTGCCCCGGCGCACTTGGTTGGCGAAAGCTTGCTGGGCGCGGATGGCGAAACTGTAGGTCTCGTCCATGAGGGTGTGCTTGTAGGTGGGGAGGAAGATGAGGGGCATGAAGTATTCGAAGAGGGTGCCATACCACGAGGCCACACCCTTATAGCCCTTGTATTGCACCAGCGTTTTGTCGAGGCAGAACCAGTGTTTGTACGGCGCGTCGCCTTGGGCGATGGTGAGGAAACTGGTGAGGCGTGCCTCGGAGGCAAAGTTGTTATAGTGGTAGGGCAGCAAGGTGAGGGTGCTATGGTCATAACCGATGCTGAACACATCGAGTTCGTGATTGTAGAGTTTGGAAAAGTCAGTCTGCTCAATAAGATTATACACTTTGTGCTGCAGACTCTCGATGGTTTCGGGCAGGTCGGGATCGGCGCTGGAGAGGGTGGCGGCCAGATGGTCGAGATAGCCTTTCACCACATAGAGGCATGCCACGAAGTTGCCGCTGTCGCAGGTGGATATAAAATAGTTGGGCAGGGCTATCAGTTTGCGGACATGATACCAGTTGAAAAGGTGCCCATTCCATTTCTCCAACCGCATAACCGTATCCACCACCCGTGCGATACGGGAAACGGCATCGGGGTGGGTGATGAATCCCAGTTCGGCCGCGCTCACGATGGCCGTGAGCGAGAATCCGATATTGGTGGGCGAGGTCTTGTAGTCCGTCTTCTCCTCGCGGTTCAGTTGGTAGTTGTCCGGCATCAGCCAGTTATTCTCCTCGGTCATGAGGGTGTCGAAGAAGTTCCAAGTGTCCTGGGCCAGCTGGCGCATCTCGGCGGTTTCGCTGGCGGAGAGGGTGTGCCGGTCCTGGGGGAATTTTTTGCCCAGCCAGTACATCAGGAAAGGAGCCTGGCACCACACCACCACG
Source organism: uncultured Bacteroidales bacterium (assembly GCA_947168665.1). Taxonomy (GTDB): domain Bacteria; phylum Bacteroidota; class Bacteroidia; order Bacteroidales; family P3; genus Colimorpha. The sequence goes on from CAMVMX010000020.1 coordinate 42,770, forward strand.
CAAAACAGCACAGCGATGAGGTCGATGGTGGCGCCGCCAGACAGCAGGAAGAACAGCAACAGGACTGCCGAGGCAACATAGTTGAACCAGAATTTCTGTACATAGTCGCCCAACGTGCCTTTGGTGCTTTTGGCGGCCTCGTCGCTGGTCACCCAGTTGAGCAGGTTCTTATGCGAATGCCACATGCGGTAGCAGGCTCGCACGGCGGCGTCGGTATACATCCATGCCTCTTTGGGCAGCAGTGCAAACTGCACCAGCGAGCGGTACACCATGACGTTAAAGCCACGCATCAAGGTGGCATAATAATGATAGCGCTTGCCGAAACGCGGCAGTTTGGTCACCTGTCCCAGGATGAAGTATACAATGGGGCTTGCCACCGTGATGAGTGCCACCAGCACATACCACCACGAGTCGATGGGCGATGCTCCGCTGAAACCGAAAAACAGCAGCACCATCAAGGCCAGGCTCAACATCGAGCGGCGCAAATTGTCGAATATCTTCCAGCGGCCTATAGTGTTGACTTGGTTTTTCACCATCTCGCCGTGTTCGTTGGGCACCCTGTTGCGCAGCCAGCCCATAATCTGCCAGTCGCCGCGGGTCCAGCGGTGGTGGCGTTTGGCGTCGTCTATATAGTTGGAGGGGTTGTCGTCGAAAAGTTCCAGGTCGTTGATCAGGCCGCAGCGGATGTGGCAGCCTTCTATCAGGTCGTGGCTCAGTATAAGGTTTTCGGGGAACGTGCCTTTCAGCACTTGCTGGAACACCTTGAGGTCGTAGATGCCCTTGCCGCAGAACGAACCCTCGTTGAAGATGTCCTGATACAGCTCAAACGAAGCGGAAGTGTAGACATCCAGCCCGCCCAGTCCGGCAAAGAGCTGTGCATAGCGGCTCTTGTTGGTCACCTCCACATCCACGTTGACGCGGGGCTGCATAATGCCGTAGCCCCCGTTCACCCGCCGGCCGTCGTCGCTCAGGCGGGCGCGGTTGAGCGGGTGTGCCATCGACCCAATCAACTTCTGCGCCGAGTAGAGCACCAACTCAGTGTCCGTGTCGAGGGTGATGATAAACTGAATGGGTGGCACGGGCCCTTTCATCCACTCGCTGATAGTCTCGCAGCGGAACCGGCGCGCCTTCTCCGCTTCCGGGGTCTGCCCCAGCACCAGGTCATTGAAATGGAGGATAGCGCCGCGTTTGCGTTCATGGCCCAGCCAGCAGTTTTCGCCGTCGCTCCAGGCACGGCGGCGGTAGACAAAGTTGAATATGTGGGCCCCGTATTTCTCGTTCAGTTCCTTCACCTTCTGCAGTCCGGCCTCCACCACCTCGTCGTCCCACGGCATATCGGCCTCCGGGCCGGCGGCGGCATCGCCGATGAGGGTGTAGTAAAGGTTCTGCGGACGGCTCTCCAGCCGCTGCCCTTCGCTGGCGCGGTTGATGTTGGAAAGGTAGTACACCTCCAGCTGCTCCAGCAGCTCCACCGTGCGGGCCTTGTTCTTCAGTATAGTGGGCATGATCACCATCGTGGCGAACTCCTCGGGAATGAGGCCGTCCTTAAACTTGATTTTAAAAGTATTCTGGGGCTTGTGCAGCCGGTAGAGCAGCCGGTTGAAGAGGTCTATCACCACCTGGCTTGTCGGCACCCACATCAGCAGCGTAATCAGCACCGTGAGCCACGAGAAGGTCTGCCCATAGGTGGCCCAACAGGCAAAAAGATAGCTGATGCCTAACGGCAGCAGCGCCACGATGGCCACATACCAGCGGGCGCGGGCCTCCCACCGTTTGGGTGGGAAGAGTTGCCACCCCACATGCTCGTTCCGCTCGTTGGCACGGCCCACCAGCTCCTTCACCAAGTCATATTCCTTCACCCTGCGGCGGCGGCACAGCCGCACAATGCGGGCGCGGTAGTCGTCCTTCGTGCGGTCATACATCTGGTCGTACATCCCCGCCTTCTCGCTTTTGAGCATCTTTTCTGAAAAACTCACGCTGTCAATCAACTCCTCGATAGGCAGTTTGGTCATCTTCTTCAGCGTGTTGAAGATATTCATCATCAGCAGGTTCTCCTGCGCGGCCTCTTCCAGCCGCTCCATGTCGGCCTGCGACTTGTCCGTCAGCGAATAGTGATAGGCATGCTTCTCCTCCAGTCTGCGGCACAGGTCGGCCAGCTCTTTCACCAGCAGAGTCTTCACCAGTGGCAGCAAGGCGCATACTTCGGGATAGGTCAGATAGTCCTTCTGTTTCGACTGCATTTGGGTCATGAAGCGGAACAGCAACCCCTTGTCTACCTGGAAGTGGCACCGCTGCAGATAGCCGTACATCACATCCGACAACTGCAACAGCCTTTTCCCCTCCAGCCGTCTGAAATCGCGGCTCCGCAAGTCAACCTTCAGCACCTTCTCCTGCTCGCTGATCATATAGAAGTTGTCCAGCACCCACTCGTTGGTGCTGCCCACAAGCCGTTGCGACTTGGTTTCCTCCACCAGTAGCAGATAGTAGTGCGTAATCTCCTTCACGCTCTCTCTGAAAATCTTATACATATTTTTCATGCCTGCAAACGTTATTGGTTCATTCTACAAAAATACAAAATAAAATCAAAACTGCAAACTTTTCTTTAAGATTCATTAGGAAAACATCGCCTCTCCCATCGTCCTCCATAGTGTCAGCCCCCTCGCCGTCCAATCGGGGCAGCGAGGGGGCTGGCATTATGAAAGGGTG
>CAMVMX010000021.1 GCA_947168665.1 uncultured Bacteroidales bacterium
GGAGTCATAATCATACCCCTGCCCCTCTCAAGAGGGGAGGCTGGCGCACCACAGGCGTCATAATCATACCCCTGCCCCTCTCAAGAGGGGAGGCTGGTGCACCACAGGAGGCATAATCATACCCCTGCCCCTCTCAAGAGGGGAGGCTGGCGCACCACAGGACGCTTGTGCTTAATACTTGCCGATAAACATGATGCTGCCTGTGCTGAAAGAGCTGGAAAGGACTGGAGAATGCAGGAGCGGTCGGCTTTTAGTGTTTCCTGTAGTGGGGGTGGTAGGTGCTGATGGTGTCGCGGAGGTATTGGGAGGAGAGGTGGGTGTAGATTTCGGTGGTGACGATGCTGCTGTGGCCGAGCATTTCCTGCACGGCACGGAGGTCGGCACCGTTCTGCACGAGTTCGGTGGCGAAGCTGTGGCGCAGGCTGTGGGGCGAGACGTTCTTGGTGATGCCCGCCTTGGCGGCGGCCTCTTTGATGAACTGGAAAACGGCTATGCGCGAGAGCTGGTGACCCCTGATGTTGAGGAACACATAAAGCTCCTGTCCGCGCTGGATGGGGAGCTGGCTGCGGTGGTAGGTGATGTATTGCATGAGGAGGTCGAGGGCACGGGGGTTGATGGGGACCCAGCGCTCTTTGTCGCCCTTGCCTATCACTTGCAGCATCTGCTCGTCGGCATAGATATTGGAGAGTTTGAGGTTTACCAGTTCGGAGACACGGAGGCCGCAGCCGTATAGCACCTCGACAATGACATTGTTGCGCGCGGGGCCGGGGAGGCTGAGGTCGAAGGTGGCTTGCATGGCTTGGATGTCGCTGTCGGACAGCACGTCGGGAAGGTGCTTGGGGCGGGACGGCATTTCGAGATAGTCGGCGGGGTTGTCGGCGATAATATTGTCGGCCACCAGCATGTGGAAAAACGAGCGCCAGCCGGAGATGACGCGGCACTGTGTGGACTGCGCCACATGGATGTCGGCCAGCTGGGCCACGATATGGCGCAAGTGGGAGGGGGTGACAGCGGTGGGCTGGACTCCGAGGGGCTCGGCCCAACGGCGCAGGTGGGAGAGGTCGCTGAGATAGGCCTGGACAGTATTGTCGGACAGGTTGCGCTCCAGCCTGAGATGGGTTTCGAAATCGGTTATATAATCCTGCCAAGACATGCTGCGGGAATTGGAATCTGAATGGGGCGAGTCGGGTGTGAATTACTGGGCGAATGGCTGATGGTGACTTGTCAATTCACTGGTCAGATATTTCATTTCATCTTTTGCTCCAGTAGCCATAGGGCGAAGTCGAAGAGGTTTTCGCGCTCGACCATGTCGATGTATTTTTTGTTTTTCGGCTCGGCGAAGACGATTTTGCCGTCCTGGAGTTTGGCCACCTTGCCGTAAGAGGCCATGCGGCTCTGGATGGTGGAGCCACGGCGGGAGAGGTATGACGAGGGGTGGGCAGGATTGCTGCGCAGGGGGTGGGGGAGGCAGGCGGCCAGGAGAGCGGCCTCGCGGCGGGTGAGGTCGCGGGCGGAGTGGTGGAAATAGTGTTGCGCGGCGGCTTCGCAGCCGTAGATGCCGTCGCCGAACTCGATGATGTTGAGGTAGCACTCCATAATGCGGCGTTTGCCCCAGATTTTCTCTATCAGGACGGTGTAGTAGGCTTCGACGGCTTTGCGCCACATGCGGCGGGTGTGGGGGAGGAAGCAGTTTTTGGCAGTCTGCTGGCTGATGGTGCTGGCACCGGCTTGTTTGCCCCCGCGTTTGTTTTTGAGGTAGACTTCTTTCATCCTGTTGATGAAGAAGCCGTGGTGGTAGAGGAAGAGGCCCCCGTCTTCGGATACAGAGACGGCGTTGATGAGGTGGGGGGATATATTGTCGAGCCGGACGTAGTCGCGCTCGAAACGGATGGGGCGGTCGGGGTCTTTGGCCTGTTCGACAAAACGCTGCACCATGAGGGGGGTGAGTGGCGGATTGACGACGGAGCAGAGGAGTACTTGGATCAAAGAAAGCCCCACAAGGGAGAGGAGGGTGACCCAGCACAGCCGCCATAATTTGCCAAGGAAGGAGAGCTGGCGCCACTTTTTGAGTCTTTTATGCTGTTTGCTTTTTTTCTTTTTCTTTGTTGCCATTCTTGTTGAAGGTGTTGTTTGAAATTTAATCAGGGTGTGAGCATCGGGACCCTGGGCTGGAAGAGCAGTGGGTGAGGGCCAGAAGGGTTGACACTCTTAAAAAATGGCTGCAAAATTACTATTTTTTTACCAAATGGAGAAAAAAATGTATATTTGTAGACAAAATTGAACGGGAATATATTATATAAACACTTAAAACACAAGTTAATATGGCAAAAGTAGCAATCAACGGTTTCGGCCGTATCGGACGTATGTCCTTCCGCGCCATGCTTGACCACCCTGAGTTGGACATCGTGGCAATAAATGATTTGACAAGCGCAGACACCCTTGCATATCTGTTCAAATATGACTCTGTGCACGATAACTTCGAGGGCGAGGTGCACGCTGAAGGCGACTGCATTGTGGTGAATGGCAAAAAGGTGAAGATTTATGCCGAGCGCGACCCGCAGAACCTCCCTTGGAAGGAATTGGGTGTTGACATTGTGGTGGAGTCCACCGGTCTGTTCAAGAAACGCGAGCAGATGATGAAGCACATTAATGCCGGCGCCAAGAAGGTGATTCTGACCGTCCCGGCCAGCAAGGCTGAAGATGTGGATGCCACCGTGGTGATGGGTGTGAACGACAACGTGCTTACTAAGGATATGCAGCTGGTGTCGAATGCAAGTTGCACCACTAACTGCTTGGCTCCTGTGGCTAAGGTGCTGAACGACAAATTCGGTATCAAGCGCGGTTTGATGAACACTATCCACAGTTATACGAATGACCAGAAGATTCTGGACCAGCCGCACAGTGACCTGCGCCGTGCCCGTGCTGCCGCAGTATCCATCATTCCTACCTCCAGTGGTGCCGCCAAGGCCGTTGGACTGGTAATCCCTGAACTGAAGGGCAAGCTGGATGGTTTTGCTATGCGCGTTCCTACTCCCGATGGTTCGGTGGTGGATTTGACTGCTGAGTTGAACTGCACCGTCACCAAGGAAGAAATCAACGCCGCCATCAAGGCCGCAGCCGAAGGCCCAATGAAGGGCGTGCTGCAGTATATTGAAGACCCCGTGGTGAGCGTCGACATTATCGACAACACCCATAGCTCAATCTTCGACAGCTTGCTGACCCAGGTGATGGACGGCAACTTTGTGAAGGTGGTGAGCTGGTATGACAATGAGAAGGGTTACAGCACCCGCGTGGGCGACCTTGCGGCTAAGCTGGCTACCCTGCTCTAATACGCTTGCCGCATCATACGTTATGATGCCTCAATGGTATTAAGAACGGAAGGAGTTGGAGAGCGGGACACCGCTTTCAACTCCTTTCCTTTGTAATAATCAATCAGCGCCCTGACGCTCGGGACGCTGGTTAAAAATCACTATTATTATGCTATTGAAAGATAAGGTGGCTATTATTACGGGAGCCACACGCGGTATAGGACGCGCTATTGCCCTCCGATTTGCCGAGGAGGGTTGCAATATCTCTTTCTGCGGGCGCAGCCGTACCCCACAGATGGAGCAGGTGGAAAAGGAATTGGCCGAACTGGGTGTGAGAGCCAAGGGGTATGCAGTGGACGTGGCCAATAGGGAGAGTACCAAGCAATTTGTGTCTGACACACTGAATGATTTTGGCCATCTGGATATACTGATCAATAATGCGGGTATTACTGACGATGCCGCTATCAAAAGGATGACGGAGGAGCAGTGGGACAACGTAATAGACAACGACCTCAAGTCGGTGTTTTTGATGACGCAGGCAGTGCAGCCCACCATGTGGAAGCAGGGGTTTGGAAGCATTGTCAATATCAGTTCGGTGGTGGGCATAGGCGGCAATGCCGGACAGGCTAACTACGCAGCAGCAAAGGCTGGAATCATCGGCTTCACAAAATCAGCGGTGAAGGAGCTTGGGGCCCGGAATATCCGCATGAATGTAGTCGCCCCGGGATTTATTGTCACGGAGATGACGGGCGATGTGCCAGAACAGCTGAAAACCTATTGGCAGACACGTATTCCACTGCGGCGTCCGGGAACTCCGCTGGAGGTGGCCAACGCTTGCCTCTACTATGCTTCTGAACTGGGAAGTTATAACACGGGTGATGTGATGCACCTTTGTGGTGGAATGGAGGACGCATGACGAACAGCAAATTTGCGATGAAGCGTACGTGGAGAACTCTCTTGCCCAGCACGGTCATGTTGATGGCGGGGGCGTTGATGCTGTTTGGTATGGCAGCTTGTGGCGGTTCTGGTAGCGGACAGGAAGGCCAGATGGTGTCGTATACCGACGACTATCAGCACACTGCCCTCATCCCGGTAAGCCCTCAGCGGGTGGTGAGTACTTCGCCCGCCGTGACGGAAATTGTATATGCACTGAATGCTGAGGACTTGCTGGTGGGGAGAACGGATTTTTGTGTCTATCCCCCCGAGGCAAGAGGAATCCCGACAATCGGAGGCATCAGCAATCTGAATGTTGAGAAGATAGCATCGCTGGAGCCGGACCTTGTAATCAGCGGCTCGATGATTCCGCAGAAAAGCACCCTCCAGTTGGACCGAATGGGTATTCCTTTGGTATGTGTGATAGAGAAACAGCACTTTGACGGGCTGTATGAGAATATTGCCAAGATAGGGCAGCTGGTTGGACGCACGCACGAAGCCGACAGCCTCATCAGTCGGCTGAAAGGGCAGGCCGCAGCCCTCGGCACACAACCGGGGAATGACAGTCTGAACCGCCCTGGAGTTTATTATGTGGTGGGATTCGGTGCCTCGGGCAATTTCACCGCAGGAGGGAACTCCTTTATCAATGACTTGATTACAATGGCAGGTGGACGCAATATTGCGGCCGACATCAACGGATGGAGCTACAGTCTGGAAGCATTGATGCAGGAGAACCCCGACTTTATTATCATCAGAAAGGAGGATTCGGCCACCTTTTGCCGTACAGCCCCATATAATCAGCTTTCGGCAGTTCAACAGGGGCGGGTGATTGCCATAGAAAGTGGTATGATTGACCTTCAGGTGCCGCGTAATCTGCAGGCAATCAGTTTTATCAAGCAAAGATTAAATGAAAAGGGAGGCTGGTAAGGCCTCCCTTTGTGATTTTGCAGTCGACAGACTAATGGCCGACACGGAGGAAACGGATGGCGCGGTCGAGTTGGTTGTCGGTACCTTGATCCAGTAGTTTTTTGTTGTAAAGAATTTCGATGTCGGGCTGCACGCCTACACCCTCAACATCGCCATGGTTGTTGTCGACCATGTGGAAGGTGCTTGTGTAGATGTAGAAGGAGTAGATTTCTTTGTAGGGGTCTGGGCCATTTTCGAAGTAGTCGTAGTCACCGAAGCAGCCCGAATAGAAGAGGTCGTGATAGATGTTGGTTGCATTGCCAGAATAGAGGCCACCGATGGCACCATAGGTACGCTCGCCGATGAAGGTACCGTTGGGGAGTGCCTTGATGAGCATGGTGGCCAGCTCGGCACAGCTGACGGAAGTTACGTCAGCAAGGACAACGATAGGTTTAGGCTCTTTGAGGTGCATGTTGGATGGACACCCTACCCAACTCTCGGACCATGCGCTGTAGTCGAGACGGCCGTAGCCCTCTTTTACTCGCGTATAACCTACGAGAGTGGGAGATTGGGCCAACGAACCGACAATGGGAGCCAGGTCGGCAACACTGCCGCCACCATTGCCGCGCACGTCGAAGATGATGCCCACCACCGAATCGTTGTTGGCGTAGCCAGCACCCTCCATATTTATGCCTTCGTGGTAGCGGGGACCATAGAATTTCTTGGCTGGGGCCTGGGCACTTACGGCATCGGGATATGCAGAGTTGTATTCATACATCTGGTGCATCTGCACCATGAAGAAGTTGGTGAAGCGGAAATAGGCTATCAACTCGCCGTCTTTGGCGCCGGGTATTAGGCAGAAATAGGATCCCGGAATGCCATACGTACGGTTGGGGTTGTATTCGACAAGCGAACCGGGGACGGCTCGTTTGCGTAGGGCTTTGAGTTGGAGGTTGCGCTCGGTCTCGGTGTCTGTGGGGTGTGAGTAATCATTCATGCCGGGCTGAACATAGACTTCGCATCCGCCCCGTGGCACCCCTTTGGGGGTGTAGATTCGGGCGGTGAGGTGGTGGTCCAGCAGACCGGAGAACAGCCCCCAGTAGGCTTCGGCAAACTCATATTGGGTCACAGGCCGATTGGCAGGCCGCGAATCGAACTCGGCAAAGATAGGCTTGAATTGTTCGTAGCGCTGGTCCCAGTCCACGGTGTCGCGGTCCCAGAAGACGTACCCCTGGTCCATACCAGCCCAGATGGTTTCGAACTGCTGCGAATAGGTGCGGCAGGTGAGGTGATTGGGATTTCCTTTGTTCTCCAACGGTTCTTTGCGGCATGAAGCCAGCGTGAAAGCAACCGAGGCCAATAAGATGCAATAAAGTTTGAACTGTCTCATACAAAAACTTTTGGACAGGAGGGAAGCCTGTCGTTGATTCATAGATTGTCTATAACCAGTAACTCAAGGATGCCTGAACGGCAACGGTAGTATTGTAGCGTGGGTTCAGGTTCACCATGTAGGGTTTCTGAATATCGGAGGTGCTGTAGTACCAACGGATGTCGGCTCCTATCTCTATCCTGCCAATAATCATGCCACTCAGTCCTGCACCCCAAGTTAGGCCCGTTTCTAACCGGTTGTCGCGTTTGTCATTGAATTCCCAGTCTTCGTCAACATCGTAGTACCTTTCGTTGGAGAAAGAGTAGGTGGTTCCAGTGCGGTGACCGCTGAGCCAATAGCCACCGAACACACCGCCGAATCCGTGGATTTTCACTTTGCGACCGAGTGAGAACCGCAGTTCCAAAGGGACGTTGATGTAATTGTTGGTTGCGGAGGTGGTGAGGCCGTAGCGCAGGTTGTAATACTCAAATACATGATCCATTTTGTAGTTCTTCTGTATGAGGACGGCACCGGTGTTGATTGAGAGCCATGATACCGGGGCATAGGCAAGCCGTAGCCCCACAACGGAACCTGGACTGTAGTTGTCGAATCGCATGTCGGTCATGTAGACCATGTCGACATTGTGATAGTTGCGGTCGATGCCGCCGGTGATGCCGAAACACCAGTGTTTGACAGGGGCTTTGGCAAGGGTGTCAGCGGGTTGGGACTGAGCAATGGCGGGTAGGAGTGCCGTCATGCACGCAAATATCAGAAAGGCAACTCGCTGGCAGGGTAAACGATTATGTTTCATGGTTTGAGTAGATTACCGAATAATATACATACTGCCTCATTTTTACTGAAGGTTGCGCAAGTGTTTCAGGGCGGCATCCAGCTGGTTGTCCACTCCTGAACGAAGAGACTCGGTGCTGTACAGTACTTCGATATCAGGCTTCACACCGCTGCCTTCGAGACTGGTATAGTCGTTGGTGACTGCATCGTAAGTTGCCGTGTATACGTAGAAGGAGAAGCTTGAGGGGTTTGAGGGACGGCCGGTCCCTTCAAAGGGTGCAGTATTATAATCGCCAAAACAGCCTGTGTAGAAGATGTCAAACGCAATGTCTGTTTTGGGTATGAGGGCACAGGTGGCACCAAAGGTGCGCTCGCCGATAAAAGTGCCGTTGGGGAGAGTTTTGATTGATTGAGTGAATATCTCGGCGCAACTGGCGGAGTTGATGTCAGAGAGAACCACAATGGGTTTCGGCTTGGAAAGATAATTCTTAGCTCGGTACATCACCAGAGGAACCCAGCCGCTATAGTCCAGCCGGCCCATTCCTGCTTTGTAACGGGTGTAACCAAATTGCTGGTCTTGCTGAATCAAACCGCCAAACAAAGCGTCCAGGTCGCTGACATTGCCACCGGGGTTGGCACGCACGTCGATGATGATTGATTCAACATCTTCGTTGGCTGCATAGCCATTTGTAACCCCACTGGCGTAGTTGTCGCCATAGAATGCTTTGAAAGGAGCCACAATGAACTCTTTGTTGGCAAAAGTGCTGTCGGGTGAGATGCTTCTCAGGTCGAATTCGGAGAAACGGAAATAAGCAATGTATTTACCCGCTGTACGTCCCGGAAGGAGACAGAAAGCACTCTTTACTCTCGCGTTAGATGCGTCGTAACTGCTTATAAAATGAGTGACTCCAGGCTGATTCTGCAGGATATTCAGTTGCGCCTCGACATCGGTTGTGTGATGGTAATTATTAGAGGCGGGTGTCACCTTGCATTTGTACTTGCCGTCCGGATTCCAGAGGAACAGAGCCATGTGATGGTCAAGCAGCCCCTTGGTCAAGTCTTTCCATGCTTGGTGGTACTCGGCACTGTCGACAGGATTTGTGGCACGGCGGGCATCGAAGGATTCGAAAACAGGGCGGAACTTGCGGTAACGGGCATCCCAGTCGACAGTGTCGCGGGCCCACAATACATACGAGTGGTCAATCCCTTGCCAGATGGCTTCGAATTGATCAACGTATGAGTTGCACTGCCGGACGTTGGGGTTGGGGACATCCAATAAGTCGTCCTTACGGCAGGATACAGCAAGGGTTATAAACAACAGGCAAACTATCCAACAGCGAATCTGTAGAGTGATTTTATTCATATTCAGTAATGTTTGAGGTTTTTAATATTATAAATTAAATGCCAGTCTGACTTGCAGAAGAGAGGTGGAGTTGTAGCGGTGGGGTTGCTCCATCATATAGTTTTTTTGCATGTCGGTGACAGCATAATAAAGGTGATAGTCGATGTCGAGCATAACCCGTTTCCACTTGTGGATGGACAGACCCATGCCGAAAGCGTATCCAGCATCGAATCGGTTATCGCGTATTTTGTCAAATGTGTATGGGGAGTCAAATGTTGAGACTTCCGAAACGAGAGGGATGGCAGACCCTTTTTGGCGTCCGCTAAGCCAATAGCCTATATAACCGCCCGCGCGCAGGTGGAAACGGACTTTCCGCCCAAAGGAGAAATCGGCCATGACAGGCAGGTTGAGATAGGAGTTGGTGTTTATTGTGTTGAAAGCGACTTCATCCTTTTCAAGTAAGGAAGAGTGTGCGTAAATATTGTTTTTTTGCAGATAAAGCAAGTCAGCTCTGACAGCGAACCATGTCTTCAGATTGTACGTTGCACTTATACCTGCCGCCGTTCCAATAAATGGCAAGGAGGACCTGTTAGTCATATATCCCATGTCGGCATCCAAGAAATTGATGGTTGCGCCTACCACGGGGCCAACATTCCACTGGGAATAATAGTACGACGGTGTTTCAGGCGTGGCAAGGTTGTTGGTTTCGGGCTGAGGATTTTGTGCCTTAGCCCCATACATCCCTGAAGTGGCAATCAATAAAAGGGACAAGAGTTTGTAGTGTTTCATTTATACGATGTGTTGATTAGTTGATATTTCGATTTTTAGTAAGTTAATGTGCGAATGTATTATCGTGAGGGGTGCAGACGTGGTAAAGCGGTAGCATTCGCACGATAACACATTCACACATTCAAAATATAGTCCGTCTATTCAGCGTCGCTGATGAAGGGATACTTGTAATCGTAGGCTGCATCGAAAGTTTCCTTGATAGCCTGCGGCGAAGTCCATCGAATCAGGTTGAGGTAAGAACCGGCTTTGTCATTAGTGCCGCTGGCGCGTGCACCTCCGAAAGGCTGTTGGCCGACCACTGCTCCGGTAGGCTTGTCATTGTAATAAATGTTGCCGGCAGCATATTTCAACAACTCAGCACCGCGGCTCAGCGCTTTGCGGTCCGTGGCAAAGATGGCACCAGTAAGTGCGTAGGGCGAAGTTTCGTTGCACAGCCGCAAAGTCTCTTCGTATTTACCATCTTCATAGACATATACGGTGATGATAGGTCCGAAAATCTCCTCGCACATTGATTTATATTTCGGGTCTTTTGCCAATATTACTGTGGGTTGGATGAACCATCCCTGGCTCTTGTCTCCAGTGCCGCCAAATACAATCTCAGCGTCTTTGCTTTCTTTGGCGTGGTTGATATAACGCATGCAATTGTCGAATGAGGCCTCGTCAATAACCGCGTTCACGAATGCGCTGAAGTCGCGCACATCGCCCACCTTGATTTCGTCAAGCATTCTGCCGATAATTTTCTCCACTTTGGGCCACATGCTCTTGGGAACATAAGCCCTCGAAGCGGCCGAGCATTTCTGTCCCTGGAACTCGAATGCGCCACGTACAATGGCTGTAGCAACCTGTTCGGGGTTGGCCGACTTGTGGACAAAGATAAAGTCCTTGCCGCCGGTTTCGCCCACAATTTTGGGATAAGTGCGGTAGTTGGCGATGTTGTCGCCGATAGATTTCCAGAAACTGTTGAAGGTTCCAGTGGAACCAGTGAAATGGACACCTGCCAGATTCTCGTCGGCGAAAGCCACCTTGCCGATTAACGAACCGCTTCCGGGCAGGAAGTTCACAACGCCGTCAGGCAGTCCAGCCTCCTTGTATATCTTCATCAGGAGATAGTTTGAGAGCATGGCCGTGGTGCTGGGCTTCCAAATGCACACATTGCCCATCAGCACAGGAGAGAGACATAGGTTGCTGGCGATAGAGGTGAAGTTGAAGGGAGTTATGGCGAACACAAAACCTTCCAGAGGACGGTAGGTCACATAGTTCAGCGTGCCCTTGTCGCTGCATGGCTGGTCGCTGTATATCTGCGAGGCATAGAAAGCGTTGTAACGCAAAAAGTCCACCAGTTCACAAGCTGAATCAATCTCAGCCTGCATAGTGGTCTTGCCTTGCCCCAGCATTGTCGCTGCATTGATTAAATAGCGGTACTTGCCGCTTATCAGGGTGGCAATCTTCAGCATCACACTGGCTCTTTCAATCCAAGGCGTGTTGGCCCACTCCTCATGAGCTTTCATGGAGGCGGCAATAGCGGCTTTCACCTCCTTCTCGCCGACCTTGTAATATTTGGCCAGCACGTGCTTGTTCTCGGTGGGCATGACTATTTCGCCCATTTCGGCGGTTTTCACCTCCTTACCGCATATGATGGGGCAGATGGTGGTGGTTTTCTTGTACAGCTCATCCAGAGCTTTGCGAATTTCCCTGCGCTCCGGGCTACCGGGCTTGTAGCCGAGTACCGGTTCGTTTTCGGGTTTCGGGAAAGTGAAAATGGTGTTGTTCATAAGAATTTATAATAGGATTTAACTTTTGATTATTTCAAAATTCATTTTGCAAATATACGGTTTTTTTTTTGATGTGTAAAAAAAAATGTATCTTTGCAAATCGAAAATAACAGTTGAACCACAAAATATCAAACACATGAAGAGATTCAGTATCATTATGATGTGCTTCGCCACACTTGGTTTTGTGTCGTGTGGTAGCTTAGGGAGTACGAGCGTGGATAGTGCTGCAAAGACTGCAGGACGCAACACAGCCAACGCCATTATCACACTCTATAACTCGTATCGCAACACTGGCACAGTCAGCCTCTCCAACCCTACCGACCTTACAGCCGCACTGATGCTTGCCACGGGCTATACCAACATGCGTACCAACAAGGACAATACCGAATACAAGAAAGCCTTTGCGGCAGGCATGGTATCTGCAGGTTCCGGCCTCATCACAACCGCTAATGTCGACCGAGTTATTAACACTATGAACAGCCTGACGGGCCTCAACGTCAACCCCAGCACAGTGTCCAATAACGTAGGCACGGCAACCGCCATCATTCAGTTGCTCCAGGCCCTTGGCTCGACTTCTGCACAATAGTCAGTTCATTTCAAAAAAATAAAAGTCAAAAGTTCTTGACTCAGATAGAGGAGGGGATTGCCCACAGCAGTCTCCTCCTCTTTGCATTGGATTTCGTTGACGCGGATATATTCAGGAAGCACCTGCCGTTGGGTGCGCGTCTTCATGGTGTCAGTCTCATGCTGAGTGGTTTCAAGAGTGTTATTAGTGTGTACACCCGTAAGCGCCGTGATTCCATGATAGAGATAATCTTACCCATTGGGAAGTAGATGATATTGATGGAATAAACTTTCTTGCCCTTGTCGTACTTACCGCCCAAACGCATTAGAGCATAACCACTTTATGACACTCCATAAAGGATACGCTCCAGATAGTGTATTTCGCGAGGCAATTGAACCTCCACACTATGATTACTCGCCTTTGGTGTTATAACGGGAGGTGTAGTACTCTACTGCATCGGCTACGAGGAATATGCTGCCCGTCACCAGCACCATGTCGTTTTGGGGGTCGGCGGCACGTCGGGCGGCAAGGATGGCATCGGCCACATGAGTAAATGCCTCGCCATGCATCTCCAGTCTATCGGCGGCTTGGACCAGATGCTCGACAGGTAAAGCCCGTGGCACACTGGGCTGCGTGTAATAGTAGGTAGTACGCTCGTGGGGCAGCATCCGCAGGATACTGTGGAAGTCCTTGTCGTTTACGCAGCCATACACAAGATGGAGGTGGCGATAGGGTATTTCAGTCAGTTTTTGAAGCATGGCAGCCACTCCGTCTGCATTGTGTGCCGTTTCGCAAATGGTTAGGGGGCATAAATCCATTTTCTCCCAACGTCCATGCAGCCCAGTGTCGGCTATCACCCGGTCAATGCCGTTCACCGTGTCGCGTTCGGAAATCTGAATTCCCACTTGCGGCAGCAGTTGCAGCACCTGAAATAGGGTGGCCAGGTTCTTTAGTTGATAGCTGCCAGAGAGGGGACATGTGTATTGTGTCTTGGATAGAGGTTGCTGGTTATTCAATACCCTGAAACGGAGCTCTGTGTTGGATGAAAGTGAATCCTTTTGTCCAACATTGTCTGCCAATGGCTCGATTCTGTAATGGTCGTCAGCAAAATAGATTGGTGCTTGGCATTCGGCTGCTTTCTGCTCAAAAACGGGGCGTGTTTGAGGGTGGCTTTCGCCAATTACGATGGGTATGCCGGGTTTGATAATGCCGGCTTTTTCGGCGGCAATCTTAGGCAGCGTGTCGCCGAGGAATTGGGTGTGGTCGAACCCAATGTTGGTGATGACGCTGATAAGCGGCGTGATGACGTTGGTGCTGTCCAGCCGCCCGCCCATGCCTACTTCAATAACGGCGATATCCACCCGCTCAGTTGCAAAATAGTCGAAAGCCAACCCTACGGTCATTTCAAAGAAACTTAGACCCAACGACTGCATATAATCCTTGTGCTGCTGCACAAAGTCCGTAACGCGTGCCTGGGGTATCATCTGCCCGTTTATGCGGATGCGCTCGCGGAAGTCGACCAAATGTGGCGAGGTGTAAAGCCCCACTTTATAGCCCGCCTGCATCAGGATGGAGGCCAGCGTGTGCGACACAGAACCTTTGCCATTGGTGCCTGCCACATGGATGGAGCGGAACCTCCGTTCGGGGTTGCCAAGATGTTCCATCAGGCTTACGGTGTTTGCAATATCGGCTTTATATGCTGCTGCCCCGATGCGGTGATACATCGGCAGGCTGTTGTAAAGATATTCGAGGGTTTGCTCGTAGGTCATTCTTGAATGGGTGAGTCTTGATTGTGCTAATCGCTGTGTAATATTTTTTTATGCAATAACGAATTCAGTCGTTTCAGTTTTTCCCGCTCTTGGGGATGGTGTAGGTCACCCCCACAAGGCCGAGTCCGCGGTAGGATGGGTAGTTCTGCCAGTAGAAATAGCGCTGGAAAAGGAGGTTGTCAAACTTGAAGAAAAAGCTTAGGGCTTTGTTATAGCGGTATTCTACTTCGAGGTTCAGCCCGAACCGCATGGGGAGATAAAGTGTGCTGTCAGCCCCGGCGGCATCTTGGATGGTGGAATAAGGCATCCGTCCGAGGGCCTGAAATTCCAGTCGGCCAATAAGCTTATTGTTATAGTTGACTGTCGCGGCCAGTGTGGCATCAAAATCGGGTCGGTAATAGAGCGGCACAGCCACCTCTTCATCTCCCACCAGTTTTGTCTTTTTGTTTTTGTACAGGTAGTAGTTGCCTTTCAGTTCAAGTCGGAGCATTTCGTCGTTGATGAAAACGAAACTGCCCCCTACCTTGATGCGGGTGAGACTGTCATATACGGGCGAGAACACGTTGTGCAGGGTATAGTGCTCATTGAGCAGGAAAGAGAGGTCGTCGTTCAGATAGCTGTATTCACCATAAAGGTTAAAGTCGATTTTCTTGCTGAGGTTGAGTCTCACGTTGGCACCGAAGTCATAGTGGCTTGTAGCGCGGACTGCGCTGTTTGGCGCAATGTAAGGGTTGACAGTTCTCAGTTTGTTCCAACTTTGGGCCTCAATGTTTCCACGGGCATAGACGGAAAGGTTTATCAAGTCGTTGAAGAATGACTTGCTCACAGTGGCATCTGGATAGATGCGGGGCTCTATTTCCGGAATATTGTAGCCGTCCAGTGCCACAACAGCACCGGCATGAATCTGGAAGCCCGAGAAGATGAGGTCGATGTAGGGGTTGACATTGTAAAGACGGCGGTATTTGCTTTCGGCCAAAGCGCAGCGGCCATTGGCAGTGTCGGCCAAGGCCGTTCCGAGTGTCTGGTCAAATCCAAGGGGAAGCTCGGTGGGGTTGAAACTGTTGGCATAGCCGTCGTAAGTCAGGTGCAGGTAGGCCACAGCCTTGTGTTTTTGGGCGATTGTAAATCCGTAATGGATATTCCCGTCCACATTGATGTTAAACTCATTCTGGCTATATGTGGCAAAAAGATCCGTGGCGCGTATATTGGCTTCATAGCCGAGGGCGTTGACATCGGTGTTGAGGGTTTTGATGCCGAGATTGACAGTGGCGGTGTTGTAGGCCATGCGGTACTGGGAGCGGGCAATGCTGTCGCGGGGTATGGCGAGAACGGCATGGAGCGTACTGTCCGAAAAACCATAGTAACGTGTAAAGTCGTTCTGGTATCCGACGTCAGCACTGATCTGAAGGTGGTTGCGGGTAATATACTTGCCAAATCCCGTGATGTCGGTATAGGAGAATGGGGCCTGGCCGTAGTGATCGGCAGAATAGCCTTCGTCGGCCGTCCGGCCGATTGTCCCCCACGAGGAGCGGTGCGTGGCCCGGACTCCGAAAGTGCGGTCCTGGCTGCGGAGGGAGTTGTAGTAGAACTCAGCCAGAGGCGACCAATAGTTGCCCATGCCGAGTTTGAGGTAATTGCTGTAGAGACGGGTGGCGGGCTCGCCTATGATGCGGGCGGCCTTGATGCGCGAGGGCTGATAGAGGGAGGTGAGCCTACGGGTGGTGATGTCGTAGGAGAGATTCTTAGGCATAGTGGCCACAGTGTCGGTGATGACCGGGGCCACATTGACCTTCTGGCTCTCCTCCACCACGGGCTTGTAACGGCTGGTGACAACCACGCGCTCATTATATACATTGCTGTCGGCTTGAGCCTGGCAGGCTGGTGCAACGGCCATCAGGCCGGCGACACAGAATAGGGCGGATATGCAGTTTGCTTTCATGGCTATTGATTATCTGATTCTGTTTCTTTTTCAAGTTCGATGACCATCTCCTCCTCTTCTGGCTCCTGCTGGGGTTTCTCCTCTTCGAGTATGGCGTTGCGTTTCTGGAGGGCCAGCTGCACCAGGTCGTCGCCGTCATAGTTGTCGATGATGCTCTGGAGGGTCTGTTTGGCCTGCAGGTTGTTGCCACGGGCGTGGAAGATGTCGGCCCACAGGATAAAACTCTTGGCCAGCCAGTAGTCGCTGACAGGGGCGGCGGTGATGGACTCTATCACTCGCTCGGCGCCGTCGTAGTCGGCCTGCAGGTAGCGCATTTCAGCCTGTCGGTAGGATGCCTCGCCGCTGTAGTCTCCGTTGGTAGAGGTGGAGAGGAGGGCATAGATGCTGTCGGCCTGGCGGTAGGTGAGGGGGCTTTCATAATAGCTGCGAGCCATGCTCACGAGGGCTTCATCCCTCAGCTCGTCGGTGATTTTGGGCTCGGCAAGCAACCTGCGGGCTGCGGCCACGATGCTGTCGCCCTGGGCCAGGTGTACCCAGCTGCGCAGATACCCCACGCGGCCCGACAGGCGGTTGTTGTCGCTTTCGGCCATCTCCACCAACTGCCCATACAAGTCAAGGGCTTTCGTGAAGTTGTTGAGGTTATATGCTATGTTGGCAGCATTGTGGAGGGCCCGCTCCGTGTAGCTGTTGTTGGGGGCTGCGGCCACGGCCTCGAAATGGGGCAGGGCCTGTTCGTTCTGCCCGTTGCGGAACAGACAGTCGGCTGCATAGTAGTGCGCCTGCAAGTGGAACAGCCCTTCGGGGAATTTGCTCAGGTAGCTCTCAAAACTCTTCACCGAGCTCTCGCAGTCGCCGTTCATATACTGGTTCTCGGCACTCATATAGAGGGTGCTGTCCTGCTCCACAGTCGAGACGTTGGTCTTCGTGGTGCGCTTCACGTAGCTGAAATATTCGTCCACACGGTTCTGGCTCACGTAGATGTTCTTCACCGTACTCAGTGCGTCGCGGGCCTCATCGGTGCCGGCATAGTGGGTCAACAATTCGTCGAACACTTCGAGGGCCTCGTTGTTGCGGTCCGTGTTGTAGTATATCAGACCCATGTTCAAAAGGGCGGTCTTGACAAGGGTGTTTTGCGGATAGCGGTTGCGGAAGTTGTTGAAATACAACAGAGCCATCTCGTTGTTGTCGCACACCAGGTATGTATTGCCTATTTCAAACAGCGATTTGGCAGCCAGCGGCGACTGGTTGAACCGCTCGAAAATCTGGTTCAGGTAAGTCATCTTGTCGTTATACTTGCCCATCGCGCCATACGAGAGGGCTTTCTGGTAGGTGGCATAGTCGGCATCGGCGTCGCCCGCATCAATCACCCGGTCGTAGTACTTTATGGCGTCGGCATACTTGCTGTCCAGATAGCTGCAGTCGCCCAGCCGGTTGTTCACATCATTAATCTGGTGGGGGTCGATGCTCTTGTCGGCCAGGCGGAGGAACATCTTGAAGTCGTCGGCCGCGTCGGCTATGTTGTTCCGTTTCATGCAGAGGTACCCGTGCGTGTAGAGTGCCTGCTTATAGTAGGGCGATGTAGTGGCATGGGTGCTCAGCATAAAGCGGTCCAGGGTCTTCCCGGCTGCGTCATAGTCGCCCAGCCGGTAGCGCGACTCGGCATACAAATAGTAGGCATCGGTGGTATACTTGGGCAGGGCGTTGATTTTGGCCGCCTTCTGGAAATAGGTGGCCGCAGTCTTCATGTTGCCGGTGTTGAACACCTCAATGCCCCGATTGATTACGATGCGCTGATAGGCCTGGTTCATCAGCGGGGTGCGGTCGGGGATTTTCTCAATGAGGGTGAGGGCGTCCTTATAATTCCGCGTGGTGAAATATAGCGAACTCAATATCTCCTGCACCTCGGCTTTGTGAACACTCTTGGGATACTTGACCAGATAGTCCTCAAATGAGCGGATTGACTCGTTGTATGGGTTTGCGTTCAGTTCATACGATAGTTTGGCGTAGTTGAACAGGGCGTCCTCCTTGATTTTTGGGTCATAGTCCATCTTCGAGGCCTGCAGGAACATGCTCCGGGCCTCGTTCTTGCGGTTCAGCTTGATGTCCACATCGCCCAGCACATACAGGGCACTCTGTGCCACGCTGTCGTCGCATGCCGTCTTTTTCGACAGGTAGAACTGCGCCGAGTCGTACTGCTGCAGCATATAGTGGCAGTAGCCTATCTGGTAGTAACTGTCCTGCGGGCTGCAGGCTGCCGGGGCGGCGTTCTTCTTGCCCTTGGTTGTGGCGGGGGCCACGTCCTGCACCGTGGCCGTCTCCTGCGGGTCGCGGTTGCGCATGGCTGCCTTATAGTAGTCCAGCGCGTTTTTATACTCCCCTCGGTTAAAATAAACCTCGGCCACCATCTGGCGTATCTCGTTCTTTTTGAACACATCCTCCTCCAGCAGCAGTGTCGGGGCCATCTGCAGCAGCTCGTCGTTCTTGCCCAGATAGTAGTATATCCGTGCCACGTATGAGGGCACTATCTTGGCAAACTTCGAGTCGGACTGCAGTTTCTCAAAGTTGCGGAGGGCCAGATCATATTTCCCTTCCATATATTGCAGGTGGGCATAATAGTAGAGAGACGCATTGGTATACTTGGTGCGGCCGTTGATGTCCTGCGCGAAATACTTCTTGGCCTCGCCATAGTCCTCGTCGACAAAGTAGCAGTACCCCACCTTGAAATTATATTCGCTGCGGTGTCCATATTCCACCTCGCGGGCCGGCACCTTCTTGTAATACTTCAAGGCCTTGGCATAGTCGCCCGCCGCGTAGTGGTAGTTGCCCAGATAAAAGTTGGCCATCACCGTGTGCTTGTTTTGCGGATAGAGCCTCAGAAACTCCGTCAGCCTGAAATCGGCGTCGCGGTTGCCCAATTTCTCGGCACACACCGCCCCGAAGAAGGCGGCCTCGCTGGCCATCTCGGCATCCACTCCCGCCGCGTCGGCTGTCAGTTTGTCGAACAGACTCTGTGCCGAGGCATATTTTTCCTTCTGATACAAGTCCACCGCCTGCCTGTACAAACGGCGCACGGCATCGTCCGACGACGATTTTTGGGCGAAAACAGGCTGCACGGACAGTGCCAGAACAATAATAACTAAAAGAGATTTAACGCGTTGCATACTCAATAGATTACTTATTTCAAAAAGTAAAGATACTAATTTATTGCCAAACCACCCTCCACCTCAGTCCCTCTTTTTCAACAAGGCGGTGTTAATGAGCTGGATGGACCGACTGCGCCTCCCTGCAGAGTGAACTGCGCAGGCGTTACGGATTAAGTCGGTGCAAGTTCCGCAATCAGCGCAGGAAGAATGGCTTCTCTTCCACCTGTTGCTTGGGCTGCCATGGCGCGTGGAGCAGGAATCCGCTGGCCGGCGCCGGGGTCACCGTATACTGTAGCTCCCCTTCGGGATTGATGAGGATAAACCAAGGGTACGACACCACGCCATAGCGTTCCAACAGCTTGTAGTTCCCGTTGAAGTGCAGCCATGTCCAATTGTAGCGCTGGCCTTTGCGGGTGTTCTTCAGCAGGTGGTACATCTTCTGGAACTCGCGGTCGCAACAGATGGTCACAAACTCCACATTCTTGCTCTTGGCATAGATGCTGTCCTTGAAGTGGGCCAGGGTCTCCATTTCGCCTAAGCTGTTCGGGTCGCTCACCCGCACAAACGACAGGTACACCCATTTCCCTTTCATCCCCTCTAACGACACCATCTTCTTGTCCACATCCGGCAGCACAAAGTCCGGCACCTCGGCTCCCTCCTCCTTCTGGCGGAGGCTCTTCACAATCCGCTCGGCCAGTGTCTTATGCTCCGGAAACTTGCTTCCTTCCCCCACCAGCTCTATCATCCGCACCACCTTGTCGGCCTCGTAATATCGGGGCTGATAGTACGACTCCTGCAGGGCTTGCAGTGCCACCAGCTCGCGCACCCGCTCATTGCGCAGCAGGGTGTCCGTCCCTAACGAGTCGAGGTATACCTTCACGTTCAGATTGTGTACCCAGTTGCCCAGCAGCCATGCGGGCAACTTCCGCGTCCCCTTCGACACCGAATGGGCAAACAGCGTGGCAAAGAACGACATGTAGTTGTCGTCGTAGTAGAGTACCGGCTGGTTTTTCACATAGCGGTCCACCATGCCGCGCCGTGTGTCGAAATGCAGACTGTACTTCATGCTGGCCAGCTGGTAGCGCTTGTATCGGTTGAAGAACTCGTTTTTCGTGTCGGGGCAGAGCTTGGCCACCTCCGCCTCCAGACTGTCGAAATATCGCTTCTGGGGGCGGAAACGGCTGTCGAAAAACATGCGGTGCTCGTCGATATACTGTGCCACCACCCGCTCAAAGTCCGAAATCAGGCCGTTCAGCTCGTCGGGTGGCATGTTCACAAACTCCAGCGGCAGCACCTCCGGCGCGAGATAGATATTTCGCTTCTCGTTGACATCCCAGTCAAACCGAGGCACATACACCTCATAGTCGCGTCCTGGCTCCACAAAGAACGACTGGCTGTAGTTCTCAATCTGCATCATCATCATCGTGGGATAGTTGGCGTAAGCCTTCAGCTGGAATGTCCGGTTGTCGCCTATCACCGCGTGGTCCACCTCCTCCTCCGTCAGGGTCAGCATATCCGTGTAGCGATACAGATACACATCCTTCCCGGCGCCGTTCACCACCTCACCCTGGATTGTAATATTAGTCTGGGCGCCAGCCGTTCCCATCCCGGCTGCCCACAATGCAATGCTCAGAATTATCAGAATGCGCTTCATGATACATGTATTTACCAGCTGAACTCAGCCATTTCTCTTATAACGCTCTATACCCCGTTTTTATTGCCCCCGCCAACAAAATGATGCCTCTGGAGATTCAATATTTAAATATTTAGTTTCTTTGCACGCAACAAGGATTCAATCGTCATCCATCCTTTTTTCTATCTTCTTCTTTGCACTTGTGGCCATGTCCTTAATTCTTTCATCATCTGTTTCTGCTATTATTTTGTTCAACAAATCAATATCTTCTTGGCTCCTTGAATATTGTCCCAAATACATTATTCCCTTCTCTAATGGGTATTTCTCCGAATGTGTTTCCGATTTACAAATCATTCTACCTATCGCCAACCGTATGACTGCTGTTTGGTTTTCGTCCTTAGAACTGCCCTCTATCACTGACATGACATCTAAAATATCATCATCTACCCCTTTTTTATTCTCCGCAACTTTAGTTTTGATTTTAGCAACTCTCTTTTCCATACCTTCGAGAAGATGTACATAATCATATATCCTAATGCCTACCACAACAAAGTAGACGGTGGCTGCAACTCCCAACACCCCAATGACTAATCCTGCAATGGTCATTACTCTGTTATAGGCAGCATCACGCGAAATCTCAGAGAATGGAATATTGAGTGCAATGCCGGCAACCGCAACAGCCAATAGTGAGACGACGAGAGAAAAGATGGCAAGGTCTTGCAAATAATTATGAGGAGAATCCGAATCAGTATTTTTACGTTTCATCAGTAATTTGCTTTAGGAAGGCTCTAAAAATTAGTCTTAAAGGTTTTGCCCCTACAGGGCGTTATTTGTATTTCATTGATTACCCAAGGCGTTGCCGTTGGGCTAAATATGTTTATGCCCCTTCAGGGCAATTTTGGAGGTCGCTTAAATACTCCATGACGGAATCTGCAAATTCCTTTGATGATACAGAAGATTTATTGAGATATAGGATGTTATTGTCCTTGCAGTATTGACGAACATTATCATCCCCAATAACTGTATACACTATTATTGGGGTGTCTTTATATATGGAGTCGGATTCTCTTATTTTTCTTATTAATGCGAGCCCCGTTCTCATACCATACTCGGCTTCTTCCATATCGAGTTCTCCTGTCGGCATGGAAATGTCAATAATAATGCAATCTATTTGTAATATTTGTTCGCGCAACACTTTTAGGAGGTCTTCAGTTCTCGGAGCCTTTATAATCTTACATCCCCGTGACTCCAGTTCGTTCTGGTCTGCCATTAATGCGAATTTGTCGATGTCGTCGTCAACCCATAAAATGTTCTTTCTATTCATAACAATGATTTTTTATCTGTAAAATTGATTTCAAAAGTGGTTGGTTGCTGGTATCTTGTCACTTGCACAATGCCGCCAAAGTCCTCTACTATTTGCTTGACGACCGACAATCCGACCCCGAATCCGGAAGCATTCTCTTTCATTGCCCTTTCTCCCCGGTAGCCAATCTGAAATACAGCCGCAGTATCTTGTGGGGAAATACCTATGCCCCAGTCCGACACCTCAATCCGCATTCCCGTCTCGCTTTCGTAGCAGGAAATGCTGACTAAAAAGCTGTCGCGATTCCTCCCGTGGTACTTAATTGCATTGGTTAAAAGGTTGTAAAAAACGGTGACAAAAGCATCTTCGTCAACATTGATAGGGCTTTGTACAGTGTATGTGTTGAATTTAATATTGTCGAAGAGTACGCCATACTCTCTGGCAATGGGTCGGACCACGCTGATACTTTTTTTAATTATACTTGACAGTGAACATCTTTTCTTCTCGTATTTTCTCTCTCCGCTTCTCATCAGATACAAAGTGGAGGAGGCCTGCCAACGTTGCAGTTCTGCGTAATCCCTAACCCCCTCAAGATATGGTCTGAGGTACGTCTTAATAAAATCTTCGTTGTTTATGTTGTTCAGAATTCTGTCTGCAGTTTTATAAATTGAATTTGCAGGGGTTTTGAACTCATGTGTTAGCCTTGAGATGAAACGGCTTTGCTCCTCTTTCTTGTTGTAGAAATCAATTACCAACGAAAGGTATTTTGCGGCGAATTCGACCAACTTCAAATCAACATCATTGAAATAGTCTACAAATTCATCCCTCACAGGGTTTTTCTTGTTCAGAAAGCGGACAATACCAACAACATCTTTGGGGTCTGATGGATTCAGGATTGGAACAATCATCACGGTCTGAGGTTCGTCTGTTGTTTTTTCGCACCATTTAGGTTGATGGCTGCAATTGTCCGAGATATACGGACGGCCTGTTTCACCCACACGGCCAGTGGAGCCCTCCCCTCTTTCATAAGAATATTTTGAATCATACTTATCAACGCTCTTGACTGTCGACGAAACAAGATTATACCGGGTGTGGTACGAGTCCCATATAAAAACCGATGCTGCTTGATAGTTGAAAAAGGATTTAAATTTCTCGTCAATCAGACAATCAAAGAAAGTACCCGCGCCCTTGTCGCGACACGCCTCTTGTGTGGCTATGAGTGTTGCAATCAGTGCTTGCTCTTGGGATACCAGATACCGATGAAAAACTGAAGAAAAGAAAGATTTTGTTATCTGGGCAATTTCTTCCCACTCATCATCTGAAATAGTGTTCTCCCCTTTCTTATAAGACAGCTCAAGTACAGCGATGATTTTCTCTTTTTCAGTTATGTCTGAAATGGGGATGACGATAAAGTCGACCAATCCGTTAGCACGAACAAAATCCATTGACCGGTGTCCATATTCCTCCACCTCATCTCGTTCGCATCTGTGGTAGACTCGCTGTGAGTCTCCCATCACAATTTTAAAAAAACCTCTTTCTAAGTCATGGGCAAAATCTTCCCTGTTGGACAACGGCCCCACATCAATAGGTTCCCGGTGCAGGAGTGATGTGGACACAGGTATCTTTTCCTCATCAGGATTAAGGTCGCCTGTCATATTTCTATTGATTGACCATAGCGAGCATTCGGTCGAGCCCAAAATCTCATGTAGCTTATTTGTGGCTACTTTAAAAATGGAGCTGTCCATGGGCATACTTGCCATGCTTAGCAGTTCGCTTTTTATTTCAGATACTTTGTCGCTCATTTTTATGGCCGTGTTGTCTCTGTGATAATACTCGATTTTCCCCGATAAACGAAAAAAAACAAAATTTATTGCCCCAGAAGCTTAAGACGCTTTTTTTTAACGTCCGCCTGGAGTCCAAGCCCAAACGGCGGGCGTCCGCAGCCCCTGCACCCTTCCTTCGCCCGTTGCCCCGCCTTCCCGAATCACCCGCCATGCAATTCTTCGTCAGGCGCGTGTCGGAATGGCGGCTAAGCGTATTTGAAATGCCGTCGGGCGAGCGGAGTTAGGGCGAGGTATCCTTCTTCGGCTGCCCCTGCCCCTACGGGGCAGGGGCAAATGCGATTTTGCCGAATGGGAAAAAAGGCCTATCTTTGCATTGACGGCCCGGTGGCGCACGGCTGGCTTAATGCTGTGGCTCCGAGTCGGTTGATTATATTGTTTAACTTTAAAACTTTTGAAAAATGAAAAAGTACGTTTGCAACATCTGCGGTTATGTCTATGACCCCGCCAAAGGCGACCCCGACAGCAATATCGCCCCCGGCACCGCTTTCGAGGACATCCCGGCCGACTGGGTCTGCCCCCTCTGCGGCGTGGGCAAGGACGATTTCAGCCCCGTGACCGAGTAAACTGAACGGGGCGACGCGCCCCTGGTTGTGCCAGTGTGTGAGTGGCCGCATCGGTCCGCCCCTCGCGCAGTGGCACATCAGTTTATTCCCGCGCTTACGCATCCCCACATACTCTTTTTTCGGCATTTACGCATGTTTGTCCACATTGATTGCAACTCCTATTTCGCTTCGTGCGAGGTGGCCACGCGTCCCGGCCTTGCGGGGCGTCCGGTCATTGTGGCCAACGGCAACGAGGCGGGCGGCGGCGTGATTCTGGCCCTCAGTCCCGAGGCCAAGGCCCTGGGGCTGAAACGCGGCACGCCGCTGTTTCAGGTGCGCAGCCTGCTGCGGCTCAACGATGTGGTGATATGTCCCGCCGACCACAAGAAGTACCGCCGCATTTCGCGCCAGATTATGGACACGGTGCAGCGGCAGGAGATTATCCTGGACTTTGTGCAGTACTCGGTCGACGAGTTTTTCGGCCAGCTGCCTGTGGAGGAGCCCGACGAGGTGCGCCACTATGTGCGCAAGGTGATGGACGCCATCACTGGGGCCACGGGCATCCCCGTCAGCTGCGGATGCTCGCAGACCTATACCCTGGCCAAGGTGGCCACCCACTATGCCAAGCGCTACCGCGGCTATGAGGGCATCTGCGTCCTTACCCCCGCGAGCCGCCGCAAGGCTCTTTCGATGCTGGACATTGCCGATGTGTGGGGCATCGGGCGGCAGAACCGCAAGAAACTCGCCGGGCTGGGCATCGCCACGGCGCAGGATTTTGCCGATTGCGACGAGCGGAAGATTGCCCCCCTCTTCTCGGTGGCGGGGCTGCGCACGTGGCGCGAGCTGCGCGGCACGCCAAGTATCGACCTCCACCGCCCGACGGCTCAGCGCTCCATCATGCAGAGCCGCACTTTCGCCCGCATGACGGAGAGCCGGGACGAGATGGATATGTACATCCGCACTTTCGCCTCGGCCTGTGCCGCCCATCTGAGGGCGCAGAAGAGCGTGTGCCGGTCGGTGACGGTGTTTCTTTCCACCAACCGGCATCGCGACGACCTGGACCAGTACCGCAACAGCGGGAGTGTGAAACTCCCCACCCCCACGGCCGACACCCCGACCATCGTGAAGGCCGCCAGCGCGGCCCTGGCCAAGCTATACCGCGAGGGGTTCCTCTACAAACAGGCGGGGGTGGTGCTGACCGACATCAGCGAGGAGAAAGGCATGCAGCTCGACCTCTTCACCGAGGCCGACGACGAGCGGCACCGCCGCCTGATGCAGGTGGCCGACGAGCTGAACCGCAAGTTCGGCGACGACACCATCAACTTCGGCCGCAACAACCCCACCTGACCTGTTCCACTGGGGGGAAATGTTGCAATCTGTAGTTTTTTTTGTACTTTTGCAGCGCGAAAAGTAATAATTGTCATTAACCTAAAAATATCTAATGTGCTTATGAAACACCGATTTATCAGTATTGTTCTTTTTCTGTCGGCTGTACTGGCCATGCCAGAATTGCAGGCCCAGAGTGCTTATCAAGTGCCTAATGCGGGGTTTGAGGATTGGGACAGCGAGAGTCTCACCGCCGAGCCGACACACTGGAATTCGTTTGCCACAAGCGACGGCCCTTGGGCTGCTTTGGCCTCGTCGCCGCATCACTACCACCGCCACGGCAGCCGTCCCGGCGGCACGGGTACGTCGTATTTGACCATCTATACGCAGTCTATTCTCGGCATCAAGGCCAACGGCAATATGACCACCGGCCGCATCCATGCCGGGAGCATGTCGGCTTCGAGCAGCGACAACTATAACTATACCGAGCGCAGCAACGCTGAGCACAGTGTGCCTTTCACGGCTACGCCCGACTCGATGTATGTGTGGGTGAGTTTTTATGCTTACCATACGGGGTCGGAGGCGCAGGTGGAGGCTATCATCCATGGCGACAATGATTTCAAGGCCCCGAATGATGTGAGCGACCTCTCAAAGTATAAGGGCCGCGCCGTGGTGCATACTACTCGCACTACGGAGAACCCCAGCACGATGAGTTGGACTCAGTTGAGGTGTCCTTTCGGATACAGGGGTACGGCTGAGGGGAGGTACCTTCTGCTGAACATGACTACGAACAACTCGCCCGGAGCCGGTGAGGGCAACGATTCGCTGTCGATTGACGATATTGAGTTTATCTACAGTTCGTGGCTGACGAGCATCACGCTGGACGGCACCGCGCTGGCGGGTTTTGACAAGGGTCAGCTGAACTATAGTGTGCGTCTGTCCGACACCTCCAAGCTGATGACCGCCGAGGTGGCGTGGGTTACCGAGGTGGATGATGCCACGGTGACTATGGAACGCGAGCGGTTGAGCGACTCTACTGCCAGAGTGTTGCTGACGGTGAGGGCTGAGGACAGTGTGACGGTGCATCAGTATGCAGTAACTTTGACCGCCCCACTCGAAGAAGAGGAGAATCCGGTGGGCATTGCCGATGTACAGGCCGACAAGATGTTCACTGCCTATCCCAACCCGGTGAAAAGGATGTTGACAATCACGGCCGGTGGGTTGGTGACCGTCACCGACATGGCTGGCTGCGTGGTGATGGAGAAGGAGTGCAACGGTACGACACAGATTGACATGAGCCATCTGGCCGCCGGCATGTATATTGTGCGCAGTAACGGCAAAACGCTCAAGATTGTGAAAGAATAGTTTTTGGCGTTATAGTCAGCCAAACGGAAGGCACCTTTGCTGCAAACGGCAAGGGTGCCTTCTCGCATTATGTGAGGCTGTCAGAGGGTGTCGGCCACGGCGGGATGGCTGAGCAGGAACTTGTCTTTGTAGGGGAATGGGCTGTCGCCGTCGGTGGCGCCACCGTGAAAGCGGAAGCAGACTTGGGGCGAATAGGGCAGGGCGTTGTAAGTGTGGAGTTGGTCGCGCATTTGTTCCGGGCTGAAGGGAATGAGAGGAAACTCGAACCAGTAGCTGGCGAAACCGCTTGTGATATAGTCGAAGAGGGCTAAGGCTGTGGGTTTGTAGACCTGCACCCGGGAGCAGCGCATCTGTTTCATGAGGCGGAGGATGCTGTCTTGTGGGAATGAGACGGGAAGGTGAGCGTCGGCGGCTGTGTCGGCTGTGACGGGGTAGCCCCAAAAATTAGTGTCAGGACTGATATGGCTGAGGGACAGGTGACCCGAAGAGTTGAGGACGAGCAGGGTGCTGTCAGGCATGGCCGTATAAATGGTGCCCGCGATGGAAGCCATAGTCGACTGGTGGCGCAGGTAGTGCCTCTCCATCTTGGCCGGGACACGCGAAGTGCCGGGAGGGAGCAGCCAGAACACAATGAAAGTGACCAGAGCCAACAGCAGTCCCCACAAAGCCACGATTCGCCAATAGCGGTTGCGCAGGTGGAACAGGGCGTAGATGGTAAACACCAGTCCGATGCCAACTGTCACAAGGGCAACGGGAGCAATAATCCAAACCAGAAGAAACCAGTCCACCTCGCACAGTAGATAGTCTAAAGACGCCAGCAACAGGCAGAGTGCATTGAAAAGGAAGAGGACAAAGACTGCGGGTGGCAGCCGGAAGGCTTTTCGCTCCATGCGGGAGGGGATTAGAACATGTAGCCCATTTTGATGTAGAGATTGCTGAACTTGGCGTTGTCCTGCTTGTCGAGAGCTGTGGCCCAATCGATACTGAGGACGAAGTTGTCGTTCATGGCCACTTTCAGGCCGCAGCCGGCGGAGAGGTGGGGAGCGTAGAGTCGGCTTTCGTCGTAGAAGGCCTCAGGATTGGAGGGGTCGGGGTCGGCAAGCTCCAGCAGCAGGGGGTCTTTGACCACGCGGGCGTAGGGCTGCACCACCATGCCGGCATCCATGAAGGGGTTGAGGCCGATGTAGAAGTTCTCTTTGCCGATGCGGAATTGCGCCACCTGCACACGGAATTCGGCATTGGCAAAAGCCACGCCGCGGGCAAGGATACGGTTGCGCATGATGCCGCGGATGGAGTTGGCACCGCCGAGGCCTTCGTAGATGACACGCTGCATGTATAGCTGGTTGAGGTAGGTGTTGAGATAGAAGGGACAGTCGCCAGCCAGGTTGAGCTGGGTGCCGAGACGGTAGGCAAAGGTGAGGCGATTGGCGATAAGGGGCAGGTAGTGACGCCAGGAGGCGTTGAATTTGAGGTTGTTGTAGTCGGCCATGTTGCCCAGTCCGGCATAGTAGGTGAGGAAGGCGTCGGCATGGATGCCGCGGCGGGGGTTCTGCTGGCGGTCGCGGGTGTCGAAAGTGAGGCCGCCGTGGAGGTAGGGGTGAAGCCCCCCGTTGGCCTCGGCGGCTTTGATGTAGCCGAGGGACACGTAGCGGTCATAGAGAGTGAGTGTGTTTTCGGGCAGCCGGTCGGACTCGTCTTTGGTGTATTTGTTGAGTCGGGCCACATCAACGCTGCCTACATTGTAGTGGAGTATGCCTATGCCCGCGTTCCAGTACCAGGGTTTGGAGAGTGTGCCTTGAAGGTCGGCGCTGAAGCGGAAGAGGTCGCGGTGGAATTTGTAGTAGGCGCGTGTCTGGTAGTAGGCGCGGTCATGGTCGGCGGGTTGTTGGGCATAGGAGTTGTCATAGAATGAAGCATAGCCGTTGAAACCGTAGAAGTCGCACATCTGGTCGGGCAGATAGGTGAGGTCGACGCTGAGACGGTGGCCAGGGAGGAGGTATTTGGAGTCGTAGGAGAGGCGGAAGAGGCCGTAGTGTTTGGTGGTGTAGGCCGCCTCGGCATAGAAAGAGTGTAGGTAGTCGGGGTAGGCGGAGCCGTCGCCGAAGTAGTAGATATTGGTGAGTGCGCCGAGTTGAAGACCGAGGTCGGCATCGTATGCCACGCTGGGCAGCACGCCGAAAGTCCAGCCCCGACGGACGGAAAGGGAGTCCTGGGCCGAAAGGGCGGATGTCAAGGCCAGGAACGACACAAGGATGACAAGGTGTTTTTTCATGATGAGAAATTATTGGTGATGATGATTGCGGCGGAACAGGCGGGAGCGGAAGATGAAAGCGGTGAAGAGCAAGAAGGCCAAGAAGAGGATTCCGAGGGTGATGAGGCAGGCTTTGAGGCTTTGGGGGCCAAAGCCCATCAGGAGCAGCACGGGGAAGCCGAATGCGATGGCGGGGATGGTCTGAAGCACGAGGTTGTTGGCGGCAGGGGTCTCGAACTTGGGGTCAATTTCGCGCAGGAGAATCATGCCGTTGCTGGCGGTGCCAGTGAGCATGCCGAACATGGCAAAGAAGCCCTCGTAGCGATAGTCGGGGTAGAGGTGTTTGCAGCAGACAAGCACATAGAAGAAAGTGGCCACAGCCCCCACAAGGCACACCAGCAGCAAGGGCATCCAGATGGCACGGAGGTTGCCCCAGTCGATGGCGGCGGTGCCGGCCACAATCATGAAGTCGAAACAGGTGCCGGCCAGGCGGTCGAGGGTGAAGTTGTTGATGTATTCGCGTCGCATGAGGTGAGTGCGCCGCAGCCGGTTGATAATGACTTTTATCAGCACACCCAGCAGGGTGCCCCACAGGAAGTTGAACCCCCACACCATGGGTTTGAGGGTTTTGGTGCCGAAGTCGCCAAGGTCAAGTTGCTGCACTCCGGCCATGAGCAGATAGACCAGAAAGTAGACCAGCAGCACCAAACAGATCTGGACGGTGAGTTTGTCGATGGACTCGGCATGGGGGATTTCGTTGTCGGACTGGTAGTCCTGCAGGGTGTAGGTTTCTGAGTAGTCGGCTTTCCGCCGATTGAGCTTGCCTTTGCGGCGCAGCATATTCATGTATACCACGCCGACCACGCTGCCGACAATGAAGCCCATAGCCGCTATGCTGAGGCCGAAATCGGAGCCGGCAAAATGGATGCCCTGCCCTTCGGCCCAGCCGGTGAAGGTGAGGCCGAAATTGAGCGCCTGGCCGGGGCCTTGGCCGTAGCCCATGGGCAGCAGCAGCCCCGAGGCATAGAAGAAATCGCGGTTGTTCCACAACAGGAAGAGCGGTATGGTGACCAGCAGCCCCACGAGGCCTTGCAGGATGTAGGTGCCGGCGGTGACGGCTCCCGTCTCAATTACCTTGACGGGGGTGGTGGAGCTTTTGATTTTTTTGTTCTTCAAGGCCATGGCCACAAAGCCAAGCCCCAAGGCATGGTAGGTGATGATTTCCATCGACTGTTTGGACACCAATGCCGAGAAGAAGCCCAGCGGTTTGAGACATAGGATGATAAGCCCGGCCAGCAAGGCGGTGGGCAGAAGGCTGCGTTTGAAAAGAGGGATATTGCAACGTATCAGGTTGGCCAGCAGCAGGGCCACTACGATGATGAAAAACTGTATCAGCCATCCCCAGGCCGAAAGAGATGCGAATGAGGTCATATCAATTGTAACGGTGTTTGCCCTCTTAACGCAGGTTTGATTGATTTATTGTGTGGCGGGGCCGGTGGCGCAATGTTGTAGATTTGGAGGGGGGTAAGCCGCAGTTGCCACTGCGCAAGGGCAAAAGATGATGTCCGGCTTTGTATGATTGTGTGCATGTCAAAATAATTGCGTATCTTTGCAGTGATGATTGTGAGGGTGGGAGAGGGGTATTATAAATTATAAATTGTTGAAATTATGAAACAAAAGTTGTTATTTGGGCTCTGCGCGATGGCGGTGCTGTTTGTGGCATCGTGCAGCAGTAAAGACGATGAAAGCCAGTGGCTGCAGAAGATGCGGCAGGTGGCTGAATTGGGTACGGTGCAGTATACGGTGCAGAAGGTAGTGAGCAACAGCGACGAGACATGGCAGATTTTCGGCGACAGGAAGATCCTGTTTTCTATGAAAGCTGTCATCAAGGCTGGCATTGACATGGAGCAGTTCGATGCAGGGAAGGTTCGGATCAGTGAAAACAGAAAAGACAAGACCCGGTCGATAGCCTTGGAACTGCCCCAGCCCCGAATTTTGTCGTACAATATCAGGCCGGACGATGTGAAGATGATTTACAACCAGGTGTCGCTGCTCAGAACGGAATACACCAATGAGGAACGGGATGCGATTGTCAGCATCGGCGAGATGGAACTGAAAACCGACCCGGAGTTGACCGACATGATTCTGAGGGATGCCCGCCAGAATGCCGGGCTGTTCGTCGAAATGTTGCTGCGGCAGAGCGGCTTCAAGAATGTAGAAATCACTTTCAAACAGGAGGAGCGAAATGGAAGACAATAATCACGCAATGGACGGGAATGGGGAGTTGCAGCCCAAAGTGCCAGACACTCCTGAAGCAGGAGAGCTGGACTCGGTAACGCCCGCAGGACAAGAAAACAGTATGCCCGAACAAGAGACTGAGGCCCCGACCGGGGATTCGGTGAAGGACAAATGGCTGAGGACGGCCAAAAGATGGCTTGCCACTGTGGCAGACGCGATGGCCCGGGGGTTGGCTTTTCTGGCAAAGCACTGGAGGATAGTGACGCTGGCATTGGTGGCGGTGTGTGCCGCTATCGTGGCTCTGGTGGTTTATTCGAAAGTGGCAGAAGGGAAGAACCGCTACGAGTCGCTGGGGCAGACCATCACCGAGATGAAACGCATCTCGGAATTCTGCACGGCCAACTATATCGGTGAGGTGATGATTCAGGATGAGGAGAAGAAGTTTCTGAATCGTAAAGTTATCGTGCTGATTGTGAGGGGAAAGATTCGTGCCGGTTTCGATTTGACCAAGATGGAAACCGAGGTGGTGGACGATTCTACCATCAACGTCAACCTCCCCAAAGCGCAGATTTTGGACATCATCACCAACCCGTCGGACATCCGGACTTTCAGCGAGAAAGGCAGTTGGTCGCACGACAGGACCACTATTGCCAAGAATGCGGCAAGAGCCAAACTGCTGGAGTTGGTGATGGAAGACAACCTGCTGGGCACGGCAGAGGCCAACGGCAAGATGCAGCTTACCTCAATCTTTATGGCATTTGGATTCAAACATGTGAATATCGGGTTCGTGGCCGACACCACGGTGTGCGACACTACAGCCATTGTGGGCGATTCGGTGTCGGGCAATGCAACCACACTGTTCTCGAAATAGGTAGATGCGACGAATTGATGTGCCAATACGTTAGTCCTGAATGCGATAATGTGTCAACATGTTAATGCGTTGGTCTTTTGACCGCGCCAACTACTCAATCATTCCTACACTAACACACTCAAACATTCCCACGTTAACACAATCGCGCAATCAAAAAAAAATAGTACCTTTGCACGGCAAACAAAATGAAGAATCATTGCAATGGCAGAAGATAACAATAGTATCATACAGGAAGTTACCAGCGAAGAATATAAATGGGGCTTTGTCACAAATATCGAGACCGACACCATCGGCAAGGGTTTGAATGAGGATGTGATACGCCTCATATCGAAAAAAAAGAATGAGCCCGAATGGCTGTTGGAGTTCCGGCTGGAAGCCTTCCGCCGCTGGCAGACCATGGAGGAACCTACATGGGGCCACCTGAAATATGACAAGGTGGACTATCAGGACATCATATACTACGCAGCCCCCAAGCAGCAGGAGAAGAAGAAAAGCCTTGACGAGGTGGATCCGGAACTGCTGGCCACCTTCGACAAGCTGGGCATTCCCCTGCGGGAGCAGAAGGAGTTGGCAGGAGTGGCATACGACGCCATCATGGACTCGGTGTCGGTGAAGACCACATCACAAAAGGTGCTGGAAGAGAAAGGCATCCTGTTCTGCCCCATCAGCGAGGCTGTGCAGAAGTACCCCGATTTGGTGAAGCAGTATCTGGGTTCGGTGGTGCCGAGCAGCGACAATTTCTTTGCCGCCTTGAACTCGGCCGTGTTCAGCGACGGGTCGTTCTGCTATATTCCCAAGGGGGTGCGCTGCCCCATCGAGCTGTCGAGTTATTTCCGCATCAATGCCCGCGGCACAGGCCAGTTTGAACGCACACTCATCATTGCCGACGAAGAGGCCTACGTGAGCTATATGGAGGGCTGCACGGCCCCGCAGCGCGACGAGAACCAGCTGCACGCAGCCATCGTGGAGATTATCGCCCTGAAGGATGCGGAAGTGAAGTACAGCACTGTTCAGAACTGGTATCCCGGCGACAAGCAGGGCAAGGGTGGTATCTATAACTTCGTCACTAAACGTGGTATCTGTAAGGGTTCGCACAGCAAGATTTCATGGACGCAGGTTGAGACCGGCAGTGCCGTGACATGGAAGTACCCAAGCTGCATTCTGCAGGGCGATGACAGTACGGCCGAATTCTACAGCGTGGCAGTGACCAACAACTACCAGCAGGCCGACACGGGCACCAAGATGATCCATGTGGGCAAGAACACGCATAGCACCATCATGTCGAAAGGCATCAGCGCCGGGCATAGCCAGAACAGCTACCGTGGCTTGGTGCAGATAAACAAGAGTGCCGAGAATGCCCGCAATTTCTCGCAGTGCGACTCGCTGCTGTTGGGTGACCAATGTGGGGCCCACACATGGCCGTATATCAAGGCCAACAACAGCAGTGCCATCCTGGAGCATGAAGCCACCACGTCGAAGATATCGGAAGACCAGCTCTTCTATTGTCAGCAGCGCGGCATCACCGCCGAGAGTGCTGTGGGGCTGATAGTGAACGGCTATGCCAAGGATGTGCTGAAGAAGCTGCCCATGGAGTTTGCCGTTGAGGCGCAGAAGCTCCTTAGCATTTCACTGGAAGGCAGCGTGGGATAAAAAGGATGTGAGATGAATGCGTTAATGTGGGAATGTGGGAATGTGTTAGTCAGGTTCACACACTCAATCATTCAATTATTCACACATTAACGCATTCAAGATTCACGCATTCACACACTCACACATTAACACATTCAAGTATTCACGCATTCAAGATACAAGCATTAACAGTTGACGCACAAACTTTCAATGGACGAGTTGCACCGCCTGTCGGTGCAGGAATACAAGGAAGCTGAAAAGCTGCCCCTTACCGTAGTGTTGGACAATGTCCGCAGCCAGAACAACATCGGCTCGGTGTTCCGCACCTCCGATGCCTTCCGGGTAGAGCGGATATGCCTGTGCGGCATCTGCTCAACACCGCCTCACCGCGACATTCACAAGACCGCCCTCGGCGCCGAGGATAGCGTGGACTGGACCTACTATGAAGAGACGGCTGACTGTGTCAGCGAATTGAAAGCCCAGGGATATAAGATTTATGCCATTGAGCAGGTGGACGACAGCATCATGCTTGACCGTCTGCCCGAAGCCCTTGGTGAGCGTGTGGCTATAATCTTCGGAAACGAAGTAGACGGGGTTCAAGAAGAGCTGCTCCCGTTGTGCGACGGCAGTATAGAAATTCCGCAGCAAGGCACCAAGCACTCCCTCAACATCAGCTGCGCCGCCGCCATCGTGCTGTGGGAATTCTTCAAACTGTTGAGACGATAGCCGTCAGCTATGCAAAACACAGTGAAAACGGGGACCCCATCGTTGGTGGAGACCCCGTTTATGTTTATATGCCTGGGAGTTGGCTTTGTTTGAGTAAAAGGATGCGGCGTTTAGCCTTCAGTGAGCAGTTTCCCGGCTAATCAGACAGGTCGAATATAATGCCTGCCGCAAAATGGTATGGGTTGTAAGGCGTGCCGTCGTTCAGTTTCATCCCCTTGAATATCGGGAGCAAGTTTGCCTCGGCATAGAACCCGAAGAGGCTTATTCTGGTCGAAAATCTGGCCGTAAGGTTGAATAGGTTGAAGGGTATGGCGCGTTCATATTTCCGGTCTTCTGACACATCATCAGTAACATATAGATATTCCTGAAGATGTGTGCCCCAAATAGTGATCCGGGGAATCAAGTCGAGACGGAAGTTGAAATAATGCTTTTTCGCGTTGGGATAGACGGCGATGTGGAACGGGATGCCCAGATGCATTTCGTTGGCAGAGGTCTCCCATTTGCCCGGCAGGTCGGAGGTGCCTGTCCCCAGATAATAGTTGTCGCCTTCGAATCTCCCTGCCACGAGGGGTGAGGAAAATCTATATCTGTTTCCACCAAACTCTATGCCAAAACCTGCTCCGATGTGATCGTCCATATAAAGCGAGTAATCGATCTGCCAGCCTATATTAGTGGCGAAATTGCTCTTCACAGCCAGCGTATTCGGTGAGCCGCTCGCATTATTGAGGAAGAGCGACCATCCCCAGTTGAAATGGTTATGGATGCGGTCGCCGAAGGTGTATTTCCGCATCCCCGTCCAGTCGCGGGTGGTGTCGACGCTCTTTTTGTCATCCGACTGATAGATGACGGCATATTCTGTCTTCCTCCCAGTTTTGCTGTTCTCAACTTTTCCGCTGTATAGCACCTGCTCGTAATGCCCTTTCAGCAACGTGTCGCCTCTGAAGATCACACGCCCTGCGTCCGTCACATCAATGTTGAAGACGGCCTTCCCGGGTATTCTGTATCCTGCCGAGGTGGTGATATGGATTTCCTTGCCGTTGGCCTCCGGGGTGGTCTCGACCGTGTTGCCCGTGATGGAGACAAGGGGGAGCGAAGGTGTCCCATCGTCGCTTCGATACATAATCCAGTTGACGGAATCCAGTTTCAGATGGACAGTGCAGTCGCCCTTTACAATCAGGGTGGTGATTTCCTTGTCCAGATTCTGCCGATAGTTTTGAGCCTCGGCGGCTGTCGTGCCGCAAAGAAGTGTCAATGCTGCAATGAGTGCTGTCTTTTTCATGATTGTATGATTTTTTGATTGTTGCTTTTTATGATTTGTCAAATTGTTCTCAACGAGTCGGATGTTCTAAAGATAGGGAACACCTCATCCTTCATTACTGCCATAAATTCCATCTGGCGTTTGGCCGAGTAGTCGATAGCAACGGCCAGGAGGTTTATTCCCCGCCGGGTTTCGGAGTCGCCCTCCACGGAGGCTAGGTTGTCCACGATAGTATATTCCTCAGCCAGACAATCCACCAGTATGGTTTCCTCGGCCAATTGGCAGTCGGTATAAACCTGCTGTGCGGCAATCAGCTTTACGGATTCGGTAGTGGTTGCCTCTTCTCTCAAGGCCTCTGCATCCTGCTGTATATCGGTGGACGAAGGAATGGACGCATCCTTGTAGTCGGGGAGCGACGGGTGGCTTGCGTGGCGTATGTGGTTGTTGTGAAGTTCCAGTTTCGGCTGTGTCGAGGGGGCGGTGTCCCACTTGTGAGTGATTGGCAGCGGGTTCTGTTCGGCTACCAGAGGAAGCCCCTCCGGGCTTGAGGGGACTGCCAGCAAAGTGTACACACCTATGCCGATGGCCAGCACCGCACAGGCTGCCGCCGACCACCGCCACAGGGGTACTATGCGGCGACTCTTCTTGGCGGGCTGCTCGGCCGTGACCACGAAGGAGGGGTCATAGTAGGTGTCCATCTCCTCGCGGATGTCGGGATGCTCCATTAGGAAACGCTCCACCTCGGCGCGGGTCTGGCTGTCCAGCTCCCCTTCTTGATAGAGGTAGAGGTACCCCTCATAATTATCCATGTTAATCATATTGCTTGTTGTTTAATGGTGTTCAACTTCATGTATGCTTTCTTCAGATTGACGCGTGCGCGGTACAGGATGCCCGTCACCTGCGACTCCTCCAGCCCCGTCAGTTGGGCAATCTCCTTGTACTGGTAGCCTTCCAGGTCTTTCATCAGCAGGATGGCGCGGTGCTGGTCGGGCAGCTGGCCGAGGGCTTGCTGCATGGCGTCGTGCAGCTCGAAATTGTCATGCTGGTCATACCACTCTTGCTGCGCCAGCTCCGGTGCCAGCTTGCGGAACCGCTCGGCGCGGCGGTGCTGGTCCACCAGCTGGCGGTACATCACCCTCACCATCCAGCCTTTGGCCTTCTGTGGCTCCACCTCGCTGCGGTGCGTCCACAGCTCCACCAGCGCATCCTGCACCGTGTCCCAGGCACTGTCGCCGTCGGCTGTGTAGCGCACCGCAAAACGGTATAAGGCCTCGCGGTGCTGCTGTGCTATCAGGGTATATTCTTGCTCATTCATTCTATTGTTACTGTGTCTCATCTCCTCTACAGGGGGATAGGGGTATCTCTCTTTCGAGGGGGGTAAAGTTTATCTCTTTTTGCCTTTTGCCCAATAAACGAACATCCCCCCTCAAATATTCGTACCGTGCAAAAAAAAATTGAGGCAGATTGCACAGTGCGGTCTGCCTCAATTGTTTGTAAAGAAGTGATGCGCTATTGTTTGATGATGCGCCTTACGGTAGCGGAATGCTGTAGAGTAATATGCAGCGTGTAGACCCCGGAGGGCAGGTGGCCAAGGTCAACCTCGTTGCCTCCCACAACCTCTGCCACGCGGCGGCCTGCCTGGTCATACACTTCCACCTTCACCACCCCCTCGGACATTATCGTCACCTTACCCTTGGTGGGGTTCGGGAAGAGGGTGATGTCGGCCGCGCTGTCGGCGGAGTTGATGCCGACCTCTGTGACAGTCAACTGCAACACAATCACACTGTCGCAGCCCTCTGAGGTCTGCCCCTCAAAGCGGTATTCTCCGCTCTCGGTATAGGTGTGGCCCTGCCACGAGTACGAGCCCGCAGCCGTGTCCACGATGGTGTCGTGAGTGCTGTAGTTGATGACAAGGTTCAGAGTCACCGTGCTGTCACAGCCGTAGCGGTTGGTGGTGAGGATTGTGGTCGTAGCCGAAGAGGTATAGACCGAATCCTGCCAGAAGTAACTGTCGCACGCCGTGTCGGCCAGCACTACGCTGTCGCTCTCATAGATTACCAGGTTCAGCGTCACCGTGCTGTCACAGCCGTAGCGGTTGGTGGTGAGAACCGCAGCCGTGGCCGAGGCGGTATAGACCGAATCCAGCCAGAAGTAGCTGTCGCACGCCGTGTCGGCCAGCACTACGCTGTCGCTCTCATAGATTACCAGGTTCAGCGTCACCGTGCTGTCACAGCCGTAGCGGTTGTTGGTGAGGACCGAAGCCGTGGCCGAGGCGGTATAAACCGAATCCTGCCAGAAATAGCCGTCGCACGCCGTGTCGGCCAGCACCACGCTGTCGCTCTCATAGATTACCAGGTTCAGCGTCACCGTGCTGTCACAGCCGTAGCGGTTGTTGGTGAGGACCGAAGCCGTGGCCGAGGCGGTATAGACCGAATCCTGCCAGAAGTAGCGGTCGCACGCTGTGTCGGCCAGCACTAAGCTGTCGCTTTCGTGAATGGTGAGGTTCAGCAGTAAGATACTGTCGCAGCCAGCCATTTGCGATAGCGTGTCGGTGTAGATGCCCGTGGCCGTCAGCCTCTCGCCACGCCAGGTATAGCTGTCGCAAGCGGTGTGGGCAGTGCTGTCCTTCACGGTCATGCAATTGGCGTGCACCCAGTGGGCTTCCAGCCCCCCTGCGCCATAATGGCCATCGCTGTTCATGATGCTGTCCGCCATAACTTTCAGCACATAGAGTCCGAAGGCAAGCGTCTTCCTCGAAATGTCCACACTGTAGGTAGAGTCGTCTATGCGGTGCACGGCCACCGTGCTGTCCATCAGCTCGGCTCCGTTGTTACACTTCAACGACATGTCGGCAAATGTGAACGAGGAGTCAATGACGGGCATCGAGAACTGGACTCTCACCGAGTCGAGCGTGCTGCCTATGGCGTGGAGCGGAATATCCAGTATACGGCTTACCTTCAGCACGTCCTCCTTCAGCCTGAATGTGACAAAGTAGGAAGTCGGACGGATTGCGCCGAGGGTGTCGACGATATGCATGTGGTTGACATAGTCGGGGTCGAGACCGGCCTCAATGTCTACAAAGCTGAGCCAGATATTCTCCAGCGGGATGTTGACGCTGTCGTCTCTGATGCACGACACGATTTCGTACTTCCCTCTGCCTGGATCGTCTGTGCGGGCATATTGCCAGCCAGTGGTGTCCGGCATGAGGGTGAGCCGTACCAGCGTGTCGACCGTTTGGGCAACCTGGATAGAGCCGTCCGGCATAACCGTTGTGTCGGAAGTCACCACATAGTGGTCGAACAGGGCTGTGTCCGCCGATGCCACCGTCGTGGCCCGTCCGCTCGAGAAGTATATGCTGTCGGGACGGTTGCTGCTGTTGCCGTGAGTCAGGAAGTCGTGAATAGAGTCGGCACCGGCTCGGTATTCCAGGATGGGTTTCACCAGACGGTGTGCTCGGGCAGTGACAAGGCTCATGTCGCGGTCGTCAACCGAACTATTGTGGATAACGTTCACATCGTCCACCCTGATGGTGCCGAGGAGGGTACTTTTCAGCATATACTCCATGGTGTGGGTTACGTCTGGAGCCATGTCGCCCAAGGCGATGTCGCTGAGAGGCTGGCTTGTGGTCTGGCCGTCCTTCAGGGTGCCCGTCATGGCGAAGTCAACCACCAGTCCTTGGCTGTTCTCCACAATCTGAGGCGACAGTGAGGAGATGCGCACCCCGTTGGCTGCCCCCATTCCATCGTTGAGTATGCGTAAGCCTATCGTGGCGGCCACGGCCGGTTCGATAACAGGAGTGGTAAGGGGGTCGTCGGCTATGATGGTGTGTGGCACAAAATAGTCGAACAGCAGGTGAGGACAAGGTTGGACAGTGAGCAATACAGGTTTCAGTTCGTCCGACATCTCAGCCGAGGTGAAGGGGTCTGTGTAGTCTATAGCTCCACCAAACAGGTAGGGCACAGGCGCCGTGGGGGCTGCCGACATCAGCGGCACAAAACGCACAGTGATTGTTCCAGCCGTGCCAGCGGCTATCGAGCCATTGGCATCCACATTTTGGCGGTCTATAACCTGGATGTCGAATTTGTCGGTGCAGTCATGCCCCAGCGTGTCGCTCACCGTGAAGAGGAACGACAGGTCGCGAAGCGTATTAGAGTCGTGGGGGTTGTTGACCGTCAGCATGCCTTCAAAAGCCTCTTGGGTCATGGCCACCTCCTGGGTGAAGCGGAGCGACACCCCTGCGCACACCGATTTCTTCTTCGGCGCTGCCACCATGCTGTCCAGCGTGGCCAGGAACATCTCTTCTATCGACCAATAACCCTCGTCCATGGCTGTCAGCTCCATGTCGAGCAGAGCGCCGGTGGTGTTAGTGTCCAGATAGAAGAAGTCGAGCGACTGGCCTTCCGGCACATACTCGGGCGTGAGCCATCCCTGGCTATAGTAGTTGACGGTCCTGTTCCAGCGGTCCACATAGTGGCGCAGCACATTGGTGTCAATCACCGTGATGGTGGTGTCGTAGCAGTCTTTTATCTGCTCCACCGTCGCGCTGTCGTAGCTGATCAGGTTGCTGACAATGGAGGTAAGCACCTCTGGGTGTTCGTCATACACGGGCAACGAGTCGTTTACAATCCGGCGGCGGATAGAGTGCAGTGTGTCCTGATATCTTTTGGCCAGCCTTATGTTGTGCTCGTTCACGTTGGTGTCCACATCAAAGGCGGGGTTATAGGCCCAAGGTATCTCAGCCTCAGTTCCCTGGCATGCACGGATGACGTCATATAGGTCTTTCATGCAAGTCCCGATTGTGCCTATGACGGGGTTTAATTTGCCCAGTATGGCAATAAGTCCGGCGATGGCTGCGTCTCCATACTCGCCGTTGACTAAAGGTTTCAATATCCCGTAGCCAGTAGTGATGTTGGAGATTTGTGCATAGAGGGCTGTCTGGTTCATGCTGCGGATGGGGGTTTGGGCTGCGCCTACCTCCATGTTGTTAGCCGCCTCTGCAATGGCAGTCGGGATGCCGCTGGCCACGGCTATAGAGTAGTCCTCCAGTAAGTCGTGATAGGATGTCGCATCAGCACTGGCTGATAATAACATGGCACCAACTTGCGCAATACTGCCCAGTCCGGCCGAACCAAGGGTAATAGCGATGCTTCCTGCGCAGTCAAGGGCTCCTATAACGGCCGCAAACCAGCATGGTTGGCACTCCCATTCCACATCCATCTTAGGTAAATCTGGCCAGTTGATGCCGGGCCAATTGAAGCCCAAATCATATGTCCGTCGAATGGTGTCTACTGTTATGTGTCTGATGATGGTATCGATATCGTTTTTAGGATGCTTGCAGTCCAACTCCTCCGTTGTGGTGCCGGCATACACCCATTTGCCTCCCGCGCTGCACTTCCATTTGGCCACTACCCTGAAGGGGTAAGTCTCGCAGTTGCCCCACATCTCTCTTTGCAGGGGTGTAATGCTCAAGACTGTGTCGTGTGTCACCGTGTTGTACCAGAAGATACGGTTCACTGTTGAGTTTACCACGGTGTGTGTTTCCGTGTGGGGTATCTGTATGTTCATCGTGTCTATCACCATCACGGTGTCATGTGTGGTGTCGTTCACTATGTGGTTAACGGGTATGTAGATAATGGTGTCGCGATAGCTTGTTCTCGTCTCTGTCCTCGTGTGAGTATCATAGGTGGTGTCTACAATGCAGTCTGAATTGTTGTTGGCGGACATAACAGCATTATAGATGACATTGTTACGCACTGCGCAGGGTATGGTCACAGACGACAGCGCGTGCAGTGTGTCGATGCGGTCAAACAGCGGCACAAAGTCGTAGTAGTCTGATGTGGGCACCGTGATGGTGGCGTCGTAGCAGTCAATCAACCCATGGTTGGAAACAACGATGTTGAAACTCCCGAAGCTACCGTCGTAGGGCACCGTGAAGCGGGGCACATCAATTGTCAACACTGGCTTGGGCACATTGGTCTTGAAGGTGGTGTTCAACTGGATGGTGTATTCGTCGTCCATGCTCACCTGTCTCACATCCCATGAGTAGTTCACTGCCTGATATTCCAGATGCACTTCTTGGAAGGTCTGGCGGCTGCCGCGAATCTGTATCACCCCCGCGTAGCTGTCGTTGTCCGGCGCGCTCACATAGAGGTGGTAGTAGCCCTCGGGCAGCGAGTCGAAAATCAGCATCCCCGAGCTGCTCGTAGTGGCCGCGGCCACCGTGTCCAGACTATAGTATCCCACCACCGTCACTTGGGCATCGCTCACATGCGTGCCGTAGGCATAGGTGTATTCATTCGACACCAGCACCCGCAGACTGCCCGTGGCGTTCGACACCACGTTTACCACAAAGGGCACCATCTGGGGCAGCACATTGTCCGCTGTCACCAGCACACTGCCCGACAGGGGTGCCAGCGGCATACCCTCGGGCATCATGGCCAGCAG
The DNA here is from genome assembly GCA_947168665.1 of uncultured Bacteroidales bacterium. Classification (GTDB taxonomy): domain Bacteria; phylum Bacteroidota; class Bacteroidia; order Bacteroidales; family P3; genus Colimorpha. Next base: position 42,055 of record CAMVMX010000021.1, read on the forward strand.
TGGCACAAACAGGGTGCTGTGTGGCGCCATGGTGTAGGTGCTGTCCAAGTTTAGGGGTCGCAGGGCTGCAAAACCTGGCGGGGTCTGCAATGTAACATTGCGGAAGGTGCTGTCCGTGTTGTTGTGCAGCACCACGTCTACTACCTTCTGTGTCCCCGGCATGATGTCGCACACTATCGTGTCGAACGCGATGCTCAGGTCTGGCACTGGGCGGTGGCAGTAGTAGTAGGCCGCAATGCTGCCCAGGTTGCCCTCGGTGCAGGTGGCCGTGAAACGGGCATTCTCGTATACGTTCCCGATAGTGGGCGTGCTGCCCACAAGGGTGTAGTGCAGGTCGGCGATGCCGAGGGGTTGCAGCGTGAGGGGGGCAAACTGTATACTTGCCCCGGCGGGTAGCGAGTCGGCTGTCACCGTGATGTTGTGCAGCGTGATGTTGCTGCGGTTCTTCAGGGCTATGGTGCCTTGCAGCGTGTCGCCCTGCTGCACATACCAGTCTATGTTGGTGCTCAGTATGCTGATGCCGGGAATGTTAAACTCTGCCATCGTCTGGCGGCTGTTGCTGCCGTGTAGGCAAGCCCCTACTTGGTAGTAGCCGCATTCGGAGTTGACAGGCATATAGGTCGTGCCAAACTGGCCGTTGGCATCGGTGGTGTCGGTCATCACCAGGGTGCGTCCCATGACGGTGACATACACGTCCACCGGCACACCCGCCTGGGCCACTGCCGCCGCATTGCGCAGCGTACCCGTGATGGCCACGGGGCTGTTGGGTGCCGGCACGCTGTCCGACACATTCACCTCAAACTGGTAGTAGTCCGCCAGCAAGCCTGTCAGGCTCACGGTGTCGCGCACCGTGCCGCCCGTCACCACAAGGTAGGCGTTGAACTCGCGCTGCACCGCCGTAGGGGCAAAACTCACGGCCACCGAACCGCCGAAGCGGTCCAACCGATCGGAGGTCAGGGCAAACATGGCCGAGTCCGTCCCCCGCAGCGACAGCCGGATCGAGTCGGTCAGGTCGCGCCCACCGATGGACAACGTCTGGCGGACCGAGCCGTTCAGCTTCACCTCGCCAAAGGCCAGCGCATGGCTGCCCAGCATCATTGATGGCTCTTTATAGATGGCAAAATGCTGCACAGCCCCAGCAATGGTGTCGCAGGGGTTGTAGGCCTCCACCTTCCAGCTGTAGGTCTGGCGGTTCTGGTAGAGGGGTATGTTCTGATGCGTGTTGCTTGTAACATAGGTGGGGGAGGTGGGCATGGGCTGTCCTGCCGTCCACAGGTACACGCGGTAGCCCGTGGCGCCCTCCACAGCGCTCCAACGTAACACCACATCGCCGTTCACTATCACACTGTCCGCCGCCGGCATCCGTCCGCCCACGCTGCTCAGATGGTTGGGCAGCACCGTCAGGTCCAGCCCATGCACCAGCGAGTCGAACCCCCGGCTGGTGCGCAGGGTGTCGCGCAGACTGAGCGTCCCAGTGGTGGCCGTGGCGGTGGCCGTCACGGTGAAATGGCTGTTGCTGTAGGATTCGCCTTGGCACACCGTGGCGCGGGCTATCTGCATCCGCACCGGGGTGATGTGCAGCACCAGCGTCTGCATACTGTCGCAGCCGTCCACGCTCTGCAGCGTGTCCACATACACACCGCCGTGGCGGTAGGTGCGGCCATTGAAACTGATGCTGTCGCCCTCCATGATGGCCACCGTCAGCCGCTGGTCATACACGGGTCGTATGGTGAGGTGCAGCGTGTCGATGCTGGGGCAGGGCGAGTCGTCATACACATGGGTGTAGGTATAGGTGCCGCTGGCCCTATAGGTGCGCTCGTGCCAGCGGTAGCGGCCGCAGGCCGTGTCGCGCTCCGTCAGGTCGGCGTGGGTGGGGTGGTTCACCGTCAGGTGCAGCGTCACCGTGCTGTCGCAGCCTTCCGCCGTGTGGGTGTGGTGGGTGGCAGTGTCCGTGCTTTCAGTCAGGGTGCGTCCGTGCCACTCATAGCTGCGGCACGCCGTCACTTGCTGCTCCGTGCTGATGCTGTAATGCACCTTCAGGTTCAACTCATAGATGCTGTCGCACTGCACGGCATAGCCCAGTGCCGTGGGTACCGTGTCGCGGAAGGTGCCGCTCTGGCTGTAGCTGTTGCCGCGCCAGTCATAGCTGTCGCACGCCTCCACATATACGGGGGTCACCGTGCGGCACACCGTGCTCCACTCCCCGCGCACCCAGGCGTCCGCGCTGCTGTCGCAGTTGGCCTTGATGGCATAGTGGCAAGTGATGCCCGCGTGCATGCCCGCAAAGTGGAAGGCCGTGTCGTTGAGGGTCACGATGTTGTCGCAGCTGTCGGGGTTGTCGAACGGCACAGTGTCGTAGGCCAGCGTGTAGCTCATGGGACGGTTGTAGTCCCAGTGCATATAGGCGCCAGTGTCGCTCACGCTGTCCACCGTCACAAACAGCGGCGGCAGGCAACAGGTGGAGTCCATCATGATGAAGGAGTGGTCCAGCACCGCCGAGCTGCGGCCTGTGCTATCCACCGCCATCAGGTGCACGATGCCTTGCGCGCCGCAGTCCATCTCCGGCACTTCTAACAGGTGCGTCCCCGCCAAAGGCGTGAGGCGGTGCACTGTGGTGTCGTCGCCGAACCAGTACACCAAATCGGTATACTCTTCATAGAACCGCTCCGGGGGGATAAAGAAGATGAAGTTCTCTAACCGAGCAGAGGTGCCATGACCCAGCTGCATATAGACGGTGTGGAAACCGTCGTCCAACGCGTTGGCGTCAATCATCAGGTGGCCGTTGCCGAGGTTGCCCTGCTGGCGGTGGGCAAAGTCTTCGTCGAACCAATAGGTGTAGTTGATGTTGAAGCTGTCGGTTTCCAATCCCGGAGGGGTGTGGTAGGTGTAGAACATGAAGTTCTCTAAGCGTGCGGCAGTGCCGTGGCCCAGCTGCATATAGAGGGCATGGAAACCGTCGTCCAACGCGTTGGCGTCAATCATCAGGTGGCCGTTGCCGAGGTTGCCCTGCTGGCGGTGGGCAAAGTCTTCGTCGAACCAATAGGTGTAGTTGATGTTGAAGCTGTCGGTTTCCAATCCCGGAGGGGTGTGGTAGGTGTAGAACATGAAGTTCTCTAAGCGTGCGGCAGTGCCGTAGCCCAGCTGCATATAGAGGGCATGAAAGCCGTCCTCCAGTGCGCTGGCATCAATCATCAGATGGCCGTTGCCAAGGTTGCCCTGCTGGCGGTGGGCAAAGTCTTCGTCGAACCAATAGGTGTAGTTGA
>CAMVMX010000022.1 GCA_947168665.1 uncultured Bacteroidales bacterium
GAGGAAGAGGCCGCCCGCAAGGCCGCCGCAGAGGAGTTGAAGCCCATCTTCGCCCCCGAACCGGCCGAACAGGAAACTGCCCCAGTGGTCGAACCTGTGATGGAGAAACTTGAGGGAAACCGCAATGACGAGCTTTTTAGCGACAACAGCACTCCGGCCTCGCAGCCCAAAAAGAAACCGCAGGAGTCGTCGCTGTTTGACTACTTCAACAACAGCAACGACGGGGAGAAGCCCCGCGTGCGAACCCTTGCCGACACCCTCAACAAGCATGGGCGCAACGTGGAGGAACAGCTCGAAACACGTGTCAACGCCAAGAAGGTCGACGACCTCCGCACCATCATCAACATCAACGACAAGTTCAGTTTCATGAGCGAGTTGTTCCACAACAACATGAAAGCCTACAACGACTTTATCCTCCGACTCAACAGCTATACCAACCGCGAGGAGGCTTTGGCCTATGTGGCCGAGGTGGCGGCCCAATACATGTGGCACGAAAACTCGCTGGTGGTGAAGAGTTTCTACAAAGTCTTCGACCGTAAATTCTAACCGCAATGATTGCAGCCGGGTGCTTGTTCCCGCTCACTAAATATATGCCTTACAGACATGAATAACCGCAAAGCCATCTTGTTTTCCGCGCCGTCAGGCAGTGGCAAAACTACTATCATTCGCGAGATCCTGAAACGTTTCGACTGTTTCGAATTCTCAATTTCGGCCACCAGCCGCCTCCCCCGACAGGGTGAGCAGGACGGTGTCGACTATTATTTCCTCACCCCCGACGAGTTTGAGAAACGGGTGCGCGAGGGCCTTTTCCTCGAATGGGAAGAGGTCTATGCCGGCACCCGCTACGGCACCCTCAAATCCGAAATCGACCGCATTTGGGACAATGGCCACGTCATCATCTTCGACGTGGACGTCAATGGTGGCATGAATATCAAAAAGTTTTTCGGCACCGAGGCACTGGCTCTCTTCGTTATGCCCCCCAGCATAGAAGTACTCGAGATGCGGCTCCGCAACCGCGGCACCGAGACCGAGGATACCATCACGAAACGGCTGGCCCGCAGTGCTGCCGAGTTGAAGATGTCCGACCACTTCGATGTGACAATACTGAACGACGACCTCGGTCGTGCTGTCGACGAAACCCAACGGGTCATCAACAACTATCTCAGCCGTTAATTCCCCAATAGAGAGAGAAATGGATGCACTACTGGCTTTCATCAAGCGCTACAATTTCGTTTTTGTCTTCCTGCTGTTGGAAATTCTGGCCATTATTTTCATCACCCAGAATAGCAACTACCAGGGTTCAAAAATAGTCCAGACAGGCAACGCCATTGCCGGGCGCTGCTATGGCACCCTCTCGATGGTGGGCGACTACTTCGGCCTCCGCAAAGAGAACGAGCGTCTGGCCGCCGAGAACGCGCAGCTCCGCGCCCAGTTGGAGTCCTCCTACATCAGTTATAACCTGCGGGAGTTCACCAAGGACGACACCGTCTATAAACAACGTTACAGCTACACCGAAGCCCGCGTGGTCAAAAACTCGTGGAACCGTCCTAACAACTACATCATGATCAACAAAGGGCGCAAGCAGGGCATCAAGCTGGACCAGGCTGTGATTTCGCCCCAGGGCATTGTGGGGGTCGTGGTCAGCACCACCGACAACTTTGCCACCATCATGCCGGTGCTGCATTCCAATAGCCGCAACAGCGTGAAGATAAGCCGCATCAACACCAACGGCTCGCTGGTGTGGAGGGGAGGCGATTTCCGCTATGCCACCCTCATCGACATCCCCACCACCCACAAGCTCTTCTCCAACGACACCATCGTCACCAGCGGCATGGCCAACGACTTTCCCGAAGGGGTGATGGTGGGTTTTGTCGAGGAGGCCATGACCGAGCGAGGCAGCGGATTCTACACCATCAAAGTGCGTCTGGCCACCGAGTTCACCAAGCTGGACCACGTCTATATTATTGACAACCGTTTCAAGGCTGAGCAGGACTCGCTCATCGCCCGTACACAATTGGAGGAGGAACAGAAATGACAAGACTTGTTTTATCAAACATATTCCGTTTTGTGTTGCTCATTGTGCTGCAGATTCTGCTGCTCAATTACGTCAGTTTCGGGGGCTACATGATTCCCTTCATCTACATCCTCGCCGTGCTGATGCTCCCCACCCGTGTTGGCAATATTCCGCTGTTGTTGATCGCTTTTGCGGCGGGAGCGCTGGTCGACATCTTCTGCAACATACCGGGTTTCCACACATTCAGCTGCACCATGATGGCCTTTGTGAGGGTGCTGATTGGCAACCGGATGCTCACCCGCGACGACCCTGCCGAGGCAGTCATCGACGAGCCCAGTGTCCATACCGTCCCCTTCCAGTTCTTTGCCGTCTACCTGCTTGTCATGTCCGCCGTCTACAGCTTTACCTACTGCCTTCTCGAGGCTTTCAGTTTCGGCAATTTCTGGATGACGCTGCTCTCCATGCTGCTCGATGCCGTGGGCACCTGGCTGCTCCTCATGCTGAGCCAGCTGCTTGTCTCACCCTCAAAAAAATAAAACTCTATGCGCCGTCTCTGTCCGTTCTTATTGATGATGGTCTTTAGCCTTGCCGCCGTGGCCCAGTCGGCCATTGGCGAGTGGCGCGACCACGCCTCCTATGTGGCCGCCCGCCATGTGTGCGTGACCCAGTCGGAAGTCGTCGCGGCCACCCGCATGGCTCTTTTCAGCTACACCCCCGACGGAAATATCCTCCGTCCGATGACCAAGACCGGCACTCTGACCGATGTGGGTGTCAGTACCATTGCCTACGACCCACAGACTCGCATCCTGGCAGTGGCATACGCCAATTCCGGGCTGGACATCGTGCAGGATGGCAAAGTCTACCATATCGCCGACATCCGTTACAGCACCATCGGGGGCGACAAGAAAATCTACCATGTCCGTTTTGACGGCAGCCGCATCTACCTTGCCACTGGCTTTGGCATAGTGGTGGTCGACGCCCTCCGCCACGAAGTGGTTGAGACCTACTACCTCGGCCCTGGCGGCGAAAGCGGCGTGGTCTACGACCTTGCCTTTGTCGGCGACCAGATTGTGGCCGGCACCGACCGAGGCATTCTCTCTGCCCCACGGGGCAGTAATCGGCTGCACATCTATGAATCCTGGACCCCCGACACCCTCTCACCTTTGGCGGGCATGTCCGTCCGTATCCTCGAAGTCTGTCGCGACCAGCTTGTGGCGGCCGCCTGCACCGACAACCCAGACAGCATGACGGTCTTCTACCAGGCTGGCTCCGGCACGTGGGGTTCGCTCGGTGCCGGGGTGGTGCGGTCGCTCCGCAGCAGCCACGGCCGCATCGTCCTCAACCGCTACCATTCCATCGAGATTTACAACAGCCAGTTCGCCTTGCAGAATGTGGTGACCGACCTTCCTGTTTATGGCATGGCCGCCGAGGATGCCGAACTCGATGCCGACGGCACCCTCTGGATTGGGCACATCTGGGCGGGTCTGCTCGAAGTGCCTGAAGGCTACACCTCGGCCATACCCCATTCCCCCGCAGGCCCTTTCAACGACGACTATGTCTACAGTCTTGCCTCCACCTATCGGAAGCTCTACCTCTGTCCGGGCGGCAAGAAACCCACCTACGAGAGTTCCCTCCTGCCCGGCTCGCTCTCCATTCTGGAGAAAGGGCAGTGGTCGCAAATAACCGTGGCCGACGGCATTCCCCCGTTCCAGGACGTTCTTTATATGGCAGTCGACCCCAAGGACAGCAAGCATATCAGTGCCTCATCTTGGGGCCACGGCATCCTCGACATCTACGACAACCAAGTGCAAACCCTCTTTGACCAGACCTCCTCGCAAGGGGCATTGGTGCCATACACCAGTGGCTCCTTCTCCCACCTCCGCGTGTCGGGTCTGGCCTACGACGATCAGGGCGACCTCTGGATTACCAGTTCGCTTGTCGACCGTGGCCTTGCCGTGCGCCGCCACGACGGCTCGTGGCAGAACTTCGACATCAGCCCCGTGCTACAAGGCCTGGCCATTGACAAAAGGGAAATAGACAAACTTGTGTGGGACAGCATCACAGGCTACAAATGGTTCATCGGCAAGAGCAACCGTATCTTTGTCCACGACGGAGTGGACCGACTGGCCATCGTCAACCCCAACAACGGCAGCAAACTGGAAACCCACACCGTCACCTGTCTGGTGCAGGACCGTTCGGGCGACATCTGGTTTGGTACCGACAAAGGACTTAAAGTCATCTACGATGGCTCCCGGGCCTTTGCTAATGGCGGTAATGGCGAAACCTCGCCAGTCAACTGCAGCAACATCCTCTTCGACGAAGACGGCATCACCGAATACCTCATGGCCTACGAGAGCATCACCTGCATGGCCGTCGACGGCGCCAACCGCAAATGGGTGGGCACCTCCAACAATGGCCTGTACCTCATCTCCGCCAGCGGCCTGGAGCAGCTGCACCACTTCACCACCGCCAACAGCCCGTTGGCCTCGGACAAGATTGTCGCCCTCACCGTCCATCCTGAAAGTGGCGAAGTGTTCATCGGCACCGACTTGGGGCTGCAGTCCTACCGTTCCACCGCCACTGTAGGCTACTCCGAGCCTTTGGCCGACATCCACGCCTTTCCCAATCCCGTCCGTCCCGACTACGACGGGCCCATTGCCATCAAAGGCTTTGTCCGCGATGCCCTTGTCCACATCACCGACACCCGTGGCCACGTAGTCTTCTCTACCACCGCCCATGGCGGCCAGGCCGTCTGGAACGGCCGCACCACCAGTGGCGACCCCGTGGTCAGCGGCACCTATTTCGTCTTTGCCTCCGACGGGGCAGGCAACATGCGCTCCGTGACCAAAATACTTGTCATAAAGTGATACCTACCCTGTCCACCCCAGCCCTGGTGCTGCACACCACAGCCTATTCCGAGACCTCGGTGATTGCCAAAATCTTCACTCGTCAGCTCGGCGTGCGCTCCTATATCCTCAAAGGCGTACGCAAGGGGGGCAGCCGCACCAAGCAGAATCTCCTCCAGCCCCTCAGCTACCTCGACCTCGTGGTCTACAACAACCCCAAGACTCCAATCAACTACCTCAAAGAGATTGCCCCCCACCGAGGCATCCCGCAAAGCCTTGCCACAGCCCGTGCCGACGAGATGTCGCGCCATGCCTTGCGCTTCTTTATGACCGAGCTGCTCTATAAAACCCTCCGCGAGGAGGAACCCATGCCCGACCTCTTCGACTATGTTGTCGACACTCTCCAGCCCCAGACTTCCGTCTCTCCAGCCCAGCTGCCCATCACCTTCATGCTCTCCCTTGCCCGCCACACGGGCATCGAGCCTTTCGACAACTACAGCCCCCGCGAGCCACTTTTCGACCTGCTCAGCGGCCGTTTCCAGTCCGCCGGTGCCCACACCCTCGACAGCCCCACCTCACTCCTCCTGCACCACTATCTGCTCTCCGTCAACTCCGGCACCCCGGTCCCCACCGCCCCTCTTGCACAGCGTACCGAGCTCATCAACCGTCTGCTCGAATACTTCCAGATGCACCTGGCCGACTTCCGCAACTTTCAGTCACACGAAATACTTCATTCTGTATTACAATAATCAAAAACACCTGTTCTTATGAAAAAAATCCTCTTCACATTAGTGACACTTCTGGCAGTCCTTCCCGCGTTTGGTCAGTCGTGCTACTGGGTGCTCCTCACCGACAAGCAGGGCACCACCTTCGACCCCTACACTTATTTCGATGCCAAGGCCATCGAGCGTTACCGCCAGTGCGGCGCCGACCTCTACGACCCAAGCAACTACCCCCTCAACAGCAGCTATGTCTCGCAAATCGACGCCCTCGCCACCGAGCATGTGGGTGCCTCCCGCTGGCTCAATGCCGTGGCCGTCATGGCCACCCCCGACCAAATGCAGCGCATCCAAAGCCTGCCTTTCGTCAGTGGCACCAGCCTCATCGCCACCGAGATGCAGATAACTGCCTGCAAGGCCGTCGCCGAGAGTTCTGATTATCCCGAAAATTCAGAATACTCCGAAACTTCAGCCGCACAACCCAACCTCACCGAGCAGATTATCCGCATGGGTGGCCGCCAGTTTGCCACTAATGGCGTCAACGGCAAAGGCATCCGCATTGCCGTCTTCGACGGTGGATTCCCCAAGGTGAACACCCACGCGGTCTTCAAACACCTCTTCGACAACCACCAGATCATCAAGACCTGGAACTTCTGCAACAATAAAGAGGATGTCTACGGCTGGAACAGCCACGGCACCATGACCCTCAGCTGCATTGCCGGCATAGCCCCCGATGGGCGCCAACTCGGCTTGGCCACCGGTGCCGAATTCCTGCTGGCCCGCACCGAGGTGGAACTCGAACCCTTCAAAGAGGAGGTCTGGTGGATGCAAGCCATGGAGTGGGCCGACCGCAACGGAGCCCAAATCATCAGCTCCTCCCTTGGCTACGGCAAAGAGCGTTACAACACTGAGGACATGAACGGCACCTCCTACGTGGCCAAAGCTGCCAACATGGCCGCCCGCAAAGGTATTCTCGTCTGCAACTCGGCCGGCAACGAAGCCACCGACCGCCATTGGCGCACCATCATCACCCCCGCCGATGCCGACAGTGTGCTCTGTGTGGGCGGTATCGATGCCGACCTCAAGAACTACAGTCATATCTCCTTCAGCTCCTATGGCCCCAGCGCCACTGGCAAACTCAAACCCAATGTCTCCGCTTTCGGCCATGCCCTGGCCGCCAGCCCCTCCAGCGACAAGGCCACCGGCTATGTCGACGGCACCTCCTTCTCCTGCCCCTTGGTGGCAGGGTTCGCCGCCTGCGCATGGCAGTGCCGTCCCGGCACCACGGCCATGCAACTCTTCCACGAGATTGAAAAGTCCGCCGACCTCTACCCCTACTTCGACTATGCCCTGGGCTATGGAGTGCCACAGGCCGACTACTTCTGCAGCAAAGTGCAGAACACCGTGGCCCGTCCCACCTTCCGCTTTGTGGAGAAAGGCGACTCCATCCATCTGCACCTGCTCCGCAACATCGGCAGCACCGACCTCAGCCGCCCGCTCTTCTTCAACTGGCAGACCGACCAAGGCACCCTCGACGCCTATATCCACATCACGATTGACACCATGGACACCGCCAGCTACATCTCCTTCCCCAAAAACCAGCTCTACCATCGCACCCTCAACGCATGGTTCGACGGCTACACCGCCTCCTTCCGGCTTACCGACAAGCAGAACCAGCAACTCGCCATCACCGGCTACGACACCCGCTGCTCCTTTACCCGTCCCAACTCCATGATTCAAAACGACGCTGTGCGCGAGGTGGTCAACACCCTCACCGGCAACGACCTCACCCTCGTGCAGAAATACCCCAAAGACGGCTGGAAGACCAGCAACACCTACTGGGACTTCTACATCATGGCGGGCAGCATGGTCCGTCTCAGCTCGCAGGACTTTCCGTGCAAACTCCTCTCGCCCACAGTCCATGTCGGTGTCCGTATGCTCAGCCGCAAGGCCAAGGCCTACTCCCTCGGCATAGGCCTCGAATATGCCGGCACACGCTACAACCTCGACCCCGAGCAGCCCAACCGTCTCGACGGCCTTTTCCCCACCGATGGAAAACTGGACAAGAAATACTATCTCTTTGACGAGGTGAGCCTCGAACTCTTCCAGCGCGTCCGCTTTGTGGGCGGGGGCATGCTCGGCAAGGGCGTCCACTGGGACCTCGGCATTTACGGATCCTACGGCCGCTATACCTACACCAAAGAGTATAAGACCTATGCCCACGCGCAGGATGCCGCCCTCTCCATCACCAACCCCGAATACCAGGACAACTACAACTTCAACTTCGGCCTCACCACCCGCGTGGCCTACGACGCCTTCGGCATCTACTGCCGCTACCGTCTCACCGGCCTCACCACTAACTACGACGCCGACCCCCTCAGCCCCACAGCCTTCAAGCTCAGCCTGCCCCGCTTCGAGGCCGGTATCCAACTCTGCTTCTGACAGTCTCTTCCTCCGCTCGACAGTCCGTTGACCAGCACCACGGCCGCATCACTTTGGCCTAAGACAGCCGAGGAAATGCCAGGCAAATAGATTGGGACGAGGGAAGAACGATTGGGGTTGCCCCTAAGCGACCTATACCAATGGGCGGCGCGCAGCGCCGCCCATTCTGTTGCCCGGCCGGAAGAAAATTTTGGCAGTTCCAATTATTCTTCGTATTTTTGCATTTCGAAATGGACAAGAAGTTGTACATCATAGGCGGTTGCAATGGGGCCGGGAAAACCACGGCTTCCTATACCGTTCTGCCCACGGTGCTTCAATGTCGCGAGTTTGTCAATGCCGACGAGATTGCTCACGGCCTCTCACCCTTCAACCCCGCCAATGTGACCATTATGGCAGGTCGGCTTATGCTGGCACGCATCGGCGAGTTGCTGGGCCGTGGCGAGACTTTTGCCATTGAGACAACTCTTGCCACCAAGTCGTATATCAATCTGGTGCATCAGGCCCAGGCCAAAGGATATATTGTGACGCTGGTATTCTTTTGGCTTCGCACCCCCGAGCTGGCCCTGCGGCGCGTGGCCGAGAGGGTGAGCAACGGCGGGCACAACATCCCGGCTCCCACCACGCGGCGGCGGTATGTGGCCGGAATCAAGAATTTGTTTAATCTCTACGCTCCCGAAGTCGACGCGTGGTTTGTCTACGACAACAGCGACACACCCCGCGTCGAGGTGGCGCATGGCGGCAAGTCGCTGCCCACCACGGTGCGCAACCCGGAGCTGTTCGAAATAATGAAGGATTATGTCAAATAACGAGATACAGGAATTGGCCGAGCGGCTGCAGCAAGGTTTGGACGTCGCTGAGCGTCGTATGTTGGAGGACAAGGCCCTGCACGACCAAGACATAGTGGTGTGCCACACCGACGGCACGATTCATTACGTACCCGCCAACGAGGCCATCAAGGCCCTGTAGCCTACCCAAGCTTATAAGCAGAACAAGCCGCACTGCCCATACGTGTGGCCGATGGCTTGGTGTCATGTAGGGATAGGTGCAGACGGTAAGTTCCAATAAAAAACGCAAGTTTTATTGCTGAATAAAAATAATTTCGTATTTTTGCATCCGCAAACCGACAGGAATGGTTTGCCGAAAGAAAGTGCATTTTTCGCCTTATTCCGATTGTGTGAATCTCGACAATTTACGCTAATACTGTGAAATTTGGAATAAAGGAGTTGTAGAATGCTCCGGTGGATTGTATTTGTACACAATACTTTCCCTTGTGGAGCAATTCAAGATACCTTTATATTCATTTCACAGGGAAGTCGAGACCCTCACACAAGAAGATAGAGACATAATGGATGGCTCCACTTTTTTTCGTGCCATTTAGTATGACTGCCATGCGAGTCCAAGGCAAGATTAATGGTTGCGCCCGACACGTATTAGGGTGACAGTGCTATGAAACACTTTGTATTAGTTCTATCGTTTTTTCTTGTCTTGTTAGCTTCATGCGAAAGGACAGAGATTGAACACGGGTTTGCTGAAGAGGTAGAATCTGTTTTTTTTAATCCAGACACTGCAAGTAGTCAACTTGTAAGTTGTGTTATGAAGAATGGCGATTCTTTGTCTCTTTATGGAGAGAAGGACTCTGTGGGAATGCCATTAAGTATAACTCATCTACAGTATTATAGCAGTGAGAAAAAGATAGGAGCATTGATGACTTTTGACGATGGGTTGCCGTCGAAAGTGTTGGCAGATAATGGGTCTTCTGTATCATTCGAGTGGATTACACGCAGGAGGGCCGATGTGCAAGTAAAAGATCCTATTAATCATATATTGGTATCAGGCGTATTGGATTTGGACAGCGTTTATTCCGAATTACCATTCGATTGGGATTCACTGCTTTCTAATGATACTAATATAGGAGATTCACGAATAAAGGGAAGTATGAGAGTGGTTGAGAATGTTCGCGCTAATAAGAAAAAGATAGCAACTAAAGATGCCTCATTTGGGCAATTAATTCATGTGAATTTTAAGAGATGTGAAGAGTATGCTGATGTGGATAGTTATTTAAAAGTGTATGATGGGTTCACAGGGCAAGAAATAGATAAGGTTATGCCGACAAAATCAGGTAATGGATACGATTATTATATAGAGCCACATCTAAATAGCAAATATGTTGTAGATAAAGAGATAGCGAAACAGATTGGCAGAGCATTGGATGCTTTGTTAAATGGGATGTCTGAGAATGAAGTATTAAGTATGATTACATCTTTATTATCAATAGCGTTAGCAGTTCCTTCTGGAGGTACATCTGTGTCTATCGCTGTTGCACAAGAACTGTTGGTTAACGCAATTGCAATGATACATGAGAATTGGGGAGGAAAACATTGTTTAGAAGATTTTGGGAGCCGTATTGAGCAATATATTCTTGAAACCCATCCCAATTGCTATGCTCGTTTGATAGTGGAAGGAAATGAGGAGGCTTTTTATTCTTTAACTTATAATCAACAATATTATAGTTATGATATTGATTTGCCAGATGATCCGCAAATAACATATTTTTCTTTTTCTTCTTCTTATGTTGAGTTTGGTTTGTCTTGTATACCCCCACGATCTAGATTAAGATGGTATGACTTAGGATATGATCTTGAAGATGGTAGTTATTTTTACGGTGTGACCGAAGAGGTAACCCCTGACTATTATTTTTCTGGAACAATAGGTGGGCCATATGCAGATGGGTGGGGAATATGCCTTAGCTTTGGGATAGAACTAACTACACCTGAAGGTGAAGTCTTAAGAGCAGCAGGCGGCATTCCTAATTATTCTTTTTTTGCGCAGTAATCATTAGTGATTTTTTTTAGAAGGCAACGAGTATCTTGAGATGCAGAAAGAGGCGGCAGGGATAAAATGTCGCCCCTTCCTCATTATCCCAATGGAAGAAAATTTTGGCTGTTCCAATAATTCTTCGTATTTTTGCATTTTGAAATGAGAACGACGGATGATATTCTGACGTTGCTGGGACAGTACAAGCCCTATGCTGCTGGCCGATACGGTATCAGTAAGATTGGTGTATTTGGCTCAGCGGCTCGTGGCGAACAGATGGAGGATAGCGATGTCGACATCTATTATGAAGGACGGGCATTATCGTTGCTTACTGTCGATATGTTGCAATCGGAATTGGAAAAGATGTTTGGTTGTAGCGTGGATATTGTCCGTGTACATGACAACATGAATGCTGTACTTCGTAGTCGCATTATGAAGGAGGGGCGGTATGTTTGACCATGAGCTTGCAATGAATGCACTGAATCAAGTCAGTCGGTTGGTTAATACGATTATTGAACGTACCGAGGGTGTGATAAGTGTTGACGATTTCCTCTGCTCTCCTTCGGGAGGAATGCTACTTGATGCTGTCTGTATGAATTTGATTGCACTTGGTGAAGCGACCAAGAATTTGGATAAGATTACTGCAGGGGAGTTGCTGACCTGTTATCCTCAAATACGGTGGGAGGGTGTGATGCGTATGAGGGATAAGATTGCCCATCATTATTTTGAGGTAGATGCAGAGGTAGTACTTCTAACAGTTAAGGAGGACATTCCTCAGGTGAAAGATGTTGTAGAAAAAATGATTGTTGAAATGAATAAAAAATAAAATACTAATATGACACTCGAAGAATTCCAAAATGAATTGCGTCAGGGTATTCCCAATCCCCTGCCTGCACCGCAGCCTTATGACCCCACAGTGAACCATGCGCCTAAGCGCAAGGATATCCTTTCGCCGGCCGAGAAGAAGCTGGCCATCCGCAACGCCCTGCGTTATTTCGACCCCAAGGACCACGCCATGTTGGCCCCCGAGTTTGCCGAAGAGCTGAAGAAGTACGGTCGCATCTATATGTACCGTCTGCGCCCCACCTATCCCATGTATGCCCGTCCAATTGACGAGTACCCCGCCAAATGCCGCCAGGCTGCCGCCATCATGCTGATGATTCAGAACAACCTGGATCCCGCCGTGGCCCAGCATCCCCACGA
The DNA here is from genome assembly GCA_947168665.1 of uncultured Bacteroidales bacterium. Lineage (GTDB taxonomy): Bacteria > Bacteroidota > Bacteroidia > Bacteroidales > P3 > Colimorpha. The sequence goes on from CAMVMX010000022.1 coordinate 12,039, forward strand.
GTTGATTACTTATGGCGGCAATGGCGCCGTGTTCCAGAACTGGGCGCAGTACCGCCTGGTGATGAAATACCTGAGCGAGATGACCGACGAGCAGACGCTGGTGATGTACAGCGGACACCCGATGGGCCTGTTCCCCTCGCACAAGGATGCCCCCCGTGTGGTTGTGACTAACGGCATGATGATACCCAACTACAGCAAGCCCGACGACTGGGAGCGGTATAACGCCCTCGGCGTGACCCAGTACGGCCAGATGACGGCGGGCAGCTATATGTATATCGGTCCGCAGGGTATTGTCCACGGCACCACCATCACGGTGCTCAACGCAGCCCGTAAGCTGGGCGGCGGCACTGCTGGCAAGCTCTTTATCACCGCCGGTCTCGGTGGCATGAGCGGTGCGCAGCCCAAGGCTGGTGACATTGCCGGTGTGGTGAGCATTACTGCCGAGATTAATCCTGCTGCCACGCAGAAGCGCTATACGCAAGGCTGGGTGGATGAGGTACACGACAATCTTGACGAGCTTTTCGAGGCAGTGAACAAGGCCCGCACGGCCAAGATTGCCCGCTCGTTTGCCTACCAGGGCAATGTGGTGGATTTGTGGGAATATTGCGCCGCAAAGAATATACAGGTCGATTTGGGCAGCGACCAGACTTCGCTGCACAACCCCTGGGCCGGTGGCTACTATCCCGTAGGCGTCAGTTTCGAGGATGCCAAGGTGATGATGGCCGAACAGCCCGAGCAGTTCAAGGAGAAGGTGCAGGAGAGTCTGCGCCGCCATGTGGCTGCCATCAACCAGCTTACGGCCAAAGGTATGTATTTCTTTGACTATGGCAACGCCTTCCTGTTGGAGAGCAGCCGTGCCGGTGCCGACATCTGGAATGCCGACCACACCGCTTTCCGCTACCCCTCATACGTGCAGGACATCATGGGTCCCATGTGTTTCGACTATGGCTTTGGCCCCTTCCGTTGGGTGTGCACCAGCGGCAAGCCTGAAGACCTCGACAAGAGTGACCACATCGCCATGGAGGTGCTGGCCGAGATAGCCGCCACGGCTCCCGCCGAGATACAGCAGCAGATGCACGACAATATCCAGTGGATTAAGGGTGCCAAGGAGAACCACCTGGTGGTGGGCAGCCAGGCCCGTATCCTCTATGCCGACTGCGAAGGCCGCACCAAGATTGCCGCCCGCTTCAACGAGGCCATCAAGAAGGGCGAGATTTCCGCTCCCATTGTGCTGGGTCGCGACCACCACGATGTGTCCGGCACCGACAGCCCCTTCCGCGAAACCAGCAATATCTACGACGGCTCCAACCGCTGCGCCGACATGGCCGTGCAGAACGTCATTGGCGACAGTTTCCGTGGCGCCACATGGGTCAGCATCCACAATGGTGGCGGCGTTGGCTGGGGCGAGGTGATGAATGGCGGTTTCGGTATGGTGCTGGACGGCAGCGAGGCCTGCGACCGCCGTCTGCGCATGATGCTCCACTGGGATGTGAACAACGGCATCAGCCGCCGCAGCTGGGCGCGCAACGAGGGTGCCATGTTCGCCATCCGCCGTGCCATGGACATCTGTCCCGAGTTGAAGGTTACCATGCCTAACTTGGTGGACGACAAAGTCCTTGACGGACTATTCTAAACCAAAAAATAAGACGGGGCAGCCTGAAAGGGCTCCCCGTCTTCTATATTATCAATTGCCAGCAGTGCGAAAGATGGTAACGCAAGGGAACGGCACCCCTCGCCCCTCGATCTATAGGAGGGTGGTGACTGTCGGTTTGTTGTTGCCAGTTGCGGTGATGGCTGTTGTGGCATACGGCCTTTGGTTCATTACCGCCCCGCTACCAGCCGGACCCCGCGTGGTGGCTGTAGACATCAGCCCTCTGACTCCCGTCAAGAATCAGGGCCGCACCCAGCTCTGCTGGGCTTACTCTATGCTGGCAGCCATCGAAACCGAGCACTTCTCCCAAGGTGACAGTGTGAACCTGTCCATAGAGCCAGTTGCCGACATACTGCCGCAGGAGTCTGCCATGCCTCCTTCCCGCCGTGCTATGGGGCAGACGCTGCTCAACCTTATGCGGCGGCATGGCATATATAGCGGGGTGTGCGACCCATCGGCTTTCATACCCTTGTGTACTATGCATAGCAAGCCATACGGGCAATGGGTTGTTCCCGACTTGCCCGACAACTGGGAGCATAACCCGTTTCTCAATATGCACCCCGATACGCTCTTAGAACTTGTTGTGCAAGCTGTTGAGGCACATCGCGGAGTGTGCTGGGAGGGCGACGTCAGTGAGCGTGGGTTCTCTTTTAGGCAAGGACTTGCCGTCACCCTCTTGCCATCCCCGATGCTCTGGCTTAAATCAGTTATCCACCCGCCCACCGACGACCACTGCATGGCAATCGTGGGCATGGCGCAGAGCGACGACGGCACGCGATACTTCATTATGAAAAACTCCTGGGGTGAGGGAAACCCCTATAGGGGCTTAATGCTCATGACCCTCGATTATCTTCGTTGGAACACTGTGGCCATCTACCTGCCCCGCGACCTCGTATGCCCCGAATAGCATAATCCGACGAGGCACCTTCCTCCAACTCCCGCTGTGAAAAAGTGGATTGCACAACACAGGTCTATTTGGCTGGTGCAATTAGGGAAAGAAGATTTCGGGGAAATCGGGTGTTTTGGCTGAAAAAAATTTAAGGAGACCCGATGTCGTTGGAGCTATAGGTTACTTTTTCATCTCAATCATCCTGCTTGACCGATTGGCACAATATATCGGATTCCATTCTACAAAATAATCCATACGCCCAAAATGGTGTACGAAATTGGGCGTTTGCTGTGATGAAATGATGTTTGGATGCCGCCTTTTTTATATTATTCTGCGGTTGCAATCAGCAAAATATTATATTTTTTTGCTGATTATAACCGCAGAATTTAGTATATTTGCATGACGAAACAAATACAAATCTTATGCGTATACATCGGATTATGAGTGATATAATCACTAAAAAGCTGCATTCGGGAAAGGCAATTGTGCTAATTGGGGCTCGCCAGGTAGGGAAAACGACCCTTCTGAATGATTGTCTGCAAGGGTATGAGAATGTGCTATGGATGAATGGCGACAACTTGGATACACGTACATTGATGGCCAATATCACGGTGGAACGCTATCGCAGTATGTTGGGGAGGAACCGTGTCGTTGTCATTGACGAAGCCCAGCGGATAGAGAACATTGGTTTAAAAAGCAAGCTCTTGACAGATAATTTCCCCGAGGTCCAGCTGGTTATTACGGGCAGTTCCTCGTTGGATATAGCCAACAAGGTCAACGAGCCATTGACTGGGCGCAAGTGGGAGTACAGGCTCTTTCCGTTGTCGTATGGTGAGATGGCTGCCCACTTTGGCGCTATGCAGGAGTGGCAGAAACTACCAGTCCGGCTGGTTTATGGTTGCTACCCGGATGTGGTGTGCAACCCCGGCAGTGAGCGCGAGGTGCTGAATAACCTTACCGAAAGCTATCTGTATAAGGATGTGCTGGTTTGGGAGCGTATCAAACGCCCCGATAAGGTGGTTAAGTTGCTTCAGGCTTTGGCCTATCAGGTGGGCAGCGAGGTGTCCACGAATGAATTAAGCCAGATGGTTGAGTTGGATCGTTCCACGGTGGAGAAATATATTAGCCTGTTGGAGCAGGCTCAGGTTATCTTCCGTCTTGGGGCTTTCAGCCGCAACTTGCGCACCGAGATAAAGTCCGGACGAAAGATCTATTTCTATGACAATGGGATTCGAAATGCCCTTATCGGCAACCTGTCGCCTATTGACATGAGGGCCGACGTGGGGGCGTTGTGGGAGAATTTTATGGTCAGCGAGCTATCGAAGAAGAATCATTACGAACTCACTTATGCAAAGTCGTATTTCTGGCGTACCACACAGCAGCAGGAGGTGGACTATCTGGAGGAGTGCGACGGCAGGATGAAGGCGTACGAGTTTAAATGGAACCCGGCGAAGAAGGCCAAGGTGAGCAAGACCTTTGTCAATGCTTACCCGGAGGTGGAGGTGCAGACCATCACCCGAGAGAATTATATGGACTATCTGTGATGGCCCCGGAGTGGCAGGCGAAGAGGTCGACACCGAGGGCACGGCTGATAAGGAGGAGTTGCTGGGTATCGATAGAGGGTTTGTTGAACACCTTCTGGAGGGTGCGGGTTGTGATGCCGATGCGGTCGGCGAGCCATTGGTTGGTGTGGCCTGAGCGTCGGAGTTCGTCGCGGATGATGTGGCCGATGTGTATTTGCATAGTGGTTGCTGATTGTGCGCTTGGCTACCGAATCCCCATCTATATCCCGACGACCACAGACAAAAAAGAAGGCGAGCAATCTCGTCTCCAGTCTGCGGTCGTAGGAATTACCTTTTACGGATAGACAAAATGCTCGCTTACTTGCGAGCATTTGCGCATTGTCATCCGTAAAATAAACCAATGTGAAGTTTCCTACGTTTCAGACTGGTCGGGACAATAGCAAACGCTATGTTATTATTTAGTTTCTGTATTCTGTATCTTCTCTTATGCCATAATCATTTGTTGAATTTCGTTGCAAAAATACAAATTATTTTTGGATTGTGGAGGATTTTATTCTGTCGGCTGTGCAATTTTGGTGGCGGCCTTGCGTTATGGAGGGAAAAATAAACGCTAAATTTTTCAGAATATGGGAAAGAATGTTCCTTTCAAGAAAAACATGATTCAGGGCGGCAGCATTGTGCTGGCGGCCTTGGTGCTGGGCCTGTTTATGGTCTGCACGGTGAAAACATTGAAATCATACGACGACACTGTCAAGGTGCGCGGCCTTTGCGAGAAGGAGGTGCCGGCGGACCGCGTGGTGTACCGCATCAGCTATTCGGAGAAGAGCAATTCCTTGGCCGACTTGCGCAACACCATCAGCCAGAACAACAGCATAATAGTGGAGAAACTGCGTGCCGCTGGCTTCAAGGATGATGAGGTGAAGGTGGGCAACGCCAACTATGAAGACCGCTACAGCTATGCCAACGATGTGTCGCAGATTACGTTCCGCTATCAAGCCAACCAGACGGTGACGGTCTTCTCCAAGAATCTGGATTTGGTGCGCAAGATGCAGCAAACCCTTGAGACCGACCTCGTGAACCAGAATATCCTGGCCAACAGTTGGGCGGACTACCAGTTCCTCGGTCTGAACGAAATCAAACCCGCCATGATAGCGGAGAGTCTTGAGAACGCCCGTGCCGCTGCCGACGAGTTTGCCAAGAACAGCCACAGCCGCATTGGCAAGATGCGTACCGCCTCGCAGGGCTATTTCGAGGTTGAGGACCTCGACGAGAACACCCCGCAGGTGAAGAAAGTGCGTGTGGTGACTACGGTGGAGTACTATTTGAAGTAGGACTCCCTCGATGCGCCGTTTCGTCCTTTGGGGCATCCTGTCGGCAGCGTTGTCGTTGGCGGCAGGATGCTCGGTAATAGCCAAGGTGGCCTTCGGTATTGACGAAATTAAAGAGTACCGTGAGGACAAGGTACAATCTTTTCTCGCCGAGAGCCAGCGCCGAGTGCCTTGCAACCAGATTGTTGCCACGGCAGAGCAGCAGGACAATCTGATAAGGCTTGACTGCGACACCTCGATGATGCAGCACAGGGCTCAGCCGGTGCAGATTCTCTATTTCGATGGCGACTCGCTCATGTTCTACCACATCAATTGCTATACTCAGTCTGGGCTTCTCTGTTACGACTGGAACAATAAGGGGTCATTCGACCGTTTCCCCCCATCGCCCACGGTGGTGCCCGACTGGCATGGCCGCATGACGTTGGAGGCCTATCGGCACTGCCTTCCCGGTCTGCACTCCGAAAGTCGCTACACGGTGCTGATATTGTGGAGCAATATGCTTCGCAAGGTGCCTGCCCAGGCGGTGAAGGCCGTTGCCGCCAATGTGAGTGGGCGCGAGGACTGCACGGTGTGGCTTGTAAATACTGACCGCTGGTGGGTGGACTATATGCACAGCAGACAATGATTGAGACAGAAGCATATCGTTTCGTTTTCAAGCCGATGGGGATGGCTCAGATGGGGCAGGTGAGAGCCTTGGAGCGGGAAGCTCTGGCCCACCTGGAACGCCCAGACCTGCTGCGCCGCAACACCGAGCAGATGTGGCGCGAGTGTCTTCAGCCTCCACACCTCTGTCTTGGAGCCTGGGTAGGGGAGGAGTTGGCCGGTTTTGGGGTACTGTATGTGCCAGAAAGGGGAGGAGTCGAAGACCTTTCCCATAGCCTGACCCGTGTGGATGGCAGGCAGTGTGCGTCGGCAAACTTCAAGATATGCATAGTCCGCCCATGCTGGCGTGGGCATCATCTCCAGGTGCAGCTTGGCCAGCGGCTGGCAGCCGAAGCCAAGGCCCGGGGCATCGGACTGTTGTGTGCCACCGCCTCGCCTCACAACTCGGCCAGTGTCAAGGGCCTTCTTCGCTTGGGCTATTGCGAGGATTCACAGGTGGAGAAATATGGCTTTGAGCGAACTCTTTTTTACAGAATCAATTAAAATGATTATCTTTGCAACGTCAAAGGTTTCTGAAAGGTGAGCTTTCGGAACGACGTAAAGTGAAATAGATGAAACATTTGGTGGCAAAAATCATGGTCATGTTAGCATGTGCGATTATCATGCTCCATGCCGTTGTGCCCCACCATCACCATGACTGCTGCGATGCCAAAGGGCTCACTTTCGAGACAGAGATTGACTGCCATTGCGACAGCGACCACCACCATCATCCCGGTTGCAATCATCACTCCCATCACCCCTTTGATATCTGCCTCTTGCAGGACATGCTCTCGCATCTGGTGATTTCCACCAGCGACGACCATCACACCGTGGCAGCCATTATCAAGGCAGAGTCCAACACTTTCGTCTTTTGGGCAATACCGGGACTCTATCTGGAACTTCAAAATCCTGTCCGTCCTATCCGACAAGTGTGGGGGGCCACTGGGCCAATCCCGCTTGTTTCGGTATCCGTCCCGGATGCCAATGGCCTCAGGGCCCCTCCCGCTTTTGTTTGACTGGCTACCGAATGTGTGGTTAGTGGATTGTGATTAGCGGATTGGCAAATCACACTTCTCCCGTTCCCACATTCTCAAATCAGCGTGTCCTCACGCATCCTTTTATTTACCAACCTAAAATCATTTTAGCTACAATGAAGAAGATAGCCATTTTATTGTCGATGGCATTCGCTCTTGGCATGGTTTGCTCATGCAACCATGCGGGGGAAGAACATGCCGACGAACATGAGCATCACCATGATGCCGAACAATATACAGCCTATGGGGCGGAATATGAACTCTTTGCCGAGGCCGAGCCTTTTGTCGTGGGACAAGAGTCAAAGGTTGCGGCGCACCTCACACGCCTCTCCAATTTCAAACCCCTCGACTCCACGCAGGTAAAAATCAGCCTCGTCGTTGGCGGCGAGACCATTACCCAGACTATTGACAACCCTGTGCAGCCGGGAATATATAAATGCACTTTCACGCCCACCAAGGCTGGCTGTGGCCAGTTGAGAGTGGAGATTATGCAGCCCGGCGGGGTCTCTGTGGTATGCCATCCCCATGTACATGTGGTTGCCGACCATGAAGCCCTGCATGAGCATGAACACGACCACCATCATGCCCACGCTCCGTCCAACGCCATCACCTTCACCAAAGAGCAGAGCTGGAAGATTGCTTTTGCCACCGACACACTTCGCCTCCAGCCCTTCGGCAGTGTCATCAAAACCGCTGCCCAGGTGCTGCCCTCGCAGGGCGATGAGCGCGAGGCCTCGGCAACGGCTTCGGGCGTTGTCGTATTCACCAATCCCAATCTCGTCGAGGGGACACCTGTCAAGGCTGGCCAGCAACTTTTCGTCATCGAAAGTCACGGCATGGCCGACAACAACATGAGCGTCCGTTTGCAGGAGGCCACAGCCAACTACACCGTTGCCAAAGCCGAATACGAGCGCAAGCAGCAGCTGGCCGCCGACAAGATTGTGTCGCAGTCGGAACTGCAGCGGGCCAAAGCCAGATATGAGACAGCCAAAGCCGCCTACGACAACCTGAAGGGGAACTTCTCGCAGAAGGGAGCCGTGGTGCGTGCCCCAATCAGTGGTTACGTCCAGCGCATCCAAGTCACCAACGGCGGCTATGTGGAAGCGGGCAGCCCCGTAGTCACTGTGTCGCAAAATCGCGACCTGTTTGTCCGTGCCGAGGTGCAGCCCCGTTACTACAACCAGCTCAATAGCATCGAAGGTGTCAACCTCCTTGTTCCCGGCGACGACCACATCTATACATTGTCCGAACTGAACGGCAGTCTTGTCTCATTTGCCAAGACTACAGATCTCGACTGCCCCTTGGTGCCGGTCACCTTCCGTGTGCGCAACCAGGGCAACCTGCTCAGCGGCAGTTTCGTCACGCTTTATATCACCACCCGTTCCGACCGTCAGGCACTTGCCATCCCCAATACGGGCATTGTGGAGGAAATGGGCAACTATTTCGTCTTCGTCCAGCTCACTCCCGAATCGTTCGAGAAACGGTTAGTGACCCTCGGCGCCACCGATGGTCGCTCCACCGAGATTCTCTCAGGTGTCAAGGCTGGCGAGCGTGTCGTGACTCGTGGTGCCTCAATGGTCCGTCTGGCACAGAGCGGAGCTGCTCTCGACCCTCATGCCGGTCACGTCCACTAAACCTTAATGCCATGTCCGTTATGAAAAAGTTAGTCCTTTTACCAATCATAGTCCTTTCCATGGTGTTGTTCCCCATCGCTCTTGTGGCGCAACCCCATTATGCCAAAGTGTTGAAGGATTTGGAGGCCAACAACCTCACCCTTCTTGCTGCTGCCAAACAGGCCGAAGCCCAGCAAGCTGCCGCCCATGTGGGTCTGCTGCTTGACGACCCCGATGTCGAAGCCGCCTACTATTGGGGCGACCCTGCCGACATGGGCATTCGTTGGGACATCAGTGTATCCCAGTCGTTCCAGATGCCTTCTGTTCTTGTGCGTCGTGCACGGTTGCGCAACCTTCAGGAGAATGCCGCCCATCTCGACTATCAGGCTCTTCGTTACTCCACCCTGTTAGAGACTCAGCAACTCTGTGCCGACCTGATATACTATCGCAACATGGTTGCCATCTACAACCGTCGTCATGCTGCTGCCGTCCGGCTTGCCGACCTCTACCGCCGCCGTTACGAGACAGGCGACTGCTCCATACTTGAATACAACCGGGCCCAGATGAACCTTGCCGACATTCAGAACAAGTCAACATTGGCCAATCTCGACCTTGACCATGCCATGCACGACCTCAGCCACCTGATGAACATGGATGACTACTCCTTCCTTCAGATGGCTTACGACTCGGTATGGTCCGAGCCCAGTTTCGAAACGTGGTATGAGCAGTTCGAAATGCGCAATCCCACACTCCGTCAGCTGGACAATCAACTGGCCATCAGCCAGCAGCAGGAGCAACTCAGTCGTGCCCAATGGCTGCCACAGGTGTCCTTGGGCTATGCCGCCGAGAATGTGGTGGGCAGCACCTGGCGTGGAGCAACCGTGGGGCTTACGTTCCCCCTGTGGAGCCAGCAGCGGGCCGTCCGCTCTGCCAAGTTGCAGACTGCGGCCTCCCAGGCGGCTCTCGATGCCAAACGGACCGAGTTTTTTGCTGAGCTCCATTGCATGTACCACCGCCACGAGGCGCTGATTCACGACCTCCAGAATCTCAAAGCTGCCTTCCGGCAGAGCAACAGTGTATCCCTGCTCGACAGGGCGTTGGAAGCCGGCGAAATCGGACTGGAGCAATACCTCCAGCAAGTCAACTACTACAACGAGGTAGAGATTGAGATTTGGAACACTGCGCGCCAGTTGGAGCAACTGCACCTGATTCTTTATTCCATTGAACTATAGTATCACATAACCTTTGCTAACATTTACGACTAATGCTCAACAAAATCATACAATTCAGCTTAGACCACAAACTCTTCATCCTTGTGGCGGCCGTCCTGCTGACGGTTGCCGGATTGTGGTCGGCCAACCGTACTGACATCGACGTCTTCCCCGACCTCACCGCTCCGCAGGTGGTGGTTATGACCGATGCCCACGGCATGGCTTCCGAAGAGGTGGAGCGCCTCGTCACCTTCCCCATCGAAACGGCTGTCAACGGTGCCACCAATGTGCGCCGGGTTCGTTCGACATCTATGGCCGGCGCCAGTTTCGTTTTTGTCGAATTCGACTGGGGCATGGATGTCTTCCGTGCCCGGCAGATAGTCAGCGAGAAGATGACCACCCTCGCCGAACAACTTCCTGAAGGCATCACCCCTGTTTTGGCCCCCCAAAGCAGCGTGATGGGTGAAATCCTCTTTGTCGCTCTTCAAATCGACGACTCTGTGCAAACATCCAATCCTACTTCGCAACAGGAACTCCGCACCCTCGCCGAATGGGTTGTCAAACCTGCCATTCTCGGCACGGGTGGTGTCTCGCAAGTCACCATCATCGGTGGCGATTATAAGCAGTATCAGATTCTTGCCGACCCCATCCGCATGCAGGCCTATGGTGTCACCATGGCCGACATCGAGGCCGTGGGCAGCAGCATCAGTACCAACTCCACGGGTGGCGTAATCCGCGACTTTGGCAACGAGTACGCTCTCCGTGGCATGGGCCGCACATGCGATGTCGACGAATTGGGTGCCTCCCTTGTCACCATGCACCAAGGCCACCCCGTCCGTCTCAGCGACGTGGCCGAGGTGCGCGTGGGCAACGCCCCCAAGATGGGCTACGCCTCCTGCAACGCCAAGCCCGCCATCATCCTTTCCATCTCCAAGCAACCCAACATCAATACCCTCCGTGTCACCGAGAACATCGAGGCCAACCTCCAGAACATTGCCAAGACCCTCCCGGCCGATGTCAAGATGAACACCCACATCTTCCGCCAGGCCGACTTCATCGAGTCCTCAGTGGGCAATGTCGGCAAGGCGTTGCTCGAAGGTGCCATCTTTGTTGTGATTGTGCTTTTCCTCTTCCTTGGCAGTTTCCGCACCACGCTCATCTCCATCATCTCCATTCCCCTTTCCCTTTTGGGCACCGTGCTGTGTCTCTATCTGCTGGGCTATGAAATCAACACCATGACACTGGGCGGCATGTGCATCGCCATCGGCTCACTGGTGGACGACGCCATTATCGATGTGGAGAATGTCTATAAGCGGCTTCGCCAGAACCACCGCCTTCCTGTCGGGCAGCGCGACTCGGCTTACAACGTCGTCTTCCGTGGCTCGTCCGAGATTCGCAGCTCCATCATCCATGCCACATTCATCGTCATGATAACCTTCGTCCCCCTTTTCTTCCTCGACGGACTCGAAGGCCGCATGCTCAAACCGTTAGGCATCGCCTACCTCATTGCCCTCTTCATGTCCCTCCTGGTGGCCATGACCGTCACGCCGCTTCTTTGCAAACTGCTCCTTTCCAACGAGGCCTACCTCAACCGCCGCGAGAAAGACAGCTGGCTGGCCACATGGCTTTCCCGTGGCTACCGCCGCATGCTCCAATGGGCATTTGGCCACCGCCGTCCCGTCATCTTCACCACCGTGGCGCTGCTGCTTGTGTCCGTCGGGCTCATGTTCACCGTGGGGCGTGATTTCCTGCCTCCCTTCAACGAGGGCTCACTCACCATCGCTGCGGTTGCCAAACCGGGCATCTCGTTGGAGGAGAGCAATAAATTGGGAGTTATACTGGAGAAGGAACTCCTTGCCATCCCCGAAGTCACGTCCACCTCGCGCCGCACTGGCCGTGGCGAGCTGGACGAACACTCTCAAGCCACCAATGGTGCAGAAATAGATGTCAACTTCCAACTCTCCGACAGAAGTAAGGAGGAATTCATGACCGACGTGCGCAATCGGCTGGCCTCCATCCCCGGAGTCGTCACCAGCGTGGGTCAACCCCTGGGCCACCGCATTGACCACATGGTCAGCGGCACCCAGGCGACCATTGCCATCAAGATTTTCGGTACCGACCTCAGCCAACTGTACATGTTGGGAAATCAAATCAAAGGAGCCGTTGCGGACATAGACGGCCTCGTGGACGTCAACGTCGAGCAGCAAACCGAAACCCCGCAACTCCAAGTGCGTGCCAACCGGGCCATGCTTGCCCAATACGGCATCACCATGGAACAGTTCAACCGCTTTGTGGCCACCGCATTCAATGGCGAGAAAATCGGCGATGTGTACGAAGGGCAGCGCAGTTTCGACCTTGTTCTCAAACAGCGATTCCCGGCCGACACCCTCACCATCGAGGATGTCAAAGACGCCCTCATCGACACCTACAACGGGGGCAAAGTGCCGCTCGGGGTGGTGGCCGACGTAGTCTCGGTGGGTGGTCCCAACACCATCTCGCGCGAGAATGTGCAGCGCAAACTCGTCGTTTCCGCCAACGTCAGCGGCCGCGACGCCATCGGAGTTGTGGAGGATATCCAAAAGACCGTCGACAGCAAGATACATCTGCCCGAAGGCTACCGCATAGAATATGGGGGCCAGTTCGAGAGCGCCAAAAGCGCAACCCGCACCCTTATCCTCGTCTTCATCGTAGCCCTCGCCATCATCTACCTCCTGCTCTACACCGAGTTCAAGAGCCTCACCCTCTCGCTCATCGTCCTCCTCAACCTGCCGCTGGCCCTCATCGGCGGAGTGCTGGCCATCAAACTGGGCGCCAACACGCTCAGCACCCCCGCCCTCATCGGCTTCATCACCCTCTTCGGCATTGCCACGCGCAATGGCATCCTGCTTGTGTCGCGTTTTCAGGCACTCTTTTCCCAGAAGGGAGCGTCGGTCCTCTCGGCCCGCGACCTCATCATGCAGGGTTCGATGGACCGCTTCAACCCCATCCTCATGACCGCCCTCACCACCGCCCTCTCGCTTGTGCCCATGATACTCACCGCCGACCACCCCGGCAACGAGATTCAGGCCCCTATGGCAGTGGTAGTCCTCGGCGGACTGGTAACATCCACGCTGCTCAATATCATAGTGGTGCCTATCGTTTTTGAATGGTACCAAAACTGGCAGTCCAAACAACTTGCAAAACGATGAACATGAAACAAACCACCCTCTGCTACCTCGAGCGCGACGGCCAATACCTCATGCTCCACCGCACCAAGAAACAGCACGACGCCAGCCATGGCAAATGGATTGGCGTGGGAGGCAAATGCGAGGCTGACGAAAGCCCCGACGAATGCATGCTGCGCGAAGTGCGCGAAGAGACCGGGCTGCAAGTGCTCGACTGGCGCTACCGGGGCATCGTCACCTTCGTCAGCGACGAGTGGCCCAGCGAGTACATGCACCTCTTCACCGCCACGCGCTGGAGCGGCCAGTTATCGCCCTGCGACGAGGGCGAGCTGGCGTGGGTCCCCCGCGCCGACATCCCCGCCCTCTCGCTGTGGGAAGGCGACCGCATCTTCCTCCGGCTCATCATGAACCCTGCCCAACCCTTCTTCTCCCTCAAGCTCGTCTACCGTGGCGACGACCTCGTGTCCGCTCGTCTCGACGGCGTCCCCTTGGCGGGTGAATGCGGGTGCGGCGATTCGTAAATTCCCCCTGTGCCGAAAACCTGAAGCGATAGTCCGTCAGCTGGCTCCCCGGCTGACGGACTATTACATTCCCATACTTCCCTCTGCCCCCACTCCTTCAACCCCGTTTCAACGGTTGTTGTACGGCATTTCGACTTCTGCCGACCGAACAGGTGTCCTGCGGCGGTTGTTTTTTTTGCGGCTGGCGAGCGGACCTACATGCCGTCAGATATGGCCTGGCCAACCCGGCGCAGAAAAATAAAAAATTATAAGAAGCCTTTATTTGAAAAAAAATAGTATCTTTGCAAATTGATTTTAGAATAGATTATTAACCCAAAAAATGACAGTTATGCAACGTAAAGTACTACTTGCCCTCATGCTTGTCGCTTGTTCCACTGCGCTTTATGCACAGAACGTGAGCGTCACTTCGGCTGTGGGGCAGACACCCAACGACTTTGTCAACCGGGCATTGGCGGGAAAAGGTGTATACCTTTTCAACGCCAAATTCAGCAACAGTGCCTCCCCCATCAGCACAGACCAGATAGGTGTATTCCAGGCCAACGGCTTCCTCGATTTCCAGATGGATTCGGGGATAGTCATGACCACGGGCAACGTCAGTGTTGTTCCCGGTCCGAACAACGCCGGCGGTGCAGCAAGCCCGGTCGACGGAATCTATTCCGACCCGCAGATGACGCTGTTGGCAACCAGCTCCGTAAACGGCTGTGCCACCCTCGACTTCGACTTTGTGGGTTTGACTGACCAGATTTCGTTCATGTACACATTCGCCTCGGAGGAGTATCCCGAGTACGTATGTTCCAACTTCAACGATGTGTTCGCTTTCTTCATCACTGGTCCTGACCCAGAGACGCTGGAGGAGCGGACGTGGAATGTGGCCATCATCCCCGGCACTGTCACGGACAGTACTCCCAACGGCATTGCCGTGGCCATCAACTCCGTCAATCCTGGTGTGCCGGGATCCTCGGGCGGAAGTGGTTCGGGCTGCTACTATGACTATTCCAGCTACTATATCGCCAACTCCAACGATACGGCCGGTGTGCAGTACGACGGCTATACGGCCAAGCTCATGGCCCAGACGACGATTGTGCCCTGCGCGTTGTACCACATGCACCTCTCGGTCTGCAATGTGGGCGACAACAGTTTCGACAGTGGTGTTTTTCTGGAGTATGGCAGTTTCTCCAGCCCCACCACCTCGCTGGGGTTTGAGCGCGCCCAGCGCGACACTGTGCGCGTGGGCTGCCCCACGGTGGTGCCTTTCGACATCAGCCAGTCGGCCTATGAGGACGGCTGGGTGCACGTCACCTTCGGCGGCAACGCCGTGTATGGTGTCGACTTCCAGTGTGTCAACGATTCGGGCATAGTGATGGACGGCACCAACAGTTTCTATGTTTCGAGAAACCAGCTGCATCACCTTGAACTTTCGGGCCTCCCGTCGGCCGACCTCTCGCAGAATAAAAATATCGAGCTGTTTTTAGAAACCAGCGTGTGCCCCGAGTTCCCAGCCCTGAAGGTGTACGACACGATGCACTTTGTCATGACCGCCAACGCCGAGCTGACGGTGCACGACACTAATATTGTGGCCGATTACCTTTGCACGCAGGTGGGTGTGAATGTGGAGAGCGGTATGGATCCTTTCACGTTCAGATGGGTGCCGGAAGACAATCTGGAGAACCCCTACGGGCAACAGACCGCCGCTTTCATCACTGAGAACACTGAGTATCGCGTTATAGTCACCGACCGTTACGGTTGCGGCCGCGACACTGCCTTGGTAACCGTTACAATCAACCGTCCGGTGACTGGCATTGACGAGGCTGGAGCCGAAGGGGTGAAGGTGTATCCCAATCCCGCTTCAGGGCTGCTGAATGTCGACTGCCAGGGAATGAAGGGCGTGGAGATGTACAGCGTGAAAGGCGAAAAGGTGTTTGTGTCGCACGATGGCGGCAGCCATGTGGCAATCCCGACCGAGGGTATGGCCGCTGGTATGTACTACCTGCGCATCATCACCGCCGAGGGAGCCCTAACCCGGACGGCTGTGGTGAAGTAAGTCTTTGTTTTTGTTCAACCAATTAGAAAGTAACGATATGAAACGTTTATTTGCAATCATGATAATGCTGGTGGCCATGACGGCAACGGCATGGGCCCAGTGCGATCCGGACCAGACCGACTGCTCTATCACAGTGGTGGGTTACGACCAGTATGGCGATGGATGGAACGGGGCCAGCTTGGACATTTATCAGGACACTGTGCTGCGTGGCACCTTCAGTGTGTCGGGTGGCAGCAGCACGATGGTCATCCCCGCCTGTTCGGGTCCGGTCAGTTTTGTGTGGAATCCGGGCATGTACGACAGTGAATGTTCCTTCACGGTGACCGATTCGCTGGGGGTGGTTTTGTATAGCTGCACTTCGGCTTCGGGACTGAGTGGCACTTTTGGCACTTCGTATGCCTGTCCCTCTTGCATTCCCCCGTCAACCATTGAGGTGGCTGTCAGTTCGGACAGCGCACAGCTGGCGTGGACAACGGTCCAGGATGCCTTGGGCTACTACTACCAGTATTCGACCGCCTCAAGTCCCAATGGGCCGTGGACGTTTACAACGGACACTTCGCTCCTGCTGACTGAGCTGTTGGCCAATACGGTATATAATTTCTTTGTCCGCTCCTATTGCGGCGATGACGACACCTCCATTGCGGCGGTCCAGTCATTCCGTACCCCCTGTGGCGAGATGGCTGTCCCGTTCAGTGAGGGGTTTGAGGACAACGGGGCTTTCCCCGCGTGCTGGACGCTGTGGGAGTCGTCGTCATACAACAGTTACGGCTATATTTATTCCTACCCCCAGATTTACTCCTATAATGCCCATACGGGGAGCTATTGTTTCTATATGTATAGTGACTATGGCCCCAATTCTATCATTTCGCCAAGGGTGTATCTTCCGGCCAACCAGCTTGAGGTCACCTTCTGGGCTTATGGGTACGGTGGCTATATACAGGTGGGCTACACCGACACGGACGATTCTGCCACGGCTGTGTTCCACCTTGTGGAGAATGTGCAGCTGAGGGAGGGGAGTGTGTATGACCTCTATACCGTCAGCTTTGATTCTATCGCCAGCACCGACTCGGTGCATGTGGTGTTGCGCGTGGCCAACAATCCGGCTTACGTCTATATCTATGTCGACGACATAACCATCCGTCAGGTCAGCAACTGTCCTGCCGTCGATTCGCTGCAAATAACTGCCACCGCGTCCCATGAGGTGACGCTGCAGTGGAGCAGCCCTGAGGCCACGGCGTGGGAGGTGGCTTACGGCCCTGCGGGCTTCAATCCCGACTTTGACACCGTCCGCGCGGCGGCGGGCACCAACCCGTTTGTGTTGACGGGCCTTTCGGACAGCGTGGTTTACGACATCTATGTCCGTTCAGTCTGTGGCACGGACCACGGCTACTGGTCGCTGCCCATCACGGTGCAACCCAATGTGTACAATATGCCGAACTTTGGTAGCGACACGCTGGTCACTTGTGGCATGGCCATAGCCGATATGGGCGGAGTGGCAGGTCCGCTGGTGACTGGCGCGAACAGCACGCTGGTAATCATACCCAGCGACAGCTCGGAAGCTATCCAGCTGGGCGGGACGCTCAATTTGGGGAGCGCAACGCTCAATGTGTATGAGGGCATTGGCACGGGTGGTCACCTGCTGGCATCCCTCACCGGCATGGTCAACGATGTCACGCTCACCTCTGCCGTGGGCCCGATGACACTCAATCTTGTCACCAGCTATACCAGTTCCCCCGGTTTCGTGCTTTATACCTCCTGCGTGCCGCTGGCGTTGTGTACTGATGTCTACAATTTGGAAGTCAGCAATGTTACGGCTCGCTCGGCCCATGTCAGCTGGAGCTACAGCGATGTCACTGTGCCGGCTTTCTTCACCATCACGGCAACCGACACGGCTAATGACAACATACTCTATTTCACAGCCCCCGATACCGCCCGGAGCATCACCATCACCGGCCTGGAACAGCACACCTATTACGAAGTAGGAGTCATGGTGACTTGCGAAAGCAGCGACACTTCGGCTGTGGTGAGTACCACGGTCTTTACACCCTGCCTGGCCGGTGGCGAGATCTTGATTGGCGACCCCAACACGACCAGTTCGAGTGCTTTCGTGCCCGACTACACTTACTACAACTATTCTATGAGCCAGCAGATTTATGACTCCACTGAGGTGGCGGGAATGGATACGATATTCGGCATCAAGTTCTTCAAAGTTTCGGGCTCCAATGTGACCCGCACTATCGATGTCTATATCGACACAACGACCCGAGGCTCATTTAATTCGGTGGCGGAAGGCATCATTGCGCAATCGTTGGACAAACGCCGCTTCTCGGGCGAGGTGTCCGTGGTGGATGGTTGGAACGAGATTCAGTTCAGCCAGCCTTTCGCTTACAATGGTCATGGCAATATCGTCATCACTTTTGATGACAACACGGGTTCTTACCAGTCGAGTTTCAGCAGTGCCACACATAGCACCACCGACAATCGGGCTATCTATGGCTATTCGGATGGCGTTAATATGGATCCTGCCGACAGCGTTACGCTCAATGCACTGTCGTATGGTTCATCGGTGATGAACCAGGTGAACAACATGATTTTTGTCACGCCTTGCTCGGAGGCCACGTGTGTGGCTCCCGCAGTGCTGGTGGGGGCAGTGGATTCCGGCAGTGTGGCCCTGTCGTGGGTTGCGGGTCTGTATGAGAGTGAATGGAGTGTGGAATACCGCGTGGCCGGCACTAATGAATGGATGGTGCACAACTACGGCACCACTCAGGATACGGCTATTGTGACGGGTCTGCTCCCGGCCACTACCTACGATTTCCGGCTGGGCAGCCTGTGTGGCGACACGGTGGCCTACCGCATTGTCACCGCCACTACTTCGTGCGCCCCCTACAGAACGTTGCCGCTGACAGAGAACTTCGACAATTTCACCGCCCTCCAGATGTACCCGGACATGGAGACCTGCTGGGGTCGGTATACCAACTACACGTCGTCCTACAGCACCTATTACTACCCCTACGTTTATGATTATTCTTATTATGCCCGCAGCGGTTACTCCCTCTCGTTCCAGGCTTATGGCACGGAGTATTTCAGCCAGCTGATGCTGCCTGAGATGGGTGTGGATGTTGACACGCTGACCCTCTCGTTCTATATGATGGGTACCTACACTTCCTACTACAGCTATCAGGCTGTGGTGGGTGTGCAGACAAGCATGGACGACATCTCCTCTTTTGTGCCGGTAGACTCGGTGATGTTCACTGGCGAGGATTACGAATGGCAGTTGGTTGAGTTCGACCTTTCGGGCTATACGGGCCAGGGCCGCATCATTTGCCTGCGCACGGGTAACCAGTCCTCCAGCGGCTTCTATATCGACGACTTGAAACTGGATTACACCAACCCCTGCAAACGTCCGACCAATGTGATGGTGACGGATGCTACGATGACATCGGTCCGCATCACGTTTGATGACACCAACAATGCTGGCAACTATGTGCTTTACTATGGCGTGGGCGACAGTCTGGCCGATGCAACAGACTCGGTAGTCTTCACCACCACGAACTATGTGCTGAACGGTCTTCCCATGTCCACTCGTTTCCATGGCTGGCTGCGGACCAACTGTGGCACAACCCGCAGTGGTTGGGTCGAAGTGCCCGAGTTTTCCACCCGCTGTATGGCAGTGGTTGTGAACGACACGCAGAGTTATGAGACCGATTTCGAGTTGGGTATGGATATCTGCATGGCCCAGGAGCGCATTGACGGCAGGTTGTGGTGGGAGAGTGCCACTACGACCAGCAACCCCGCCGGGGCTTATAATGGCGGACACATCATGCAGCTGTATAATTACAGCCGCTCGGGCGAGACCCGCCTGCTGTTGCCGCTGTTCGACTTCTCGGCTCTGGCCGACGATGCTGAGTTGACGTTCTATCTGGCTCAGGAGGCCAATGGCGCTATGCAGGACAAGCTTTATATTTCTTATCGCACGGCTGGCTCGTTGCAGTGGACGGTGTTCGACTCTGTCACCAACAGCATCTCCTCCTGGACCCGCCAATATTTCACACTACCCAATTCGGCAGGCAGCGCCAATTACGAAGTGGCCCTGCTGGGCAAGGCCAATACGGGCTATGGCATCAAGATTGATGAGCTGAGTGTGCACCGCACCCCCCGCTGCCCGCGCCCGCAGGCTTTGGCAGTGAGCGATGTGACTAATGAGTCTGCCATCGTCAGCTGGACAGGTTCGGCTCCTGAGTATGAGGTGAGCTATAGAACCGAGGGCAGCTGGAGTTGGCGAATCGTAACCACTACTGCAAACAGCGTGCCCCTTACAGGTCTCCTGAATGTCTCGCCCTACGAGGTGAGGGTGAGGGCGCTGTGTGGTTCCGGCGGCCGCAGCGAATGGAGCGATATTGCTGCCTTCGTCACCAACGCCTGTGTGAATGCTCTGTTCTACTACAATTATGATGCCGCTACCGTCCGGCCTTCACTCTCCAACAACGCCCCGGCCAACGTGTACAACCCCTATACCTACAGTGAGGTGTTGGTGGATGCCTCCACCCTGGCTGGACTGGATGGCATTGTGGCCTTTGGCTTCAATCCCACCAACGCACAAGTGGGTGGTTGTTTCGGCAATTGCGATGTCTACTTCGGCCTGACTACGGACACGGTGCTGACGGGCTTCCATTTCGACAGTTCTTTCGTCCATGTTTACCACGGCAGCATGAATTACAACAGTCCGGGCTGGAAATACTTCCGCCTCGACTCCGTCTATAACTACGACGGCACCAGCAATCTCATTGTGGCCATCAACCGCCAAGGCAACACCGGTTCTTACGGTGTACAGTTTGGTTTTGCCGGTCATATAAACAATTGTGTAAAGACCCGCTCCGCGACCAACTACAATAACCCAATCAACCCCTTTGAGGCAAGCAGTCTGCCGGTCTTCTCGCAGTACACCGACACGGTGTCGCCCGACTATGCCTTCCTTGCGTGCGCGCCCTATTGCGAGGCCCCCGTGGCCGAGGTGACGGCTGTTTCAGCCACATCGGTGTCGCTGCACTGGCTGTCCGACAGTCGCAATGCCCAGGTGAGCTGGCGTAGGACAGCCGACACGGTTTGGTCGGTGCCCGTTGATGTAGAGGGTTATACTTACACAGTGGAGGGCTTGGACCATTCGACTGACTATCTTTTCCGCGTGCGTCAGAACTGTATGGCTGACAGTCTGGGTGTTTCGCCTTGGTCGCAGACGTCTGCCATGACCGATTACGTCTGCAATGTGCCGCGTGATGTTGTGGTCGAGGACATTACCAACAGCCGTGCCACGGTGTCGTGGACTCCCGCCGAGGGCGACAACCTTTGGGAGGTGCGCGTGTTCAACAACGGTTTCGACCAAACATGGAGAACCCGTCAACCCTCTTACCTTGTCAAAGGGCTCACGGCCGGCGAGCGTTACCACTGCGCGGTGCGCACCCTCTGCGGCCCCGACCATGCATTTGTCGGTGAGTGGAGCGAGCCGGTTGATTTCGCCACTTATTTCTGCGGAGCAGTGGGTGGTGTGCGTGCCGAGGCTATCGGCAACGCCGTGAAGTTGACTTGGGTGGCTGGCGACCACAACACTTATTGGGAGGTGCAGTATGGCCGTGCGGGCTATACCGAGAGCGAGGTGATCAACACTGTGTTCAGCCCCGACACGCACATCATCATCTACAACCTGGTTCCCAACTTTACATACGGTTTCCGTGTTCGCGCACTGTGTGGCCTTAACTGGAACAGCGACTGGACCAGCAATGAGGTGACCGTCACCACAGGCGAGGAACTGGGCATTGTCGATGCCGGCCAGGGATATGAGTGTTCCATCTATCCCAATCCTGCGCAGAATCGGGTCAGCATCGCCATCAAGGGCGTTGAGGGCCGCGTCGAGGTGCGGGTGGTGGACATGAACGGACGCGTGGTTGCTCATGAATCGCTCGACTGCTCAGCCGACTGCACCAAACTGATGGATGTGTCTGACTTGAGCGGAGGTGCCTACTTTGTGCACATTGTCGGCGAGAGCGTCAACTCCGTCCACAAACTTGTGGTGAAATGATTAGATTGTGAATGTGGGAGTGACTGGTGCGGTCATAGGACTGACACATTAACACATTCACACACCTCTACAATACAAGATCAAATGGAGCCGGGATGCTGTCATCCCGGCTCCGTTTTATTGATGCGTAGCTTCAGGATAGGAGAGAAGAGTAGCTATGTCGCGTCCCTGTCGGGATACATCCCGTTTTATTATAATCACCACACTGCACCTACAGTTTATGCGGTGTTACGCCATTGGGGCGATTTATAGAATATTCTCATAATATGTTATTAATCAGTATATTTACCCCCCCCCACCCACATCCATGGCAATTTCTTTCTTTTTTTATTGTCATGTTGAAATAATAGCGTATCTTTGCATTGTAAAAAGAGAGGGGGTATAGGAATGTGTGAGCGTGGGGAATGTGGTGGTGGGGTTGATATTTTTGCGGTCATAGTTGCACCTAAAAAGCAAATTGGCTTGCAACAGGCAGCGGGCTCTCCATGACAACGCTGCCCGCAAGCCCCTACAAAAGTGGTATATAAGTTTGAGAATTAACAATAAAAAGTATAGAATATGAAACATTTTTTCCGCACGATGTCACTCTTGGTGGCATTGGTGCTTTTTGGCGGGACTGGGAAGGCGCAATGCCCTCCCGGCGAGACTACCTGTTTTGTAACCGTCTATTGTGGTGACATGATTGGCGATGGATGGAACGGAGGTGTGCTGCAAGTGTGGCAGGACACGGTACTGCGAGGCAGTGTTTCCCTCGCTTCGGGCTATGAGGGACAGTATGATGTCCCCGTTTGTTCGGGCGACACCATGCGTTTTGTCTGGATTTCTGGTCCGCTCGACTATGAGATTTCTTTTTCCATCGTCAATGGCGACGGTAGTGTCATTCTGCCGGAAGCCTATGCGGGCGATATTTCGTCCGGAACTATTGTGGCGATGGCCATGCCGGCGTGCCCCAGTTGTGTCCGTCCCCTCAGTCTGGTGTGCCAGCCCGACAGCACCAGCGTGGCAGTGTCGTGGACCCCGCTGGGTACGGAATCGCTGTGGCATGTCTATCTGGACGGCTCGTTCTATGCGGCTGTCAATACCCCCTCTGTCAATATTTCCGGGTTGTCGTTGAACACCGATTACACGATTGGAGTCCGGGCGGTATGCTCTACTTCCGATAGTTCGGAACTTATCGCCGCCACTGTCCGCACCACATGCCCCCCGTTGCGGTTGCCATACTACAATACTTTTGATGGCGAGGTGCTGGGCGAACTGCCCAACTGCTGGATCCCCATCATCACATTCAGCGACGCTCCAAAAGTGTATGACGAGGCTGCTTTTTCCGACTCCCTCTCCCTCTTTTTCGGTGCCTCGGGCTGGAACGTGGTGGCAACTCCATTGGTGCCAGTCCCCGGCAACAGAATCAATGTTGCCTTCCGTGCACAGATTGAGAACGGGATAACCATCGGGACTTTCAATCTTTTCAATTCCCGCCTGCGTGTGGGTGTGATGACCGATTTGAGCGACACGTCCACCTTCATTCCGATGGTGGACATCCGGAACATGGATGGTCAATGGCACGATTATGAGTTCAACACTTCGCTGCTCGACTCTATGGCCTCCTATTATGTGGCCTTCTTCTTCAAGGGCGATGATTTCCTTTTCGGGAATGGCTTTGTTGACGATTTAAGCGTCACCTATGACAACGGCTGCCACCGCCCGGACTATGTCGTAGTAGACAGTGTGGGCTCGCGCAGCGCCGCCCTCTCCTGGGCCTCCGTCGCCGGCAGCGCCACGGGATATTATGTCTACTACTCGCCGGAGAACAACGTGTTCAACTCGACATTCTACACTTTTGTGACCGATACCACGGTTGTGTTGCGTGGCCTGGATCAGGCCACTACCTATTATGCCTGGATCCGCACGGCTTGCACCGACGACAGTTCGGAATACCGCGGTTCGGCGCCATTCACCACTGCCATGACATGTGCTCCCGTGTCCGACGTGCGGCTTGGCAATGTCCACTACACGGCTGCTATGGTGAGCTGGCAGTACGATTTCCTCAATGGCAACCCGTCGACAGGTGCCTGGCTGACACTCTACGACCAGCTGAACCCCTCAACCCCAATCGTCGACACAGTGGTGTTCGACAATAGCGCCGTCTTCACTGGCCTTCAGCCCAGCCACAGCTACACCGTCCAGGTAAGGAACCTCTGCCAACTGGGCGAAAACTTGGACACTGCCAATTATGTGTCGTTTGACTTCATGACTAACTCCTGCAGCGAGGTGGCGGGCGACGGAACGCTGAGCAGCTCCGCCTTCTTCGTCAATACCAATATGACCAACTCCTATTCCCAAACCCTCTATTTGCGCGACGAGTTGCCCGCAACCGATACCATCTGGGGCATAGCCTACCGCACCTCTTCGGGTGTGACTGAGCCGTTGGATTTCAGTTTGTATATGGGCAACACCTCGCTCAATGCTTTGGCCCTTGACAATTACGTTGCAGCTGACTCTCTCACGCCCATGGTCACCAATTATGTCATGCAGCCATCACAGGCCGAGTGGAGGGTCATCCGGTTTGCCACTCCCTTTGTTTATGACACTTCGCGCAACCTTGCGGTGGCTGTCAATCATAGTGGGAGCCACTTTTTCCTCAACCCCACATCGTGGTACTACCACCCCACCGCCTACAACGCCACCGTCACATGGAGCAACTTCGGCCCCATTTCGATGGCAAGCCCCTCTTCTCCATTCAGTGCTAATGCTTTGCAATTTGCTGCCGACATCCGTCTCATCACCGCCTGCCAAGTGCCGAGTTGCACTGAGCCCATGGTGGTAGATGTCGAGTCCGATTCCACCAGTCTCGCATTGCTTTGGATTAACGACGGGACTCCCGACTCCGGCTATGTTGTCCAGTACAAACCTTCCTCGTCGTCCTCTTTCATCACCGACGGCGCCACTCATCTGTTACAGTACACCATCTCGTCACTCAGCCCAGCCACACGTTACGACGTGCGCGTGGGAGCTGTGTGCCAGGGCGACACCCTTTGGAACCAAGTTTCGGCCGTCACCGACTGCGGCAGTGTCCATATTCCTTACACCGAGAACTTCGACAGCTACCCTGTAGGCACCATGCCTCCCTGTTGGAGCTATAACCGCCGCATCATCGACCACCGCTATGGCGGTCTCTTTTGGCAGCCGTCTGTGGCCGTGGCCGGTGCAGAGCTTCCCGTTTTCCAATATCCCGTCAACCAATTGGAGATAAACTTCAAAGCCATGATGGCCTCGTATGGTCAAGGTGAAGGAGTCATGGTGGGCGTTACCGACGACGATGGTACCTTTGTCGAATGGCTGGACACCCTCATCGACCCTGCGCAGTCGCTTAGCCACTACACGTGGTTCCGCTATGATTTCAGCGGATATGAGGGTTCGGGCAACCGTATTGTGCTGGCTCATTCGGCCACTCAGTCCGAAGCAACCCTTATTGACGAAATATCCGTTTTAGAAGCAGTAGGATGTCTGCCGGTCGAGAATATGACCCTGCACAACCTCGACAACGCCGCCAATATCACCCTTACGTGGAATGACCCCAGTCCGGCAGTCCAGTGGCAGGTGGCATGGGATACCATCGGCACCCCGCAGGCCTCCATGCTCAATACTGCCACCGTGTCCACCACCTCCTATTCCTTCCCGCCAATGGTGTCCGGAGGCAAATACACGGTTTATGTCCGTGCCGTTTGCGACTTGGGTGAGAGTGCCTGGCGCTCCGTCGATTTCGCCGCCGGCACCATCATCATGGACGCCATCGGCAGCGACACTGTGACGGGCTGTGGTCTGGTTGTCTACGACAATGGAGGTCCCCAGTGGGAATATTCCAATAATTGCAACTCCCTGCTCATCATCCGTCCCAGCGATGCCACCCTCTCCGTCAGAATCAACTCCGGCACAGTCGAACTCAATCCATGGGGCGGTGACACCCTCCGTATCTACGAGGGTGAAGGCACTTCGGGCGAGCTGCTCTACGAAATGGGTGCCACCTATGGCCCCGAATCGCTCGATGCGGTCCTCGTGTCCGAATCGGGCGCTATGACCATCCAGTTCGTTTCCAACAGCAATTCCACAGCCTCCGGCTACGAACTCTTCACCTCCTGCGTTGAGGACTCTCCTTGTCGCCGTCCCCGCAATGTGCAAGTCGATGTCACCTCTCCCTCCGCCGCCACCGTGTCGTGGACTGGCACGGCCCTGAGCTTTGACGTGAGATACCGCGCTGAGGGTTCGACCACCTGGCAAACCACCAATGTCAGCGCCACCACGGCCAACCTCACCGGCCTTGCCCCGGGCACCCGCTATGAGCTTCTCGTTCAAGGATTCTGCGCCGAGGGTTCCCGCTCGCCGTCCAGCTCCCCGGTTTACTTCACCACCCTCTGCAATGCCTACAATGTGGTGGCGGGCAGTCCCATCAGCGAAAGCTTTGAATCCCCTGAAGCCCCGGCAGCCTGCTTCACCATGCTCAGTGCCGAGGGCAACACCAACACCATGATACACAGTACCGACATGGCCTACGACGGCACAGCCAGTTTCCGGTTCTGCTCCAACGAGCGCTCCTCCAACTACAACCAATACCTCATTTCGCCCCTCCTTCACTCCGTCGACAGTCTCACTTTCCGTTTCCGCTACAGCGACCGCATGTACGGCCAGGAAAAACTCAGAGTGGGCTACTCCGTATCCGGCAACAGCCCCGACGACTTCATCTGGACCGATACGCTGACAACCAACGGCATTGTATGGAAACTTTTCAAGGCCGATTTCCCCGCCAACACCCGTTTCCTGACCATCAACTATTGCTCCAACTGGCGCTACTACGCCTTTGTCGACAGTCTGCAAATCAGCGTGGTGGCCAGTGCCGACTGCCAAGCCCCCGTCATCACCCGCGTTTCCGAGACCGACAACAGTATCACCGTCAACTTCAGTGCCAGCGGCAGCGTTGAGGCCTACATCACCGATCAGCCATGGAGCGACAACGTCAACGGCGTCACCGTCAGCGGCGAAAGCCACACTTTCGAAGGCCTTCAGCCCAACACTTCATACGTCATCGGCCTCCGCAACCATTGCAACAGTGGCATCACATCCCACTGGACCACATGCGAAGTAATCACCGCCACCGAGAACTGCCCTGCCCCCACCGATTTCGAACTGGCCGCCACCGACTTCTCCTCCGCCACCTTTAACTGGACTGCCGACTCAGGCACTTGGGAGATAAACGTCTTCAACACCTTCTACAACAACTCGTTCACCGTCACCCAAAGCCCCTTCACCATCTCCGGCCTCTACCCCGATGTCACCTACAACGCCCGTATCCGCTCTCTTTGTGACGGAATGCCCGGCGAATGGTGCGACACCCTCATCGCCTTCACCACTGTCAGATGCGAGCCTGTCACACAACCCGAAAGCTATGTCCTCGACCCCGATTCAGGCATTGTGCTGCTCACATGGCACAGCTCCGTGGGCAATTATGAATTGAGTTATGGTTTGGAACACTTCGATATCGGCAGTGGCACCGTCATTACAGGCATCACCAATGAGCGCTACCGCCTCACGGGTCTCACCCCGGGCGAAACCTACGACTTCTATATCAGGGCGCAGTGCAGCGAGTCCGTCCTCAGTACCTACAGCGAGCGTGGCACATTCACCGTTGCCAGCCAAGGTATCGGACAGACGGGTGCCGCTGTCTCAGTGATGCTCCACCCCAACCCGGCCACCCATCAGGTAACCCTTTCCCTCAGTGGCATCGACCAGCAACTCACCGTCGATGTGGTCGACATCACCGGGCGGGCAGTAATGCGCCACACCATGTCCGGGGCCGACAGCAACTTGACACTCGACATCAGCCCCCTGCCTGCGGGATTCTATTTTGTCCGCATCGCAGGTCCGTCATTCAGCACAGTCCAAAAACTGATAGTCCAATAGCGGACAGGCTGCCTTTTTCACCATGCGGGGACGCCCTCTTCAGGCAGGGCATCCCCGCATGCTTTCATCCCGTCCCCCGGATAAGCGCAAAAAAGAAAAGAGCCGCATCCGCGACTCTTTTAACCACCCGAAGCACTTAACAGCACGCCGAAGCGTGCAAGGGTGTTGACAGGACTGTTTATTCAGCGTTGATAACGGCTTTGTGAACAGCGTTCCAACCAGCAGCGTTAATACCCCAGTTGTTGGTGGAGTTCTTGTTGCCGTTGATTCTAACTTTAGCTCTTTTTACTTTTTTATTGGCATTGATACCCATAGTTGTATAATTTTTTATTGTTTAACTTCTTGATTAAATGTGCATAACGCCCATTATGGCGTTACTGAAAGATTCTGCAAAATTACGAAGATATTCTGACATACGCAACTTTTTTTTCAGTTACAGTCTTTTTTTTCACAAACAGTTGTTATATGCAAAAAAAACACTATCTTTGCATTTCGAATCAATGCCGCCCGAAAGGCGGAACATGAAAGTATGATAAATTTTTAACCCTATGAAGAGAACCTCTATTGTAATCCTGGCCATCGTAGGCCTGCTGGCTGTCTGCTTCCTTTGGGGTGTGGGCATCAACAACAAACTGGTAAACACCGAAGAGAACGTATCCCAAGCTTGGGGACAAGTGGAAAACGCCTACAAGCGCAGGGCCGACCTCATCCCGCAGCTCGTGGCCACCGTTCAGGGGGCTGCCAACTACGAGAAAGGCACCCTCACCGAAGTGATCGAGGCCCGCGCCAAGGCCGGCTCGGTCCAGGTCGATGCCAACAACCTCACCGAGGCTAATGTGGCCCAGTTCCAGAAAGCGCAGGATGCCCTGTCCAGCGCCCTCACCCGCTCTATCAACGTCGTGGTGGAACGCTACCCCGAACTCACCGCCACACAAGGCTTCCGCGACCTGCAGGTGCAACTCGAAGGCACCGAGAACCGCATCGCCACCGAGCGCGGCCGGTTCAACGATGCCGTCAACGCCTACAACAAGATGCTGCGCCGCTTCCCCAACAACATCATCGCCGGCATCTGCGGTTTTGACAAAAAGGGCTATTTCACTGCCCCCGAAGGCAGCGAGAACCCCGTCGAGGTGAAGTTTGACTTCTGACACGGATGAAGAAACTCCTCTTTCTCCTATTCCTGCTGTCGGCACTCTTCGCGCCGGCACAGGATTTGTGGTGTCCCGAACCCACCAACCGGCTGGTCAACGACTACTCAGGCATGCTCGACCCCGCCCAGCGCGAAAGCCTGGAACGCCGTCTGGTAGCCTTCGACGACAGCACCTCGAACCAGATTCTGGTCCTCATCACCCCCTCGCTCCACGGCTGCGAGATTATGGAACTCGGCACCCGTATCGGCACCACCTGGGGCGTAGGCCAGAAAGACCTCAAAAACGGCCTTGTGATTCTCATCAAGTCCAAAACCGAAGAGGAACCCTATGGCGATGTGGCGCTCGTGCCCGGCTATGGCCTCGAAGGGGCCCTGCCCGACGCATTCTGCAAGCATATCATTGACGACCAGATGATCGGACCCCTCGGCGACGGCGACTACTACACAGCCCTCGTCCAGGCATTGGACGTGATAGAACCCGTGTGCAGGGGCGAATACAGCTATGCCGCCTACCAGAAGGAGGAGCGGAGCGCCCTTTGGTTCTTCCTGGGCTTCATGCTCATCCTGGTCGTGGTGCTGGTGCTGGCCCACCAGTATGACAAGAAGCACCACAAGGACGACCCTGGCGACCATTTTTCGGGTGGCACAGGCCGCCGCTCCCGGCCCTACTGGGGCGGCGTGTTCTTCCCCGGCGGCGGCTCGTCGTGGGGAGGGGGCTCTGGCGGCTTCGGTGGCTTCGGCGGGTTTGGCGGCGGCAGCTTCGGCGGCGGCGGCGCCCACGGACGGTTCTGACCAGCCGGGTTCCCCGTCCCACAGGATGTCATTGCCTGTCAGGATTTATATCTACGTGAAGTCGTTTTTGTTTTTTGTGCATACGTTGGTATACACCCCTCACTTTGAGGGGTGTTTGTTTTGCAAGGTCCTCGCCCCGGATTGCCTTTACGAATGCCTTGGATGGTTGTATGTGTCTGCAGTGCAGTTGTTCTCATCGCGGCGGGAAGCATTGGGGCGGCCAGCCGCGCCCTTCGGAGCCGCAGTCCGGGCGGGTTGTATCCAACCTCGCTCGTTCTGCCCCATTTCTACCTCATTCAAACCTCATTTCAAGGCCGTCCGACCGAGAAAACTGGACGTCTTGACCCGGCAGGGGACGGCGGCCGAGCGGAGGAAGGCCAGGCGGCGGGGCGATGGGGGCGCACGAAAAAAGCCGGTCTGCATTGGTGGCGGGCCGGCTGTGGGTTTGCGTTGTCGAGTGTCAGGCTTCGAGATGCTCTTTGCGGAGCAGGTCGTTGACGGTTTTGACGGGGTTGAAGGTGGCCAGAGGCACTTCGACAAAGAGGGTTGTCCAGTTGGCCATTGCTCCGTTCCAGAGGCCGGGGAGTTCCTGCGATTTGAGCACGGTGGCTCCTTTGCTCTTCTTGCTGATGAATCCGGTGGCGGGGTCGATGTATTGGCGGAGGTCGAAGTAGCGTCCTTTGTAGTTTTTGGTGGAGCAGACGAGGTCAACAGGGTTGAAGTGTGTGGAGCTGGCAAGGATGGCTTCCTGCTGGGGATTGCCGCGGTTGATTTGGGCGGTCTCCACTATTTGCAGGCTTTTGACGCCATGTGTGTTGCGGGTGAAGAAGGGGCCGCCGCCGGGTTCGCCCTGGTTGCGTACCATGCCGCAGACGCGCATGGGGCGGTTGAGGAGGGCGTGGAGCCGCTGGGCTTGCTGTTCGGGCGGGAGGGTGGCGTAGCCGTCGGGCAGTTCGAGGTGGAGGTCGGTCTGGATGAATTTTTCGATGGCGGCGAGTTGGCCGGGGGCCGCTCCGCGGTCGAGGGTGCGGAGGTGGTCGAAGCATTGCTGCTGTAGTTGGAGCAGCAGGCCGGCCAGCACTTTTTTGTAGATGACGGTGGTGTGTTTCATCCAGTCGGGCACTACGTTGTCGATGTTTTTGACAAAGATGATGTCGGCGCGCTGTTCGTTGAGGTTTTCGATGAGGGCGCCGTGGCCGCCGGGGCGGAAGACGAGGCGGCCGTC
>CAMVMX010000023.1 GCA_947168665.1 uncultured Bacteroidales bacterium
GGCTAGGAATAGCAATTAAAGAACTTCCGTTGTGGCGGATTTGCAATCCCACACCCGACCTGGCGGATGTTCGACACCGTGCCGTTGGTCTGGATTTGCAATCCAGACCCGTTATGGCGGATTTAACCTGTTGTGGCGGATTTGCAATCCGCCACAGTTGAGAACGGGATTTGCAATCCCACAGCAAATAGATGCGGGCGGCTAAAGCCGCCCGCATCAGTCTTTTACGGGAAAATAATCTTATTGGAGGGTGTCAAGTAAAAATAGGTCTAAAGTGAGGACCTTAACTGATGTGAACGGGATGGTTTTTAGGATGTTGAAATGGGTGTCTTCACTCACAATGTAGTCGGCGTTGGCGATAATGGCGCAGTCTACAAATTTATTGTCGTCGGGATCTTGGGTTATGAGGTGGAAGTGGTATTGGGGGTCGTACAAGCGGACGTTAGGATTGCGTAGGATGGCTCTCACGATATTGTCGGCAAAAGTAGAGCTGACTTTCTCAGTCAATATTTCAGTATATTCGTTGATAATCTCGTTGCTGACACAAAGAATGTATTTGCCATTGAGAAAGGCTTCCCATGTGGGGCGGTACTGGCTGTGGAATCATCCGCAGGAGGCAATTAGTGTCGAGAACTATGTGCCTCATGTTCAGTGGGTGTTGTAAGGGGTGCGCATGTGTTCGTGGCTCCACTGCTCGAGAACGGTGTCGTTTACTTTTCCCTCGTCCCAAAGGCTGTCCATTTCCCGGTCGGCTCGGTCGGCAAAGAATTTGGAGAGATCGAATTTCAGTTCCTTTAGGTCTTGTTCAGTTTCCAAGTAGGACATAGCTTTCAGCAGTTCTATCTGGGCGTCGTTGAAAGGTTGGCGGATTGAGGATTCCATGAGCGTTGTTGTTTAAAGTGTTTGACCATATAACACATAAGTGCCTAAATGGAGGATTCGGTCGGTCGGGGGCTGACGAAGGTGACGGCGTGGCGGAGATTCTGGACTTGGTAGCGGGAGGCGTGGAGCATCTCGCCGTCGATGACGAGCCAGAAGGGTTTGTGGCTTTCGATGGTGGCGGTGGTGGCTTGGCGGTAGAGCATGAGGCGTTGGGCGTCGGGGCGGTGGATGTGGGTGCCGCGGCTGTAGTCGCCCACGAGGCTGGCGAAACGGGCCAGCGACATGCGGCGGAAGAGGTTGACCTCGAGCAGGCCGTCGTCGTTGAGGGAGAGGGGAGCGCACATGTATTTGCCGCCGTTGTAGCGGCCGTTGCCGAGGGTGCAGAGGAGCATGTGGCCATCGAAGAAGGGCTGGCCGTCGACGGACATGCGGACGTAGTTGCTGCGGGAGGTGAAGAGGCTGCGGATGATGCCGGTGGTGTAGGAGTGGCGGCCACCGATGATGGGGGTGCGTCGGATGTCGTTGCCGGTTTTGCAGACCATGGCGTCGAATCCGAAGTTGCAGATGTTGATGCTGTAGCGGGTGGCGGTGCTGCCGTCGTCGGCGGGGTAGTCGATTTTCATCACGTCAACGGGGTGGGGGATGCCCTCGATGAGGCGGTCGAGATGGGTGAAGTCGTCGAGGGAGCCGTAGTATTTGATGTAGTCGTTGCCGCTGCCGCAGGGGAAGCATGAGACCTGGCAGTCCGGGTGGTCCACGGCGCCGCTGACAACCTCGTTGAGGGTGCCGTCGCCTCCGCAGGCGTAGAAACGGACGGGCTGGCCGGGGTGCTGGCGGCACCACTGGTCGACCCATTGGGTGGCGTCGCCCATGCTGCGGGTGGTGTAGATGAGGTGGTCGAAATCGGTATGGCGGGTGGCATAGAGGCCGACCTGTTGCTCTATGAGCGCGGTGGAGTCTTCGCGCCCGGCGCTGGGGTTGATGATGAAGATGTGTTTCATGTTTCGGGCTGCAAAATTACAAATATTATTTTAATTAAATGGCCTTTGGGGGGCTGGATTTTTAAAGAAAAGAAGACGTGGCGCGGCTTTGGGCCGCAGGATAGTGCTGTTTGCTGTTGATTATTAGCTTGTACGGAACAGGCGGGGATTTTAGGGGTAAAATAATTTTTGTGAATCAAAAAAAATAAGTACTTTTGCACCCACAAACAAAAATATTAAATCACCATGTACAGAATCCAATCACATCCTATCTTAGACATCCCGCAACGCGAGACGGTAGAGTTTCTCTACGACGGAAAGATAATCCAGGCCCCGAAAGGCTACACCATTGCGGCAGCCTTGCACCAGGCGGGCTATCCCGTGCACAGCCACAGCATTGACGGCCGCAACCGCAGCCTGAATTGTGGCATAGGCAAGTGCGGCGCATGCGAGATGTTGGTCGACGGGCAGGTGCGCCGCATCTGCATCACCCCTGTCGACGGTGTGAAAGAGGTGCAGTCTGTGACTGCCAAAGAGGATGTGTGGCCCGACATGCGCGACCATCAGCCTCGCGAGGTGAAGATTTACAAGACGCAGGTGGCCATCATCGGGGCCGGCCCCGCCGGTCTGGCCTGCCGTGAGCAGCTGAATGCTTTCGGCATCACTAACCTGGTGATAGACAACAATAGCCGCATCGGCGGCCAGTTTAACATGCAGACCCACCAGTTCTTCTTCTTCGAGCGGGAGAAGAAGTTCGGCGGTATGCGCGGTTTTGACATTGCCAAGACCCTGGCCGGTGACAATCAGGAGGGCATACTGCTGAACAGCACGGTGTGGGACCTGCTGGAAGGCGGCCGTGTGGCCGTGAAGAATATCGCGACGGGCGAAGTGTCGTATGTTGATGCCGAACACTTGGTCGTGGCCACCGGCGCAGTGCCGTTCATGCCCACGTTTGAGAATGACGATGTGCCGGGAGTATACACTGCCGCAGTGTTCCAGAAGATGATGAACCAGGAGCATACCCTGTTGGGCAAACGGGTGCTCACCGTAGGCGCCGGCAACATCGGCTATCTGACTTCCTATCAAGGCATGCAGGCTGGCGCCACCATCAAGGCCATTATTGAGGCCATGCCCCGCGAGGGTGGTTTCCCCGTCCAGGCCAACCGTGTGCGGCGGCTGGGCATTCCCATCATGACGGGCTACACGCTGGTGCGAGCCATCCCCAATGCCGACTATACTGGCGTGACGGGTGCCGTCATTGCCAAATGTGAGAACTTCAAGGCCATCCCCGGCACTGAACAAATTATCGACGACATCGACATCATTAACATCTGCACCGGCCTCATACCCGACAACCAGTTGCTGGTGAAAGGCCGCGAAGTGTTTGGGTTCAACACCTACGGCGCAGGCGACGCCATCCGCATTGGCGAGGGCACCAGTGCTGTGCTGCGTGGCCGTCAGGTGGCATACGAGGTGGCCCAGGCCATTGGCACCCGCTTTAATTACGACGACTATCTCGACATCTCAAGACAGTATATCGACTCGCAGCAGCACCCTGTGCGGATACTCGAAACGCCCAATCTCCCCACCCCCGAGCGCAGGAAACTGAAACCTTTTGTGCAGTTGGATTGCCTCTATGGCTTTGCCTGCAACCCCTGCAGCTTCTCCTGCCCGCAGGGAGCCATCACCAAGCCCACCACCGGTACCACCCCCACCGTGGACTACGACAAGTGCATCGGCTGCATGCAGTGCGTCACCAGCTGTCCTGGCCTGGCTATCTTCGGCTACGATGAGCAGAAAAACATCTGTTTCCTCCCCATTGAGTATGAGGTGGCTGAGGGGGCAGAAGTGTTCTTGGTCGACAACAACGGGGCCAAGGTGGGCGAAGGCATAGTCGAGAAGATAGTGCGCAAGCCCAACAAGACCAATCTTGCCCGCGTCAAAGTGGTGGCGTGTGGCGGAACGCTTACTGACATCAAGGGCTTCATAGTCAAAGAAAACTACCCCGCACCCCTGCAGCTGAAACCCCTCCATCAAGTGGCTGGTGAGACTTATGTGTGCCATTGCGAGGACATCAAGCTGGACCGCGTGCTGCGTGTGATCGGCAACAGGAAGACCATCTCTGTCGACGAGCTGAAACATATCACCCGCCTGGGCATGGGGCCCTGCCGTGGCAAACGCTGCATACCCCGCGCCCGGCAGATACTCCGCACCTATGGCATCGAGCTGGTGGGCGACGCCACGCCCCGCGCTCCCCTCTCCAACCAGGTGACCCTTGCCGACCTCTACACCCCCGGTACCACCGAGACTTTCGTCTATCCCGCCACCAACGGTGTGAAACACGAAAGCGTCGAGGTGCTCATAGCCGGCGGCGGCATTGCGGGCAGCGCCCTCTTCCGCTACTTTGCCGAAGCCGGGTTGTCTCCCGTCATGATCAACTACAGCCGTGGTGCCTCCTGGCGCTGCATCGGTGGCGGCCGTCCCGCATTCTCCAATCCCGACATCGCCGACATCGCCGTCCACAACCACGAAATCTTCAAACAGATGCAGACCGAGTGCAACATCAACTACCGCACCACCCACTATGTCAACCTCGTCCACGACGAGGCTACCTACAAGTCGCTCGACGCCTCCCGCGCCTGGAGCGATGCCTACATGATTGAGCGCAAGGATTTCAAGAAAGAGATTTCGCCCCTTTGGGACGACAGTCGCGACACCTATAGCCACGCCCTCATCACCCGCGACTGCTGGCAGGCAACCCCTGGCCGCGTCATCGACTACATCCGCTGGATCGGGACGCAGAAAGGCGGCCGCTACTTCGAGGACTGCGAGTTGCTGCACATACAGCGTGTGGGTGGCCACTATGTGGCACTGGTGCGCAACCACGAAGGGCAGTATATAGAATACACCTGCCACCACTTCGTCAACGCCATGGGTTGGGGCGCCGAGAAGTTTATTGACCAGCTCGACCTCGACACCGGCCTCTACCCCGTCAAGCATCAGGCCTTCATCACCCGCCGTCTGCCCATGATGGGACCCAACGGAGGCCCGTTAGACATGATTATCGACCGTCGGCACTACAAAGGCTTCAGCGCCGTCTACGGGCAGCAGTGGGGCCACACCGGCCAGATAATCGGCTGCGCCAGCCCCGACACCGACGCCTACGAAGCCCGCCAGAACATCAAATACAACAGCAAAGAATTTCTTGAAATCGTCGCTGAGGTCTTTGCCGAGTGGATACCCAACCTGCGCGACGTGGGATTCCTTGCCGTATGGGCCGGCCGCTACACCGAACCCCGCTACATCATCGACCCCGAAGTGGGACTCTGCACCGGTCTGCGCGGCCACGGCTTCATGCTGGGGCAATACCTGGCCAAACTCTACGTCGACAAATATCTGGGGCGCGACGTGCCCTCCTACATGGAACACCTCAAAATCGGCGGCAAAGGCCTTTCCGAAAATGCCTTCAAATAAAAACCGCGACCCTGTTCTCGAAAAAAAAGAGCCGACCCCTCAGGTTGGCTCTTTCTTTTTGCGCCTCAAAGGCGAAGGAGGGAGGCGATATCGTCAATAAGATGGTCGGGCGCGGCGGCGAGCAGCTGGCTGGCAGACTGGTTGCCGTAGGTCACCCCGCAGGTGGCGCACCCGGCGGCGGCACCCATTTGGAGGTCATAAATGGTGTCGCCCACAACAAGTGAGTCCTGCGATTTGAGGTCAAGGTCGTGGAGGATTTTCAGAGCCAAGTCGGGAGCAGGTTTAGGCCGCAGACCCTCGTCTTCGCCATACACGCGGGAGAGCGGAATATAGTCGACGACGCCCAGCTGGGTGACCAGCGGGTCGAGCGACATGTGGTGGCGGGAGGACACGATGGCCATCGTCACGCCCTGTTGCTCCAGCTGGCTAAGGGTATGCAACACATGGGGGAAGAGTGAGATGTGGTCCATGGCGAGGTCGGGGAATATCTCACGGTAGATGGCTGCGGCCTCGTCCACCCGATTGGCAGGTGTGGCTGTGGCGCGGAGGAAGCACTCGGTGAGGGGAAGCCCGATGGTGGCAGCCACCGCCTTTGGGTCGGCCTGGGGCAGCCCCATGTGCTCCAGCGTGCCCTGTACGGTGCGGATGATGCCTTGTCGAGTGTCGGCAAGTGTGCCGTCAAAGTCAAAGAGAATGTTTCTATATTTTCGTATCACGATCAAGTAACGACAAAACAAGTAGAATAGTACGCCTGGATAAATCTTTTACTTGCCGAGGGTCGTCACGGATGGATATTATCGTGGCGAAAGAATGTGGAGTGAAATATTTTTCGTATCTTTGCAGTCTGAAATATAGGCGAATTATGGACACTACCCAACTCCGACAATTGTTTGAGCAGCATTTTGGCTCCGCAACGGGTGCCAGCTGCTGGATGGCACCTGGCCGCATTAACCTCATTGGGGAACATACCGACTACAACGGCGGTTTCGTATTCCCCGGAGCCGTGAGCCAATGTATCGCGGCACTGATTAAACCCACTGCCAGCCGAGTGGTGAGGCTTTGGGCAACAGACTTAAAAGTAGGATGCGAGTTCTCGCTCGACGATGAGCAAGGCCCCGACATCATCCATTTCCGCTATGTATATGGCATTGTGCGGGAGCTGATGGCGCGCGGGGTTCCGGTGAATGGGTTCGATGCCGTCTACGCGGGAGATGTGCCGCTGGGCGCGGGCATGAGTTCGTCGGCTGCCCTCGAGTGCTGCTTTGCCAATGCCGTCAACGAGTTGTTCCAAGGTGGTTTGGACAGGCTGACGCTGGCGTTGGCAGGTCAGGCCACTGAGCATAAGTATGTGGGCATCAACTGTGGCATAATGGACCAGTTCGTATCGCTGCATGGCAGAGAAGGCTGCCTGGTGAGGCTGGATTGCCGCAGCGGTGAGTACGCATATTTTCCCTGGCATCCAGCTGGATACAGGTTGCTCTTGGTGGACAGTTGCGTCAAACACCAGCTGGTTGGTTCGCCTTATAATGACCGCCGCAACAGCTGTGAGAGGGTGGCTCGTCTGGCCGGGGTGGCGACCCTGCGCGACTGCTCATGGCAGATGCTGGAAGACTTGAGGCCGTCGCTCAGC
Organism: uncultured Bacteroidales bacterium; assembly: GCA_947168665.1. GTDB lineage: Bacteria > Bacteroidota > Bacteroidia > Bacteroidales > P3 > Colimorpha. Next base: position 6,967 of record CAMVMX010000023.1, read on the forward strand.
GACGAGGATTACCGCAGGGCAAAATATGTGCTGGGCGAGTACGACCGCGTCATGGCCGTAAGCGATGCCCTTCAGCGCGATGACTATGAGACTGTGGGCCGGCAGATGTATCTCACCCACGAGGGCCTGAGCAAGGACTATGAAGTGAGTTGTGAGGAGATAGACTTTCTGGTGGACCAAGCCCGCAAAATGGGTGTGACTGGCTCCCGCATCATGGGAGGCGGCTTCGGGGGCTGCACTATCAACCTGGTGCCCGACAGCCTGTATGACTCTTTTGTGACCGATGTGCCGCAACTCTATAGTCAGCGTTTTGGCCGTCAGTGCCGTATTATTCCCGTCAGCATTGGCGGCCCGGCGGCTCGTCTGCCCCAGTATGAACAATAACCTGTCTGCCTCCCGACCATTTTCTGTTCCGTCAAATAATTAAAACGATAATACCATGAAACGAATAATTCTGTTATTGGTTCTCTTCCTGTTTATGGGAGGCCAGGGCGTTGCCAAAGAGGAGCAATTTACGCTCAAGTCGCCCGATGGCAAACTGGTGAGCCATATTGTGGCCACTGCCGACAATGAGCTGACTTACGATATTGTTTACCGTGGGGTCACCCTCATGCTGCCTTCCCACATCGGCCTCAACCGCCAATATGGCAAGACCGTTACGGGCAATATGTCTGTTGTGCGGAGCAGCAGCCGTGCCATCGACGAGACAGTCCCGTCACCGTTCACCCGCCAGGCCTCAATGCGCAATCACTGCAACGAACTCTCCCTTCAGCTGAAGGACGGTCTTGCCGTCGACTTTCGTGCCTACGATGATGGTATAGCCTACCGCTTCCGTACCGCGAAAGCGTGTACCGTGCGGTTCGAAAAGGTGGAATATAACTTTGCCGGCGACTACAATGCCACAGTCCCCTATGTGATCAATTACGACCCGAATAAGTTCGATGTGCAATTCTCCTCTTCGTTTGAAAACCTATACGAGACCCACCGTCTCTCGCAGTTAGACCGAAACCGCCTCTCGTTCCTCCCGTTGCTGGTTCACTGCCCTGGGGGTGTCAAGATGTGCCTTACCGAGACCCACCTTGAGCATTTTCCCGGCCTTTACCTCCAGGCCGCCCAGCGGCCCGATACGCCCTCCGACGTGAGGCTCGAAGGCGTCCATGCCCCCTATCCCAAAACCCTCGAGCAGGGTGGGCACAACAACCTCCAGCTCCTCGTCAAGGAAAGGGAGGAGTTCATGGCCCTCCTGGCAGATGGCGACGAGTTGCCTTGGCGCATAGCCATGGTTGCCCCCACCGATGCCCAGTTGGCCAACAACAACCTCAGTTATCTGTTGGCCGCTCCCTGCCGTGTATCCGACATCAGCTGGATCCGTCCTGGCAAGGTGGCTTGGGACTGGTGGAACAATTGGAACATCGCCGGGGTTGATTTTGTTGCCGGAATCAACAACGACACGTATAAGCACTACATTGATTTTGCTTCGCGCAATGGCATCGAGTATGTCATTCTTGACGAGGGCTGGGCCGTAAACCTCCAGGCCGACCTCTTCCAAGTGGTGCCCGAGCTGGACCTCCCCATGCTGGTGCAGTATGCCAAGCAGCGCAATGTGGGCCTGATTCTATGGGCGGGCTATTATGCTTTCGACCGCGACATGGAGCGCGTCTGCCAGCACTATAGCAAGATGGGCATCAAGGGTTTCAAGATTGATTTCATGGACCGCGACGACCAGATTGTAACCGATTTCTACTACCGGGCCGCCGCCATGTGTGCCAAATACCACCTCCTGGCCGATTTCCACGGGGCGTTCAAGCCCGCCGGACTCAACCGCACCTATCCCAATGTCCTCAACTTCGAAGGTGTGGCTGGCCTTGAACAGCTCAAATGGGCTCCCGCCACATGGAACCAGGTCCAGTACGATGTCGAGATTCCTTTTATCCGCCAAACGGCTGGCCCTATGGACTACACACAAGGGGCCATGCACAATGCCGCCAAGGGCTGCTATGCCCCCGTCTGGAGCGAACCCATGAGCCAAGGCACGCGCTGCCACCAGTTGGCGCTCTATGTGGTGCTTGAATCACCCCTCAATATGCTGTGCGATTCCCCCACCAATTATGACAAAGAACCCGCCTACACCCGTTTCGTCGCCAGTCTGCCCACCGTATGGGACGAGACCGTTGTGCTGCAAGGCAAGGTGGGCGAATACATAGTCACCGCCCGGCGCAAAGGCAACACGTGGTACATCGGAGGCATCACCAACTGGACTCCGCGCGACCTCACGGTCGACATCTCCCAATTGTTTTCCCCCACGGGTAATTCCCAGTCTCAACCATCTCTTCAATTGGCCCAAGCCGTGTTCTATGCCGATGGAGTTAATGCCCACCGCAAAGGCAGCGACTATAGCGTGACCCGTCTCAACCTCACTGCCAATGGCTGGAAAGGGGCAGCCCCGAAGGCAGCTAATACTATTGTCAACACAACCACCGACGAGGGCGAGGCCACCCTCATGCATGTCCATCTGGCACCCGGTGGCGGCTTTCTGGCACGCATCGAACTCTCGTCACGTTAGTCATGCTGTCTATTTGGTACAAAATAAACCTATATGAAATATAAACTCATCACATTGTGTGTGTTGCTGCTTGCAGGTGTCGGTGTCCTCCATGCGCAACAGGTCTATAAGTACTGGGTCTCTTTTGCCGACAAGGCCCACAGTCCCTACACCCTCGACAACCCCTCCTCCTATCTCAGCCATCGCGCACTGCTCCGCCGGCAGCGACAAAACATTGCCCTCGACAGTCTCGACCTCCCGGTATCCCCCAGCTATGTCTCCCAGCTGAAGCAGGCTGGCATCGGCATCCTTTTCCAGTCCAAATGGTTCAACGGAGTCGCCGTCTATCTGCCCGACTCTGTGGGTCCCGAAGCCTTCAGCCAGTTTCCTTTTGTGGCCTCCGTCGTACTCTACGACCACACCTCCCTCCTTCAGCCCGACACCATCCTTTCGGAAACGGGTTTCAGTCTCCCTTATAATCCTTCGCCCACCCCGTTTAGCAGCCAGTATTATGGAGGCGGTTTTACCCAAATCAGCCAGTTGAACGGACAGTTTCTCCATGCCCAAGGCTACGAAGGCCAGGGCATCATCATAGGCATGAACGATACAGGTTTCCCCGGCGTAGACAATGCCAACACTTTTGCCACCCTGCGCGACGAAGGCCGCCTGCTGGCCACGCGCGACTTCGTGTGGCCTATCGAGAACAACGTTTTCTCCCTCCACTCACATGGCACCCACACCCTCTCGACCATCGCCACTCTCATGCCCGGATTCTATGTGGGCACCGCACCCTTAGCCTCCTTTGTGCTGTGCCGCACCGAGAACACCTTCACCGAAACACCTCTCGAGGAATACAGCTGGGTGGCCGCCGCCGAATATCTTGACAGCTTAGGAGCCGACATTATTTCCTCCTCACTGGGCTACTTTGAGTTCGATGACACCTCTTGCTCCTATACCCTTTCCGACCTCGACGGCCGGACGGCCATCATATCGCGCGGGGCTGCCACCGCCGTGGGGCGCGGCATGCTCGTAGTCACTTCGGCTGGCAACGATGGCTTTGCCAACCCCCAGCATCTGGGTGTCCCAGCCGATGTGCCCGAAGTACTCTCCGTGGGCGCGGTAGACGACAATGGCATTGTCACCTTTTTCTCTTCCCATGGCCCCACCGCTGCAGGCGTAGTCAAACCCGATGTGCTCGCCCTGGGTCAGCGGGTCATCTCCGCCACCCCCTACGGGCGATATCAACGAACCGATGGCACCTCCCTCTCTTGTCCCATCATGGCGGGCATGATGGCCTGCCTGTGGCAGCGCTATCCCGGGCTTACCCCACGGCAGCTGTGCGACTCAGTGCGCGCCTGGGGCAGCATGGCCTCAGCCCCCGATAGCTTGGGAGGCTACGGCATACCCGATTTCTCGAAAGCTTTGTGCCAAGGAGGGTTGGGTGTCAAATCCAGTTCGGAGGCCGATTTCTTGCTCTACCCCAATCCCGTTGGCAGACAGCAGACGGTCAGTCTCGTTTATGAATCCATAGGTAGTCACTTGGCTGTGTTTGATGCCTGGGGTCGTGAGGTATTGAGCCGCAAAGTGGGGCAGGGTCCGGTGACGTTCTCGACACAGGCTCTCGCCCCCGGGGTCTATCACGTGGTGCTCACCACTGCCCGTGGTGTGGCTTCGCGGCGACTGGTGGTGGAATAGCGACCCCCGAATACAACAGCATGTTCATACTCCCCGCATAAATTCGGCCATAAGCAAGGCGCAGGCCACGGCGGCATTGAGCGATTCAGCGGTGCCGCCCAGGTTGGGGATAGCAACCCGGTGGGTGACGGTGTTCTGCACTTCGGCACTCAGGCCCCGGCTTTCGTTGCCAACCACAAGTACGGCTCCGCCGGAGGGCAGCCGCAGGGGTTCGTCGTCAGCCCAGATGTTGCGGCCGTCGAGCAACGCGCCGTATACAGGTTTGCCGCAAGTGGCAAGGTAGTCAGTGAGGTTGGTGTAGTCAATGCGTGTGCGGAATATGCCGCCCATGGTGCTTTGCACCACTTTGGGGTTGAAGCACGACACGGTGCCGTGGCTGCACACTATGTGGCGCACCCCGAACCAGTCAGCCGTGCGGATAATGGTGCCCAGGTTGCCGGGGTCCTGAAGGTGGTCCAGTGCCAAGGTGAGGTTGTGGCTGCTGTCTACGGGTCGTAGATTCCTGTCAAGGAGCATCCATACTTCGTTGGGCGTGGGCATGTGACTGAGACGCGCGAGCGCAAGTTCCTCTACTTCATATATTTCTGCGTTTATAGGCAACTCGGGGTGCTGCGCAAGCCACAATTTTGTTGCGCAGACCACCTTAATGGGGGCTTTTGCGGCAAGGGCTTCATCCCCCATCTTCACTCCTTCAACAACAAAAACACCGTCACTTTCGCAGTACTTTTGTTGCTTGTATACAGAGAGTTCCTTTAGTTTGTTCTTAGATATCATAACGCAAAGATACAACTTTTTTTCAAATAAAATTTTGCCATGTCAGAAAAAAGTAGTAATTTTGCAGCCGATTTTCAAATCAACACGGTGGGCGTAGTTCAGCTGGTTAGAGCGCCAGATTGTGGATCTGGAGGTCGTGGGTTCGAGCCCCACCTCCCACCCGGAACAAAGAAAGCAGACTTTTCAGTCTGCTTTCTTCTTTTTTGTTTATGCTGTCCGGAGCGGTTAGCGGAGGGCGGTGCGGTAGTGCATATTGCCCGTGATGGTTCCGGTGAGCTGGCCAAGGATGGGCACGGTGGCCGAGGCAGTGCCGGAGGCGGTGCTGGTCCAGTCCATCACTCCGTTGACAGGGGCTGAAATGACGGGGTGCGACAGTGTGGCCATCAACGAGGCGTTCACCCCGAGGGTGTCGATGCTGAAGCGGATGGTGTCGTTCTGCAGGTGAAGGCCGGTGGTGTCGACGGTGCCGCGGAGGTACATGCCGTCCGAGCTGGTCATGATGACGCCGTATTCTTGTGCGGGGTCTTTCTTCACGGTGATGGTCTCCACGTCAAGGTCGCGGTTGATGGGAATGTTGAAGGTGGCAACGGTGAGGATGAGGTCGGTGTGGCGGGTCATGAGGTAGGTGCCCAGATAGGGGGTCACATCGATGGTGGATTCGGAGGAATTGCCGCCGGGGGTGTCGGCAGGGTCTTTCTCGCACCCGCATACGAGCAGGGCGGCGAGTGTCAGCAGAATGAATGATGTCTTTTTCATGTTGCGTGATTTTTTAATGTGTTGTTTTTTTTCGAATAGTATAGCCCAGTAACGCGGTTTGGGATATTTTATTGTGCTGAGGGCCGGGTTTTGAATGGCTGCAGGTTCGCCCGAATGACTGTCGTTGGACATTTTTTATATGCTTGTTGGTCGGGTGCGGCATAAGGAAATGGCGGACAAATGGCGGACAAATAGCGGCAGCGTAAGGGAGGAAGGGCCTATTGGCCCAGCCGGAGGTAGAGTTCTTCGCGGGGGCGGAGGGTGTAGGGCATGGCTCTCTGGCGGGCGGGGGACATGGTGTGGTAGTAGGCCAGCTGCTCGGTGAGGATGGCTCTGAGGTGGGCCTCGACGCGGCGGTGGGAGGCGGTGTCGTCGGCCTGGAGGTAGGCCTGGCCGATGCGGTTGATGAGTTCAACGTCCTGCAGGACGCTGAGGGGTAGTTGGGCAAGGGTGCGGTCGAGGGCGTGGCGGGTGTCGGCGGTGCGGCCTTGGGCGTTGAGGTTTTCGGCCAGGAGCAGGATGTCGCGCCAATGCTGTTCGATGAATTTGCGGCCGGTTTCGTCGATGTAGACTTGCCCTACGGGGTGCCACTCCATGCTGTCAAGGTGGCGGAGGAAGGGCTCTATGGCCACGCTGTCGCAGGGGTCGGGCATGAGGCGGTAGGCGTTGCCTTCCAGCTGCAGACGGCCGGGGTAGTATTGGCCGAGGTGGTCGTGGGCGTAGTGGGTGAAGTAGATGGGGCGGCCGAGGGCAAGGCTTTCGTCGAAGAGGGCGGCGAAGCGGGCTGTGCCGAGGAGGCCGATGTTTTCGACGCGGATGTCGGTGCGGATGCCTTCGACGAAGCGGAGGTACCAGAGGGGGAAGGTGTCGTTGTCGCCGTAGGTGAAGAGGACGGTGCCCTGGGGGTGGCGGTCGCAGGAGTGGAGTATGTTGGCGGCTGCGTCGTGGGCCACGAAGCGGTGGCTGCGGTCGTGGTCGTCCCAGTTTTGGCAGGCCATGAGGGCCGGGACGGCGAAAGCGGCCAGCGTGGCCAGCGCGGCGGCGGGACGCGGCCGCAGGCGGAGGCGGACCAGAAGGCGGCGCAGCCGGCTGATGAGCCATCCGGCGCCAGCGGCGATGAAGATGCAGAAGGCGTAGAAGCTGAGGATGTAGGCGTAGTCGCGCTCGCGGGGTTCGTAGACGGGGTGGTTGAGGTAGAGGGAGAGGACGATGCCGCCCAAGAGGAAGAGGGTGAAGACGCTCCAGAAGGCACGGCGGTGGGAGAGGAGGAGGTAGAATCCGAGCAGACCCAGCAGCAGAGGCAGGAGGAAGTAGGTGTTGTGGGCGCGGGTGTGGAGGCTGGCGGGCGGACGGGCCCCGGTGCCGACCAGAAGGCGGTCGATGGGGGGGATGCCTGTAATGAATTGGCCGTTCTGGGGCGAGCCGTAGCCTTGGCGGTCGTTGTAGCGGCCACTGAAGTTCCACATCAGGTAGCGGAGATACATGTAGGTGAGCTGGTAGGAGCCGTAGTAGCGCAGGTTGCCCGCCAGGGTGGTGTCGCCGCCGCTCCAGTCGGCGGCATAGAGGGCGTCGTTTTGGCGGTGGCGCCACATGCGGGGGTAGAGGGGGGCTTTTTCGTATTGGTCGCGGGTGAGGTAGGATTTGAATGCGGCTGGGGTGGAGGGGTGCCCTTCGTTGATGGGGGTGCCGGCATGGGCCCGGATGGGTATAATGAGATAGGGCGAGAGGCCGATGAGGAAGAAGAGGAGCAGATGGAGCGTGAGGAGTGCGAGGCCGCTGGCCGTGGGCTTGGTGGTTTTGAACTGTTTGCGGCATTTCAGCACGAGGAGGAGCAAGAGTACGGGGGTGGTGAGGAGGGTGAGGAGGTGGGTGCAGGTGCCGAGGCCGAGGAGCAGGGCTATGAGCAGGAGCCAGCGTTGGGCGGAGCGGGGGTCGGGGGTGTGGTACCAGCGCAGCATGGCCCAGAGGATGGCGGAGGCGATGAGCATGGCCAGGCTGTAGACTTCGCTCTCGACGGCGGAGTACCAGGCGGTGTCGCAGAAGAGGTAGCAGAGCGCCCCTACGGCGGCGGCAGGGCGGGGCAGGGGCTTGCCCTTTGTGGGGAGCAGGCGGATGGTCCAGAAGAGGAACATGACGGTGAGTCCGGCGGCAAGGGCGGAGAGGGAGTTGCAGCAGAGGGCTACCTGTGCGGGAGTGGGGGCGAGCCAGCTGAAGGCGTGGGCCAGCAATTGGTAGAAGGGGGCTCCGGGGGGATGGCCCACCTGCAGTAGGTAGGCCACGGCGATGAACTCGCCGCTGTCCCAAAAACTGACAGTGGGTTCGAGAGTGAGGAGGTAGACGAGGGTGGCGAGGACTGCGAGAAGCCAGCCAGTTACCAGTTCACGACGCTTTTGTTGAAGATGTCTTCGCATAGCTCGGTGACGATTTCGTCGGTGAGGGACTGCTCGACGCTGGAGAAGTCGCGTGTGGCGGCATAGTCCTTGAACCGCGAGAAACTTTGTGAAAAGTCGGCCTTGGGGTTGAAGCGGTTGGTGAAGGATACCTTGATGGTGATGGTGAAGCGGTTGGTGGCGACGTTGTCATCGCTGCCGATGGAGGAGGCGCGGGTGGTGTAGTCGGTGATTTCGCCCGTGATTTGGAGGTCGCCGTCGTCGGAGGTGACTCCCAAGCTGGTTTGCGAGGAGAACATCTGCTGCAGACCGTCGTAGAGCTTTTGGCTGAGTTGGGGGTTGACGGTGGATGCGTAGTTGGGGAACTGGGTGATGGAGATGGTTTTGGCCTCGGCGGGGATGGAGGCGCCGGTGAAGGAGTAGCCGCCGGTGCAGCCGCCGAGGGCGAGCAGCGCGACCGCGAAGAGGAGGGGAATGAGGGTCTTTTTCACGGCCGGGAGGGGTTAGACGTTCTGCGAGTCGTAGTCGATGTGGATTTCGTCCTGCAGCTGCCAGAGCATGTAGGAGGACTGCTGCTCCATGTATTCGAGGATGGAGACTTTGTGGGTGAGGTCGGTGATGGTGGAGATTTCGGCCACAAGGTCGTCAATCTTCTTTTTCAAGTTGTTATCCATAATGAAGTGTTTTTTTTCTTGTGCAAAGATACAAATTTATTTTGATATGGCAGGTTTAGTTGAGTGTGTGCGGTGTGTAAAGGTGCGAGTGTGCGGTTGTGTTTGCCTTTTGTCAGCAGTGGACCTTTAAATCCCGCGCTTTCGAAAAAAAGTTGTATCTTTGCAGTCCGAATATGACACGATTGAAGTATTGGATTGTGGCAGACACGCAGTATGGAGTACACTCGCCGTTTGTGTTTGAGATGTACCGTAAGGTGCTTTTTGCCAGTGTGGGGAAGGAGTTGAGGGCCAGGATGGGCGAGGGGCTGACCGAGGAGCAGGCGGCTATGGTGGCCGCAGCCCCGCGAAGGGACAGGGCGTATCACGAGCTGGTGTATAAGCTGCGCGACCATTATGGTCTCAGTGTGGTGTGCTACGACGAGGACGAGGCGGTGTTACAGCATGCCGTCGGCGGCGGACGGCCCGCTGACGACGGGTTGGAGACAGTGAAGGTGGTGTGCCGGCCGCACCGAAACCACGCCCGCGAACTGCGGTGGCGTGCGCAGCAGGGGAACGAAAAATATAATGTGAGTATCGACATGTTTGATGTGGGACTGCTGCTGATGCACTGCGGCCAGTGCCGACAGCATTTTGTGCTGCGGTGATTGCGGAGCCAGAGAGTCCCTGCGGATAATTAAGGACAGAAAAAATATGATAAAAAAGACAATGTTAGTGCCGGCGGCGGTGAACCGCCTGAAATGGATGGTCTGCTGCCTTGGGATGGCGGTGGTGGCGGCATGTGGCGACAGCGGCGAGTCGCCCAAGCCACAGGCCTATTTGCGTATAGATTTGCCCCCGCACAGCTATTCGGTGTGCGACACGGCGGCGCTGCCCTTCACTTTCGAGAAGAGCGGCATGGCCAGTGTGGAATGGAAGAAAGATGTGCCGGGCGAGAAGTGGTTCACAATTACCTATCCCCAGCACAAAGGGTATGTGTTCATGACCTACAAAAGGCTGAGGGATATGCGCGACCTTCGGGCGCAGGTGGACACGTCGTATAAGTTTGTGGAAGGGCATTTCTCTTTCTCGTCGGGCATCGACGAGAACCGCTTTGTGGACCGCCCGCACAGGGTGTCCGGCACCACATACCACCTGAAAGGGCAGAACGTGGCCAGCACCTATCAGTTTTGGGCCACGGACAGCAACCGGCATTTCGTGCGGGGGGCTTTGTATATCGACTGCACCCCGAACAACGATTCGCTGGCCCCGGTGCTGGAATATATACAGGAAGATATTAACCATTTGATAGAGACCATACGATGGAGAGATTAGGCTGGCTGTTGGTTCTTGCCTTGCTGCTCCTCCCCTCTTTAGAGGGGCCGGGGGGTATGTTTCATTATGGCGGGCTGAAGGCGCAGGGTTTTACGGAACGGGAAGTGATACTGCCGATTGTGCAGGACGGTGGCCGCGACACCATGGTGCTGGCAGGCACACTGACCATGCCCACGGGAGTGGAAGGCAAAGTGCCGGCGGTGATTCTCATCACTGGCTCCGGCGCGCAGAACCGCGACGAGGAGCTGATGGGGCATAAGCCTTTTAAGGTGATAGCCGAGTACCTCTCGGCACGGGGCTATGCTGTGCTGCGGTGCGACGACCGCGGCGTAGGGGGCTCGACGGGCGATATGGTTCATGCCACCACGCTCGACTTTGCCTCCGACGTGGAGCATCAGGTGGAGTATCTGCAGTCGCAGGCTTCTGGTTTGGGCATCGACCCCAAGCGCATCTTCCTTTTCGGGCACAGCGAGGGGGCCACGGTGGCAGCCATCGCCAGCGCCGGGCGGCGTGACAGTCCCAACCCCGTGGCGGGAGTGGCTATGCTGGGAGGCGCCGGCATGGACGGCCGGAGAACACTGCTGCAGCAGAACGGCGTGATTTTCGCCCTGCGGGGAGTGGCCGACAGCCTTGTGGCCCGGCGGCTGGCCTGCATGAGCGACCTCTTTGCTGTGTGCGACACGATAAGACTGGACGCCGGGGCCGATACGGTGAAAACGCTGAATCTTGCCTTCCGCCCGCTGTTTAAGAAGCATGGCGCGGGCTTGACCAAAGAGCAGAAACGGGTCGTGGGGCTGACCAACACAGAGTGCTACGGCTGGGCATTGTCCATGGCCACACCTTGGATGTGGACGTTTTTGAGGCTCGACCCGGCCGAGTATATCGCCAAGATGGGTTGCCCGCTGCTGGCTATCGGCGGGGAGAAGGACTGCCAGGTGCTTCCCGGAGTCAATCTGCCGGCTATTGCGCAGGTGTGTAAGGAGAATGGTGTGCCGTGCCAGACGATGCTGATGAAAGGGCTGAACCATTTGGGGCAGCAGTGTGAGACGGGGGCTGTGGAAGAATACGTCAACCCCGAACAGGCGCCGGACGACAGAGTTTTGGAAGCTTTGGTTCAGTGGCTTGGCAGCATCGCGGGAAAATAAATTTGTCTATGTCGATTATTTTCTTTATTTTTGCAAAATCAACATTGTAAATTATTAATATATAAAATATTGGATATGTCGAAGTTACTCCTTTTAGGCGACGAAGCAATCGCGCAAGCTTTTATTGATGCGGGCGGCAGTGCCATCAACAGTTATCCCGGCACCCCCTCCACGCAAATCACAGAATATGTAATCAAATCTAAAGAGGCAGCTCAGAAGGGCGTACGCGCCAACTGGTGCGCCAACGAGAAGACCGCATTGGAGGCCTCCATCGGTGTGGCATATGCCGGCAAGCGTGCCATGACCTGCATGAAGCATGTGGGTCTGAATGTGTGCGGCGACCCCTTTATGAATGCCGCCATCATCGGCACCAAGGGTGTCATCATCGTGGTGGCCGACGACCCCAGCATGTTCTCCTCGCAGGACGAGCAGGACAGCCGTTTCTATGGCCACTGGGCCATGATTCCCATGCTGGAGCCCAGCAATCAGCAGGAAGCCTACGACATGGTCTTCTTTGGCTATGAACTGAGCGAGAAGATGGGTACCCCCATCCTGATGCGCATCCCCACCCGTCTGGCCCACAGCCGCGCCGGTGTCGAGCGCCGCGAACCCCTGCCCCAGAATCCCATCAACTATCCCACTGACCCCAAGACTTTCGTGCTGCTGCCCGCCAATGCCAAGGTGCTGTACCGGGACCTCATCGACAAGCAGCCTAAGTTTGTGGAATGCTCCGAGACCAGCGGTTACAACCAGTATATCCCCGGCACCGACAAGAGCCGCGGTATCGTCACTACGGGCATCGCTTACAACTACTTGCTGGAGAATTTCCCCGGCGGCAAATGCCCCTACCCGGTGGTGAAAATCACCCAGTACCCCCTGCCCACCGCTATGCTGAGCAAACTGTATGACGAGTGCGACGAAATCCTGGTGCTCGAAGACGGCCAGCCTTTCGTTGAAGAGCAAATCAAAGGATGCCTGGGCAAAGGCAAACCCGTGCACGGTCGTCTGGACGAGGTTATCCGCCGCGATGGCGAGCTGAACGCCGAGAAGGTGGCCAAGGCTCTTGGCATGACCGTGGCCAATGGCCCCGCCGTGCCCGAGGTGGTTACCAACCGTCCTCCGGCACTCTGCGTTGGCTGCCCCCACATCGACAGCTATGAGGCCCTCATTGACGTAATGAAGAAGTATGAGCATGGCCGTGTGTTTGGCGACATCGGATGCTACACCCTCGGTTTCAACATGGGTGCCATCAACACCACCGTCTGCATGGGTGCCTCCATCACCATGGCCAAGGGTGCTGCCGAGATGGGCATCTTCCCCTCGGTGGCAGTCATCGGCGACGGCACATTCGGCCATAGCGGCATGACCGGCCTGCTGGACTGCATCAACGAGAAGGCCAACGTCGTGGTCATGATTCTCGACAACGACATCACCGCTATGACCGGTGGCCAGCCCTCCAGCGCCAACATGAAGCTCTTCAACATCTGCAAGGGCCTTGGTGTCGATCCCGACCACATCCGTCACATTGTGCCTCTGAAGAAGAACTACGACGAGTTCGTCAAGATCCTTGAGGAGGAGATTGCCTACGACGGCGTCAGCGTCATCATCCCGCAGCGTGTCTGCATTGTTGAGAACAAAAAGCGTGTAGCAGCCAAAAACAATTAAAATCCCGATTATCATGAAAAAAGACATCATACTTTGTGGCGTAGGCGGCGACGGTATCGTCTCCGTGGCCAAAATCATCAGCGACGCAGCCCTCAACTTGGGCATGAATGTCAAGCAGAGTGAAATCCATGGTATGTCGCAGCGCGGCGGCTCGGTGTTCAGCCACCTCCGCATCAGCAGTGACCCCATCTTCGCCGATGTGATTCCCGAAGGCAAGGCCGATATCATCCTCAGCTCCGAGCCGATGGAGGCTTTGCGCTATCTTCCCTTCCTCGCTCCCGACGGCGCAGTCATTACCAACAGCGACCCCTTCGTCAACATCAAGAACTATCCCGACATCGAGAAGGTCTATGCCGAGTTGAAGAAGCTTCCCCGTCTGGTGTGCTTCAACGCCAACGCCATTGCCAAGGAGCTCAATGCCCGCGGCAACATGGTGCTGCTCGGTGCCGCCGCTCCCTATCTCGAGATTGAGTTCGACGAGCTGGAGAAAGCCATCAAGTCTATCTTCGGCCGCAAGGGCGACGCCGTGGTCGAGACCAACATCAAGGCCATCCGCGCCGGCCGCGATGCGAAGTAACTATTAATGTTATGCCAACTATATCAGAATTCTTCGGGATTAGTATAGTAATACGTTTCATTGACCACAATCCTCCACATTTCCATGCGTATTATCAACAAGATAAAGTATCTGTGGAAATAATGAATGGGAAGGTACGGGGAGAAATGTCAGAACGTGCATTACGGATGATATTAGAGTGGCTTGACTTACATAGAGAAGAGATAATGGAGGCTTGGAAACTGGCATCAATGGGACAAAGCCCTAACAAAATTGAACCATTAAGATGAAAGAGCAACTGTTTCTTGAAATAACTGAAGCAAAGTATCTAAATGATTTTAGAATGCTTGTCTCCTTCAATAATGGGGAATCCCGTTTGTTTGACTTTGCCCCTATAGTTGACAAGTACCCTGTCTTTGCACCTTTGAAAGATAAGAATACGTTGAGACAATTCCATATTTCAGACACGCTTGAATGGTGCAACGGTACAATTGACATCGCTCCGGAGTATATTTTCGAACACGGAGAACTCGTAGACGATGAAAGTGCTTTGCCTGTTGCAGCAGAAGCACCTATGGAATACGAGAAATAAGTAATCGTATTTTAGATGAAAGAGGATGGCACACTGTGTCATCCTCTTTTTTGTTTGAACAACCATTGCTTTCTATAGAAAACACTGTCAACAATAAATTTGAATTTTTGTTTTATGCTATATCATTATTTGTTAAAAACACTTGTAAAATCCTAACTTGTTGAGCTTAATCTATTATCTTTGCCACAAAATATAACCAACACAATAAGGCAATGAAAAAAGAAAGAACCGTTATGGATACACAAACAGGAAAAAGCAATAACCATTATGTTGTTTCTTCTACTATTCAGGTAATAGAAGATAGAACCATAGTTTGGGTCTATCAAGATAGTGCAAAAGACCGCTTATTAGAAGGACGTGATGATAAAAGCACACGTTTACATATTAAATGTAATTTAATGACTGATAACAATAGTCGTATTATTCGCCATGTTTCAGTGATGGGATATCATTCTCAATGTAAGAATATCAGTAGTAATGGTCGTAATAAAATCTACAATATTCTCAAATGGCTTTTGATATTAGTAGTAAAATTAGTAGTAAAAGTCGTATTACAATGGGTTTTGATCCAACAACAATTACACTAAACTCTATCTACCTTGATATTCTGGAATAATTACACGAGTATTATTTGGTCCGCCAATTTCGATCCAAGGCTTTCCGCCTATTACTTTGCCATATGCATCATAAATGGGTATAAACTTATAGGTATAAGTGGCCATCCAATCCTGTTTTTGTTTGTAGGTTAAGTCACTTCTATTTTGTATGCCAATAACGTAGTATTTGTATTCCTTATAACATTCTATTCTTGCTGCTAATTCTGAGTTTAAATTAATATCCCCAATATATGAAATGGCGGTAGTTCGAGCAATTGCATAGTCCCCTATTTCAATCATTGACATGACTTTTTTCGCCAATGATTCAATATTCTCTTTAAACCAATCTCTCGTCTTCCAATCATTTGGTAACTCATTTCTTTTGGTTGAAATGACTTGTATAAGTTCATTATATGCTTCCAGTGCCGCAGTTTGTCTGTCTTGCTGGGCTCTTAAGCTGTTGGCTAATATAGATACGTCACCCATTCTTGGCCTAATAGAGGATCCTTGGAAAACAGGAGGGTTATATTGTGCTTTTAGTGTGTTATCCATGGCAAATAGACTTATTACAATCATGATTACATAATGTTTTAATGAGATGTTCATAATTTCATTCCCTGATTTGTGTCGGGTGCAACTTTTGTTGGCTCTCTCCAGCACCAAGGAGAGCCTTACTATACAAAAGAAGCGTGGTGCTGTATACCACGTCTTTGACTGAGGGTCCTGAGAAATACCTTGCTACTTAGATGTTGTAAACAGTCCACGCTATATGCGCGAACCATCATACCCATCTTGTGTAGCTTTTGAAAATTTCTCAGGTTTTCAGTCACAAGAAGAAGTATAACGCTTCTATACTTTAGGCTTAGTTTCCTGTTCTAAACCATCTGCAAAGATACAATTTATTTTCAACATACAAACTTTTTTTCTCAATTCGGCGAAAATAGTGTATTTTTGCATTTGTGTTTTACGTAACAACAAACTGCAATATATGATTCCTATACGCAATCTCGTTCAGTTCTGGGTCATGGCTCTTTTGCTTGCTGTAGGCGGCGGTTCAGAGGCTCAGAGCCAGGTGAGGAAAGATGGCTCTGAGGCGCATGCCCAAGGTCTGGAGCATTTTTCCTTACAGGGGTGGATACTCGTTCCCGACCATGCCGACAGCGTCGAGTTGCGTGCCGCCCACCTGCTGGCCGACCGTCTTGACGGTTTCGCCATCATACAGGAATCCGCAGCCGACACGCTCCCCTCTCTCCGCAATCCCGGCCACGGCGCCATGCCCATGGCTGTCTTTGTGGGCAACACACGCATGGCCCGGGGTTCCCTATCCCGCACAGAGGAACTGCGCGACGACGGCTTCCGTCTTCGCTCCGATGGCCACACTGCCATTATCTATGGCCGTCAGGGCAAGGCCGTATACTATGGTGCCGCCCGGCTCTTGGAACTGAAGGGCTACCGCATGACCGACCATCGGGTTCCCGATGTGTCGCCCAGCATCGTGCCGGGCCTTCCCATAGTGGACGAGGTGAACAACCCCTCCTTTGCCTATCGCGAAATCTGGTACTACACCCCTCACCACAGCCCCGACTATGCCGACTGGCACGGCCTGCACCGCCGCATCCGTGTCGGTCCTGAAGGCCAGTATATCGACGACAAACAGTCAGCCGGGCCCCTCCGCTGGGCCGACGGCATGTATGTCCACACTTTCCAAAAACTCATCCCTCCCGCCACCTACTTCGACCGCCACCCCGAATGGTTCTCCGAGATAGGTGGCCAGCGTGTCCGCGACGGGCAGCTCTGCCTCTCCAACCCCCAGGTCATGGACACCCTCTGCGCCAACCTCGCCACCATGATGAAACATACCCCCGGCCCCTCTAAAGAGGGGAGGGAGCAGCAGCCCGATGCCCGCATCTGGTCCGTATCCAACAACGACAACTACAACGTCTGCCAATGTCCACGCTGCCGCCACGCCGACTCCCTCTACGGTGGTCCCAGCGGCACACTCATCCACTTCATCAACCAGGTGGCTCGCCGTTTCCCCGACAAGACCATCTCCACCCTGGCCTACCAGTTCACCCGCCGCGCTCCCCAGCCCGTGGGCGGCCATGTCCAGAAGCCCGACAGCAATGTCAACATCATGTTCTGCTCCATCGAATGCGGGCGGCAGGAGGCCATTGCCACCGCACCCGCCGAGGCCTCTTTCCGCCGCGATATGGAGGAATGGGCCAAACTGACACACAACATTTACGTCTGGGACTATGTCGTCCAGTTCCGCAACATGTGGGATCCCTTCCCCAACCTCCACGTCCTCCAGCCCAACCTCAAATACTTCCACGACCACGGCGTCCGCCTCATGTTCGAGCAAGGCACTGGTGCCAACAACATGACCTCCTGGATGGAACTGCGCCAATACATGCTGGCTAAACTCCTCTGGGATGTCAACGCCGACCCCGACTCGCTCCTCCACGACTTCTGCCTCCACCACTATGGCCTCGCCGCCGCTCCCGTCGAGCAGTTTTACCGCGAAATGCACCGCTCCCTCATCGCCTCCGGCCAGCGGTTAGACATCTACGGCTACCCCGTCGATGCCGCCACGGGCTACCTTTCGCCCACACAGATAAGTCTTTACCAAACCCTTATCGCCGCCGCCTACGACAGTCTCGCCCTCTACAACTCCCGCAACAACCCCTTCTTCGAAAACTGCGGCCTCACCGCACAACAGGTGGTACGCGACCGCATCCGCTATCTCGAACTCTCCCTCGACTATGCCATCCTCGAGCTCACCATGTCCGGCTTCCTGCCCATGGACAGCTCTTTCTCTCTCCGTGCCGACCGTTTTGTTGCCGACGGCTCGCGTCTCGGCCTCACCATCCTCCACGAAATGGGCTACTCCCTCCACGAATACCGGGCCGACATCGACAACTACCTGGCCAAATGCAGCCAACCCAATCTGGCACGCCATCGTCCTGTAACCCTCCGCCATCTTCCCCACAGCCAGTACAGTGCCGGTGGTTCCCAAGGCCTCACCGATGGCCGTGCCGGAATACTCAACTACAAGCGCGACTGGTTAGGCTTCTGGGGCGACACCCTCGACGCCGTCATCGACCTTGGCCGTCGCCATAAAATCAGCCAAATCAAACTCGATTTCTTCTACTTTCCCCTCTCCTGGATTTTCTTTCCCCAAACCATCAACTACTACATATCCACCGATGGCCGCCGCTGGAACCTTGTCGGCGCCCTCCGTCCCGATGACCCACAACGCTTGGCCGTGCCGCAGATCAAGACCTTTGCCGTCCAATTTCCCACTCGTCGCGCCCGCTATGTGCGTGTCGAGGCCGTCCCTCTGCCCTCCATCCCCGCCTGGCACCGCGCCACCGGCTCGTCCCCCTGGCTCTTCACCGACGAGATAATAGTGCGGTAACCCAACTCCCTTTCGTATCACACCTTTTTTATCCCTCCGTGCAATATCTGTAATGCGGAGGCGTTATAAGGGTATGGAAAAAGACAAAAATGGCATCAACTGCACCACTCAGTCCGAGCACAGTTCATTATGCTTAGCCATGGTCGGCTTCATGGACAACGGCAGGCCCAAGGTGGGTGTCTTCTGGTACAACACCGCTTTGGGCACCCTTTTTGGAGTGGAGAAGGAAGATGCCGACAACGTTCCCTTCATCAACGGCAAGGCAACTACCAGCAAGCTGCACAAAACCTTTTGGCAAAAACAGCATCATCGTGCTGTGGCCAAAGGCGACACCCAGTCTGTCTACTATCAAGAGCATAACTATACCATGATACCCCGTGGGCGAGTTTTTCTTGACGAGGCCACAGGCTCTTTTTATGTATGCGTAAGCCATTGGCTGAACGACATTGACATAGAACATTTCCGCGAGGTGGTGGAGGACGAGTTCAATTTGCCCCCAGACTTCGAACTTGTTATCGACATACATGGGGACCTCGGGCACGGTTGGTCGGAGGAGGTCATATAGCATGCTGACAACTGTACACATCATCGGTATCCTCCTCACCGTAGGCCTTTTGCTTGCGGTGAGCATTCTTTCAGGCCGCAAAGTGAAAGACGCGCGAAGCTTCACCACCGGGGGGCGTTCGGGCTCGTGGATGGTCTGCGGGGCTATCCTCGGCACGCTGGTGGGCGGCCAGTCCACCATCGGCACCGCCCAGCTGGCTTTCAGTTTCGGCATATCGGCTTGGTGGTTCACCATCGGAGCCGCCCTCGGCTCGTTGGCCTTGGCACTGCTCTATGCCCGTCCGCTGCGCGAAAGCGGCTGCACCACCCTGCTCGAAATCGTGTCGCGCCAATATGGCCGCCGGGCCGAGACCGTCGGCTCGCTCCTTTTTCTCATCGGCATCTTCATCAGCATCATGTCGCAGGTGCTCTCCTCCTCGGCCATGGTCACCAGCCTCTTCGGCCTGCCGCTGGGCTGGGCCGCCGTCGTCAGCGCAGTGCTCATTATGCTCTTCGTTCTCTTTGGCGGCATACGCAGTGCGGGGGCGGGCGGCATCATCAAGCTGGTGCTCCTCTACGTCGCCTCTATCGCCGCCGGTGCGGTGGTGTGGCACTTGGGCGACGGCCTGGGCGGCGTCATGTCCAGCATCGAACACCTCTATGCCGACCCTATTGTGGCCGACCTCAACGACATCACCGACGTCGAGAGCATCCACCGCCGCTATGGCAATCTTGTGGCCCGCGGCCCCCTCAAGGACATCGGCGGCTGCCTGTCGCTCATGCTCGGAGTCGTCACCACGCAGACCTATGCCCAGGGCATCTGGTCCGCCGCCTCCACGCCCAAGGCTCGCCGTGGAGCCGTCTACTGCTCGCTCCTCATCCCCATCATAGGGGCTGCCTGCGTGTTGGTGGGCATGTACATGCGGGGCCATTATGTTACCGCCGCAGAGTTCGCCGCCCTCACCGCCGCCGGGCATCAGTTGCCCGCCGGCATCGGGGTAATCGAAAGTTCTCTGCAGGCTTTCCCCGACTTTGTGCTGAACCACCTGCCCGCATGGATTGGCGGCATAGCCCTCGGAGCCATGCTCGTCAACATACTGGGCTGTGGCAGTGGCCTCACCCTCGGCGCGGCCACCATCCTGGTGCGCGATGTCTACTCCAACCTTTCCGCCCTGCGCCGCCGTCGTAAGGCAGCACTGGGTCAGACCTCCGCCGCACCCTCCCGGACGCCGCTGGGCCTCCCCGATGCCGAGGCCAATGCCTCGCGCCAGCTGCTGCAGACGCGCCTTTCCATCGTGGGGTTGCTGGCCGTGGCTGTTGTCGTGGCCCTCTCGGTGCGCGGCACCTTCATCAACGACCTCGGTTTCCTCTCCCTCGGGCTGCGTGCCGTGGCGCTGCTGTTTCCGCTCAGTTTCGCCCTCTTCCTGCCAGGGCGCATACGGCCCGGCCGCGTCGTCCCCGCCATGGTGGCGGGCACTGCCGCCATGCTGCTGGCCAAATTCATTGTCCTCCCAGCCGACCCCATCTACTACGGTCTCGGGATCTCGCTTGTTATCCTCCTCAGCGGACTCCGCACCGCCAAAGGCTGAACACCACCCCTGCGACGACCTCTATTGCTTTGTTGTTGAGCGCCAATTGAATCTGAGAAAAGTGGAGCGTGAAAAGAGGTTTGCCTATTCGCTCCTTCACAGTCTGACCTTCACTCATATCGCCTATACGACAGGCGTAGTCCGAGGCTTGGACCCACATGGCGGGATTCTGTCGCCGATAGTCTCGGCAGCCCCTCTGTTGTGCAGATTTCCCGCTAATGGCTGGCGGCGGATTCGCTCTGTCTGTTGCCAATACTTTCTGCAAATGTTCTCGTTATTCAGTCACGGAGAAAATACCAGCAAAAGAAACAGAATAGAAACACAAAATAAATAGAATAGAAAATGCAGGGTAACGGGTGCGGAAAAGGCTCTTTCCCGCGCTTCAGCAGCCACTTTCGCCCCAATTACAGACAACTGATAGCCAATGCGGCGCATGGTTGAGTTCCCCCAATCATTGCTGCATGGAAAAATGTTGTTTTTTTGCGGTGCGAAAATCGGAGGCCGGTTGGGGTGTGGGTGGTGCCGATAGGGGGGTTGGAGTAGGCAGGGGTGGTACGCGCGCCCTCCGCGCCGGAAGGATGACGGGCAATGCCGACGGCAGCCCCAAGGCTGCTTAGGGGACGAGAATGGCAGGGACGGGAGCGGCTATAGGCCAGGCTTGAATTCGGCCAGCCAGTCGTTGTCGTGCGAGTGGCTGCGGGTTTGGCCGGTCCATTGGTCGGGGTCGATATAGACTTCGAGGAGACGGGCTTTGGCGGTGGGGAAGATTTCGGCGGTGTCGGCAATGGCGGGCAGAAGCACGCATTCGCCCGCATGGATGGGGACGATTTTTCCCAGAGAGTTGACGGCGGCGATGCCCTCCACACAGAGGTAGATGACAAACGAGTCGAGGGAGGAGAAGTCTTTGCGCAGGGGTTTGTCGATGGAAAGGATGTTGGTGGTGAAGTAGGGGCATTCCGCCAGCATGGTGGTGGCGTTGGGACGATAGGTGTAGTGGGTTTTGCCGTCGGCAGTGGGGCGGAAGTCGATGGCGTCGAGTGCCTCGTCGGTGTGCAGGGGACGGAGTTTGCCGTTGGCGTCGGGACGGTTGTAGTCGTAGATGCGGTAGGTGCAGTCGCTGCTTTGTTGTATCTCGGCCAGGAGGATGTCGCGTCCGATGGCGTGGACGCGCCCGGCGGGGATGAAGAAAGTGTCGCCGGGTTGGGGGCGCTCGATGTGGAGGAGGTGCTCCAGCCGCCCGGCGGCGAGGAATTGCTTGTATTCTTCGGGAGTCACTTCTTGCTCAAAGCCGTCGACAATCTCCGATTCGGGGCCGGATTCGAGGATATACCACATCTCGGTCTTGCCGTTTTCCATGCCGCGGCGTTGCGCCAGGGTGTCGTCGGGGTGGACTTGTATGGAGAGCCGGTCGGCGGCGTCGATGAGTTTGAGGAGGAGGGGGAACTCGGTGCCGAAGCGGTCGAAGTTCTTTTCGCCGACAAGTTCGCCCATATAGATTTCGATGAGTTCGTTGATGTGGTTTTCCGCAAGGAATCCGTTCTCGACCACCGATTCGTTGCCTTCCACGCCCGAAAGGGCCCACAGCTCGCCGCAGTTGGGGAGGGGGTCGTAGTCGAAGCCGAGGGTTTTGATGCGGTTGCCTCCCCACACTTTTTGTTTGAAGAGAGGGAGGAATTTCAGGGGATATAGTGAGGTGTCCATTGTAGGGGTTCTGCTATTGGGTTGAATGAAGGGCGGGGTATGTTACTCGGACCCTATCCGCCGTGCGACGCGTTCCAGCTCCCAGATGCGCAGGTCGCGTGCCACGACGAGGCCTTTGGGGTCGACCAGAATGAGGTAGGGCAGGTGGTCTACTTCGAGCTGTTTGAGGTATTGGGCGTCCCAGCCGTTGGGATTGTCATCGATGTTGATGGCGATCAGGCGGGCTTTCTTCCCGTTGAGAAGGGCGGTGGCCTGGTCGCGCCAGGCGGCGCAGATGTCGCACCATCCGGCAGTGAAAAGAATCAGCGTGTAGGATGTGGAGTCGTGGACTTCGGCAAAGGTACGGCGGTTTTTCTTGGCATCGAGGAATGCGAAGTCGGGCATTTCGCTGCCTTCGGACACTGCGGGGGTTTGGCGCATCCATCGCCGGAGCATCGCGTAGTGGTAGACGGTGCGGGCTTCGGCTGTGAGCTGTGACACCAGTTGCCGCACAATGGCTTCGTCCAGATTGGGCATCTGGTCGAAAAGGATGAATGGGATGAAGACAGAGTTGCTGTTGTCGCGTACATATTGGCGCAGGAATCCGTTGGGGTCGGGTGCGGAGCGGTAGCGCTCCATCAGGTAGCGGTACTCGCTGTTGCTGCGTGAGCCTTTGATGATGGAGGCTTCGGGGCGCGATGCATTGACGTTGATGGATATGGCGGAATTCTCTATGTAAAAATAGAGGGGCCGTTGCATTGCGGCATGTTCAATTGCGGCCAACACGGGTTTCTCCACCGCTCCGGCAAAAAAGAAACGCCCTTTGTTGGCTTTGGCCGTTATGCTGTGGCTGGTGGAGTCGCCGTCGAATAGGGTGAGGGTGATTGTGCCCGAAAGGCTGCTCTCGCCACTGATTTCGAACCCCTGTGCGCGGACTGCCAGCGGGAGCAGGAAAAGCAGCGCCAGAGCCAGAAGTTTAGTACGAGCGATATGTTGAGCCATTCTTTTTATTGGTGCCACGCACCGAGATATTCGATTTGACCACCTTGCTCGATTTGTATTTCTTGGTGGGATACATCGTGGCTGAGCGTGAAGAGCTGCACGAGGAAAAACCTCCGCAGACAGCGGTCAGTCCAACAACGAGAACCAGTGCCACGAAAGCCTTTGCACACTTTTTCATAGTACGATGAATTTTATATATTTGTTTAATATTCAATGTTCAATGGTGCTTATCACCGCCTTATATGGCTATGCTAAGACATTACAAAATAACGCAAAATTCTTCAGATACACAAACTTTTCTATTTTTTTAATAGTTTATGGCTGCCAATGAGACATTCTCTCCCCAGAGGGGGCGGAGGCGGAACAGCCTTCAAGGTCGGTGCGGGGGTGTGGGCTGGTTGTGGCACGGGAGGCTGCAGACTTCCCATTTTGTATTTTTTATGGTACGGAAGTGTGATAATCAAGACTTTTTTTGTATCTTTGCAACTTGGAAAAGTATTGCGCACGGTTGTGCGGCGGTGCTTTATTGTGCAGAAAACGAGTAATATAGATAAAAAGTATAATTATAATCCCGCAGCCTGGGGCTGCACAGTGTATATGAATTACCAAACAAAGTTACGCATTTACGAGTGGATTTCGTATGTGCTTATTATCGCCGCCACGGTGGTGTATTTTGTATTGCGTAGCCAGGGTGCCGGAGCGCTCAACCTCACGCTTTGTATATTGGTTGTGGCAGTTTTCTGCCGCCTGATGATGGAGCGTACCCGCCGGCAGGCTGCCGATGCCGAGAACGACGAGCTGAAGAACGATTTGCGCCGACTCACCCAGCTCTATGCCGAGGCCCGCAAAAAGGCCGAAGGCTCTAATGCAACAGAAAAATAATCAATCACATTTAATAATTAATAAATCTCATTTTTACCCATGGCAACAACGACTGATATTAAGAATGGTCTCTGTATCAATTTCAACAACGACATCTACACGATTGTGGAGTTCCTGCATGTGAAACCCGGCAAGGGAGCCGCTTTTGTCCGCACCAAGATGCGCAGTGTGAAGACGGGCCGTATGCTGGAAAACACTTTCCCCAGTGGTGCCAAGATTGACGTTGTGCGTGTGGAGCGCCGCCCGTACACTTACCTCTACAAAGAGGGCGACATGCACGTGTTTATGCACACCGAAACCTACGAGCAGATCTATATCCCCGAAAACATCATCAATGCCCCTCAGTTCCTCAAGGACGGGCAGTATGTTGAAATCACCGTGGCTGCCGACAGCGAGACCCCCCTTATCTGCGAGCTTCCCCCATTCATCGAGACGGTTGTCACCTACACCGAGCCCGGTTTTGCCGGCAACACCGCCACCAACGCTATGAAGGATGCCACCGTCGAACCCGGCGTGCAGGTCCGCGTGCCCCTGTTCATCAAAGAGGGCGAGCGCATCAAGGTGGACACCCGCACTTGCGAGTATGCCGAGCGTTTGAAATAAAGTATTCACACAGGCCTGCCACCGTCCGGCCGTGGGCTGCTGCTCGGTGCCGGTTGCTGGCAGGCCACTGCTTATTTGTCTTTACAGTCGGGTCGTTCTCTCAAACGGCAAGAGATATGCGCCCTACAATTTTTTTTGAATAATAACCCACATCGAATGAATCCTTTTCACCTTTTCCGTCAGTCGAGGCAGTTCCTCATTGTCTGTATAGCGATGTTTCTTATGGCGGGCTGCCATCCAAGGGCCGACAAGCATGGTCAGTCCTCCGCCAGTGCGATAAACTACAATAATGTGGCGATTCCCGATTTCAATGCCGACAGTGCCTATGGCTTTGTTGCCGCTCAGGTGGCCTGTGGCTACCGCACTCCGGGCAGCCAGGGGCAGCTTCGCTGTGCCGACTATCTGGCCCGGCAGATGCGCCGCTGGTGCGACACCGTCATCGTGCAAGATTTCCCCACCACGCTTTGGAACGGGCAAGAGGTGCGGGGCAAGAACATCATCGCCACCCTCAATGCCCGCCCCGGCGCGTCCGAGAACGGGCGGGTGCTTCTGGCTGCCCACTGGGACAGCCGCATGTGGGCCGACCACGACCCCGACAAGAATAACCACCGCAAGCCTTTCGACGGCGCCAACGACGGCGCCAGCGGTGTGGCCGTGTTGATGGAACTGGCCCGCGCCATCTCCACCGATCGGATCTCGATACCCATCGACATCATCTTTTTCGATGTGGAAGATCAGGGGGTGCCCGAATGGGCCAACGAACCCTCCAACGACAGCTGGTGCAAGGGTTCGCAATACTGGAGCCGCAACCCCCATACTCCTTTCTACAGAGCCACCTTCGGCGTGTTGCTCGACATGGTGGGCACTCAGGCCCCACGCTATACTAAGGAGCAGTTCAGCCGCGAGTACGCCTCTGGCATCATGAACAAAATTTGGACCGTGGCCGATGCCCTTGGCTATGGCAAAATGTTCGTCAACCTCGAAACCGACCCCATTCTCGATGACCACTATTATGTCAACCGCCTGTCTGGCACCCCAATGATTGACATCGTGCAAAACACTCCCGGCTGCAGTTTCTTCAAATACTGGCATACCATGGGCGACAACCTTGAGCATGTCGACAAGAACAGCCTCAAAGCCGTGGGCGATGTATTGCTCAAAACCCTTTATGGCGACTATGGCCAGGGCCGCTAAGCCGTTGCTGGCTCTCATACTGCTCTTTTCCGTGGCCATCGTCGGTGGCTGTGGAAAAGAGTCTTATTGCAATGTGCCGGTAGGGGATGCCACCTGCCAGATTGATCCCAACTCGCCCCTCTATCCTGGTCTGAACACGATGAGCGGTTACGAGTACTTGATTGGAGGTTACCAAGGTGTGGTGGTGGTCCGCACTGCATGGGAGGAATTCGTGGCCTACGAGTGTACCTGCCCTTACGACCGGGGTCTGCTCGAAATGGACGAAGGGTATGGCAATCTCGTGTTGCGGTGTCCCGAATGCGGGTCGCAGTTCAGCACTTTCGGCGACGGCTTCCCCCTCGACGGCAGCCTCACCTCATGCCCCCTCTACCAATACAACACTTTCTACGACGGGAGGCTGCTCTATATATCCAACTACTGATGCCCGGCGTGTGGCGCGGATGTGAACTACAATATCAGCTCGCCGCACGAGGTCTCGGTCTCATACAGCTTCAGTGCATACAGCCGTGTGCCTTCTGGCAGACGGCCATCCAGCAGTTGGGCGAAGTGGACGAGTAGATTTTCCGTGGTGGGAGGGAAATCGAGCATAATCACTTTGGCCTGGTATCCACCCAAACTGTCGGCAGGAGTCTCTGTCCCCTCCTTGCGTGGCAATACCAGCGCATGGTCGAAACGGCTTACGATGGCCTCCTCCACAATCATTTTCAGCTGGTGGAAGTCCACCAGCATTCCCTCGGGGGCCGTGCCTTTTGGTTGTAGACAATGCCCCTCCAGCGGTTGCCCTTCAACGGTGACAAACAGTTTATACGAGTGGCCGTGTATGTTGCGGCACTTGCCGGGATAGTCGGGCAGGGCATGTGCCATTTCGAACCCGAATTGTTTGGTGAGTCGCATTTTCATAAGCAGGTGTACTTGTGTTTCTTCATAGTTGGCTGATGGGTCTGCACCTCCCGGCCGTGGGCCGAAAGGCAAAAGAGTCTGCAGCGCCGGAACGTTGCCTATCCGCTGCGTGCAGACTCTTCAGTCAGGACTCAGTGAGACTTCGTCTATTCCTCAAAACCCACGGGGTGAGCCAACATCGGGCGACCGTTTCCGATGCCCAGCAGTTTGGTCAGGGTTTCGTGGTTGATGCCGCCGCAGGCCACTGTGGCCAGTTTGGCCGACGAGCAGAACAGGTAGATATTCTGGCTCACATAGCCGCAGTCAACGGCAGCATAAAAATCGCGGACATCCTTGTCCTTGAACACACTCATGCGGTCGTAGTTGGCCACGATTACTATCGATGCCGGGGCTTTGGCAAAGAATTGCTGCTGGCTTATCTCCGGGCGGTGGTCGCCTTCCACCACCATCTCCAGTGTGTTTTTCTGGGCATTGTATAGATAAATGCCTTGCTGGTCAAAGTAGTAGATGTCGAATTCCTGCACGTTGACTGCCGAGGGAACCACGCGCCGGTTCGCTTCGGGACGGTTGATGCCATAGGTACACCACAGCAACGAGGACACCAGCTCCATAGGCAGTTGCTCCTCTCTGATGTTGCGAATGGTGCGCCGTTGGTCCAGAGCCTCTTTCAGCGGGGCATCCATGCCTGAGGCGGGCGGGGGGAGCTGACGCACATCGCGGGCTTTTTGTACGTTGTTGACCGACTTGTTGTCCTTGCAGTCTACCATCGACGAGGGAACCGAGTTGCCGCTTTTGCGGTTGTTGCGTTTCTGGGCCTGTACGCCTCCTGCCACCAGGGTGAGAATCAGGACCAATACAAATACTTTCTTCATAATGTTTTAAGGTTTATTGTAATAATGATGTATTGATGTTTGCGCTGTTTATCTTCTCATGGGCCAGTGTGCCGGTGATGTGCAGCGTAGTTCCCGCGGCACGCTCCGGCAGGGAGAACATATAGTCCGTCATGATGCTCTCCATGATTGAGCGGAGGCCTCGGGCCCCCAGCTTGTAGTGCACCGCCGTGTCCACCACAGCCTGCAGGGCCTCCGGTTCGAACACCAGGTCTATCCCGTCCATCTTGAAGAGGGCCTGATACTGCTTCACTAAGGCGTTGCGCGGTTCGGTGAGGATGCGGCGCAGGGCCTCGGCATCCAGCGGCTGTAGGTGGGTGAGCATCGGAAAACGCCCCACCAACTCCGGTATCAACCCGAAATGTTTCAAGTCCATGGGCAGGATATACTTCAGCATGTTGTGGCGGTCCAGCTCGCGGCGGGTGCCGGTGCCGTTGTAGCCTATCACATTCGACCGCAGACGCGAGGCGATAGAGCGCTCAATGCCGTCGAAAGCCCCGCCGGCAATAAACAGTATGTTGCGGGTGTTCACCTGTATCATGGGCTGTTCGGGGTGCTTGCGGCCTCCCTGCGGGGGCACGCTCACCACCGCCCCTTCGAGCAGTTTCAGCATAGCCTGCTGAACCCCTTCGCCCGACACGTCGCGTGTGATGGAGGGATTGTCGCTCTTGCGGGCTATCTTGTCAATCTCGTCTATGAATACAATGCCTCGCTCGGCGGCCGCCACGTTGTAGTCCGCCGCCTGCAGCAGGCGCACCAGCACATTCTCCACATCGTCGCCCACGTAGCCCGCCTCGGTGAGCGTAGTGGCGTCGGCAATGCAGAATGGCACATGCAGCACCTTGGCTATCGTGCGGGCCAGAAGGGTCTTGCCGGTGCCGGTCTCGCCCACGATGATGATGTTCGACTTCTCGATTTCCACCTCGTTGGGGTCGTGTTGCTCGTCGGAATATTTAATGCGTTTGTAGTGGTTGTATACCGCCACCGAGAGTGCGCGCTTGGCATCCTCCTGACCAATTACATACTGGTCCAGGTGTTCCTTGATCTCGGCGGGGGTGGGTATGTGGTCCAGTCCGGCCAGGGGGTTGCTCTGTGCCGACTCCTTGTGCATCCTTTCGTGCAGGAAGCCGTAGGCCTGCTCCACGCAGCTGTCGCAGATGCAGCTCTCGCCCATGCCAGAAAAAAGCATGGAAACCCGCGACTCCGGGCGTCCGCAGAAAGAACATACACGCTTGTTGGTAGTATTCTTGGGCATAGTGAAAAAGTGATGGGTTGTTATGTTGTATATTGTTTTTTTATTCTTCAAATCAAAGCATTGCGGTCGGCATCCTGACGGATGAAGATGAACAGCAGCAGCGTGAAGGCGATGAGCGACGACCCCCCATAGCTGAAGTAAGGCAGCGGGATGCCGATGACGGGCACCAGCCCCAGCACCATGCCGATATTCACCGCAAAGTGGAAAAACAGGATGGAGGCCACACAATAGCCATAGAACCGCGAAAAGACCGACCGTTGTCGCTCCGCCATCGTAATCAGGTGGATTAGCAGCCACACATAGGCCGCTATCAGAGCCAGGCTCCCCACAAAGCCCCATTCCTCGCCCACGGTGCAGAAAATGAAATCCGTTTCCTGTTCGGGCACGAAATCGGCCTTGGTGATGGTGCCATTCAGGAACCCTTTGCCCACCAGTCCGCCCGACCCGATGGCGATTTTAGCCTGGTTCACGTTGTAGCCCACGCCGCGCGGATCCTCCACCTTGCCCAGCAGCACATAGATGCGGTTGCGCTGGTGGGTTTCCAGCACGTTCTCGAAGGTGAAATCTACCGACAGTGTGAACAGGCAGCACACCACAAAGAAGATGGCCGTGTGCCAATAATTTTTTGATGTGCGCTTCGAGAGCCACACGAAAAGGTACAGCAGGCAGATAACCAGCAGGATGCCCATCAGCAGGAATTGGTTGATGAGCAAGGCCGACACAAACAGCACAATGGCCAGCAAGCCGACGAGCAGAATATAGTGTGAAAGCCCTTCGCGGAAAAACGGCAGCAGGAACGCCAGAAACACGAGGGCGGACCCCGTGTCGTGCTGCAGGAAAATGAGACCCGCAGGCACTATAGCCAGCAGGGCCAGCGTCAGGCGTGTGCGTGGCAACTTCAAGTCTATGTCGATGGCGCTGATGTACTTGGACAGAGCCAGGGCCGTGGCAAACTTGGCAAACTCCGACGGCTGTAGTTTAAACGCCCCGAAGTCAATCCACGACTGGCCCCCGTTAGTCACCGTGCCGACAAACAGTGTGGCCACAAGCAGCAGCAGCACAATCCCATAGATGATGTACGACCCGTTGGAGAACACCCGTGGATGTATCAGCAGCACACACACCGCCACCACGAAAGCCACCCCCATCCACAGCAGCTGCTTGCCGTGCTGGCGCGAGAAGTCAAATATCTGGGCGTGGTTCTCGTCATAGCAAGCGGCGTAGATGTTCAGCCAGCCGAACAGCACGATAGCCAGATACAGCAGTATGGGTACCCAGTCGTAGCGTTTCTTCTCGGTGGCGGGCATGCGGTTGGCAGTCATCATCTTTTGCGGGGTTTCTTAATCCTGCGCGTCAGCGGCAGCTTCTGGCAGGGATTGATTTCGGTATAATATTTCTCCATGTCCGTGCGCTTCACTTCGCCTCGGATGTACTTCTCAATAATCAGGCTTGCGATGGGGGCTGCCCATGTGCCGCCGCCGCCCTGGGCGTTCTCGACATATACCGCCACGGCAATCTTCGGCTTGTCCTTCGGGGCGAAAGCAATGAACACCGAGTGGTCGTTGCCGTAGTTCTCGGCGGTGCCCGTCTTGCCGCACACGTCTATGTCCGGTATGTCGGCCTTGTGGGCCGTGCCGCCCGCGCCGTGCACCACGTCATACATGCCCCGCGCCGCGATGTCGAAATACTCGCGCTCAATGCCCGTCTCGTGTTTCTCGTAAAACTCTGGCGGACGGATCGAGTCGGGGCCGTAGTAGCGCACCAGGTGCGGTGTGTAGAAGTAGCCCCGGTTGGCCACAATGCAGGCCAGGTTGGCCATCTGCAGCGGCACCACCTCCACCTCGCCTTGTCCTATGCTGTTGGAATAGATGGTGGTGAAGGCCCACCGCTCGCGGCCGTACCACTTGTTGTAGAACGCCGTGTCGGGAATATTGCCTTGTTTCACGTTGGGCAGGTCGATGGGCAGCCGGTAGCCGAAGCCGAACCGCGTCATGTAGTCGTGCCACACCGTCAGCCCGTACTGGCTGTCCTTATAGATGTTCTTGTACTTGCCCTGCTGTATCACACGGCGGTAGGTGTAGTAAAAATATGGATTGCACGACATCTTGATGGCCTCCTGCACACTCCGGGCGCTCGGGTGGTTGTGGCACCCTATCACCTTGTCGCACACAAATCCCGTCTGCGGCGTGATGACACCCAGATGCAGCGCAATCATGGCCTGCGCCACCTTGAAGATGGAGCCCGGCGGATACTGCGCCTGCAGGGCGCGGTTGAACAGGGGTTTCGATATGTCGCTGTTCAGCTTCTTGAAATTCTCTCCGCGGATGCGCCCCACCAGCAGGTTGGGGTCATAGCAGGGGGCGGAGAGGAGGGTCAGCACCTCGCCGGTCGAGGGTTCAATGGCCACGATGCAGCCGCGCTTGTTGGCCATCACCTTCTCGGCATATTCCTGCAGGTCGGCGTCGATGGTGGTATAGAGGTTCATCCCCTCCATCGGCATGGTGTCCAACTGCCCGTGCATGTAAGGGCCAATCTCGCGGTTGTGTACGTCCACCTGCATGATTTTCTTGCCTTTCACTCCGCGCAGCTCCTCCTCATACGAGGCTTCCAGCCCGCTTTTGCCTATATAGTCGCCCCGCTTGTAGTAGGGGTTCTTCTCCAGGTCGCGCTCGTTCACCTCGCCCACATACCCCAGCACATGGGCCGCTATCGGCTTGTCGTAGATGCGCAGTGTGCGCTTGGAAATGTAGAAGCCCTTGAACTTGTACAACACGTTCTCCCATCGCCCAAAATCCTCTTTCGAAATCTGTTTCATAAAAATCGATGCCGAATAGGGCGAGTAGATGTATGCTTTCTCCATGCGGGCATTGAAGTCTTCGCGGGTGATGCCCACCGCGCGGCAGAATGCCGCCGTGTCCAGGTTCTTCACCATGCGGGGGATTACCATCAGGTCGTACACCGCTTCGTTATACACCAGCAGTTTGCCGTTGCGGTCGTACATCAGCCCTCGGGCCGGATATTGCGTGATGTTGCGCAGCGACTGGTTCTCGGCCTTTTCCTTATACTCCTTGTCAAACAGTTGCAGCATCGACAGCCGGAGCACGAACACCACCCCGACCGCCAGGAAGATAACCTTCACTATGCCACTGCGATGAGTATAATTCTTTGCCATTTCCTATTGCGCAAATCAAACTGCAAAGTTACAAAAAAAAATCCAATCCGACGGTTTCCTGCGCCACATTTGTCAAATAGTTGCAGGTTCGCTCATACCTTGCTGGTTGGAAAAAGCTTGTATGGCATTTGTATGGCTGCGCCGAGTCGAAATGCCAATATTGGGTGGTCGATGCGGCGGCGACCGATGGGACTTAGGGCCGGTTTGCCGCGCTCTCAGGCCGGTAGGCGGGGGATGTTGAGCCAGGCCTTCCGCTCGGCGGGGGTGAATTTCTCGATGGCGTAGCGCAGCGTAGTGCGGGGCATGGTGGCGCAGCGCGGCTCCAGA
The DNA here is from genome assembly GCA_947168665.1 of uncultured Bacteroidales bacterium. Classification (GTDB taxonomy): domain Bacteria; phylum Bacteroidota; class Bacteroidia; order Bacteroidales; family P3; genus Colimorpha. The sequence goes on from CAMVMX010000023.1 coordinate 39,118, forward strand.
TATTGGCGCAGGCGCTGGGGGTCGCGCTTGCCGGCTTCGCGCAGCAGCCAGCCCACCGCCTTATGGATGAGGTTGTGGGGGTGGTGCAGCAGGATGTCGGCAATGGCGTAGGTGTCGTCCAACCGCCCGTGGCGGAGGAACATCATGGTGCTCACTATCCCGATGCGTTGCTCCCAGATGGTGCGCCCCTCGCGGGCCAGGGTGTAGAGCGGAGCGGCGTCGTGGGTGAGAAACCAGGTGCCGAGGATTTCGTAGCAGGAGAGGTCGACGAGGTCCCAGTTGTTCACCGCCGGGAGGTGGGCCAGGTAGAAATCAACGCACTTCTGCTGTTCGTCGGGGTCTTTCTTGGCGTGGTGAAAACGTTGCGCCAAGGCCAGCAGACCCGCCAGCCGCACTTCGTGCCACTCCGAAGCCAGACACTCCTCAAGGTCGTCCCAGCCGCTCTCTTTCCAGTGTTCCTTCACTACCGAGCGGGTGACAGGGACCTTGATGCCAAGAAAACGGTCGCCTTCGCCATACTGCCCCGGTCCGGTCTTGAAAAAGCGCGACATGTTGGCCGCCTGCGCGGCGTCCGCCCGCGCCACAACACGCTGCATCAATTCGTTCATAGTATTCTGCTGTTTAATGTTTTCCATCTGCAAAGATACAGAAAAAATCCCACCAGCACTAAAAAAAGTGCATGATAAGGCGAAAACTGCACTTTTTTTAGTGCAAGCGGGTGCTTGGTCAGCGTGAAGTTGGTTTCCTTGACCTGGTTCTACGCTGGTTTGGATGGATGTTCTTGCTCCTGCTGTTTTTTCTGCTCTTTTATGTAGGATATTAATCCCTTGGCTTTTTCCACTTTTGGACCGAAGGCTTCAGGGCTTTTGCTTGCCATAATCTGAAATATTTCCAAACTCTCTTGTGCAGCCTTCTCGGCAGCCTTATAATTCCCTTGGTCAAGATACAACAATGCGATATTGAAGAGCGTCGTGGCCATGTTTGGCAGGTAGGCATCGGGGTTCTTGTCGGCCAATTTGCGGTATGTGGCCAATGCCTTTTGGTATTCTTGCTCGGCATCGGCATGGCGGTTGGTGTCGCTGTGGAGG
>CAMVMX010000024.1 GCA_947168665.1 uncultured Bacteroidales bacterium
TGCCGTAGCCCAGCTGCATATAGAGGGCATGAAAGCCGTCCTCCAGTGCGCTGGCGTCAATCATCAGATGGCCGTTGCCGAGGTTTCCGTGCTGGCGGTCGGCAAAGTCTTCGTCGAACCAATAGGTGTAGTTGATGTTGAAGCTGTCCTGCGGGAGGGTGTTGGACGGCAGGCGGAAAGAGGGACTGTGAAGTTCCGTCGGCCAGATAGAGTCGGGTTGGAGATGGGGACTGCTATTCCTACCTGGCTGCGCCGACAACGAGAAGCCCAGCAAGCACGCTGCCAACGTCAAAAGAGTTCGTTTCATGGCAGTGGAAAGCTGGAGGGTTTATTCGTCGTCATCGTCGGGGTTGAGAATCTCAATGTCCACTTGCAGCATGCCTTGCGCATCGGTGCGGCGTGCGGCGGTGCAATGACCAATCAAGGGGTTGCTGACCGAGGGGTCCCACGGATAGACGCCGCCATAGATGCCCACCTGTGTGCTGTCGTCGCCAAGGATGGTGGAGGCGATAGAGTCATTCAGTGCCATGCTCATGCCGTCCGAGTAGGTGCCTCGGAATGTCTGGAACACCTGGGCATAGTTGGTATAATTGTGCAGGTTGTGCGTGCCCATATTGGTCATGTCAAAGTAAGTACGAGTAGAACCATAAAACAAATAAGTATTGATTCCGATAGTGTGGAAACTGGTGTAGCCATTGGTTGAGCCATAATTAGTGGTATTGTAATAAAGTATACTGTTGAGGATGGTTTTGCTGTTGAGGTAATCAGTGCTGTTGTCCTGATTGGCGATGCAGTTCACCAGTATATCCGGGCTGCGACGGGCATCACCACCCATGTCTAAAATCACGCTGTTGTAGAACCCTGTGCGGGTGGCTTGCCAGTTTTGAAAGTTGCTCCATGTAGCATTACTCCATCTGCCAACAATGCAGTTGATGAAATGCGCACTGGTGGTGCGGTCGGAGTCCCGGCTTGCATCGGAATGATAATAAGCAGAAACCTCTTGGAAGCGGCATTTCACAAACTGGGGGTGCCAGGCGCGATAGAGCGTCATGGTGTAGCCAGGCAGAATGTACAACCCCATCAGGGTGAGGCGGTGGGCGGTGTCGGTTATCTCGATGTTGAAAGAATTTCGAATCACGGTGTTGATTCGGCCGGTGGCGGGGTCGTTGAACATGCCCGCACCCCGGATGGTGACAGCCTTGGTGAGGTTCACGGCTTCGAAGGAACCCGACGACAGGTTGATGACGTCGCCATGCGCTGCGGCGGCGTGGGCCTGCTGTAGGGCATAGCGGCCATAAAACACCCTCACGCTGTCGTTATGGGTCAGGGTGGCAAACGGCTGTTGGGCAAAGCCTATCGCGGACATGCAGAGTGTTGCGCAAAGGAGTAGTGCTTTCTTCATGTTGTGGGTGCCAGTTATTGAGCATCGGCCCGTCGCTGTTAGTTATTTTTATTGTGAATTATTATTTCCCATGCAATAAAAAAGACCGTAAACCTTGTTTGTTCATCGTTGAGGCTCTCGACTACCTGTCATTATGAACAAGAAAGTTCACGGTTGCCGTGAACGTTTCCTTTTCTTGTGTAATGATAGATGAAACAGTCGAGATTCCAACGATACAAAGAAAAGCAAGAACGCTTTAGTTATATGTCTTTGTTCCTTTTTTACTGTTTCATAAGGTGTTAGTTTGGTGTTTGTCAAAGACCGTTTGGCGGGGCGTCGCCCTCTGGTTGTGGAGGGGTTGACTGTTATGGGGGTGTAGGCAGTGTGACGGTTTTCGGACCGTATGGGTAAGGGCCTGGTTGGTTGAGTGTTGGTAGGAGGGGTCGCTGTCCTTTCCGTTTGCAAAGATACCCTTTTTCCCTGACATGGCAAAAGTTTTTTTCTTCTATCATAAATCATGATTATCCGCATGTACCATAGTAAGCCTCGGAGAGGCTTGATTTCAGTAACACTGTGAAGAAAGTCCAGTGGACTTTCGATAGCGAAGCGGAGAATTTAGCGCAGCGCAGTGCGGTGGCAGGGAACCAGCAAGACGACATGCGTCTCGAAGAGACGCGTCAGGGTGAACATCCGTCTCTATGTCGCGTCCCTCCGGGACGCTTTTTCAGTTTGTTCGGAGATCACCGCACTGCGCCTGACGGCTTGTACGGTGTTATTCAAGTCACATCCCTTTGGGATGATTTGTCTCTACTTTCTTTCCATTTTTCTTCTTTCTATGAAACAAAGTGGAAAATAACCAGAAATGAAATAGAAATGAACTACAAAATATGTCGCGGACTTGAGGGGCGGCGGGCCGGAGGCCCGCCGCCCCCCCCTGGTGTTACAATTCGATATGAATCTGCACTACGTTCTTTTTTCGTCCGGGGGCAATAAAGCGGGGGGAAGTGCGTTCTTTGTTTTTGTAATGACCAACAAGCGCAAGATTATCAACGACCCGGTGTATGACGGGTTTCTGACGATAGAGGACGACATTATCTTTGATGTTTTGTCGCACCCTTATTTTCAGCGGCACAGGCGCATCAAGCAGCTGGGGTTCTCCTGTCTGGTGTATCCTGGCGCCATGCACACGCGTTTCAGCCACATGCTGGGGGCGTTGAACTTGATGACCCGCGCGTTAGAGGTGCTGAAGGTGAAGGGGATTGAGATGACGGCCGACGAGGTGCTGGGCACCAAGCTCGCCATACTGATGCACGACATCGGTCATGGCCCTTTCTCCCACACGTCGGAGCGCATGCTGGCCGACATGCCGCACGAGGTGTGCTCGCGCCTGTATATGGAACGGCTGAACGAGGTGTTCGGCGGGAGGCTGTCGACGGCGATAAGGATTTTCGAGGATGAGTACCCGAAGCATTTCTTGCACCAGTTGGTGAGCAGCCAGCTGGATATGGACCGCCTGGACTATCTGGGGCGCGACAGTTTCTTTACCGGCGTGAGCGAGGGCATTGTGGGCACGGACCGCATCATCAGTATGCTCAACGTGAAGGACGACAGTCTGGTGGTGGACGAGAAGGGCATCTATTCGGTCGAGAAGTTCATCGTGTCGCGGCGGCTGATGTACTGGCAGGTGTATCTGCACAAGACGGTGGTGTCGGCCGATACGCTGCTGGTCAATATCCTGCTGCGGGCGCGCGAGCTGGCCGGAAGGGGCGAGCGACTGGGCATTGAGGGGTTGCCGTTGTGCGACTTCTTGGTGCATCACTACAGCCAGCAGGATTTCGAGCAGCAGCCGGAGTTGCTGGACCGTTTTGCCTTGATTGACGACAGCGACATCGACATGGCTGTGAAGATGTGGATGAGACACAAGGACCATGTTCTCAGTTTGTTGTCGGAACATTTGGTGAACCGTCATCTGAGCGCGATCAGGGTGTCGGACCATCCTTTCGACAAGGAGACTGTCGAGACATTGCGTTCGCAGACCTGCCTGCTGCACAATGTGGAGGAGGGCGAGAGCAAGTATTTTGTGAATACGGGCGTGTTGAAGAACCACGCATACGATTATAACGACCAGGAAATCCGCGTGTTGTTCAAGGACGGGTCGTGCCGCGACATCGGCGACGCAAGCGACCAGCTGGACCGCCGTTTTCTTGAAAAACAGGTTACGAAATATTATATCTATTTCCCTAAAGAGTTGAAAGCATGAAGAATGTACACTTTATAGCCATCGGTGGCAGTGCCATGCACAATCTGGCCATTGCCCTGCATCTGAAGGGCTACCATGTGACGGGTTCGGACGATGAGATTTTCGACCCCGCCAAGAGCCGCTTAGCCCGCTATGGGCTGCTGCCCGCAAGCTACGGCTGGCATCCGGAGCGCATCACGCCGGAGCTGGACGCCATTGTGCTGGGCATGCATGCCCGCAAGGATAATCCGGAGCTGCTGCGGGCTCAGGAGTTGGGAATCAAGATTTACAGCTATCCGGAGTACCTCTACGAGCAGTCGAGGGAGAAGACGCGCGTGGTGATTGGCGGAAGCCACGGCAAGACCACCACCACGGCCATGATACTGCATGTGCTGCAGCACTGCGGCGTGGAGGCCGACTATATGGTAGGGGCGCAGCTGGAGGGATTTGAGGTGATGGTGCGCTTGAGCGAGACGGCACGGGTGATGGTGATTGAGGGCGACGAGTACCTGACTTCGCCCATCGACCGTCGGCCCAAGTTCCATCTCTACAAACCCCATGTGGCCATCGTCACGGGCATAGAGTGGGATCATATCAATGTGTTCCCCACATTTGAGATATACAAAGAACAGTTCGCCAAGTTTGTAAACCTCATAGAACCAGGCGGAAGGCTTATTTATTGCAACGACGACCCCGAGGTGCGCGATGTGGCGCTGAGCAACACCCGCACCAACATCGTCAAGCAGCCCTACGATGTGCCGCCACACAAGGTGGAGCAGGGGGTGACGAGTCTGTTGCGCGACGGGGCGACGGCGGTGCCGCTGAAGATTTTCGGACGGCATAATTTGCTCAATCTCACTGCCGCCCGCTATGCATGCAACGCTCTTGGTATCAGCGACGAGCAGTTTGACGATGCCATACAGTCGTTTGGCGGCGCCAGCAAACGGCTGGAGCTGGTGAAAAAGACTGACGGTTGTGCGGTGTATAAGGATTTCGCCCACGCGCCGTCGAAGTTGCGCGCCACTATTGCAGCCATGAAGGAGCAATATCCCGACCGGCGATTAGTAGCCTGCATGGAGCTGCACACCTTCAGCAGCCTGACGGCAGAGTTTTTGAAGCAATATGCTGGTTCTATGGACCGTGCGGATGTCCCTATGGTGTATTACAGCCAGCATGCGTTGCAGTTGAAGAAGTTGCCCAACCTGGACCCTGAGCAGGTGCGTCAGGCTTTTGCCAACAAGCGGGTGAGGGTGTTCACTGATTCGGCCTGTATGGTGGAGGAGCTTCGGAAGATGCAATGGGAGGGAGCCAACCTGCTGATGATGTCGAGCGGCAACTTCGACGGGATAGACTTCGGCCAGTTGGCCGACGAATTGATAGGATAGAGCCTCCATGTGGGTGAAATAGAGAGCAAAGAGATACCCCGTAGGGGTTTACGCAAAACAGAGACTCAACAGACAACAGAGAGATACCCCGTTAGGGGTGTACGCTAAATAGAGACCCAACAGAGAACAAGGAGATACCCCGTAGGGGTTTTCGCTTAAAACGAATAGCAGCAAACCGATATGGCAGCCCAAGAACCCATACAGATAGCCCGCAGCAAGAACCGCCACAGCATACTCTTCTGCTACTACCGCTTTGTGCTGCTTGTCTTTTGTGGCTGGATGGCGCTTATGGTGCTGATTCCCTTCATCGATAGGGGCTGGGATGCAGTGCGATGGGAGCATTGGGGTGTTTATATGCCGGTTGCCCTCCTGTGTATTGGCTTTTACACCTTTTGCTATGCCTGGAACGGCAAGGGCAACCTGGTGGAGTCGCTCACGATAGACTTCGACGAGAGAATCGTCCTTGTGTCGCACTACAGGCTTCCGGCGACGAAGTGCCAAAGCCGACTGCCTCTCGACGGACTCACGTGGGATGTACGGCGCAGCGCCAGAGGGGTCGACCGCTTGCGTCTGAAACCCCGCGAGGGGAAACGGATGGTGATTTGCATCGACCATTTGGGGTGGACCTACGACGATTGCTACAACCTGATGGGTATATTAGATAATTTGAAAAACAAAGAAATACAACACGCTATATGACAAAATTTCAGATAGGGGACAAGGTGAAGTTCCTTAACAGTATTGGTGGCGGAGTGGTCACCAAGATTACGCCCGATTTTGTGTTTGTGCGCGACGACACGGGTTTCGACATGCCGATGCCGCCGTCGGAGCTTATCCGCATGGCTGATATGACGGGCGTGGCCAAAGTGTTCAACCAGGATGTGCCGGGTGGGATGCCCAACGCCGAGGAGGCCCGCCGTGAGGCAGAGGCTGAGTCGAAAGCTGCCGCCAAGGAGGCGGAGCTGACCCGCAAGCTGAAGGAGAAGTTCACCGGCTCGGCCGAGGACGACAATGTGGACAAGCTGCGCGAGGAGAATGTAAGGCTGCGGTCGCAGGTGGCCAACCTGCAGGACCAGATAAAGGGATTGAAAGCCCGCTTGTCGCAAGTGCAGTCGCACAATGCCCAGAAACTGAACGAGAATGTGCTGCTGCAGTATATGACACGCCCCGGCGAGGCGGAGGTGGACCTCCACATCGAGGCCTTGACCGACCATCCCGAGCGGCTCAGCGATGTGGAGAAGCACGAGTTGCAGAAGCGTTTCTTCCGCACCTGTCTCAATCACGCCCAGCTCAATGGGTTCAAGAAGGTGGTGTTTATCCATGGCGTGGGCCGTGGGGTGCTGAAGACAGAGATACACAACGAGTTGGATATGTACGACAATGTGCAGTATGTCGACGCGCCGATGTCGCTCTACGGAGCTGGGGCCACAGAGGTTTATTTTAAGGTTAAAAAATAGTCGGAGTACTCAGAATACTCTGAAATCCCGGAAAAAAACATCAACCCATGAGCAGACAAATCAGGATAGGCGACCTCACGCTGGGCGGAGGAGCCCCGATAAGAGTCCAGTCGATGACCAATACCGACACCATGGACACCCAAGCCACCGTCGAGCAGACGCTGCGGATGGTGGAAGCGGGGTGTGAGCTGGTGCGCATCACCGCCCCCGATGTCAAGGCGGCTGAGAACCTCTATAACATCAAGAATGAGCTGGCACGGCGGGGCTGCACGGTGCCACTGGTGGCGGACATCCATTTCAATCCCCTGGCCGCCGAGACGGCAGCCACGATTGTGGAGAAGGTGCGCGTGAACCCCGGCAACTATACCGACCGCAATACGGGCAAGACCCACTTCACCGAGCAGGAGTATGCCGACGAGCTGAAACGGATAGGGGAGAAGATGTCGCGCCTGATAGAGATTTGCAAGGCGAACCACACCGCCATGCGTATCGGTACCAACCACGGCTCGTTGAGCGAGCGCATCATGAGTCGCTATGGCAATACGCCGGAGGGTATGGCACAGAGCGCCATCGAGTTTGCGCAGGTGTGCCGCGAACAGGACTATCACCAGTTGGTGTTCTCGATGAAGGCCAGCAATGTGAAGGTGATGGTGCAGAGCACTCGCCTCTTTGTCGAGAAGATGAAGGCTCTCGGCATGGACTATCCCATTCACCTCGGAGTCACCGAGGCGGGCGATGCCATGGAGGCACGCTATAAGAGTGCCGCCGGTATTGGAGCGCTGCTTATTGACGGCATCGGCGACACGGTCCGTGTGTCCCTCACCGAGGACCCCGTGGCAGAGATTCCCGTGGCCTACGGCATCCTGCAAGCTGTCGGGGCTCGTATCAGCCAGTGCGAGTATATTGCCTGCCCCTCCTGCGGACGCACGCAGTATGACATCCAGCAAGCCTTGCAGCAAATCAAAGCCCGCACACAGCACCTCAAAGGGGTGAAGATTGGGGTGATGGGCTGCATTGTCAACGGCCCCGGCGAGATGGCCGACGCCCACTACGGCTACGTGGGGCAGGGGGCTGGCAAAATCACCCTCTACAAAGGCCGTGAGGTCATGAAACGCGACATTCCCCAAGCCGCCGCCGTCGACGAGCTAATAGACCTCATCAAACAAAACGGCGACTGGGTGGAACCGTGATAATGGGTCGGATTTGTAATCTATTCATAATCAGGATGTGTTGATGTATTTATCCATTTTACTCAAAGCACTGAGTAATTTTACTCAGTGCTTTGAGTAAAATGCAAGAAAGATTGGCGGCATTGTGTTGTTGTATATTAACTAAAAAGATTATCCGCATTATTCCGAGAAAGCCTCGTAGAGGCTTAATCTTAATAACACCGTACAAACGTAGTGCAGTGCGGTGACTGCCAGTCTGGATGTCTCATGCGTCCCGAAGGGACGCGACATTGATGTTTCGGATGGATGCGGACAATCATATTAACTAATACATAGCGCACTCCATACATAACTTGGGAATCACACATGTTGATTTATTGCTTCCTTTGTGGCGGCTATGCGGCGGTCAGCATAAAGAACAACGTTTCTGATAACCAGCTTCTGCACTGCTCGGATAAGGGTTTCCATTAATGCATAGTCTGGTTTGCTATCATTCGAAAGTGGGAGGTTGACCGTGTCTTTTTGTATTTTGGTTCGGCTTATACTGTCTCCCCATGTATATTTATGGCCTAATGATTTCTTTATACAGGTTGCTAAATATAGCTGGTTAAGGCGTGTCCGCTTTTCCGCTTTTAGATAAAGCGCCAAATTGTGACTGTCGTTAGAAAAGAAGTCTTCTTGCTGATAGCTTACAACGAAAGTTTTTCCTCCAATAAAAATGCAATTGCCCCTTTCTTTAAGGAGTTCATTGTATGATATGTAAGCACTAACCCCGTTATTCTCAGAACTCGCACAGAGGTATGGGGTTTTTCCAGGGCAATCCTTGATGGAAGAAGATAAAATATTGTGGGTGTTGTTTATATTGAAAATGTCTGTAATCTTATACTCCTTCCATTTTGTACTTGATAATTGTTTTAATGCAAGCTCCTCTTCGGGTGTCAAGATATAGTCTTTGAGGCCGGTTGCTTTCAGATAGGCTTCGAGTTCGCGTATTCTTTCCCTTTCGAGTTCGCGTACATAGTCTTCCATAAAGTCAAAGTCAATCTCTCCATTGGCATTCAATGGCAGTTCAATTTGCCTGTCTTTTATCTTCTCCCATGAACACATATTCTCATATCCAAAATGATGGTAAAGATATGACAGGGTGTTGGCTATGAATATTCCCTGCCTATGAGTCATGTTGAATCGAGGTTTAAGAGAAAAGACACGGGCGTGTGTGACCATCTTGTATGGAAATTGCCGATAAAAAGCAGTACCAAACATATCAATTGTAATAGTGTTGGCATTAAATATCTTTGCATTGACATCTGAACGGCCAAGAACACCATTATTTGTCAATCCTGCGGTTATAACCCACTCCCCCTTACCGTTGATATGGCTTTTTTGTATGTCATAATCTCCATTGCTACTATTGAAGAGGTCGCTTAACTTGTATTCGCCCCACTTGACGTTTTGCAGCCGAGCGTCAAGCAGGGCATCTATTTTCCCAAGCCGTCCTCCCCGTTTTGACGTTTGAGGATTTGCGATACTTCCCAAGACAGATAATCAGCCACAGTGCGTTTGAAGTCCTGTAGTGTGGGGCGGGTGTCAATTGGTGCGCTTTGATTCCAGTCGTCCCCTTTCGTTGGGTCAATATGCCCTTCGTAGAAGTCCTCCTCTGTGAGATATTGCAGTTTGCCCCGTCCAAAGCGCACCAAGTCCACTACCTCGGCATACCGTTCTCTGGCATGGTCGATGTCTCGCAAGTTATTGCTTGCTTTCTTTCGGTTGGTGCGTTTGTAGCCGTCGTTGCTGAAATTGATGAAGCGTACAGTATCGTCCTTTTGATGAGCCTCACCCACTCGGAACACATAGATGAAAGTCTGCACACTGCTTTTGCCTATAAATAAGTCAAGCGGCATTTTGATACTGGCAAGCAGGGTAGAGCGTTTCAGAATGTTGCGGTTGTAGGTTACAGCATTGCTATTGCCAGCACTGCCCTGTATAATGATGGCAGCATAGCCCGTGTTCATCATCGAAAGGGCTTTTTCTACAAACACCATACCGTTGCCAGGGGCTGAATATGGAGGGTTGAGGACGAAAGCGTTGGCGGGGAACGGCTTGTTTTCATCACCAAAGCCATAGTTTCCTTCATAATCTGAAAGAGAATCCTGATTTAGGATATTAGATGAACCGTCTCCCATCAGTATCATGTTGAGAACGGCAAGCATGTATACATTTGAAAGGATTTCAAGACCAAGTAACTGTTTACACCTGATGTGTGCCTCCTTTTTAGCTAACTCCTCTGGCGACTTGATGTTGTTCTTGGCATCGACAAGCATCTCATTCATGGCTGCCACGAGCAACCCAGCACTTCCTGTAGCAAAGTCCCACACATAACTATCCCTGTTCACTCTGGCCAACTGGACTAACAGGGTTGCAACGTATGGTGGTGTAATCACTACATCATTTAGTTTGTCCTGTGTAAATCCAAGCCACGAATACATTTCATTAAACAGTACTCCCGTGAAGTCAGTCGTCAAGCCAATCTTGTAGTAAATGCCAATGTCATCGTATATTTTGTTGAATACGCGCCGCAGTTGACTCTCCCCATTTTGGGTACGATTGATGTTGTCTGTGCTTAGTGTGTTTTGCAGAGTACGCACTATCAGGTCCTGTTTGTTTTGGGGTATCTTCTTTGTAGGGTGGGAGAGGAAGGCCCGTATTTTTCGAAGGATAATGTCCCCGTCGCTACTGCCAGTCTCTTGAGAACTTTTGAGTTCTTCCTTTCCTAAAGGTCGGACGGGATTATTGCTGTCAGGGATTCCGAGTGTGGAAATAATGGTAGCAGCAACAAGATAGACGCGGTCGTTTTCGGAAAGTCCTTTCTCTTCCTGATAGATGTCGTTGTTGAGCTTTTTAAGACTGGCTTTCATGCCAACCTCCCTCATGTGTTTAGACCGCTCAATCTCTGCGGGTGTCAAACTCAGTGCCTCTACTTGCTCTAAAAAGTGGTTGAAATGTTTGTGTGCGAGAAATGAGAGGTCGGTATAGTCTCCCACTTTTTGCCCTGTACCCATGTTCTCTTTCGACACGTAGTATACCCCTATCTCATGGTGTAATTTGCCAGATGACTCATCTCTGTATCCTGTCATACCGATGGCAATAATATCCGTATATCCAGTATAGTGCAACAGTGCATTGGCGTAATGTATTGCACCATTGACTGCATAATTTTTGATTGTTGAGAAATCGGGCTGCCCCTTAGCATTGCTTATAGTCACTTGTCCGAAAGAATCAAGCTTGACCAACTTGCCCTCATGTCCTTTATATTCTATCAAGATAGGCCATTCCTTTCCATATTTGTCTTTCAGTAGCATCTTGCAGTCTGGTCTATTACCGCCGCTGCCACCACTTTTAGACCAATATTCGTTCAGTGCATTGTCGATTTCACGATTCAAAGATTCCTGCTCCAATTTATAGGGCAAGTTATACTCTTTGAGCCAACCATTGGCGAGGTCGGCGATATTTGGTTCAACGGATTGTGCCATATAGTCCTGCATTTGTAGCGTGGCTTTCTATCGGGCGGCGGGCTGTTCCGGCGGGGCAATAAAAGAGCGTGGAGGGTTTCTTATCCACGCCTTGGGGCCCTAGGAATCGCCCGTCATAACCGATAAGTCCGCGTCCACGCTTTCGCAGGACGTTTGTCGACTTAATCTCGGTCATGACTACTGATGAAATTTCCTAGGTTTCAAGGCAGTGCCGAATAAATTGCAAACGCTTGTATTATATGTTATATATTTTTGTTTTTCTGTTTGTTGTGTGTTATTATGTTTTATTGTTTGTGTTGCAAAGATAGGAATTATTATCGGAATGACAAAATTAAAGTTGCTTTTTGTGTGTCAAACGTGGCCTTTGGGTGTTCCCCGTTTGATGGCAGGAATTGGTGTTGCTGGATAGCACCTGCCGTGCAGTACTTGTCAGCAACAGATTCTTGTCTGCCGCAGCTGTTCGTTGCGGGTGGAGTGGACGATTTCTTCGTGGTAGAAGTAATTGACCACCACTGGGGGCTCGCCGTGGTGGGCGCGGCGGCTGTCGTCATTGCGGACGTAGGGCAGTCCCTCCTGTTGGCAGAAATGACGCATGTCGGCGTCCAGTTCGCTCCAATAGGCGCGGTCTTTCCTGCCGTATATGTCGCGATAAAGACCGTCCAGTTCGGGGTGGTGGACATGCACCCAGTCGAGGATTCGGGCGCGGTAGTCGCCACGCAGGTTCAGGTTCTCCAGCCACACCAGGTTGCACTGCCCTTTGGCACGGCGGATGATGGCCTCCACGTCCGTGATGCCGGGAAAGATGGGGGAGATGAAACAGGTGGTCTGCACCCCTGCTTCGTAGAACTGACGCATGGCCTCCAGCCGTCGCTCGATGCTCACGCCACGGTCCATCTCGCGGCGGAACTCCTCGTCCAGTGTGTTGATGCTCCACGACACGCGGGCATTGGGGAAGGTCTTGATCAGGTCGAGGTCGCGCAGCACGAGGTCGCTCTTAGTGGCGATACTGATGCTGATGCCGCTGCCTTGCAGCTGCTCCAGCAAAGCACGTGTGCGCTTGTATTTGGCTTCGCAGGGCTGGTAGCAGTCCGTCACCGATCCAAGGAAAGCCTCCTTGCCGGCATACTTGCCGGAGTTCTTGATGTCGGGCCACATTTTCACATCCACAAAGTCGCCCCATGGCTCGGGGTGGTTGACGAATCGTTTCATGAACGAGGCATAGCAGTATTTGCAGGCATGGGCGCAGCCCACGTAGGGATTCACCGAGAAGTCTGCCACCGGCAGGTTCGACTTCGTCATGATGCCCTTTGTTTGGATTTCTTTGATAATCATAGTTTGTTTTTAGTGATTGTTTGATTGTGGGATTGTTTAGACTTACACATTCAAGTATTGACACATTCCCACGTTAACACATTTTCTCGGTCATATATTTCCAGTAGCGGCGAGGCATGTCGTTCAGCTGTTTGCGGGGGTTGATGCGTTCGCGGATGCAGATGGCTTTGAAATAGGTGCGCCAAAGGTCTTGCAGCAGGCGGTCGTCGCTGCTCAGCACCTCTTCCCGCAACTTGCCGTCAGCAAGGCTGAAAGGCACTGCTTCCTCGTCCTGGAAGGTGATGTGGACGGGTCGGCCTTTCCCCTCGTAATAATAACCATAATGGCGGTGGGCATCGTAAATCAACCAAGGCTGGTCGTTGAAGCGGTCGGCAAAATGGCCGGTGATGAGCGGTAGGACATTATGGTCGGGCGATACCACGGCAAGGTAGGTGCCGTCCTTCGCTTTCTGGAATCGGATGAACTGTTTCATTCGAAGCTGCTCATGCAGAACCTTGCGGGCAATGTTGGTCACCTCCAACACATCGGGGTCGGCATAGTTTCGCTCAATGCTGGGCGCGCTGGCCTCCTGGCGGAACACCTTGCAGATGTATCGGTAGAGCGGGCTGTTCAAATCGTTCATCTCCGACAGCCAGCCCACAGCTATAAGCCTCACGGCCTCGCGGCTCAGTCTCTTTTCCAGCCCTGCCCACACCCGCCGGGCTTTGGTCTCGTCGGTGGCGACCTCATGCACATTGTCGCAAAACAGCGGCAGCGCATCGCCTGTGGTCAACAGGGATTCGGGCTGCTCATGCCGGTCGAATGTGTCGAAAACGGCGGTCAGAAGTCCGTCCATTGTGCCGTCGAAAACATATACTGTCATTCGCCAAAGTCCATTGTCAGTTGTTTCTCCTGCTCGGCCAGTTTGCGCTGGCGTGGCGAGACGAGCAGTGGGCGCAGCTTCTCGGGGCTCAGCTCGTTGATGCCACGTAGAGGCTGCAGGGTGGATGCGGAAAGCTCGTGGCAGGTGATGAAATATTTGGCCTTCTTCATCACCACCCCCATCTTCTTCAGATGCTCGGACGTGAGGCGGCAGGACCGTCGTGCGTTGGTGATGAGCCATGCCGACTTCGTGCCCAGCCCCGGCACCCGCAGCAGCCATTCATAGTCGGCTGTGTTGATGTCGATGGGGAAGGCCTCCGGGTGGCGCAGTGCCCAAGCCAGCTTGGGGTCTACTTCGAGGTCTAAATCGGGGTGCAGGTCATCCACAATCTCCTCCACCTTGAAATGATAGAACCTCAGCAGCCAGTCGGCCTGATACAGCCGGTTCTCCCTCACCAGTGGCGGTTGCTTCAACACCGGGAGGCGCGGGTCGTAGGTGTTGACACTGATATAGCCTGAATAATACACGCGCCGAATGGTGGGCTGCCCATATAGCATAGAGGACATCGTCAGTATGTCGCGGTCGCTGTCGTTGGTGGCCCCCACGATCATCTGTGTCGACTGCCCGGCGGGCACAAACCGTGGTGCATGGCGGTAGCGGCGGCGGTCCTCCTTGTTCTCCATCACCCCTTGCTCTATCAGCCGCATCGGCTGGAACACGCTTTGGTGGTTCTTCTCGGGTGCCAGCAGCTTGAGCGACTCCTCGCGTGGAATCTCGATGTTTACACTCATGCGGTCGGCATAGAGCCCCGCCTCGTTCAGCAGCTCCTGTGAGGCGCCGGGGATGCTCTTCAGATGGATATATCCGTTGAAACGCTGCACCGTCCGCAGGTTGCGCACGATGGCCACCAGGCGCTCCATGGTGTAGTCAGGGTTGCGTACCACACCGCTCGAAAGGAATAGCCCCTCGATATAGTTGCGGCGGTAGAACTCCATCGTGATGTCCACCAGCTCCGAGACCGACAGCGTGGCCCGCTTGATGTCGTTGCTCCGGCGGTTGACACAATAGGCGCAGTCGTACATACAATAGTTGGTCAGCATCACCTTCAGCAGTGATATGCAGCGCCCGTCGTCGGCAAAGGAATGGCAGATGCCCACGCCTCCCACCGTGTTGCCCACCATGCCCTGTTTGCCCCGCCGCACCGTGCCGCTCGACGAGCACGACACATCATACTTGGCCGACTCGGCCAGTACGCGCAACCGCTCCATTGTGCTATCCGTCAACATAGCTTAAGAGGAATGAAGTGGGATAGAATTGCTATTTTTAGTTCCACTTTTGCCCAATATCCCAATGCTGGGCAGTCTTGACAACGTATTCTGTCCCGTTAAGATTAAACTCATTTACTATGATTGGCACTGCCTGGGGGTATTGTTCAATCCATGAGCCGACAGCAATGGTGAACACTTTGGTTTCGGGATTATAGAATATTCGTCCACGGGGAGTCATCTCGTAAGCACCCACATAAGGGCCGATGTTCCCGTTCTTGTAACGTTGGCGGTGATACTCTTTTTTCCATACATCCTCATGCATCTCAGAGCATGATATACTGCCAAATTCGGTGCGGGAGTTGGCGTGTAGGTAATCCGATACACGATGTGACCGAACTCCAAATAGTTCGTTACGTCCAGGACTATACCAGAAGATACCAACCATTGGTTCGTCACCTTTGCCCCTGTTGGCCTGCATTATCCTCATGGCATCCTCCAGCTCTTCTTTGCCGAATTTGTTTACGGTTATCTTTTCCGCCGGCGGATTAGTGGGCTGCTCTTCAATGCCTTTTATTTCTTTGAGAGCAATCTTGACAGCAGCAGCAACAATGCGTTGTAATTCTTCTTCTGTTACAGTCATTTTGTGTTAGGTCTATATGGTTGATTAAAGGGAATGCTTTATTCGTCCTTATATCCGGCGGCGATGCGGGCGCGCTTGCGCTCTATCTCGTCGAGGATGATCTTTCGGATGCGGAGCGACGAGGGGGTGATTTCCAGATACTCGTCGTCGCGGATGTATTCCATGGCCTCCTCCAGCGAGAACTTGATGGGCGGGATGGTGGTCGACTTGTCGTCGGCACTCTTGCTGCGCATGTTAGTCAAGTTCTTGGCGGTGACGACGTTGATAACAATATCGTTGCCCGGACGGAGGCTTTCGCCAATCACCTGGCCGGCATATACGTGGTCGCCGGGTTCGATAAAGAAGGGACCGCGGTCTTGCAGCTTGCTGATGCTGTAGGCTGTGGCTTCGCCGGTTTCCTTGGCGATGAGGGCACCCATCTTGTGGTCGTCCATTTCGCCTTTCCAGGGTTCGAAACCCGAGAAACGGTGGGCGATGATGGCTTCGCCGTTGGTGGCGGTGAGGAGCGTGTTGCGCAGGCCGATGATGCCGCGCGAGGGAATCATAAAGTCCAGCTGCACACGGTCGCCCTTGGTGTCGATGGTGCCAATCTCGCCTTTGCGGCGGGTGACAACGTCGATGACCTTGGAGCTGAACTCCTCGGGCACCAGAACGGTGAGCTGTTCGATGGGTTCGCACTTCTTGCCGTCAATCTCCTTGATGATGACCTTGGGCTGACCCACTTGCAGCTCGTAGCCCTCGCGGCGCATGGTCTCAATAAGGATGGAGAGATGCAGGATGCCGCGCCCATAGACGAGCAGCGAGTCGGGCGAGGAGGTTTCCTCCACGCGCAGGGCCAGATTCTTCTCCAGCTCTTTGAACAGGCGGTCGCGCAGGTGGCGGCTGGTGACAAACTTGCCCTCCTTGCCGAAGAAAGGCGAGTTGTTGATGGTGAAAAGCATGCTCATCGTCGGCTCGTCGACCTTGATGGGAGGCAGTGGTTCGGGGTTCTCGCTGTCGCAGATGGTGTCGCCGATTTCGAACAGGACGTTCTTGTCCAGGTCGAGCAGAACGGCGCATATCTCGCCAGCCTCGACGGGGTTCTTGGTGCGCTCCTTGCCGAGGCCTTCGAAGGTGTAGAGTTCCTTCACCTTGCTGGCAATGTGGGTTTGGTCGCGTTTGACGAGGGTGATGGGCTGGCCCGCCTGCAGGGTGCCGCGGTTGAGGCGGCCGACGGCAATGCGTCCGAGGTAGCTGCTGTAGTCCAGCGACGAGAGCATCATCTGCGTGTTGCCTTCGCTGACGCGGGGTGCGGGGATGTGTTCAATAATCAAGTCCATGAGGTAGCTGATGTCCTCGGTGGGGGTCTTCCAGTCGGGACCCATCCAGCCCTGTTTGGCCGAGCCGTAGGCGGTGGGGAAATCCAGCTGGTCGTTGGTGGCGCCGAGGTTGAACATGAGGTCGAAGACGGCTTCCTGCGTCAGCTCGGGGTCACAGTTGGGCTTGTCGACTTTGTTAATCACCACAATGGGCTTTAGGCCCAGCTCGATGGCTTTTTGCAACACGAAGCGGGTCTGGGGCATGGGGCCTTCGAAGGCGTCCACCACCAGCAGCACACCGTCTGCCATGTTCAGTACGCGCTCCACCTCGCCGCCAAAGTCGCTGTGGCCCGGAGTGTCGATGATGTTGATTTTGTATCCCTTGTAGCGGATGGACACGTTCTTGGACAGGATGGTGATGCCGCGCTCGCGTTCGAGGTCGTTGTTGTCAAGGATGAGTTCGCCAGTTTCCTGGTTTTCGCGGAATAGTTGTGCCTGGTGCAGCATACGGTCGACGAGGGTGGTCTTGCCGTGGTCGACGTGCGCAATAATGGCAATATTTCTAATGTTTTGCATCGATTGAGGTGTTGATTAAAAACTTGCAAAGATACAAAAAAAATCGCACATAGCGACTTTTTCGCTGAGGGAAAGCATTCGCGGCGCGCGGAAAGTGGCCGGCAGTCTGCCACAGGCCGGGACGAGGCGAGGAAATATAAGTCATGGTGCAGGATGTTGTGTCCACAGAGGGTGTCGCATGTGCTGACGAAATCGGTGAACTCGCCTACCGAATGGGTGTGGAGGGTGGCCCCGTCTTCGCGTACAACCCCTATGTCTTTCACCTTGTGGCTGTCGGCACTCACTTCTGTGTCAATAAACGCTATCATGGCCGATTGTACCTTGCTGTCTGTCTCTGTATAAAAGAGAAAGGATGACTGGTGGGTCATCCTTTTCTATAAACTTTAGAGCACTATATTGTGTTCACAGCATTGTTTTTCCGTATTCCCTGCATCGTGCAGGAAGAAGTGTCATCAACGGTCAGCAGTTATTAGAGGCTGAGGTTGATATTGGTAACTTGGCTACGGTGAATGTTGATGGTCTTGCCAGCTTTGAGGGTCTTGGTGGCAATCACGTTGTTCTGAGCATCGTAGACATTGATCTGCAGGCCAGTGTAGGTGGCGTGAGGCATGGTGATGTAAAAATCATGACCATTGGCAATGCTCTGGGCGGTAGCGCACTCCAGACGAGTGGTGTGAGAGCCATCAGAATCCAGACGGAAAGTGGGGGCAGCACCATACATTCTGCAGGTATAGATACCATTGATGTTATTGTTGGGAGTGGTGATTTCGATAGCCTTGACAGCGGGCAGAGTGGCAGACTGGAGATTGATTTTCAGGGCACCAAAGAGGTTCTTGAAAATAAGATCCTTAGTCTGAGATTCGGCATACATGGGGAATTCAGTCAATTGGCCATCGGCGGTGTTCTGGACAGCGGGAAGCTGGAACTGGTGAGCACCACGGGCAATGCTGACAGGATAGAAGGCGCTATAGGGCTGGTCGCCAGGGTTGGCAGTACCATTGGTCAGGTCGGCAATGGTCAGATTGTCGGCGTGGGGAACTGCGGTGAAGATGCCACAACCAGCGTTACCGTAGACGATAATCTCGTCGTTGGCAACCCAGTTGACGTTGACGCCGTCGAGAGCAGTTTTGGCATCCTGGGCGGTGCAGGCCTCCATAGAGGCAGTGAAACCAAAATTCTCTTCTTTTGCATCATCCTTGCTGCAAGAAGACATACCCATGACGAGGGTCATTACAGAGAAAATGGACAATAAAGTTTTTTTCATTGTTGTTGAAAGTTTTTATTGATTTTGTTGTTAGTGATTAATCGAAGTCGCTGCCGTCATGGGACTCGCCGCTGCTGATAAGGTTCTCATTGGTACCGGAAGGGATCAACTCACCACTGCCGCTAGCCTGGAAACCTTTTTCGACACGTGCCCGCAGCACTTCTACCATTGGAGTGTCGTACTCCTTTTTCTGATTTTCTTTCATTTTTTTTGTGTTGTATAAATTTAATCCGGGTTCTATTTATACTCTTTACTTAACCTTAGTACAGGCAGAACCCTTTAACCTGCACTTTGGCATAATTCGACTCTGCAAAAATACAAAAAATAATTCACATACACTTAATTTTTTTCCTTACCTTGCCTGTTTTTTTTTAATATTGTTCCTATGTGGTTGATTGATAGTTTATTTTTTGTGGAAAAGGCTGTTCATATTTTCTGTTTTTTTCTTCTTCTTTTATTATACTTACGAGTGTAATGGACGCATTTTTGTACCTTAATCTGCCTTTTTTCGTCTATTTAGATGTTGTGGATTTACCTGTTGCTATATATACTTTTGAATATTAGGTAATTGTATGTTTTTGGGGACGCAGGTGTGATACTTTATTTGTATTGATGCACTGTGTAAAATGCTGAATAATATTTAGTTGTGTAATGTCTATCAATTTCTGTGCCAATCACGTATTATTCGATATTGAATTTGAAACTTCTATAGCGCGAGGTGGTCGAGGGATTCTCGCTGATGCGGAGCTTCTCGTTACCGAAACTCATTACGCGGTGGTCGTCCTTGTTTTCAGTCCGGTAAACGGAGAAGAGACTGTAGAATAAGTCGAGGAACTCTTTGGATCGGATGTCGATGGTCAGCTCATAGCAGATGTCGGTCTGCGCATCGAGTTTGAAGGTGCATCGGTAGTCGGCGGTGTTGATAATCATCACCCCCTCGACATTGTTTCCCGCAGGCATATAAGTGATGTCAAACGATTGGCTTTCGGCCCGCTCGTTGCCCACAAAGGCTCCGAGTGACTGTATGATGTGGTGCGCGTCGCGGCCCAGCTGTTCGGGGATATAGTCGGGCATGATTTGGCTCCAAGCCGCCACACCCGTTGTGATGGACAGCAGGAATATAATGATTTTTTTCATTGAACAGAAAGTCTTTCTATGATGGTTGCTATTGTTTGTTTCATGGCCAGGTGGTAGTCGTTGAGGAATGTGCCGGCTGGACGGTTGGCGATGATGAGGCACACGGTCAATGCGCGGTGGCCCAAGGCTTGGGCGAAGCCGTATATGGCCGAGGTCTCCATTTCGAGATTGGTGACGGGGGTGCCGTCCCAGCTGAACCGGGCCAGCTTCTCGTTGAGGTTCTCTATGCTGGGTGCCAGTCGGATGTGTCTGCCCTGCGGCCCATAGAATCCCGGTGCGGTGACGGTGATGCCGGTGTGCATGCCCGCTGCGGCACGCTCAAGCAGCAGCTCGCTGCCTCTGACGCAATAGGGGGTGGCAAATTGGGCGTCGAGCCCCATGTGCCGACAGAAAGCCGTCTGCATTTCCAGTTCAAACCCTTCGGAGCCGTGGCGGTAATAGTTCATCAGCCCGTCGAGTCCAATGGCATAGCGGGAGGCCACGAGGCTGCCGCAGTCCACATCGGGCTGCAGCGATCCGCTGGTGCCAATGCGCACAAGGTTCAGCGTCCGGTGGCCGGGCAGTGGGGTGCGGGTGGCGAGGTCGAAATTGGCCGCCGCGTCGAGCTCGGTGGCCACGATGTCGATGTTGTCGCAGCCCATGCCTGTCGACAGGGCCGTGAAGCGTGTGCCGTGGTATAGGCCTGTCAAGGTATGGATTTCGCGGTTGCGAGTCTCGTTTTCAACCTTTTCGAATATGCTTTTGAACATTTCAACCCTTTCGGGGTCACCCACCAGCAACACGTTGTCGGCAAGCGTGTCGCCGGTCAGGTGTATGTGGTAGAGGCTCCCGTCGGGAGCCAGTACCAGTTCGCTTTCTTTTATTGCCATGTCGGTGCTAATCTTCTTAAGGAGTTGTACAGGGATTAGTTGCGGCCGCCTGTTGCCGTGCGGGTGGCGGTGCCGCGCGTGGAGGTCTGTCCGCTGCGCGTCGAGGTGGTGGAGCCTGAGCGCGACGGGGTTGAGACGTTGTTGGAAGTGCGTGTGGACTGCTGGGTCGCTGTGGAGGTGCCGCGGCTGCTCTGGGTGCGGCTGCTGCCGCTGGTGTGGCTCTGGCTGGACGAGGTGCTGCTGCCGGTGCGCGAGGTGGCCGACGAGTTGCGGGAGCTGCCGTTGTCCCTTGTGGCGGTGCCGCTGTTGGAGGCAGAACCCCTGTCGTTGTCGCTGCGGCTGGTGGAAGGAGTGTTGCCGCGCGAGGTGCTGCTGCCGGTGCGCGAGGTGGCCGACGAGTTGCGGGAGCTGCCGTTGTCCCTTGTGGCGGTGCCGCTGTTGGAGGCAGAACCCCTGTCGTTGTCGCTGCGGCTGGTGGAAGGAGTGTTGCCGCGCGAGGTGCTGCTGCCGGTGCGCGAGGTGGCCGACGAGTTGCGGGAGCTGCCGTTGTCCCTTGTGGCGGTGCCGCTGTTGGAGGCAGAACCCCTGTCGTTGTCGCTGCGGCTGGTGGAAGGAGTGTTGCCGCGCGAGGTACCGCTGTCGCTGCGCGAGGTGCTGCTGCCGGTGCGGGTGGTGTTGCCTTCCGAGCGGGAGGCCGAGCTGTTGTCGCGGGTGGATACATGGTTGTCGCGTGTGCCGCGCCCGCTCAGCGACTCGGTGCGTCCGGGGGCGTTTGAAGTGGTGCGGCTGCCCGTCACGCGGTCGGTGGTGGTGATGGTGTTGCTTTTGCGGTCGCTGGTTATGCGGTTGCCGCTGCGGCCCACGGGGTTGTTCTGCACAGCCACGGCCGAGCGCGGAGCGGTGACGCGACCCACCAGGGGCAGGTTGTCATACTGGTAGCCTTGGTCGGTGACGTGGTAGCCGGGGTACTCGTGGCCTGGAGTGTAAGGTTTGGGCGGTATGGGGGCAGGCATGCCGGGCTTGCGCAGATAGTAGGGATGATAGTGGATGTGCGGATAGTGGTGCCAGTGCCATCCCGGCCGGTGGATGTCATAGTGGTATGTGTAGTAGTATACCGTAGGTCTCGGTGCGCGGACAAAGGGGTTGTAGGGCGGCATGACCCATGCGAAAGTGGGGCGTGCGTGTGTGGTGCGGAAGCGCAGGTATTGTGCGGCACTGTAAATCTTGCCGTTCTGCAGCAGGTAGATGCACTCCAGGTCGATGGGCATGTAAATCTCCTCGCCTGTGTAAGCGTCGTAGCCATAGAGCCATACCTCGTAGAACGAAGAGCCGATCTGCTCGGCCCACACCTCGTTGATAAGCACGTAGGTGGGCAACTCGTTCTCGTAGCCGCAGTAAATCATCAATTCGTCGTGACTGTTGAGGCATGCCACAGTGCGGGCCGCCTGGTGGTAAGTGAAATAGAGGATGTTGTTTGCTTTGACGGTAATCGTGGCCAACATCAGGACCACCAATAAAACAAGCTTTTTCATGGCTGTGGGTGTTTGTTATATCCGTTTGTTATTATGTATCGGTTGCGTGTGTTTTATTTTGCAAAGATACTATTTATTTTTCATTCGTCGCAAGTTTTTTCTTCGGGCAGGGGGCTGGGGCGGTGCGGTGCAGGTCCGCTTGTGGCGGGGTTGTCGGGCGGCGGAGGGCTGTGCATTTGTCCGTGTGCGGTGGAGGGAGTGGGGTTTTTGTGTGGAAGAGGTGGCGGCGAGCGATTGGAGTTAGAGCGAGGTGAGTTTTTTCGCCCTGAGGGGGCGGCCCGCAGGGTCGGTGGCGAAGAGGTTGACGGGCTGGGCGAGGGGGACCCGCTTGTCGGAGAGGGTGAAGGGCGGACGGAGGAGGCCGCGGGGGCCGATGCGCAGGATGACGATTTGGCTGATGCCGCCGAGGGGCAGCGGGGCTACGGCTCCGCCGTAGTGGACGAGCCGGGGCCGCAGGAGGGGAGGGCCGCTGAGGGTGAGGCCGTCGATGAAGATGTCGGGCAGGCATTTGGTCTGCAGTTCGGGGCGCGAGGGGGCGAGGGTGTCGTGGCGGCCGGCGTTGATGAGGGTGGAGCGGCGGCGGGTGAGGTGCCAGCGGCAGTCGTGCATGAGGAGGACGAAGTGGGGGTAGGCGTTGTAGGAGGATTCGATGAGGATGGGGGTGAAGTTGGTGAAGGTGCAGCTGTCGAAGGCGATGGTGCCGACGACGGAGGAGAACTGGTTGTAGCTGTCGGACTGGGTGCAGTGGAGGAAGGTGACGTCGCGGCCGTAGCAGTGGATGTCGAAGCGGTCGAAGTTGCAGTGCGAGAGGGTGGTGGTGTGCATGTTGTTGGTGCCGAAGATGCCCCAGGCGGAGCGGGCGTTGAGGTGTTGGACGCGGGTGTCGCGGCAGTTGTCCATCAAGAGGCCGTAGCCGCTGTGGTCGGTGCGGGAGTAGGTGCCGAGGAGGGTGAGGCTGTCGAGGGTGACGGAGGCGCAGTGGTAGATGCGGATGATGCGGTCGTCGGTCATGCCGGACTGGGGGGTGGCGACGGTGACGGCGGCGAGGGTGGCGGAGTATTGGTTTTCGAGGTTGAGGAGGAAGGTTTTGTGGGTCGAGGCGGGGTGGCGCAGAAGGGTGATGTGGGCGAAGAGGAAGGCGGTGTCGGCGCCGATGGGGCGGCCGAGGAGGCGGGGGCGCGCGACGGTGCCGCCGTAGGGCATGGCGGGGCGGTCGGGGCTGAGGCCGCGGTCGGCCCGTATCAGTTCGCGCCGGTAGTGGCCGTAGGAGTGGTCGGCACGCTGGTTGACCCAGGGGGTGCTGTCGATTACTTGGAGCAGCCAGCGGCCTTGGCTGAGGGCGGGGATGGAGCGGTAGTCGCCGAGGTCGATGGCGGCGCTGAGGGCGGAGTCGCCGATTGGGGCGGCGACGGGTTGCATGGGCGGGGCGAGCTGGAAGAGGAAGAGGTCGGCGGCGTTGTTGCGGACCAGGAAGACGGCGTTGTCGAAGTCGTTGTGTTGGCCGACGGGTATGGGTTCGGCTCCCGGCGGGATGGCGAGGCGGAGGGTGTCGGTGCCGCGGTAGGAGACGGTGGTGCCGGCGGCGAGGGCGTCGAGGTGGGCCTGGCGCAGCAGGCGGAACCGCGTGGCGTCGGACGGGGCTTCGGCCAGGCGGTAGTCGAGGAGCCTGACGGCCCCGGGCTGGGCGGAGGCGGTGAGCGCGAGCAGGAGGGCGGCGGCTATGGCAAGGAGGGGCTTCATGGCTGGGTGAAGTCGGTCTCTTCCCAGTAGTCGGCATTTTTGATGCCGAGGTCGCGGGGGTGGAAGACGGGTTTTTGTCCGGCTTTTTTCTGCCGCTCGTAGTCGCGCAGGGCGCGGAAGGCTATGGGCGAGAGCAGGAGGATGGCTATGAGGTTGATCCAGGCCATCATGCCTACGCCCATGTCGCCCAGGCTCCAGATGATGCCGGCTTCTTTGAGGCTGCCGAAGAGGACGGCGGCTACGAAGACGACCCGCAGCACGCCGATGAGGCGCGATTCGTTTTTGCGGGTGTCGAACATTTTGCGGTCGCGGTGGCGGGCCACGGCGTGGTTCTGCCTGCCGAAGTATTTTTCTTGTGTCTTGAGGCGGTGCTGGCGGGCTTTGGAGAAGAGGTAGATGAGGCTGGTTTCGGCATAGTAGTAGTAGGCCATGACGGTGGTGAAGGCAAAGAAGAAGAGGGTGATGGAGATGACGATGCCGCCCCAGCCGCCGTGGAGGAGGGTGGTGAGTGCGGCGATGGTGTATTCGACGCCGGGCAGGCCGAGTTTGGAGTTGCCGGACTGGACGAGGTATTGGCCAGAGGAGGGGTCGACGACGTTGTAGCAGTCTGTGGCCAGCAGCATGACGGCGGTGGCGGTGCAGACCAGGAGGGTGTCGACATAGACGGAGAAGCCTTGGACGAGGCCTTGCTTGACGGGGTGGTCCACCTTGGCTGCGGCGGCCACGATGGGGGCTGTGCCTTGTCCGGCTTCGTTGCTGTAGATGCCGCGCTTGACTCCCCAGGCCACGGCCGCACCGACGATGCCGCCGAGGGTCTGGTGGTAGCCGAAGGCGGCGGCAAGCATGTCGCGGAAGGCTCCGGGCACGGCATGGGCGTTGGCAATGAGCACGACGATGGCGATGATGATGTAGGCGATGGCCATGAAGGGGGTGACGATTTCGGCCACTTTGGAGATCCGCTTGACGCCGCCGATGACTACGAGGGCGATGAGGGCGGCGACGCCCACGCCGACTATCCATGGGGCGATGTGGAAGGTGGCGGAGAAGGACATGGCGATGCTGTTGCTGTGGATGGGTGGCAGGCAGATGGCGCAGGCCAGTACGGTGGCGATGGCAAAGATGACGGCCAGCCAGGTGGCGTTGAGGCCTTTTTCGATGTAGTAGGCGGGGCCGCCGCGCAGTTGGTCGCCGTGGTGTTGTTTGTAGATTTGCGCCAGGCAGGCTTCGGCATAGGCGGTGCCGGCCCCGAGGAAGGCGATGATCCACATCCAGACGATGGCTCCCGGACCGCCGAATCCGATGGCAAGGGCCACGCCGACGATGTTGCCGGTGCCTACCCGGCCAGAGAGGGCGAGGGCGAAGGCTTGGAAGGAGGAGATGCCGGCCCGTTTGGAGCGGTCGTTTTTGAAGAGGAGGCGCACCATGTCGGGGAGGTGGCGTATCTGCACAAAGCGGGTGCCGAAGGAGAAATAGAGTGCCGCAGCAAGGCAGAGGCCTACGAGGGGCCAGCTCCAGATGTAGTTGTTGAGGGTGGTTATTATGCTGTCCATGAGGTGTGTGTGTTTGTGTGTTGTTGGTTTTGGCGCCGCGGTGGGGTGGCGTAAACAATTCTGCAAAGATAGTGTTTTTTTTCGAATCAGTGTGTTTTTTTCGCCAGAAAGGGTGAAAAAGCGCAAAAGGGATGCCCGGAGTGGACATCCCTTTTGGAATTAGTATGAATTGGATGCTTTGTTTAGAAAGCTATCGGGTGTGTGTGGTTAGCGGACTACCACACGGCGGGCGGCGTTGTTGCCGACTTGGACCAGGTAGATGCCGGAGTGGGACATCTGGATGGTTTCTTCTTCAGCGGCGTTGGTGCGCTGGACGAGCATGCGGCCTACGAGGTCGAAAACGCGGATGGTCTGCTGCTCGGCTCCGCGGACGATGATGTTGTTGTTGCGGCTGAGGATGGTGGCGGCACCGTTGTCGACGCCATCAATGCCTACGGTCTGGAAGACTGCGAGAATGATGCGGGAGTCTTCGGCAAGGGTGTAGTCGATGGCGGGGCTGGTGATGACGGAGTCTTGCATGTTGGAGATGGCCCAGAGGAAGAATCGGCTTCCGTTGGTGGCAACGGCTTCGAGGTGGATGGTCTCACCCACTACGCCGTGGTAGGAGTCGGTGCGCTCGCCATTGACGAGGATGTAGCCTTGGGTCTCGTCGCTGCTCATGATCATGACGTCGACGGGTACGGGAGCAATTTCGAAGATGGCGTAGAATTCCTGATCGCTATTGGGCATGGGGAAGGTCTTGACGCTTTCATGGGAGAGAATCACGTAACTGGAGTCGAGGACAGCAGTGTTGATGACGCCCCAACCGCTGAACTGGAAGCCGGGGTTGGGCGTGGCGGTGAGGGTGACGGTCTGGCCGGCGTAGTAGGAGCCTGCTCCGGTGACGGTGCCCATGGTCTCATCAGGTACGACGTGAGTGGTTACGTTGTACTGCGGGAGGCGCTGGAAGGTGGCGGTGTAGGAGGCGTTGCCGGTGATGGTGATGGTGCGGACGGCGTTGGTGTCGCCATCGGTCCACTCAACGAAGATGCAGTGGGCTGCAGGGGTGGCGGTGATGGTGGTGGTGGTATTGTAGGCATAGTAGCCCGTGCCGGTGACGGTGCCGAGGGTGTCGTTGGAGGAGTAGACGTTGATGGTGTAGTTGTTGGGGGTGTAGTTGGGGGTGATGGTCAGGCTGTGGCCGGCCAGGACGGAGGGAAGTGCGATGATGAGGGGATTGGCGCTGTTGGAGTCGACGAGGGTCTCGACGGTGACAATCCAGTTGCGGAAGCTGTAGCCGAAGCCGGGAGTGGCAAGGGCTGTGGCGGTGTCGCCCACATGGAAGGTGTAGACTCCGGGTGCGGGGACGGTGGTGCCCATGGTGGTGTCGGGGTTGAGGACGGTGACGGTAATGGAGTCGTAGTCGAACTCAGCCACGAGGGTGAGGTTGGTGGCGGCGATGAAGGTGCGGATGGCATTGGTGTCGCCGTCGCTCCACTGGTTGAAGTGGCAGCGGGTGTTGGGGATGGCGGTGATGGTAACGG
This sequence comes from uncultured Bacteroidales bacterium, assembly GCA_947168665.1. GTDB lineage: Bacteria > Bacteroidota > Bacteroidia > Bacteroidales > P3 > Colimorpha. The sequence goes on from CAMVMX010000024.1 coordinate 26,753, forward strand.
TGTCGCCAATGTTGTAGGTGCCGGAGCCGCTGACTACGCCAAGGTCGTCGTTGTTGGCTGTGACGTTGATGGTGGCGGTGGTGGGAGCGGAACCAAGGTGGATGTCAATGTCGTCGATGAACCAGTACCAGTTGGTGGCGTTGGCACGGTGGCGCAGGGAGATGTAGCCCGAGGCGGGAGCTGTGGCAAAGCTGACGGTGTCGAGTATCATGACGTTGGTGTCGTTATAGTTGTAGGTGGCGAGGGCAACGAAGGAGTTGGGGTCGCTCAGGTTGGTGATGTAGCCTACGTCGAATGATCCGCAGCTGGAGTTGGTGTAGCTTTCGGGACGGGTGGCAAAGGCCATCTCAAGGGTGTTGAGGGGCTGGTCCATGCTGGGGAGTGTAATGAGGTTGGAGAGGGAACCGCTGAAACGCAGCGAATAGGAGCCGCTGTTGGCATAGGAGGTGCTGTTCCAGACTTGGACGGTGCCATCGCCTATTTTGTTCCAGCAGTCAGGGAGTGAGCCGGAGGCAAGGCTGTCCATGTTTTCTTGGTAGGGCAGGGTGTGGGGCAGGCAGGGGGTATGGAAGTTGAGGGTGCGGGCATAGCTGGTGTCGCCGGGGGCGCAGATGGCACGGACGGTAACGGTATAGTCGGTGTTTGAGGTCAGGAGAATGAGGTTGACGGTGGTGTCGTTGAAGACGACGGAACTCTGGCCAAGGATGGGAGGATTGATGGTGCCAATCCAAGCGGTCTCGGTGCCACCGGGGGTGAAGGTGATTTGAGCGGCGTTGGGAGTGAGGTTGGATACAACGAGGTTGTTAACTATGGGGCAGGTCACGATGGGACGGGTGAAGGAGTACCAAGTGTTTGCGGCAGGCCAGTAGCCAGTTGCCCAGGCGGTGGAGGAGCCGTTGGTGAAGTATTGCACGGAGTCGTACTGGTCAATGATGAAACCGTCGCCATAGGCGGAGCAGAGGCCTTGCTGGTGCATGGTGTTGGGGCCTGCGGCGGGAGCAGTGGCGGCGTAGACAGCGGTGATGTTGCCGTTGGGATAAAGGTGTATCTGCCATTTGTAGAGGTTGCCGCGGGTTGTTGTGTTATAGGTGCCAAGGCAGAATTCAACCACAAGGAGGCTGTCGCCATTGGGGTCTACGGTGTTCTCGGCATAAACATAGTGGAGAGTGTCAACAATATATCCGTCACAACCGAAGAAGTTGATTTTAGGACTGTTGGTATTCACGCTCGCCGAACCGAAAGGAGTGCTGTAAGAACCGGTTCCGGTGGCGACGGGGCCCAGACGGAGGTTGCCGTCGGAGTTGACGGAGAATTGGGTGTACTCGTCAAGTCCATAGGGGAAGGTGAACCCGATGTTCTGCAGCGACGAGCTGCGGCTGTCGGCACTGCTGCCGGCCAAAAGGTTGTTGGTGGTTGTAAGGCTGACCCACTTGGTGGCGCTGTTGCCCGTTGAGTAGGTGTAATCGGAAAGGCTTTGTGCATTCAGGAGACTTCCCACGCAGAATGCTGCGGAGAGGAAGAGAATACGTAAAAGTGTTTTCATGATTGAATTATTTTTGTTATTAATTTGATTTATTGCCGTTGTGTTGATAAATGCCTTCAGTGTATGCTGACGGTGTATTCTTTTTATTATTAGTATTTTGTGTCTGTTTTGGATTTTTTTTGTCTAACCAATTCAAACCACAAAGATACATTTTTTTTTTGAAATGAGAAAAAAAATTCACATCCTTTTGGCAAGAAAGGGGTATAGTCCGGCGAGGACGTGGTCATTCACCTGCGGAGAATAGCAGGGCGGACCACCCTTGGCGGGTTTTCCGCTGTGAGAGGGTGAGACCCAGAGTCTGCGCATGTTGTTGAAGGACGGGAATGTCGCTCTCGTAAAATCCACTGAGCAGGAGCCATCCGCCAGGTTGTAGTACTGAGGCATAGGCGTCCATGTCGTTGAGGAGTATGTTGCGGTTGATGTTGGCGATGACTATATTGAATTTGCCCTCCGCGGCATTGCGGTGGCGAAGGAGGTCGGCATTGCCGATGCTGATGGCGATGTCGGCATGGTTGCTTTGGGCGTTTTCGAGGGCATTGCGGTAGGCCCACTCGTCAATGTCAATAGCCTCGACGTGGGCGGCTCCCCGCTTGTGTGCCAAGATTGCAAGGACGGCGGTGCCGCAGCCCATGTCGAGCACTCTTTTCCCCTCCACAGGCAGTTCGGCCAGGTAGGAGAGCATCATGTAGGTGGTGGGGTGGTGGGCGGTGCCGAATGACATCTTGGGTTCAATCTCTATCTCGAAGTCGGCTTCGGGTCGGTGGGGGTGGAAAGGGGCGCGCACCCATACCTGCGTGCCGTTGTCGGCGGTGACGAGGACGGGCTGATGCTGTTTCTCCCACTCTTCGTTCCAGTTCTTGTCGGGCATATCCTGGTGGGTGTACTCTATTTTTGCCAAGGGCTCCAGCCCGGTCACCTGGCCGCTCAGCCACTCTGGGTCGAACTGCGTGGTAGGGACATAGGCTTTCAGCCCGTTGGGGGTTTCGACAAAACTGTCGAAAGGGCCCTCGTTGCCCAGTGCGTCGACCAGCAGGTCGCGGCAGGGGTCGAGAGGGGAAATGGAAAAGGTGACTTCGGTGTATTTCATGTCGTACAGGATTGATTGGTGGTTCGTAGGGTGTCCCATGGGTATTCCACGCGGGTGAGGAAAAGCCCTTGGGGTGGCATTGACACGCCGGCGGCGCAACGGTCTTTGCGCTCAATGATTTGCCGCAGTCCGTCGAGGGTCAGTTTGCCCCGCCCCACGTCGAGCAGTGTGCCGGTGACAGATCGCACCATGTTGCGCAGGAATCGGTTGCTGCGAATGGTGAATACCCACTGTCCGTCGAGGGTGTCCCAATGGGCGTGGCTTAGGTGGCAGATGTTGGTTTTCACCTGTGTGTGGAGTTTGGCGAAACTGGTGAAATCATCGTATTCCATCAGTATCTGCGCCGCTTGGTTCATCAGGTCGAGGTCCGGCCTGAAATAGATGCGGCTGTATAGCCCTTGGCAGAAGGGTAGCCGCTGGTCGCTGACGTGGTATTGATAGGTGCGGGCGGTGGCGTCGAAACGGGCATGGGCGTTGTCCTTGACGGCGAAGATGTCAAAGATGGCAATGTCGGCCGGCAGGTAGCTGTTCAGCTTGAAAGCAAGCTGTTGGGGGTCGAGGGGCCGGGAGGCCGGGAGGGAGGGGACGTAGTCGAAATGGGCATAGAAGTCGGCGGCGTGTACCCCGGTGTCCGTACGGCCGCACCCCACTATGGCTATCGGCTGCCGCAGCAGGGTTGAAAGAGCCTGTTCGAGGGTCTGCTGGACAGTGGGCAGACCAGGCTGTGTCTGCCAGCCGCAATAGTTGGCGCCGTTGTAAGCCAGATGGACAAAATATCTCATGGTGTCGGTTGGTTGGGTTGGGGTGCCGGCACGGCGGTGCCGACACGGCGGTTGCTATAGTCTGTCTTCACCTCCTGCACAATCTGCCACACCATCTGCTTCAGCTCGGCAATAAACTGGCGGGGGTCGTACTGGTGGGCCTCAATCTCGCGCAGCTTCTTTTCCCATTGGCCTGTCAGTTCGGCGCTTTTCAGCAGGTCCTCGTGTATGATGCCGATGAGGTCTATGCCGGTGTCGGTGGCGATGAGCGACTTGCGCTCCTTGCGGATATAATTGCGTTTGAAAAGGGTCTCGATGATGGCCGCGCGGGTGGACGGGCGGCCGATGCCGTTCTCCTTCAGGGCGTCGCGCAGCTCGTCGTCAGCCACCGATTTGCCGGCGGTCTCCATGGCCCGCAGCAGGGTGGCCTCGGTATAGGGCTTTGGGGGCTGGGTCCATTTCTCAGTCAGGGTGGGCTTGTGCGGGCCTCGCTCCCCTTTCTGGAAGTCGGGCAGCAGCTTCTCCTCGTCAGCCTTCTTTCCGTCCTCGTCGGGGTTGGATTCGTGGGCGGCATGGCCCCAGGCAAACACGTCGCGCCAGCCCTGCTCAACAATCTGTTTCCCCGAAGCCTTGAACTCCAGCTTGCCCTTCTTGGCAGACCCCTTGGCGGTAGGCTCTTCGGTTTCCACCTTGCCGTTCACCGTGGTGGTGGCAAACTTGCAGTCGGGGTAGAATGCGGCAATGAACCGGCGGGCGATGAGGTCGAACACCTTCTTCTCGTTGAGGGTCATGCCTCCGTTGGCCGGGTTGGTGCCGGTGGGAATGATGGCGTGGTGGTCGGTCACCTTCGACGAGTCGAACACCTTCTTGCTCTTTTTCAGCCGGGTACCCATCAAAGGCTGGATGACGGGAGCATAAGGGGCAAGGCCTTGCAATATGGCGGGACATTTGGGGTAGATGTCGTCGCTCAGATAGGTGGTGTCCACGCGGGGGTATGTGGTGAACTTTTTTTCGTAGAGGCTTTGGATGTAGCGCAGTGTCTCGTCGGCCGAGAAAGAGAATTTCTTGTTGCATTCCACCTGCAGGCTCGTCAAGTCGAAGAGGCGCGGCGGGGCTTCGTTGCCAGTTTTCTTGCTGACGCCTGTCACCTCAAACTCGCGGTCCTTGATCAGGTCGAATGCCTTGCGTCCTTCCTCCTCGTTGGTGATTCGGCCTTTGGTGTTCTTCTCGTTCTCCTCATCCTCTTTTTCCGGCTGCTTGAGTGTGAAGAGGGTGTCGCGGTAGATGGTGGACAGCACCCAGTATTGTTCAGGCTTGAAGTTCTTGATTTCGAGTTGCCGGTTCACAATCATGGCCAGCGTGGGGGTCTGCACACGCCCAATGGACAGCACCTGCTTCTGCATCTGGCGGTATTTGAGCGTGTAGAGGCGTGTGGCGTTCATGCCCAGCAGCCAGTCGCCTATGGCGCGGCAGAGGCCTGCCTCGTATAGCGACTGGTAGTTGTCCTGCGGTTGCAGGTGGGCGAACCCTTCGCGGATGGCCTCGTCGGTCATGGACGAAATCCAGAGCCTTCTTACGGGGCAGCGGGCTCCGGCCTTTTGCATCACCCATCGCTGTATCAACTCGCCCTCCTGCCCAGCGTCGCCGCAGTTCACAATGCCCTCCGCCGCCTGCATCAGCCGCTGAATGGTGAGGAACTGCTTCTCGTACCCCTGGTTGTCGATGAGTTTGATGCCGAATCGCTCGGGAATCATTGGCAGGGTGTCCAGGCTCCACGTCTTCCACCAAGGGGTGTAGTCGTGGGGTTCCTTCAGCGTGCACAGGTGTCCGTAGGTCCACGTCACCTGGTAGCCGTTGCCTTCCATATAGCCGTCGTGGCTCGTGGTGGCACCCAGAATGCGGGCTATGTCACGGGCCACTGACGGTTTCTCGGCGATGCAGACAATCATTGCTCAGGCGTGGTTTACTTGTCGATGTCGATGACGAAAGGCAAACGGGCCTGTAGGGGCTCCATGCGCGACCAATCGACGAGTTCGCTGTAGAAGGGGATGACGGCATTGAGGCGGGCGTTGATTTCCTCCTCCTGCCCGTCTTCCACGCGCTCCATCAGCTGCTCCCAGGCGCTCTTGGCGGCGGGATAGGTCACCACGCTGCATTTCTCCAGCTCCACCCCCGCCTCTTCGGCGGCAAGGCGGAAGGCCAGCGGCAGTCCGCCGAGTGTGTCCACCAGTCCCAGCTCCTTGGCCTGGAGGCCGGTCCACACGCGTCCGCGGGCAATGCTGTCGACATATTCACGCGTCAGGCCGCGCCCGTCGGCCACCCGCTGGGTGAAGGTGATATAAAAGTCCTCCACATTCCGCTGCATCATGGCGCGGGCGGCGGGGGAGAGCGGACGGAAGATCGTGAGGCCGGAGCTGTTGCGGTTGGTGTTCACCGTGTCGGTGGTGATGCCCAGCTTTTGGCGCAGCAGATTCTGCACCTCGGGCAGGGTGGCAAACACCCCGATGCTGCCCGTCAGCGTGGTGGGATGGGCCACAATGCGGGTGCCGAAACAGGAAATCTCATATCCCGCGCTGGCGGCCAGCCCGCTCATCGACACGATGACGGGTTTCTGCTTCTTGGCCTCGATCACGGCGTGGGTCATGCTCTCAGACGCAGTGACGGCACCACCCGGCGAGTCGACGCGCAGCACGATGGCCTTCACATTCTTGTCCATGGCCGCCTCGGCCAGTGCTTTCACAATGTCGTCGCCATACACGGCGGTGCGGGTACCCTCACTCTTGCCGGGGACAACCTCGCCCTCGGCATAGATGATGGCTATGCGGTCCTTGAGGCGCTTGTCCACCACGTTCTCGGCATAGCGTTTGGCTTTGACAATCTTGTCTGCCCCGTAGTGGTGCTTCAAGAGCGCCTTGATGTCCTGCTCAAAGCAGAGGGTGTCCACCAGATTGTTCTTCAAGGCGTCGGCGGGCTGCATGCCCGTCAAGTTGTCGGCCACGGTGTTGAGGTGCTGGGCCGTCACTCCCCGGTTGGCAGCCATCACGCCTACGGCATACTGCCATGTGCTGTTGATATAGGAATGGATCTGCTCGCGGTTGGCGTCGCTCATGTCAGTGCGGGTGTATACCTCGCCGGCGCTTTTGTATGCGCACGAGGTGGGGCGGATCAGTTCCATGTGCACCCCCAGCTTGTCCAGCAGCCCTTTGTAGTACATCACTTCGGCCCCGATGCCGCGGAAATCAATCATTCCCGACGGGTGGACGGCAACGAGGTCCGCTGCAGTGGCCAGGAAATACTCCTGCTGCGACATCGCGTCGCCATAGGCGATAACAGGCTTGTCGCAGCGGCTGCGGAACTCTTTGAGAGCCACCTGCAGCTCCTCGGCCTGGGCCCAGCTCAGCGTGCTGCCGCCGAGGTGGATATAGAGGGCCTTGACACGGCTGTCGGTGGCGCTGCGGTCAAGGGTGGTCAGGAACTGCTCGAGACTGCTTGTGGCGCGGTCGCCGAGCAGCGTCATCAATTCGTTGGGGGCCGCCTCCGTCACCGCACCCGTAATATTCAGCTCCACAGCAAACTCCTTGGCAGTGATAGGCTTCTTCTCGTCGAGGCTGCTGATGGCCGACATCAGGGCTATCAGGCAGAAGATGAATGACAATATGCTTAGCGCAACCGAGCCGATGATGAAGCCCAGCGCCGAGGCCAGCATAGTCTTTCCAAACCCTATGGGTTTAGGGTCTTTTTTGTTGGTAGGTGTTGTGTCCATGATATTTAATGTTTGTTCTTCTTGATGCAAGTAAACTGCAAATTTACGCATAAATTCCCACATATCGCATTTTTGTTTCACAAACGGACTCTGAGTCTCGGCAAGAGGCTCATACAAATCTCTTTGCGGATGTCCCGCTCCGTCCTGCCTTCGCCCGCTCAACGCCATTGGACTCACATTTCCCCGCCATTTCCCCGTCTCCTGCCCGACCGACAGGTTACTGGGCGGGGCAGGGGTGGGGATGGTCGAGCGGACCGGGGGCGAGGACGGTGCGCACCGGGTGGGGGACAGGATGTCAGGCTGTGGTGACCGCCGGACCGGCACCGGCGGCGGAATATGTATGTCAGGAAGTTCTGGTATATTTCTTTTTTTTTGTATCTTTGTAATTTGAAACAGTGGCTGCACGACAATGTGCAGAGGCTGTAATGTGTTGTGGGTGAATCACTCACTGGTTTATTCATAATATATAGAAAACATTGTTTTATGAAAAAGTTCTACTATATCGCCAGTTTATTGTTGATGATGGGAGTATCCTTCCGGGGGAGTGCCTATGCAAGCGAGAGGATTGCCGCGCAGATGGCGGAAGATGTGCATGTGAACGACACGGCGGTGACGGCGTGCGACAGTATTGTGTGGCGAGGACGGCTGCTCACGGTGTCAGGCCAGTACAGCGACACGGTGTTTTCGGCCGCGGCCGGGGTCGACAGTGTGTATGTCTTGGATTTGACTATCGGGCACTCGGTTTCCGAAGTGCAGGAGGTGGTGGTCTGCGACAGCTACACGTGGGATGGGGTGACGTATATCGAAAGCACTGACGAGCCGGAGTTTGTGGGGCAGACCACAGTGGGGTGCGACAGTGTGGTGCACCTGCATTTGACGATATTGTACAGTACGATAGGCGTAGAGGAGGTTACGGCGTGCGATAGTTTCCCGTGGCATGGCAATGTGTACAGGGAGAGCACGGTGTATCCGATATATGTTGAGCAGAATGCCGCGGGGTGCGACAGTGTTGTGGCGTTGCATCTCACAATCAACCGGCGGACGGACAGTGTGTACCGTGTGTTGGCGTGCGAGGGGTATGAGTGGTACGGGACTCTGTACACGGCCAGCGGGGTGTATACGCACGAGCGAGACATGGCCGAGTCGCCCTGTGGGGGAGTGGACACGCTTTATCTGACAGTCGGCCACCCGGACACGACGGTTGAGGAGGTGGTGATATGCGACAGTTATACATGGGAGGGGGTGACGTATATTGAAAGCACTGACGAGCCGGTGGTGACGTTGCAGAACCAGGCTGGATGCGACAGCACGGTGCATTTGCATCTGACGGTGCTGTACAGTTCGGCACAGGTGGAGGAGGTGCATGCGTGCGACAGTTTTGCCTGGAACGGCGTTGTTTATACTGAGAGCACGGAGTCGCCCCTCTATTTCGGACAGACCGCTGCGGGTTGCGACAGCATTGTGCGGCTGAGCCTCACATTAGACAGCCGCGTCGACACAGTTGAGACGGTGGCGGTCTGCGACAGCTACACGTGGGACGGGGTGACATATATCGAAAGCACTGACGAGCCGGAGTTTGTGGGGCAGACCGCAGCGGGGTGCGACAGTGTGGTGCACCTGTATTTGACGATATTGTACAGTACGATAGGCGTAGAGGAGGTTACGGCGTGCGACAGTTTCCCGTGGCATGGCAATGTGTACAGGGAGAGCACGGTGTACCCGATATATGTTGAGCAGAATGCTGCGGGGTGCGACAGCGTTGTGGCGTTGCACCTCACAATCAACCGCCGGACGGACAGTGTGTACCGTGTGTTGGCATGCGAGGGGTATGAGTGGTACGGGACCCTGTACATGGCCAGCGGGGTGTATACGCATGAGCGTGACATGGCCGAGTCGCCCTGCGGGGGAGTGGACACGCTTTACCTGACAGTCGGCCACCCGGACACGACGGTTGAGGAGGTGGTGATATGCGACAGTTATACATGGGAGGGGGTGACGTATATTGAAAGCACTGACGAGCCGGTGGTGACGTTGCAGAACCAGGCTGGATGCGACAGCACGGTGCATTTGCATCTGACGGTGCTGTACAGTTCGGCACAGGTGGAGGAGGTGCATGCGTGCGACAGTTTTGCCTGGAACGGCGTTGTTTATACTGAGAGCACGGAGTCGCCCCTCTATTTCGGACAGACCGCTGCGGGTTGCGACAGCATTGTGCGGCTGAGTCTCACTTTGGGCTACAGTAACAGCTATATTGTTGATACTACAGTCTGTGACAGTCTTTGGTGGCACGGAGTGCTATACAGGGCTTCAACCGGCGACGCTTCGGTCACAGAAGTCAATGCGTCGGGCTGCGACAGTGTGGTGTCGCTGCACCTTACGGTGAACAGTAGCAGCCATACACAGGAGGTGTTCACCGCATGCGATGAGTTTTTCTGGCATGGGGTCACATATACTTCTGGAACGACAGAACCCACATACACCGTACCCAACGCTGTTGGCTGCGACAGTGTGGTGACGCTGAATTTGACAGTGAATAGCAGCACGCACGACAGCTATAACCAGGATGCGTGCGATGCTTACACGTGGCATGGGGTGGAATATACCCAGAGCGGGGTTTATACATACAGTTATGAGAATGCGGACGGCTGCGCGAGTACGGACACGCTGCATCTGGAGATAAGCATACATGATGACACTTCCTATACGGTGGTGGCATGCGATGAGTACCACTGGAACGGGGTGACCTATAGCGAGTCAGGCATTTACACCTACGACCACAGCCAGCCGGGTTCGTCCTGCACGAATGTGGATACATTGTATTTGACAGTGAACCACAGCAACACGGGAGTTGAGACTGTGACTGCTTGCGACACGTTCACATGGCATGGGATTGCCTACACGAGCAGTACGACCGCTCCGACCTATACCGAGACCAACGCTGCTGGTTGCGACAGTGTGGTTACACTGAACCTTACCGTCAACCACAGCAACACGGGAGTTGAGACAGTGACGGCATGTGACTCGTTCACATGGCATGGAGTTGTCTACACGAGCAGTACGACTGCTCCGACCTATACCGAGACCAACGCTGCGGGCTGCGACAGCGTGGTTACATTGAACCTTACCGTCAACCACAGCAACACGGGTGTTGAGACTGTGACGGCATGCGACACGTTCACATGGCATGGGCTGGTGTATACGGCAAGTACAACGACACCCACATTTATCGAGACTAATATTCTCGGCTGCGACAGTGTTGTGACGCTGAATTTGACAGTGAATAGCAGCACGCACGACAGTTACAACCAAGACGCGTGCGATGCCTACACGTGGCATGGTGTGGAATATACCCAGAGCGGGGTGTACACATACAGTTATGAGAATGCGGACGGCTGCGCGAGTACGGACACGCTGCACCTGGAGATAAGCATACATGATGACACTTCCTATACGGTGGTGGCATGCGATGAGTACCACTGGAACGGGGTGACCTATAGCGAGTCAGGCATTTACACCTACGACCACAGCCAGCCGGGTTCGTCCTGCACGAATGTGGACACATTGTATTTGACAGTGAACCACAGCAACACGGGCGTTGAGGCAGTGACGGCATGTGACTTGTTCACATGGCATGGGATTGTCTACACGAGCAGTACGACTGCTCCGACCTATACCGAGACCAATGTTGCTGGCTGCGACAGCGTGGTGACGCTGCACTTGACAGTGAACTACAGCAACACAGGCGTTGAGGCAGTGACAGCTTGCGACACGTTCACATGGCATGAGGTGGTGTATGATTCCAGCACCGTAGAGCCGACCTATACCGAGACCAACGCTGCTGGCTGCGACAGCGTGGTTACACTGAACCTTACCGTCAACCATAGCAACACAGGTGTTGAGACGGTAACTGCTTGCGACACGTTCACGTGGCATGGGGTGGTGTATGATTCCAGCACAGCAGAGCCGACCTATACCGAGACCAACGCTGCGGGCTGCGACAGCGTGGTTACACTGAACCTTACCATCAACCACAGCAACACGGGAGTTGAGACGGTGACTACTTGCGACACGTTCACATGGCATGGGATTGCCTACACGAGCAGTACGACTGCTCC
>CAMVMX010000025.1 GCA_947168665.1 uncultured Bacteroidales bacterium
CATCGGGGTTCTTGTCGGCCAATTGTCGGCGGATGGTCAATGCCTCTTGGTATTCTTGCTCGGCATCGGCATGGCGGTTGGTGACCCTGTGGAGGGCTGCCAAGTTGTTCAGCGTATCGGCTACATACGGAAGATAGGCATCGGGGTTCTTGTTGGCCAATTTGCGGTATGCGGCCAATGCCTCTTGGTATTCCTGCTCGGCATCGGCATGGCGGTTGGTGACTTTGTGGAGGATGGCCAAGTTGTTCAGCGTCATGGCCACATCCGGCAGATAGGCATCGGGGTTTTTGTCGGCCATTTTGCGGTATGCGGTCAATGCCTCTTGGTATTCCTGCTCGGCATCGGCATGGCGGTTGGTGTCGCTGTGGAGGTTGGCCAAGTTGTTCAGCGTCGTGGCCACGGCATCGGTGAAGGTGTCTGGATTTTTTTCATCAAGGAGCCGGAGGATGTTTAATGAGGTTTGGTATTTGTTCTCGGCTTCACTGTATTGGTGGAGGTCCTGTAAACGGTTTCCTATTGAGACATGAGATGCTGCAACTTGATATGGGTGCAATTCTTGCAGGTCGGCAAAGTGGAGCTGACGTCGTTCTATCCAAGCAGCAAAAAGGTCGTTGTAGATTTGCAAGTCCATAGCGTAGAGGTCGCCAATTTCCTCGAAGTCGAAAAAGAAGCGGTAGGCCATGAAGTATTCGTAGAAGGACTTGTGCGAGAAATGGTGGTCGTCGCCAGAACGGGTGAGCAGGGAACGTTGGGGGAAGTGCTGCTTGTCCTGCTCCGTCAGATGGGAAGCGCTGACTAAGTCGTTCAACTCTTGGTAGGTGATATTCAGGTTTTGGTGCTTGTACATATAGCTTGCCACGTCAGACAGTAGTGTCCACCATTGCTTGGTTCTGTCTTCTATATCAGCGGAGGAGACAAATTGCACATCGCGGTTTATCCACTTCTCCACAATAATGTCGAAGACGTCGAGCACGGTATTGACCTCTTTGTCGGACTTTGCAAGATCCTCGATAAAGGTCAGAACCAAAGGACGGATGACAATTAGGGGCTGCTTGTTCACAATCTCTTCAGCCTTCTGGCGGAGAGCATTGCTGGAACGGAAAGAGATGTTGCTGTCCAAAAACTGCTGCACTTGGTTGTCGTCAAAGGGTGCCAAGTAGCACTTCTTGAATGCAAGCCATTTGCCATCCCATTTGACATTGGTAAGGCCAGGTTCGGACTGCTCGTTGTGGAAAAACTGTGGGCGACAGGTGATGACAACACGGGCGAAACGGTCGCAATACACCTCAATCTTATCCATGAATTGGTTATACTGGGAGGGGTCCTGCGCCATTTGGTTCTCGTCGAGGGCATCGAGCAGGAGTATGCAGCGGTCCTTCTGCTCTATCTCGTCGATTTGGACAAAAGGGTTGTTCCTGCCCAGAGAGACAAGCCGGATGTGGTATGGCAGGTCTTCCTCCGTGTGGGCATTGATATAGTCGATAAAAAGATGGGTCAGGGAGGCGGTTTTCCCCGTGCCGGAATCGCCCAGAATGCATAACAGCTTGGGTTCGTGAGATCCCTTAACAAAGACTTCTTTGATAAAATAGTCCTTCAGCAACTTTTTGTCCTTTAACTGGGCTTTGGCGGGTTCAGGCAGCGAGTAAGGGTTTGTGGATGTGATATAGGGCTGGATATAAATCTTCTTACCGTAATGCTCGCTAAAGACCTCAGGGAGGTTGTTGGAAAGATAGGTTTGTCTCCATTGTTTAGAATTGGGAATCTTTCTTTCCCTTCGTTTTACAATTGGGATAAGACCGAGGACAAGAGAGACAAGTATTCCGATGATAGCAAGTAATATGCTTAAATCCATAAGAGAAAGATATTTTTAAATGCCTGTTTATTATTATTTTGTGTACTCTGTAATTAAAACATTTAGATTAAGATTACAGATTGCAAATATACATATATTTTTTTATTGTACAAAAAAAGACAGCCGCGACAGGCTGCCTTTTTAGTACTCCGACCGGGAATCGAACCCGGATCTACTCTTTAGGAGAGAGTTATTCTATCCATTGAACTATCAGAGCTTTTTGAATTCGTTAATGTGTTAATTTGTTAATTCGTTAGTCCTTTATTTGTTAGTCTTTGTTTGACAGTTATTGCTGAGGAGTTTAGCATTTTGTATAGCTCCTCTACTTGGCTACTCATCAGTGAGAATCTATCATTGTCTATGTGGTTGCTTTCATGTAGCAGGTCGAGCCAGAAATAGGTTTCGTTTGCTTCTTTGATTGAGATGGACACTTTGTGTATAAAGTCTTGGGGGCTTTCGGCACAGACGGCTTCACAATAGTTGGCACCAATACTTGTACCAGATTTGAGGATTTGCTTTGACATGATGTATTCCCCCTTCTCACGCAACTCATTGCACAAGGCTATTATGCCTAATGCGAACTGCTTGCTCTTGTCATATAGTACCCCTTGCGTCCTCATAATCTACAAAGATTCACGAATTAACACGTTTACACATTCATCTTTCAAAGCTTACGCTTAATCTCTATTATTTCGTAGGCTTCGACTATGTCGCCGACTTTGATGTCGTTGAATCCTTCGATGTTCAGGCCGCAGTCCTGGCCGCTGACGACTTCCTTGACATCGTCTTTGAACCGCTTGAGAGAGGCAAGCTTGCCAGTGTAGACCACGATGCCGTCGCGGATGATGCGGACGTTGTGGTTGCGGGTGATTTTGCCATCGAGGCACATGCAACCGGCAATGGTGCCGACCTTGGAGATTTTGAAGGTCTCGCGGATTTCGAGGTTGGCGACAATCTTCTCCTGTGTCTCGGGCGAGAGCATGCCTTCGATAGCATCCTTGAGTTCGTTGATGGCGTCGTAGATGATGCTGTAGAGACGGATGTCGATATGGTCGGTCTCGGCCATCTTGCGGGCACCCACAGAGGGACGCACCTGGAAGCCGATGATGATGGCGTCGGACGATTCGGCCAGCATGACATCGGTCTCGGTAATCTGGCCGACGGCTTTGTGGATGACGTTGACTTGCACCTCGTCGGTGGAGAGTTTCAGCAGCGAGTCGGAGAGGGCTTCGACTGAGCCGTCCACGTCGCCTTTGACGATGACGTTGAGTTCCTTGAAGTTTCCAAGGGCTATGCGGCGGCCGATTTCGTCGAGGGTGAGGTGGGTTTGGGTGCGGAGGCCTTGCTCGCGTTGCAGCTGGGTGCGCTTGGCGGCGATGTCTTTAGCCTCTTTCTCGTTCTCGGTGACGTTGAAAGTGTCGCCAGCCTGGCAGGCACCGGTGAGTCCGAGGAGCAGCACGGGCTGCGAGGGGCCGGCGGACATGACTTCTTGATTGCGCTCGTTGTACATGGCGCGGACGCGTCCGCTGATGGCACCGGCAACGATGGGGTCGCCTTTGCGGATGGTGCCGTTTTCGACAAGGAGTTTGGCTACGTAGCCACGGCCTTTGTCGAGCGAGCTTTCGAGCACCGTGCCCTTGGCACGTTTGTTGGGGTTGCCCTTGAGCTCCATGATGTCGGCTTGGAGGATGACTTTTTCGAGGAGTTCCTCGACGTTGATGCCTTTCTTGGCCGAGATGTCTTGGCTTTGATATTTACCGCCCCATTCCTCGACAAGGAGGTTCATGTTGGCCAGTTCGGTCTTGATGCGGTCGGGGTCGGCGCCGGGTTTGTCAATCTTGTTGATGGCAAACACGATGGGGACACCGGCGGCCTGGGCGTGGTTGATGGCCTCGACGGTCTGGGGCATGATGCGGTCGTCGGCGGCGATGACGATGATGGCAATGTCCGTCACCTTGGCACCACGGGCACGCATGGCGGTGAAGGCTTCGTGTCCAGGGGTGTCGAGGAAGGTGATTTTGCGGCCATCGGCGGTGGTCACCTCGTAGGCACCGATGTGCTGGGTGATGCCGCCTGCCTCGCCGGCGATAACGTTGGTCTTGCGGATATAGTCGAGCAAAGAGGTTTTGCCGTGGTCGACGTGACCCATGACGGTGACGATGGGGTTGCGCGGCACGAGGTCTTCGGGACGGTCTTCCTCCTCAATCTTATTGAGTTCGTGGATGACGTCGGCACTGGCGAAGTTGATTTCGAACCCAAACTCGTCGGCAATGAGTTTGATGGTCTCGGCGTCGAGACGCTGGTTGATGCTGACGAATATGCCTACTGACATGCAGGTGCTGATGACCTGGGTGACAGGGACGTTCATCATGGTGGCCAACTCGTTGGCGGTGACGAATTCCGTCACCTGCAGCGTCTTCTGGCTCTCCATCTCGTTGAGTTGTTCCTCCTCAATGCGCTGGTGTACTTTCTGGCGTTTCTCGCGGTTGTGCTTCGAGGTCTTGGACTTGCCCATGGGGCTGAGACGGGCGAGGGTGTCGCGTATCTGTTTCTCGATTTCGGAGTCGTCGATTTCGACCTTTACGGGCTTCTTTTCTTTTTTCTTCTTCTTTTCAGCCTTCTCACTCTTGGCGTCGGTTGCGGGAGCGGAGTCGGCTTTCTTGGCCTTCGGGGTACTCTTGGGTGCAGCGGCTTGTGTCGGAGTGGCGTTTTCCGGCTGGCCGTTGACATCGTTCACTTTTACGCCTTTGTTCTTGATCCGTTTG
The DNA here is from genome assembly GCA_947168665.1 of uncultured Bacteroidales bacterium. GTDB lineage: Bacteria > Bacteroidota > Bacteroidia > Bacteroidales > P3 > Colimorpha. The sequence goes on from CAMVMX010000025.1 coordinate 4,618, forward strand.
CGTTTGCGTTTTTCGCCGCTGGACTTGGGCTTCTCGAACTGGCTGAGGTCTACCTTGCCCACGAGTTTGGGACCTTCCAGTTTCTGGTATTGGGTCTCAATAAACTCAGGTTCCTTGACGGGTGCAGGGGCAGGAGTGGGAATGGGTGCAGGAGTGGGCGCGGGCGTTTCGGCTGTGGGTTGGGGTTTGGGAGCAGCCGGTTTGCTTTCTTTGTCGGCCTGCCCGGCTTTGCTTGTCTTGGGTTCGGCAGCAGGTTTGGGCTGTTTTTCGGCCTTGGCATTCTTTTCGGCTTTGCTCTTCTTTTTCTTGTCGGGACGGGTTTTGGTGTTGATGGCGTCGAGATCAATCTTGTTGATGATGCGGAGTTCGCCCACCTGGATAGGGTCAAAGGCGGGTTCTTCTTCCACTTCGGGGGTCTCGTCGCGGGGAGCAACGGGTTCTTCGGTCTTGGCCGGTTCGGGGGTGACGGCCTCCTCGGGGGTCGTCGGTTCGGGTGTGGACTCGACGACGGCGGGAGTTTCAACAGGTTGCTCTTTCTCGACAATGGGTTCGGGTTCCGGCACTGATGGCACGTCGGGAGTGGTGGCAGATTCGACGGCTTTGGGGGTGCTTTTGGTCTCAACCGTTGCTGAGTTGTAGTTTTTGATGATAACCTCGTCGGCGTCATCCTTGCGGTCGTCGGCATTGGCTTCGACCACGACGTTGCTGCCGCTCGGGGTGATTTCGATTTTGTCGGCTTGCTCCTTCACGGCACGTTCTGCCTGGAAAGCCGTGGCGACAATATCATACTGCTCGGCGGTAAGACGGGTGTTGGGGTTGGACTCAACCTGATGACCCTTCTTGGCCAGAAACTCCACCAGAGTGGATATACCGACATTCAGTTCTGTCGCTGCTTTTTTCAGTCGTATTCCTTTGTTTTCTTCTGCCATAATACACTCCTTTTTATTGATTGGCGGATTGGGTTCCGCACTGTGTTAATTCTTTTTCGTCGGAGGGGTTTCCTCCTGCCATTGCATGGCTTGTGAGGGTGCTATTCCTCGTCTTTGCCGGGTTGCTCTGTGGGTTGGGGCTCCTCTGTTTTGTCGGCATCCATCGGTTTCTCGGATTCCTCGTTGGCCGTGGTCCCATCCTGCTTGGTGTCGGCGGTGTCGCCTTGCTCGTCGTCGAACTCGGCCTTTAGGATTCGGATTACCTCGTCGATAGTTTCCTCTTCGAGGTCGGTACGGCTGAGGAGGTCCTCTTTGCTTAGCGCCAGTACATTGCGGGCGGTGTCGCAGCCGATGTTGATGAGGATGTCGATGATCCACTGGTCAATCTCGTCGGAGAATTCGCGCAGGTCTACATCGTCGGGATATTCATCGCCTTTGCGGTAAACATCAATGTCGTATCCCACCAGTTTGCTGGCGAGCTTGATGTTGCAACCGCCTTTGCCGATGGCCAACGAGACTTGGTCGGGTTCCATGAACACTTCCACTTTCTTGTTTTCCTCGTCCACTTTGATGGATGAGACCTTGGCGGGAGCCAGCGCACGCTGGACCATGATGTCCAGTCGGGGGGTATAATTCAGCACGTCGATGTTCTCGTTGCGCAGTTCGCGGACGATGCCGTGGATGCGTGCCCCCTTAATGCCTACGCAGGAGCCCACGGGGTCGATGCGGTCGTCGTATGATTCGACTGCAATCTTGGCGCGCTCGCCGGGTATGCGGACAATATTGCGTATGGTAATCAAGCCGTCATAGATTTCCGGCACTTCGGCTTCGAGCAGACGCTCCAGGAAGATGGGCGAGGTACGCGACAGGACAATCACAGGATTGTTGTTGCGCATTTCCACCTTCAGCACAACGGCACGGACGGTGTCGCCCTTGCGGAAACGGTCGCTCGGAATCTGTTCGGACTTGGGGAGCACCAGTTCTATTTTCTCCTCGTCAAGAATCAAAATTTCCTTGTTCCAAGGTTGGTAAACTTCACCCACAATAATCTCACCCACTTTTTCTTTATATTTTTGGAAAATCAACGACTTCTCGTAGTCTTGAATCTTGCTCACCAGGTTCTGGCGGATGGCCAGGATTTCGCGACGGCCAAAGTCAGACATATAAATGGGTTCTGACAGCTCTTCGCCCACTTCAAAGTCAGACTCAATCTTGATAGCGTCGCTGTAGGCAATCTCCAGGTTCTCGTCCTTCACCTCGCCGTCTTCAACGATGGTGCGGTTGCGGAATATCTCAAGGTCGCCCTTGTCAATGTTGACAATTATGTCGAAGTTGTCTTCGGTGCCATAGCGTTTGGCCAGTGCAGCACGGAAAACCTCTTCGAGAATATGCATCAGCGTCTCGCGGTCAATGTTCTTGAATTCTTTAAATTCCGAAAAGGAATCAATCAGGTCTAATGTCTTCATCTGACTTGTATATTATTTTCTTGTTTTTCTTGTCAATAGGCTTTTGGGTGCAAGCCTTTCAGAACTTTATCAGTACCCGGACGGTCTTGACATCATCGTAGGCAAACGTCAACTCTTTGGGGGCTTCTTTCTTTGTTCCGGCGGTCTTGATGGTGAATTGGGTGTCGCCGACTTCGGTCAGCCTTCCCTCTACGCGAGGGCCTTCGAAAGGCTCCACGCTTAAATCTCGTCCCACATGGCGGCGGTACTGTCGGGGCATTTTCAGCGGCGAGTCGGCCCCGGCCGAGCTCACGTTCAACTCAAAATCCTCTTCATCGCGATTCAGGCTATTCTCTATCGCACGGCTCACCTCAATACAATCATCTATATTGATTCCGTTGTCCCCGTCGAGGTCCACAAAAATGCGGTTGTCAGGGGTGATTTTCATGTTTACGAGGTACTTGTCGCTTCCCTCCAGCACGTCTTTTACAATGTCTAATACCTTGAATTTGTCTATCATAAGCAATAAAAGAGGGGACTCTCGTCCCCGCACTTAATCGTTGCAAAGATACACCTTTTTTTTGACATGGCAAGAAAAAGTTCCTCAGAACGCTCATTTTATACCAGGCCTCCTCCCGTCCGCACCCCCATTTTGATGTCTTGGGTGCGGACGGGAGGAGGGTGGGTGTTGTTTTATCGGAAGTTTTTGCCTTCAAGCATTGGGACGAAATAGGCGTCTCCCAGCAGCTCGTCGTGCCATTGGCTGGGGGTGTCGCCGAGTTTGGTGATGCGGTGCATCTTTTGGCCGCCCTCCGGTCCGATAGGTATAACCATGATTCCGTTGGTTTTGAGCATCTGCATCAGCCCCAACGGAAGTTCCCCAGCTCCGCAGGTCACTAAAATGCGGTCGTATTGGAATCCCCGCATTTCGGGCAGGCCGTTGAAGCAATCGCCCAGGAAACAGCGGGCGTGGTAGCCCAGCGAGGATAGCAGAACCCTCGTTTTGCGGAACAGGACGCTCTGCCGTTCCACGGTGAATACCCTCGCACCCATTTCGCACAACACAGCGGTCTGGTAGCCGCTGCCGGTGCCAACCTCCAGGACGGTCATCAGGGGTTTGAGTCCGAGCAATTGGCTCTGCCATGCCACGGTGTAGGGCTTGGAGATAGTCTGGCTGCAGTCTATCTGGATGGCGCAGTCAATGTCATAGAGCAGGGTGTCCAGCAGGGTGTCGGGGCAGAACCACTGCCTGGGCAGTTTCTGCATAGCCGTCAGCACCCGTGTGTCAGTGATGCCGCGTTGCTGTAGTTGCTCCACCATACGGCGGCGCCATGCTTGATATTTTGGAGGGTCGGGAAGCATTGTCATGTCTGATAGTGGGATTGTGAGAGTGGCAGGGCTGGCGCGCAGGCACGCTCACCTGTTTTAGTTTTCAATTTTGGGTTTTCCAACCTTGGGCGCGGAGTTCGATGGTGCTGTTCTGGGGAGTGACCATCACGGCGGGAGTCCCTTCTTCGGTGATGTGTCCGATGATGTGGATTTCTCGATTGTCCTTTATCTTCTCATAGTCTGTTTGGCTGATGGTGAAGAGAAGTTCGTAGTCCTCGCCCCCGTTGAGGGCATTGCTCACAGGCAACATGTTTTGGCTCATTTCTGAGCAGACGCGTGTGGTTTGATAGTCGATGGGGAGTCTCTCCTCGTAAATTTGGCAGCCACATTTGGACTGTTTGCATATATGTAGCAACTCGCTGGCCAGTCCGTCGCTCACGTCAATCATCGACGTGGGGACAATTTCTTTCTCGGCCAGCATCTGAATGATGTCTGTGCGGGGTTCTGGCTTCAGGTAGCGTTCCAGCACGTAGTCGTAGCTGTCCAGGTCGGGTTTGAAATTGGGGTCGGCTTGATAGGTGACTTTCTCGCGTTCCAGCACCAGCAGACCGCTGTAGGCACTGCCGAGGTCGCCGCTCACGCATATCAGGTCGTGCATTCGGGCACCGCTGCGGTAAGTGATTTTGTCGCTATCCACCTCGCCGATGGCGGTGACTGAAATTACCATCCCGATGCGGCTGCTGGCCGTGTCGCCTCCCACCAAGTCTACATCGTACCGCTCGCAGCACAGGCGGATGCCGGCATAGAGTTCTTCCATGGCTTCCACCGAGAAGCGGTTGCTTACAGCCACGCTGACCAGTATTTGGCGCGGGGTGGCGTTCATGGCGCAGATGTCGCTCAGGTTGATGGCCACGGCTTTGTATCCCAAGTGGCGCAGTGGGGTGTAGGTCATGTCAAAGTGGATGCCTTCCACCAGCATGTCGGTCGTGACGACAGTCTTCTTTTTGCCAGTACCCAGCACGGCACAGTCGTCGCCCACACCTTTGACAGTGCTCTTGTTCACGCGCCCAAAGCTGTCGGTAAGCCGTTCAATCAAGGCAAATTCGCCCAGCGACTCCAACTCGGTGCGGCCTTCCTGATATTCCAGTTTCTCCATAGATTGTGTTTTTTGAATCAATCTGCAAAGATACTAAAAAAAAACCATTCAATGCGTTTTTGCTTTAAAATGGCTGCTATGTATGTCTTACATTGAACTCTCCAAGTAAATAAAAAGTTTGCGGAGTGCCAAATTCTTTGTATCTTTGCAACTTCAAATAGAATTTTATGGTGAACTCAAATTTGCTTTGGAGCAAAGCCTTTGGTGTCCAGTGTCCGGCTGGCAGGACTAATTGGCACTCAGGCAGACGTGCCTTACGGAAAGCATGCTGTCTGATGGCTGTGATTTTGTGCTCTGTGGCCTTGCCTGCCCAAGTGTTCACATTCACTGCGCCGAGTGGGCAGATGTTGCGGGGCACAGTGGTGGGTGGTGTGGTCGAGGTGTCAAAACAGCCTGGCGCCGCCGTGTCTGGTCCGCTGGTGATCCCCTCTACAGTGAGCGCCCTGGGGGTGACCTACAGAGTAGAGCGCATCGGGTCCTTTGCGGCTACGAGTGTCACTTCATTGACTTTGCCCAGCTCGGTGCGGCGGCTGGCTGATGAGGCTTTTAGAGGTTGCCCGTTCTTGTCGCAGGTCAGTCTGGGCGATTCGGTACGCTCCATTGGCCGCTATGCTTTTTACCGCTGTGCTGCTCTGCAGGGCATTACGCTGCCTCCGTTGTTGGATTCGGTTGGAGCGTACGCTTTTGCGGAGTGCAGTCTCTTGGCCGACACGCTGGTCATCCCCGACTCCACACAGGTAGTGGGACGCAATGCTTTCTGCCAGTGTCGGCAGCTGAGGGTAGTATGTATAGGGCAAAGGTTGCGCCGGATTGCCGACGAGTGCTTTGCCTATTGCGACTCGCTGGCCATGCTTGATTTGGGCACGGCTGTCGATACGTTGGGTTCGGGTGCTTTCTTTGGCTGCTACAATTTAAGGTCTGTCCAGTTGCCCGAAGGACTCTTGTCCTTGGGAAGCGGCTGCTTTGAGTCATGCACCCAATTGCGTACCCTTACAGTCCCCGACAGTGTCCAAGCCATCGGCGCCTACGCTTTCAGTTTGTGTTCGTCCTTGGAAAGTATACAAGTCGGAGTTGGGGTGGCGGCCATTGGGCGTTATGCCTTCGATAGGTGCTTCAATCTCGATAGTTTCTTTTTTATGTCCCCCATCCCTCCAGCCATCGAGGCAAATACTTTCAGCAATACCGCTGCCGACAAGGTGTTTGTTGTCCCGTGCCTTTCGGCGGATGCTTATAGCCGGGCATGGGGGTCGGGCTATCAATATGCTGAGCCTGCTCCCGGAGTACACCTGAGTGTGACTACGTCCGACTCCTTGCAGGGGCTGGCCGAGTTGCTTTCCGGGGTCCGTTGCGACTCCTCGGCTGTTGTGCTGGCCTCACCCTCAAGAGGGTATCGCTTTTGGCAGTGGAGCAATGGTAGCGTGGCAAACCCCGACACCCTGCAACTTACAGGCGACTCTGTGTTGTCGGCACTCTTTTCCCCCCAAGTGTATCGTTTGCATGTCGAGGCGAACAATAACCAATGGGGTTCCGTTTCGGGTGGGGGAGAGTACGACTACGGCTCCATTGTCGACATTGAGGCTATTGCCAATGCGGGCTATCGCTTCATTCAATGGATAGACGGTTGCTCCGACAATCCCCGGCAGGTGGCAGTGGAGAGCGACACTACATTCACAGCTCTGTTTGCAGGGCTGGAGTCTGTCGGAGGGGAAGAGGATGACCGCTCATTGAGGGTATTCGTCGAAGGGGCCGCAGGGCAAAGGGTGATAGTGATAGAGGGGGCTGAGGGCTTCCCGGTTGAAGTAATCGACCGTTTAGGCCGCCGGATAGTGGCCTTGCCTCATGTCAGTGGGCGGCTGGCGGTTCCGCTTAAGGCTGTGGGACTCTATCTGGTGCGGGTGGGAGAACGCACCACTGCGGTTGTCAATCAGTGAGCAGAATGCCGCTGACACACCAATGGCTGAACGAACCGGCCTGGGGTTCGCCTTGGGGTATAGCCACGGTGAGAGTGTGGCTGCCATAGGGATTGAGTCCTTCGCGTCTGAAGTATTCCATCAAGTCGAAGTAGACGGGCTGCGTGGCTGTGCCGGGACACCATCCGCTGCGCGAGAAGTCGGACGAGGAGAGACCGTTCCAGAAGTTGCCACTCACAGGGTTCCATTCGCGGTAGCGTCCGCAGTCGCTGCGCCAGGGGGTGAAGGTGAAGGCGGGTTTGCCGTCAATCAGCAGTGTATGGGTCTTGGGGTTGAATTCGTCGCCGCCGTCCCAGCCGCCGTGGCCGGTGGCTATATAGCGCAGGCGGTAGGACATGTTGGTGTCAACTATGGCAAAGCGGGCGGTAAGGCTGTCGGTGGCAAAAAGCCGACCGTAGTTTTGCCCTGCCATTTCAAGCACATTGCAGGTGTTGAAGAGCGATGAGCAGTAGCGGGTGGCGTTGCTGTCCACTTCGGCAGAGGGCGCGCCGGGGTAGGATTTGATGTCGAGGGTGACGGTGTGGCCGCCGCGGTCGTAGTTGCCAATCCAGATGCCAATCCATACTTCGCCTTGCAGCAGCGGGGCAAGGTCGGTGACTTCTTGTTTGTAGTAGGCTTCGTCCTGCCAGTCGAGGCCGTCGAGTTGCACACGGTCGTTGAACTGTCCCACGCCGAAGGGGGTGAAGAACCGCATCAGTTCGACAGGGGGCTGGTAGATGTAGGAGGAGATGAGGTATTGGCGTAGGGAGCTGATGCCCGGGCGGATGCCTTGATAGCGTTCGCCGTTGCGCCCGATGAAGGTTGGCAGGGAGTCGGGGTGGTTGTTGATGCCGTCAAAGAAGTTGGGTTCGAGGTGGTTTTTGGCACCGGGAATGACGAAGATGGAGCCCGTGCGGTCGTAGGCGTCGCCGGTGCTGCGCTGGTGCAGTTCGAGGAAGGTCTGATAGTGGGAGGGCAGCTGGGGCAGGCGGATGCGTTTGAGGGCCAGGGTGCCGCCGGCGTAGTGGAGTACGGAGTCGAAAGGTGTGTTGGTGCGGTAGTCGCCTTCGATATGGTCGTTTTTGCCGCACCAGCACAACTGCACGCTGTCGAAAACGCGGGTGGTGACGACCATTTGCTGGCGCTTGATGTTGGAGAGTTCGCGGCTGGAGACAAGGGGTATGCGGTCGTCTAAGTAGTACTTGCTGCTGTGGGCCCGCTCGGTGCGGACCAGCTGCATGCGGCATTGGCCGTTGCGCCAAAAGCTGACCAGCAGACCGGGGAAGCGCCCATAGTAGGGCACGGGTGTAAGGCTGCGGGACTCTTTGCTCCGGGTGTTGGGGCCGCCGTGCCATATGGTTTTGAAGGGCTGCACGTAGAACTCCAGCGTGTTGCTGTTGATGGAGCATGTGTAACGGGTGAGGCCGTTCACTTGGGCTGTGTCGAACTTGATGTCGCTGCGGCTGAAGGGGGATGCGGTGCGGTAGTAGTCCCAGCTGTTGCCGTTGAAGAGGGCGGTGAGGTAGGTGATGGAGTCGGTGGATTCGTTGACGAAGATGTCCTCGACGGAGTAGCCCTTGATGTAGTTGCCTTTGGCATTGGCGGCATGGCGGTGGTATTCGCCGGGCAGGCGGTCGCCGGAAAGGACGAGGTACTGCCAGCTGCCGTGGATTTCTATTTGGGTGTACTGCGTGTCGATGTGCTCGCCATAGTCGTAGGTGGCGTAGACAAAGTGGTTGGCGTTTTTGGTCACTTTGACGGGATGGGTCTGGGCCGGGAGGTGGACCACGGCGACCATCAACAGGATGAGGACAAGGATTTTTCGCATAATGTGGGTTTGATAATGGTGGGTTCTATTGTGAATGGCCTAAGCGGATGCCGCTCTTGGGGTGGGTGGGCTTAGGAGTTTGATGTTTTTTCAGATTCTTGGTCGTCGGGGAGGTCGATGACTTTGAAGCGTGACTGACGCTGGTGCCAGCGGTCGAGGGCCAGCTGCCGGAGGTCGGCCACGTCGTCGCGCTCGTCCATAATCTCCAGTCCCACGATGGTTTCGATGATATCTTCGAGGGTGATGATGCCTTGGAAGCTGCCGTACTCATCGATGACGCAGGCAATGTGCCGTTTGTTGCGGAGCATCGAGTCCCAGATTTCGGACACGGGCATTTCCTCCCGGTACATGACGATGTCGCGTTTGATTTCGCCAAGGGTCATGTTGAACTTGTCCTCAGTTAGCAGTTCCAATGCCTCGCTGCGCAGCACATAGCCGGTGATGTACTCGTCGCTGTCGCTGTAGACCGGTATGCGGGAGAAATGGGAATAGGTCTTGTCGCGGTAGAACTCTTTGAGGGTCATCTGCTCTGGGGCGATAGCGGCCACGGTGGTGGGGGTCATGACGTCCTCGGCCTTGACATCGTCGAGCTTGATGACGTTCTGGATGATTTTGTTTTCGTCCTCGTCAATCACCTCTTCGTCCTCGGCCATATCGGCCATGGCGGCCACCTCCTCGCGGCTCACGGCGGCCTCGTCCTCATCGTCAGTGGCGATGGTTTTTGAAAGCTTTTCCACAATCCATACGATGGGGAAGAGCAGGATAATGATGAGGCGCAGCGTGCGGGTGGTGAAGCCCATCAGTTTCTTCCAGTAGCGGGTGCCGATGGTCTTGGGGATAATCTCGGAGAAAACCAGGATGAGGATAGTGGTGATGGCCGAAACCAGACCGAACCACTGGCTGCCGAACACTTCAGTGGCTTGGGCTCCCACGCCAGCGGCACCGATAGTGTTGGCGATGGTGTTGAGGGAGAGGATTGCGGCAATGGGTCGCGCGTTGTCAGTCTTGTATCGCTTGAACCGTGTGGCGGGTTTGTAGCCCTCGTCCTCGCGCATGTTGACGTATGACAGCGGGGTGGACATAAGTGTGGCCTCCAGTATCGAACAGATGAACGATATGGTCATTGCGCCCAGGAGGAATGTCAAAAGGAGTGTCATTTCAGTCTTTTGTGTTTAGTGGAAAATGTCTTTTGGTTTTTTATTATTGTACTGTTATTTCATCAATCATCAGCCATGCCGGCTCGCCGCTGTATTCGTGCCACTGGGGCAGTGATTTCTGGCAGTGCACACGCAGCCGCACATAGCGCACCCCGCGGGCTTCGGCGGGATGGAAAAGGCCTTGCCGTGGGGCATACGTCCGCCGCAGCATAAGCCTCCGGCTCTCTTTGGTCTCATTCACCAGGGGGCGCACAGTCTCCAGCTCCTGCCAGGGACTGTATGTCTTGCCATCGGCCGACCATTGCGCCTCAACCTTCAGGGGCCGTACCACCCAGTCGCCGGGGCTGTGGCAGAAGCCGGCCGAGATTTGCTCCAGGGTGATGGGCTTTTCCAGCACGAGATTAAAGTCGATGCTGTCGCGGCCGCTGAAACCCGTCCAGCCGTCGCCATAGTTGCCCGCAATGCCCAGCCGGCCGTCGTGCAAGGTTATGGGGTACCCCTCTCCGTAGGTGCTGTTAGGCCGGTCGGCGGGTTGGGCCGAGTCGCCGTAAACCTTCAGAGTCAAGGATTCTATATGGTTGGGTTGATTGTCGGGCATGTTCTGTTTCAGCTCGGCGGGAATGTCGAAATAGTAGCCGCAATACCGCCACATGTTCACACTGTCCGCCACCATTGAGGGGACTATGGCCAGGCGGAACCGCTGCACACTGTCGCCGCTGATGCGGTAGCGTTCACTCACGCCCGGTCCGCATGTGGCGGTACCCAGTCCGGCCTGGCGGGCGTCGATATTGACCACATAATGCTGTGAAGGGGTGAGGTCCTTGATGCGGCGGGCTGCCGTGACGACACTGTCGTCATACCGCCGCACCCCGAAGCCGATGCTGCCCGTGTCGGCCGAGCAGAAGGCCAGCCTCCGCTTGCCGAGGGTGAAAGAGGTCCAGTAGGCCGAGCGGTTGCCGCTTTCCTGTGGCACCACATGCAGCTCACCGCACACATCCTCGGGCCTCGAATGGTTCAGCCCCTGCCATCTGGCCTCGTTGCGGTCGGGGTAGGTTTCATAGAAATTGCCCCACCACACCACTTCTTTGCACGCCGTGTCCACACCCAGCTGGATGCCCAGCCGGGGCAGGGTGCGATAGCTGCCGCGGGGTTGGAGCATATAGCACAGCTGCATACGCCCCTCGGCATCCACCTCCACAATCTGGCGCAGATTCATTGTCCGCCCTTCGGGGTTGGAAAGCTCCAGCAGAATATCGGCCTCGGCCATGCGGTCCGGCTCGCCGATTGGGGTCACGGAGCAGCTTATGGGGGTGGTCTGCAGGTGGTCCAAGCCTTCCCAGGCGCGGGCTCCGTAGGAGTCCACCTGGTCGTTCAGCGTGGGCGGCCGCCAGAAATTCCAGCGGACCGGGGCCTTCAGCAGCTCCACGCCTTTATACTTGTAACTGGTTATATACCCATTGTCCGAATTGATGAGTACCGAGAACAGGTCCTCGCGTCCCAGCGACACCTGGTGCTGCTCCCTGTTCCAGCCCCAGAAGAACTCGCGCATCGGTGCCTCGGCCAGCTCAATCGAGTCCGTAGGGCTTTCAATCCCCCTCAGTTCAAATTCATCGTGACTGTTCTCGCTGAGGGTCCACGACGTGCCGGCATCGTAGGGGTCGTCCACCTCGTAGCTGTCGCCCGTGAAGTTGAAACGCACAAAGAACCGCTCGCCCGGCAACGGCGAAATCTCCGGCATGTGGAAATCGAGACGGCAGCTCTCGCCCGCAGGCAGGTGGGGATAAATCGTGTCGCAGTGGATGCTGTCGCGCAGCGAGGAGAAGACCATGCACTGGCACACGAAATCGTTAGCATCGCGGAAATTGAAAGTGTTGTGCAGCATGAAGTAGTCGTGTCCTTCGGCATCGGTGTGGCGGGTCACCTTGAGGCACTGGTACACTTTCTGCAGCTCGTTGGCATGGGCGTGGGGGATGCGCAGGCTGCCCACCACCCCGTTGGCGCAGAAGGCATCGTCATCGTCCACACCCGGCAGGGCTCCGAGGTCGCCGCCCACGGCATACCACAGCCCCTCGCGCAGCGGGTTGCCGGTGGTGGTGCTGTCGCCCTCAGTCGTGGCGGGGAGGTTCCGCTCCCTATAGCGCACAAAACTCTGGTCTACCCAGTCCCATATAAATCCTCCCTGCAGCGGAGGGTACTTGTCAATCGTGTCCCAATAATCTTTCAGTCCGCCCATGCTGTTGCCCATGGCGTGGCAGTATTCGGCCATGATGTAAGGCCGCAGCGCAGGCCCTCCCATCGAGGTGTCGTCCGGCGCAGAGGCTGTCGGCCCCCGGTGCCGCAAGCCGGTGGGCAGTTCCTCGCCGTAGGGGTCGCGGTAGCGCTCAAATCGGCTGCCTAGTCCGCGCCAGCCGGCGCAATAGTCCGACAGGTATTCAACCGTGGGGTACATCACCTCCACGATGTCCGTGTTCCAGTCCAGCACCGCCCGCTCGTAAGTGACGGGGCGGGTGTTGTCCAGGCGTTTCAGATAGCGGTAAGTGTGCTCCGTGGCAACGCCGTTGCCGCATTCGTTGCCCAGCGACCACGCAATCACCGAGGCGTAGTTGCGGTCGCGGTGGTACATGTTGTTCACGCGGTACTGCATGGGCCAGCTCCATTCCTTCTTCTTGGCCAGGCTCCCTTCGCCATAGCCCTGGGCGTGGCTCTCCACATTGGCCTCGTCCCACACGTAGAGACCGTAGCGGTCGCACAGCTCATACCAGTATTCGTCGTCGGGGTAGTGGCTGGTCCTCACGGCGTTGATGTTCATGTGTTTCATGAGCATGATGTCGAACTCCATCTCGGCGCGGGTCAGGTATTGGCCGGTGTAGGGGCTGTGTTCGTGGCGGTTTACGCCGCGGATAGTCACCGGCACCCCGTTCACACACAGTTGGCGGGCCGTCAGCACCGTGTCGTCGCCCTGATAGGCGATGTCCCTGATTTCAACATTGCGGAAGCCCACCTTGCACCCAATGGTCTCGGTGGTCACGCCGCCGGCGTTCTGCAGCCGCATGATGAGGGTATAGAGGTAGGGGGTCTCGGCCGTCCAGGGGTGAACCTTGGCCACCCGGCAGCCTTCGCCCTCAAAACGGGTTGTCCAGTCGTGCGGCTCCATGCGCCGCCGGGAGGTCCACACCTGGTTGCCGTCGTTGTCCCGCAGCTCGGCCTCCACAACCATGTGGCCGCCCAGCCGTCCCGAAAGGTCCACGCTCAGGTTGACCAGTCCGTCGCCCGTGCGCTCGTCAATCCGGGCCACCACGTTATAGTCGGCAATGTGGAAACGGGGGGTGGAATAGATATAAACGTCGCGCGTGATGCCGCTCATGCGCCACATGTCCTGGCACTCCAGGTAACTCCCGTCGCAAAAGCGCATCACCATCACCGCCACCCTGTTGCGTCCGGGGTGGATGCTCTGCGTGATGTCCCACTCGGCCGGAGTCTTGGAGTCCTCCGAGTAGCCGTACTTCTTGCCGTTGACATAGAGATACATGGCCGAGCGCACGGCCCCGAAGCGTATCACCACCCGCCGTCCGCGCCAGCTGTCCGGCACCTCGAAATCGCGCACATAGCAGCCTGTGGGGTTGAAGTCGGTGGGGGCATAAGGCGGGTTGGAAGGGAACTCGTTGCGCATATTGGTGTAGACGGGCGTGCCGAAGCCCTGCAGCTCGATGTTGCCGGGCACCTCAATCTCGTCCCATCCCGAGGGGTCGAAATGCTGTTCGTAGAAACCTTTGGGGCAGGCGTAGGGATTCTCGGCCATGTGGAATTTCCACTTCCCGTTGAGTGAGCGGTAGTAGGGCGACTGCTGGTAGGCCAGCGTGGCCACCCCCTGCTCGTCGGCGTATGGTATTACGCCAGCGTGCGGCGGCACCTTGCCCACGCTCCACACCCCCAGGTCGTTCCACTCGTCCTGGGCGCTGAGCACAGCCGTCCGGCACACCAACAGCCCGAACATCAATATGATACCAAGATAATGTCTCTTACTCATGCATATAAATAAATTGCAAAGATAACAAAAAAAAATGGATAAATGCAAATTGGATTTTTCTCGCCCTGTTGTAGTCTCGCTCGATGCAGGATTGAGCGGCTGCCGTTCTGCGCCACTTCCTCTTGCGCGGAAAGAAGAAATGGAACGAGACGGATGACGAAGGACCGCCGGAGGAGCGGGGGAAGAGCGGGAAATGCCACACGTCGGATTTTTTTTGTATCTTTGCCTCACCGATTGTGGTGGACGGAAGGTGCGCCGCAAAGGCTGATTTTACTTTTATAAACATGATAATGAGTGACATGACATGGCAATGCTGACTTTGCGCCACAGCCGCCGATTCTATGAGCCGAGGCTGCCGCACCTTGTTTTTGTCGACGGCCTGTATGCCGGGACGATGCAGGGCGACGAGATGCAGTTGCTGCTGCCCGCCGGCCGCTATCGGGTGCGTGTGCAGTTCGGCGGCCGGGTGCCGCTGGGCAGGAGTGGCAGGGGAGTGGACCTCTCGGTGAGTTCGACCCTCGACGGGGTGGAGGTGCGCAGGGCGTCGACGTTGTGTTTCCACGACCGCGAGCGGGTGTGGAATCTGCTTTTCGACTTGGATTTGGCGTTGTGGGTGGTGTCGCTCTTTGTGCCGCTGCCCAAGGTGTTCAAGCTGGTGTCCGACCTGTTTTTTGTCGTGTGGATAGTGAGGATAGTGTTGATCCGCAAGCGTTACTACAGGATGACGGTGAGCATGGCGGACGGACCGGGCAGCCATGGACTGACGAAAACTGAAAGGATATGAATGGACTGGTGATGAGGACTACGGGCAGCTGGTACAAGGTGCTGCCCGAAGGCGAGGCGGCCGCCCCGACGGTGGACTGCCGGCTGCGCGGCAACTACAGGCTGCGCGGCAATAAGCAGACTAACCCTGTGGCCGTGGGCGACTGGGTGGAATATGCCGTGCAGGATGATGGCACGGGCGTGATAGCCGAAGTGTGCGACCGCCGCAACTATATCGTGCGCCGGGCCACCAAGCTGAGCAAGCAGACGCATGTCATTGCCGCCAATGTGGACCGCCTGTGCATTGTGGCCACGCTGGCCTTTCCGCGCACGTCGACGGGCTTTATCGACCGCCTGCTGGTGACGGCCGAGGCCTACCGGGTGCCGGCATGTATTGTTTTCAACAAGATTGACTTGCACGACGATGAGGTTTCCGCTCTTTATGAGGGGGTGAGGGCCATGTATGAGGGGGCGGGATATGCGGTGTATGGGGTGAGTGCCTTGCGCGGTGAGGGGCTGGAGCCTGTGCGCAGCATGATGGCTGGGCAGACCACGCTGTTCTGCGGCCATTCGGGTGTGGGCAAGTCGGCGCTGCTCAATGCCTTGGTGCCGGGGCTGGAGCTGAGGGTGGGCGAGGTGAGCGACTGGAGCCTGAAGGGGAAGCATACCACCACCTTTGCCGAGATGTATGGGGTGGGGGACGGCTTTGGCGGCGGTGTGTCTGGAGCCGAGGGCTCGGCGTCGTCGGGCCGGACGGGAACAGTCGGCGGGCAGCCTACGTTTATCATTGACACGCCGGGCATCAAAGAGTTTGGGATGGTTGATTTCAAACCCGAGGAGTTGTCGCATTTCTTCCCCGAGATGCGGGCGGTGCTGCCGCAGTGCCATTTTGCCAACTGCACCCATCGGCACGAGCCGCGTTGCGCGGTGAAGGAGGCCGTGGAACGCGGCGAAATCAGCACCGAGCGCTATGCCAACTATCTGGGCATCATCGACCAGATAGAGAGTGGCGAGTAGGAGAGGGGTTTAGAGGGCGCTGGCCACAGCCGCCTGGACGGTAGACATGGAGTTGGCCGGCTCGAACCGCCGCTTCACGTTGCCCTCGCGGTCCACCAGGAATTTGGTGAAGTTCCACTGTATGTCGCCCGGTTTCTTGCTTTTCAGCCACACGTAGAGGGGTGAGGCGTTGGTGCCGTTGACGTCGATTTTGGCGAACTGGGGGAAGGTGATGTGGTAGTGGTCGGTGCAGTAGCCGTGGATGTCGTCGTAGGAGCCGGGGGCCTGGTTGCCGAACTGGTTGCAGGGGAAGTCGAGGACCACAAAGCCGCTGTCTTTATAGAGCTGGTAGATGCGCTCAAGGTCGGTGTACTGCGGGGTGTAGCCGCATTGGGTGGCGGAGTTGACTACAAGGAGCACTTTGCCCCGGTACTGGGCGAGGGATATGCTGTCGCCGTTGCCGTCGAGGACGGAGAATTGGTAGATGTTGTCGACCGGTTCCTCGGGGATGACGGTGTCGGTGACGACGGTGTCGTTGACGGGTTGCTCTTGTGCGGGGGTGTTCTCTTTGTTGCAGCCTGGAAGGGCGACTATGGCCGCCAAGGCGAGAACCCAGCCCAAATGAAAAATGCTTCGCATGTTGTTAATGTGTTGTTTTATTGGATTTTGTGTATTGTTATTCAATCGCTTTGCCGCGACAAAAATACAACTTTTTTCTGATTAATCATCTTGGTCGGTAGCGGGGCGTATCGTTTTTTCACAGTGTTTCATATTTTGCAGTGTCAAAATTGTGTAGAGAATCGCATAGTAGGATAGGAGCGTCAGGGGCTGAAATCACGGATATATAAAATTGGTTATGAATGATGATTGTTTGCAATGTGTTGTATAATAATTTTTTGACATGTCAGTGTTATTTTTTTTTGAAAAAAAAGTGTTACTTTCGAAAAAAAATGTATTTTTGCAGTCGCAAATCAAAAGGAAGATTTGTATTGAGAAAGCGCATTTTCTCTTTATTTCGTCGATGTGAACTTGGACACTTCACAAAAAGTAATTAAGTCGAAATAAGGGAAAGTGAATAAACGCTTGGTATGATATCAGTGTTCCATTCTCTGATACTTCCAAGTGGAGTTTATTCAAATCCCATATCTACTTAATTACATACAGGGAGTCCAAGCCCTCACATCGAGGATATGAAGATAAAAGGATGACTCCACTTTCTTGTATTGTTTAATGTGGCTTGGGTCAGCCAAAAAATTAAGTAGTAACATGAAAAAAAACTATTCTTTATGCAAGGTGTTGAATGTAGTGATGTGGTTCATCATTGCGTTCTTTATGTTTCCCAACTATGCCCAAGCCCAAGGGAGTCGTGAATATATCCGTAATGTGATTAGGGAGAGAGGGCAATGCAGAAATGTTGCCATCACACGGTATGGTGGGGATATAATGTTGTATGGCCGAAATGGATATGCATATAAGAATATCCCATCGGACTTGGCATCTAAGATTCAGCAGCTTCATGACGAGAGTAAACTCATTGATGATATCCAGTTGACTGAAAATGGTCGGTGGATTATTTTAATTGATAATAATGGCGCAGCATGGAATAATATTCCATATGAGTTGGAACGCAAAGTACGAGAATACAATAACAAAGGTGAGGTTATCACGAGTATTGCAATGAATGATAATGGGGAGTGGGTAGTGGTAGGAACTACCATTTATGCCACCTCATCGTCTGCGATTACAGAGTGGCTAAAAGAGGGTATGGAATCTTACGGGCAATTATGGACGGTGCATATGACAGATGATGGTATCGTTGCAGTATATGAAAGAGGATTTAAGTATTATGGAGAAGTGCCATATTCATTGAAAAGTGCGTTGCAAGAGGTTAAGTTTGATGTGTACAGACTTAAATTTGCTGGTACGGCATGGTTTATAGCCGATAAGTCTGGGAATTACAGATATAACATGTAGGTAAGACGGTAAGCAATGCGATCCTTCTCAATATTACGTTTGGCTCTGATAATGGTGTTTTGTGTATGTGTACATTCTGCATGTGCGCAAAACACCATAGTAGAAAATCCTTATGTGGAATCATCATATATAAGTACATATGGCAAGACTTCGGTGGATAAAATAGTGTTTGATGGCAAGTATGTTTATGCCTATATTCAATATCGTCCCTTTCGGGGTTCCTCAGATATATCCATAGCGGTCAGTTCAATGACGACAATGACAATAGATGCCCGTCCCCCACAGCGAATAGAGGGATGGGAGGCTTTTGTTGATGGGAAAAGAATAAGGCTGGATTTGGATGTTTCGTATGAGTTATGGAGTACGGATGCCGCCACTTTTGTTTTGATTTTCCCTTGCCGTAAGGCACCAGTGTCCCGAATGACAATTTCGGAGAATGTGGAAAATGGCTTTTATTGGCGAAATATATTATTGAAGAAAAAAAATCAAA
Organism: uncultured Bacteroidales bacterium; assembly: GCA_947168665.1. Taxonomy (GTDB): domain Bacteria; phylum Bacteroidota; class Bacteroidia; order Bacteroidales; family P3; genus Colimorpha. Next base: position 22,660 of record CAMVMX010000025.1, read on the forward strand.
AACGAGGTGACTTGAAGGACGAGGTGGCACAAGAAGGAGGGAATGCGGTTCCGCTGCATCCAGAGGATCCCAACGGAAAAGATTACCCGCCAGATGATTTTAACCGTGGTGGGGATTTGTTTCAAAAGCGTCGGGGCCATTTTGTGGTTAATGCGTCGGGCAGTGGCTTCGCAGTCAGAGAGGATGGTATCATTGCCACATGTTATCATGTGGTAGAGGGTGCCAGAAGAATTAGAATTCGGGGAATCAATAATGACTTTGAGACACCTTTGTATGCAGAGGTGGTAGCGACCGACCGCAGTAATGATCTCGCTATACTTAGAGTTAAAGACCCTGATTTCGTGAAGATACAGAGTGTCCCCTATAGTATTGTTTCAGAAGTGGCAGATGTGGGTGAATCGCTTATTGTGCTCGGCTATCCGTTACGTGCAGTGATGGGGGATGAAATAAAATTGACCAGTGGATTAGTTAGTGCCCGTTCAGGTTTTCAGGGCGATACAACCAAGTATCAAATATCAGCAGTGGTTCAATCTGGCAATAGTGGGTGTCCTGTTTTTGATCGTAAAGGTAATGTCATAGGTGTTGTTAATGCGCGGTTGATGGTTGAGGGGGCTGCATATGCAATAAAAGGGAAATACTTGAATGAATTGTTGGCGAAAATTGATGCGGAATCCCCATTACAAAAGAACAATGCCAGCAGTGACCGAAATATAACTGAAATAGTAAAGGATGTAAAATCTTTTGTTTATATTATAGAGGTAGAATAAAATGTATTAGTATGAGAATAAAGTTTTTTTTTAGGACTGTATGGGTTCTAATGTTGGTGTTTCCCCCAATGGTAAAAGCACAAGCTGATAACGGCACAAGTATGGCTCCCATTATCAGTGATGCCATAGGTCTTATTAATTACATTGAGGATGATCTCGAGCAAGAAATAGTCCGAATTGAGTTTGACATATTGCAAACATCAAAGTCGACTATCAGGACATTCTCGTCAGGGTACAGTTATGGTATTGTGGCATTCGGTGATTACCGTATGGAGGACATTGATGTGAGAGTCTATCAGAAATCGGGTTCTTCGTGGGTTTTGGTAAAATCTGACACGGATGCAGACAAGACTGCGATGGTTGTGATACAACCCTCTTATTTTGGTGAGTATAAAATAGAGATATCATGCTATAAATTTAAGAGTGGGTACACTGCAGGCCATTACGGTTTAATTATCTTTCACGAATAAACTGGGATGGAATCTGCAAACACATGCAGATAGCCGTGACTCTTTTTTATTGCTGGAGAGTAGCCCGTAACGAAGAGATTTTTGGTGGCGGGGATAATATTATTGTTTTTTCTGCGTTATGATGCGCAGTGTTTGGCGAGAGGAGGTTGTTGATGCTGGGGAAACACGGCGCTTTAAACTTTATAGCAGGAAGAATAATAGGAATGAGACAATATCTTGACTTGCTGCAGCATGTGTTGCAGAACGGGGTGGCGAAGGAGGACCGCACGGGGACGGGCACTGTCAGTGTGTTCGGCTACCAGATGCGGTTCCATCTGGACGACGGTTTCCCGTTGCTCACCACGAAGAAGCTGCATTTGCGGTCGATTATATATGAGTTGTTGTGGTTTTTGCGGGGCGACACGAATGTGAAGTATCTGCATGACCACGGCGTGAGCATCTGGGACGAGTGGGCCGGAGCCGACGGCGAGCTGGGACCCATCTATGGGCACCAGTGGCGCTCGTGGGGCACGGCCGACGGCGGACATGTGGACCAGATCAGCAGTTTGATAGAAGAGATCAAGCGCAACCCCGACTCGCGGCGGCTGCTGGTGTCGGCGTGGAACGTGGGTGAGCTGGAGCAGATGCATTTGCCCCCGTGCCATATTTTGTTTCAGTTCTACGTGTCGGAAGGAAGGCTGAGTTGTCAGCTCTATCAGCGTTCGGCCGACATCTTTCTGGGTGTGCCGTTCAACATAGCGTCGTATGCGTTGTTCACGATGATGGTGGCTCAGGCTTGCGGTCTGAAATACGGTGATTTTGTGCATACGCTGGGCGACGCGCATATTTATAACAACCATGTGGAGCAGTGCCGGCTGCAGCTGACGCGCGAGCCGAGACCGCTGCCCCGCATGTGGCTGAACCCGGAGCGGAAGTGTATTTTCGACTTCGATTACGATGATTTCAAGTTGGAGGGCTATGACCCCCATCCGCATATTAAGGGGGAGGTAAGTGTTTGAATGCGTGAATGTGTCAACATATTAATGGGTTAGTCTTTTGGATGTGTCAGATTGTTATGAATTAACGAATTAGCACATTCAAATATATTAGAGAAAGTGAATAGGAATAATTATTGCATTATCATGGCCGGCGGGTTTGGAAGCCGCTTTTGGCCGATATGTCGGGACAGCAGCCCGAAGCAGTTTATCGATATTCTGGGCAACGGACGGTCGATGCTGCAGACGACGTTTGCCCGGTTTGAAAGGGTGTGTCCGAGGGAGAATATCATCATTGTGACGCACCGGATGTATGAGGATCAGGTGCGCCAGCAGATTGGGGGGTTGCTGCCCCACCAGGTGCTGGGCGAGCCAACGCGCCGGAATACGGCTCCCTGTGTGGCGTATGCCGCAGCGGTGATTGAGGAGCTGAACCCGGAGGCGAATGTCATTGTCACCCCTTCGGACCATGCCATCTTCGGCGAGGACCGCTATGTGCAGGATATTGAGCAGGCATTGGAGCTGACGTCGCGCGACGGGTGTATTGTCACGCTTGGGGTGAGGCCAACCACTCCGAATGCGCAGTATGGGTATATCCAGTTTAAGGAGGAGCCGGTGTCGGACAATGCGCATAACCTGCATCGCGTCGTCACCTTTACTGAGAAACCCCCGGTCGAGATGGCCCGCCAGTTTATTGCCACGGGTGAGTTTTTCTGGAACACGGGTGTGTATGTGTGGAGCCTGAAGACGCTGCGGAGGGCATACGAGCATTACTTGCCCGATGTGGCCAGGAGTTTCTTCGGGCTGGGGATTGGGTCGTCGCCCGCCGAGGTGGAGGAGGTCTATTCGCTGAGCGAGACTATCTCGGTGGACTTTGGCATTATGGAACACGCGGACGATGTGTATGTGCTGGAGGCTGCTTTCGGCTGGTCGGACATCGAGTCGTGGGATTCGCTCTACGGCATCAGTCGCCGCGACACCTCCGGCAACGGGGTGGTGATGGGCCATGCTTTCCTGTATGACGTGAAGGATACAGTGGTGCATGTGCCACAGAACAGAACGGTGGTGCTGCAAGGGTTGGAAGGTTATATCGTGGCGGCGGACAAGGACACTATCCTGGTGTGCCGTCGCAGCGAAGAGGACCGTATAGCCAAGTTTGTCTCGGATGTGGAGCTCTACAACCTCAAGGAGAAACAGGAGAAAGTAAAATCTTGAATATTTATAAAATGCTAAAACAGGATGGTGTGCGAATGCGTGAATGCGTTAGTTGGAATCCCGACTCAGGGTTCGGCTTATTGCCGAATTGGCACATTCGAAAATTCAGCAATCGCCATTCACCCCAAAACAAGAAAAATTTGATATTTGATTATGAAACGAACTGAGATTAAGCATTTGTTTGCTGAAAGCGCGGAGCAACTGATTGACTCCGATGTGTTAGTGAAAGGTTGGGTGCGCACTAAGCGCGGCAACAAGAATGTGGCGTTCATAGCCGTGAACGACGGCTCGACAATCAATAACATACAGGTGGTGGTGGATCTCGCGGGCTTCGACGAGGCTTTGTTGCGCCGCATCACCACAGGGGCCTGTATCGGAGTGGAGGGCCGTTTGGTGAAGTCGCAGGGGGCTGGCCAGAGTGTGGAGATTCAGGCCGGGAATATCGTCCTCTATGGCGAGGCCGACCCCGACAGTTACCCCCTGCAGAAGAAGGGCCACTCGATGGAGTTTCTGCGCGAGATAGGCCACCTGCGCCCCCGCACCAACACTTTCGGCGCCGTATGCCGCATCCGTCACCACATGGCGTATGCCATCCATACGTTTTTCCACGAGCGCGGTTTCTTCTATTTCCATACACCCCTTATCACGGCTTCGGACTGCGAGGGGGCCGGCGAGATGTTCCAGGTGACCACCCTCGACATGAAGAACCCGCCGCGTCTGGAGGATGGCAGCATTGACTACAGTCAGGATTTCTTCGGCAAGCAGACGGCTCTCACCGTCAGCGGACAGCTGGAGGGTGAGCTGGGTGCAACCGCACTGGGCAAGATTTACACTTTTGGCCCCACGTTCCGCGCCGAGAACAGTAACACTCCACGCCACTTGGCCGAGTTCTGGATGATTGAGCCGGAGATGGCTTTCTATGATTTGGACGACCTCACCGCTCTGGAGGAGGAGTTCATAAAGTATTGCGTCAGCTGGGCTCTCAACCACTGCCAGGACGACCTCCAGTTCTTGAACAATATGATTGACAAGGGTCTCATTGAGCGTCTGAAGAGTGTGGTTGACACCGACTTTGTCCGTCTGCCCTATACAGAGGGCATCCGCATTTTGGAGGAGGCAGTGAAGAATGGTCACAAGTTCGAGTTCCCGGTTTATTGGGGCGTGGACTTGGCAAGCGAGCATGAGCGTTTCCTCGTAGAGGAGCATTTTAAGAAGCCCGTCATCATGATTGACTATCCCAAGGAGATTAAGGCGTTCTATATGAAACAGAACGACGATGGAAAAACGGTGCAGGGTACCGATGTCCTTTTCCCCCAGATTGGCGAGATTATTGGTGGCTCGGTCCGCGAGGAGAACTACGACAAGCTGATGAACTCCATCACCGAGCGCAACATCCCCATGAAGGATATGTGGTGGTATCTCGACACCCGCCGCTATGGAACCTGTCCGCACGCTGGTTTTGGTCTGGGGTTTGAGCGTCTGATGCTCTTCGTCACGGGCATGGCAAACATTCGCGATGTCATCCCCTTCCCCCGCACACCCAAGACGGCCGAGTTCTGATAATCGGCCATAGGATAGCAATGCTTAGGGCTGCGCATTTCGGTGTGCAGCCCTTTCTTATCGTCCTCTTGTCAAGAATATTGTCGGGCATCCCATTTCCCTTCTTTTTTGCATTTTCGGCACCCCCACTACAAGGGGTGCCAGCCGGTCGTTTCGGGTCACGGGGCTACCCGGCCTTTGTGTATGGGCGGTAGTGTTGTCATGGCTCGAAAGCAAAGGGTGCTGCGGCCCGTGGCTGCAGCACCCTTTCGCTCTGTGGCAAAGCGGATGGCTATTGTCCTATTTCGATGTGGGGCTTACCCAAGTGAAGGTCACGCCGCTGGTGGGCAGGTCAGCATCATGCTCCATTTCTGTCTTCACTGCGGGTGGACAGGTGATGGTGCACTGGTGCGAGGCAATGGAGAGGTTGGTGCACATGCCACTTTTTCCGGGTATGCCTTTTCTTGGGCCTTTGCGGATCTCACCGCCACCACGATACAGGTGGCTCATGTCGAAATGTGACAAATCTAAGCTTGTTAGGTTGATGCAATTGGCAAACATGTTGTTCATAAAAGAAACAGAAGGAGTGCTGAAGCTGGAGAGGTCCAAGCTTGTGAGGCTGATGCAGCTGTCAAACATGCCGCACATTGAGTGTGCATTAAGAGTATTAAAATCGGATAAGTCCAGGCTGGTCAAGCTGCAGCATCTGCGAAACATTCCGTCCATCTCTATCACATTTTGGGTGTTGAAGCTGGAGAGGTCCAGGCTCGTGAGGCTGACGCAACTGTCAAACATGTAGTTCATGGATGTTGTATACATGGTATTGAAACTGGATAGGTCCAAACTGGTCAAACTGCTGCATCCTGCAAACATGTAGTTCATGGATGTTGTATACATGGTATTGAAACCGGATAGGTCCAAACTGGTCAAACTGCTGCATCCTGCAAACATGTAGTTCATGGATGTTACATACATGGTATTGAAACCAGATAGGTCCAAACTGGTCAAGCTGCTGCAATTACGAAATATCTCGCTCATGCCGTATGCCGACTGAGTGCTGAAATTGGAGATGTCCAGACTTGCTAACCTGCGGCATCCCATAAACATACCATCCATCTGCATCACGTTCTCAGTGTTGAAGTTGGAAAGATTAAGACTTGTGAAGCTGCTGCATCCCTCAAACATGTAGCTCATGTTAGTAACATTCTCAGTGTTGAAGTTAGAGATGTTAAGACTATTGAGACTGTTGCATCCCTTAAACATACTGCTCATGTACGTCACATGCTCAGTATTGAAGTTGGAAAGGTCAAGACTTGTGAGGCTGCGGCAATCTTCAAACATGCAGCTCATGTACGCCACATTCTCAGTATTAAAGTTGGAAAGGTCAAGACTTGTGAGGCTTTCGCATTCATCAAACATGCAGCTCATGTCAGTAACATTCGAGGTATTGAAGTTGGATACATCCAGACTGCCGAGTCTGCTGCATTCCCCAAACATGTATCTCATATTGGTAACATTGGAAGTGTTGAAAACACCATTAAATTCAATCCTACTCAGCCATTTTTGCAGTCCACTTTCGAACATGTTAGAACAATCTGGGTTGGCGTTTATCATTTGCGCCAATGTCGAAACCCTCCATACGCTGTCCTCCAAGTTTCCGTAGATGGGTAAAGGGGAGGAAGGGGTGGAAAGCAACTTGCCGGTAGCGACGCCGCTGTTGCACTCAAACACCACTACTTTGGCTTTCTTTGGGATGGCTTTGTTGAATGATGGCCCGTCAATCAGCTCTGCCACCGTGGCGTCGGACAGCATGTCCACCTCCATCGTGACGGATGCCATGCTGTTTCGAGACAGGGACATGCCGGTCACGACCGCTGAGCAGTACTTGCCATCATTGGTGGTGAGGACGAGGGTGAGGTTGTCGGATGCGAAGCCTGGAACCATGATGTAGAAACTGGCCGTAGCCTGTGGGGCCACAGTGGCCGGGCAGTCGTCTGTGAATTGCAATGCCACGCCGTGGCTTGCGGTTTTGTCCAGCTTGATGCTGTCGGTCTCTTCGCCAATCACTGTGGCATGTCCGTCGCCGCTGAGGCTTGCCGTCTCGGTCCACAGCGCAAGTCGGCTCAACGACAGCGCAGTCCCCATAGTGTTGTGGACCTTCACGCGCACCATCGCGCAGAGGTTGTGGAATTGCAGAGTCTCGCCAGTGGTGAGCCGGGCCCCCATCGGCATGGCAACCCGTTGCTGGCCGTCCACTATTTCATACGCCTGCGTAGAAGGTAAATTGACCGCTATGCAGCTCATGTCGCAGATGTCGCCCGAAGCGGCGCAAATGCCCGCTGGGTATATGGCGCGGTAAGCTTTGGCCGGAGTCACGTTCTCAATCCAGGCCGAGGAGCCCGAGGCGGCCATGGCGGAATACGCCCCATTGTTGATTTGCACCCTGTCGCCGTTGTGCCAGCAGGGGGTGTATGGGTCGGCATTTGAGTCAGTGCCGGATGTGGAGAATTGCTGTATCTCAGCTTTGAGGATGACGGCAACCTCTTCTTTCTGACAGCCGACGGTCAGCATGGCCATTGCTGCCATCATTGTCAGGGAAATAACAAGTTGTCTTTTCATTTTCATAGGTTTTATTGTTTAGAGTTTATTGTTTTGTGCGGGTGGCATTGCCGGAGGCGCACAGTCTGAGGAGCCTCGCCACCCTTTCTTTTCAGCTGCAAATATACGCAAATTATCCGATACGGCAACTTTTTTTGCAAAAAGTTTCTTAATTACTGCCGGTGGCCACATTACCTCTTCGTTGTCTTCACCCACTGCGCTATCATGTTGCGTCCGGTTCCGCTTGCCCCAGCGTCCAGCACCCTGCATGGAGCGCAGATACTGACGCGGGGTTGTGTTCATTTCGTGGCAGGGCAGAATAATTGTTCGGGATGTGGGAAAAAAAGTGTATCTTTGCACGTTGATTTAACCGCAAAAGGATTGGATTGAGGAGTTGGGAAGTTTTTGATAAGCACTATGTTTGACGATACTTACCGGACGATAGCGGCTCCCGCCGAGGGGCTATATAAGGAGAAGGGCAGCAAGTTTCTGGCTTTCGCATTCCCCGTGCGCGGCACCGACGAGGTGAAGCAGCATCTCGACGCGCTCCGCAAGGAGTATTTCGATGCCCGCCACCATTGCTACGCCTACATCCTCGGCCCAGCCAAGGATTCCTACCGCGCCAACGACGACGGCGAGCCCTCCGGCACCGGCGGCCGTCCCATCCACGGTCAGCTCCTCTCCGCCGACCTCACCGACACCCTCATCGTCGTGGTACGCTATTTCGGCGGCATCCTGCTCGGTGCCTCCGGCTTGGCCAATGCCTACAAAGCCGCCGCCCGCGACGCCATCAGCCACGCCACCATTGTGGAAAAAACCATCGACATCACTTACCGCCTCCACTTCGAGTACCCCCTGATGAACGATGTCATGCGCCTGCTCAAAGAACTGGGCGTCCAGCCCCGCAACCAGGACTTCAACCTCGATTGCCGCCTCGACATCTCCGTGCGCCAGTCGCAGAGCGTCCGCGTCTATGATGCCCTCTCCAAGCTCTACGGCCTGACCATCTCAACACTGTAATTCACGACCAAACAGCATTTGCCCGAATCAGATGAACAACGATATTCTTTCACAGCTCAACGAATCGCAACGCCAGGCAGCCGCCTGCACCGAAGGCCCCGTCATGATTATCGCCGGCGCGGGCAGCGGCAAGACGCGCACCCTCACTTACCGCATCGCACACCTCATCAATCTGGGTGTCGACCCCTTCAACATTCTGGCCCTCACCTTCACCAACAAGGCCGCGGCCGAGATGAAGGAGCGCATCATGAAACTTGTCGGCTCCGAGGCCCGCAACATCTGGATGGGCACCTTCCACTCCGTCTTTGCCCGCATACTGCGCTCCGAAGCCCAGAAACTGGGCTACATCAGCACCTTCACCATCTACGACACCGACGACAGCAAGTCCGCCATCAAACAGATTGTCAAAAACCTCAACCTCGACCCCAAAACCTACAGCCCCGGCTACGTCATGGGCCGCATCTCGATGGCCAAGAGCAACCTCCTCTCGCCCGACGATTACGCCGGAAACCCCGAAATCCAGCAAGCCGACAAGGATGCCCACAAGCCCATGATTGCCGAAATCTACAAACTCTACAACCACCGTCTGCGCAACGCGATGGCCATGGACTTCGACGACCTCCTGTTCAACATGAACATCCTCCTGCGCGACTTCCCCGACGTGCTGCTCAAATATCAGAACCGCTTTAAATACATCATGGTCGACGAGTATCAAGACACCAACTACTCGCAATACCTCATCGTCAAGAAACTCGCCGCCCGGCTGCAGAACATCTGCGTTGTGGGCGACGACGCCCAGAGCATCTACGCCTTCCGCGGAGCCAACATACAGAATATTTTCAACTTCCGCCGCGACTACCCCAACCTCCACCTCTTCAAACTCGAACAAAACTACCGCTCCACCAAAGTCATCGTCAACGCAGCCAACTCCGTCATCGCCAAGAACGTCGAACAGATAGAGAAAGAAATCTGGACCGACAACGCGCAGGGCAACCGCATAGCCCTGCTCCGCGCCGCCGACGAGAAAGACGAAGGCCGCCAGATTGCCGAGTCCATCCAGGAGGCTCACCTCGGCGAGAACCTCGACTACCGCTCTTTCGCCATCCTCTACCGGACCAATGTCCAGTCCCGCGCACTGGAGGAAGCCCTCCGCCGTGCCGAGATTCCCTACCGCATCTACCAAGGCCTATCCTTCTACGGGCGCAAGGAAATCAAAGATGTGTTGGCCTATATGCGCCTGGTGGTCAACAACTACGACGAAGAGTCGCTCCTGCGCATCATCAACTATCCCGCCCGCGGCATCGGCCAGACCTCCATGGACCGCGTCCGTGTGGCCGCCGCCGACAACGACATCGCGCTCTGGACCGTGATGGAAAACGTGGTCTCCTTCGGTCTGGGCATCAACAGCGGCACACTGCAGAAGATGAACGAGTTCGTCATGATGATTAAGCGCTTCTCCGCCATGCTCCCCACCATGAATGCCTACGACCTGGCCAAACAGATTGTCTACAACAGCGGCATCATCACCCTGCTCCGCAACGACGACGACCCCGACAACCCCAACCGCATCGAGAACATCGAAGAGCTGCTCAACGGCGTCAAAGAGTTCTGTGAAAAGGAGGCCCAGTTTGCCGACAACGAGGAGGACGACCAGCCCCCGCAGGATGCCCAGGGGGCTCCGATAAAAACTCTCGACCAGTTCCTCCAGCAGGTACTCCTGCTCACCTCCGAGGACAAGGACGACGACAAAGAGGCCGACAAGGTGAGCCTCATGACCATCCATGCCGCCAAGGGACTGGAATTCCCCTACGTTTATGTGGCCGGGCTTGAGGAGAACCTCTTCCCCTCGTTTATGTCCATCTCCTCGCGCCAGGAGCTGGAGGAGGAGCGCCGCCTGTTCTACGTGGCCGTCACCCGCGCCGAGAAACAGCTCACCCTCTCCTACGCCATGACGCGCTATCAGTATGGCAACTCCTCGTGCCAGGAGATGAGCCGCTTTGTCGAGGAGATTGACAGCAAGTATATCGAAATGCCCCGCCGCCAGGCCTCCTTTCCCCGTCCCGGCGAGCTGCCCCACGCCTTCCAGTCCGTCAAAGGGGTCAAGTGGTCGCCCGAGGCCGAGCGCGGCTTCAAGCGGCGCGAAGCCTCCGAGCCCCCAGCCCCGCGCCGCCTGGTGCCCAAGTCGTCGGTTCCCAAAGGACCCACGGCTCCCAACTCCGCCGCCGACATCAATGCCATACAGGTGGGCATGAGGGTGCGCCACGCCAAATTCGGCGAGGGCAAGGTACTCACCGTCGAGGGCAGCGGCAACGAGCGCAAGGCCACCATATTCTTCGAACAGGCAGGACAGAAAACCATGATGCTCGTCTTCGCCAAACTGGAGATTATAGACTGACCCTTCCTACATAACCCCTTAAATGACGCAAATATATGGCAGACACACTCGTCAAGGTATACGTCCATCTGATATTCCACATCAAAACTCACAGTGTGACAGTCCGCAAGCCAGACCTCGGCAGACTGTTCGCCTATCTGGGGGGCATCGTCCGCGGTACAGGTGGCATAGCACTGGGGATAGGCGGCATGCCCGATCATGTGCATATCCTGGCCGCTACACCCAAAACAATGAGTCTGTCCGACTTTGTGCGTACCGTGAAAAAAGAGAGCAGCGTATGGCTCAAGACGACCGATGCCTATTATGCCCCATTCGCCTGGCAGACGGGCTACGGGGCTTTTTCGGTCAGTCCCACGATGTTGGACAAGACATTAGCGTATATCAAAGGACAGGAAATCCATCACCAAAAGCGTACGTTTGAAGAGGAATACAGATTGTTTTTAGAGGCCTATCAGATAGAGTATGATGCAAAATATGTAACCAACTATTAGAGTATGAGGTGCAGTGGCATGAGGGTTCGGTTCTGCAACCCCTGCGGGGTTGCCCTGTCGCGGTGGTTCGTGCGGACAGGGGTTTCCAACCCCTGCCTAAGGTCTTCAGCCCCTGCGGGGCTTCGAGTCCACAAATCCCCAACGGGGATAATGGTATTAGCCAGGGGTTGGAGCCGCCCTGTGGACAAACGGCAAAAATCCCCAACGGGGATAATGGTATTAGCCAGGGGTTG
>CAMVMX010000026.1 GCA_947168665.1 uncultured Bacteroidales bacterium
GAAGGCATCGGGGTTGGCCTCGGCCAAGGAGCGGCGGATGCTGAGGGCTTCGGTATACTCCTCTTCGGCGGCAGCGTGGTTGTTGGTGACCGAGTGGAGGGCGGCCAGATTGTTCAGGGTACCGGCCACATCGGGTAGGAAGACTTCGGGGTTGGCCTCAGACAACGGGCGAAGGATGTTGAGAGCCTCGGTATACTCCTTTTCGGCGGCAGTATGCTTTTTGGTGCGGCTGTGGAGGTTGGCCAGGTTGTTTAAGGCTCCGGCTTTGTATTGCAGGTATGTATCTGAATCGGTTTGGGAGAGGCGGGAGAAAATGTCTACCGCTTTTTGACTGCGGGGCAGAGCTTTGGAGAACTGGTTAAGGTCATTCAGGCTACTGCTGATGCTGAGGTAGGCGAAAGCGAAATCTTCCTCTTTGACCTCGGCATTGAGCATGGAGAAGGGCTTCTTGTTGCCTTTGGTGAAGGCGTCGTAGAGCTGGTCGAAGATTTCCAAGGCGAAGTCCAAGCCCCCGATGTACCCAATCTCGTCAGGATGCAGGAGGAAATGGTAGGCCAAGAAAAACTCGAAGAAAGAGCGGTGGGAGAAACGGAAACCCTCGTTGTCGCGGGTCAGCAAAGAACGTTGCTGGAAGAGGTCTTCGTTAATGGCATTGTCGGAAAGGGTCTTGTTGTGTTTAGAGATAATGGATTTCAGCTCATCGTAGGTAAGGTAATCGTTGCTGTCAGCTGTGCGATTGGGTTTGCGTCTGCTGCATAGGAAGACGGCCACTTGGACCATCATGTTCCACCACTGGCGGAGAAGTTCAACCGTGAAGGGTTGTTCGGTGCGGATGATACTACGGCGCAGCTCTTTTTGCACGATGAAGAAATAGAAGTCGAGCTCAGTCTCGGGGGGGTCGTTGGCCTCTATGAGGTCACGGATATAGGTCAGTATAAGTGGGCGGAAAGCTATCTCTTTATTGTTGCGGTGTTTGTTGATGTATTCAAAAGCTTTGCTGTGAAGTTCAGAATAGTTGGAGATGTCGAATCGCTGGGCTATGTATTCTCGCACTTGGTGCTCTGTAAACTGTTCCAGCTGGAGCCTCCATATCTTCAGGGTGGGGCTGTCTCCTCCTGTAACGATGTCGGTCAGGGCAGGTTCCTCACTGACATCTTTATAGAACTGATTGCGGCAGGAGACCACGATGGCGGCAAAACGTGGGTCTTGGTAAACCTTCTCTAAGTTCTCAAAAAACGTCTTTTGCTGTTTGGGGTCCTGGGCAGAATGGTTCTCGTCCAAGGCGTCGAGCAGCAGGATGGCGTGCATGTTGTCCTTGACCTTGATGTTCTTGATTTTCTCAAAGATATCATTGGGGCGGAGCGAGAGTATGAAAATGTCGTAGGGGAGGGTTCGCCGGGAATGGCGGTTGATATAGTCGATGAGCAGATGGGCGAGGGCAGCGGTTTTGCCACTTCCGGTGTTGCCAAGCAGGAAGAAGACTTTGTTGACGGGTGTTTTGACAAAGACATTCTTAAAAAAGAAGTCGCACAAACGGTATGAGCTTTTGGCTATTTGGTGATTGGGAGGAGGTAGGATGTTGATGTTGGGCTGGACGTAGATGTTGCCTTCGACTACTTCTTGGTCGGGGGTGACGCTCTCAGTGTCTTCCTTTTTGGATTTGGGGATATAGCTTTTGAACTCGTTTAATAGTTTTGCATAGATGGTGTTTTGGCGCCATTTGCGGGTCTGGTGTGGCAAGACAATCTTGACACCAAGGAAGGTGAGTATAGCTAATATGAAGCCTAACAAGGTAATAATGTTCCAAACATTATCACCCAACCATTGGGTGATATTGAGGGTTGAGAGCAGGAACGATAGTGTCATAGTGTTTTTGTTGATTTATTGTTGGGCAACAGAGGATTGAATAGGCAGTAATAGGAGTAGGGTTGGGAGTTTTATGGTTGCAAATATACGTGTTTTTTGTGATATGGTGGAGTGGGTGGGGATATTTTTTGGAATGTGCGTCCTGGGCGTGGTGGCCCAGGACGCACTGGAGGATTGTCAATAGACTATTTTCAGGTTGCGGAACAGCTCGTGCCCGGCGAAGGTGACGAGGTAGGCCCCGTGGGGCAGATTGGCAAGGCTGATGGTGGTGTTGCCGTCCACATCGGCCGTGCGGATCAGGCGCCCATCGACAGAGTAGAGGTTGAGCCGTCCTTTGACGGGGCGGTCGGTGAACTGGAGGGAGACCGTTTGTCCCACACGGGTGAGGATGGCGTCGGGGGCGGGAGCTGGCTCAACGGCGGTGCGGCCACGGAGGGTGGCGTATTCGGCACGCGCGTTGCGCAGCCGCGTCTGGAACTGGGGATCGCGCTGCAACCGGACGAGGGTGTAGGCGGCCACAAGGCGGGCGGCCTGCACGTCGGTGGCCCAATGGTAGCCGGCTATGACACGGCTGTGTCCATACTCAAAGCCACGGTTCAGCACGGAGTTCATGCTGTCGGGGGTCAGTTCGACCATGGCCATGGCCAGTCCCCAGCCGAAAGTGGAGTGGGACGACGGGTAGGAGGAGGTGAGGACATGCGACTCCTCTTCACCGGGGATGAGGGTGGGTTCGGCCAATTGAACGTATGGACGACGGCGGAAGTAGGTGTCTTTAAGCCGGTTGGCTTCGTTTTTAAGTGCGGTTCGGACATAGCTGAGGTAGGCAGTGATGTGGGGTGCGGAGGTGGTGTCGAGCTGCATGTTCAGGCAGTTGGAGAACTGGCTGAGGAAGTGGTGCACTTTGCTTGCGGCATCGGCAATGGCCTGTTCGCCACGCTCGGAGTCGCGCTCGCCTTTGGCCAACCAGTGGGCAGCCACGTCGCCTTGATAGCGGAATGAGGCTGTGTCGACCGGCGGCGGGAGTATGCGTGCGCCATTGGGATAGCCCACGTTGGTGGGTGTAGGGCCGTGCCAGAGCAGGAATTCGGTGCGGGCGGCCGCGAGGTCGGCCTGGAATTCGGGGCTTTCCTGCAGACGGGCCACACATGCCGAGGCGGCCAGACGGGCGGCATCGACATCGCTCTGCCAGTGGGCGCCCACTATGACGCGGCTTTCGCCATACTCCCAGCCACGGCGCAGGATGGTGTCCTGCAGTTCGGGAGCCATCTGGGCGAGGATGAGGGCTGTGGTCCAGCCAAGAGAGGTGTGGCCGGAGGGGTAGGAGCCGTTGCCGCGCAGCTCCTCTTCATCGTCGAAAGCGCCGGCCACATGCTCGTTCATCCGGGCAAAGGGACGTTTGCGCATATACTTGGCTTTGGCTTGGTCCACCGCTTGAGCGGAAGTCACTCTGGCACGGCTCACGAGACGGAAGATGGCCGGGGTGGCCTCCTTGCTGATGGTGAAGCCGAGGGCTTCGCTGAAGACGGTGCACATGCGCGGGACCCCATAGAGCGATTCCCAGCTGGCTTGCTGCCCACGAGGGGTGGGGCGCATGGATTTGCCCCACAACCACTGCTGGAAGTCGTCGATGAAAAGCGGACTGCATGTGTCGGGCGGAGCGGGAAGGTAGATTCCGGCATCGGGCAAAGAGTCGGTGCGGAAATAAGGCAGGGTGTCAACATCCTGCCCCATGGTCTGGAGACCAAAGAGGCAGATGAGAAAGGATAATAAGATTTTCTTCATGTTGAAAGAGTTTTTTATTGTTAATATAAATATAAACGGTGTATTTCATAACCTCGGCTCCTCTGTGTCATACCCCCGGACCCTCTTTGTCATACCCCCGGCCCCTCTCTGTGTCATACTCCCGGCCCCTCTCTGTCATACCCCCGGCCCCTCTCTGTCATACCCCCGGCCCCTCTCAAGAGGGGAGGGGAGGCCGACGGGGGTTAGAGTGTGGAGCTTAGGTGGTGCCGGCCACTGGTGAGGGTTTGTTTCTGACAGCCTTGGGCAGTGGGCAGCCACACCTCGGCAGTGGTGTTGGCGGGGATGAGGATGTCCCATTCGAAGCGATTCCCGTCCCGGCGCCAGCTGCTTTTGATGAGGCCGGAAACGGACTGGTAGGAGCAGTCGACGTGGTCCAGCCCCTCGATGGGATGGGGTCGGAGTTGTATTTTGCTATAGCCCGGCTCGAGAGCACGGATGCCGGCCAGATATTCGTATTCCCAGATAAGGAGGTCGCCGAGGAGCATGACGTGGTTGGCGGAGTTCATGGCTGGGTCGCCGGTGTCGCCGTTCCAGAGTTCCCAGATGGTGGTGGCACCGTGGGTGGCCATATAGCCCCAGGAGGGATAGGTGGTGTCGGAGGCCAGGCGCAGGGCGAGGTCGGCGCGGCCATAGTCGGTGAGGGTGCGCATGAGGTGCTGGATGCCGATGACCCCGGTGGAAACATGTCCGCCGCAGTCGCGCTCGGTTTTACTGACTATGTTGGCGAACACCTTATCCTTCACCTCGGCAGGCACCATACCGAAAGCGAGGGGCATGATGTTGGCGGTGACGGTATTGTTGGCGTAGAAGCCCTGTTCGGGGTCGAGGTATGCGGCATTGAAGGCCTGGGTGGACATCTGCGCTTCGGCCTGCCACATGGCAACATCGTCGGGGCGGTCGAGGAGCTGGGCAAAACGCGCCAGTTTGCCCGACAGCCAGACATAATAGGCGGTGCTGATGACAGGAGCGGCAGTGATTCGGGAGGGGTCTTTGGAGTGTATCAGCTCGGGACTTTCGGGAGGCATGCACCAGTCGCCGTAGGTGTCGCGGGTCATGATGCCGTCTTTGAGATACCACAGCTTCATGTGCAGCAGCCAATGGCGCATGGCGTCGTAGTGGCTACGGATAGGCTCGATGTCGCCGAAGCGGGTGTAGAGCATGTCGGCCACGGTGACGAAGGCGCCGGGCCAGGTGAGGTTGTCGGTGTAGTTGCGCCAGTAGGCGGGGGCGACGTCGGAGAGCTGCCCGTTGGGCCATTGGCAGTCGGCGAGGTCTTGCAGCCATTTGGCATAAAGGCGGTGGTTGTCGAAAAGGAAACTCTCGCCGTAGCAGCCGGTGGTGCGGTCGCCGGTCCAGCCCATGCGCTCATCGCGCTGGGGGCAGTCGGTGGGCATGGAGCGATAGTTGCCACGGATGCCCCAGTAGGCGTTGCGGTGCACGGCATTGATGACGGCGTTGTCGGTCTCGAAGTGGCCGGTGGTGGCCATCTGGTCGTAGAGGACGAGGCCGGTGAAGTCGCTGAGGCCGGGTTTGCTGCCCTCGGGCAGGCCGCTGATTTCGACGTAGCGGAAGCCGTGGTAGACAAACTGGGGGTGCCACGGAAGTTCATACTTGGCGAAGGCGATGTAGCGGTCGGTGCATTCGGCCGAGCGCAGGTTGTCGATGTAGAGGGAACTGTCGGCGGAAAGCAGTTCGGCATAGCGGAAAGTGATGGTGTCGGTGCCGTCGCCTTTTTTAGCAAGCAAGGAGGAGAGGTCGTTCACTTGCAGAACACCTACCATATTTTGCCCCATGTCGAGAATCCATTTGTTGCCTTTGCGGAAGATGGCCTTGGGTTTGAGGCGCTCCATGATGCGGATGTTGGGGTTGGGCTGCGGCGAGAGCTGATACTGCAGCCTGCGGCTGGCGATCTCGGCACTGTCGGGGAAAGGCATGGAGGCATCGTACTTGTCGTCGCGACGCTTCCACTTGGGGTTGAAGCGGTCTTCGAGGTTCATGTTCTGGCGATCGTAGTTGACTATGGCATCGTCCCAACGGCTGTCGTCGTAGGCGGTGTGAAGCCAGGCCCCAAGGGCTGCGTCGAGGTGCTGGTCGAAAGTCTCGCCGTCGAACTCGTTGGCCTTGCGGATGGACCCCTGGTTGGTGATTTTCCACCCCGAGCCGGAGGTGATAATGTCGGATGTTCCATCCTTGTAGAACACCTCTAACTGCATGAGCAGTTGCGGGCGGCCATAGTGGGCGGCATGGTTGATGCCGCACCATTCTAAATAGTTGGTGTCGTGGCGGATGGTGGTGAAGCGGCCTGGGGCAAGGATGATGCCCACGGCGTTGTCGCCCTCGGTCAGCATGGAGGTGACATCGTAGGTGTTGAAATAGACGCGCTGGGTGTAATCGCTCAGGGCGGGTTTCATCAACTCGTCCTCTGCCACTTCCTGCCCGTTGAAGAAGGCCTGATACTGGCCAAGGCCGCTGATGTAAAGGCGTGCGCGGTCGATACCCTTGTTCAGATGGAACTCGTGGCGCAGGTAGCGTGCGGCAACGGCGGTGTGGCCTTCGATTTTGTCGTCAGGATAGTCGCGGCCAATCCAGCTTGCCCGCCAGTCGGCGGGACTGAGCAGACTGATTTCGAAGCGTTGCACCTCGCTCTCCACCTCGGCCGTCTTGTCCTTGTCGCCATAGGTGACGGTGGCAAACACTTTCCAGTAGGCTATATCACGGCTCTTCAGCTCGCGCCCCTGGTAGGGGATGTAGAGCATCTGGTTGGAGGCGGTGACCTGCGAGTCCCAAAGGTCGCCAACGCCCTGTTCGGCCTTTTGCCGGGTGGATGACACGACAATCCTGTAATCCGTCTGCATGACATTCGGCTGGCTTGTCTCATACTGCCAGCTGAAACGGGGAGCCGCCGTGGCCAACGCTTGCGAGCCATCCTGCCCCTCGACGGTCAGATTTTTCAATTGCACAGCACCTCCACAGGCGGTAAGCAGGAAGGTGGCCAAGATGATGAATGATATTTTCTTCATGTGATTTGATAGTTGATGTCTGTAAATCAGGTTATTTTATTTCCCACACTCCGGCAGGCAGCGTTTGCTCGCGGTCGGTGTTGGGGAACACGGTGGCCGTAGTGCCGACAGGCACAGTCAGCCTCATAGTCCCCCCCTCTATGGCAACAGCAATATCGCCGTAGGGGGTAGGCTTGGTGGCCTTGACCCAAGTGACGCCGCTGACCGGTTGGGGGTCGACAAAAAAGTGGCGGTAGCCTGGCGCGGTGCTGTCTGGACGGATACCCGCCATGGCCTGGTAGAACCACAGACCGATGCCATTATAGCAGTTGTGCACACGGCTGCGCTCCCCGTCCCACGACTCCCACGTGGTGGTGGCGCCGTGGGCCATCATGTCTAAATAGCCCGGATAGTCCGGCTGGCGCAGCAGGGTGGCCATCAGCTCGGCCTGACGGTCGCGGATGCACCACTCCGTAAACACCGGCACCCCCATCAGCCCCACGGCTATATGGGAATTGTAGCGGGAATAGGAATCGCTTATCAGCTGTCCGCGCACCGCGCTGCGGGTGGCACTGTCGGGTGGTACCCCAGCCAGTAGGGCGTATGATTGGTCCAGCGGCGTTCCGTTGGCGTAAGTGTGCGATTCGGGGTGGTAGAAACGGCGGTGGATGGTGGCAATGAGGGCCTCCCTGCGCTGGGCGAAGTGTGAAGCTTCCGTGTCCCGACCCAACAGGCGGGCCATCCGCTCCATGTCGGCCAGACATTCGGCCAGGAAACATCCCGACACGTGCAGCACACTCTCGCCGCCAACCTCCACACCCTTCGGTGCAAGCCAGTCGCCCAAAAACCACATCCGCCGCTCCGTGTCCGCCCAAGGCTGCGGCAGCCCGTCCGGGCTGTTCCGCTCGACAAACGTGAGCCAGCGGCACATCAAGTCGTAATGACGCTCAATCAAGGTTCGGTTGCCATAATTGACATACGTCCTCCACGGGGCTTTCACCACAAAGCCACTCCAGTAAAGACCGCCCCCTGTGCGGAACGCGGGAGCCACGTATGGCAAATCACCGTCGGGGCCGATGGCGTCGGCCCATGCCGTCATCCAGTTGGCGTAGGTCGACTGCACATCGAACATCGTCTGCAAAGTCATGGTTGACGAATTGCCGTCGCCGCCATAGCCCATGCGTTCCAGATGGGGGCAGTCAACCATATAACCGCCAAAAGTGAGACAGCTCAGCGTGTATTTCACCATGTCGTGGATGGCATTCAGACGGGAGTCGGAGCATGCGAAAGTGGCACCGCCCTTGGGGTCGACCGCACTGATTTGCAGCGCGCGGGCAAACGTGACTGCGGCACCTTTGATACGCACAAAACGGAATGAATGTGTGTGGAAGCGGTTGATGAAAATCTCTTTCCCATTGCCACCGGCTATATACAAGTCGCTTTCGGTGTGAGGCGGAACTGCGACGGCATGGTCCAGATACTCTAAGGAGACCTCTGCTCCCGGCTCCAAGGCTACCGCCTTGTCAGCGTCTTCGGGAGGGGCGAACTCAGCCCAGAACCAACCCGTCACCACCCGACCAAAATCAATCAGCAGCGACCCGTCATTCTGCCTTGTCACCGACAAAGGCTCCAGCGTGTCGACAATCCTGTTGCCTTCAAACATCTGTGGGGTGGCAGTACCGCCCACAGACTTCACTTCGACTGCCGGATGCCAGTCGGGCCGAATGCGGGTATCGACCCTTTCCCCGCCAAACTGGAGTGGTTGCCACGACCCCGTATAGCTATAGCAGCTCGAGGCCGTCTGCCAGGTCTCATCGGTAGTGGACAGGGTGCGCCACTTCCCGTTATGCAGCTGTGCTATCTCAGCTCTCAAGGCAGCGGCGGTATGATAAATCCGGCCCCACCCTTGCCCCACATGTATCTCAATCAGATTGTCGCCAGTGAGGAGATAGGGGGTGATGTCGTATGTGACGATGAGCGTGCGCTTGTCTACTTGTGACACTGCGGGTTGCAGCACCTTGTCGCCCACCCGATTCCCATTGACATACAGCTCATGATACCCCACCGAGTTGATGTGTGCCATAGTCGTGCCCGTCGACTTCAGGTTGACATGTTTGCGAAAAATGGGCGTTTGGGCTAAGGTGTCGGACTGCTGACATCCGATAAACTTGCCCCCGATGCCATCGATAGGCCCGATGGCAAAACGCTCTGGCTGGCTCCACTCTGTGGAGTTTCCACGTTCATCCCATGTGCGGATCCGCCAATAGCATACCTGTCGTGAAGCAAGAGGCTTGCCCCCGTATGGCACCATTACCTGGCTTGCTGAGGTCACCTTTCCGCGTCGCCACAAGTCAGCCTTTCCGCGCTGCAAGGAGACCGTGTCTGTGGACACCTCTATCTCGTAGGCAGTCTGTAGCTGCCCATTATGGTTCAGTCTGTTTTTCCAGCTGAAATGGGGATGGGTATTGTCCACTCCCAGCGGCGACGTCAACCCTTCGCACCGCAGGTCGTAGACCTGTGCACAACCCATATATGGCGCAAGGCACATCACGGCCAGCACCACCACGGCTTTCCCCACCAGCGTGCTCGAAAAGACGGTGTTGCGAAACATAAGTCTTCTTTATCCTATTCCAACTTGAAGTCGTAAATGCGGGAGTAGTCGTTCCACGGACGCATGCGCAGTGTCAGAGCCGACTGGTCATATACGTTGCTGTATTGAGTCACCTCTATCTTGCCATTAGGCAATTCCAGATGTTCCCAATGCACCAGTCCTAAGCACTCCATCACCTGGTCCGACGTCAGCACCCCGTTGCGCTGGTCCAGATAGTTTTCCGCCACCTCGTAGCGCCACCAGCTGCGGCTGTTGGGGTTGCCCACAGCGGGGTCTGGTTCAGTGGTTCTAAACTTGTCCGACAGCAGATGGTTGGTCACCAGCAGGTGGTTGGCCTCAGCCGGTTTGCGCACCACCATGGTCTTCCATCCGTCTTCTTTGTCAAATTCCACAATGGCACAGTCCCCGTTGGCATCCGCCACCATGTAGTGATAGCCAGAACCCACCAACGAGTCGTGGCGCACATCCACCGTGGCCAACAGGTCCAAAGCCTCCTGCACCGTAGCGCAACGGTCGAGCCACAGGCGCATGATGACGCTTGTGCCGACACTGTGCTTGCCTGTCTGCTGGTTGGCCGGCTGGTGGGGCAGGGCCATCACCGAGGTGCAGAGCCCTTTCTCGTTGATGCCGTCTACCGGGGCATAGATGGCTGCAAGGCAAAGCAGCTTCTTCATGAATTTGGTGGGCAGTTCCTCCAGGCTATAGCCAAAGTGCGACATGTCGCTCACCGCCAACGAGGCATAGCCCTCCTCGGGATGGGACAGCGTCACCAGCGTGGGGTTCTGGAAATAATCGTAGTTGCGGCCATACAAGAATCCGTCCCCTTCGGCGTTCTTGGCCTGCAAGCTTGTGCAGTTGAACGTGTTCATCTTGCCGTTTTCATCAGCCACCTGGGCACTCTTCCCTTTGATGGGAAGCCCTTTGCCAATCTTCTTGGTGACATACTCCAGCAGTTTGGGATTCTGGTCAATATCACTGCTCACAACCTCATCAAGGTCATAATTGGCCTTATACTCCATAAAGTAGAGATACTTGTTGTCCCCCACCTGTTGCAGCGAGGCGATAGTGCGGATTTCGTTCCGCCACAGGCACCAGATAACAATGCATAGCAAAACAATCACTCCCAGTACAATGAGGAGGATGTTTCTTGATTTTGGGTGTTTTGTCATAACTATAGATTTTAAGGTTGATAATCGTGGTTGTAGAGGCTGTTTGCCCGCGTTTTAAGTTGGTTCACACTCTCTGCAAATATATAAAAAACTTAACAGCGCATTCCTTTCCGCATCACAGTCTGTTTTCCTCTTTGCAGAAAACGTCGCTCGGTTGGACTACAGACGTGGAGGAGTGTAGTTAAGGGGAACATTGTGAATCCCTTTGCTGTCTATCTTCAGCAGGATGGATTCAGTGGGTTTGAATGTAAGGCGGAAGTGTTCGGATTTTCCGTGGTGGTTGACAACAATTTCGCGCGCGGAGCCTCTATCGGTGTAAGCATAGCAGTAGTCCAGTGGGTAACTAATGGTTTGTGTCATGGGGTTGGCAAAGAAGATGTAATAAGTATCGCCATCCTCGCGACACCAGAAGTCGGGCAAGTCCTCACCTTCAATCAAGGGTGTGGTGGCCATGCTGTCAGTTGTGCTGACCACGTTCACCAGTTGCTGAAGGCGGCCCAGCAGCCGACGGTACGAGTCAGGATGCTTCCGTTTACCCGGCTCCTTGGGCGACCGCATCAGGCACACAGGCAGACCCTCTTCGGCCAGCCGTAATACCTGTTCTAATGAACTCATCTCCATATATTCAACATCGATGTAGAGGGATTGGAACGTGGCGGCACCGCAATGTAGCAGCCTTCCGTCATAATGGGCTGATTTCAGAAAGTGTCCGTTTACCCACAATGGCTGAGTACCCTTCAAGGCTTCTGGTGTATTGGTGTACCGCATTTCATACTGCCCCCAAAAGAAAGCCTTCACCTTCCGCAGCGAGTCGGGGTAAGCTCCGCCCATCCAAGCGTCTTCCAGTGGCATATAGACAGCCATCTGGCTATAGTTATGCCCCCGTCGCATAAAGGACGACACAGTTGCCATATATCGGTTGAAATCGGTGAGGTTCTGTCCACTCAGGTTGTTCTGGCTGCTGGTGCTGAGCTGGCATGTGGTGTAGAAGAAGTTGGAGGTGTCGCCCACTTTGTTGTAGGGGAAGCCGTGCCAGATAATCTGATTCGTGCCGTTGGCGAACAGGGCATCGCAGATGAGTTTCAAATCGCCGAACTGCTCCTTGCCCTGATGGGGGCTGTGGCCGCGACCCTTGTTGTTGAGCAACCCCGTCCAGCCATAGGCGCAGGTGAATGTCTCGGCGGTGACTATGCCCCGCCCTGTCAGGGTGGCAGCCGAGGCGGCTATCTTGCTGAAGGGTGGCTCGTAGAGGATGGCCTCGGTCTCTGGCACATCCACCAGTGTGAATGCTGTAAGCAAGTCAGTGGGGGCACCGCCGCATTGGGCTCTCGCAAATGCTCCCACATTCCGCGCATTCTGGGCAAAGGGCTGGTAGAACTCCCGCATCACGTAGCCCGACAGAGTGTGCATATAGTCATAGAACACATCGGGGTCAGGCACCACATGCGTCGTAGGGTCGATGAGGGTGCGCTGCTGCATGTAGGGGGTGATGTCGTAGCCATGCTCCTGCATGAATGTGGTGTCGAAGCCTTTGGTCCAGAGATATTCCGTCTCCACTTCCCACGAGTCGACAAACAGGCCCGACCTCGACCCCTTATAGGCTTCGGCAAGGCCACGGTTCATCTTGGACGCATAGCGACCAAAGGCTTTGCTGTCAAGGTGGTTCAGTATACGTCCTTCGCGGGGATGGTCCCAGGTGAAGCCCCTGCGGGCAGGCTCTATGGTGTCAAAAAAGTTGCGCGTCTGGTCGCCACAAGGGAGATTCACATCGTTGAAAGGCCAGAGAGTGCCGTAGGTGAAGTCGCAGCCCAGCCCGAGTGAGTCGGCCGTCCGTTTAGCAAAAGCCACATGTGCTGCCCATTCATCCGACAGGAAGTCGGGATGGGGCGCAAGCGAGTCCAGCCCCATGGGGTAAATCCAGGCAATCTCCACCCCGCCGAAACCGTGGTCGGCCAGCCATACCAACTGGTCGCGTATGTCGCGGTCGTCCAGTTGGCCAGCAAACCACCACCAACGGGTATACGGCTTGCACGAGGGATAGAGCGAAGCCTCATCGGCAGAGGGTGCAGACTGCTGGCAGCCAGCCAGCAGCAACGCTACAAGCGATAGGGTCAGTAGAGATTTCTTCATGGCAGCAATATTCCAATGGTTATTATCCAGACAGTCGTTATCTACTTGTCCGCTCGCGGAGGCTGATGGCGAAGCCGCCGCAGGGGGCCATGCGGAGTTTCAGCTTGCTTTTGGCTGTCACTTTCTTGGTGGTGATGGTGTAGGACTTGGGGTTGTAGCCCTCGCCCGTCAAGCCCGAGGCATCCTTGCCGTCTGTATAAATAATGGCGTCGTATGTCACGCCGGGTTTCAGGAAGTCCAGCTTCACAGTCACCTCGCGGGCGTTCTCGTCGGTCACGCCGCCCACATACCACACATCGCGCGCCTTGGCTCCCTTCAGGTCGGCAGCCGTGGCCTCTGCAGGCAGGGCATAGACGTAGCGCGTCACGCTGGACAGCATATCCTTCTTTCCGTCGGCCAGTTGGCCCACGCCCTCAGCGGCCTTGTTGAGGGAGGACACCTTGGGGTGGCGTGCCGTGACAATATAAGCTCCCGGCTCGGCCATCAGGTAGAGGCTCGTGTCCCAGTCCACAGCCACATCCTTGATAAACTGGAACGCATCCATATAAGGCTCGTAATGCTCCGGGAAGTCGGCAGCCATCTGCAAGGGGGAATAGAACGTGACGTACAGGCCCAGCTGGTTGCAGATAGTGTGCTTCATCTGGTTGCCCTTGCCCCAAGAAATGATGTTGCCCATATCCGTCTCGAAGATGCCTGGCGTGTAGTCCATCGGACCTCCCTGCAGACGGGTGAAGGGCAGTATAGTGGTGTGGCCGGGACGAATGCCGCCGCGGAACTCGGTGCCGAGGGCGCTCTCGTTGCCTATCATGTTGGGCCAGGTGCGGCACAGGCCGGTGGGCCGCACCGCCTCGTGGGCGTTCACCATGATGTGCCGCTCGGCGGCCTTCACCACCGCCCGGTGGTAGTGGTTGATGATGGGCTGGCTGTAGTGATGCTCGCCATGTGGCACAATCTTGCCCACATAGCCGCTCTTCACTGCGTCGTAGCCATACTTGTTCATCAGGCTGTAGGCGGTGTCCATCCACCGGTCGTAGTTGCTCACCGACGACGAGCTTTCATGGTGCATGATGAGTCGTATGCCCTTCTGATGGGCATAGCGGTTGAGGGCGGGCAGGTCGAAATCAGGATAGGGCGTCACAAAGTCGAACACAAACTCTTTCTCCTTGCCGTACCAGTCTTCCCAGCCAATGTTCCATCCCTCGATAAGCAGGGCGTCGAAACCGTGCTGGGCGGCAAAATCGATATACCGGCGCACGTTCTCGTTGTTGGCGGCATGGCGGCCATGGGGTTTGGCTTTGGTCCAGTCGGTGGCGTAGCCTTGCAGCGAGGGGGGCACACTCGGGTCGCCGGGCAGCCGCACGGAGGTAAAATCGTTGGTATAGCTCCAGCAGTTCTTGTCGCTGATCATCTCCCACCACACTCCCATGTACTTCACAGGGTGAATCCAGCTCACATCTTTCAACACACAGGGTTCGTTGAGGTTCAGTATCAACCGCGAGCGCAGCACCTCGGTGGCGCTTTGGCACACCTGCACCGTGCGCCAGGGGGTGATGCAGGGGGTCTGCATCCGGGCGCCGTAGCCCGTGGCGTCGGGGGTGAGCCAGACGCGGAAGGTCAGCGTCTTGTCGTCAAAATCGAGGTTGGCGGTGGGGTAGTTCAGCACCGCTGCCTCGTGGATATTGATATACAGCCCGTCGGCAGTCTTCATCTGCAGGGCTGTCTGCACGCCTGTATCTGAGAAACTTTTCCACGGCCATCCGCCACCCACCTGTGAGCCGGCATGCAGGCTGCGAATCTCGCTCAGGTGCGACTCGGTGTAGTTGAACTCCTGCGTGTCGTAGTCGCCCGGAATCCACCATGCCAGATGGTCGCCCATCATGGCAAACTCCGTGATTTCCTCCTTGATCCAGAAATAAACCAGCGCATTGTCCACACGCTTGCCGTCCACCACTTGTGACGATTGCAGGGGGAACTCATAACGGAACCCCAAGCCGTCGTCATACAGGCGGAACCGTATGTCCATCAGCGTGGGGCGGCTCTTGGTGGAGTTGTCCATGCTCTTCACCGCTCCGGCGGGCTGCTCTAACCGCACCACCAGCTCGTTGTAGTGATTGCGGATGTGAGCCTCCTCGCCCCACACGGGCTGCCACACCTCGTCGAAAGTGCGGCGCTCTGAATCTCGCAGCACAAAACAGTGCGTCAAATCGTCGCGCCATTCGAGCGTGAAGCCCATGCGCGACTTCCCCACCACCGCCTTCCCCTCGCGGGCAAGGGAATAAAAAGGCATACCATTCTCCAAATAGAAAGTCATCTCCAACTTTCCATCAGGGCTTTTCAGCGAGAGCTGCTCAGCGCCACGTGTCGGCACAGCCATCAATGCCAAGAGACAAAAACAGATAAAGAAACGTATTTTCATAGTTTTAACCATTTATAGAATAAGTTGTTCACGGTTGCAAAGATACTAATTTTTTTAAGACTGGATGCCGCATCTTGCAAAAAAATACCTCTTTTATCGCATTTTTTCTTTTTTTTCAATAAACTTTTGTATCTTTGCAGCAAAATATTGCACCCCTCTTGTCATGAAAAAGAGTCTTATCTTCATCGCTGCTATCTTTTGCCTCATGGCCAGATCGCAGTCGCAAACCGAAGTCTCGGTGCGTCGCGATGCCGACCGTCTCATTTCGCAGCGCCAGTATGCCACCGCATTCAGCCTGCTGGACAGTTACGACCCCACCAACGACCTCCCGGCCATCCTCTTGAAGAAGGAAGAAATCATGCTGGGTTACTTTGTGCAAAGCATCAACCACATGGTCTTCTCGCTACAGGACTTGAGACCCGGCGAAAGTCTCGACAGTATCCGCGCCAATTTCACCACCGGCCAGATGATACCTTTCATGGCCGACAGCCTCCTCCGGCGGCTTATCGACCGCCACCCCGCCGACTGTGCCTTGCTCTGTGGCTATGCCCGCTATTACCAAGCCCTGCTCGACGACTACGACATGCAGCTTTGGGACATCTATGTCGACACCACGGTCTTCCTCCTCCTTCGCCGTGCCGCCAAGCCCGACTGCCATTGTGCCGATGCCTCCTACCAGGTGGGTCTGCGCTACAACACCCTCGACCAGGACGACAGCGCCACCGCCTACTACCTCCGCACCCTCGCCATCTGCGACACCCACTGGCACGCCCATTACAACCTCGGCGTGAATGCCTACGGCGACGAAAAAACTGCTGAGGCCATCACCCACTTCCGCCGTGCCTACCACGGCTACACCGACCACCTGCTCAAAGCCGATGCCGCACGCGCCCTCGGCATCATCTACTCCGACCACCTCCGGCAGACCGACAGCGCCCTCCACTATCTCCAGGCCGCTCACCGCCTCACTCCCTTCGACTTCGGCAACGCCGCCAACCTCCTCACCCTCCTGGTAGAAGAAAAGCTTCCCTGTCCCTCTGCCCTCATCGACACCTGCTGGCAGGCTGCCTTCAACGGCGACCAAACAATGAACGACGCCATCCATCTCACCAACATCTTTACCGACAGCGATAACCCGAGTCGGATAGAGGACTTCCTCACCAAAGGCATACCCACCGCCGAGACCGACTACGAGCGAGGCCTGATGCACCTGATGCTGGGCCTGTACGTCTACACCGACCCCTCCAAAGCCCTGCCCCACCTCGAAGCCGCCCATCAACTCTTCGCCGCCGACGGCGCACCCGCCGACTTCCTCTCCCAACTCCGCGACCAAATCAACAACCTGACCCCCCAGCAGAACCCCCAAAAGCCGAAAACCCCATAGGGAACATATAACCCCCTGTCCAAAATAAGAAAACCTAAAACCCAAACACCATGAAAAAGTACACTCATGCCTGGCTGGCCTTCATGGCCATCAAACGACTCCAGTATGCCGACATCCCCGACGAGAACAAGGACGACGCCAAAACCCTCGTAAAGTGGTTCCACGATTACCGCGACTTCGTCATCGAGGGCGCGTGGTATCCCGACGAGGTGTTCAAAGACATGTCCACCAGCCACATCATCAAGTACCGTCCCGCCGAGGGCTCGGCCGAGCAAAAATTCAAGAAATTGCCCAAGACCATGCAGCTCTACGCCCTGGGGCAGAAATCGCCGCTCTACAAGAAGCCATTCATCATCGAAAGCGGCAACTGCGCCGACCGCTGCGAGTCCATCTCCCACAGCATTGTCGACAACTTCAAGATGCTCCGCATCGAAGAGCGCGGCTGCCCCATCACCACCACCAACAAT
Organism: uncultured Bacteroidales bacterium; assembly: GCA_947168665.1. Taxonomy (GTDB): domain Bacteria; phylum Bacteroidota; class Bacteroidia; order Bacteroidales; family P3; genus Colimorpha. The sequence continues at coordinate 16,846 of CAMVMX010000026.1, forward strand.
CACATCGCCATGCGCTTCTTCATCCTCAGCCACTACATTGCCGACTGCCACATGCCGCTGCACTGCGATTGCCGTCCCTTCTCCTCCGGCGCCAACCTCCACGGCCTCATCGAGTCCGACTGGGATAAGCAGGTGCGCAAGTCATACGACATCGACATCCCCAACAACCGCTTTTTCTACGACCCAGCCGGCTACCCGCTGAAGGCCAAACCCACACCCCTCGTCCAAGCCGTCGAGGACGACATAGTCAGTCGCGAGTTCCTCTACGCCTACGGCACCGGCAACAAAAACACGTGGGACTACATGAGCGCCATATCCGAATACTCCTACCTCATGGCCTACCGCCTCCTGCCTGCCGACCTTGACGAGCACACCACCGCCGCCGCCTACAAAGCCTCCGCTGCCTACACCCAGCTGGAGGACTACAGCCGCGCCATCCTCTGCGATGCCGTCGACTCCATCGCCCGCATCTGGCTGCACGTCTGGTCCCGTTACCGCAGCTGGGCCCAAGGCCGTTAAGGCGCACACCGACGCCCTCCTGTCCCGTGCCTCCCCAGCCGGGGGGCGCGGGACAGGTTGATTTGTGAATGGTTCATTCTCCTCTCTTTTTCCATCCATTCACTTATTCATTTCCACCACTTGTTTTGTTGCGGAGAAACAATCAAGAAAGGAAATAGAAAACAAACAGAAAGTAAATATCGGACTGGCGGCGCGGCGATGCCGGCGGCGGGTGCCGGAATGTGCCGGTCGCGCACAGCCTGTTTACCTGTTCTTCCAATTTGTGGAAGTCAGCGCTCGCGGCGCTGGATGATTGTTTCGAGGCGGTAGCGGCTGCCGGTGGCGGGGCCGATGGCATCGATGAATTGCTGGTTGTAGCCGGGGGTGTCGTAGCCCCAGCGTTGGAAATGGCCTGTCGAGTCCTCCCGCCGCACCACTTGGTCGTTGTATTTGACGATGAGGTGGCGGGCCAGCCTGTCCCAGCGGTCCATCATGCGCGAGGCGTAGGCGATGCTTTTGCGGTTGAGGTAGGCGCGGCGGTCGTCGGGGGTCAGGCCTTGGAGGGCGGCAAGGACGCTGTCCTGGTCGGCGTGGTAGTAGTCTTCAAGCTCGCGCTGGGCAAGGCGCAGGTCGCCAATCATCATGCTGTAGCGGGGGTAGACCATGTTGGCCACCCAGTTGTTCATCCAGAAGGCGGACTGGAAGGAGAATTCGTTGCGGGGGTTGTTTTCGGGGCGGAAGGGGTCGGGCACTTGGGTGATGCAGCAGTAGAGGGGCACGTAGGCCACCATGTCGGCATCGTCGCAGTTGAACCAGGTGACGCCGCCCACGTCGTCGGGCAGCCATGAGCGCATCTGGCAGGTCATGGTGAAGCCGCTTTGCTGGGTGGCTATGGGGCGTTCGCGGAAGTAGGGGGTGCTGTCGGAGGCTTTGAACTGCATGGGCAGTGGCCGTATGGGCATGCCCCAGGGGCCGGCGGTGAGGTCGGCGGTCATGTCGAGGGGGGTGCCTTCAAAGTGGTCGCGCATGTCGGCCTGGAGGTCGCGGAGGGTGAGGGGACGGTCGGGCTTGATCCAGAGGGGCAGGTGGTCGCACTGGTCAAAGTGGCCGTTGATGTAGGGCAGGTATTTGTCCATCGCGGCGGGGGCGCTGTGGTGGCGGAAGAAGCTCCACACACGGGCGTCGGCGTAGCGGACGTTTTCGAAGTCGATGGGGCAGTAGGCATCGCGGAAGGAGAAGGCGCTGTCGGGGCCGGTGTAGTAGCCCAGTTCGCGGGCCAGGGTGATGACGTCGTGGGCATAGACGCATTCTACTTCGGGGCGGTCGATGTGTTTGAGGTTTTGGCTGCTGATGCTGCGGAAGGAGCGCCGCCGCTGGAGGGGGAACTGGCGGATGCGGCTGAGGTTGGCGTGGGCGCAGATGCAGGAGTCGGGGACGCGGAGGGCTACCCACACGGCTCCTTTGCGCTCGGGGCCTTTGCCGATGATTTCCATGATCCAGGCTTCGTCGGGGTCGCAGATGGTGATGGTCTCGCCGCTGCTGTTGTAGCCGTATTGCTCGACGAGGCCGGCCATGCAGCTGATGGCCTGGCGGGCGGTGGCGGAGCGCTGGAGGGCAAGGCGCATGAGGCTGAAGTAGTCGAGAAGGCCGTCGCGGTTGACCAGTTCGAGGCGGCCGTCGAAGGTGGTCTCGACGATGGTGACTTGGTGTTCGTTCATGAGGCCGACGACGTTGTAGGTGTAGTCTGCCTGCCGGACGAACTGGCCGGGATGGGAGGGGCCCCAGCCGTGGATGGCTATCTGCTCGCCGGGGTTGTGGCGGCCGGCGGGGCTGTAGAACAGGGAGCCTGCAAAGCCGAAGCCGTCGCAATTGTAGGTGCACATGACGCTCCCGTCGGCAGAGGCTCGCTTGCCGACTATGAGGTTGGTGCATGCCATGGAGGGCAGCAGGACTGCCAGGCATAGGATGAAGGTTGCGGTGTGTTTTGTCATGGATGGGTGATGGTGTTTGATGGGAACAATATTATGGGGATTGGAGGATTTTGGCGGTCAGGAGGTGGTTTGGAGTGTGGGGGCGTCGCTTTGGGATGACATGCGGGAGAGGGTCAGGAAAAGGGTGTCGGCCAGTTGTTGGCGGTCGTCGCGCGGCGAGCCGGTGTGGTGGTATGTGATGCCGGGCGAGACGTACATGGTGCGGTGTTTGCGGTCGACGTAGAGGGGTACGAAGCGGAGGTCTTGGCCGGTGCGCTGGTAGTAGAGGTGGCCCAGATGGGCGAAGCCGCTGTAGAAGGTGCGCAGTTCGTTGTCGGCTTTGCTGCGCTCGGAGGCTATGTCGCCGTGGTAGGACTGGCGCGAATGCTCGGGGAAAATGAGCAGGTTGCAGCCGGAGGCAAGGGTGTCGGCACTGAGTTTGAGGGTGTCCATGATTTGGCGGGAGCCGTCTTTGATGACGGGGATTGGGTTGTAGTCGCGCAGGACGGCGATGACGATGTCGCGCAGACGGCCAATAAGGCGGTGGCGCAGACGGCTGCTGAGGTGCAGCGAGCGGCCAAAGGTGTCGTAGAGGTTGCGGTAGCATTCGTCGCGGTCGAGCATACGGCTGTCGACCCATGGGCGGAAGGTGTCGGGAAGGTTGACGGCGGCCATGACTGGGCCGGAGATGAAGCCGTGGTTGCAGACGTAGACTACGGGACGCTGGCTGTCGGCTGAGGGGATGTTTTCGCGCCCTTTGATGCGGAGGTGTATCCAGGGGTAGGCAAGGGTGATGAGTGTGCCGACCAGAAGGCGGTGTTTGCGCCGGCCGGCAAAGATGACGCGGTCGTTGATGGCGAAGTTGATGAGGCCGGAGAAGAGCATGGAGGCAAGGTCGCAGAGTACCACGGGTGGATGCCACAGGATGCCCATGACTTGGATGAGCCCGATGCGGAGCAGGTAGATGCCGGAGGCCGACAGGTTGAAAGCCAGCATACGGATGAGGCGGGCGCGGGTGCGCATGCCGCTGATGCGGTCGCGCCACACGAGGCGCGAAAAGAGGGTGAAGTTGGTGACTACGGCACATTCGAAGGCGATGACGGGCGCAAGGATGTATTGTCCCGCATAGGAGGAGAAGAGGTATTGGGAGAGAAGCCAGACGGTGAGCAGCTCGATGAGGGTGCCGGGGGTGTTGCAGAGGGAGAAGCCGATGAACCGCCGGAGGGAGGCTTTATGCTGAGGGGTCATTGCTGGCGGGGTTTCTTGGGGTCGATGGCTGCGTATTTGCGGGCATCGGAGATGGTGGTGGCCAGGTAGATGAGGGACATGAGGGCTATGATGACTATGGCGACGTAGTCGAGGATGCGCATGGTGACGGCGTGGCCGAGGAGTGTGTGGGTGTTGCTGATGGCCGGGAGGGCGGGAATGGCGATGAGGAGTGTGTTGGCCAGCACGATGAGGAGTCGGAACTCGGTGGGACCCAGTTTTATGTAGGTGAGTCGGAACTCGCCTTTGAGGTGGGCGTTGATGCTGACGTTGATGGTGAGGACAAGGTAGATGGCGAAGGCCAGGAGGGCAAAGTCGAGGTGCAGGAAGGGGGAGAGGCCGGCGCCGATGAACATGAGGCCTTCGTTGATGCAGTCGACGGTGTGGTCGAGATAATAGCCATAGATGGGGCGCTGGCAGTTGTGGACGCGGGCCAGGGTGCCGTCGAGCGAGTCGCCGTACCAGTTGACGAGCAGACCGAAGGAACTGAGCCAGAGCCACTGGATGCTGTAGTTGGAGAGTACGAAGCCGATGGCCACAATCAGTGAGCCGAGGGTGCCCACGGCGGTGAGCATGTCGGATGTTACCCAGCGGGGCTGGCGTTTGGCAAGCCATACGAGGGCTTTCTTTTCGGCGGCGTTGATAAAGGATGTTTGGATGCGTTGAGCTTGATTCATTGATTGCAGGGTTTAGAAAGATAATGTGTTTAAAGTTGTGACGACACGAGCCGTGCTGTTTGTTCGAAGATTTTGCGGTGTAACGGGCGTTGTGGCCACCCTGCCGGATCGACGGCAAGGGATTGGGCGTAGTGGTCGAGGAAGAGTTGTTTGATTTGGAGGGCAAAATCGCGGTTGTGGATGTAAGCCCCAATTTCGAGGTCGAGCTGGTAGCTGCGTACGTCGATGTTGGTGGAGCCGATGTGGGCCACGGCATCGTCGGTGACGATGTTCTTGGAATGCAGGTAGCCTTGGTCGAAGAGTCTTATCTTGACTCCCGCGCCGAGTGCCTGCGCAAAGTAGGAGAAGGATGCCGGGAGTTCAAGGATTCCGCGGTCGCCCCGCGCGGGGATGAGCAGTCGGACATCCACTCCGCGGCGGGCGGCCCGGCAGAGGGCGTCCATTACCTCGGAGGTGGGTATGAAGTAGGGCGACTCGAAATAGATGTATTGTCGGCTTTGGTCAAGCAGCTCTACTGTGCGGCGCATGATGGCGGGTCCATTGCCGATGGGGCCTGAGGTGAGCACTTCGACGGGGCATGGCCCGGCGGGTTGAAGCCGGGGGAAATAGCGGGTGCTGGCAAGCAGTTGGCCGGATGCGTGGCACCAGTCGGCCAGGAAGGCGTGCTGCAGTTGTGCCGCTGCGGGCCCCTCTATGCGCATTTGGGTGTCGCACCAAGGCCCCCATTCGAGACCTTCCAGATAGCGCCGGGCTATGTTCATGCCGCCCAGATAGCCTACGCGGCCGTCGATGACTACTACCTTGCGGTGGTTGCGGTAGTTGTCCTGCTTGCGTAGAAACGGGAGGCTCACGGGGCCGAATCCCACAACGTGTACGCCGTGTTCGGAGAGGCTCTGGTAGTACCACCTGCTTTTGTGGTTGATGAGGTAGTCGTAGAGCAGGCGTACCTCGACTCCTTGGGAGGCTTTTTCGATGAGGGCGTTGCCGATGCGCTGGCACACGTAATCGGTCTCGAATTTGAAGAATTGGAGGTGGATGTGGTCTTTGGCCTGCTGGATGTCGTTGAGCAGGTCGTCGAGCATGGGGTTGAACTCGGTATACACCACCGTCTTGTTGCCGTCCATGGTATTGTCGGGCAATTTGTCGCGCAGAGCCTTCTCCTGCTGTGGAGTCAGCAGGGGTTTGACCGAAGGCTTGCCAGACACCCACGCCAGCCACAGGGCCAGCGCCAGAGCGGTTGCGGAGAGGGTGATGCCGATGGGGTTCATCCTGTTTTTTTGTTTGGGTTAATCGCTTTTTTGAAAAGGAGAGGGGCTGATTAGTTGGTCAGCCCCCTCCATTGTATTTCATTGGAAACAATGATAGGATTCAAATAGTGGATGGGAAAACTATTTGATGCCCAGTTTCTTTTTGATGTCTTTGGGAAGGGCGTCTTTGTGGACGATGATGTTCATGGTCTTGTAGCGGACGAAAGCTTTGGAGGCATAGAACATGCCGTGATACTCGCCATAGTCGCCCCAGCTGTTTTTCACCATGTAGTATTCGTTGCCCATTTGATCCTTGGCGCAGCCATAAATCAGCATGCCGTGGTCGTCGGTGGTCTCGCGGTTGTCGTAGGCCATCTGGCGCTCCTCCTGGCTCACCCAGCGCTGGGGAGTGGGGTGCTTGGCGGCCTCGTCCTGCATCTGCTTGGCGGTCATGCCGGTCCAGTGGGCCATATCGCTGCCCATGATGGATTTGGTCTCGGTGGCGGGAAGCACGCAGAAACCCTTGCGGGTGCCCATGCGGAAGCCCTGCTCGCTCACGTCGCTGCCCCAGGCGATGGGGTAGCCGTTAGCTATGGCATTGTCGAAAATCTGCATCATTTCATCCAGCGGAACGTTGTAGCACTGAGCGTGACGCCAGTTGTCCTGAATCTCGAGGGGGAACTGCTCGTAGAAAGGATGATGAGTGTAGGAGGTGATGCTCACATAGTCGCTGGGGTTGATGCCCAAGCTCTCATAGAAACTCTTGGGAGTATACTGCTTGCCGTTATAGGTGAACTTCTCGGGCAGCTGACCCAGATACACGGCGTGGGCGGCACGGATGGCCTTCATGCACAGCAGCTGGCCGTCCTTGTCGGTCTGCAGTTTTTTGAGTTTGTCGCTCTTGGCAATGGCGGCAACCATGGCATCGGTCACAGCGCTGAGCTCAGTATGGTCGGAGAGGGTGTCGCCGTATTCAACGCCGGGACGCATCACCTCTTCGGGTACCAGACCGAAAGTCCGCATGCCGTAAATCACATCGTAGAACGAGCCTCCCTGGCTGAAGCTGACGTCGCCACTGGTGCGGATGGCGGCCATGGCGCGGTCGTTGTAGGTGTTCTCAACGATATACATCTCGCTGAAGTCGTAGGTGCCTTTGTTCATGCGCAGCAGCTCGGCCTCGATGAATGCCAATCCACTATAGCACCAGCAAGTGCCGGCACGGTGCTGATTTTTGACAGAGGTGACAGGGAGTTCTTTCACAACCGTGAACTTGTATCCCTCATCCTCTTTCTGTTCGGTCTGAGCAAAAGCTGTGATACACAGGGCCATTGCTCCAAGGATAATGAATGCTTTCTTCATGTTAGATATTTTTAATTACTAAATTTTCGCGGTGCAAAGATACGAATTTTTTTTCATATATAGCCTGTAGCCCCCTTTTTTGCATTTATTAATACTAAATCAAGTACCTTTACGTTACGGATAAAAAAGATTTCCAGACATGGCAAAACACGAACCAATTCCTCAGATCGAGGGCTTTGAAACCGAGCAGCGCACCATCAGCATTGTGGCTGCCAACGTGTGGGCGATGGGCTTGATGGCTATTGCGGCCGCCGTAGGGATGCTGCTGCTCCATTGGGTGAATGCCGATTTCTCGTTCAAGAACGCACCCTTCCAAATGCTGATTCTTTGCTTGAGCCTATTTGTGGGCATAGTCGTGCATGAGCTAATCCATGGCCTCACATGGATGCTCGTCACCTATAGCGGCTTCAGCCACCTCCGTTTCGGCTTCATGACGGGGGCTGTCTACTGCCATATCGACGTGCCCATGACCAAGCGCGCTTATGTGATTGGGGCCTTGATGCCTTTGCTGCTGGTCGGTGTGGTGCCGTATGTCATCTCCATCATTGTCGGCAGCTGGCTGATGATGCTCATCGCGGCCATCATGATAGGCTCTGCCATGGGCGATGTGATGATAGTGTGGGCCATCCGCCATGAGGATGCTGACACCCTGGTCTACGACCACCCCTCCGAAGGGGGCTGTCTGGTTTATCGGAAAATCACTCCCCAGTAGCAGGGTTGGCCCATCGTGCCACTATCCGGCAACGGGAAAAGTAAAGGCTTCAAGACATCGCCTTCACTTTTCCCGTTTTCTTTTTTTCCCCCTCCATGTTATGATTTGCCTTCCCGTCTCGTCTAACAGGGCATGAAACATCAACACAACTCTCATTTTTGACAGCCCAGCACCATGGAAACGACCGAACGCCAATTCATCGAACTCGTCCGCCGCCACCGCGATCTCATCTGGCAAGTGTGCCGTAGCTTCAAACTCAGCCCGGCATGGCAGCCCGAGGATGCCTTCCACGAGGTGCTCTGTGCCCTTTGGCAGGGCTATTCAGGTTTCGACCGCCGCAGCTCAGAGCGCACATGGATTTACCGCGTGGCTGTCAACACCATGATTACGCTCTATCGCAAAACCGCCAACAAACCGGTCCCCCAGCCCGAGCAACTGCCCGAAACATCCTACGAGGATGCGGCTTTCCTCGAGCTGGCCCAACTCATCGACCTGCTGCCCGAACCCGACCGCACCATCGTCACCGCCCATGCCCAAGGCTACTCCTATGCCGAGATTTCGCAGATAACAGGCCTCACGGTCGGGGCTGTAGGCATGAGACTCTCCCGTGCTTTGCGCAAACTTCGTAAACAATACAATCAAAAATAATATGCGAGACTTTGATCAACAACTGAAAGAATATGGCCGCCGTCTGAATGCCCTCCGCTATCCCCATTCCGATGCCCAGCTCGACCGCGAGCTGCGCCAAGTGGTGTGGCACACCCCTCCTGCAGCTGCCCCAACCCCTGTGCGAGCAAGAAGCGTCGGCTCGACATTCAGGAAGGCAGCTGTGGCAGCAGCTGTGGCCGTAGCCATAGCCCTGCCCGCCGTCTGGCTCCTTCCCCGCAGTCCGCAGCCCGGCGCCGTCGCAGCCGTGATGGTGGGAGGGCAGCGCTTCCGATATGCCTGTAACGACGGCTGTTCGCCCGATGCAACCCTTGTCAAGTTAAACCCAATAATAAATCAAACACATGAGACAGAAAATTTTAGTAGCACTGTTGCTGCTGTCCATTACGACAGCTTGCAGCCACGAGACAATCCTTCCGGCAGCCCAAGGCGCGGCCGAGAAAATGTATCACCAATACGCATCCCGCAGCGGACTTACCGTTGCCGTGGTGAGCGGCTACCCCTCGGCGGGCGACACCGTCAACGCAGTGATGCTGCAAGCGCACGACTGGTCGGCTTGGAATGACCTCCTGCGCGAGTTTGGACTGCCCTACCAGCCCGACTCCACCGTCAAAACTTCATCGGCTATGGTCGCCAATTTCCATCTCGACACGGCCGATGGAATCCTCGACAGCCGTTTCGACAGCCTCCTCCGCGCCATGATGCAGGAACGTGGCCTCTCCGACAGCAACATCGTCTTCGGCCATCGGCAGGAATGGGTCAACGGCCAGAAGGTCTTGGACTCCACAGTTCGGGGCCGCAACCTCCCCGACAGCAGTATTGTCATCCGGCGTAGGCAGGAATGGGTCAACGGCCAGAAAGTCTTCGACTCCTCATTCATCACTGACGGAGTTCCCTCGCTCGTCAACAACCACCTGGCCCAAGTGACCCTCGACCACGGCCAGACGGGCTACCTCATCCACACCGAGAGCGACGACCTTACCCTCTGGCTCTTCTTCTACGGAAACAAAAACCAGTACAACTCAATCCTCAGCCGAATCCGATAGTATACAACGGCCCTTTGTCTCCGCGCCCATGCCCCGCCGTCGCGCGTGGCAGACGGATAGCGTGGACCTCCGGCAGGCTCAGTCCATCGGCTGTCAAGGCTGCCGCCCACCCACATCAAAACCACAGAAGGGCATCCATGCGGATGCCCTCCCGTTTATCCTAATTGAGTATGCTTATCGTTTGATAATCTGGCACGAAGTCCTGCCCTCAGCCGTGGTGACCACCAGTGTGTACACCGCCGGTTGCAGCCCCTGCAGACTGATGTCGCGCTCAGTGGCCGTCAGCACACGGCGTCCGCCCATGTCGTAAATGTCGGCACGAACCATGCCCTCAGCCTCGATGTGCAGACGGTCGGCGGCCGGATTGGGGTAGATGTGGGCAGAGTGTCCACGGGCCTCGCCGATGCCGGCGGACCGTGCGGCGTGGGCTGCCATCAGGTCGCCCACACGGGTCATGGTGCCGGGCTTGTCGTCGGGGTCGAGCACAATGTCGGGTTCATCATTATAAATGGATGTGTATTGCCCCTCGGGGGTGAGGAAGACGACGTAGGGGATATAACCCGGGTCGCCAGCCGAGAAACTGCGCGATGCCGTCGAACTCAGCAGGATGGGGTAAGGCACATCCTCGCCCTCACGGGTTTTGGTCCAGTCGCCGTAGCTGCCGTTGCGCAGTGAGTTGACGGTGGTACCCGGCTGTGTCTCCACCCATGCCATTCGCAGTTGGTTGCTGCCGCGGGGTCCCCACTGGGCATAGATGTCTTCCAGCAGCCCGCTGTTGTGCAACAGCCAGCAGGGGTAGCACCATGTGGCCGAGAAATCAATAATGACGCAGAAACCAGAGTCAATCCAAGCCTGGAGGTCTACAGTCTGCCCCTGGATGGAGGTGGCAGTGAAGGGCGAGCGCACCCCGTGCCATGTGAGGGCCTTGCTTCCGTTGGGTGCGTCGGCAGGGTTTTGAGCCGTGGCACTCAGCACAGCCGTCAGTGCCATAAATGCTAATACAAGTCGTTTCATCATTTTGTGCTATTTTTTATATCTCAATTTTGTCGTTTAGGTGCAGTGAATCGGCTGTTCATAACACACCGTCGGACTTTCATTTTACAACCTCTTATTTTCTGTAATGTTGCTATTTGGTTTCCTCGTTCTTTCTTGTAAAGAGATGAAATGTAATAATCGAGTAGGCATTGAGGTGGACAGGGATTGGGTCGGGAGGTCTGTTGCCGCCCGCGAGCCGCAATGACTGACATGCTGGGCTAAAGGGTTGATATGTACGGGTATAGTACCCGTGAGGAACAAAAAGGACTTGCCGAATGGAAAAAATGTTGTATTTTTGCATCTGCAATTCCTCCGGTGATAGCCAGACGAGCCGAGGGCGACAACCCCGCCCCTTGCATTACCTCCCACCTGTGCCCCCATGGGTTGCACGTGGGAGGGACAACCCGTGTGGCAAGGTGCGGGCCGCAGGCCCTGTCCCCTCGGCGTTGCATAAAAGGTTTATGGTCCGATGGACCTTCGGCACTCCAACAGTTGCGCCCGACACACATTCAGGGCTTATGCTTTATGAACAGAAAAATGGTTATGACACTCCTGCTGATGGCGTTGGGCTGTTGTGGTGTGCAGGCTCAGGGCAAGACTCCGCTTACGTTCACCGTCGAGGGGGTGGCCTTCAACATGGTGTTTGTCGAGGGCGGGGAATTTATGATGGGTGCCACCGAGGAGCAGCGCGACAAGGCCGGGCAAGACGAGCAGCCCGTCCATCCCGTCACGCTGCGCAACTACTACATCGGCGAGACTGAGGTGACACAGGAGCTGTGGGTGGCCGTGATGGGCTATAATCCCTCTTATTTCGAGGGAACAAACCTGCCGGTGGAGCGTGTGTCGTGGCAGGATGCCCAGAAGTTCGTGAAGAAGCTGAGCAAACTGACCAACCGTAATTTCCGTCTGCCTACCGAGGCCGAATGGGAGTATGCCGCCCGCGGCGGCAACCGCAGCCTGGGGCATGTCTACAGCGGCGGCGACAATCTGGACGAGGTGGCATGGTATGACGACAACGGTGGCGAGCGCACCCACCGTGTGGGCGAGAAACATGCCAACGAGCTGGGCTTGTTCGACATGAGTGGCAATGTGCGCGAATGGTGCAGCGACTGGTACGACCCCTACAGCGGCAAAGATCAGCGCAACCCCAAAGGACCCAAGGAGGGCACGGAGAGGGTGTTGCGAGGTGGGGGATGGTCGAACATGACCGATTTTCTGAGGGTGTCGTTCCGCAATTCGTTCAACCCACCAAGACCCGCAACCGTATCGGTCTGCGCCTGGCGCTGTCGTATTGAAATGCCTTCGGGAGCAGAGGATTGGAGCACGGTGGGCCCAGATCAGGGCTGCCTGAAGAATGTTAGGTGGGAGGCTGCAGTGATATAGGACTTAATCTGCTTTTGACCAATATAATATAAATGAGTAACTTGTAATGGAAAGGGATATTGACTTGAACGGTGAGGCACAGCCGTCGTGGAGACTGGGCGATAGTATCTGCACGTGTGCCGATTTGATTGAGTGTGTCGACACGGTGGGTTTCCTGCCCATGTTCGAGAGTGACATAGAAGGTTTCAGTGCCGACGCGTTTGCCGCGGCCGAGTGCCGCTATCAGGTGCGGCCTGACGGCAGCTGGGTGTGGCCATTGTGGCGGTGGAAAGGCCCCGTGGTGACGGAGGGTGGCTGTGTATATGGCAAGTTCTTTGCTGGCAAGGCAGGTTTCGTCAGCCGTCGGTGGTGGCCGGATTTCTGCAACTGGCGCCGTCATAGTCATCCCCTGCCTCAGTCTGACACGGAGGCGGGCATGGTGATGGACATCGTGCTGTGCGAACTGCGGGAGGGCGGGAGCATGGTGAGCCGCGATTTGCGCGCGGCCTGCGGTTTGACAGGCCCCCGGATGCGCGCACTCTTTGACCGCCACGTGTTGCAGCTGCAGATGGCCTGCCGCATTGTGACGGAGGACTTCGTCTATCCGCACGACAAGCACGGGCATGAATATGGTTGGGGCCTCTCGCTGCTCACCACACCCGAAAGGCTGCTTGGACCGGAGGCCGAGCGGTGCGACCGCACCCCTGAGGAGTCGCACCACCGCATGATGGAACACTTGCAAAAGCTCTTGCCCAATGCCAAGGAAAGGCAGCTGCTGAAGCTGCTGAAATGAGCGGCGGCGGATGGGCAGGAGTGGACGAGCTATTGCCCACTCTCAGCGTTTACAATCGTGATTTCGACAGCTTTGACGCCACGTGGCTCAGCTATGACTGGGGTGCGGGCAGTCAGCCGGTGGCGGATATTGTCGCATTTCGCGGCTGCGGGCCGCGCCACAGGTTCTGCACGCTTGGCGGACATCGTTTTTAGGGTATGGCAAACGCACCGAGTTCGGACTGTTGTCTGATTTTACAAAATAATAATTGAGGATTGAGAGCTTTCCACTCTCAATCCTCAATTTATTCTATCAGAGGAAGCTGCCTTCAGAAGGTGAAAGGCACTTTGATGACGTTGTAGCCGTAGATGGTTTTGAAGTCGTCGCGCATGGAGATGACGTGATAGCCGGCATCGCGCCATTGTTCGCCCAGTGCGAGGGCTTTGTCGCGGTTGGCATGGTCGCGCTGGTCGTCGTCGGCGATGAGCATGAAGGCGGCACACTTAAGGTCGTTGCTCAGGCAGTAGTTGTGCATGGCCACATCGCCGCCGCTGTTGCCGAAAGAGAGTACGGGAATCTTGCCAATCTCCTGTGCGATTTGAAACACCTTGTTGGCTTTGAGGTTTTTGATGATCAGTTCGTCGGTGCGGATGATGTCTTCGGCCTGCTGCATGGTGTAATTGACTCCCGCCACGGTGCCTTGGTCGCGTGAACGCAACTTCACATCCATACCGATCACATGGCTGGGTTCGATGCCCAAGGACTGCACCAAGGCGCGGCAGATGAAGCGGTCGGAACCGGAGACCACATAGATGGTAAACCCGTTGGCTTTGAGATAGTCGAATACCTCAAGTATGGGTTTGTAAAAGCTTTGGGCATAGGTCATGCCAGTAAAGCCGTTGGCGGGACGGGCGGCATAGTCCTTTACATAGGCGTCGAATTCGGCGAGGGTCATCCCGGCGTATGCTTTGGCAGCGGCGAGGGCATGAATCATGTCGAAGTGGGCGGGCAGCGGAGTGCCATTGCGGACAAAGTCGCGTATTTGCTGAGCGGCCTCCCGCACATCTTCGGGGGCACTGTCGCGATAGGCGGTGTCGTCCAGAACGCGGTATTCCAGCAGGTTGTATTCAAAATATGAGGGGTAAAGCTCGCCAATGAAAGTTCCGTCCATATCGAAAGTGGCGATACGGTCGTCGACGGGGATGAAGTTGGGTGAGGAGGGATTGGTTACATCCTCGACATACGTTTGTAGAGCCGTGAGGGACTGGCAGGGATTCCACGAGCTGAAATAATTGTGAATGGGTGTTATCTCCGTTTCCTTGCTACAGCCAACAAGAATTCCAACGAAGAGAACGATGAATAGGAACGAGTGTTTTTTCATGATAATATTTTGTTTGTTAAATTGTTGGTGTCATTCAGCCTCTTTTTTGTCGAGTTTGCAAAGTTACAAAACTTTTTGCGATGCGAATAAAAAAGAATG
>CAMVMX010000027.1 GCA_947168665.1 uncultured Bacteroidales bacterium
TGTATCCAGGAGCTGACGCTGGAGGGTACGGCTGTGAAGATTCCCGACCTGGCCATCTTCTCGGTGGGCATCAAGAGTGTGGGGGCTGAAAGTGCCGAGCAGTTTACTGCCCAGGAGAACATCACGGGTTTCAAGCTCCGTGCACGGGCTACTGGCAGCTATCGCAAGGCAGCCCTGAACCAGGTGGCCACCATCAAGGAAATGGATGACTACGACGGAAAACTGAGTAATTAAAAAAACTAAAACCCACCCTCAGTCCCTCCCGAAGGGAGGGAGGCTTAATTACCTATGAAACTGCAAAGGTATTAGAGTCCCCTCCCTTTGGGAGGGTTAGGGTAGGTTTCCTCCCTCCCTTGGGGAGGGACTGAGGGTAGGTTTTAGGGTTGAGGTGGGTTAATGATACACAACTACTCCTTTGAGCTTTGCCCATGAGAAGTTGGGGCTGTAGGTGGTTTGGTAGATGCCGAGGCTGAGCTTGGGGGCAGATACCTCAACGGGGGAGCCAGGCATGTTGTGCCAGGTGATGCCATCGCTGCTGGTACGGGCAAAGAGAAGGTTGCCACGACGCTCAAACTGCAGGATTGGGTCAAACTCATAGCCCTTGTAGTTGGGGTACTGAGGACGGCCCTGGCTAGTGGTAATGGTGAACATGTTGCCACAATTATACAAGGGGAACACGCCCAGCTGATAGAGCTTGTCACCCTCCATGGCCAGCAGACCACACTCGTTGTAGCCCTTCACCTTGCGCTCTTTCAGCCCTTCCATATCCACGAAATGAGCCATCATGACAAAGTCGCCCTCCAGCTCCTGATAGATTTGTCCACCATGGTTCAGCGGACTGCTCAGAAAGTCGGCTGAGGTGGCAGCAAGAGTCTGTTCTTCGGCTTTCTCAAACACCCGTTTCATGTTGGGAGAGAGCGAGAAACGGCTGTCAGGGTCACTCTCGTCAAAGTCATCGTCACCCAATGAGGGCTGGTGTTCATCCTTGTGAGCCAGATACATGGCCATGGCCTCGGGGGCTGTGGTGGCACAGGGCTTGATGGAGAGCTGGCTCAGATAACCACGGAAACAGTTGGCTCCACTAACGTCGGCACCAATCACAATCTTTCCCTCGGGCCTTAGCATGATGAAATTGTTCTGCTCGTGCAAGAGTTCTCCATCGCGGTAGATGCTTTCTTTCCAACCGTCGAAGGTCACCACCCAATGATGCCATTGGCCTTCTGAGGCTTTTACTGCCTCGGGCACACCACAACTCTCAAACGAGCCATTGTGGTTCACCAGTCCTGCTCCACGGTCAGAACCCAGTCTCACTTCTGTTGTGGCCAGGTCGGCATGTGAACTGCTGAGTGACACCAGTGTGGGCACAGGTCCCACCTCGGTTTGCAGGGCCCAGGCACTAATGGTGTAAGGGGCATTATAGCGATACACCTCTGGCAGACTTCTGCTGCTGGTGAGCATCTGAGAGCCATTGAAGAACAGCGCCCATCGGCCGTCTTTCACTCTGAGTCTGATGGGTTTGTTGGCTGTCAGTTGGATGCCCTCGGTGGTCATCACTTCTGAAATGTCCATGGGCTGTTGGCGGCCTGAGCCCAGTTTGTGGGCATCCAGGGTGAAAGAGGCATTCTGAAGACGTACCTCTGGAAGCACATCCTTCTGGTGCATGCCCGGATAACCATCGTTCTGCTCCACATTGGTTTCGGGCAGCTGGGGTGCCTTCTGCCACACCTTTACATTCCATATAGCAGGCATGTGGCCGTTCTTCTGGGTGTCGGTAATGGTGATGCGCAGATAGCGGGCCTTGGTTTTCTTTTGGTCAATCATGGGTGAGCCCTGCATGGTGTTGCTGGTACGGTCGGCATAGAGGGTCCATTGCTTGCCATCTACAGAGGTCTCAATCTTGTACTGGTAGAAGAAGGTGGGATACTCAAACTCGGTCCACACCTCGCTAAACCTGATGGCCTTGCCCAGGTCTATCTGCAGCCATTCGTTGTGACGACCTCCATCCCAATTGGTATGGCGGGCTTTCCAGAGGGTGCCATTGTTGTCGTCAACAGCATACTCGGGCTTGAACCAGTTGTCATAATAGCTGCTGGCCGTTACCTTGGCGCCATAGGCCAGGTTCTGATACTTCTGACCCGCCATCAGACTCACATTCTTGGCATCGTGGGTGGGAACAACGGGCAGTATGTGTCCCTCAGCATCGAACTTCAGCTCGTCAATACACACCTGACGGTTGAACCCATGCACGGCATGAGGATTGTTGTGGCGATGGTAAACCATGTAGTAGTGGCCGTTCTCCTCCAGTATGCTGTGGTGGCCAGGCCCATGAATGGTGCCGTCGGCATTGGTCTCCAGTATGCAGCCCTGATAGGTGAAAGGTCCCATGGGGCCAGCCTTCGATGTGGCATACTGCACACGGTAGGTGTGGTCGTGGCAGGAGCCCGAGGAGTAGGTGAAATAGTAGGTGTCTCCCCGCTTGAACACAAAGGGAGCCTCGAAGATGTCCTTCAGCTCGGTGTTGGGAATGAGCTTTTTCTCAGCAAAAAACTCATCGGCAGCAATGGGGTAGGGAGCCTCCTCATGCCATCCACGGGCATCTATACAGGCTGTTGGCCGTTTGCCACTCAGTCGGGCTACACCACAGCCAAAGCCCTCGTAAATGCCCCAGGTGGTGAAGTAGAGATACTCCTGCCCATCATCATCCCGAAAGAGCTGAGGGTCGAGTGTAATGACATTGTGCACATAGCGGTCGGGCACCATCACAGCATCTTCCTTGCCCAGAATGTTGTGCCAGGGACCTATGGGCGACTTGCCTTCACCAATGTTGATGTTGCAGGGTTCGCAGTAGTAGTAACGGTAGGTGGGTCCATCAGGAGAATCCTTCTGCTGCACCACATCGGGAGCCCACACCACCTCGGTGGTAGGCCAGTTCATCACAATGTTTTTCCAGTTGCTGAAGTCCTTCGACACCCACACCTGGGCAGGTCCATAGCCATTGCCTGTGCCGTCGGTGGTGGCATAGAGATAATAGGTGTCGCCAAACTTGCGGATGGTGGGGTCGGCAAAATAACCAGGAATAATGGGGTTGCCAGCCCCGGGGGTGTTCCATTGGGCTGTGCCCTGTGGGTAGGCTGCCACTCTGAACGAATAGGCAAACTCCTTCAGATGGGCCTTGGGCTCAGGGTTCTCCTCGGTGGGCATGGGTATCTGCTGGTGCAGGGTGGGGGCTCCCATCACAATCAGGTACAGGTGTTTCAGCCGTTTGCCCTGAGGCACGTAGAAGCTGGCCCCATTCA
Organism: uncultured Bacteroidales bacterium; assembly: GCA_947168665.1. GTDB lineage: Bacteria > Bacteroidota > Bacteroidia > Bacteroidales > P3 > Colimorpha. The sequence continues at coordinate 3,297 of CAMVMX010000027.1, forward strand.
TGTCGCCATAAATCTCCTCATCGTCGGTAGTGATGCCTACAAACCCATAGCGCAGATTCTCACCCCTCAGCTGCAGGCCAAAGCCCTCGGCACTCAAGTCCACCTTGTCGTCGAGCCTGATGGCATTAAATCCATATTCCTCGGGGTAGTGTTTGGGGAGGAACCACCCAGAGCTGTCGGTCAGTTCTGTATCAAAGGTGCAGGCATACTTGCGGGTCTCCTTGCGGGCATGCTTAAAATCGAAGTTCACCAAGTGCTGATAACCCCTGAACATCTCGTCGCAGAAAGCCTGCTGAGAGAGTCCATACATGCGCTTGTAGGTCATCACAGGGTCTTCACCCATACGACCCTGACGGTAGAGCTCAGCTATTGATTTCCTTCCATGCAGGTCGCTCCACCATTGTATGACGTAGGGCGAGTGGTAGATGTTCTCCAGGTGGAGGAAAGCCTTGTGGGTGAGCTTCTTGAAGGCTTCAAAGTGGTAGAGCTCATCGGTTATCCAGTCGGGGTTCACCTGCCACAGCATCCATTGTGAGGTCATCTCAAAAAATCCGCTTCCACCCCAGGCATCTCCCACCGAGTCGGCAGGTATCTGCAACTGGAAAGAGTGACCCAGCTCATGAGCCATACAGTTCATCTTCTCGTCCTGAATGCGGTTGGGAGCCACCCACAGAGCCCCTATGAAGTTGTCATAAGTGCCACCATAGGCAGTACCGTCGAGTGAGTAGTTCACCATCACCATCATCTTGTACTGGTCGCACTTGGAGCCTGGTTTGGAGAACCCCAACGTGTCACGGAAGAAGGTGTAGAACTCCTGTACCCTGTCGCGCAGGTTCACCAGGTTGAAACTCATGGGTTTGCCCTCCAGCATGGGTGGGTGGCTGGTGTCGTGTCCAAAGCCCCGCTCCCACATCAGTATCAGGTCGTCGGTCTGCATGCTGCGTTTCCAGCTCCACTTCGATGTGTCTGCCTCAAGGTTCATTCCCCGCAGGTCCTCAGGAATATAAATCTTCTTCTGGGCACAGAGGCTCATGCAGCCCACGGCTCCCAACAAAAATAGTATCACCCTTTTCATAGTTGTATTTCACAATTTCACGATTTCACGATTTCACGATTTCACATTTATCATTTATCATTTATCATTTATCATTTAGCGAAGCGTTTAGCGAAGCGCCATTTCAGGGATAGTTGCTGACGATATTATCCATACACACCGCCCGTGAGTTCAGCCATTTCTCCATACGGTTGATTTCGGTCTTATAGTCTTTGTCAATAGGCCATCGCTGGGCATCTCGTTCCATAGCCTCGGCAGCAGCCTCTGCATAGGTCTTGGCCTCTGTCCAGAACTCAGCCATGATGCGTGGACGAATCTCCTTCCAGCGCCTCTTCACCTCAGCAACAAACTTCTTGCTCTTCCACATGTCGGTAAAGAAACTGGGGGTGTAGTCGTAATTGCTGATATGCCGGGCTGGGTCTGTGCCAAGTACAGTCTCGCGGTAGTCACTAAAATAGTTGTGCCCTGTCTTCATGTGTCCCCAGTCAAAGTCAAACCCGGCATCAAAGTCCCAGAGTGGGCCGAAGGTCCATTTCTTGTCGTCACCCTTGTCCTTGAAAAGATAAATGCTTCGCGGAGCAGCCACCTCCACATTGTATATATACTCTTGCGTCAGCAGATAGTCAATCATCACCCCAATGTCGCAAATCTTCTCCAGCGCCTCGTAGTCATGGTTGTGGATGGCCTCTTCGAGTGTGGCCAGTACTCTTCGGGCATCGTCTGTGAGAGTTTCTGGCGTAGCATAGTCCTCAGCCTCAGGACTCTTCACGCACACGGGCATCCTATATACCTCCGACCAGAAGTTATCCTCTTCCTCAGGAGCTTCTGCAGGCCCGTCGTCCACATCAAGTGACAACAGCCAGCCCTGCTTGCCGTTGATGTTCACCCGGCTCTTGCCTTGCTCCACTTGTTCGGTCAACTGATACAGTCCCATGTAGTCGCCGTTGAGTGTCAGCTCCACAAAGCATGTATGGTTGGTGTAGGGCATGCCCAGTCCCTGTCCCATCTCAAACACAAAGGTGTTCATCAGGTGTGTAGGGTCGCGATAGTTGGCCAGCAGCACCCAGTCCTTCTCCTCGTCAAGCCCCAGGATAGAGGCTTTCTCATCCAGCTTCAGGCGATATGGTTTCTTCGGGTACCAGAGCCAGGTGGAATTGCCCCTTCCGCGAATACTTCCACGGCCCTCATAGTTCCAGGCAGCAGAGTCCGACTCAATCCTAATCTTGCAAGCCCTACTGTCTTTCTTCTCCTTGGAGTCAACAGCCAGTCCCCCGTCAGTCTCAACGAAAAGCTTTGCCACACGATATTTTGCGGCAAAGACCTTGGCCGCAGGAGTTTCAGGGTTATCAGGAGTTTCCGTGGTCTCAGTCTCCGTTTTCTCCTTGGGAGCAGGAGCAGGTATCTGTTCCGGTTCATCATTCTCCCCCGAGCAGCCAGCCAGCAGCAGAGCCAGCAACACGCCCGTAAGTAACTTTTTTCTCATTCGTTTTTAGTTATCTTTTGTCAATTACTCAAAATCTCAATTCTCATTTGTCATTTATCATTTGTCATTTAGGGCGAAGCCCGATGCAAAATTACTATTTCTTCCCCTTCCCGGCTGACACAATCGTCCAAAATTCTGTAAGAATCGTCTATATTTCACTCCTGTGCGAAGGGATAGGAAAGAAATTAGAATAATTAGAATAATTACCCAGAAATGGAATGAATTATAAAAAACCGAGACATGGAATATATATTATCTTTCATGGAGAAATAATTCTAATTATTCTAATTTCTTTCTTAAACCTTTTCTAATTCCCTAACCTATTATAGTAATGATATTCATTTCTTTCCTAAACACTTTTTTGTTCTCTGTTATGGCAGAAAAAATCAAGGGGGGCGAACATACAAACGATGTCCGTCCCCCTCTCATGATCACAAACCAATTTACCTAAAAAAAGCAATGTGATGAATGCATAATGTTTAATACATAATGCATAATTCTCAATTGTAAATTATCAATTATCAATTCTCAAAACTGCATGTTGATCGTAAACGTGGCCTTATACTGCTTGCCGCCCTTGGTATATACGAGCACGGGCTTCAGGGTGTATTTTTCACCAGCCTTGCTCACTCCGTAGCGGTGGCCATAGGTGATGGTGAACGAGTCCTTGTCGTACTCCATATAGACGGGGGCTGTGTCTCCCCAGTTGTCGAGGTCACCCTTGGCATTGCACCAGAATCCCACGTTGGCTGTGTACTGATAAGTGATTTTGCCGTTTGACTGGATGAGTCCCAGGGCCACTTTTCCTTCTGCCGGCTCTGAGGTGGTGTTGGCTGCGATGGGCAGCGTGGCTCCACTCAGCACAGAGGGTTGCATGACGAAGGCCTGGGCCAGTTTCTTCAGGTCGTTGCCCTGCAGCTGGATGGTGCCCTGGATGTAGTCCTCGGTTGCGGCATTACACTTCACGTCGTAGGTGAAGGCCACATCTGTGGGGTCTTTGCTGGTGTCGATAGAGAAGTTGCCGTAGAGGTCAGTACCGTCAATCTTGAACCGGTAGGGGCATTGCATGTCGGTTTCTTCCTTCTCGTCCCAGGGGCATTGGCGATAGCTCTTGGGGGCTCCCTGCACCACGAGGTAGAGCATCTTGGTGTTGGCAGGAACGGTATAGGTGGCCGATCCCTTGCTGTCGGTAAGATACATCTCACTATAGTCGCGGCTGCCATTTTCCTTCAGGGCCACAAAGCCGTAGGCAATGGCCTGGTCGGAGCCCACCTTGTTGTAGGCTGATACTGAGCCCACCACCTTGAAGTCGCCGTCCACCTGGTTGCCTGGGTCGGCAGAGGGCAGTTTGCTGCCAGCCTTCAGGGCTTCCATGTTCACGGTTACCTTGGTACCTGCTGCAGGCACATCGAGGTTGATGACGTTGAAGCCTGTGGGCTGCGGACATTGCTCGTAGCCTATCTGGTAGTAACCGTCCTGATTGTAGAGGGTGGTCTTGTAGTTCTGGTTCTGGTTGTTGAAGTAGCTGCGGGTACCATCAAAATCGAAGGTCACACAACGCTGGGCATACTCAAAGAGCTGTTTCTTGTAGTTGTCGTAGCTCACACCAAAGATGCGCATGTAGGCTCCAGAGGCATCCTCAGGATACTTTGACTCGTTCCAGATGCGGCCCAGAGTCTTGTCGCCATGCAGCTGAGTCCAGTAGTACTGCAGGTAGTAGGAGGCATAGCGCTGCCACTCGTGCTCAAAATGACGATGGCATTGCTGATACCACACGGCATTCCAGTCGTCGTTGAGGGCCTGCTGGGGATAGTCCTGATACGACTGCCATTGGGCACATTGCTCCCAGAATCCACAACCGCCATTAGAGCCTTCATAGCCATAGCGGAAGCCTGAACGGAAATCGTTGGAGGCTCCGTTCTTCACATTGTCGCAGTAGGTCTGGTACTGGAACGAGTGTCCAATCTCATGACCAATGACGCTTCCCACGGGCTTGCAGGTGGAGGGGGTCACCCAGAGGGCACCAATCACATCGTCGTAGCCTGAGCCTGTAGCCACCCACCATTCGGGAGTGGGGTCGAGCAGGTAAATCTCCATCTTGTACTGGTCGAGGTACGACTTGCCCTGGCCTGTCACCACCATGCCCAGACGGTTGATGTTGGTCTTGTAGAACTGCTCTGCCTTCTGCAGCAGGTCGTCCACATCCACACGGTCTTCCTCCTTCAGGCTGGTGCTGTTGGGGTCGTCGCCGAAGTAGGCATCCCAGAACACAAAGAAGTGCTCACTCTGCTTGCAGCGGAACCACGACCACTTGGCATCGTTGCGGAGCATGTCGAAGTTAAACTCCTGCGGCTTGTAGTATTTGTCGAAGTCCTTCACCTGGCTCTTGTCCATAATCTCGATAGACGATGGGCCTTGGGTCACCTTCAGCAGGGTGCTGGCCGTGCCGCAGCTCACCTTGATATTGGCCACTCGGGGCGACTTGGTGGTGTTGCGGGTCATCTCGAAGGAGAGTTTCTCGCTGCTGCCACCCACACCCTTGGCATCCTTCAGCTTGAGCCATTCGCCGCCATTCTCCACTACGGCATTCCATACAGCTCGCGAAGAAACAGTCAGACTGTACCAGGTGACATCATACTCCACATTGACCTCAGTCTCTGAGAGCACGGGGGCCACCGAACCTGATTCTCCATCGTCGCTGCTGCTACAGGCGGTAAGAACCGCCAGCGTGCATAATGCAAAAAACTGAATGAAAGATTTGTAATTCATAATTCCTTCTTAATTATAGGAACCCACCCCAACCCTCCCAAAGGGAGGGAGTTTTATTACCTATGAAACTGCAAAGGTATTAGAGTCCCCTCCCTTTGGGAGGGTTAGGGTGGGTTTTAATTTTACTGCGCTTTGATGTCGATGGTCACGTTGAAGGTGGCGGTGATGCCGTCCTTCTCCAGAATCATCTTCGTCTTGATGGTCTGCCCTGCGGGGTTGCAGTTCTCAGGATGGTTGCCCGAGTAGAAGGCCAGACTCTCCTCAGAGATGCCGAGGTTCAGATAGACGATGGCCTCCTCGCCCCAGCTGACGGCCTGACCGTCGGCACCGAGCCAGTAGCCGGGAGCGTCGGCCGTGTATTGCGGCAGCCCGTCCTCACCGGCGTTCTTGCCAATCTCCTCGCACCACATCTTCATCTCGCCGCTCTTCAGCGCCTGGAAAATCTGATAGGTGGTCATCTTGAAGCACTGGCGCAGGTCTTCCTTCACGTCGAATTCGTCGGTTGCGCCCCAGTCGGCATCCCATACCTTGGTCAGCGTGAACTCCTTCTCGATGGATTCGGGCGTTCCCTCGGGAGCGGTCTCGGGATCCTCGTAGCCCACGATGTTGACGGTAATGATGTTCTCCACAATCTTGTTGTTGTACATGGCGCTGAAGTTGATGGTCACGCTGCTGCCTTCGGTCATCTGACCAGGCATCTGACCAATCCAGATCTGACCCTCCTGGAAGGTGGCAAACACGCTGGCATTGTCGCCCCAGGCACCAGAGAATCCTTCCTTGTCGTACCAGAATCCAGGTGCGTCGGCACTATACTCCTGAGCATACGAGCCGTCGGCATTGGTACATACCCAATCTACCTCAGCCCATGAGCCTGCACCAAGAGCAGCCAGGGCAGCATCGGCATCAAATCCATCTACCGATACGGTAGCATAGGTGTCGTTGGGAGCAGTCTCAACCGTCAGCTTGTTAGAAGCCACCACGGTAGCCTTCACCTCACCACGCTCACGGCCAATGGCTGTGATGACAATGGCCACACGCTTGTCCTGATACTTGATAGCCTCGATGAACTTCACCTGCTGGTCGGCTACCAGATGGCCGGGATACTGTCCTACGTGGAAGATACCCTCGCCATCCTCGGTATATTCAAACTCAGCGAAGACCATGGCCTCGTCGCCCCAGTTCTTCACGTTGCCGTCCTTGTCCCACCAGTGGCCCCAGTAGGCGCCAGAGTTAGAGGAGGTCATGTTGTCGGCATGGGTTGAGCCTTCGATGGCAAATCCTGTCACGTCGGCACCACCTTCTCCATTAAGGGCCTTGCCCAGCTCATCTTTCGAGAGTCCCAGCTCGCTGGCAATCTTGTCCATATCAATTTTCACGTCGCCACCATCATAGGAATTGGCGCTGAGATAGAACTCCACGGTGTATTCCAAAATGAGGTCGGCATCGATGCGCTCACGTTGAGCCTGCTTGATGGAGTCCTGACGGGCCATCTCTGCAATCTCGTCGTCTGTCAGGGTGTGAGGCCCCCAGAAATCTGTATTGTCTCCGCAGCTGCTGAAGAGGGCCGAAGAGCCGGCAATCAGCAGTCCGCTAAGAATATATGATAACTTTTTCATAATATTTTTTTTCTTTGTAAACTATGATCTTTGAACTTTGAACTTTGAACATTGAACTTTATGATTTGACAAATTATCAATTATCAATTATCAATTGTCAATTATCAATTATCAATTATTATTATTCAGCCGAGTTGGAATAACCAGGATTCTGCTTCATGTCAACATTCGACTTCATCACATCGTTGGGGATGGCGAAGATGTTCCAGTGGTCGCTGGTGGTGGCATCCTTGCAGAACCACGACTTACCGTTCCACACATTACGTCCGTCCTTCATCTTGAAGCGAATCAGGTCCTGACGGCGGTGCATCTCACAGCAGAATTCCCAGCCAAGGTCGTCGAGCAGACCACCCAGCTCAATGTCGGCACCACCCTCGTAGGTTGTGATGTGGTTCGACCAGTCGGTATAACCGGCTGTAGAGCCTTCGGGAACAGTATATTCATCGTGACCATATTGATAGACTGAGCCACCCTCAAGGTCGGCAACAGTACGGGTAGCCTTGGCAACGTTGGCTCCAAAGCTGCGCTGACGTACCTGAGTAACGAGCTGGGCAGCAGTCTCCTTGTCACGGTTCAGACGAAGCAGGCACTCTGCCTTCATCATCAGGGCATCGGCATAACGGAAAATGGTTACAGCATCGGCTGTGGTACCATCGTTGGTGCCACCAATAATCTCGTACTTGTGCAGACGGTAGCCCTCCTGCTGGTAAGCTCCGGGGTTGTCGATAGAGTGTACGTTCATGTTGTAGGTCAGAATGCCTGTACCAGTCCAGTCGTCGGCCTCAAACATGATGGGGTTGTCCTTGTCGCCATTAATGATGTAGCTGTCACCCTGTTTCAGGGCATTATACTGCGGACCACCAGCCCAAGTGTCGGCCAGACGCTGGTCTGCCTCATCGTAGGTGCGAATCCATTGGGGAATGGCACACGAGCCGTTGTAACCAGCTGCCGTACTTCCGTAGGCTGCCAGACCCGACTGTGGGAAGCAGTAGCTCTGCAGACCAAACTGAACAGTATGGGTGCGGTCGCCAGGAACCACGAAGATAGCCTCGGGGTTGTTGGACTGGTCTTCGGTGAAGTTGGCCTTGTAAGTAGGTGCCAGACTGTACTTGCCCGAGGCGATGATGCTCTCCACCTCTGCCAGACATTTCTCGTAGCCCTCATTGCCCGAGGTGCCAAGATACACGTTCTGGTTCAGATAGAGCTTGGCAAGCGCCATAGAGCAGGCATATTTGTTGCCATAGCCGTAGAAGTCGTCGTCGCCGAAGTTCTCCTTGGCAGCGGTAAACTCATCTACGAGGAACTGGAACATCTCCTGAGGACTCACCTGCTGGGGCAGATAACCCGGCTCCACATTCTGGGTGGTCTGCAGGGGAATGTTGCGGAACATGTCGAACATGTGATAATAGAACATGGCACGGAAGAAGCGGGCATGTGCCAGACTGGTCTTCGTGGCAGGATTCTCGGGGTCGATTGCGTCAATCACCTTGTTGGCATAACCAATGCCGCGGTAGGCAATCTGCCAGGGGTTATACACCTGGTCCACGTTGGGGCCCCAGTTGTGCTTGTGCAGGTTGATGTAGGCATCGCCCCAGCCCACACCCACGCGGGCAGGAACCATATACTGGTCGGTACACTCCTCAAGGGCGTGATACATGCCAAACCAGTCTTCTACCAGATAGCGATATTGTGCTGTGGCAGCACCGAGCAGCAGACTCAGGTCGGTCTCATTAGAGAGGTCGATGTTGGTCTCGTTGAGGCGGTCGTATAGGGTCTCGTCAAGATTGGTACACGATGAAAGGCTGATGCTTCCTGCTGCAAAGGCAATCAGAACCTTGTTGAATATCTTTTTCATA
>CAMVMX010000028.1 GCA_947168665.1 uncultured Bacteroidales bacterium
CGGCGGGGTACGGCGGTGATGGTCTGGGTGGAGGAGTCGGGGTAGAAGGCGGTGTGGAGTGCGTTGCCCTGGAGGGTGTCGGCAGAGGATACTTCCACAAGCCACTGATAATCGGTGATGACGCCGAAGGGCCCGAAAGATGAGTTATGAGCCCAGTGCTCAGACCCGGGCCAAGGGCCGTCAGGTCCACGAGATTGACAGAGAAAAGTTGAAATCGGTTGCCGATTATAACGGTCGCCCCATTCAAGGTAGAATGTGGGGATGGTCTCGTAGCAGAATCTGAGCAAGTTCACATGGTTGTTGCAGGCGGAACCTCCAATCCAGAACTCGCCCTCGAGGGTAATGACAGTGTCGAACAGGATTTCGTACACATCGGGGTAAACGAAAGCACCTCCGCCACGGGGGTTGGGGCTGCCGTCGGCGAAGCGCTGGATGCACATTTTTTTGGGTTTTATGGTATCCCAGCGTTCGGTGGCTATGCGTTTCAGGTATGGTGAGTAGTAAAAAGAGTCAATGGTGACCGAAGTGTCGCGGACGTAGAGATAGACGTATTCGGGCAGTTTGGAGCTGTCGCACACACCGGGTGCTGCTAATATACTTGGATGGCCAGGGTCAGGGAATATTTCGCTTGACGATACCATGGCCCATACCCCTCTTATTTTCAATGGTCTGGGTGTGTGTTGCCGATAGCACATGTAAATAGGAACACCGGGTCCAGCTGCGCCTGTGTTGCAAAGGAATGTTGGGTCCGGGTATAGATGCATATGATATGGACTTGTGGATTCAGCATTCTTGGGATCCAGATACCAAAAGGTGGTGTCATACCATCCAGCGGTATAGGCGTAGTTGCGCTGGCGTGTGCAGGGAATCGTGTCGGTGGTCTGGGCCTGCAGCTCTAAGCCCACAAAATATAGGGCTATGCTAAATAAAAGAAACTTTTTCATATTGTAAGGTTTTTAATTGTTGTTACATGTTTTGCATATTTCATCCCCCTTGATTTCTTTGTGTTCAATGATTTCAGCTACTGTAAAATCGAATTCCATTTCGTTAGGGTCAAACTTCCAATTCTTGTATGTAATTGTTTTCATTATGAATGGGTTGAAAGTGCCGGGGTTGTGTGTTCCAAGAGGGCAGGGTACTTTCGTTTGCTGCCAGGCTTGGGTGGGTGAATTGGATTATGCGCGCGGGGTGGGTGCTTGTGGGTTACCCTTTTTTCGGTTCCGCCGGGTGGCGCGCTCAGGCTGGGCGGAACCGGACACTTTTTTGTTCATGTTTATTACTGTTTTTTGTGGCGGGTGGTGCGTGACGTTGTTATTTGGTGGCGATAAGGATGTAGAGACCGGTTGTTTCGTCGAAAGTTATATCAATGGTGAAGCCTAATTTTTCCATTTCATTGATCCATTCGATGGCTTCGTCCGGGTCTTTTGTCTCAAAGGTTTTTGTTTCTTTCGAGTCAGTGGTGGCAGCAAATGGGGTGCCGGGGAGGATGCGAATGTGGTGGTGGTGGGCCAAGGCGACGAGGTCGGCAAGCAACAAGTGCCGTTGGGTGCTGTCTTGTGGATGGGCGATGTGGAGTTTGCCGTCAATAAGGTACAGGACTTGGATGTCGGTCTGGATGCGGCTGGTGTCCGTCGGGGGGATGGCCTCTTTATGGCAGTTGACTGCAAGGCAGCAGAGCATGAGGACGATAGGGCTAATGATTATTTTCTTTTTCATGGTTTCCTTTTTTTTGTTTTGCGATTTTCTGAATGTGCAGTATGTTTGATCTTGCTATGTGATAGACAAGGTTTTCTCTGTCGATTGGGTGGTAGATGCAGACTCGTTTGAGGTCGTCACGTGTGACGACGATGTCGTTGCCTTTGTATTTTTCTGGGTCGTTGATGCGTTGTTCAGGATGGTCTTTGACACAGCCCCAGAGGACTATGTGGTGTGCGTGGAGGCGGAATTCGTAGTTGTCGGCATAGTAGAGTTTTTTGATTAAACGGGTATAGGCGGCGGAGTTTGTTGCGGATGGAGTGGAGGAGGCTGTAGGTTTGCGACTATGTCTTGCCGAGGAAGGCGGCAATTTCGTTGGTGGAGAGGCCGCCGGTGTGCATGAGGATGGAGGTGCGGACGCTGTCGGGCAGTTGGTTGATGAAGCGGTGGAGGTGTGCCACATGGGGGTCGGCCGGGTGTCGCGGACGCGGGTGCGGCCCCCATGTGGGCAGGGTGCTAACGGAGGATGATTTTTTGGGTGGCGGTGGCGCCGGGCGAGGTGAGGGTGAGGAAGTAGGGGCCGGAGGGGAGGTGGCGGAGGGAGAGGGTGATGGAGCGGGAGCGGGGCGCGAGGGTGCGGACAAGGAGCTCGTGGCCGGCGGCGTCGCGGAGGGTGAGGCGGCTCTCGTCACCGAGGGGCCGGGCGAGGGTGAGGGTCACTTGGCCGTCGGTGGGGTTGGGGGTGAGGGTGAAGAGTCCGTCGGAGGGGGCGGAGCCGATGCCAAGGGTGTCCTGGAGGATCTGGAAGTAGGCGGTGAAGTCGGTGTCCTGTGTGACGAGGAGGGTGCGCGGGTTGTCGGTGACGCTGTCGTTCCAGTGTGAGAAGCGGTAGTTGTCGTCGGTGCTGTAGGCGTAGATGGTGGCGGAGTCGCCCTCGTAGTAGATGCTGTCGCCGGTGGTCAGGCAGAAGGGGTAGTTGGTGGTCAGCGAGACGTAGTAGAGGTCGCGGGGTTCGAAGTAGGCGGTGAAGGAGGAGTCTTGGGTGACAAGGATGGTGCGGGGGTTGTCGGTGTTGCCGTCGTTCCAGTGAGAGAATTTGAAGCCGCGGCGGGGTACGGCGGTGATGGTCTGGGTGGAGGAGTCGGGGTAGAAGGCGGTGTAGAGTGCGTTGCCCTGGAGGGTGTCGGCAGAGGATACTTCCACGAGCCACTGGTAGTCGGTGATGACACCGAAGGGCCCGAACTTCGGGTCAACAACCCAGTGCTCAGACCCGGGCCAAGGGCCGTCAGGTCCAAACCGTTGACTGATGCGGGTGGAAGTCGATTGCCGATTATTAAGGTTGCCCCATTCGAGGTAGAATGTGGGGATAGTCTCGTAGCAGAATCTGAGCAAGTTCACATGGTTGTTGCAGGCGGAACCTCCAATCCAGAACTCGCCCTCGAGGGTAATGACAGTGTCGAACAGGATTTCGTACACATCGGGGTAAACGAAAGCACCTCCGCCACGGGGGTTGGGGCTGCCGTCGGCGAAGCGCTGGATGCACATTTTTTTGGGTTTTATGGTATCCCAGCGTTCGGTGGCTATGCGTTTCAGGTATGGTGAGTAGTAAAAAGAGTCAATGGTGACCGAAGTGTCGCGGACGTAGAGATAGACGTATTCGGGCAGTTTGGAGCTGTCGCACACACCGGGTGCTGCTAATATACTTGGATGGCCAGGATCAGGGAATATTTCGCTTGACGATATCATGGCCCATACCCCTTTTATTTTCAATGGTTCGGGTGTGTGTTGCCGATAGCATATGTAAATAGGAACCCCCGGCGCATTTTGGCCTGTGCTACAGTGGAATGCTGGGTCCGGGTATAGATGATATGGACTTGTGGATTCAGCTTTCGTGGGATCCAGATACCAAAAGGTGGTGTCATACCATCCAGCGGTATAGGCGTAGTTGCGCTGGCGTGTGCAGGGAATCGTGTCGGTGGTCTGGGCCTGCAGCTCTAAGCCCACAAAATATAGGGCTATGCTAAATAAAAGAAACTTTTTCATATTGTAAGGTTTTTAATTGTTGTTACATGTTTTGCATATTTCATCCCCCTTGATTTCTTTGTGTTCAATGATTTCAGCTACTGTAAAATCGAATTCCATTTCGTTAGGGTCAAACTTCCAAGTAGCAACCAGCATGGCGGCTTGTTTTTCGGGGAGATTCGAGTAGTGTCTTGTAATTTTGTTGAGGCATGAGACGTGGATGCTGTCGATGTTCTGATAAATGAGGTTGAGGTTGTGGCCAACGCTTTCGCATGATATGTCGACGACATTCTGGCTCCGGTGTTGAGTGAGGGATTGGAGTGTGCCGTTGGTATAGTGACGCAGCGGGACAGTGCTGCTGGGGTCGAACCAGTAGGGGACGCTGAGGACGGACTGGAGGAAGGAGTTGTCGTAGGAGAGGATGCAGGGGCTGTAGGACCCGTAAATGTCGGTGGCGATGTCGAGGATGTGTGGGTTGAGGCCTGTTTTGTAGTATATGCTCCTGTCGTATTTCATTTTATGGGGGAAAGAGAACAGCCGAATGGCAGCAGAGTTGACATTGTGGTCTTTCACCCCGAAAGCGACGCCAAAAGTGTTGTAGAAGAAGTCGGTGTTGTAGAGAAGCATGGGAGCCCAATTGATATGGAAGTTGTAGCTGTCGTTGAGGTAGTAGTGGGCGATGTAATGGAGTGGGGAGCCGTTAAAGTCGTGGTAAAAACCTTGGCGGCCGGAGCGGTCGACGAGGAACACTTGGTGGTTGAGGTCGTAGGCGGGGTGGTCTGGTCCGTAGCCATTCTGGCATTTGAACTGGGCGAGGAGGGTGATGCTGTCGCAGGAGGCCAGGATGTCGGAAAAGATGGTGCCGGGGATGTTGGGGATTGTCCCGTAATTGTGTTTCCAGCCGTTGCTGATTTCGTTGTAGGCCTCCACTAAGCAGCCTTGGCCGCTTTCCCGGTCAATGCCGACAGCGCAAACGAGAGCCGAGACGCCTTGGTATTGGGTAACGGTAAGGTGCCAAAGATTCTGGGCTTGTTTGAAAGTGCTGAACATGATGGAACCCGAGGAGCTTTGCAGGGCTTGGGGACTGAAATGACCGATAATGCCATAAGAGATATAAGAAGAGATGTTGCTTCCAAACTCCAGGAATGGTAAAGTCATTTTGCCGCAGAAGTAACATTCCCCGTTGTACATGACCATGTCGTTGATAGAGACATTGTAGTCTGTACTGTCGTTTGCATTGAAGTAGGTGGAGAAGTAGTCTTCCACGTTGGAGAAGTAGTCCGTGATAATGAAAGAGTGTCGATTGATGCCCTTGACAGGGTCGTGGTACTGAGTGAGGATGACGCGGTGGTTGTCGTCGCCACATATTAAGCTTGTGGTGTCGTTGGAACTGGGGTATGTCCAGATGTAGCTTGGGCAAATGGGAAGAGCTTCAATGCCGTCGTTTTGGGCCGAGGTGTTGGCTGCCGGTAAGCAAAAAAGCAGTAGGGCGAGCCACCATCGTGTTTTCTTATATGTATTATTTTTCATTGTGAATGGGTTGAAAGTACCGGGGTTGTTGGTTCCAAGGGGGCAGGGTACTTTCGTTTGCTGCCAGGCTTGGGTGGGTGAATTGGATTATGCGCGCGGGGTGGGTGCTTGTGGGTTACCCTTTTTTCGGTTCCGCCGGGTGGCGCGCTCAGGCTGGGCGGAACCGGACACTTTTTTGTTCATGTTTATTACTGTTTTTTGTGGCGGGTGGTGCGTGACGTTGTTATTTGGTGGCGATAAGGATGTAGAGACCGGTTGTTTCGTCGAAAGTTATATCAATGGTGAAGCCTAATTTTTCCATTTCATTGATCCATTCGATGGCTTCGTCCGGGTCTTTTGTCTCAAAGGTTTTTGTTTCTTTCGAGTCAGTGGTGGCAGCAAATGGGGTGCCGGGGAGGATGCGAATGTGGTGGTGGTGGGCCAAGGCGACGAGGTCGGCAAGCAACAAGTGCCGTTGGGTGCTGTCTTGTGGATGGGCGATGTGGAGTTTGCCGTCAATAAGGTACAGGACTTGGATGTCGGTCTGGATGCGGCTGGTGTCCGTCGGGGGGATGGCCTCTTTATGGCAGTTGACTGCAAGGCAGCAGAGCATGAGGACGATAGGGCTAATGATTATTTTCTTTTTCATGGTTTCCTTTTTTTTGTTTTGCGATTTTCTGAATGTGCAGTATGTTTGATCTTGCTATGTGATAGACAAGGTTTTCTCTGTCGATTGGGTGGTAGATGCAGACTCGTTTGAGGTCGTCACGTGTGACGACGATGTCGTTGCCTTTGTATTTTTCTGGGTCGTTGATGCGTTGTTCAGGATGGTCTTTGACGCAGTCCCAGATGACCATGTGGTATGCGTTGGGACGGAATCTGTAGTTGTCGCCATAGTAGATTTCTTTGATTAAACGGGTGTAGGCGGCGGAGTCTTTGGCCAGGATGATGACGACGTCGGTGGTGGCGGAGTCGCCGAGGACAAGCCCTTGGATGTAGGCCACGTCGAGGTCGGGTCTATCGGCATAGCGGTAGTAGATGTCGCTCTGGGCATGGAGGGCGGCAAGGGCGAATGTGAACGCAAAGCAGAGGAGTGAGCGCTTGGACATGGGTCAGGCTAAGTTTAGGTCGAGGTGGGCTTGATAGAAGAAGAGGAGGGTGTCGCACTCTTTGGCGGAGCAGACGAAGCGGTCGTAGCGGAGGTGTTCGATGGAGAAGGAGGGGGGAGGGGTGCGGAGGCTGTCGAGTGCGGAAGCCGCGGCGGAGCCGGTGGCATCGGCGGCAGTGAAGTCGGACTCGTGGGCAGAGGCGTGCTGGGGTTCGTGGGCGACGGGCTGTGGGGGGGTGCGGTGTGCGGGTGTGGTTGGGATGAGGGCTTTGGCCACAAGGGGTGAGGAGGCTGCGGGTTGGGCGGTGGGGGCTTGAGTGGGGGCCGAGGGGAGGGCAGGGGCCTGCGCCAACGGCGCGGATTGGGGTGCGGGGCCGTCGGGGAGCAGCAGGGCGGCTATGCCACCGCCCAGAAGCAGCAGCAGGACTGCGGCGGCCACCCGGGGCCACAGGGGGATGCGGCGGCGGGGAGTGGGCATCGGGATGGTCTCGGACGGCATTTGGGCTGCTGCGGCGAAGATGCGGGCGAGTTCGGCTTCGGAGAGGCCGGGGGCCTGGTCGGCCCGCCGTCGGTTTTCGGCCAGGGGTTGCAGCAGGTTGTTGTCGGGGGTGGGTTGCGTGTTCATAGGTATTGTGTTTTTGATGTTTTTTTTCGTTGTCGGGGGTTAGGGGTTGTCGGAGTCAGCCAGGCGGTTGAGGCGGCGGAGTTTGTTGCGGATGGAGTGGAGGAGGCTGTAGGTTTGCGACTTGGTCTTGCCGAGGAAGGCGGCAATTTCGTTGATGGAGAGGCCGTCGATGTGCATGAGGATGATGGTGCGGTCGCTGTCGGGCAGTTGGTTGATGAGGCGGTGGAGGCGTGCCACATGGGGGTCGGGCTGGGGGTCGTCGGGCAGGTGGGTGAGGTCGAGGCCGTAGACGAGGTGCTTTTGGCGGCGGTTCTCGTCGCGGACTATGTTGAAGGCTTTGTGGTAGAGGGCGGTGTAGAGCCAGGCTTGCTGGTTGTGGAGGGCTGTGTCGGGCGCGGTGTCGCGGACGAGGAGCCAGAGGTGGGTGACGAGGTCGGACTGCAGGGCGCGGAAGGCGTAGCTCTCGGGCACATAGAAGTGGGCCGCGATGCGCTTGATGAGCGGTTCGTATTGCCGGACGATGGAGGTGAACCGGCTGTAGTTGTTTCCGTCGTTGTGCATGCCGTTTCTGACGTTGATGGAGTGGGTATTTGTAGCCTTGTTGCCCTATAGACACCACAGGGGGGTCTTTTTTTGATGGTGGGTCTGGATTTTTAACTAATTTTAATCTTTTTTATGATTTCGGGGTTGTTGACAATCCTGTTTTGAGCGAACTTGCGTCGGGGCCACCCTTTAAAAGGGGTGGCCCGGCGCGGTTTGATGGAATGTGGAGCAGAGAGACTGTGTGTCGCGGACGCGGGTGCGACCCCCATGTGGGCAGGGTGCTAACGGAGGATGATTTTTTGGGTGGCGGTGGCGGTGGCGCCGGGCGAGGTGAGGGTGAGGAAGTAGGTGCCAGAGGGGAGGTGGCGGAGGGAGAGGGTGAAGGAGCGGGAGTGGGGCGCAAGGGTGCGGACAAGGAGTTCGTGGCCGGCGGCGTCGCGGAGGCTGAGGCGGCTCTCGTCACTGTTCGTCTGTGCTACAATAGAATGCTGGGTCCGGGTATTGATGATGTGGACTTGTGGATTCAGCATTCTTGGAATAGCACCACTAAAACTTAATATCCTTTACCGGGGAATCCCTGACAGGGATAAGGCCTCGCCAGTAAACAAACATCAGTACTACAAAATAAAGTCAACAATTATTTTATTGATTACAAACAAGCGTCAACCTAAATCAGGAAACGATATGGCTCTGTGCGAGGGGGTGGCCATGGGAGCGAGGGGGGAAAGGCAACGGTGCCTCGCGGACCATGAAGGATCGGAGGCACCGTTGGGTTTCCGGCCCAAGCCGGGGGGGGGGATTAATAGCCGAAGATGTCTTCGAGCTTGAGTTTTTTGACTTTGCCGAATTTGGCGAGGGCGTTGAAGTCCATGTCGCTTTCTTTACCGAGGCACATGTAGACTTTTTTCTGGCCGCGGATGTATTTGTGGTTGAAGTTGACGATGTCGTTCATGGTCACTTTGGGGTAGGCCTCAAAGAGTATCTTGGCATGGTTTTTCTTGGGGTTGAAGCCCATGCGCTCGTAGTAGAGGTAGGAGTTGATGATGCCCATCTTGGTGGTGCGGGCGGTGCGGATGGCGCTGATTTGGGCGTCTTTGGCCATGTTGAAGTTGGCTTCGGCCACGGGCATTTGGTCGAAGAGTTCGTTGAAGGCGTTCATGGCGTCGATGAGTTTGTCGTTCTGGGTGGCGATGATGGCAGCGTTGGTGAAGTAGCCGTCTTTGTCGGAGGGGGTGGCGTAGTAGCTCTGTGCGCTGTAGGCGAGGGAGCGTTTTTCACGCATTTCCTGGAAGACGATGGCGTTCATGGAGCCGCCGAAGTATTCGTTGAAGATGTCCATGACGGCTTCGTTCTTGGTGTTGAATTTCTCGCCACGGAAGTGTTCGCGCATGTAGGTCTGGTTGGCGTTGTAGTCGACAAAGTAGACGGTGTTCTCGTTGACGGCCTTGGGGGTGATTTTTTTGTTGGCGGGTGCCTTCTTGTTCATCTTGTAGGTGTAGTTGTTGGCCAGGGCGCGGAAGTTGTCGATGGTTTCGGGGCCGTAGTAGAGGACGCGGTGCTTGTAGTTGAAGAGGGAGTGGAGGGCGTCGGTGAGTTGCTTGCAGGTGCAGGCTTTGAGTTGGGCTTCGCTGAGTTGGTCGAGGGTGGGGGAGTCGGCACCGTAGACGCCGTAGTTGCCAAGGGCGCGGAAGCAGTTTTGCTGGTTGTGCTTGGCGTTTTCGCGGGCTTTGAGGATGCGGGCCACGAGCATCTGCAGGGCTTGTTCGTTGGGCTGGACGTCGGTGATGATTTCGTCGACGAGGGCGAGGGCTTTGGTCATGTTCTCGCTGAGGCCGCTGATGCTGATGTTGATGTTTTCTTGGCCGACGTTGACGCTGTAGTTGCAGGCCAGTTTGTAGAATTCTTGCTGCAGCTGGTCGGGGGTGTGCTTGGAGGTGCCGAGGTATTCGAGCACGTCGGCAGCGAGGTCGAGGGTCTTGCCCAGCTGGCCGGCACGGTAGCCGAAGTCGAAGCGGTAGATGAGGTTGAAGGTCTTGTTCTCGGTGTTCTGAACATAGAGCACTTCAGCACCGTTTTTGAGTTTGGACTTTGTGAGGTCTTTGCTGAAGTCGACGAAGACGGGTTCGATGGGTTTGACTTGGCGGGCTTTAATTTCTTTGAGGAAGTCGCTCTCTTTGTCGCGGCCCACTTCGATGGGGGTGATGGGGGGTTTGGAGACTTTGAGGATGGGTTCGGGTTCGCCTTTGAGTTTGTTGACGATGACGTAGTTGTTGTCTTTGAAGAGGCGGTTGGCGAAGGCCACAATGTCGCGCTTGGTGATTTTGGAGAGCTCGTTGATTTCGTTGCAGACGTCGCCCCAGTTGCGGTGTTCGACGTAGGCATAGGCCATCTGGCTGGCGCGGCTGTTGTTGCTTTCGGCGCGTTTCATGATGGAGAGTTTCATGTTGTTGATGGCGGCTTCGAGCATCCAGTCGTCGAATTTACCTTGCTTGACGAGGGCTATCTGCTCGTCGAAGAGGGCTTGCACCTGTTCGAGGGTCTGGCCCTGCATGGGCTGTCCGCCGAACATGAAGGCACCGTAGTCGTTGAGGGTGTAGGTGCCGGCATAGGCGCCCATGCAGCGTTGCTGCTGGTTGATGTTGAGGTCGATGAGACCGCATTTGCCGTTGTTGAGGACGCTTTCGAGGAGGTCGGCCAGGAGGGCGTCGTGGCTGCCGTTGCCGCTGTCGAGGCGGTAGGCGCGGACGGTGTTCTCGGCGTCGAGGCCGGAGACGGTCTTGGTGATGACGCTGGTGATGGGTTTTTCACGCTCGAACTGGAGCTCGGGGACGTTGCCGGGCTTCATGTTGCCCCAGTATTTGTCGATGATGCGGATGGCTTGGTCGGGGTCGAAGTCACCGGCCATGCTGATGCAGATGTTGTTGGGCACGTAGTAGGTGGCCACGAAGTTGCGGATGTTGCGCATGGAGGGGTTTTTGAGGTGTTCCTGGCTGCCGAGGGTGGTCTGGTTGCCGTAGGGGTGGTGGGGGAAGAGGGCTGCAAACATGGCGTCGTTGACTTTGCGGCCATCCTTGGTGAGGGACATGTTTTTCTCTTCGTAGATGGTTTCCAGCTCGGTGTGGAAGAGGCGCAGGACGAGGTTTTGGAAGCGGTCGGCCTGGATTTCGCACCAGGTTTCCAGCTGGTTGTTGGGGATGTTCTCGACGTACATGGTGTAGTCGTTGCTGGTGAAGGCGTTGGTGCCGGTGGAGCCGATGGCGGTCATGGCCTTGTCGTACTCGTTGGCGACGGCGATTTTCGAGGCCTCGTAGCTCAGGCTATCAATCATGTGGTAGATGGCAGCGCGGGTTGTGGGGTCGTCGAACATGCGGTAGGCTTCGAAGAGGTCTTCAATCTTTTGGATGAGGACTTTCTCTTTCGCCCAGTCGGTGGTGCCGAGGCGTTGGGTGCCTTTGAACATCATGTGTTCCAGATAGTGTGCCAGACCGGTGGTCTCGTGGGGGTCGTTGCGCGAACCGGCACGGACGGCGATGTAGGTTTGGATTTTAGGCGCGTCTTTGTAGACGCTCATGAAGACTTTCAGACCGTTGTCCAGTGTGTACTCCCGGACTCCCAGCGGGTCGTTGGGATAGGTCTTGTACTGATAGGTTTTTTGTGCCATGAGAGTGCCGCAAGCAAGTACGGACAGGGCTACAAAGCAGAAAAATAAACGTACTTTTTTCATTTAATGTGTTATTAATTAATAATATATTGTCGCAATTGACGGTTTTTTGAACTTTCAAAGATACAAAAAAAAATCGGGTTGGAAGAATTGTGGTAAAACTTTTTTGTCGCAAGAGGCGCGGCACAGCCCGCCGGGAGTTTATTAGGGCTGGGGGTCGCAAAAAAAATTTGCGCGATTGCATTTTATTTTGTATTTTTACAAATTGTTTTGCACCAATGGTTTCGGTGCAAGTTTTTTGTATTCAGAGAAATATAATAAGCACACCATCATGAAGAACACGGGAAACTTGCTTTTGGAAGGCATGGAGAGGCTCGGTTTGATAGCCGCCCGCATCAGACAGAACAAGGGGTCGATACCCCAAATTGAGATAGACATCATCCTGCAGGAGTTGCGCAATCTGTATATGGAGGCGTTGCAGTTGGAGGCTGAGGGCATTGAGAATGTCCAGCAGGATCCTGACGCAAGTGCCGAGGCAGTGAAGAACCAAGCTGAGGCGCAGCGCAAGGCCGAGGAAGAGGCCGCCCGCAAGGCTGCCGAGGCACAGCGCAAAGCCGAGGAAGAGGCCGCCCGCAAGGCTGCCGAGGCACAACGCAAGGCAGAGGAAGAGGCCGCCCGCAAGGCCGCCGAGGCACAGCGTAAAGCCGAGGAAGAGGCCGCCCGCAAGGCCGCCGAGGCGCGGCGCAAGGCCGAGGAAGAGGCTGCCCGCAAGGCCGCCGAAGCACAGCGCAAGGCC
>CAMVMX010000029.1 GCA_947168665.1 uncultured Bacteroidales bacterium
TGGTGGTGACGTTGACGGTGGTGCCGGTGCCCTGGTTGAAGCCGAGGAAGCCGTATTCGATAATCCAGCCCTGGGCCATCGGGTCGGCGGTCCAGTTGAGGGTGACACTGTTGGTGGTCACGTTGCTGGTGGTGAAGTTGGTGACGTCGGGACAGGTGGCAGTGGCAAAGGTGACGGTGTCGCCCCATTCACCTGCAAGCAAGTCAGCCCCGCAGAGGGAACGGATGGAGGCATTGTAGGTGAGGCCGGGGATAAAGCCGCCGACGGTGACGGGACGGGTAGTGACACGGTAGATGCTGTCAAGACCGCCAGGGAGCCAGACGTGGATGTCCCAAGTGTTTTCGCTGCCGAGGACGTTCCAGTCGAAGGTGGCTGTAGCGTTGGTGACGGCGACGGTGCGGAGGCTGTCAGGCGTGTAGCAGTCGAGACTGTCAGTGGTGAAGGTGTAGTAGACCCACTCGCTGTAGTCAAGGCTGTCGGAGGTGCAGTCTTGGCGCACTCGGAAGGTGTAGGTGGTAGCAGGCAGGAGGTTGGGGAAGGTGCAGGTGGTGCCGAGTACTGTCTGGTCGGTAGCGGGCCAGTCGGTGGCAGCGGTGTCCTTGAGGTTGACCTGGTAGTTGGCGCCTTCGCCCTGCCAAGTGAAGGTGGCGGAGCGGTAGTCATGAGTGTCGGCCACGTTGTAGGGAGCGGGGCATCCGGGAGCGCAGGCCACGAGCCTCATCAGCGGACGCCACTGGTAGTAGGTTTTGGAACCAGAGTAGGAGGTACTGGTGGGGCTGGCATCGTAGGAGTCGCTGTACCAAGTGAGTGTCTTGTAGGACGAGGTGGACGATGTGCGGAAGACGTAGGCGGAGCCGTCGTAGGCGTTGCTGTTGTCGTCTACAATAATCATGAGGTTGCCAGTGCCGCTGTAAGTGTAGGGTGTGTTGAGGGGGAAGAGGTTCCATCCCTGACTGCAGTTGAGGTTGCCAGTATAGACGAGGGTGGCAATGGAGGTGTCGAGCAGTTCGAGGTCGGTGGAGGAGGAGAAGGAAGTCTTGTTGGTGGGCTGGAAGTAGATGGTGCAGTTGGTCTTGTCGGAACTGGGGGTTGAGTAGTCGTAGTAGTAACCCAAGTACTCGATGGTAGTGGTGTTGGCCAGCTCGGAGGCGTCGATGATGGTTTCGGAGAGGGTGTAGCGGTAGAAGTTGTTGACGGGAGCGTTGTAGCTGGTGGAGGATGAGGAGACGTTGCCGATAATCACTTCGTCGAGGTTGGGGCAGAGGTCGGTCTGGAGAGTGATGGAAATCCAGCGGCCAGTGTCGGTAGAGTTGCAGATGCCACGAGCATAGATATCATAGAAGGAATTGGGTCTGAGGCTGGAGAAGATGGCGTTGGGGGTGGTAGTGTTGATGACGATGCCGGAGTCTATCGGCATGCCGGCAGGAGTGCATACGGCTTGGTAGAGAGCTGCACCGTTGTCATCCCACTTCACGGCCAGACGAGTGTCGGACGAGCGGACATCTGTGTCCTTGCGCAGGTTGGCGAGCAGGCAGGGAGGAGTATAGTGGAGATTGAAGTCGTCGACGTAGGTATAGTAGTAGCTGCCGTCATAAGCTGTCAGGATTCCGATGTAGTTGCCGTAGCCCGAGTAGGAGTTGAAGGGCACGAGGATGTTGGTCCAGTCAGTGCTGGTGACCACGACGGTGTCGTAGGGGGTGAAGGTGGAGTAGTCGGAGGGGTCGGTGAGGACGCCGATGGTGAATCGCGCGACGTAGGACGAGCTGCTGTTGCGGGCCCAGAAAGAGAGTTCGACAGTGTCGATACTGATGACGGAGGTATCGATGCCCGGGAGGACAATGCCGTTGTAGCTGCCGTAGGAGCCGGTAGAGCTGGAACGGTACCAATAGAGGCCTTTCGTACCGCTGCCGTGGGAGTAGGAGGAGCTGTTGCTGAGGTAAGGATAGCCGTAGTAGGTAGTGGCATCGGTGAGTCGGGTCCAGCAGGGATGGAGTCGGGTGCTCTGGCTGTTGCCGGGGCGCCAGGTCTCAAGGTCATCAGCGAAGGGCAGAGAGTCAATCAAGAGACACTCGGTGAGGAAGGTGTACTGGAAAGACCACAACGAGGAGTCAGTGAGGCAGTTGCCACGGACGTAGACGTCGTATTCAGTGCCGGGGGTGAGACCGTTGATGGTGACATTGTAGGCGGTAATGCCGTTGATGCGGGTGCCGGTGCCACGGGTGTAGCCTGCGGGGCCGTACTCGATGTCATAGGTGGGGGTAGTGGAGGTGTCCCAGCCAATGGTGGCAGAGGTGAGGGTGGCTCCGAGGAGGGTGACACCGCTGACACGGGGGCAGGCGGGTTCGCGGTTGACTTCGATATTGTCCAGATAGGGGTAGCAGTAGGAATCGTTGGAGGTAGTAGAGATGGCTATGTATTTGCCGCTGCCATGGTAGTTTTCGAAGGTGAACTCGAAGGGCTCGAACTCATAGAGGTTGGCGGTGGGTACGGCCTGGCCCACTTCGACGAAGGTCTCGAACTCGGTGGGGTCGGTCATTACGCCCACGCGCACGGCGTGGCTATATGAGGTGTTGGTCCGCATGAGCCAGAAACTGAGGTTGATGGAGTCGATGGGGGTGTCGAAGTAAGGGAGTATGAGTGTGGTGTGGGTGGAGCCAGTGGCGTAGTAATAGAGGGAATTCGATCCGGGGTAGACGCTGTAGCCAGAGGAGGTGTAGGGATAGTTGCCAGAGGAGTAGGAGGAGAGGCGTGCCCAGCAGGCGGGCAGAGGAGTGGTAGAGGAGGGGGTCCAGGATTCGAAGTCCTCGGCGAAGGGCAGCGGAGTGGGCAGGCAGATGGTGCGTGCCGAGATGGTGCGCGCGAGGTTCGTGTCCGAACACAGGGCGGTGACGCGGATGCGATAGCTCATGTCGGGGGTGAGGCCGGTGATGTTCATCGAGGTGTTGGTTGTGGAACCGAGGTCGACCCACGTGGTGTCGTTGGAGGGACGGTAAGCCACCTGCCATTGAGTCTCGTAATAACCGGGAGCCCATTGGATGCCGATGTGGTCAAAGCCGACGCTGTCGATGATGACCGTGGGTGAGGCACAGGTGCCGGTAACGGAGCAGCCAGTGGTGCCGAAGCTGACCGACGGGCGGTAGGTGCTGGTACTGCTATTGCCGCTGGAATAGTTCGAAATAGTCCAGGGATTGGAGTCGCGGTAGCGGTAGATGGTGCGTGTGGTGCCGCAGTCGGTGGCGTAGGCCATGAAGTTGGAACTGCTGTGCGACGCGCCGTCGGGCTGGTTCATCGTAGTGGTGAGCACGAGGTTGCTTGAGCCGTCCCAGGCAAAGGGAGTGTCGAAGGTGTAGGTGACCCACCCCGTCACACTGTTAGAATGGGTGGCAGGACCGTAGACGATCATGCTGGAGTCAATCTGCACGGACTGGCTTGATGAAGTGAAGCCGTCATTGCTGGTGGTGGTGAGGAATATAGTGAGGTCTTTGTTGTAAGTACCGGCGGAACTGTAGCCCAAGGTAATGCCGGTGATAAGGCCGCCCGTAATGCCGGCATCGTTCAGCTCAGCAGCAGTGTAGATGCTCTGGCAGAATGAATTGCCCCAAGCCGAGGTGATAAAGACACCTGTGGCAGTGGTGGTTCCATCCGAAAACGGCACGGTGCGGGACACGGAGGTGTCAATCTCCACGCAGGGCAGGCTGGCGGTAGTGAAGCTGACGCTGTCCCAGACGCCGTACTGCTCGTCGCCGGGGCAGAGGGTGCGTACCAATACGGTGTATTCCGATTCGGGCGTGAGGCCGGTGAAGAAGTGTGAGAGGGCGGAAGTGGTGTCGTGCGCAATCTCGGTACGGAGGCTGTCGTAGCAGATGTATTCAAAGCCGGCGGGGTCGCCGTAACGGCTGTTGCCGACATTGAGCCATTTGACGTTGGCAGCCTGGGTGCCGACGGTCTCGGCAGTCACGTAGTGGATGTCAGCGCAGTGGGGAATGGGTATGCAGGCGGCGCGGAGTTCGAAGCCGGGATAGACTACCGAACCATCGGAGTGGAAGGTGATGGTGATGGCTCCCAGTTCGGATGTGAAGGGACCCAGCTGCATGGTCTGGCCGGAGGAGGTGCAGTTGCCATAGAAGAGGGTGCGGCGGCTGTCGCCCACGCCGTCATAGATGCCGAGGTAGTCGCAGCAGCCTTCGCCGGCGAAGGTGCCGGAGATGCGGAGGGTGCGGCTGGTGTCGGAAGGATAAATGACCAAGGTGCCGTCGCAGTTGTTGGCATAGCTGTTGTCGGGGCCGCCGTTGTCGTAGATGATGGTGCGGCAGGCGATGATGGTGTCGGAGCCGGAGGTGGGCATATTGTAGATGCCGGGAGTCCTGACTTCGACGATGGTCTCGTAGGTGGAGTCACCGCAGTAGTGCGACAGGCGCAGCTGGTAGAAGGTGGCATCTTCAAGACCTTCGATGAGGTAGGAGTTGTCGGTCAGGTTGTCGGCCACAAGGTGCCATTCGGTGGAGTCAATCTCGCGGTATTCGAGAGTCCAGTTGTCCTCCAGATAGGAGGCCATCCACGAGAGTTCGACACCGTTGCTGTCGTTGGACGAAACCCAAGCGATAGAGGGCAGGCAGCTGGCGTATTCAATACACTGGCCGGTGTAGAAATGGATGCTGGGACGCGACGAGGAAGTGCCACCGCTGGAGCCACCAGTGTAGTTGCTGGTAGTGTAGGGCTGGCTGTCCTGGTAGCGGTAAGCCAGACGGGTGCCGGTGCCAGTGGTGTAGTAGCCGTAAAAGCTGGAGGAAGCGTGGGAGGTGCCGGCGGGCTGGTTCATGAAGGTGGTCATGATGATGTTGCTGGAACCATCCCAGTTGAAGGGTTCGTCAAAGGAGTAGTGCTGCCATCCGGAAGTGTTGAGGGGATGGGGCTGTGGACCATAGACCAGGCTGTGATGAGCCATGTTCTCCATGTCGGTTGATGAGGAGAATGTGGACTTGTTGGTGTTGGCCATCATGATGGTGAACTCTTTGGCATAGGAGCTGTTCTGCGTGAATCCCAAGTCGATACCGATAATGGGACCGGCGGTGAGGCCGGCAGCCGTCAACTCGGCGGCGGTGTAGATGGTCTGGCAGACGGTGTTGCCGTAGCCGGAGTAGACCATGATGCCGGAGGTGCCGGAAGAGGTGCTGTTGCTGAAGATAATAGTGTCCATGGTGGTGGAGTCAAACACTGCGCAGGGCAGGGTCATAGTGGTGAAGATGATGCTGTCCCACCGGCCAGTTTCGCTGCCGCAGTTGGCGCGGACTTTGGCCATGTATTGAGCTCCGGGGGTGAGGCTGGTGAAGGTATAAGAGTATTCGCTGGTTGCATCGGTCATCGGGCTTTCGCCAGAGGTGGAGTCGAGGTTGATGAGTTCCACATCGAAGTTGACAATCTCTTCGAAACCGCCGCGGGTGTTCCATTCGATGCTGGCGCCAAGGAATCCAACGTTGTTGACTGTCATGTTGTAGACGTCGGCGCAGGGGTCGGCAAGCTCGAGTGTGAACTCGTCAACATAGGCATACCAAGAGGAGGTTGGCCGGGTGGCGCGGACGGCCACAAAGTTGCCAGAACCGCTGTAGGTGGTGAAGGCTGTGAAACATTCCTGCCAGTCGGTGCCGTTCACATTGAAAGTGCTTACAGTCTCGAAGGTGGTGGGGTCGTTGGGGTCGGTCATGACACCGATGTCGAAGGAGGGATGATAGGATGTGGAGCTTGCTTTAGCCCAGAAACGCAGCTGGAGTGTGTTGATGGGGTAGAGCGTCGGATCCGCTTCGGGCAATACCACATATTGGTAGTCGCCATAGGTGGCAGCGGTGGTGGTGTTGTACCAGTAGAGACCTTTGGTTCCGCCGTTGTGGCTGTATGATGAACTGGAGGAAACGTAGGGGTAGCCGAAGTACATAGTGCCGTTGTTGAGGCGTGTCCAGCAGGGCACAAAGTTGTGGCTGTAGGTGCCGCCGGTTGTGGCATTCTCAAAGTCCTCATAGTAGGGCAGCGAGTCGAGGTAGTTGCAGAGGGTCGTGAACTGGACAAAACTTTCGATTGCCGTGCCGCTGCACTCGGGTGTGACGTATACATCGTAGGTCGTGCCGCTGTTCAGGCCGGTGAGTACCAGGGTGTCGGCGGTGGCGGTGACGGTAGTGCCGGTGCCGCGGGTGAAGCCGGTGGTGCCGTACTCGACAGTCCAGCTGGTGGCGGTGCCGTCCTCATCCCAGCTCAGCCGGGCGCTGTTGGAGGTCATGCGGGTGGCGGCGAGGTCCTGCACATGCGGGCAGTCGGGAATCTCCTCAAGCCGTATCTCGTCCATGTAGCAGTACCACGACGACGAAGCGCGGGTGGTGCGTATGGCGGGATAGAAACCTGTGCCGGTATAGTCCTCGAAGGTGGTGACATATTCGCCCCAGGCGGTGGAGTTGCCCACATTGATGGAACTCACCTGCTGGAAGGTGCTGTAGTCATTGGGGTCGGTCATGACACCGACTTGAAAGGTGGGGTTGTAGGAGGTAGAGGATGAGCGTGCCCAGAACGTCAGCTGCAGGG
The DNA here is from genome assembly GCA_947168665.1 of uncultured Bacteroidales bacterium. Taxonomy (GTDB): domain Bacteria; phylum Bacteroidota; class Bacteroidia; order Bacteroidales; family P3; genus Colimorpha. The sequence goes on from CAMVMX010000029.1 coordinate 6,568, forward strand.
TGTTCATGGGGTAGACAGACGTGTCAACGCCTGGCAGTGCGATGCACATATAGTCGCCGTAAGTGCTGGCGGTGGTTGTGTTGTACCAATACAGACCTTTCGTGCCAGTGTTGTGCGAATAGATTGCGCTGCTGGAAACATAGGGGTAACCAAAATAACTGGAGCCGTTGTTGAGGCGACGCCAGCATTCAAGGAATGTGGTGTTCTGTGAGCCGCCTGTCGGTTGTCCTTCGAAGTCCTCTATATAGGGGAGGGTGTCGAGGCCGATGCAGTTGGTGCGGAATGTGATCGAAGCTCTGCCACTGAGGTTGTCTGAGCATACGGGCAAAACATACACGTCGTAGGTGGTGTTAGGCAGCAGCCCGGCAATGGTGAAGGTGTCAGTAGTGGCAGTCAGAGTGGTACCCGTGCCGGGATTGAACCCCGTGGGGCCATACTCGATGTTCCAAGTGGTGGCGGTGTCCTGCTCGTCCCATTCGATGCGGGCTGAGCTGGTCGTGATGGCTCTGGCCGCAAGGCTGTCGACAGCGGGACAGGTGGGGATGAAGTCAAGCATCACATCATCCAAGCCGATGTACCACGACGAGCCGGGACGGTTGGCGCGGATGGCTATAAACTGGCCCGCTCCAGTGTAGGAACTTAAGTCGACGGTATACTGGTCCCAGGCGGTGTTGTTGTTCACATTCAGGGTGGCCACGGTCTGGAACGTGTTGATGTCGTTGGCGTCGGTCAGCACGCCTACGAAGAGGGTGGGATTATAAGATGTCGAGGTGGTCTTGGCCCAGAACGAGAGTTGCAGGGTGTTGACCTGAATCGAGGTGTCCACCGGCGGCAGAATCACACACTGATAGTCGCCGTAGGTGCCGGTGGTGGTGGAGTTGTACCAGTACAGTCCACGTATGCCGCTGTGGCAATAGCTGGATGTGCTGGACACATAGGGATAGCCATAATAACTGGAGCCGTTGTTCAGTCTCGTCCAGCAGGTGACAAACGTGCCGCTCGTCGACGAGCCCAATTCGGCCGATTCGAATCCTTCGGTAAACGGCATTGTGGCCAAAGTACCGCAGGGGGTGCGGAACGTCACATTGCGCCACAGGCTCGTGTCGTCCATTCCGCACACGCTGGCAACAGACATTGTATACTCAGTGTTGGTCAGCAGATTGTTGAAGCTGATCGCGGTGTCATACACCAAAGTGTCAAAAATCGTAGATCCGGTCGTGACTCTCACCAGCCATTCAGTGGTCAGTGTGGTGTCGGTCCAATGGAAATCGCAAGTATTGTTGGTAATGTTGTCAACCCTGGCCGCTATGGGTTTAGGACAGGTGACAACCGAGGGGGTCAATTCATAGTAGCGACTGGCGCCGGGCCATGTGGAGAAAGTGCTCTCATACGGGCCGTTGCTGTAGACAGGGGTATTGGAAGTAGGATTGATGATCATAATGTCGTCGGCTGCCAGGCCGATGCCAATCTGGAAACTGGAGGGGGTTGTTGACGGAACCTGCGGCCCGTACACGATGACTATCCGGCCACCGTTTTCATGCAGCTGCACCTGCCATTTGACGTCGGCGGAGTAGTCATCGCCCCAAGTTGGGCCCATGGCATACTCGCATACAAAGACTCGGTCGGAATCGACATTCGGGTCCGGGTCGACGAGCTGGTAGCGCACATGGCCGTTGTAGCCTGTACCCAGGTCGCGGGCAATGCCGCAAATCTTGGGCAGCGAGGTGGTGTAATACGACGAGGTGAACTGTCCGCCGACAGTGGTACCGACGGCTCCGCCACCCAGATTGAAAATACCATTCGAACTCACCGAGAACGTCGTGTACGGCACCCCGTCTATTGTGAACGTGAAGCCGAGGTTCAGGGTGTTCGAATAGGAGTCGTCAGTGTAGGACGACCAAACATAGGACGGGCTGGACAGCTGTATCCAGCGCGACGTGTCAACTCCTGTGTTGAAGGCGCATGTCTCCAGGAATTGCCCACGCATTGCCCACGGGGCGAATAGTATCGCCACGAGAAACAATAGTTTGTAATGTTTTTGCATAATAAGATTTTAGTAATATAAAATAAATGTGTCTTTGCTTCTTTTTTAGTTTTCTGCAAGGGTAGTGTCTTCCCGTTGCGTTTTTTGGGGTCCTGTCTCTCTCTTTCCTCTGTTTTGGCGGCATTGTCACTCGAATCATCAATAAATAATTGTGTTTGAATGCTATGAGTAACAATCTTCCAATTCAGTTCAATTTGCAAGTATACTATTTTATATTCAAATAGCAAAAAAAAAGTCACACTAATATTAAATTTTTAACATCATTTTTTTTATTACGAGTGGTTTTTCCCGCGTCGCGGTCGTGCTGTAAATAATTGAGCATAAGCTTTTTTTAGTAACTTCTTGTATCATTGTTTGCGCTGTGGCGATTATTGTATGCGGCCTGTAATGCGTCAGAATGCCTTTTTCCATTTCCTTGAGTTGTGGTTTTGCCGTTTCTGGCGGCTCCCGTCCTCCGTTTTCGAAGCCGTTTTGCCCTTACCCCGTTCCCCCGCCGGCGGGTGGGCAGAGGGCGGCACCCGGTTGTTTGGCGGGCGACAGATGATATGCCGTCTAAATGTGAGCGAAATGGGGTCGAAGTATCGGAGTTAGGGTGAAGTATGAGCAGATGGTAAGTATTGTTCTTAATTGGTTGACTAATAGCATGTTGCTTTTGTGGGGGCAAAAAATGGATGGCGGGCGGCCCGAAGGGCCGCCCGCCATCACTATGTTCAGGCTTGGAAAGCTTAGCGTACAATCAGTTTGCGGACCATGTTGACA
>CAMVMX010000030.1 GCA_947168665.1 uncultured Bacteroidales bacterium
TAGGTGTATGTGCCGGTCTCAGTGTAGGTGTTGTTGTGCCATGTGAACTGCTCACATGCGGATTGGACCTCAATATTGTGTGTTCCGTGGAGGATTGTGAGGTGGAGGTGGTAGATGCTGTCCCAAAGATTCTCGTTTGGAACAGTGTCGTAGTAGTCACCGGAGGCAGAGAGCGTTCTCCCTCGCCAATGGAGGGTATCGCAAGCCGTGAGTGATATGTGGACGGTTGCTGACGGGCGATAAATGACGGCTCCAACGGCGTTGTTGTTACTGGATCTGGAGAGGCCTGTCTGGTCGAGAGAATCGGGAATGAGAATGTAAGATGCTGGAGTGTTGGTCGGGTTGTCTATCCAGGTGGAGGCGAGGAGGTGCGCGGACGAGGTGTAGTCGACGCTATGAGCGGTTGAAATACCTGTTGTGGCAGCGACTGTGTTAGCAAGCGGAGGGTAGATGGTGTGTGTCACTCCTTGGACGGGTAGTGTGGCTGGCAGAGGGAGACCATCTGTGTCTGAATTAACTTGGGGCGGGGTGGATGGATCGATAGTGAGGTTGTTTTGGGATATGGTGGGAGATCCACTGATTGTGTGCCAGATGTTGTTGTATGTGTTGGTCGTCAGGCCATTGTATATGCGGACGTCTTGTACGGATGCTCCTGCGGTGTTGCTGACGAAGAGGTTATTGACGAGTTGGATGCTGCCTCCTCGGATGTTTATGGCGCCGCCTTGGTTGGAAATGTCGGCCCTGTTGTTGGCAAAGGTGTTGTTGGTTATATTCGAGGTGCCGCTTCCGGTTTGGAGTAGAATCGCTCCACCCATGTCGGTGCTGTTATGGCTGAAGGTGCAGTTGTCAATGAAGAGGGGAGATGTGCTTTCGTGGCAAATGGCTCCACCTTGCCCGGTGTGGGTGTGGCAGAGGCTGAGGGTGCTGCGGGTGAGGATAATCGAGGCTGTAGCGGCGGAGCCGGAGGTATAAATGGCTCCGCCTTTACCCCAACAGGTGTCACTGTTGAAAGAGCAATTGTTGATGTAAAGGTTGCTGCTTTGGGCATATAGCGCGCCGCCGAGGTCGGCCCCTGCGCGAGTGACGACGGTGCTGTTGCTGTCGAGCGTGGTGTTGGTTAGCCAGAGTTGGCTATTTTGTGCCGAAATTGCTCCACCATAGCTGTGTGCATAGTATGATTCTGCTCGTTGGATGGCATGGTTGTGTGTGAGGCGACAGCTGTCAATCAAGCATGGTGTGGATTGGATGAGGATGGCTCCACCATGGCTGTGCAGGGTGTTGAGGGTCTGGGCGGTGTTTTGGGTGAAGGTAGTATGTTTGAGGAATGAGGTATCGCAGTTGTATAGAAAAAGTGTTCCACCTTGGATGGCTTGGTTATGATGGAAGTGGCAGTCGGCAATAGTAACGTGCGACAATCGGGGTGGGTCGCTTCCGCAGTAGATGGCGCCTCCGTGCGAGGCTTGGTTGTGGTGCAGGGTGCAGCAGCGGAGGGTGAGGTGTGTTTGGTAGCAGCGGATGGCTCCGCCGGGGCCATGAGAGAGACCGTGGGCGAGGGTAAGGCTGTCAAGGATGAGTGTGGCATTATAGGCTGAGAAGATGAGAGTTGTGTCGTTGCCGCTGATGGTGATGGTGCCGCCCGCTGACCCGTTATTGCGACCATTGATGTGGATGGTAGTGTTGCGGATTACGGGCAGGGTGTCATTCAGTTGGATGGTGGTGGGGGTGCCAGAGGGAAGGTTGAAAGTAATAGACCCACCTCCAGGAGTGTTAATTGTGTGGATGATGGCTTCGCGCAAAGAGATGCAGCCATCGGTAGGGTCGACGGTGTCGAGGTGGGTGGTAACTACAGCGGAGTCTGTTCCGGGTGGATTGTCGGCGAGGGGCAGCGGGATGGAGTGTGCGAGGGTGGGAGTAGAGAGCAGGAGGGTCAGCAGCAGGGATGCCGTCAGTCCGGTTGAACGGGCATGGGTTAGTAGGTTTTGCTCCATACTTCTTCTGTATAGGAGTTGTTGTAGTTTATGAATAGCCGCACTTCGATAGGGTTGTTGTCAGCGGGATCGGTGGTGCCGTTGAGTTTGCTGTCGGCCATGGATGCGAGCTTGCGGGCAAGTGAACGTACATCGTTCCGGGTGGTGTTGTCGGCCCGGACAGTGTTGTCGTTAAGACGGGGGTAGTAGCCAAAGAATGTTTCCTGAAAGGCTTGCTGGATGTTGTCGTAAGTGATATATTTGGCTTGTGTATAGAGCTGCCAGTATATGGTGCAGTTAATGGTGTCGGTTTTCTGGCAGGAGCTGGTGGCCAGGATGGCGAAGAGGAATAGGATAGGTAATAGTCGTTTCATAGTCTGTTGTTTTTGATTGTTTTTGTTTTGTTTCGTGACCTTTCACAAGGAGGTCTTGTGATTTGGCGGTATGAGGGGCTTTGTGCTTCGTTGCAGCACTTTAGCCCCCGTGTGGCTGCCACATATTGGCAGCCACACACGGAGGGATGGTGGTGTCAAGGATTGAGTTCTTGCTTGCGGGCCCAATGTTCCATGAAGTCGTCGTAGTTGCGTTTGAGGAGGTTTGGGGTGTCAAGGTTGTAAGGGCATTTGGAGCGACACTGCCCACACTGGAGACATTGTTTGGTCTGCTGCATTTTGGCGTAGAATTCATCGGTGAGGTATACGTTGTAGGGGGCGCGGCGGAGGAAGAGATACATGCGGTTGCAACTCTCTATTTCGATTCCGGCAGGGCAGGGCTGGCAATAGCCGCAGCCACGGCAGAAATCGCCGCAGAGTTCAGCCCGGTCTTTCTCAATTCGGCGGCGCATATCGTCAGTGAGCGTGGGCGGGTTTTCTTGGAAAGAGATGAATTCATTGAGTTCGCTTTCGCGTTGTATGCCCCAGATGGGTTCGACGTGCGGGAATTGCGCTATGTAGGCGTAGGCTGTGGCGGCATGGTTGATGAGGCCTCCGGCCAATGCTTTCATGGCTATAAAGCCTATGTTGTTGGCTTTGCATTTGTCGACGAGAGCCATTTCCTGGTCGCTGGCGAGGTAGGAGAAGGGGAACTGGAGGGTCTCGTAGAGACCGCTGTCGATAGCCTCGTGGGCTACGGCCAGCCGGTGGTTGGTGATGCCGATATGACGTATTTTGCCTTGCTGGCGTGCTTGGAGCATGGCTTCGTAAAGGCCGGTGCTGTCACCGGGTTTGGGGCAGAAGGAGGGGTTGTGGAATTGGTAGAGGTCAATGTAGTCGGTGCGGAGGAGGCGGAGGCTGGTTTCGAGATGCTGCCAGAAGTCTTCGACGCGAGTGGCACCAGTTTTGGTGCTGATAATCACTTTGTCGCGCCGGTCGGCGAAAGCGGTGCCGAGTTTCTCCTCGCTGTCCGTATAGAATCGGGCAGTGTCGAAGTAGTACATTCCGTGGTCGAGGGCTTTGTGGAGCAAGTGGACGGTCTCGGCGGTGGATATGCGCTGGATGGGGAGCGCTCCGAAACCGTTTTTGGGGACGATGAGTCCGCTTTTGCCCAAGGTTACTGTGTCCATGGTTTTGAGGTGTTGGTTGATGATTGTGTGATTAGTCAAGGTCTTTGCCGCAGCAGTTTTTGTATTTCTTGCCGCTTCCGCAGGGACAGGGGTCGTTGCGACCCACTTTTTTCTCTACATGCACCGGCTGTGGTTTGGGCCGCTCGCCGGTCTGCTGGCTGGCTGCACGGTCCATAGCGCGTTGGGTTTCGGTGGCAGTGTTGTCGTGGCTGGCTTTGAGGTTGCGGTTGTCGCGTTTGGGCTGGTGGGCTTCTTTCATGTCTTCGTCCTCCTTGACAGGCAGACTGGCACGAATCAGGAATGACGAAATCTCACGGTTGATCTCCAGGAGCATTTTCTCAAAGAGATTGAAGCTTTCGAACTTGTAAATCAGCAACGGGTCTTTCTGTTCGTATGAGGCATTCTGTACACTGGTTTTCAGTTCGTCCAGTTCGCGTAGGTGGTCTTTCCAAAGGTCGTCGATGATGGCCAGGGTGATGCCCTTTTCGATGCTGAGCTGCACTTCGCGTCCTTTGTTCTCGTATGATTTCTTGACCGGAGTTACCACATTGAGGGTCTTCTTGCCGTCAGTGATGGGGAAGGCCACATTGACATAGCGGGTGTTCTCATAGATGCGTTTGATGAAAGGATAGGCCAAGTCGCTGATGCGTTGCATGCGCTCTTTGTAGGTAGAGTATACCATGTCGTAAAGTTTCTGGACGGCATCATCGTGGCGGGCGTTGAACAATTCGCGCTCGGTGAAAGGCACTTCGAGGGCGAAGACGCGTATCATTTCGAGTTTGAAGCCTTCCCAGTCATGGTTTTGGGCAGCGTCGTCGTAGATGAGCGCGCAGGTGTCATAAAACATATTGCTGATGTCGATGCTCAGGCGGTCGCCATATAGGGCATTGCGGCGTTTGTTGTAGATGACGGTGCGCTGGTTATTCATTACGTCGTCGTATTCAAGCAGGCGTTTGCGCATACCGAAGTTGTTCTCTTCCACTTTTTTCTGAGCCTTCTCAATCTGACGGGTAATCATGGAGTGCTGGATGACTTCGCCTTCCTGCAGTCCCATGCGGTCCATGACGCTGGCTATGCGGTCCGACCCGAAAATACGCATCAGGTCGTCCTCCAGCGACACGAAGAAGAGGCTGCTGCCGGGATCGCCCTGACGGCCGGCACGGCCACGCAGCTGGCGGTCCACACGGCGGCTTTCGTGGCGCTCAGTGCCGATGATGGCCAGACCGCCCGCCTCGCGCACTCCGCCCTTGAGCTTGATGTCGGTACCACGGCCTGCCATGTTGGTGGCGATGGTCACATGTCCGGGCTCACCGGCGTGGGCTACGATTTCAGCCTCCTTCTGGTGCAGTTTGGCGTTGAGGACGCTATGCTCGATGTGTTTCATCTTGAGCATCTTGCTGAGCAGCTCCGAGGTTTCGACGCTTGTGGTACCCACCAGCACGGGACGTCCAATTCCGATGAGGCGTTCCACCTCGTCGATTACGGCTTTGTACTTCTCGCGCTTGGTCTTGTAAATCATGTCGTCCATGTCGATACGGGCGATGGGTCTGTTGGTGGGTATCACCACCACATCCAACTTGTAGATGTCCCAGAACTCACCCGCCTCGGTCTCTGCCGTACCTGTCATGCCGGCCAGTTTTTTGTACATGCGGAAATAGTTCTGCAGCGTGATGGTGGCGTAGGTCTGTGTGGCCGCCTCCACCTTGGCGTTCTCCTTGGCTTCCACGGCCTGGTGCAGACCGTCGCTCCAGCGGCGGCCCTCCATGATACGGCCCGTCTGCTCGTCCACAATCTTCACCTGCTTGTTCTCATCCACAATGTAGTCGATGTCTTTCTCAAAAAGGGTGTAGGCCTTCAGCAACTGGTCCACCGTGTGTACGCGGTCGCTCTGTATGGCAAAATCGTTGTATATCTTCTCCTTCTTGGCTGCCTTCTCCTCGGGGGTGAGGTTTTCGTGCTCCAGCTCTGCTATCATGCTTCCGATGTCGGGCAGCTGGTAGAAGTTGCGGTCCTCGCCCAGTCCGGTGAGGAAGTCCATACCCTTTTCGGTCAGCTCCACAGTGCGGTTCTTCTCGTCGATGGTGAAGTACAGGTCGTCATCGATAATATGCATGTATTTGTTCTGCTCCTGCATGTAGAAATTCTCGGTGCGCTGCAGGATGGCTTTCATGCCCGTCTCGCTGAGGAACTTGATGAGGGCTTTGCTTTTGGGAAGGCCGCGATAGGCGCGCAGCAACAGTTTGGCGGGTTCCTCTTCGGGTTTGGGGTCGGGATTGGCCGCAAGTCCGTTTTTGGCGTCTGCCAGCACTTTGGTCACCAGATTCCGCTGGGCGTTGTAGAGCTTCTCAATCACCGGCTTGAAACGGTCGAACTCCTGGTCTTCATCGTCCTTGCCCGTGGGGCCGCTGATGATGAGAGGGGTACGGGCATCGTCGATAAGCACCGAGTCCACCTCGTCGACGATAGCATAGTTGTGGCCCCGCTGCACTAATTCTTCGGGGTTGCGGCTCATGTTGTCGCGCAGGTAGTCGAAACCGAACTCGTTGTTGGT
>CAMVMX010000031.1 GCA_947168665.1 uncultured Bacteroidales bacterium
AGATGCCGCTGTGGAGGTCGTGGTTGGCGCCGGTGACCTCGACTTCCCAATAGCAGAGGCCGCGCAGGCCGCTGGTGATGCTGGGCACATCGGGGGCAATCATGCTGGTGTCGCACACCAGGATGACATCGGCTTTGAGCATGTCTTTATGCTCCTCGCAGAAACCGTAGAGGCTGGGGGAACCGATTTCTTCCTCGCCTTCGAGCATGAACTTCACGTTGCAGGGCAGCTGGCCAGTCTTGACCATAAATTCGAAGGCCTTGGCCTGCATGAAGCTCTGCCCCTTGTCGTCGTCGGCGCCGCGGGCCCAGATCTTGCCGTCCTTGACGACGGGTTCGAAGGGCTGGGTCTTCCACAGCTCGAGGGGGGCCACGGGCATGACATCATAGTGGCCATAGACCAGCACGGTGGGTTTGGCGGGGTCGACAATCTTCTCGCCATAGACGACGGGGTTGCCGGCGGAGGGCATCACCTCGGCACGGTCGCAGCCGGCTTTGAGGAGGAACTCCTTCCATTTCTCGGCACAGCGCACCATGTCGGGCTTATGCTCCTGCTCGGCACTGATGGAGGGGATGCGGATAAGTTCGAACAGTTCTTCTAAGAAGCGGTCTTTGTTGGCTTCAATGTAGCTCTTTACGTCTTTCATAAGCAAAAATATGTTTGTTCGTTTTGATGATTTGTCGATAGGGTGGGGGATTCAAATTTGTGCATAATGGCCGAAGAAGGCCACGGCGGTCTCGATGCCTTTGAAGAAGCGGTCGAGGCGGTAGTTCTCATTGGGGGCATGGATGTTGTCGGCTCCGAGGCCGAATCCCATGAGGATGGTCTTCAGTCCCAAGGCCTGCTCGAAGTCGCTGACGATGCTGATGGAGCAGCCGCTGTGGGCGGGGATGGGCTGGAGACCATAGGTGTCTCGGAACGCCTGTTCGGCGGCGCGGTAGGCGGGGAGGTCGATGGGGCAGACGTAGGGCATGCCTTTTTCGTAGAAGGTGAAGTCGAGTTTGACGCTTTCGGGCGCAATGGAGCGGAAATAGTTCTCGACCAGCCGTGCTATGCGCTCGGGGTCCTGGTTGGCCACCAGACGGAACGAGAGTTTGGCCCAGGCCACGGAGGGGATGATGGTTTTGAACCCCTCGCCGCTGTAGCCGCCCTGGATGCCGCACACGTCGAAAGTGGGGCGGATGCCGATGCGCTCGAGGGTGGTGTAGTCTTTTTCGCCGTGCAGATGGTCTACGCCCACACTCTTGCGGTACTCCTCGTCGCTGTGGGGTGCGCGGTTGATGAGCTCGCGCTCTTCGGCGCTGCACACCAGCACGTCGTCGTAGAAGCCGGGGATGGTGATGTGGCCGTCCTTGTCGAGCACGGTGCCAATCATCCAGCTGAGCACATTGACGGGGTTCGACACCGTGCCGCCAAAATCTCCACTGTGCAGGTCGTGGTCGGGGCCGGTGACACGCATCTCGAACTTCACCAGGCCGCGCAGGCCGGTGGTGATGCTGGGCACGTCGGGACTCACCATGTCGGTGTCGGACACCAGAATGATGTCGGCCTTCAGCAGTTCCCTGTTCTTAGGCTCCTGGAGCCACAGTTTCAAGGCGGGCGAGCCGATTTCCTCCTCGCCTTCCAGCAGGAACTTGACGTTGCAGGGCAGGGCGCCGATTGCCATCATGGTCTCGAAGGCCTTGGCTTGCATAAAACTTTGGCCTTTGTCGTCGTCGGCGCCGCGGGCCCAGATGCGCCCGTCTTTGACCACAGGCTCGAAGGGGTCGGTGTGCCACAGTTCCAGCGGCGTGACGGGCATGACGTCATAGTGGCCGTAAATCAGCACGGTCTTGGCCGACGGACTGACAGCCTTTTCGGCAAAGACGAGGGGATTGCCCGTGGTGGTGACAATCTCGGCGCGGTCCACGCCGGCATTCACCAGCAGCTCGCGCCACCGCTCGGCGCAGACGAACATGTCAGTCCGGTGCTCGGACTCGGCACTGATGGAGGGTATGCGGATTAGGGAGAAGAGTTCGTCGATGAAACGGTCCTTGTTGAGTTCAATGTATTCTTTCGCGTCCATATCGGGATAGTGTTTGATTAACGGATGGTGACGGCTGTGCCGGAGGCGGTGACCATGAGCATGCCGTTGTCGTTGCCCAACACCTCATAGTCGATGTCGACGCCCACTATGGCGTTGGCCCCCAAGCGGGCGGCACGCTGCTCCAATTCGGCCATGGCGTTGGTCCGCGCCTTGGTCAGCTCCTCTTCATACGAGTTGGACCGTCCGCCCACAATGTTGCGGATGCCAGCAAAGAAATCTTTTACGAAATTGATGCCCGATATCACTTCGCCGAATATGACTCCGTGGTATTCAACAATCTGATGACCTTCAACGGTCGGGGTGGTTGTGACTATCATAAGTGATGTTTTTTCCTATAACGCAGGAAAGCCTTTTTTATTGTCCGACCGCGGGCTTTTAAAATAAAGAAATGTGCTAATGTGCTAATGCGTTAATGAGTCAAAGCCTGGGTCGGAAATCTGACCCAGGCTTTGACTCGTTAGCTTAATCCAGACGCGTCAGCCATTCGCACACTGACACAGTCCGCTCACTTCACCGGGAAGGAGAAGTAGGTGTCAGGGAAAGGCTCGCCGGCGAGGGTGAAATGCCACCACTCCACATCGAGGGGGTTGAAGCCGTGGTTGATCATGGCTTTGCGCAACAGCATGCGGTTGGCAAACTGTGCGGCGGTGATGGTGTCGTTGGGGCGGTAGGTGCCGGTGAGCGGGTCGCCTCCGCAGTCAGGATGGCTCTCGGGACCGAACCAGTCGAACACCCCGCCCATGTCCACCTCCCGTCCTGTGGCCATGTTGACCAATGTGAGGTCGACCGTCGAACCGCGGGTGTGGCTGCTGCGGGCGGCAATATAGCCCTCGTCAAACAGCACCGCCTTGTCAACATTGGGATAGAAATAGGGCTTCATGGCAGTGTCGGCCAAGTCCGCAGCCCAGCGCACAAAATGGTCAACTGCCATCTGCGGGCGGTAGGAGTCGTATATCTTCAGGCAGTAGCCTTGGGCTCGAAGCTCGTCGCTCACGGCGCGGAGGCTGTCGGCGGCGGTTTTGGTGAGGAGGGCTTTGGGGGCCTCGTAACCGTCGACGCGGGTACCCACAAAGTTGTAGGTGCTGTAATAGCGGATTTCCAAAATGGCGTCGGGCACCACGTCGGTGATGGACACAAACTGGCTGGCGTCGGCTTCGGGAACGATAGGAGCCACCTGCTCAGTTGCCGATTTGCGGCATGACAAAACCATCGCCACGCAGACCATGACGAGGGCTGTCAACAGGAAAATATTGGTCTTTGCTTTCATCGAATGAGGTTTTTAGATTGAAAAAGGGCGTCGGCTCTTTTTGAACAGACACCCTTTTCGCGATGTTTATTCGGTCACCTGGTCGGCGCCTGTGCCGTCGCTATAAGTGAAGTAACTATAAGTCTTTATTGCCCCTGAGGGGTCGGTGGGTCCAGTGTAGATGAGTCGGTTGTTGCTGTACTTCACAGCTTCGCTGTCGGTGATGACGTTGTGGTGTGAAGAGGTATTTGCCAGATTCCAGACGGAGGAGATGCCAGTGGCCAGCGGGAATCCTTGATGGGAGTTGATGTACTGGTCGTATTCATATTCGCTGACAGTGGTGTCGAGATCGGGATAGGTGTAGGTGGTGCATTTTACCAGATCGCCGTTTTTCCATTCTGCGATGTGGCGTCTTTCTATACCATTATCTGTGAAGTGTTGTTTAAACTCCTTCACATGACCGTCGTCAGTCCAGGATATAATCTCGCCCGTTTCGGTGGTGTCGCCTTCACGGATATTGCAGTAGGTTTTGAGGCGGTTCTGGCTGTCGTAGGTATAATACCACATCGAAGTGCCTTCATCGTAGTTTGTTTCAATGAGGTTGTCGCCGTCGTAGGTGTAGACTTCGTCGATGGCAGTGCCATTCATATCAGTATGGACGCTCTTCAGTTTGCCATCCACCCATTTGTAATCAGCATCTATTACCATGTTGCGGATGGGTGATGTGATGACAACTTTGTGTTTTGTCATGCGCACACCGTCATCGGTCGATGAGGTGTTCTCCTTTTTGCAGCCGGTCAAGGCCAGCAGGGTCAGCCCGGCCAGAAGAAAATACTGTCTTGTTTTCATGTTGTTTCTTTTTATGTGTTGTTTTATAATTATTTATAATATGTCAGCATGTACGGAATTAAAATGCAAAGTTAGGCAATAAAAATGTAATAGACAAATTTAATTATCTTTGCATGAGGGGACGGACACGGTGGCCATCCCCGTTTGGCGGTTTGCCATGCTGCAGACATGTAGGCCACAAGGACATCAGAAGACTATAGGAAGCCTTTGGCCGTGTCGGCACTCTTTGGCCGCCACCGTCATGTTCCGGGAGCATCCTCTCGTTGAAACATCTGCAGAACCCATCTCGAAACAGATTCTCGCCCGCCAACCGCGATGTTCAATCGTCGGATTTGGCGTTGGGCACCGCAAATATGACCGTCAGCGCCCCCACCGCCCCGGCCACGGGCACGATGATGCGGGCCACCGACCCGGCGGGAATAAACACCCATGTGGAGAGGGCCACCATCGCGACCATCATCCCCACGGCACCTATCTTCTGCGCCACCGTCATCCCCCCGCGCCGGTTATACGAGCGGATATACTTCCCTAACCACGAGGCCAGCAGCCACCGCTGCAGCCGTGGCGACGAACGGTAAAGCAGCCACGAGGCCAGCAACAGAAAGGGGGTGGTGGGCAGCCCCGGCACGGCCACGCCCAGCGCTCCCAACCCCACACACAGCAGCCCCAAACCTATATATACATATCTCTTCATCTACTATCATTATCATTGTAAATCACCACCATAACGCGGAAAACGTAATAATATTACATTTCTGCTGCAAGTTTGACTGTATATGACTTTGAAGACATTCGGGGCAGTGGATTATGTAGAAAAACCTTGCAGATATACGTTTCTCTTCACTGGTCTCAAGTTCAGAAATAGTTATAGTATTTCAAAAAAAAATGTATCTTTGCAGAAAGGAAAAAACGGGTTTTTAAAATGAATAGATTAACAGTCAGGAATATAGGACCATTGTCAGATGTGTTGGTAGATTTTGCCAAGTACAATCTTTTTATTGGTCCACAAAGTTCTGGCAAAAGTTGCATCCTAAAAATTGCATCCTATTTTCTGTTGTGGCGGATTTGCAATCCGCCACAGTATAGTCTCGGATTTTTTTAATCCGTTACAATGTCATACATCCACGACCTCCACATTTATCTGTTGTGGCGGATTTGCAATCCGCCAC
>CAMVMX010000032.1 GCA_947168665.1 uncultured Bacteroidales bacterium
ACCTCGCGGAGCACGTCATAGTGGCGGTCTTCGGTGACGATATATTTGGCTTGAGCCGCCACCGCGCAATCGATAAACTTGTTGTCGTCGGGGTCGGCAATTATCAGGTTGAACTTGTAGAATGTATTGATGAACAGTGTATGTGGGTTGTTGAGAATAACCTCCAGTACCAATGAAGCGAAAGTCTCGGATGTCTCTCGTTGGAGTATCTCGATATATTCGTTCAGAATCTCGGTTGTGACGCACAAATGATTGCGGCCGTCAATGAACGACAGCCACAGGGCGTGGTAGCGACTGCGGCGCGATACACATTGTATCAGACTGTTTGTGTCGAGGACGAGTTTCATGCTTTGGCGTGAAGGTCTTTGTTCCGTAGCTCCTCAAGTCGCTCTTGGTCAAGCACACCCTCGTCCCACAAACGATCGGACTCAGCATCGAGGCGGCCTTGGAAGTATCGCATCAGCACGTCCTTGATTTCCAAAGCGCGGCTTTCGCTCTTGTCGAATGAAAAGAGCTTGAGCAGATGCATCTGCGTTGGAGTTATTTGCGTTGCGTTCATCATAATAAATCACTTTATTTCACGCTGCAAAGATACGCACTTTTTATAAACTGACCAAATTATTTCATTTTTAACCTTTCATCACACAAGGAAGTTAACAGATTCCGTAGTCAAGGGGATATAAAGACCTTGACCGGCTCCCGCCCCCAAATTTCAACTTTCAACTTTCAGTTTTCAACTTCCTATAGTGGCAGTTGATGGGCGACGTACCGTCGCCATGCCAGTTATGCATTCCGTTGCCGAGGCAGTTCTTGAACGCCTTGCAGTCTTTGCACAAACCCTGCCGCGCCCACTCGCGGTTGCGGAAAGGCTCGAAGCGCGTCTGCCACACCTCACACAGGTTGTCGCTGTAGATGTTGCCCTGGGCGAAACGCTTGCGGTCGATGTTGGGACAGGCACAGATGGTGCCGTCGATAAGTACAGAGGCGATGTTGATGCCAGCATGGCAGAAATATGGCGTCTGCCGCACCTTGCATTCGTACTGGCCAAGATAGCCTTCGCAGCTGAAGGTGACGTTCATCGGCGTCGGACGCGTTTTACGCTTGTCAGCGATAAAGTCCATCAAGCTGACGAACTGCTCGTTGCCGAGGTGCAACTCTGCTTCGTCGAGGGCTCGCCCGATGGGTATTATAGTGAATATGCGCCACTGCCCAACGCCCAACGCCGCCAAGGTGTCGTGTATCTCCTGCAGGTGAGGCAGGTTACGCTGGTTGACGCAGGTGACCACGTCGAAGTTAAGTCGGGGCTGCCGCGCCGCAAGGGCTATGGCATTCAGGGCACGCTCGTAACTGCCTGCCCGACCGCGCATCCAGTCATGGTCATCCCGCATGCCGTCGAGGCTGATGGTCAACGAGCCCATGCCCGCAGCTATCAGCCGCCGGTGCATCTCCTCGTCGTAGAGCCAGCCGTTGCTGACCATTCCCCATCCCACACCGCGTTTTCTTAGGGTCCTGCCAATCTCGGGCAGGTCGGGCCGCAGGATCGGCTCGCCGCCGGTAATCACCACCGTGAAGTGCGGCGCCCGCTCGGCCTCGGGGATAGTGTCGAAGGCACGCAGGAAATCGTCGAAAGGCATATCCTTCTCGCCGCTGCAGTCTTTGCAGTCGCTGCCGCAATGGCGGCAATGCAGGTTGCAGCGAGTGGTGCACTCCCAAAACAGATAGTTCAGCTCGTGTACCCGCGTCTCCATGGCCCGGAAACGACGGAAGAGGGCACTGGCGACGAGGTTCATGTCAGCGACTTTGCCGCCTTAGACATCACAATCTCGACGGTATCTACACTGTTGGGGTATATGATGGTATCGAAAGAGGTATACAACGAGTTCGTATCATCAAAGGAAAAAAGATGCATACCATCGTACGTCCATATTGTGGCCATACCGTTTTCGTCAGTATAATCAGCTATCCAACGACAATCTCCAACAACTGTAGAGTCGTTGGGGTTAAGCTCACATTCCATAATGCGGATTCCTTTCATTGGTGCCCCAGTGTCTTCGTCCACCACATGGAAAGTGACTTGGGTGTCGTAGTAATCCTCCATTGTGCCGTAGCACGCCTGAAACACGAACATCGCCGCCGTGAGCGACACGCCTTTCAGTATCTTTCTGATTAGTTTCATATTATATTTTTGTCAGATTAACGTCAGACAGGCCTATTTATTGTCTTCCGTGCGGAAAATCTTGTAGCCCAGCATGGCTATGGTGATGGACATCAGGGGCGAGATGATGTTGAAAAAACAGTAGGGTAGGTAGGTGAGCGTGGGGACATGAAGGACGAGCGACTGCGTCATGCCGCAGGTGTTCCACGGCACAAGCACCGAGGTGACCGTGGCCGAGTCTTCTGTCGAGCGGCTAAGCAGACGCCCCTCGAAGCCTTTCTCTTTGTATAATTTCTTGTATATGTTTCCGGTAAGCACTATGCTCAGGTACTGGTCGCCGGTAACCATGTTGGCAAACAGGCCTGTGGCCACTGTGGTCGACACCAGCGAGCGGCGGCCGCTGATGCCTTTGGCCAAGGCCGAGGTGAGGCTCTGTATCATGCCGGTGCCCGTCATCGCACCTCCGAAGGCGGCGGCGCAGAAGATGAGGAACACCGTGCTGAGCATACCCCGCATGCCGCGTGTCTGCACCAGGCTGCTGAGTGCCTCGTTGCCGGCGTCCAGCGACGTGCCGCCATAGTAGGAAAGCATCAGTCCCTTGAAGGTGTTGCCGTCGCCCACTTGCTGCACGATATCCGGCTGGGTGAAGAGCATCACCACGCCGGCGATGAAAGCCGAGAGGAACAGCACGATGGCCGCCGGAAGACGCAAGGCGATGAATGCCGCTGCGGCTACGGGCACCAGCAGCAGCCACGGGCTGATGACAAAGGTGCTCTTCAGCCCTTCGGCAAACTGCGCCGACTGCACGGCTGCTGCGTCTGCATGCATCAGGCTCGCCACGAGGAACACGACGAGGGCGATGGAGAACGACGGCACGGTGGTGATAAGCATGTAGCGGATGTGTTTGAACAGCGGCACCTCGCCCACCGACGAGGCCAGCACCGTGGTGTCGGAAAGGGGCGAAATCTTGTCGCCGAAGTAGGCGCCGGAGATGATGGCGCCCGCCGTCCAGCCCACGCTGTAGCCGTGCGCCGTGCCGATGCCCATCAGGGCGATGCCTATGGTGGCGATGGTGGTCCACGAGCTTCCCGTCACCAGCGACACCAGGGCGCTGATGAGGCAGGCGATGAAGAGGAACACCGACGGCGAGACTACCTGCATGCCGTAGTATATCATCGTCGGCACCACGCCGCTCAGCATCCAGCTGCCCGACACGGCACCGATGAGGAACAGTATCAGTATGGCGCCGCCGATGGTGCGCACATTGTCCGAGATGGCGTGGTCGATGCTCTTCCACGGCATCTTGTAGAACACCATCCCCATCGTCACCGCCACCGCCGCCGCCACAAGCAGCGCCGTCTGGCTCGCCCCGTCGAGGGCATCGGAGCCAAACTCCCTGATAACAAGCACCTGCAACGCCACCAGCACCGCCAGCGGTATCAGCGCCAAAGTCCAGTGGATGCGTGGTTTCTCGACATTATCCTTCTTATCCATAGCTATGCTGTTATCGGTTGCAAAGATACTCATTTTTCGCAATACCATGGAAATATTATTTTCCCATGTGGCGGGAAATGTGTATATTTGCAGTGTGAAACGAAAACGGGACGATGCTGAACAATGCTCATAACTCACTGATAGTCACCCCCCCCACGAATTGCACAAGTAATCGTCGGGAGGTTTTCCTCTTTGTTTTTAATTCATTTGTCTGCACTTGCCGCAAACTTTCGGTGGGGCGGAATGGTTTTGTATGCACACGTTAATTAACCCTTTTATAAATTTAAATTCTTTTCATTATGAAAAAAATGTTTTCAATTCTGATGGTTGCCTTTGCGATGACCGCCATGGTGGCTTGCGGCGACAAAAACGAGGGCACCGAGAATGGCGGTGGCAACAACAACGGAGGCGGCAACAATAACACCCCGACGAGTTCCATCGCCAACACCAAATGGCATGGCGCGAAAGACCTCACAGAGTACAACATGGGCAGCTCCGAGGAGTGGGTCGAGTTCGGCGCAAGCGATGTAACCTACAGGTACACCGCCACCGACAACAACGACAACACCACCAACGGCGAGTACCGTGGCACTTATACCTTTGACGAGGCGCAGCAAAACGGTTATATGGAACTCACCAATGTCAACAATTCCGGTGAGACCCTCAACCACGTGCCCTTCGAAGTCAACGAAGGCGTGAGCCTCGTCTTCAATAGCGGCGTGTGCAATCCAGCAGTTCAAATTCTCCACAAACAGCAAAACTAAAACACCATGAAACGGATATTTACATTCGCACTGGCCGCCCTGATGGGCTTGGCCTTGTGCACGACAGTCGCCTGCACCAAAGACGACAACGTCACCAACAACACGGAAAACAACGGCGGCAACAATGGCGGCGGCTCGACTACCGACAACTCCTACGTCGGCACCAACTGGCGCTACACCTCCGGCCAGTACGGCGATGCCAACTATGTTGATGTGCTTTTCAACTTCTACACCAGCGAGCGGGCCCTCGTCAACACCATGATTGGCTCCAACCAGCTATCGATGGCAGGCAAATACACCTACTCCAACGGCAGCGGTAACATCGAGCAACTGCAGAGCCTGACCACCGGAGAAAACTGTGGCAGCGCAACGTTCACCATCGACGGCACGCAGATGACCTTCAACTGGAACGGTCAGTCCTACACGCTCACCAAGCAACAATAACCGGCACCAATCCCAGCCGCGACCGCATCCGTGCGGTCGTGGCTTTTGTTGCCCCAAACAGTTTTGAAAACGGCCATTGCAGTGCTGCAATACCCCCAATTGGTTTTGAAAAGGGCTGTTGCAGGTTGCGAAAGTATATTTTGAAATTGAAACAGGGTTTTGCAGGGGTGCAAAAGGGTGTTTTGAAAACGAAACAGGGTTTCGCAGGTTGCGAAAGGGCCTTTCGGAATGAAAACAGGGTTTTGCAGGATTACAACGGGGTGTTTTGA